>NZ_FCOF02000001.1 GCF_001544755.2 Caballeronia catudaia | reverse complement strand
CAACTCCGGACGAACCATTCGTCCGAAGTGTTACCCATGTCCTGGAACAGGTGTTACCCATGTCTCCGGTCTATACACACTTTTAGAAGCGGTGACGCAGACCCGTACTGAAGACGACCTGACGCGAACTCGTCGACGGACCAAACGTGCCGTTGTTCGAGATCCATGCCGCAGCACCGCCAGAACCCAATTGCGCTACGCTTTCGACGTAGACATCGGTGCGCTTGGACAGCGAATAGTCAGCCTGCAGACCGAGCTGGTGATAGCGGAACGTGTCAGCCGAATCGCCTGCGACTTCACTCTTGCCTTGGGAGTACGTGTATGCAGCACCAAGCGACAGAGCCGGAGTCAGCATGTAGCGGCCATTGACTTCGAAGTTGTTCACGTACGTCGAATTGTTGGCGAAGTACGTGTTATCCAGACGCGACTGAGTCCACAGAACACCGAACGTCATTGCATCGAAGGAGTAACCGGCACCAGCACCGAACGTGCGCAGACGGCGGCCGGCAACTGCAGCCTCGCCATTGTCATTCAACGTAACATACTGGTTGCCAACGACTGCACCACCCTGATTGGTCGGCGAATTCACGCCATTCGCTTGCATATAAGCGAGACCGAATTTGAACGGACCATTGGCATAACCAGCGCCGAGGCTGTATGCACGATTATTGCTGAAATTTCCGCCTTGGTTCGAGAAGCCATACAGCGCGCTCGCGGAGAAGCCGGCGTAGTTAGCGGTCTCGTACTTGACAGCGTTTGCAATGCTGAAATTGCTGTTCAGGTTATCGTTGCCGCCGATATGACCGAAATAGGTGCCGCCCCACGTACCTGCCGCGCTAAGCGGAGCCAGGTAGTCAATGGTCGAGTCGTATTGACGACCCAGCGTGACCGTGCCGAACTGCGAGGAGGACAGGCCGACGTAAGCTTGGCGATTGAAGAGCGCGCCGCCGTTTGCGAGCGAGCCATTGCCCAGGTTGAAGCCGCTCTCCAACTTGAAGATGGCCTTCATGCCGCCGCCCAGATCCTCTGCGCCACGCAGGCCCCAAAGGCTCTGCTGCACGTTGCCGCCGGTCATGCCGATGAAGGTGCCCTTGTTCGAATCGCGGAACTCATTCTGATTGAACACGTTATTCACGTAGGTGAAACCGGCGTCGACCACGCCATACAGGGTGACGCTGCTTTGCGCGCTCGCAGCGGTTGCGAACGATGCGGCCAGTGCTGCGACTGCCGTTACGATCAGATTCTTTTTCATGCGAATTCCTTTGAGAGAGCCTTGCGACTCGATGGGTTGCTTCAGCCTGAACGCCTTTCGAGTGGGGAATCTTCTGATTCACTCGCTTGCCTCAGCACCGATAGACGGCGAAGCAAAGTTTATTGGCCTGTTTTTTTGAGAAGACGATCGCGATAGCACAAAATTCTTTTCGAACAATTCGAAAAGTACATTTTTAATACGGAAAAACGCTTAGGTTACCTATAGTTACGGACGATCAGAGCACGCATATCCTTGAGCGCAGCAGCAGAACAGTTGCACACACGCGACAGTGCCTTATGTGCCACACCCTATAACGTTAAGAACCGTCCGATTCGCGCGTTGAAACCTAACCTTTAAAATCGCGCACGCGTAGCAGTTCGTTGCGCTTCGCACGCAACCGTCGTCATGGCGCGTTCATCGAATACTTCTCCAATCGGTTTTTGCATGAACCAACTCCACGCGATGCGTGTCTTTCTCAAGGTTGCGGACACCGAATCATTCGGCCGCGCTGCCGCCGCGCTCGACTTGTCGAACGCCGTGGTCACGCGCTACGTTTCGCTTCTGGAAGCGCACCTAAACACGCGCTTGCTGAACCGCACGACACGCAGCGTCTCACTGACCGAAGCCGGACGCGCCTATGCGGACGGCTGCCGTGCAGTGATCGAGCAAGTCGAAACGATCGAAGCTTCCATTTCGAACAACTCCGCCGATCCGTCCGGCTCGCTCAAACTCGTCGCATCGGCCTCTTTTTCCCTGCTGGGTCTCACGCCGATGCTGCGTGCGTTTCACGAACGCTATCCGGGCGTGAAACTGCGCCTGTCGTTGTTGCATCGCCCGGTCGATATCGTCGCTGAAGGCTTCGATGTAGGTATCGTCGTGCCTCACTTGGTCAGCAGTGGAACGCTCATCAATCGTCCGCTGTTCAGGGTCGCCGCCGTGCTCGTGGCATCGCCGGAATATCTGTCGCGGCAAGGCACGCCCGTTCGCCCCGCCGCCCTCGCGACGCACGACTTTCTCGCGCCGTCCACTGAAATCCACGGGTCCGCGTGGTCGTTTATCGGGCCCACGGGCGCGTCGGAAAGCGTCGTGCTCGATCCAGCCTATTCCGTCAACAGTTCGCCGATGCTCCGGCAAGCGGCCTTGTCAGGAATGGGAATCGCCGTGGTGCCAGAAAGTCACGTGACGCAGGACATCGAAAGCGGAGCGCTCGTACGGCTTCTGCCCAACTACGCACTGAAGGATGCCGACAAGGAAGTGTCGATCGTCTATCCCGGACGCAAGCACGTGCCTGCCAAGACACGCGCGTTCGTGGACTTCGCGCTGACTTTCTTCCGCGACAGCGAGTCGGCCAGCGAGAGTCTCGAATCGTCGATCGACTGAAATGCGCGATGCGGCCGCCTGTGCGCCGCATCGCATCTGGTGGACGGATCTAAAGTATCGTGGCGCCCTGTGCGTCGATCCGATCGAGCAGGTGTTCACATCGCGCAATGAGCGCCAATCCTTCACGATGACGCGTTTCCCGCGACTTCTTCGATAGATCATGACGGAAGTCTTCGAGCGCCTGAATCAGCGGTCGATACTGCAACACACTGGCCGCCCCGATCACGCGATGATGCCAGTCGCGCAGATCGTCGACCGTGCCGCGCTCGAGCAATCGCGCAAGCACGACGAGATCCTCGCGGAACGACGACACGAACGCATCCAGCAGCGCCTTTACTGTCGATTCACTGCCCCATAGTTGCGCCATCGCGCTCAGATCAAGTTCGTCTGCATCGCGTGCCGGCTCGGCAGCAATTTGCTGCGAGTGCGCGTCGGAAACAGGCACGGCGCTATCAGTGGCCCACCAGCGGTTCAGGTGCTCGCGCAACGTTGCAAGGCGAGTAGGCTTGACGAGGCAGTCGTCCATGCCGGCTTCGCGGCATCTGTGCAACTCGTCGGGCGCGGTGCTTGCCGTGATGCCGAGAATTGGCAAACGACGCGACGTCCCGGCTTCGTCGGCCCGGATGCGGCGCGCGAGCTCGTAGCCCGTCACGTTCGGCATGTGACAGTCGGTGATGAGGAACCCGTAGCGCGTATACGTCAGCGCCGTGAGCGCCTCGGCGCCATCGTGCACGACGTCGCAGGCAAAACCGAGCAACGATAGCTGATGGCGAATCAACTCCTGATTCACCGGATGATCTTCGGCCACGAGCACGAGCCTGCCGCGACGCAATGCGTCTTCCCGATCCGGCGCCGCCATCTTCGTTTCCGGCCCGAGCGTCACGCCGGATGCGATCTGCGGCATGCCTGTCAGCGCGGCGACGCATGCCGCGCCGAGTCCGTGCCATGAGATCGGATTGACGCTCACACGGATGTCGTCTTCGAGGATCCGATAACCGGTGGGCTTCGGCTTCTCGGTCACGTGAATCACGCGAGAGCCGAGTGGCGACGGGCTCTTGTGCGCATCGCTCGAAAAGACGATATCGACGTCCTCGAGTGAGTGAGGGCCCTTCCGCGCAAATTCGCCGGGAGCATGACGCTGCAATGCGAGACCAAGCGCTTCGCCGTAGTGCATCAGCGCCGCCGCGACGCGATCGTCGTCGATCGCGACGATGCCTCGCTTACCACGAAGCCCCTCGATCTGGTAATTCAAGGTTTCGACGGGCATCGTGAGGCGAACGGCCATCGAGGTTCCGACGCCGATTGCGCTTTCCAGACTCATCGATCCGCCCATCAACTCGACGAGGCGATTGCAGATTGTCAGTCCAAGGCCGGTGCCACCGAAGCGCCGCGTCGTGGATGTCTCTGCCTGCACGAACGGCTCGAACAAGCTCTGCTGCGCCTCGGCGGCAATGCCTATTCCCGTGTCCTTCACAGACAACTCGATCACCTGCTCGCAGTCGCGTTGCTCGACTGCGCGAACGAGGAGCGCCACTTCGCCCTTGATCGTGAACTTGATCGCGTTGCTCATCAGGTTGAAGAGAATCTGCCTGAGACGCACGCTGTCGCCTCTGACGGTCGCGGCCACTTCCGGCGCCACGTCGACGCGCACGCGCAAGCCTTTTTCGTGCGCTCGCCCGGCGAGCAGGCCGACGGCGCTATCCACCAGTTCGCGCAGATCGATAGAGGTAGACTCGATCGCCAAACGCCCGGCCTCGATCTTGGAATAGTCGAGAAGGTCATCGAGGATTTGCAAAAGTGCGCTCGCGGAATCCTGAATCATGCCCAGCATCTGCGACTGGTCGGGATTCAGCCGTGTGTTCTCGAGCACTTCGACGAGCCCCAGGACGCCGTTCATCGGCGTGCGGATTTCGTGGCTCATCATTGCCAGGAAATCGTCCTTCGCGCGCGACGCGGCTTCGGCGGTGTCGCGCGCGCGCGCGAGTTCGTCTGCGCGGGCATGCTCCACGCTGGCATCCGCCCAGTATCCACTCCACACGACGGCGCCCTCGTCTTCGCGATGCGCGACGAGATCAGCGCGAATCCAGCGCGTGACGCCATCGATAGTCGAACGGAATTCGGTATGCAAGGGCTCGAGCGTGCGCGCCGACGTCTCGATTTCGCCGAGCAGACGGGCGCTGTCCTCGGCGTGAACGTGCGTCAACGCGTGAATCGGGTCATCGGCGAGCGCTGCAACGTTGAGTCCGAGCAATTGACGCGTATCGCCATCGATATACGGAAGGCTGTATGTGCCGTCATTCGCGCGTCGCAACTGGAACACGACCGCGGGCAGCGAGCGCGTGACGTCGTGAAGACGCCGCTCGGTCTGGCGCGCGCGCGTTTCGGCGTCGCGGATATCGGTGATGTCGATCATCGTGCCGACGACGCCCGCGCGCTCTCCATTCGACGCCGTGAACGCTCCAGTCCAGAAGAGGCCGCAGCGCGCGTGATTCTCTTCATCGCGGAATTCCGCTTCGACCTCCTGCCGCTGGCCCGTAATCAGCGTCATGGCCGTCAGTTCGTGGAGCACACGACTATGTTCCGCGCCCCACGCGGCCACCTCGAGGCTCGTACGCCCAAGAATGTCTTCGCGCCGCACGCCGAGCGCCCCTTCGAAGGCGCGATTCACCGCGACGTAGCGATTGTGCATGTCCTTCGCGACGAGCGGATACGGCACGACCTCCATCATGGTTTGCTGGAAACTGAGCTGCGTGCCGAGGCGCTGCTCGGTCTCCACACGCCGGTTCATTTCCTGTTGCAGACGGATGAAGGCGCGAAGCGTTACGAACAGCACCGCGGCAATGCCGATGAGGGCCGGCAGCAGGCGCAAGGCCGTGATGTTCCAGACCGTGGCAACAGAATCACCGTTCTGGGCAACGAGGGAGTTCGATTCGGGGATTTGCGAATACGCCCGCTTGATCAATGAGTCGAGTGGGTGTAATTCGGAGCGCATGGCGTAATTCAGGCGTCCCGGCGGGCTCGACGCCACGATCATGTCGATCTCGCCACGCTGAAGTGCCGATGCCGCCTTGGCCCAATCGTCGAAGCTTTTTGCATCGAACGTCACGCCCAGCGACTTCTCGATTTCCGCGAGCGCCACTCGCGGCGACTCGAGCGACGCGTCCGTGGACCCGTCTCCCTCGATCACGCCCACGACGATTGGTTTCAGCGTGTGCAGATAGCCGCGCTCGGAATCGTCAAGCTCGAATGTGGCCGTTGCGCTATTCGTATCTGTGTTGGCCGCGACGGTTCGCAGCGCGGCGCTGGCCTGCGTGTCCGGCTCGGCGGCGTGACAATAAAGCGGCGCGAAAAGCCAGAGAAGAAGCAGGCAACGCGCGAACAGTGATCTCAATTCGAACCCCTAAAATGCGGGCCGACGCTTGCAACGACAGTTGCTTCGCCGGCTGAGCAAGACCGCGGGATGCCATGTGCATCCGCGCTTCGTGCTTGCCTGTCGAAGGCTAGTCGCTTGAGTCTGAGGCGCAACGCATCGAGATCGAATCAGAACCGTCCCAATTTGCTCCGAAATTTAACGGGGCCATTAGGAGACACAGGTTCAGATCAAGCCGACCTGCTGCAAATAGCTGACAAGTTCCGTTTCGCTTTCGAGTCCGAGTTTGCGCATGCCGCTTCGTTTCTGCGTGGCGATCGTTTTTCGGCTTCGTCCGAAGTGATCCGCGATCTCATGAACCAGCAGCCCCTGGGCATAGAGCTGGAACACTTCCCACTCGCGCCGGCTCAGCACGCCCGCGCGCGCAGGCGAAGTAAGCGGCAGGCTCCTCACCGCCGCCTCGACGCACGGCGAAAGAAAGCAGCCTCCCGCCTCGACTTTGGAAATCGCGTCGCCCAGACATTCGAGTCCGTCGCGTTTGTCGATGACGCCGTCCACGCCGATTTGAACAAGCCCCGCCAGCATTCGTGTCTGGGAAAGCATCGTGAGCACGATGACTTTGGGTCTGCGTTCCTGCCACGACAAGCGCTTGAGAAACGAGATGGAACTGTTTTCGCCGTCGATGCCGCGCATGGCGATGTCCGAAAAGACGAAGTCACACGGTATGGTATCGACTGCGTCGGCGAGTTCCAATGTGTCCCGCGCAGTGGCGACGACACGGACCGCGCCATCACGCTCCAGAAAGCTTTGTATTCCTTTAACGACAACCGGATGGTCGTCGGCAACGATCGCTCGTAGCGGCGTTTTCGTTCTCATTTTCTTATGCGTTATATGGAGACTATCCGGCACACGTCAGTCATAAATCGATTGAACGTTGTCTCGTTGCCGGCTCCGGAAAACTACGTGTCGCGCCTTCGAGGCGATCTATATCAAACTGCTGTCTGCGATGAATCGATACAAATCAGTGTCCGTCGACAGATCCAGCTTTCGCATCGCCGCGCATTTTTGTGCGCTGATGGTCTTCACGCTGCGCCCGAGTTCCCGCGCAATTTCGGTGACGTTGGCCCCTCGTGCATAGCGCTCGATGACTTCCAGTTCGCGATTCGTGAGCCTCTGCCGAATGAACCGCGCGTGGCTTTCAGCATCCGCCAGGGCCAGCAGGCGGCGTACGGCGGGTCCGAGATAGGTCTCGTTGGCGATGACAGAAACAATGGCGACGTAAATCAGGTCGAGCCGGTCCTCCTTGCTGAGGAATGCATGGGCCCCCGCTTCAAGCGCCTGCTTGACGAGCGCTGCGTCGTCGTTGCGTGACAGGACGACGATGCGAACCTCCGGATACTGCCTCGCGATGTGCTGGACCAACTCGATTCCGTCGCCATAGCGGCCGCCCGGCATGAAGAAATCGATGATGGCTACGTCGCATTCGTGCCGCGCGAGCGACTCGTCGAGTTGTGTGGAGTTCGTGTTCCGACTCACGACTTCGACGTTGGGAAAATGCCCGGCAAGCCTCTCGATTGCGAGGATGACCAGCGGGTGGTCATCCGCTATGGCCACTTTTATCCGTTTGGCGTGCGAGAACACACGGTCCTCGTTCTCGAATTCCATCGACTCCAACCTCATTGCTTTCCGCGAACTCAAATCAACATAAAGGGGTGAAACGCAAGCATCGGATACCGAATCATTGAGACACATAAGACGCATCCGAATTTGTATACGTAAAGTCTAATAATCAGCCAAGTCCGCGCGCGCGGACAAATGCGAACAGTCCCGGATCATTCCGAACCCCGAGCTTGTTCATGGCATCGCGCTTCTGACGACTGATGGTCCGGACGTCGCGCTCGAGCTCTCTCGCGATCTCCGTAATCGAATGCCCTTTGGCAAACAATCGGACGACCTCGATCTCTCTGGGCGAAAGACGCGGCTCTTCCGACGAAAACTCGGTCTCGGTACCAGCCTCCGCAAGCGCTGCGACAAACGACGCGCTCACGAACCGCCTTCCGACGCACGCGTGCCGCACAGCCGTCGCCACGAGCTCGATCGGCTCCGCCTTGTTGACGAGGCTGATCGCGCCCGCGTTCAGAATCGAACGCAGTATCGCGACATTGCTTACGCTGGTCAGAACCACGATGCTGATATCCGCGTAATCCTGACGCACCTGGCGGATGAGCCGAAGCCCGTCATTTGCGTCCACGCCCGCTTCGGGCATGGCGAAATCCGTGACCAGCACATCGCACGGCGTGGTAGCGAGTTCAGCGAGCAAACTGCTCGCGTTGTTCGCTTCACCGACGACTTCCATTCCGTCGTCGGCCGCAAAGAGCGCTTTCATCCCCAAGAGAACAAAAGGATGATCGTCAGCCAATATTATTCGAAGCTTCAAGAGGGCCCCCGGTTGATTGTTGGTCTTGGTTCGCTTGTCGAAATGCGGGCCGAAAAACGCGGAATGTCCTTCTGCATTCCTAAACCCTGACTCATATCTCAAACGGCGTTTAGCGAAGCTCGATAAACAAACTCATCCAACGCGCCTAAGTCAATGACGACAAGCAATTAAATATCGCTTTTTAATTCTTGAATATTAATTCAAAAATAGAATGCGAATATTTCGCAGACCATAGGAAAAATCCGATTAGCCTTCGGCGCACTCTCAAACCTCTGAATCGAGGTCGAACTAGATCATCCATGCCACCCCGAGAGATTAATGTTTCGCGGCAAAAAAAGGGAGAGTGCGCGCGAGAATTCAGAAAGCGCCTTGCCGGAATGAAAAATGAGCCTCGGGCTTTAAAAGCCGGAGGCCCATCGATTGGGGCGATATGCGAAGTGTTGCCGGATCGTCAGAAGGGAATATCGTCGTCCATGTCGTCGAAACCGCCGCCCGCCGGAGCGCTCGGACGGCTCGAGCCGCCTGCGCCCCCACCGCTCGCGCGTCCGCCGCCGGCCGGGGCACGCCCGCCGCCGCCACCGGAACGCTCCATCGGGGCGCTACGGCTAAAACCGCCCTCATCGCCACCACCACCACCCGCGCCGCCGCGGCCGCCAAGCATCTGCATCTGATCAGCGACGATTTCCGTCGAATAGCGTTCCTGGCCCGATTGGTCGGTCCATTTACGCGTGCGAATGCGCCCCTCGATATAAACCGACGAACCCTTCTTCAGATATTCGTTCACGATCTCCGCGAGCCGGCCGAAAAACGCCACGCGATGCCACTCGGTGAGTTCCTTGAATTCGCCGGAGGCCTTGTCCTTGTAACGGTCCGTCGTCGCTAGACGAATATTGGCCACGGCGTCGCCGCTCGGGAGGTAGCGGGTTTCCGGGTCGGCGCCCAGATTACCCACGAGAATGACCTTGTTGACTGATGCCATGATTTCTCCGGTAAATTCCTTGCAAACTGTCAACCGTACGGTGCGATTGGACCGGTCCCCGTCTTTTAGACGTGGATTGGGCCGCGCCGTGCCGGTTCGATTCGATGATTCAACGATTTTCTCAGGCCGTGCGCTCGGTCTTCCGCGGCGGCGGCTTCATGCTCGCCGCGACGATGAGCCAGGCGAGCACCAGCGCGGAACAGGCGAAAAAGACCGCGCTCGGGCCATCGAGCTTCAGCAGCCAGCCGCCGATCACCCCGCCGAGCGCAAGGCCGATCGATTGCGTCGTGTTGTAGACGCCCGCCGCCGCGCCCTTTCTCGTGCCCGGTGCGAGCTTCGACACCAGCGATGGCTGGGACGCCTCCAGCACGTTGAAGCCGAGAAAGTACACGAACAGAATGGCGGCCACGGACCATAGCGTATGGGGAGCGGCGCCCAATAACAACTGGCCGATCAGGATAAGCCCGATCGCACTCAACATGACGCTCTTCATTTTTCCACGTTTTTCGGCTGCGATGATGGCCGGAACCATCATGACGAACGCGAGCGCCATTACGGGGAGGTAGATTTTCCAGTGCGACGCGACCGGCAGCCCGCCATCGACGAGAATACGCGGCACGACGAGGAAAAGCGCCGTCTGCGTGGCGTGCAGCACCAGCACGCCGAAGTTGAGGCGCAGCAATTCGACGTTGTGCAGCACCTCGGCGAAAGGCGCCTTGACGTGGACCGGATGCGCGGGCGGATCGGGCACGATCCAGAACACCACGCCCACCGCGAGGATGGACAGCACGCCGATTACCGTGAAAAGCCCGCTCATGCCGACCCAATGGAACACGATCGGCGCGCCGACGATCGCCACCGCGAACGACACGCCGATGCTGCCGCCGACCATCGCCATCGCCTTCGTGCGGTTTTCCTCGTGCGTCAGATCGGCGATGAACGCAATCACCGCCGACGACACCGCGCCCATCCCCTGAATGACGCGGCCCGCGATGATCCACGCCATCGAATGTCCGACCGCCGCGACGAAGCTGCCAAGGGCGAACACAACCAGTCCGAACGCGATGACCGGCTTGCGCCCGAACTTGTCGGAAACCCAGCCGTAGAAGATATAGAGCATCGACTGCGTGACGCCGTAAGCGCCGAGCGCGATGCCGACGAGCAGCACGTTGTCGCCGCCGGGGATGGTTTTCGCGTAGACCGAAAACACCGGCATGATCATGAAGAGCCCGAGCATGCGCAGCGCGAAGATGGCAGCGAGCGACACGGTCGCGCGCAGTTCCGGCGCGCTCAGACGTGTGGACGTGGCAGACGGATTGGACATCAGAAACGGGAAATGGATGAGGGTCGCGTCTGGCCTGGCCTGCGGCGCAGCCAGGCGCGGCCGCCTTGTTCTTGCTCGAAACGGCACTATATGGAACGCACGGCCCAAGCGCCGCACGTGGCGGCCGGCAAGTCCCCGCGCCGGCCGATCGACGCGCATCCGGCCCTGGGGCTCGGGCGCTGCGCCCTTTAAAAGTCGTTATAGTAGCAGGTTTGGCCCTCTCTCTTTCCGCCCGGCAGAGCCGACACGCCCCGCCAGAGCGAGAAAAAAGCCGCTGAAAACATCCGAAAGCATCCGAAAAAACGCCGGAACGAACTCGTGGAAGAAATTCGCATTCGTGGGGCTCGCACCCACAATCTGAAGAACGTCAATCTCGACTTGCCGCGCCACAAGCTGATCGTGATTACGGGGCTGTCCGGGTCGGGCAAGTCGTCGCTCGCGTTCGACACGCTGTATGCGGAAGGCCAGCGCCGTTACGTGGAAAGCCTTTCGGCGTATGCACGGCAGTTTCTGCAGTTGATGGAGAAACCGGACGTCGATCTGATCGAGGGTTTGTCGCCGGCCATTTCCATCGAACAGAAGGCGACTTCGCATAATCCGCGTTCCACGGTCGGCACCGTCACGGAAATCCACGACTATCTGCGTCTCTTGTACGCGCGCGTCGGCACGCCGTATTGCCCGGATCATCTGATTCCGCTCGAGGCGCAAAGCGTCTCGCAAATGGTCGACGCCGCGCTCGCGCTGCCCGAAGAGACCAAGCTGATGATCCTCGCGCCCGTCGTCGCGGATCGCAAGGGCGAGCACGTCGAATTGTTCGAGGAAATGCAGGCGCAGGGTTTCATCCGGTTCCGCATCCGCTCGGGCGGCGGCACGGCGAACGAAGGCGTCGCGAAAATCTATGAGGTCGATTCGCTGCCCAAGCTGAAAAAGAACGACAAGCACACGATCGACGTGGTGATCGACCGCCTGAAAATGCGCGCCGACGTGAAGCAACGTCTTGCGGAATCGTTCGAAACCGCGCTGCGCCTCGCCGATGGCCGCGCGATCGCGCTCGAAATGGACACTGACCGCGAAAAGCTGTTCAGCTCCAAGTTCGCGTGTCCGATCTGCTCGTACTCGCTGCCGGAACTGGAGCCGCGCCTGTTCTCGTTCAACAATCCGATGGGCGCGTGCCCCGAATGCGACGGCCTTGGCCAGATCACGTTCTTCGATCCGAAGCGCGTAGTCGCGCATCCGTCGCTGTCGCTCGCGGCGGGCGCGGTGAAAGGTTGGGACCGGCGCAACCAGTTCTATTTTCAGATGCTGCAAAGTCTCGCGGCGTTCTATGAATTCGACATCGACGCGCCGTTCGAAGACCTGCCTGAAAAGGTGCGCAAGATCCTGCTTTACGGCTCGGGCAAGCAGTCGATTCCGTTCTCGTACATCAACGAGCGCGGACGCGCATCGGTGCGCGAGCATGCGTTCGAAGGCATCATCCCGAATCTGGAGCGGCGCTATCGCGAAACGGATTCGGCCGCCGTGCGTGAAGAACTCGCGAAGTATCAGAACAATCAGCCATGCCCGGCATGCGAAGGCACGCGTCTGCGGCGCGAGGCGCGTTTCGTGAAAGTCGGCGCGGAAGAACAGGCGCGCGGCATCTTTGAAATCAGCGGCTGGCCGCTGCGGGATGCGCTCGGCTATTTCCAGACGCTGCGACTCGAAGGCGCGAAAGGCGAAATCGCCGACAAGGTGATCAAGGAAATCGTCGCGCGGCTCTCGTTTCTGAACAACGTCGGGCTCGATTATCTGTCGCTGGAACGCAGCGCCGAAACGCTTTCCGGCGGCGAGGCGCAGCGCATCCGCCTCGCGTCGCAGATCGGCTCGGGGCTTACGGGCGTGATGTACGTGCTGGACGAGCCGTCCATCGGGCTGCACCAGCGCGACAACGACCGCCTCATCGACACGCTCAAGCATCTGCGCGATATCGGCAATTCGGTGATCGTCGTCGAGCACGACGAAGACATGATCCGCATGGCGGATTACGTCGTCGATATGGGGCCGGGCGCGGGCGAGCACGGCGGCGTGATCGTCGCGCAGGGCACGCCGAACCAGGTGCAAAAAGACGCGAATTCGATCACCGGCCAGTATTTGTCCGGCAAGCGCACGATCAGTTACCCCGCCGAGCGCAACGCGCCGGACGAGCGCGTGCTGCGCATCGTCGAGGCGCACGGCAACAATCTGAAGCGCGTCACCCTGGATCTGCCGGTCGGACTGCTGACCTGCGTGACGGGCGTATCGGGCTCGGGCAAGTCGACGCTCATCAACGACACGCTTCAGCACGCGGTCGCGCAGCATTTGTACGGCTCGGCGACGGAGCCTGCGCCGTACGAGTCGATCGAAGGTCTGGAACACTTCGACAAGGTGATCGCCGTCGATCAATCGCCGATCGGCCGCACGCCGCGCTCGAATCCGGCCACCTACACCGGGCTTTTCACGCCGATCCGCGAACTGTTCGCCGGCGTGCCGGCGGCGAAGGAGCGTGGTTACGATCCCGGCCGCTTCTCGTTCAACGTGAAGGGTGGACGCTGCGAAGCCTGTCAGGGCGACGGCGTGCTGAAGGTGGAAATGCACTTTCTACCGGATGTCTACGTACCCTGCGACGTGTGTCACGGCAAGCGCTACAACCGCGAAACGCTCGAAGTGCAGTACAAGGGCAAGAACATCAGCGAAGTGCTGGACCTGACGGTCGAGGCCGCGCACGAGTTTTTCAAGCCGGTGCCGGTGGTCGCGCGCAAGCTGAAAACGCTGCTCGACGTCGGCCTGGGGTACATCCGGCTAGGCCAGTCCGCGACCACGCTGTCGGGCGGAGAGGCCCAGCGCGTCAAGCTTTCGCTGGAACTGAGCAAACGCGATACCGGTCGGACGCTGTATATCCTCGACGAGCCGACGACCGGTCTGCACTTCCACGACATCGCACTTTTGCTGGAAGTGATTCATCGGCTGCGAGATCAGGGTAATACTGTCGTAATCATCGAGCATAATCTCGACGTGATCAAAACCGCCGACTGGGTGATCGACCTCGGTCCGGAAGGCGGCGCGGGCGGCGGGCAGATCATCGCGCAGGGGACGCCAGAGCAGGTCGCGAAATCGAAGGCGAGTTTTACCGGCAGATATCTGGCACCCTTGTTGCAACGAGCTAAATCGGCGGCCTGATCCACGGCGCCGGCCTCGTGCACCGGGCGTCGGGCGCCGCCAGCCGGACTGTCGAATGCGCCGCGCGCGCCGCGGCACGAATAACCGTCGTATGCAGCAGGGGAAAGGAACGCAGTCATGGCGAAGCGCAACGAAGCGGCCAACGAGGAGGCGCGAGTACGGGACTTGCCCACTCGCCACGTCAGGCTGACGAGCGATATGAGCTCGCCGAAGCTGTCCGCGGTGGAGATCGGCAGCTATCTCCTCGCTCTGCTGGCGCTGTATCTCACGCTCAGGTTGCAACTGCTCGGCGGGATGCTGGCCGGAATGCTCGTGTACCAGCTCACGCACATGATCGCGCCGGTAATCGAGCGCCACGTCGTCAGCAAGGGCGCGCGGCTTATTTCGGTCGGGCTGATTTCCGCGATTATCGTCGGCGGGCTCACGGGCGCCACCGTCGCGACCATCGAGCATTTCGAGCACGATTTCCCGAGCATGCAGAAACTGCTCGATCAGCTGATGAGCATCACGTCGAGCGCGCGCCTTTCCGTGCCGGACTGGGTCGCGAATTACCTGCCCGTCGATTCCATCCAGATGAAGGAAAAAGCCACCGACCTGATGCACAGGCACGCCGAGATGCTTCAGCAAGGCGGCAAGGAGATGGCGCGCGGCTTCGGGCATATCCTCATCGGAATGATCATCGGTGCGATCATTGCCGTCAGTGCGCCGAGGCAGTCGCATCATCGCTTGCCGCTGTCGACCGCGCTCGTCGCCCGCGCGTCGCGCTTCTCGGACGCGTTTCGCCGTATCGTTTTCGCGCAGATCAAGATTTCCGCGATCAACGCCGTTTTCACCGCGCTGTATCTGCTCGTCGCGCTGCCGCTCTTTCACGAAAAGCTGCCGCTATCGAAAACGCTCGTGCTCATCACGTTCATCGTCGGGCTGATGCCAGTGATCGGGAATCTGATTTCCAACACGATCATCGTCGGCATTTCTCTCTCGGTGTCGTTCGGCACGGCGGTCGCGTCGCTCGCGTTTCTTATCCTCATTCACAAGCTGGAGTATTTTCTGAACGCGCGCATTATCGGCGGACAGATCGAAGCGCGTGCGTGGGAACTGCTTCTCGCAATGCTCGCGATGGAAGCCGCGTTCGGCATTCCCGGCGTGATCGCGGCGCCGATCTTTTACGCGTATATCAAGCGAGAGCTGATTTATCTGCGGCTGGTTTGAGCGTCGGCCAAGAGCCAGAAATAACAACGCCCGCTTTCGCGGGCGTTTGCTTGTGCGGCTTCAGAAGGAAAACCTCAACGGAACACGACCGTCTTGTGCCCGTTCAGCAGAATGCGATGCTCCGCATGCCATTTCACCGCGCGCGCGAGCGTCACGCATTCGACATCGCGGCCGATCGCCGTCAGTTGATCCGGCGTCATGTTGTGATCGACGCGCTCCACTTCCTGCTCGATGATCGGACCTTCGTCCAGATCCGACGTCACGTAATGCGCGGTCGCGCCGATCAGCTTCACGCCGCGATCGAACGCCTGATAGTACGGCTTCGCGCCCTTGAAACTCGGCAGGAACGAGTGATGAATGTTGATCGCGCGGCCCGCGAGCTTCTCGCACATGTCCGCCGACAGAATCTGCATGTAGCGCGCGAGCACGACGAGATCGGTGTCATGCTGATCGACGATTTCCAGCACGCGCGCTTCTTGCGCGGCCTTCGCTTCCGGCGTGGCCTTGAGCAGCGGCAGATGATGAAACGGAATATCGTAGCTCGCGGCGAGCTGATAAAAATCCTTGTGATTCGAGATGATCGCCGGAATCTCGATCGGCAACTGGCCGGTGCGGTAGCGGAACAGCAGATCGTTCAGGCAGTGCCCGATCTTCGACACCATGATCACGACGCGTGGCTTCACCGATGCGTCGTGCAGCTCCCAGCGCATGCCGAATTCATCGGCGAGATCGGCGAACGATTTGCGCAGCGCATCGAGACCGGGATCGCCGCCGACTTCCTGAAAATGCACGCGCATGAAGAATTCGCCCGTGCGACTGTCGCCGAACTGCGCGGAGTCGAGGATATTCGCGCCGAGGTTGAACAGGAAGCCCGACACGGCATGCACGATTCCCGGGCGGTCCGGGCACGACAACTTCAGGTAGAAACTATGTTCGGTCGACATGACCTGTCCTCGTTCGGTTCTTTTTAAGTTTGCGGCGGCTCGAAAAGCGCGGCGATGCCTTCGCACGCGTCCTCATCGATCCACTGATGGCGCAGCATGCAATCGAGCGTTGCCAGGCTGGCGTCGACGGTGAGCGCGCCCTCCTCGATCCAGCGCGCGACATCCTCGATGCGCGCGAGACGGTGCTCGCCGACTTCGCCATCCTGATTGCGCGGCGCGAAATCGGGCGGCAGGGACACGTCATAGACGAAGATCTGTTCGGCCTGCGTGCCTTCGGGAAGCGACTGCAGCACGTGAAACGTGCCGCCGGGCGTCGCCGTGGACGCGAGCTCGGCGCTCATGCCGGCCTCTTCCCAGCACTCCTTCACCAGTGTCGGCATGAGCGCGAAGCCCCAGCCGATGCCGCCCGCCACGACGTTGTCGAGCATGCCGGGATCGGTCGCCTTCGTGTCGCTGCGGCGCGCGATCCACAACTGCGGCGCCTTATCTCGATATTTTACGATGCCGTTCAGATGCACCGCGTGGGTCATCGTGCCGAAAAAGCGCGAGGCCGCGCGCTCGATGAACGCGAGCGGCGGCGCGTCGAAGCGATTACGGATCGCGTAGGTTTCGTCGCGCCAGCCGGGGATCTTGCCTTCGGCGTGGAGCGTGGCGATCACTTCGCGGAGCGCTTCGGTGCGCGCTTCGACGGTGTCCAGCGACGGATTCAGACGCACGCTTTCATCGTCGATCGAAAAGATCGAAGGCCAGCGCCGGAGTGCGTCGACATCGGAACGGCGAATCCAGCCGACGCGCTCATCGGCGATGAAGAACGGCGCATGCGCGGCAAAGTGGAAGCGGCGCGCGGCGATGATGGCGGGCAGCGTCATGACGAATCAGTCGCGCAGCGCGACGCGAATGCCAAGCGCGATGAACGTCACGCCCGCGAGCCGGTCGAGCCACACGCCCAAGCGCGGACGGCGCTTCAGCCACACGCCGATGATCCCCGCGCCGATGCCGAACAGCGAAAACACGACGACCGTCTGCAGCATGAACAGGCCGCCGAGTTCGAACATCTGCAACATGACGCTTTGCGCGCCGTGCGGATCGACGAACTGCGGCAGGAACACGATGAAGAACAGCGTGACTTTCGGGTTCAGCATGTTGCCGATCACGCTCTGGCGGAACACGGTCGTAAGCGGCTGGCTCGGGCGCGCGTGCGCGGTCGCCAGGCCGTGGCTACGCAGCGCCTTGATGCCGATCCACACGAGATACGCCGCGCCCGCGAGCTTCACGGCCTGAAACGCGAGCGGCGAAGACTTCAGCAGCGCAGCGATGCCGAGCGCCGCGAGCGTCGTATGAAAGATCACGCCGAACGCGAAGCCGCACGCCGCGACGACGCCCGCCAGCCGCCCTTGAGAGATGCCGCGCGCGAGCACTTGCAGGTTGTCGGGACCGGGCGCGACCGTGATCGCGACCGATGCGGCGAGAAAGAGCAGGAAATTCGGCATATCAATGTCCACCAAATTCGCACACGGTATAGAGCGGCACGCCGTTGTCGCGCAGCAGCTTCGAGCCGCCGAGATCCGGCAGATCGATGATCGCCGCCGCTTCGACCACTTGCGCGCCGAGCCGCTCCAGCAGGATCTTGCCGGCCATCATCGTGCCGCCGGTCGCGACCAGATCGTCGACGATCACCACGCGATCGCCCGCCTTGCACGCATCCTCGTGGATCTCGACGGTCGCGCTGCCATATTCCAGGTCGTAGGACTGCGAGAGTGTCCTGTAGGGCAGCTTCCCCTTCTTGCGGATCGGCACGAAACCGAGGCTCAGTTCATACGCGAGAATCGGCCCGATGATGAAACCGCGCGCATCCATGCCGGCGATCACGTCGACGTCCTCGTCGATATAACGCTGCACGAACAGGTCGATCAGCATGCGCAGCGCGCGGCGATCTTGCAGGATCGTCGTGATGTCGCGAAACCGCACGCCAGGCTGCGGCCAGTTTTCGACGGTGCGCACGCGCTCCTTTATGAAACGGGCGGCGTCGAGCTGAACGTTCGAAGGGGTAAGGGACATGACTTCTCCGGAGTCCGCGCCCTGAGGCCGCGCGTTCGCCTTGGTGACAAAAGAGGAAATTATGCCGCCCGGCGGTTGCGCGAGAGCCGTTCCTCGGCGAGCGCCAACACTTCGGGCAGGCCGCGTAGCACGACGATATCGTTCGCGCGCAGCTTGGTGTCGGGGTCCGGTGCGACGCCCCGGATGCCGTGGCGCCGGATCGCGGTCACCTCTACACCATTGCCGACGAGCCCGAGATCGTCGAGCGAATGGCCGACGGCTTCGGAATTTGCGTCGATCGGTACGGATTGTAGCCGCACCTGCTCGTGGCCATCGTCGTCGTCGGCGTCGTCCGCGCCGTGGAAATAGCCGCGCAGGAGGCTGTAGCGCGCATCGCGCATCTCTTCGACACGCCGCACCACGCGGCGCATGGGCACGCCCATCAGCACCAGCGTGTGCGATGCGAGCATCAGACTGCCTTCGACGATTTCCGGAATCACTTCCGTCGCGCCCGCCGCGGTGAGCTTTTCGAGATCGGCGTCGTCGACGGTGCGCACGATCACGGGCAAAGTCGGCGCGAGTTCGTGGATGTTGTGCAGCACGCGCATCGCGGATGGCGTGTTCGCATACGTGATCGCGACCGTCGCCGCGCGATGCAGGCCCGCCGCGAGCAGCGATTCGCGCCGCCCGGCATCGCCGAACACCACCGATTCGCCCGCCGCCGCCGCTGCCGCCACGCGATCCGGGTCGAGGTCGAGCGCGACGTAGGAAATGCCTTCCTGCTCCAGCATGCGCGCGAGATTCTGCCCGGCGCGGCCGTAGCCGCAAATGATCACGTGGCCGCTCTGCTTTAGGCTTTGCGTCGCGATCTTCGTCATTTGCAGCGATTGCAGCATCCATTCGGTCGACGACAGCCGCAGCACGATCCGGTCCGCGTTCTGAATGATGAACGGCGCGGCGAGCATCGAAAGCAGCATCGCGGAGAGAATCGCCTGAAGGACCGTCGAATTGACCAGATGCGAATCCAGAATCAGATTCAGCAGCACGAAGCCGAATTCGCCCGCCTGCGCGAGGCCGAGACCGGTGCGCATCGCGACGCCCGGCGTCGCGCCGAAGAGCCGCGCGAGACCGGTGATCATCACGGCCTTGAGCAGAATCGGGACGACGAAAAAGCCGAGCACCAGAAACGGATGCTCCCAGATCACGCGCGGATTCAGCAGCATGCCGGTCGTCACGAAAAAGAGGCCGAGCAGCACGTCGCGAAACGGCTTGATGTCCTCTTCCACCTGATGCCGGTACGGCGTTTCGGCGATCAGCATGCCCGCGATGAACGCGCCGAGCGCGAGCGACAAGCCGAACTTGTCGGTAATGAACGCCGCGCCCAGCGTCACCAGCAACAGGTTCAGCATGAACAGTTCTTGCGAACGGCGGCGCGCGACCAGATCGAACCAGCGCGTCATGAATTTCTGACCGACGAACAGCAGAACCGTCAACGCGACGACGATCTTCACGGCCGCGATGCCGAGCCACATCGCGAGTTGCGACGAATTGCCGTTCGCGAACGCCGCGATGATGATGAGCAGCGGCACGACGGCGAGATCCTGGAACAGCAGCACGCCGAAGATGTTGCGGCCGTGCTCCGATTCGAGCTCCAGCCGTTCCGCGAGCAGCTTGCTGACGATGGCCGTCGACGACATCGACATGGCGCCGCCGAGCGCGAAACTCGCCTGCCACGACATCTCCGTCCACATGCTCGCGATCCAGCCGAACAGCATCGCGAGCCCGATGGTCGCCGCGACCTGGCTCGCGCCGAGCCCGAACACGATGCGCCGCATCGAGCGCAGCTTGGACAGCGAGAACTCAAGCCCGATGGAGAACATCAGGAAAACGACGCCGAATTCGGCGAGATGCTGCGCGCGGTCCGCGTCCGGCGCGATGCCGGCAGCGTGCGGACCCACGATGATGCCGACCGCCAGATAGCCGAGCATCGGCGGCAGATTGAAATAGCGGAATACGACGACGCCTGCCACGGAGCAGAGCAGCAGCAACAGCGTCATTTCGAGCGGAGAAGTCATCCGTCTAGCGTCCTCGTTCGTCAGTTTTCCGAGGCGCTTGCTCGCGCGCTCCGGCATCTCGAAAACGGCCCCTGACGACGGGGCTTGCGGGGGGCGGATAGGCGGCGGCGCGCGGAGCCCCACGGGGGCGGCTCGGAAACGCCTTTGCTATACTCCGCGAATGATAGCGAAAATCAATGGCGACCGGGCGCTGGCGCTGGCTCGCAACGTAATCCAGATCGAAGCCGACGCCGTTCGCGGGCTTTCAGAACTACTCGACGAAAACTTCACGAACGCGGTCGAAACGCTGCTCGGCTGCCGTGGCCGCGTGGTGGTGTCGGGCATCGGAAAGTCGGGCCATGTCGCGCGCAAGTTCGCAGCGACGCTCGCGAGCACGGGCACGCCCGCGTTCTTCGTGCATCCGGCCGAAGCAAGCCACGGCGACCTCGGCATGGTCACCGCCGACGACATTTTCATCGCGCTGTCCAACTCGGGCGAAACCGAAGAGCTCGTCGCCATTTTGCCGCTCATCAAGCGGCTCGGGGCAAAGCTTATCGCTATCACCGGCCGTCCCGAATCGAGTCTCGCGCAACTGGCGGACATGCACCTGAACGCGCGCGTCGAAAAGGAAGCATGCCCGATGAATCTCGCGCCCACGGCCAGCACGACCGCCGCGATGGCGCTGGGCGACGCGCTCGCCGTCGCCGTGCTCGACGCACGCGGCTTCGGCCCCGACGACTTCGCGCGCTCGCATCCCGGCGGCGCGCTCGGCCGGCGCCTGCTGACCTATGTGCGCGACGTGATGCGCGTGGGCGACGAAGTGCCGGTCGTGTCGCTGAACGCGACCGTTTCGGACGCGCTCTTCCAGATCACCGACAAACGCATGGGCATGACGGCTGTCATCGACGAAAGTCGCCGCGTCCACGGCATTTTCACGGACGGCGACCTGCGCCGCATCTTACAGCGCGATGGCGATTTCCGCGCACTGAAGATCGGCGAAGTCATGACGCGTAATCCGCGCACGATCGCGCCGGACCATCTAGCGGTCGAAGCCGTGGAACTGATGGAGCGCCATCGCATCAATCAGATGCTGGTCGTGGACGCCGATGCCACTTTGATTGGCGCACTGAACATGCACGACCTCTTCTCCAAGAAGGTAATCTGATGGCCCAAAAGCCTCCCACCGCCGCCGAACGCGCGAGCCGGCTCAAGCTGATGGTGTTCGACGTCGACGGCGTTTTCACCGACGGCAGCCTCTACTTCGGCGCCGAGGGCGATTCGATGAAGTCGTTCAATTCGCTCGACGGCCACGGCGTGAAGATGCTGCAGTCCGTCGGCGTGCAGACGGCGATCATCACGGGGCGGCAGTCCGGCATCGTCGCGGCGCGGGCGCGCGAACTCGGTATCACGCATCTGTATCAGGGCGTCGAGGATAAAACCGTCGCGCTCGCCGAACTGCTGCAAGCGACCGGCATCGCCGCCGATGAGTGCGGCTACATGGGCGACGACTGGCCCGACCTCGCGGTGATGCGCCGCTGCGCCTTCGCGGCCGCGCCCGCGAACGCGCACCCCGAAGTGATCCAGCGCGTGCACTGGGTCGCGGAAGCGCGCGGTGGCCACGGCGCGGTGCGCGAAGTCTGCGACGCGATCCTGCGCGCGCAGCATCGCTACGACGCGCTGCTCGCCGCAGCGCTCGGAGGCTGAGCGCATGCACCGTCCCGGCCGCCTCTCCTCGCTCCTGCCGCTCCTCGCGATGGCGGCGCTTGCGGGCATCACCTACTGGCTTTTGCAGGCCACGCTACCGCCGGCCCAGCAGGCGCCGGCGCCCGAGAAGCGCCACACGCCCGATTACTTCGCGAACAACTTTTCCGTTTCGGAGCTCGACGCCACCGGTTCGACGCAATATCGTCTGACGGCGAAGTCGATGGTGCATTACGAAGACGACGAAATCAGCGACCTGACGCTGCCCGCGCTCCGCATGTTCCAGCCGCAAAAGCCGACCGTCACGGCGACGGCGCTGCGCGGCGCGGTCAACGGCGACGTTTCCATTGTCGATCTCTACGACGACGCACGCATCCTGCGCGCGCCCGGTTACGGCGATCCGCAGATGCAGGCAGATTCCCAGCATTTTCGCGTGCTGGTCAACGACGATGTCATCGAAACGGAAAAACCGGTTAGACTTCAGCGCGGCCCGTCCGTGATGACAGCCGCTGGCATGAACTACAACAACGTGACCCGGGTAATGAAGCTATTCGGTAACGTGCGCGGCGCGATCGCCGCCACGGATATCAACGGCGGCTCGTCCAAATAATCCCGGCACTCCCATCCGAATTTTGACTGCATGAACGAAAGGTACCTTCGTCCCGATGGCGGCCATGCGTGCGCAACGCCCGCGCGCCGCGCCACGCACGCCGCGCGGGCCGGGCTCGCTGCTGCGCTCGCCATCTCCGCCGCGTTCGTCGCGCTGCCCGCGCACGCCGAGAAGGCCGACCGCGACAAGCCGCTCAACATCGAAGCGGACAACATGTCCTACGACGACCTCAACCAGAAGAACATCTTCACGGGTCATGTCGTCGCGACCAAGGGCACGATCATCATCAAGGCGGATCGCGTGGAAGTCACGCAGGATCCGCAGGGCTATCAGTACGCGACGGGCACGTCGACCGGCAATAATCTCTCGTACTTCCGCCAGAAGCGTGACGGCGTGGACGAGTACATCGACGGCAACGCAGTGCGCATCGACTACGACGGCAAGAACGACTTCACCAAGCTCACGACGCGCGCCGTCGTGCGCCGCCTGCAAGGCCAGACGAAGGTGCAGGACGAAGTGCACGGCAGCGTGATCACCTACGACGGCCAGAAGGATTTCTATACGGCGACCGCGGGCAAGGACCAGGCCGGTCCCGGCAATCCAGGCGGCCGTGTGCGCGCGATGCTCGCGCCGCGTTCGGGCGGCGCCGCGCCGCTGAACGGATCGCCCGCCACGCTTTCTCCGTCGAACACCATTCAAGGACAGCCGCAGCAGTGAATTCGCCCGCCATGCCCCACCGCAAGCCGGAAGGCGAGTCGAGTTCGCTCGTCGTCCGCAATCTGAAGAAGCGTTACGGGTCGCGCACCGTGGTGAAAGACGTGTCGCTCGACGTGAAGAGCGGCGAAGTGGTCGGACTGCTCGGGCCCAACGGCGCGGGCAAGACCACGTCGTTCTATATGATCGTCGGCCTCGTGCCGCTCGATGCCGGCGAGATCGACCTCGACGGCAAATCGATCAGCCTTCTGCCGATCCACCAGCGCGCGCATCTCGGCTTGTCGTATCTGCCGCAGGAAGCGTCGGTGTTCCGCAAGCTCACTGTCGAACAGAACATCCGCGCGGTGCTGGAACTGCAAACGGACCAAGCGGGAAAACGCCTGTCCAAAGACGCCATAACCCAGCGCGCAGAAGCCTTGCTCGACGAATTGCAGATCGCGCATCTGCGCGAGAATCCGGCGTTGTCGCTGTCGGGCGGCGAGCGCCGTCGAGTGGAAATCGCACGCGCGCTCGCAACCAATCCGAGCTTCATCCTGCTCGACGAGCCGTTTGCGGGCGTCGACCCAATCGCCGTGCTGGAAATTCAGAAAATCGTGAAGTTTCTGAAGCAGCGCAACATCGGCGTCTTGATCACCGACCATAACGTGCGCGAGACGCTCGGTATCTGCGATCATGCGTACATCATCAGCGACGGCTCCGTGCTCGCGGCCGGCGCGCCGGGCGAGATCATCGAGAACGAGAGCGTACGGCGCGTCTATCTCGGCGAGCATTTCCGGATGTGACCGCTCGACGGCGCGGCGCGCATAGTGCGCGCCGCACCAGTCCGCAACCAGCAAAACTTGCGTGCCGCCCTTCCCGGGCGGCACGGCTTTTTTCGAATCCCCGCGAGGTTTCGCGCGCGTGGCAAACTCTCTACAATGATTAAAACTTTGCCATGAAAGCCAGCCTCCAACTCCGCCTCTCGCAGCATCTTGCGCTGACCCCGCAACTGCAGCAGTCGATCCGGCTGCTGCAGTTGTCTACGCTCGAACTGCAGCAGGAAGTCGCGATGGCGGTCGCGCAGAATCCGCTCCTCGAGAACGACGACGACTGGATCTCGAGCCCGCTGCGCGTCGCCGCAGACGGCTCGCTGATCGCATCGCCGGCGGCGCAGAGCGCGCCCTCCGAGCCGATGATGAGCAACGGCTCCACGTCCTCCACGTCGAGTTCCGAGCGTACGGAAAGCGAGCCGCAGGGCGTGGACGAGTACAACGGGCTGGGGTCGGACAGCGGCCAGGATTCCAGCTCATGGAATCTCGAAGACTACGGTCGCGCGAACAACGCCTCCGACGACGACGATCTCCCGCCGCTGCAAATCCACGAATCGACCACGACGCTGCGCGACCATCTGACCGCGCAGTTGCGCATGACCGCCGCGAATCAGCGGGATCGCGCGCTCGTCATTTTCCTGATCGAATCGCTGGACGAGGACGGCTATCTGACGTCATCGCTCGATGAGGTTCAGACCGATCTGCCGGAAGAGCTCGAAGTAGACATCGACGAACTGAGCGCGGCACTCGCGTTGCTTCAGAGCTTCGATCCGCCCGGCGTCGGCGGACGCTCGGCATCGGAATGCCTCAAGCTGCAGTTGCTGCGGCTCGACGGCTCACCCACGCGCACGCTGGCGCTCGAGATCGTCACGAATCATCTGGAATTGCTCGCGGCGCGCGATTTCACGCGTTTGCGCAAACAGTTGAAGGCCGGCGACGACGCCCTGCGGGACGCGCATTTGCTGATCAAGTCGCTGGAGCCGTTTCCGGGCGCGGCATATGGCAAGAGCGAAGCGGACTACGTGGTGCCGGACATCCTCGTCAGAAAGTCCGCGAGCGGATGGA
Source organism: Caballeronia catudaia (assembly GCF_001544755.2). Classification (GTDB taxonomy): domain Bacteria; phylum Pseudomonadota; class Gammaproteobacteria; order Burkholderiales; family Burkholderiaceae; genus Caballeronia; species Caballeronia catudaia. Next base: position 432,825 of record NZ_FCOF02000001.1, on the reverse strand, counting down.
CCGCCGAGCTTAATCCCGAGATCGTGCCGAAGCTGCGCATTAACCATTTGTACGCGAACATCCTGCGCAACAATCGCGGCGATCCCGGCAGCGGCTCACTGCGTCAACAATTGCAGGAAGCACGCTGGCTCATCAAGAATATTCAGCAGAGGTTTGAGACGATTTTGCGCGTCGCGCAAGCAATCGTGGAGCGTCAGAAGAACTTCTTTGCACATGGCGAAATCGCCATGCGGCCCTTGGTTTTGCGGGAGATTGCTGATACGCTGGGATTACACGAGTCGACAGTTTCACGTGTGACCACAGGCAAGTACATGCTCACCCCATTCGGGACGCTTGAATTTAAGTACTTCTTTGGATCGCACGTTTCGACCGACACAGGAGGCGCGGCATCGTCCACGGCGATTCGCGCACTCATCAAGCAACTGATAGGAGCGGAAGACACCAAAACTCCTCTTTCAGACAGCCGCATCGCCGAACTGCTGGCGGAACAAGGATTCGTGGTCGCGCGGCGCACCGTCGCCAAGTACCGCGAAGCCCTCAGGATCCCGGCAGTGAATCTGCGCAAGTCTCTATGACCCGTCTCTGTAGTCCATCGCGTGTTGCGGTGGGCGTTTACCGGCCGCATTGCGAAAGCGCGGACGTGCCGGCCGATGCACCCCGTTTTTCAGTCGCGCCAGCACGACGCGCTGACGGGAGGCACAGCCGACCGGTATCGGACGAGCCGACGTGATCTCACGGCCACTAGCTTGGAGAGCAACTATGAATCTGAAGATCAGCGGACACCACCTCGAATTGACGCCTGCGTTGCGCGAGTACGTGATCACGAAGCTGGAACGGGTGCTCCGTCACTTCGATCAAGTTATCGACGGCAACGTTGTCCTCTCGGTCGACAATCATAGGGAAAAGGAAAAGAGGCAGAAGGCAGAAATCAACCTGCATCTCAAGGGCAAGGACATTTTTATCGAGAGTTGTGACGCTGATATGTACGCGGCGATCGACCTGATGGTCGACAAGCTGGACCGGCAAGTCATCAAGCACAAGGACAAGATTCAGGGCCACGCTCACGAATCAGTGAAGTACCGCGGCGAACCGCACGAAGTGGAAGCGCCGTCGCCCTGAGCACTCGGCTCGCGTGCTCGCAACCTGACCGACGGATGACAGCGATGCCCCGCCGCCACAAACGGCGGGCACGATTCCAGGAAATCCTCGACCATCCGAAAACGGTTCACACAGGCACGCGCCCAACCGAAGCCGCCCCGACTGGCGGCTTTTTTGTTGGATTTTGGCCGTAGCAAGGTACAAGCCATTGATTTTCAGGGCTTTGTGCTGCACATTGGATCGAAAATGGTGCAATGGCGCGGCGCACCATCGGACTTTGCGCTGTTCTATAATGGTCCGGTTAATTTCGGTTATGACACGCACGCTGCAGGAAAAACGCCGCCAGCGCATTTTCGTTTCACCATCGCCGTGAGCGCTTTCAGACAGCGGCCACGATGAGGAGCTATCAGGCCACGCATCTGCCTGCCAACATGAATCGTTTAGCCAAATTCCTTCCCATCGAGAACGTGGTTCTCGGACTGCCCGTTACCAGCAAGAAACGCGTATTCGAGCAAGCGGGCCTGATTTTTGAGAACCAGAACGGCATCGCTCGCAGCACCGTCACTGACAATCTCTTCGCTCGTGAGCGCCTCGGCTCGACCGGCCTCGGCGAGGGCGTCGCCATTCCGCACGGCCGTATCAAGGGGCTGAAGCAACCGGTCGCCGCGTTCGTGCGCCTCGCCGAACCGGTCGCGTTCGAATCGCCCGACGGCCAGCCGGTCTCCCTGTTGATCTTCCTGCTCGTGCCCGAACAGGCGACGCAACAGCATCTGGAAATTCTCTCGGAGATCGCGCAACTGCTCTCCGACAGCGAGGCGCGCGAGCGTCTGCACAAGGAAGAAAATCGTGATGCGCTTTATCAAGTGCTCACGCAATGGCAACCGTGATAGCCACTCCAACATAGCGACTCGCGATCGAGGTTCACGCCGGCACCCGGCGCGCCTCGCTTACGCAAAGCTTCTGGGGCACAATCGGTCAAACGCAGCGCCATGCGAAAAGAGCGAAGCAACCCGCTTCGTCTGCACGCGAAGGCTGCTCCCGGCTTCCAACGGAGTTCCGGCCTCATGGATACGTCCAGCATCAACGCCCAAAGCATTTTCGACGACAACGCCGCCGCCCTGAAGCTCAGCTGGCTCACCGGGCACGAGGGCTGGGAACGCGGTTTTTCGAGCGAGACGGTCGCGAACGCGACATCGAGCGCCGATCTCGTCGGCCACCTGAACCTGATTCACCCGAACCGTATCCAGGTGCTCGGCGACGCCGAGATCAACTACTACCAACGCCAGTCCGATGAAGACCGCTCGCGCCACATGGCCGAGCTGATCGCGCTCGAGCCGCCGTTTCTGGTCGTTGCGGGCGAAGTCGGCGCGCCGCCCGAACTCGTCCTGCGCTGCACGCGCTCATCCACGCCGCTCTTCACAACGCGCATGTCCGCGGCCGCCGTCATCGACAGCCTGCGTGCGTATATGTCGCGCATTCTCGCGCCGCGCGCGACGCTGCATGGCGTTTTCATCGACATTCTCGGCATGGGCGTGCTGCTGACCGGCGACTCGGGTCTCGGCAAAAGCGAGCTCGGGCTGGAACTCATCAGCCGCGGTCACGGCCTCGTCGCGGATGACGCCGTGGATTTCGTGCGCCTCGGCCCCGACTTCGTGGAGGGCCGCTGCCCGCCGCTGCTGCAAAACCTGCTCGAAGTGCGCGGCCTCGGCCTGCTCGACATCAAGACGATTTTCGGCGAAACCGCCGTGCGCCGGAAAATGAAGCTCAAGCTGATCGTTCAGCTCGTGCGCCGGCCGGACGGCGAATTCCAGCGCCTGCCGCTCGAAAGTCAGACCGTCGACGTGCTGGGCCTGCCGATCAGCAAAGTGACGATTCAGGTCGCGGCGGGCCGCAACCTGGCCGTGCTGGTCGAGGCCGCCGTGCGCAACACGATTCTGCAGTTGCGCGGCATCGACACCCTGCGCGACTTCATGGATCGTCAGCGCCTCGCCATGCAGGACCCCGACAGCCAGTTTCCCGGCAAGCTGATCTGAACGCGTCTGGCAGGACGTTGCGCGGATCGAATCGAATCGAGCGCAGGTGCTAAGCTAAGAGAAAGCGAACCCCGAAAACCCATGCGTATCATCCTGATCACCGGCATCTCCGGTTCCGGCAAGTCCGTTGCGCTGAACGCCCTGGAAGACGGGGGCTACTACTGCGTCGATAATCTGCCGCCGCGCTTTCTCCCTGAACTCGCCGCCTATCTCGCGAAGGAAGGCCAGACGCGGCTCGCCGTCGCGATCGACGCGCGCTCGAGCCTCTCGCTCGACGAAGTGCCGGCCATCATCAATACGCTTTCGCACGACTACGATCTGCGCGTGCTGTTCCTGAACGCAAGCACGCAGTCGCTGATCCAGCGCTTCTCCGAGACGCGCCGGCGCCACCCGCTTTCCGGCCCGCCGATGCGCGAAGCCGACGTCGGCGTGCTGAACTCGCTTGCCGAAGCCATCGAGCGCGAGCGCGAACTGGTCGCGGGCCTCGCCGAATACGGCCATCAGATCGACACGAGCAATTTGCGTTCGAACGTGCTGCGGGCCTGGGTCAAGCGCTTCGTGGAGACGGACGCCGCCGATCTCACGCTGATGTTCGAATCGTTCGGCTTCAAGCGCGGCGTGCCGCTCGACGCCGACCTCGTGTTCGACGTGCGCGCGCTGCCCAATCCGTATTACGACCGTGAGTTGCGCCCGTTCACGGGCCTCGATCAACCGATCATCGACTTTCTTACTGCGCAACCGCTGGTCGGCGAGATGATCGACGACATCGGCGCGTTCGTCGGCAAATGGCTGCCGCGTTTTCGCGACGACAACCGCAGCTATCTCACTGTCGCGATCGGCTGTACCGGCGGCCAGCATCGCTCGGTGTTCATCGCGGAGGCGCTCGCCGCGCGCTTTTGCGAGACGGCAAATGTGATCGTGCGGCATCGTGACGCGCCCATCCCGGCTGGGTGACAGCGCGCCTCACACGCGAACCTGATCGCCGCGCCGGCGGTCCACTCAGGAGGGACGCGATGTCCGCGAATCCCGTTTTGGCCGACTTGCCGTTGTTTCCGCTTCACACCGTGCTGTTTCCGGGCGGCCTGTTGCCGCTCAAAGTTTTCGAGGCACGCTATCTGGACATGGCGCGCGAGTGCCTGCGCGAGCAGACGCCGTTCGGCGTGTGCCTGCTGAAGAGCGGGCACGAGGTCGCGTCGCCGGGCGATCCGTCGGTGCCGGAAAACATCGGCTGTCTCGCCGAAATCTCGGAATGCGATGTCGATACCTTCGGCCTCCTGCTCGTCCAGGCGCGCGGCACCGAGCGCTTCAGGCTGACGGATCATCGCGTGGAGCCGAGCAATCTGCTCGTTGGCACGGCGGAGTTGCTGGGCGACGATCAACCGCTGCAAGGCGCCGAGGCGCTCGCCAAGTTCGGCGCGTGTGCGGAAGTGCTGGAGCGGATCGTCGACACGATCAAGGAACGCGAGCCGCAGAACCTGCCTTTCGTCGAGCCGTTCCTATATGACGATCCGACGTGGGTGTCGAACCGTCTCGCCGAAATCCTGCCGATCCCGATGCGCGCGCGCCAGAAGCTCATGGAACTGATGGACGCGGGCGCGCGCATCGACGTGGTGCATCACTACATGCAGCACCATCAGTTGCTATAGCTTCAGATGAGCGAACCGCTCAAAGCATCGATCAGCTTGCGCACCGGAGCCGGCACGCCGTAGGCATCGATGCGGGAAAGCGGCGCCCAGACCGTTTCCGTGTCCATCAACTCGCACGGCGCGCAGCGCGCTTCGGCCAGGCGCGGCTCGATATCCAGCTTGAAGTGCGTGAACGCGTGCGATAGCGGCGCGAGACGCTCCAGGTGCACGTCGGCGCCGAGGTTCCGCGCGACTTCCAAGAGCGCGACTTCGTCCCCGGCTTCGGGCAGACTCCACAGACCGCCCCAGATACCGATCGACGGACGCTTCTGCAGCAGGATCGAATCGCCGTCCTTCAGAACGAGCATCCATGTCTTGCGCGTCGGCACGGCTTTCTTCGGGCGCGCCGCGGGCAATTCGCGCTGACGCCCTTCGACTTTGGCCACGCAATCCGACGCGAACGGACAGCGCGCGCAATCCGGCTTGCCGCGCGTGCAGAGCGTCGCGCCGAGGTCCATCAGGCCCTGCGTGTATGCGGTGACGTCTTCCTTGTTCGCGGCATCGGGAAGAAGCGATTCGGCGAGCGCCCACATCGCGTTTTCGACTTTCTTTTCGCCTGGGAAGCCTTCGACGCCGAATACGCGCGCGAGCACGCGCTTCACATTGCCATCGAGAATGGTCGCGCGCGCGCCGAACGCAAACGACGCGATCGCCGCCGCCGTCGAACGCCCGATGCCGGGCAACAACGAAAGTTCGTCGACGGTCTGGGGGAACGCGCCGCCATGTTCGTGCGCCACGGTCTGCGCACATCGATGCAGATTGCGCGCGCGCGAGTAGTAGCCGAGCCCGGCCCAGAGCGCCATGACATCGTCGATCGGCGCATTGGCGAGCGCCGTCACCGTGGGAAAGCGTTCGAGAAAGCGCGCGTAATAAGGGATGACGGTCGAGACCTGCGTCTGCTGCAGCATGATCTCCGAAAGCCAGATGCGGTACGCGTCGCGCGTGTTCTGCCACGGCAGGTCGTGGCGGCCGTGAATGCGTTGCCACGCGATGAGGCGCGACGAAAAATCTGTAAGAGCGAGCATCGGAATTTAGCGTTGGCAGCGCGGACAGAAGTAAGTCGAACGCTGCCCTTGAACGATCTGTTTGATAGCGGTCCCGCAGACGTGGCACGGCAGGCCCGCGCGATCATAGACGAAATAGTCGAGCTGGAAGTAGCCCGATTCGCCATTGCTGCCGACGAAGTCACGCAACGTGCTGCCGCCTTTTTCGATGGCGGCCGCGAGCGTCACGCGCACCGCGTCCGCGAGCAGGTCGTAGCGCACGAGCGAGATGCGCCCGGCGGCGGTCGTCGGCCGGATGCCCGCCCGAAAAAGACTCTCCGACGCGTAGATATTGCCCACGCCCACAACGATCCCGCCCGCGAGCAGCGCCTGCTTCACCGACACCTTGCGCCCGCGCGTCTCGCGAAACAGCAGCGCGCCGGAGAATTCCGGCGAGAACGGCTCGACGCCCAGGCTCGCGAGCAGCGGATGATCGAGCACGTCGCCGTCCGCGCGCGGATGCCAGAGAATCGCGCCGAAGCGGCGCGGATCGCGAAAGCGCAGGATGAATTCGTCGAACACGATATCGACGTGATCGTGCTTTGCCGCCTCGGGCGGCTTCGGCACGTGACGCAAGACGCGCAGCGTGCCGGTCATGCCGAGATGAACGATGAGCCAGCCCTCGGCGGTTTCGAACAGCAGATACTTGCCGCGTCGCTCGACTTTCTCGATCTTCTGATGATCGAGCGTCTTCGGAAGATGCTTCGGAATGGGCCAGCGCAGCGCGGGCGTGCGCACGTCGACGTGCTCGACGCGCCGTCCGGCGACATAGGGTTCGATTCCCCGGCGGGTGACTTCGACTTCCGGCAGTTCGGGCATTTTTCTGGAGAGCGTCTTGCTGGGGCGAGTGTGCCGGTATTTTAGCGACCGCGTTACAATCGACCGAAACATCGTCTGGATTTCCATGAACTCGTTCGTCATGAAGCTGTTTGCGAAGCGTCGGGTCAGCTCGACGCATTCGTTCGCCGTGCCAATGTCGCGGATCGCCGGCGCCGTTGCGCTCGCGATGGCCGCGCTGGCGTGCGCGCCCGCGCATGCTCAGGAACCGAACGCGACGCCCGTTCCGAGCGCCGATGAGCAGTCCGACGCACAAAGCGCGGCCGATCTGCTGACCGCGCCGGTAAGCGGCGCGGAGAAGCAGGATCTGCCGAACGTCTCGATGTCCAGCCAGATCGTGTTTCAGGTACTGGCGGCCGAAGTCGCGTTGCAACGCGGCCAGCCCGCGCCCGCATTCCAAACCTATCTCGCGCTCGCCCGCGACACGCACGATCCGCGTTTCGCACAACGTGCAACCGAGATCGCGATAGCGGCGCAAAGCCCGAACGATGCGCTCACGTCGGCGCAACTCTGGCAGCAGTTCGCGCCGCATTCGGAGCGCGCGGCGCAATTGAGCGCGTCGCTGCTGATTGTCGCGGGCAAGCCCGAAGACGCGAAGCCCACGCTCGAGAGTGAGCTCGCGAAGGTATCGCCCGAGCAGCGCGGCGAGGCCATCCTGTCGTTGCAGTCGTTGCTCGCGCGCGGACCGAATCGCATCGGCGGGCTCAACGTGCTCAAAGATCTGACGAAAAACGATCTGGACCGGCCCGAGACGCAACTCGCGCTCGCGCGCCAGCAACTGATCGCCGACGATCCGCCGGGCGCGAAGGCATCGCTCGAAAAGGCGCTGCAACTCAAGCCGGACTATCTTCCCGCCGCGCTGACGCTCGCGCGCATGGGCCCGGAAGAGCGCAAGGAAGGCATCGCCTCGTTCGAGAAGTATCTCGACAAGAATCCGAAATCGCATGATGCACGGCTCGCGCTCGCGCAGTTGTATCTGTCGGCCGACAGGATCGACGATGCGCAGAAGCAGTTCGAGATCATGCGCAAGAACGATCCGAAGGACCTGACGCCGTTGATGGCGCTCGCGCTCATCAACATCCAGAAGAAGCAGTTCGACAAGGCGCAGGATTTTCTGAATCTCTACGCGAAGACGGCGGAAAGCACGCCGGGTGCGGACCCCGGCCAGGCGTACATCTATCTTGCGCAACTCGCGCTCGAGCAGAAGAACGATGCCGCCGCGAGTCAGTGGCTCGACAAGATCCCGCGTACGAGCCAACAGTATCTGCCCGCTCAGATCACGCGCGCACAACTGCTCGCGAAACAAGGCAAGGTCGACGACGCCCGCGCGCTGATCGGCAGTCTGCAAAGCTCCGATCCGCGCGATCTGGCGCTGCTCGCGCGCACCGACTCGGCCATTCTCTTCGAGGCGCATCGCTACAAGGAAGCCGAAGCGAATCTCGCGAAGGCCGTGGCCGCGTTCCCGGACGATCCCGATCTCATCTACGACTACGCGATGGCGGCGGAAAAGAACGGCCACTACGACGTCATGGAGACTCAACTGCGCACGCTCATGCGCACGCAACCGAACAATCCGCAGGCGTACAACGCGCTCGGCTATTCGCTCGTCGATCGCAATCAACGGCTCGACGAAGCAGTGAAGCTGATCGAAAAGGCCGTGTCGCTCGCGCCCAACGACGCGTTCATCATGGACAGCCTCGGCTGGGCGCGCTTCCGTCAGGGCAATTCGGCCGAAGCGGAGAAGATTCTCAAGAACGCTTATACCCTTCAGCCGAATGCCGAAATCGGCGCGCATCTGGGCGAGGTCCAGTGGAAGTCCGGGCAGCAGGATCAGGCGCGCGCCACCTGGCGGCAGGCGCAAAAGCTCGAACCGGATAACGACACGCTCGTCAAAACGCTCAAACGACTCCAGGTAAACGACCTTTGATGGCATTCGAGTTCTTCAACGGCGCGTCGCTCCGGCGTGGCGCGCTCGGTTTCACGGCGCTCGCTGCACTGATCCTGTCCGGTTGCGCGGTACAGCCGCGCGTACCCACGACGACGAACGCAAGCACCTCCCTCGCCACGCAGACGAGCCGCGCGTATCACGGACGCTTCGCCGTTCAGTACAACGACCAGAACGGCGTGCAGCGCAACGCGTACGGCAACTTCGACTGGCAGGAAACGGGCGATACCGTCACGCTGCAACTGCGCAATCCGCTCGGCCAGACGATGGCCATCGTTACATCGTCGCCGTCGCTCGCGACGCTCGAATTGCCCAACCGGCAACCGATGAGCGCCGACAACGTATCGCAGCTCATGCAAAACACGCTCGGTTTCGCGCTGCCGGTGGAAGGCTTGCGCTACTGGCTGCAGCCGTCCGCCGCGCCGAGCTCACGCGCGCAGACTACGCTCGATCCCGAATCGTCCAATGGCCGCCCGAAGGAAATCAAGCAGGACGGATGGACGATCGACTATCTCGCCTATGCCGATGCGCCTGCCACGGGCGTCAAGCGCGTGAATCTCGTGCGCAACGAACCGCCGCTCGACATCAAGCTCGTGCTCGATCAATAACCTTGCCGCATTCGTTTCAAAGCATCACGTATGGCCTCATCGACCAAATCGCTCCGTGACTGCCTCGCGCCCGCGAAGCTGAACCTTTTCCTGCACATCACCGGCCGCCGTCCGGATGGCTATCACTCGCTGCAGACCGTCTTCCAGTTGCTCGACTGGGGCGACCGGCTGCACTTCACCCGTCGCGGCGATGGCGTCATCACACGCAAGACGGACGTGCCGGGCGTGCCCGAAGCCGACGATCTCATCGTGCGTGCCGCGCGCCTGCTTCAGCAACATACGGGCACGAAGTTCGGCGTGGAAATCGAGATCGACAAGCTCCTGCCGATGGGCGCAGGCCTCGGCGGAGGCAGTTCCGACGCGGCAACAACACTTCTAGCGCTGAATCGTCTCTGGGGTGTTGATCTTTCGCGTGAGATTCTGCAGAATCTCGGCCTGCAACTCGGCGCGGACGTGCCGTTTTTTGTCTTCGGACAAAATGCATTCGCAGAAGGTGTGGGCGAGGCGCTTGAGGCAGTCGATCTGCCGAAACGCTTTTTCCTCGTGGTTGCGCCCGATGCTCACGTCCCGACCGCGGCGATTTTCTCCGAGAAAAGCTTGACACGGGATACGAAAGTCGTCACAATGATGGACTTTCTTGCACAGCAAAGGTCAGACGCAAACTGGCCAGACAGCTTCGGTCAAAATGACATGCAAGCTGTAGTTGCAGGAAAGTACGCGGAAGTTGCAAAGGTGCTCGAGTGGTTCTCCAATCTCGCACCGGCGCGAATGACCGGATCTGGAGCAAGCGTGTTTGCTGCGTTCCGAAGCCAGGCCGAAGCGGAAATGGCGCAAGCCAAACTGCCGGCAAGCTGGAAGAGCGTAGTAACAGCAAGTCTGGATTCTCATCCTCTCTTCGCTTTCGCGTCATAGGTTTTGTTTTGCCGGGCATGTCCTACGCTTCCGGCGAAACTCAAAGTTTGTGTAGGGGAGTCGCCAAGTTGGTCAAGGCACCGGATTTTGATTCCGGCATGCGAGGGTTCGAGTCCTTCCTCCCCTGCCATTTCTTTTCTCGCGTTTTTCCTCTCGCCTCCAGCCGCAGACAGGTGCACGATGAGCAGTGACGGCCTGATGGTTTTTACTGGCAACGCCAATCCCGCGCTTGCACAGGAAGTCGTCAAAATCCTTGGAATTCCTCTCGGCAAAGCGATGGTCAGCCGCTTCTCAGACGGCGAGATCATGGTCGAGATTCAGGAAAACGTTCGGGGAAAAGACGTATTCGTTCTGCAGTCCACCTGCGCTCCCACGAACGACAACCTGATGGAACTGATGATCATGGTCGATGCGCTCAAGCGCGCATCCGCAGGCCGGATCACCGCAGCTATCCCCTACTTCGGCTATGCGCGCCAGGACCGCCGTCCGCGTTCCGCGCGAGTGGCCATCTCGGCGAAGGTCGTCGCGAACATGCTGGAAATTGCCGGCGTCGATCGCGTCATCACGATGGACCTTCACGCCGACCAGATTCAAGGTTTCTTCGACATCCCCGTCGACAACATCTACGCCACGCCAGTCCTTCTCGGCGATCTGCGCAAGCAGAACCATGATCATCTGCTGGTCGTGTCGCCTGACGTCGGCGGCGTGGTGCGCGCGCGTGCGCTCGCCAAGCAATTGAACACGGACCTCGCGATCATCGACAAACGCCGTCCGAAGGCGAATGTCGCCGAGGTGATGAACGTCATCGGCGAAGTCGAGGACCGCACCTGCGTGATCATGGACGACATGGTCGATACCGCCGGCACGCTGTGCAAGGCTGCGCAAGTGCTGAAGGCGCGCGGTGCAAAGCAGGTTTTCGCCTATGCGACGCACCCGGTGCTGTCGGGTGGCGCGGCGGAACGCATCGCGTCGTCGGAGCTCGACGAGCTCGTCGTCACGGATACCATTCCGCTGTCCGCCGAATCGCTTGCGTGCCCGAAGATCCGTCCGCTCTCGAGCGCGGGTCTGCTCGCGGAGACGTTCTCGCGAATCCGGCGCGGCGACTCGGTGATGTCACTCTTCGCCGAAGGTTAAAAGCATTAAGCAAGAAACGCGAAGCTCGGGCTTCGCGTTTTTGCATGATCGATGCGAACGGACGAAGGTTCGCATCGTTTGTTTTGGGATCACACTTTTTCGATGATCCCGGTTTCCCTGCCTGGTCGCGGGCAGATATAGGAGTCAAATATGAAAGTCGTCGCTTTCGAGCGTAGCAAGCAAGGTACGGGTGCGAGCCGCCGCCTGCGTAACTCGGGCAAGACCCCGGGTATCGTGTATGGCGGTGAAACGGACGTTCAACTGGTCGAACTCGACCACAACGCCCTGTGGCACGCCCTGAAGAAAGAAGTTTTCCACTCGTCGATTCTGGATCTGGAAGTGGCCGGCAAGTCGCAACAGGTTCTGCTGCGCGACGTGCAATACCACCCGTTCAAGCAGCTCGTGCTGCACGTGGACTTCCAGCGCGTCGACGCGAAGAAGAAGCTGCACACCAAGGTGCCGCTGCACTTCATGAACCAGGAAAGCAACCCGGCCGTGAAGCTGTCGGGCGCGGTGATCTCGCACGTCGTGACGGAACTGGAAGTGGAATGCCTGCCGGCAGACCTGCCCGAGTTCCTCGAAATCGACCTCGCGAAGATCGAAGCCGGCCAGACGATGCACGCGAAGGACATCCAACTGCCGAAGGGCGTGAGCCTGACGATCTCGGTCGAAGCGGAAAACCCGGTGGTGGCATCGGCGACCGTTCCGGCCGCTGTCCAGTCGGAAGTGGGCGAAGCTGCTGAAGGCGAAACGCCGGCTGCCGAGTAAGCTGGCAAATAAGCACGCGGAAATACGCTATCCTCTCGATTCGTTCTCAGGAACGGTCGACGTGACCCGCCGGAGCGCAAGCCCGGCGGGTTTTTTTTCGCACTAGACGAAACTGAAATGATCAAGCTGATCGTCGGCCTGGGCAATCCGGGCGCCGAATACACCGCGACGCGGCATAACGCGGGCTTCTGGTTCGTCGACCAGTTCGCACGCGACGCCGGCGCGACGCTGCGCGAAGAACGCCGCTTCCACGGCTTCTACGGCAAAGGACGCCTGCACGGTCACGAAATCCATCTGCTCGAACCGCAGACCTTCATGAACCGTTCGGGACAATCGGTGGTCGCGCTCGCGCAGTTCTTCAAGATTCTTCCCGATGAGATTCTCGTCGCGCATGACGAGCTCGACCTGCCGCCCGGCACTGTCAAGATGAAGCTCGGCGGCGGCAGCGGCGGGCATAACGGGCTCAAGGACATTTCCGCGCATCTATCGTCGCAGCAATACTGGCGGCTGCGCATCGGCATCGGGCATCCGCGCGAACTGATACCCGAAGGCGCGCGCGCCGGCGCGAAACCGGATGTCGCGAACTTCGTGCTCAAGCCGCCGCGCCGCGAGGAACAGGATGTGATCGATCAGTCGATCGAGCGCGCGCTCGCTGTGATGCCTTTCGTCGTTGCTGGCGAGACCGAACGCGCCGTGATGAACCTGCACCGCAACTCTTGATCTGGAGTCGAAAAAAGTGAGCCGTTTCTGGAGCGATATCGTCCATCGACTGACGCCTTATGTTCCTGGCGAGCAACCCGCGCTGGCGCATCCTGTCAAGCTGAACACGAACGAAAATCCTTATCCGCCGTCGCCACGCGTGGTCGAGGCGATTCGCCGCGAGCTCGGCGAAGATGGCGCGTCATTGCGCAAGTATCCCGATCCGACCGCGCGCGCGCTTCGCGAAACCGTGGCGAAGCATCACGGGCTGCGGGTCGAGCAGGTATTTGCAGGCAACGGTTCCGACGAAGTGCTCGCGCACGCGTTCCAGGCGCTGCTCAAGCACGACAAGCCGATCCGTTTTCCGGACATCACCTACAGCTTCTATCCGGTGTACGCGCAGTTGTACGGCGTCGAGTACGAGACGGTGCCTTTGAATTCCGATTTCGCCATCGATGTCGACGATTACCGCGCGCCGAGCGGCGGCGTGCTGCTGCCGAATCCGAATGCGCCGACGGGTCGCGCTTTGCCGCTTTCGGAGATCGAGGTTCTGCTGAAGGCCAATCCTGACGCGCCGGTCATCATTGATGAAGCGTATGTCGATTTCGGCGCCGAGTCGGCCGTGAATCTGATCGATACGTATCCGAATCTGCTCGTCGTGCAGACGACTTCGAAAGCGCGTTCACTGGCGGGCATGCGCGTCGGCTTTGCCTTCGGCGATCCGGCGCTGATCGAAGCGCTCACGCGCGTGAAGGACAGCTTCAACTCGTATCCGCTCGATCGCCTCGCGCAAGCTGCAGCGCTGGCGTCGTATGGGGATCAGGCGTGGTTCGAGGATAGTTGCGCGAAAGTGGTATCGAGCCGGGAGAAGCTGATCGCGCAATTGCAAGCGTCAGGCTTCGATGTCGTGCCGTCCGCGGCCAACTTCGTGTTCGCCCGACATTCTGCGCACGATGCCGCGACGCTCGCGGCCGCGCTCAAGACGAGAGAGATTTTCGTGCGCCACTTCAAGCTGCCGCGCATCGATCAGCATTTGCGCATTTCGATCGGCACGCCGTCCGAATGCGACGCGCTCGTCGCGGCTTTAGGCGAGATATTGGCCTAGGAAGAGCCCTTCGCCGCCATCAGTGCGTGATATTTGGCCATCAACTGCTCGGGCGTTTCGACGTGAGCGGGGTCGCGCGGAATGCATTCGACCGGGCACACTTGCTGGCACTGCGGCTCATCGAAATGGCCGACGCATTCGGTGCATTTGTTCGGGTCGATCACATAGATCTCGGGACCCATCGAAATGGCGTCGTTCGGGCACTCGGGCTCGCAAACGTCGCAGTTGATGCACTCGTCGGTAATGATCAGGGACATGCTTCACTCTCTTGCGCCGGTGTCGAAACCGGCATGACGCCCGCGCGCTTCGGATGAACGAGGGCGCGGGCCCGACACTCAAGGCGCCGCGGGATCTTTCTGCGTCAGGTCGGTCACTTTGTCGATCAACCGCTTTTCCACCGACGGGAAAACGAACTTGCTCACGTCGCCGCCGAGTTGTGCGATCTCGCGCACGATGGTGCCCGAAATGAACTGATACTGATCGGACGGCGTCATGAACATCGTCTCGACGTCAGGCAGCAGATAGCGGTTCATCCCGGCCATCTGGAATTCGTACTCGAAATCGGACACGGCGCGCAGGCCGCGCACGATCACGCGCGCGTTGTTCTTGCGCACGAAATCCTTCAACAGCCCTGTGAAACTGCTCACCTGCACGTTTGGGTAGTGCCCGAGTACATCGTGCGCGATATCGAGCCGCTCGCGCAGCGAGAAAAACGGCTTCTTGGCGCGGCTGTCCGCGACTCCGACGACGAGCTGATCGAATATGCTCGATGCGCGCCGGACGATGTCTTCATGCCCGCGAGTGAGCGGGTCGAACGTACCCGGATACACGGCGACAACCATGAGCTTTCTCCTCTTCTATTTACATTGGGCCGCGTGGCTGCGACGACCAACTGTGCCTCTCCCCTGCCTCTTTCGGCTGAGCCAAAATGAGGAACGCGCATTATTCCTCATTTTCGCGGCGCAGCAAATGATAGCGAACGGCGCCCGCCTTGCCTTCGCGCACTACCGCCCAGCCCGCCAGCGCGTCGATCTCGGCCACATTGAGCGGATCGCCGCATTCGACGTAAATCGCGCTATCGGACGCGGCGAGCGGCGCCGCGATTTCCAGCGCGCGCAACAGCAGCGCCTGATCACCGAAAGGGGGATCGAGAAAGATCACGTCGAACGAGCCGGGCGCAAGGCTGGCGGCGAGGCGCAGCGCCTCCGCTTCCGCGACCTCGATGTTGCGCGCGCCGAGTTTCGTCTGATTCGCCCGCATCTGCGCGGCGGCCTTCGCGCTCCGCTCGATCATCAGCACGCGCGCGGCGCCGCGCGACGCGGCCTCGAAACCGAGCGCGCCGCTGCCGGCGAACATGTCGAGGCAGCGTTGTCCGGTCAGATCCTGGCCGAGCCAGTTGAAGAGCGTCTCGCGCACGCGATCCGGCGTGGGCCTGAGCCCGTGGAGATCGAGCACGGGCAGCGGCGTGCGCTTCCAGTCTCCGCCGATGATGCGGATCGTGTGCGGTTTGCCTCCGCGCGTCGGCGTGTGGCTGGGCAAGGCGGTTCGAGTGGCGGAAGAGCGGGACATAAAAGAATGGTTGGAATCGTGCACACCGGGTGTTTTTGCTTGAAAGTCGGCCGGAGCGGGCAATGAAAGCCAACGTTACCACACGCGCGCGCCATGCCGGGAGCCGCACGGGCGCGGACGGCGGCGCCTGATAAAATATGCGGCTCTTATCCCATTGCGCGGGCCTCGCGCGAAGCGACTCGAAGGCGCGCACGGGCCGTTGGATCACACGCGCATCATCGCCAGACATCCATGTTCAGCTTCTTCAAACGATTCAAAAAGCCGGCCGACGAGCTGCTCGACATGCCTCAGGACGAATCCGTCGAGGCGGCCGAGGACGAAGAAATCTCCGAGGCCGAACTGGAACGGCAGGCGCTCGCCGCCAACGCGCTGCCGGAACAGGCGCCTGCGGAAGAAGCGAAGCCTCAGCCGCGAGCCGAACCCGCACCGGCTGCGCCCGAAGCCGCGAAGCCCGTCGCGTCCGAGACGCCCGCCGCCCCCGCCGCCCCCGCTGCGCCTCGCACGGAGGAATCGAAGGAATACTGGCAAGGCCGGACGTCGTCGCAATGGCTGCGCGCGCCCGAAACGGACCAGGCGAGCGAGGAAATCGTGCCGCCGCCCGCGCTCGATGCGGCCGCGAAAAAGTCGTGGCTCTCGCGCCTGCGTCATGGGCTTTCGAAGACGAGCAACAACCTGACCGGCATTTTCGTCAGCGCGAAGATCGACGAAGACCTGTATGAAGAGCTCGAAACCGCGCTGCTGATGTCGGACGCCGGCGTCGACGCCACCGAATTCCTGCTCGAATCGCTGCGCGAGAAAGTGCGCGCGGAGCGCCTGACCGACGCATCGCAAGTGAAGGCGGCACTGCGCGAATTGCTGATCGATCTGCTGCGCCCGCTCGAGAAATCGCTGATGCTCGGGCGCGCGCAACCGCTCGTGATGATGATCGCGGGCGTGAACGGCGTCGGCAAGACGACGAGCATCGGCAAGCTCGCGAAGCATTTGCAGCATTTCAACCAGTCGGTGCTGCTCGCCGCCGGCGACACCTTCCGCGCCGCCGCGCGCGAACAACTGACGGTCTGGGGCGAGCGCAACAACGTGACCGTGATCGCACAGGAAAGTGGCGACGCCGCCGCGGTCATCTACGACGCCGTCGGTGCGGCGCGCGCGCGCAAGATCGACGTGATGATGGCCGACACCGCCGGCCGCCTGCCGACGCAACTGCATCTGATGGAAGAGCTGCGCAAGGTGCGCCGCGTGATCGCGAAGGCGATGCCCGACGCGCCGCACGAAGTGCTGCTCGTCATCGACGCGAACACGGGCCAGAACGCCCTTGCACAAGTAAAGGCGTTCGACGATGCGTTGGGCCTGACCGGTCTCGTCGTGACAAAGCTCGACGGCACCGCGAAGGGCGGCATTCTCGCCGCGATTGCGCGGCAACGGCCCATTCCGGTGTATTTCATCGGCGTGGGCGAAAAAGTCGAGGATTTGCAGCCGTTCAGCGCGGAAGAGTTCGCGGACGCGTTGCTCGGCTAACCCTGAAAAAAGGCGTCCAACGTGGACGCCTTTTCTCATCGCGCGAAAAGGAGCGAAGCTGCAATCCACCACATCACGCAGCCGACGATCACGTCGAGCACGCGCCACGACACGTCCTTCTCGAACCACGGTTCCAGCAAGCGCGCGCCGTAGCCGAGCACGGTGAACCAGACGATCGACGAGCACATCGCGCCCGCGGCGAACCACGCATTGCCGGGCCAGCCGCGCCGCGCACCGATGCCCCCGAGCAGCACGACGGTATCCAGATAGACGTGCGGATTGAGCAACGACAGCGCGAACACGGTGGACGCCGCGCCGAGCGCCGTCTGCGATTCGCCGTCGGACGCGTTCAGATGCCCCGGCCCGCGCCACGCGGCGAGAAACGCGCGCAAGCCGTACAGGAACACGAAGATCGCGCCCGCCCAGCGAATCACGTCGAGCAGAAAAGGCGCGCGCGCGATGAGCGCGCCCATTCCGCCGACGCCGAGTCCGATCAGCAGCACATCAATGAGCGCGCAGATCGACACGACGATGCCGACGTGCCGGCGCTTCAAGCCTTGCCGCAGCACGAACGCGTTCTGCGCGCCAATCGCGACGATCAGGCTCGCGCCCAGCCCCGCACCCGACAGAAAACTCGCAAAATCTCCCGTCATTCGGCGTCCGGCTGCTCTGCAGGCGCTGCGCGCCGGAACGCATCGAGCTGATCCGCGTGATCGGCGATGCGCTCGATCGTCGGATAACGGCTCACGTCGATGCCGAAGCGCCGCGCGTTGAACACCTGCGGCACGATGCACAGATCCGCCACGGTCGGCGTGTCGCCGAATGTCAGCGCGCCCACGCGCTTATCGGCGGCGAGGCGCTTTTCGAGCGATTCGAAGCCGGCCTCGACCCAATGCCGGTACCACGCATCCTTCGTCTCGTCGGGCACTTTCACCGTGTGCTTCAGGTACTTGAGCACGCGCAGATTGTCGAGCGGATGAATCTCGCACGCGACCTGCATCGCCACCGAACGCACGAACGCCCGATCGGACGCACTTTTTGGCAAGAGCGCGGGTTCGGGATGCGTCTCTTCCAGATATTCGATGATCGCGAGCGACTGCGTCAGCACGTCGTCGCCATCGACGAGCGCGGGCACGATGCCGTCCGGATTCACCGCGCGATAGGCGGGCTTGAGCTGCTCGCCGCCGTCGCGCAGCAGATGGATCGGCGCGTACTCGTAGTCGAGCCCCTTCAGATTCAGCGCAATGCGCACGCGATACGCCGCCGAGCTGCGGAAATAGCTATAGAGCTTCATACGACGCGCACCGAAAACTCGCCGATGCCTTCCACCCCGCCGTTCAGCAAATCGCCCTTCACGACCGCGCCGACGCCCTCGGGCGTGCCGGTGAAGATCAGATCGCCGGGGAAGAGCTCGAACAGCGTCGACAGATAAGCGACCGTCTCGCCGACCGACCAGATCAGTTGCGAGATGTCCGAGCGCTGCTTTTCCTCACCGTTGACGGAGAGCCAGATCGCGCTCTTTTCCAGATGGCCGACCTTCGACACGGGATGAATCGGACCGATCGGCGCGGAGCGGTCGAAACCCTTCGCGGTGTCCCACGGGCGGCCGAGCTTTTTCGCTTCGGCCTGCAGATCGCGGCGCGTCATGTCGAGGCCGAGCGCGTAGCCGTAGACGTAATCCAGCCCTTTATCGGCGGGAATGTCCTTGCCTTGCTTGCCGATCGCGGCGACGAGCTCCATCTCGAAGTGCAGATTTTTCGTCTGCGACGGATACGGGAATTCGCCCGTCGAGCCCGGCGCGACGTACAGCACGGCATCCGCGGGCTTGCTGAAGAAGAACGGCGGCTCGCGGTCCGGATCGTGGCCCATTTCGCGCGCATGCGCCTCGTAGTTGCGGCCGACGCAATAGATGCGGCGCACGGGAAACTGCTCGTTCGAACCGTCGATGGGCACGGCTGCTGCCGGCGCCGGAGGAAACACGTAACTCATCCCGCTCTCCTGTTGCTGTCTTTTGATGTCCAGATTGATGGCGAATGCGCTGGCGCGGACGGCCGGCGAGAAAGGCGAGTTTAACGCGCGCGCGCAAATCGTGGCGAAGCCTCCAAGGCTTGCGGGGCGCGGCTTTGCGAGCTTTCGTCGAGCTTCGCGACGATGCGCGGCGCCTGCTCGATCGTAAGCGCAGGGCAAGATCCGCGCGAAACGTTCGGCCGCCGGACCTTGCCAGCGCCCGTCAAATGCGGTACTCAATAACCTCCTGCTCCTTGAAACGCGCGGCGGCATCGCTCCCGTTACGGAAATGAGCGCCCGATCCACGCA
The DNA here is from genome assembly GCF_001544755.2 of Caballeronia catudaia. Taxonomy (GTDB): domain Bacteria; phylum Pseudomonadota; class Gammaproteobacteria; order Burkholderiales; family Burkholderiaceae; genus Caballeronia; species Caballeronia catudaia. Next base: position 413,558 of record NZ_FCOF02000001.1, on the reverse strand, counting down.
TCCCCTCTCCGATGACCGAATCCGCTTCCCCCACTTTCGCCTGTGCACGCTACATCAAGGAAATCGGCCGCGGGCCGAACGGCGCACGCGCCCTCTCCCGCGACGACACCTACGCGCTCTACGAAGCCATGCTCGAAGACCGCGTCCCCGAGCTCGAACTCGGCGCGGTGCTGCTCGCTTATCGCGTGAAAGGCGAAACGTCGGCCGAACTCGCCGCGATGCTTTCCGCCGCGCATCGCTCGTTCGAGCCGCTGCACGTGCAGGACGGACGCGAGCACGCGCGCCCCGTGTCCATTCCGAGCTATAACGGCGCGCGCAAGACGCCGAACCTCGTGCCGCTGCTGTCGCTTCTGCTCGCGCGCGAAGGCGTGCCGGTGCTGGTCCACGGCGTCATCGAAGATCCCGGCCGCGTGACGAGTGCTGAAATCTTCACGGAACTCGGCATCGCGCACGCGGCGTCGCACGATGAAATCGAAGACAGCCTCGCCTCTCGCCGTCTCGCCTTCGCGCCGATCACCGTGCTGGCGCCGAAGCTCGCGCGCCTGCTCGCGCTTCGGCGGCGCATGGGCGTGCGCAACTCGACGCATACGCTCGTGAAGATTCTTCAGCCGTTCGCGGACCCGGGTCTGAGGCTCGTCAACTACACGCATCCGGAGTATCGCGAGAGCCTGACGGCGCTTCTGTCCGAGCATCCCGACGCGGCGGCGGGCGGCGCGCTGCTCGCGCGCGGCACCGAAGGCGAAGCCGTCGCGGACACGCGCCGCCAGGTCCAGGTCGACTGGTTTCACGACGGCCGCGTCGAAACGCTGATCTCGCCGGAGCACTCGCAACCGCACGCGCCGCACATCGATCTACCCGAAACGCTCGACGCCGCCACCACCGCGCGCTGGATCGAATGCGTGCTGCGCGGCGACGTGCCGGTGCCGCCCGCGGTAGCTCGCCAGGCGGAGGTCATCGCGGAAACCGTGCGCAAGCCGATTGCCGATCAGACAAACCCCATTTGACACGGTATTCAACGCTGGTTTAAAGTCGAACGCATGAGCTTCACCCAGCCCTCCTCCCTCCGAATTATTTCGGGCCGCCTAGCGCGGCCCCTATCGCTACGTCTAGCGTAAGTCGCCAGACGTAGCGCCGCGCGTTGCCGGGTCTTCCGAGCAAGTGCGGTCCTCCAGCAGTCCCCTGTAGTTCCTTTTCTTACCACCTGTAGTCGTCAGCTTTTCGTTCGCGCATCCCGCGAAACGGAAACGCGAGGGTCACATGCACGCTGCTTCGCGCACGTTCACGTTGGTCGCAGGCGTCACCATCGCTGGTGATTCGTGTGAACGCGCGCGCGGCTTCGTCTTCGGTGCATTCCGCCACGCCCGGCCAGCCGCCGGACACGGACTCTCTCGCAGGCGCTACGCAAACCGTCCGAAGAGAGATCGACGATCATGATGCCGAACCCCGCCGAGAAATACCGCCCGTTTCCGCAAGTCCGTCTGAATGGCCGCCGCTGGCCGACCCGCACGATCGAGAAGGCGCCCATCTGGATGAGCACCGATCTGCGCGACGGCAACCAGTCGCTCATCGAGCCGATGAGCATCGCGGCAAAGCTCGAGTTCTTCGAGATGCTGGTGAAAATCGGGTTCAAGGAGATCGAGGTGGGGTTTCCGTCGGCATCCCAGACGGATTTCGATTTCGTGCGCAAGTTGATCGACGAAAAGCGCATTCCGGACGATGTGACCATCGAAGTGCTCGTGCAGTCGCGCCGCGAACTGATCGAGCGCACGTTCGAAGCCGTCGAGGGCGCGAGCAAGGTGATCGTGCATCTCTATAACGCGATCGCGCCGTCGTTCCGCAAGATCGTGTTCAATCAGTCGAAGGAAGACGTGAAGGCGCTGGCGGTCGAAGGCACGCGCATCATCAAGGAATGCGCGGCGGCGCGGCCGGACACCCACTGGATCTATCAATACTCGCCCGAAACTTTCAGCATGACGGAACTCCCGTTCGCGCGCGAAGTCTGCGACGCCGTTGCGCAGATGTGGCGTCCGACGCCCGATCACAAAATGATCGTGAATCTGCCCGCGACGGTCGAAGCCGCGATGCCGAACGTATTCGCCGACCAGGTCGAGTGGATGGACCGCAACATGGGTTATCGCGACAGCATCGTGCTGTCGGTTCATCCGCACAACGATCGCGGCACGGCGGTCGCGGCGGCGGAAATGGCGGTGCTCGCGGGCGCGGATCGCATCGAAGGCTGTCTTTTCGGCAACGGCGAGCGCACCGGCAACGTCGATCTCGTCACGCTGGCGATGAATCTCTACACGCAGGGCATCGACCCGGGCCTCGATTTCTCCGATATCGACGCCGTGCGCCGCGTCGTCGAGCGCTGCAATCAGATTCCGGTGCATCCGCGCCATCCGTACGCGGGCGATCTCGTGTTCACGGCGTTTTCGGGCTCGCATCAGGACGCGATCCGCAAGGGCTTCGCGCAACGCATGCCCGGCACCGTTTGGGAAGTACCCTATTTGCCGATCGATCCGGCCGATCTCGGCCGCAGCTACGACGCGGTCATCCGCGTGAACAGCCAGTCCGGCAAGGGCGGCTCCACGTATCTGCTCGAACGCGGCCTCGGCTTCACGCCGCCGCGCCGCGTGCAGATCGAATTCAGCCACGCCGTTCAGAAAGTGACCGATACGTCCGGCGCCGAAATCAGCGGCGAAGCGATCTGCGAGCTGTTTAGGCGCGAATATTTCGACGCGGGTGGGCCGGTATCGCGCGTCGATGCGTCGACGCTCGCGGTGTCCGGAAGGCGCGTCGCGGTTTCTCCCGCGGGAAGCGCGACAAGCGGCGACGCTTACGCGCGGACGGTCGCGGCGGCGCTCGATGTCGATGCGAACGTCAACTGGTTCGAAACGGCCGTCACGGCGAGCGGCGATACGGCGGCTTTCGTCGGCTGCCGGGTCAGCCATGGCCCGACGCGCTTCGGCGTCGCGGTGCATGCGAATCCGGCGTTCGCGGTCGCCGATGCGGTCGTGAGCGCAGTGAATCGATCGGGACGGATCGCGGAGAGCGTGCGGCAGGGGCAGCACGAGGCCGCCCTCGAAGCGTGAGGGCGGCGCGCGTGGCTATTCGAGCGCCACGCGCGTCGCCTGCAGCGCGAGCAGTTGCCACTGACCCTCGGTCTGGATGTGGACGGCGGTGTAGGCGATCGGAAAGAGCAGCGCGCCGTTCTTCGACTCCATTTCGACCAGCGCGCGGCCCGAAACCAGACACGTGTCGCGGCCGGCAGGCAGCACGTCCTGCGACTGAATCTCGATCTGGCGATAGCGGCGCCGGCCCGCGGTAATGGCGTCGATGAACTGACGCTTCGTCTCCCGCTTGCCGTTCGTGTGCACGTAGCTGACGTTTTCGGCCAGCAGCGCGTCTAGCGCCACGCCATCGCCCTCGACCATCGCACGGAAGCGATCGCGCTCGAGGCCGCGTATGGCCTCAATGGTTTTTGCCGGCATCTGTCGATTCCCCTTGTGTCGAGGAACCGATGGGCCGGCGCCTCGTCAGAAGTTGTATTGCAGATATAGCTGGCTGAAATTTATACCAGGATTCGGGTCTTTGATACCCGCGTTCGACAGATGCTGGTAGCGAAAGCCCGCCTGATAGCTCTGCTTCTCGCCGAAGATCATGCCGACGCCCACCACGTCCGAGAACTGGAATGCCGTCGATGTGGTGAAAAACGGCGTGATGCGCGCGTGCGAAAGCAGCCGCACGCCGACGCCGATCTCGATGAACGGCCGGAAGTATCCTGAACCCTTCACGAACCTCAGCATCGGCGTGACGCCGAATTCCCAGATATCCGGGTTGGTGGCGTAGTCGAGGGTGGAGTGCCAGTACGCCACATGCCCTTCGCCGAGCAGCGTGAAATGAAATCCGCCGATTTCCCACCACGTCAGATTCGGGTCCCAGACCAGGCCGAGGTCTGCTTTCTTGAAGTCGCGGTTGGATACACCGCCTCCGATCTGCACGCCGAACCGGTCGGCATGCGCCGCCGCCGACGCCATGCCGAGCGCCGCGCAAACGGACAAACGCAACAGCGGACGATGCCACGAAAGCTTGTTTTTATGCATGAGCACCCCATTTACTCGACGACGGGCGTGTTTCATCAAGGATGTTGTTGGCCGATTCTAGTGATCTTTTGACACATTTGCATGAATCGCAACAGCATGCCGCATTTTGTTGAATTTTCTTTCGCCGCAGCGCACAAGAGCAGTAACCGATTCGAAAGCGAGCCCCTAAACGGTACGTATTTCCCATCGATACGCAACAGTCTGTCCTATCGCTCCCGCAAATACGATAGTTTTTGTGGGAACTCCCACATTGCCCCTCGCTCTAACACTTAGCACTCGATGAACCAGAGTGCTAAGATCATGTCTGACTTCCGCCGCCGTTAAGCGGCACGCGAATTATTGATAAGGAGCTTATGAGCGTGACCAATGCGATGACCCTTCCGAATGTTTTGAGCTCGGCACCTGCCAAGGGATCTTCGGCAGGCGCGCTGACGTACGCACAATCGTCGATGCTGACCGGCCAGATTGGCAACATCGACTCATACATACAAGCAGTGAACCGCATTCCTATGCTGTCGCAGGCAGAGGAACGTCAGTACGCCACCGAATTCCGCGAACAGGGCAATCTGAACGCGGCGCGCCAGCTCGTGCTTTCGCACCTGCGCCTCGTCGTGTCGATCGCACGAAACTATCTGGGCTATGGCCTGCCGCACGCGGATCTGATCCAGGAAGGCAACATCGGTCTGATGAAGGCGGTGAAGCGCTTCGACCCGGAGCAAAACGTGCGCCTGGTGTCGTATGCGATGCACTGGATCAAGGCCGAGATTCACGAGTACATCCTGCGCAACTGGCGCATGGTGAAGGTCGCCACGACCAAGGCGCAGCGCAAGCTGTTCTTCAACCTGCGCAGCCATAAGAGCAGCCATTCGGCGTTCACGCCGGACGAGATCGAGGGTCTTGCCAGCGAACTGAACGTGAAGCGCGAAGAAGTCGCAGAGATGGAAACGCGCTTGTCGGGCGGCGACATCGCGCTCGAAGGTCAGGTCGAAGACGGCGAGGAAGCGTTCGCGCCCATCGCCTATCTGGCCGACTCGCACAACGAGCCGACCAACGTCATCGCCGCGCGCCAGTTCGACACGCTGCAAAGCGACGGCCTTGCCGACGCGCTCGAATCGCTGGATGAGCGCAGCCGCCGCATCATCAAGGCGCGCTGGCTCGACGTGCAGGACGACGGCTCGGGCGGCATGACGCTGCACGAACTGGCCGACGAGTTCGGCGTCTCGGCGGAGCGCATTCGCCAGATCGAGGCGAGCGCGATGAAGAAAATGCGTTCGGCGCTGCACGACTACGCGTAATCCTGCCGTCGCCGTAGCAGAAATTGGGAAGCCCGCCGTCGATGAGACAGCGGGCTTTTTCTTTGGCTCTGCGCACAAAGACAAACGGCGCCCGCGGGCGCCGTTTGCTTGAAACATCGACTACCGCATCACGCCGGCATCGGTGCGGCGCCGCCGCCGTTGGCCGACAGTCGCGTCGACAGTTGCGCGGCGTAACGCTGCGCCGCCGCGCCCACGACGATGTGGAACGTATCGGCCGAAACCCACGCCACGTCCAGCGAAGACAGACGCTGCTTATCCACCGACGACGGATCGCGCACGACCACGCGCAGGCGCGTCGCGGCGACTGCATCAAGTGACACGACATTGGTCGCGCCGCCGAACACAGCGAGCCAGCGGAACGGGTCCGGATCGAGCGGGCCGGGCGTCTGATCGGCGCCCGTTGCCGCCGCCGCAGCTTGTGCCGACGGCGCCGATTGCGCCGGCGTGGACGATGCCGGCGTCGCGCCGCGCGTCGACGAATGCTCGAGCTCGGTGCGGATTTCATCGGCGATCAGGTCCGCTTCCGGCCCGATGATCACCTGCACGTTGGTCGCGCCGCGCTTGAGCACGCCACGCGCGCCGATGCTCTTCAACTGCGCTTCCGACACTTTCTCCGTATCCGCCACAGACAAGCGCAGACGCGTCGTGCAGGCATCGACGAGCGTCAGATTGGACGCGCCGCCGAGCGCCGCGATGTACTTCGAAGCGCGCGTATTCGGCGCGGACACGGCCGCCGCGCCCGGAAGCGGCGGGATCAGGCCGCCGTCGACCGTGGTGTCGGCATCGGTTTGCGCGTCGGTCGTGGCCGGCTCGCGGCCCGGCGTCGCCATGTTGAACTTGCGGATGAAGAAGCGGAACAGGCCGTAATAGATGACGAAGTAAATCACGCCGATCACGAGCGCCAGCCAGCCGCGCTGCGACAGGCCGTAGTTCAGCACGTAGTCGATCGCGCCCGCCGAGAAGGTGAAGCCCAGATGGATGCCGAGCGCCGAGCAGATCGCGAGCGACAGGCCCGTCAGCACCGCGTGGATCGCGTAGAGAACCGGAGCGAGGAACATGAAGCTGTATTCGATCGGCTCGGTCACGCCCGTGAGGAACGCGGTCAGCGCCATAGAGAACAGGAGGCCGCCGACGACCGCGCGGCGGTCCTTCGGCGCTTCATGGAACATCGCGAGACACGCAGCCGGAAGGCCGAACATCATGATCGGGAAGAAGCCGGTCATGAAGCCGCCTGCGGTGGGATCGCCCGCGAAGAATCGATGCAGGTCGCCATGCACCACCGCACCGCCGCCGACAGGCGTGTACGAGCCGAACACGAACCACGCGAGCGAGTTGATGATGTGATGCAAGCCCGTGACGAGCAGGATGCGGTTCAGCACGCCGAACACGAAGGTGCCGAGTGCGCCCGCCGTCGTGAGCCAGTTGCCGGCCGTGTCGATTGCGCCCTGCACCGGCTGCCAGACATAGCCGAATACGATGCCGAGTATCAGACACGCGACGCCCGTGACGATCGGCACGAAGCGCTTGCCGCCGAAGAACGCCAGATATTCGGGCAGCTTGATGTCCTTGTAGCGGTTATACAGATAGCCGGCCACCATACCGGCGATGATCCCCGACAGCACGCCCATGTTGAGCTTGTCGTTGATGTCCTTCATCACGGCCACTTCGATGAGATAGCCGATCGCGCCGGCGAGGCCCGCCGTACCGTTGTTGTCCTTCGCGAAGCCCACCGCGACGCCGATGGCGAAGAGCAGCGGCAGGTTGGTGAAGATCGCGTCGCCTGCGTCGGCGATCATCTTGATGTTGAAGACATCGGGCTGGCCGAGACGCAAAAGCAGGCCGGCCACCGGTAGCACGGCGATCGGCAGCATCAGGGCACGGCCCAGGCGCTGCATCTTTGCAAACGGATTGGCGTCCATCGGGTTCTCCAAAAATATAAGTCTTGTCGTTACTGCTTCGGGATTTGCTGAAAAGTTTCCACGAACTCAGCTGCGGGACGGACGGTTAGTCCTGCGGCCAGATTTCGCGGCTTGCCGCTCTTACTGCCTGTGCCGATTCGAGCGCGAGGCAGTCCTCGGCGCGCTGACGGCAAAGCTGGTAATCGAGATTGCGCACGCGCGCCTTGATGCCGGGCACCGACACCGGATCGACCGACAACTCGGTCACGCCCAGGCCGACGAGCAGCGGCGCCGCGACCGGATCGCCACCGAGCGCGCCGCACACGCCAACCCACTTGCCGTGCTTCTCCGCGCCCTGCACCGCCGCTTTGATGAGACGCAGCACGGCCGGATGCAGGCCGTCGGACTGCGCGGCGAGATCGGGCTGGCAGCGGTCCATCGCGAGCGTGTACTGCGTGAGATCGTTGGTGCCGATCGAGAGAAAGTCCGCGTGCTTCGCGAGCTGATCGGCAAGCAATGCCGCCGACGGCACTTCGATCATCACGCCGACTTCGATCGGCTCGGTGCGGCCGGCCTCACGCGCCAGTTCGTCGATGCGCTTTCTAAGGCGCTGCAACTCGCCGGAATCGGTCACCATCGGCAGCAGGATGCGCACGGCGCCGAGCGGCTTCACGGCGAGCAGGCCGCGCAATTGATCGTCGAGCAGATCGGGACGCACTTGCGCGAGACGGATGCCGCGCAGGCCGAGCGCGGGGTTTTCCTCGGGCGGCAGCGTCAGATAATCGACTTCCTTGTCCGCGCCGACATCGAGCGTGCGGATGATCGCGGTGCGGCCCTGCAACGCATCGACGATGCCCTGATAGCTTTGCGCGTGCTCGTCGACCGTCGGCGCCGACTGGCGATGGATGAACAGCAGTTCCGTGCGCAACAGGCCGACCGCGTCCGCGCCGTTTTCGACGGCGGCCTTCGCGTCGTCGAGCGTCGCGATATTCGCGGCGACTTCGATCGCGCGGCCATCTTTCGTCGATGCCGCTTCCCGCGACAGCTTGCGGTTCGCCTCGCGCACGTTCGCGAGACGCTCGCGTTCGGCGCGCGCGCGCTCGACGTCGACTTGCGTCGGCGCATGCTCGAAGCGGCCCGCCGAGGCATCGACGACGACTTGCGTGCCCTCGGGAATCGCGTGCAGCGCATCGCCGATCGCGACGAGCGCCGGAATGCCGATCTGACGCGCGATGATCGCCGCATGCGAGGTCGCGCCGCCTCGCGCCATCACGAGCGCGGTGACGCGCGTGCGGTCGATCGACGAAAGATCCGACGGCGTGAATTCCGTCGCGGCCAGCACCGCTTCGGCCGGCAGTTCGCGCGCCGCCGTATTGGTGAGACCGAGCGCGCGAAGCACGCGCTTTTCGATATCGCGCAGATCGGCCGCGCGCTCGGCGAGCAGATCGTCCTGCACGTTCGAAAGCAGCGCGATCTGCGCGCGGATCGCCTCGCGCCACGCGAAGCCCGCGCTCTTGCCGAGGCTGATCAGATCGCGCGCGGCATCGACGAGCGTCGGGTCTTCTAGCAGCACGCGATGAACCGCGAAAATGCCCGCTTCGCCGACCGCGCCGCGCTGCGACGCCGTGCGCACGGTTTCGCCGAGTTCGGCGTCGACTTGCGCGATGGCTTTATCGAGCGCACGGCTCTCCGCCGCCGATGATCCGCTCGCCTGTTCGGGCGGCACGATCTCCTGATCGTCCCAGCGCACGAGCTTGCCGACCGCGATGCCCGGCGACGCGCACACGCTGGCGAGCGTGTTCGGCGGCAGCGGCCCGCCCGATGCGGCCGCCTTCGCGAGCGGCGCCGGCGACTTCTGGCGCGCGGGCGTCTCTTCGACTTCGCCGTGCGCGGCGCGCAGCAATTCGACGGCGACCGCTTCGACCGCTTCCTGCGCCTGCGAGCCGATGCCCACCAGTTCGATGGTCGCACCTTCGCCCGCACCGAGACCGAGCAGGCCGACGACGCTTTCCACAGGCGCCTTCTTGCCTTCGTAACGCACTTCGACTTTCGCGTCGAAACCGCGCGCGGCTTCACGCGCCCGCGCGGCCGGACGCGCATGCAAACCGCCCGCGTGCGCCAATGTGAGACTGCGGCGAGCCTCTTCCAGCACGACCGCGCCGCTGCGCGCCGATTCCGCCTTTTCGCCGTGCTTCGCGCGCAGAACGAGCAGTCGCGCGCCCGCTTTCAGCGCGCCGCGGCCGGCGCGTTCGGTGACGTCGAAGGCATCGCCGTTCGCGATCGCGATCACCGAGACAAGGCTCGGCGCATGCTGCGCGACGTAATCGGCGTTGAATTCGATCAGCGGCTGACCGGCGCGCACCGTCGCACCCTGCTCGACCATCGGCGCGAAGCCTTCGCCGCCCAATTTGACCGTGTCGATGCCGATATGCACCAGAATCTCCGCACCTTCCTTCGTGCGCAGCGTCACCGCGTGATGCGTGCGCGCGAGATGCGTGATGGTGCCGTCGCAGGGCGAAACGAGCACGTTGTCGAGCGGATCGATGCCGATGCCATCGCCGAACATGCCTTCGGCGAACACGGGATCGGGCACATCGGCGAGCGGCACGATGGGGCCGGTGAACGGCGCGAGCAACACCACGTCGTTCGGGTTATCGATGGAATGATTCAACAGGGACTCCTCGGCACGGCGCATCGGCTATCTCACTCAATGGGTTTCGGTGACCTTATTCAGGTGGCGCGGCGCGTCGGGATTGCGCCCGCGCGCGGCGGCCAGACCCGCGGCCATCACATAGAACGAAAGGATTGCGGCGATCGGATCGAGCGCCGGATGATCGGTCGCGACGAGCGGCAACTCCGCTTGCGCGACATCCCCGGGCGCTGCGAGCAGCACGCGCGCGCCGCGTGCGCGCATGTCTGCTGCAAGCTGGACGAGGCCCGCCTGCTCCGGCCCGCGCGGCGCGAACACGAGGAGCGGATAGTCCTTGTCGATGATTTCCATCGGGCCGTGACGCACTTCCGCGCTGGAGAACGCTTCGGCCTGGATGCCCGAGGTTTCCTTCAGCTTGAGCGCCGCTTCCTGCGCGATCGCGAGACCGAGACCGCGCCCGATCACGATCATGCGGTCGACGTCCTTCAGTTCGCTCACTGCGCGCGTCCAGTCGAGCTTGCCCGCGGCGCGCAGCGCATCCGGCAGCGACTTCAGCGCGTTGAGCAGTTCGACGTCGCGCTGAACGTGCGCGATCACGATGGCCGACAGCGACAGCATCGCGATATAGCTCTTGGTCGCAGCCACCGACAGTTCCGGCCCGGCAAGCAGCGGTAGAAAGTATTCGCACGCGCTTTCGAGCGGCGATCCGGTGACGTTGACGGCCGCGACCGTGAACGCGCCGGCTTCGCGCAACGCCTGCATCGTGCCGACGAGATCGGGGCTCTTGCCCGATTGGGAAAACGCGACGGCGAGCTGGCCCGACACGCGCAACGGCGCCTGCTGGAGCGTCGCGACCGACATCGGCAGCGAGGCGACCGGCACGCCGATGCGGCTCATCGTCAGGCTTGCGAAATAACTGGCGGCGTGGTCGGAGCTGCCGCGCGCGACCGTCAGCGCGACATTGCGCGGCTGCTCCTTGAGCTTGTCCGCGAGCGCTTCGATGCGCGAGGTATCGGCGAGCTGGGCCGCGACGACGTCGGCGGACTCCAGTGCCTCGTTAAGCATATTCGACAATTGATTCTCCTTCGACATACGTTGCGGTCAGCGCGTGGTCCCGATCGAGCACGACGAGATCGGCCCATGCGCCGCGCGCGATGCGGCCGCGATCTTCGAGCCCGAGATAGTCGGCGGGATAGCGCGACAGACGATTCGAGACGTCCGCGAGCGGAATGCCCAGCGAGACGAGATTGCGCAGCGCCTGATCCATCGTCAGGGTGCTGCCGGCGAGCGTGCCGTCCGCGAGACGCACGCCGCCCATGCATTTGGTGACGTGCTGGCTGCCGAGGCGATATTCGCCGTCGGGCATGCCGGCCGCCGACGTGCTGTCGGTCACGACGTACAGACGCGGGATCGCGCGCATCGCGGCGCGAATGGCGCCCGGATGCACGTGCAGCAGATCGGGGATGAGTTCGGCGTATTCGGCATGCGCCAGCGCGGCGCCGACCATGCCGGGGTCGCGGTGATGCAGCGGCGACATCGCGTTGAACAGATGCGTGAAGCCGCGCGCGCCGTGCTTGAGCGCGTTGACGGCGTCGTCGTATGTGCCGAGCGAATGACCGAGCTGCACGCGCACGCCGCGCGCCGCCATCTCCGCGATGATGTCCAGATGCCCGGAAATCTCCGGCGCGATCGTGACGACGCGGATCGGCGCGAGTTCGAGGTACTTCAGCACTTCATCGCGCACCGCGACGGCGGCTGCGTCCGGTTGCGCGCCGAGCTTGCCCGGATTGATATACGGGCCTTCCAGATGCACGCCGAGCATGCGCGCGCCGCCCGCCGCGCGTTGCTTCGCCTGTTCGCCCAGGCCCGCGACGACTTGCATCAGTTCGTCGCGCGGCGCGGTCATCGTGGTGGCGAGCAGGCTCGTGGTGCCGTGCTGCGCGTGCTGACGCGCGACGGTGTCCGCCGCGTCGCCGCCCTCCATGATGTCGCGCCCGCCGCCGCCGTGCACGTGAAGATCGATGAAGCCGGGCAGGATGTATGGCGCGTCGTTCGCGAGCGGATCGGCGATATGGCCTTCGAGCGCCGTCACGCGGCCGTTCTCGAAGCGGACGGTTCCGTGGATCCATCCGTCGGTCGTGAGTATGTTTCCTTTCAGCATGAAGTTCTCTGGAAGTACGCGATGCTTGGGTGAGGTTCAGCGCCGTCCGCGCCGTGCTGCGAGCAGGCTTTCGTTCGAAAGATGCGAACGGCTTCCTTGGGTCCTCTGGTTCTGTTTTCCGCTCTCGTGATGCTCTTTGCGTGAAGCGCGTCTGTGCCGACGCTTATCGATGCAGCTCTGCGACGAAGTCGTAGTAGTCGTCGCGGCAGTAGGTGTCCGTCAATTCGATCGCGCGCTGATCCGCCGAATAGCCGATGCGCGTAATCACGAGCAGCGCCGCGCGCGGCGCCACGCCCATCAGCCGCGCGATGTCCGCGCCCGCGTTCACCGCGCGGAAATGTTGCAGCGCCCTTACCACCGACGACCCGTTGTCCTCCAGATAGCGATAAAGCGATGCGCCGATCGCCAGCGGGTCCGGCACGACGGCGACAGGCAAGGCGGAATGCTCGACCGCCATCACGATGCCGTCAGCGCGCCGCAGACGTCTGAGGCTTGCAACGGCCGCGCCCGGTGGCAGACCCAGACGCACGGTTTCGTCGCGATTCGCTGCGCGCAGTCCGCGATCTAGCCAGATCGAGTCGGGCCTGAAGCCGCGCTGTTCCATCTTCCGGGTGAACCCGGTCAGCCGGGACAGCGGATCTTCGACGCGCGGCGTGATGAAATTGCCCGCGCCGCGCACCCGCCGGATCAGCCCCTGCTCGACGAGCAGCGCGATGGCCTTTCTCGCCGTGATGCGCGATACGCCGACTCCCTGCGACAAAGTGCGCTCCGAAGGCAGCGCCTCGCCAGCCGTCCAGTTGTCTGCATGAATCGCCGCAGCCAGACGCGAGGCCAGTTGAAGATAAAGCGGCGTATCGCTTTGCGCGTCAGGCCTCAAAGGCTCCCAGCGATGGTCCAAAGAACGCCCTCACGTCTAAACTGGAGCCCATTATATAACCAACATAATACCAGTCAATTCTAAGACGCGACTTGAGAACAAACGTCAAATTACTATAAAAATCAATATGTTGACGCGCTTTTAATGCGCTCAATGCAACAGCCTTCGCCATCGGGAATTACCCGCATGGACGATCCAGTTGCCAAACTGGTTCCCTTGATTGCCAACATACCCACTTTTCGGGCATTTTCGTATTCGCACGGTCGTGCTTCTTTGGCACAATGTACGCATTAGTTCGGAATCAAAATTAAATTTCAACAAAACTTTGAGAGACTCACGCGATGGGCAGTTCTGATCCGGGCCGGGCCGTCGAAGCGGTACGCCGCTTCAACCGTTTTTATGCACGCCATACGGGCGCGCTTCACGAGCGGCTGCATAAAAGCTGCTTTTCGCTGACTGAAGTGCGGATCCTGCACGAGCTGGCGCACGGCCGCGCCGCCACGGCAGCGGACCTGTCACGCAATCTGGGTCTGGACACGGGCTATCTGAGCAGGTTGATCAACAACTTCCAGAAACTCGGCCTGGTCATACGGCGAAAGAATGAGGCGGACGGCCGCGCGCATCTGTTGCGGATCACGGCCGAGGCAAAAGCGCAGGTCGACGAGATCGACCTTCACGTTTCCGCCGAAACCGCCACGCTGCTCAAGCGGCTGACCGCCGCCGAGATCGATCAGCTTTGCACTGCGATGGCGGACGTCGAGCGACTGCTCTCACCGGTGCACACCGACGGCGAAACGAGGCTGCGCGTGCCACGCGGCGGCGACTTCGGCTGGATGATCGAGCGCCATGCGCATCTCTACTCCGGCGACAAGCCGAAGCTCTTCAGTGAGGCGTATGCGGCGCAGTTGGTGTCGGGCTTCCTCTTCGCGATGCAGGTGAATACGCCGCGCATCGCGTGCTGGGTCGCGGAACAGACCAATGCCACACGCGTCGGCGCGGCCATACTCACGGCGGAATCCGAGCGTCGGGCACGCATCGAACTGCTGTTCGTCGAGCCGGGCGCGCGTCGGCGCGGACTCGGCGGGCAGCTCGTCGCGGCATGCACGAACTTCGCGCACGGCGCGCGTTATGACCAGGTGACCTGCCGGCTCGAGGCATCTCAGGAAGATCTCTGCGCGTTGTTCCTGCGAACCGGTTTCACCGCTACGCAAGACGGGCCGGGCATCCTGTGGCAAAAAGAGCTGCAGCCGATTTGCGTCGACTGAACTGCCGCACCATTGAAAACGGCGCCCCGAGGGGCGCCGTTGAAGCTACCGTGCGAGATCGCTCTCTCAGAACGAAGGCACGACCGAGCCCTTGAACTCGCTCTTGAGAAACTGACGCACGTCTTCGGACTGGTAAGCCGCGACCAGCTTCTTCACCCACGGCTGATCCTTGTCCTTCGCGCGCACGGCAATCAGGTTCGCGTACGGGCTATGAACGTCCTCGAGCGCGATCGCATCCTTCGTGGGCTGCAGGCCTGCCGCAAGCGCGAAGTTCGTGTTGATCGCGGCAACATCGACATCGGCGAGCGTGCGCGGCAATTGCGCGGCGTCGAGCTCGACGAGCTTGACCTTCTTCGGATTGTCCGCCACGTCGAGCGCCGTCGCGTTGTTGCCGTTCGTGCCGGCGCCCGCCTTCAGCTTGATCACGCCCTGGCTTTGCAGCAGCAGAAGCGCGCGATTCTCGTTGGACGGATCATTCGGCACCGCGACCTTCGCGCCTTGCGGCAAGTCTTTCAACGACTTCAGCTTCTTCGAGTACACGCCGAGCGGCGAGATGTAAGTGAGACCGGCATTCACGATCTTATAGCCGCGCTGCTTGATCTGGCTGTCCAGATACGGCTGATGCTGAAAGCTGTTCGCGTCGAGATCGCCGGCATCGAGCGCGGCGTTCGGCTGAACGTAGTCGTTGAACTCGATCACCTTCACGTTCAACCCTTCGCGCTTCGCGACCTTCTGAACGACTTGCCAGATCTGCGCATCGGGGCCGCTGATGGTGCCGACCTTGATGACCTTGTCATCGGCGCGAGCGGCGAGGCTCGTGAACAACGAGGCGGACGCCGCGACCGCGGCAATGGCTTTGAGCAAATTTCTGCGCTGCATGGTGTTCCTGTTTCGATGCGTTCTTGCCGCGGGATTCCAGTTTCGTCTTCGGTCAGTGATACGAACCAAGGCGACGGATATTCGCACAGCGTCGGTGCGAGGGTAAATACAGAATGTTCATGTGAATATCACTCGCGGCAAGGGCGGATAAAATCGGCGGAACGCCACACTTTTTCGCACGCCGGAGGCCACGCTCGCCATGTATGTGATCAATCTGCGCTATACCGGCGCGCTCGCCGAAATCGATGACGCGCTCGACGCGCATCGTGTCTATCTCGAACGTTATTTCGCGGCGGGCGTGTTCGTCGTCGCGGGGCCGAAGGTGCCGCGCGAAGGCGGTGTCATTCTGGCGTCGGGCATCGAACGCGAGCGGCTCGATGCGATCATCGCGGAAGATCCGTTCGCGAGACAGGGACTCGCGCACTACGACATCATCGAATTCAAGGCGACGCGGCTCGCGCCGGGTTTGAATCTGCCCGAGCCGTCGCTGGATAAGTAAATTGGAGAGCGGCCCTTGTTGGCCGCTGCCTCGATCAGTCGACCAGCAGCTTCAGGTCGTGAACCCACGGATCGACGCCCTGCCCGTCGCGTGCGAAGAGACGCAGCTTGCCGTCCTTGTCGAACACGTAGCTTGCAGCCGTGTGGTCCATCGTGTAGTCGTCGGGCGTCTTGCCCTGCGACTTCGCGTAGTACACCCGAAAGTCCTTCGCGATCTGCGCGAGCTGTGCATCGTTGGCCGGCCGCAATCCGATATACGACGGGTTGAACGCCGCCACGTACTGACCGAGCAGTTCGGGCGTGTCGCGCGCGGGATCAACGGTGACCATCAGCACCTGCACGTCCTTCGATTTGTCGCCGAGCTGCTGCATCGCTTGGGAAAGCTCGGCGAGCGTCGTCGGGCAGACGTCCGGACAATGCGTATAGCCGAAGAACAGCACGACCGCACGGCCCTTGAAGTCCGCGAGCGTGCGCGTCTTGCCGTGCGTGTCGGGCAGCGAAAAATCGGCGCCGAACTGCTTGTTGCCGGTGATGTCGAGATTCTTGAAATCGGGTGCTTTCTCGCACGCGGCGACCAGAGCCGCCACGAACAACAGCGCAAAGATGCGACGAAGAGCAGCCGTCATGCGCCAATCACCGTGCGCACATAATGATCGACGAGCAGCGCGCCGAACAGCAGCGACAGATACACGATCGAATAGCGGAAGGTCTTGCGCGCGAGCGCGTCCGAGTAGTCGCGGTACATCTTCCACGCATAACCGATGAACACCGCGCCGAGCGCGATCGCACTCGCCAGATACACCACGCCGCTCATGCCGGAGATATACGGCATCAGCGTGACGGCGAACAGGACGAGCGTGTACAGAAAGATGTTGAGCAGCGTGTATTTCTCGCCGTGCGTGATCGGCAGCATGGGCAGGCCTGCGTTCTCGTAGTCCTTGCGGCGATAGAGCGCGAGCGCCCAGAAATGCGGCGGCGTCCACACGAAGATGATCAGCACGAGAATCCACGCGTCGCCGGGCACCGTGCCCGTGACGGCCGCCCAGCCGAGCGCCGGCGGCATCGCGCCGGACGCGCCGCCGATCACGATGTTCTGCGGCGTGTAAGGCTTGAGCAGCAGCGTGTAGACGACCGCATAGCCGACGAACGTGGCGATGGTGAGCCACATCGTGAGCGGATTCGTGAACGTGTAGAGCGTCCACATGCCGATGCCGCCCAATATCGCCGAGAAGATCAGAATCTGCGTCGTGGTGATCTGCCCGCGCGCGGACGGGCGCCACGCGGTGCGGCGCATCTTCGCATCGACTTTCTGTTCGACGAGGCAGTTGATCGCGAAAGCCGCGCCGGCCAGCAACCAGATGCCGACCGCGCCGCCGACCAGCTTGTCCCACGGCACCATGCCGGGCGTGGACAGAAACATGCCGATGACAGCGCAAAACACGGCGAGCTGCGTGACGCGCGGTTTCGTCAGCGCAAGATATTGCGAGACGCGGCTGCCGAGGTGGGAATGGAGTGTCGTGCTATCCATGGGAATGTGGAGTCACGCTGAAACGACGTCGCGCGCGGGAACTGCGGCGCGGCCGGGACGGCTTGAAGAGATTCGAAAGTTTAGCATAACGAGTAGCAGCAACAGGATCGCAGCCCCGCCGTTGTGGGCCACGGCGACCGGCAGCGGCCATTGCAGCACGATGTTCGACATGCCCGTCAGGAACTGGATCACGATCATCAACAATACGCCATTCGCGGGCTTGCGCAGCGATTCGAATCGTCGCAGCCGCGAGGCGAGCCAGAGCAGATACAGCACGACGACGACCGCGAACATGCGATGCGTCCAGTGGATCGCGACGAGCGCGTCCTGCGAGATCACGTCGCCATCGCCGGTCATTCCGAGCGCGCGCCACAGATGGAAGCCGTGCTCGAAGTTCATCGGCGGAATCCATTGGCCGTTGCACAGCGGGAAGTCCGTGCACGCAAGCACAGCGTAGTTCGTGCTGACCCAGCCGCCGAGCGCCACCTGCACGATGAGCAGCAGCAAGCCGAATGCCGCGGCGGGCATCCAGCGCGCGGCGGCGGAATCGAGCGCCGGAATCGGCGTCATGCGCGCCGCGAGCCAGCCGAGCACGCCGAGCAACGCGAGCCCGAGCAGCAGGTGAATCGTGACGATCACGGGTTGCAGCTTCAGCGTGACGGTCCACGCACCGAACGCGCCCTGCAACAGGATGAGCAGCAGAATGCCCGTCGGCCACCACGGCGACACGTGCAGCGGGCGCTTCTTGATGCGCGCCGTCCACGCGATGATCACCTGCGCGATGATCAGCACGCCGATCGCCATCGCGAAATAGCGGTGCAGCATTTCGATCCACGCCTTCACCATGCTGACGGGGCCCGTTGGCATCGCCTGATACGCGGCCGTGATCTGCGCATGCGCGATGAACGGCGACGACGTGCCATAACAACCTGGCCAGTCGGGACAGCCGAGGCCGGAATCGGTCAGGCGCGTGAAGCCGCCAAACATGATGAGATCGAGCGTCAGAAAGGTCGTCAGCCAGACGAGCTTTCTAAATTTATCGTCATCGGCCTTCACCCAGACATACGACAGCGGCAGCAGCGCGACGCAAATGCCGATCAGACCCAATTGCAGCAGAAACATATTCGCTTACCTCAACCCGCGTTTATCCGATTCGCGACCACTTCAGCAACTTCGCCACATCCGCGTTGATCTTCTTCGGATCGGGGTTCTTCGGGAAGCGCATCATCAGATTGCCGTTCGGATCGACGAGAAAGATGTGATCCGTGAGCTTCGTGCCGTCATCGACGGGCAACCACGCGGCAACCGACTTCTCGTCGGCGACCAGCATGCGCGTGTCAGGCTGCGGATAGGCGGTCTTGATGACATCGGAAACGGGCTTGTCATCGGTGCGCAGCCAGACGTTGACGACGCGCTCGCGCTCCCCCGATTGCAGCGCGCGCACCTGACGCATGAAGTAAAGGCGCGTCGCGCATTGCTCGTCGCAGTCGCTGCCGTTGACGATGACCATCAGCCATTTGCCTTCGAGCGACTTGAGCGGCAGGCTCTGCCCCTTTTCGTCGGTGACGACGAGTTGCGCGGGAATCGGCCGCTGCGGATCGATCAGCGTGCCATAGCTCGACGTGCCGCCCGCTGGCTTGAACACGTAGTACATCAGGTACGACGCGATCACCGGCGCGGCGCACACGAGCGCGAGCAGGATCAGCATCCATCGGCCGCTGATCCACGAACCTTTCGAGGGCATGGGTTGCCGGGTGCGCGTCTTGTCTGCGCCGGCGGTGGAGCGTTGTGATTGCATCGGTAGAACTGCCTCTGTTCGGTCAAATTTCAGGCGTGGTGCTCGGCTTCGCCGTCGCTTGCTTCGCCTTTCTTCGCGGCGCGGCGCGCGGCGTACAAGCCGAACGCGACGGCGGCCGCGGCCATGCCCCACCACTGCAGCATGTAGCCGTAATTGCGCTCGACGCCGAGCGTCGGCGCGGGCCAGTCGCGCACGAGTCTGTCGCCGGTGTCGTTCGTCTGCTGGATCACGAACGGCTGGAGCGCGAGCCCGGTTTCCGCCGCATACGATTTGATGTCGACATTCTGGCGAATCCGCTCGTGCGCCGCCGATCCGCCGTGCCCCAACTCGTACGCCTGCGAAGCATTCGCGCGCGCAATGCCCTTCACCTCGACGACGCCCTTCGGCGTCTCGTAACGCTCGATGCCCGTGCGGTCCGCCAGGTTGCGCGGCAGCCAGCCGCGATTCACGAGCACGTAGCCGCCGCCCTCGAGTTTAAGCGGCATCACGACATAAAAGCCCGGCTGGTCGTTATACGGACGATTGTCCAGATACACGACGCGCTCCGGCATGAACTCCCCGCGCGCCTCGACGCGATGAAATTCGATCGACTTGAGCGGCAACGGCTCCATGCCGACCTCACGCGCGGGCGCGTTCTCGAACGCGGCGATCTGCGCGTTGAGCGCCTCCTTCTGATGCGCGCGGTCGCGCTGCCAGAAGCCGAGACGCACCGTCACCGCGACGACGATCAGAATCAGCAGCGTGGGCCAGAAGCGAATCTTCATATGCGCGGCATCCGCGGAGGCGCCGCACGGCGCATGGCGTCGAGTGAGATAATGAGATGATCCAAATTAATACTGCTCACCGTGGTTCCTGAGCACAATCGCTGGCTGGTTTCATGCACATCATCGTTGCTATTGCATTCATCCTGATCATCGGCAGCCTGGGGTCGGCGCTCTATTTCATGATGACCGACCGGGGCAGGACGAAGCGGATGGTGTGGTCACTCGCCATGCGCGTCGGGCTGTCCATTTCCCTCTTCCTCTTCATCCTGTTCGCGCACTGGATGGGCTGGATTCAATCGTCGGGCATCCCCATCGGACGCTGAGCCCGACGATAACCCGCCGCGCGGATTCTTCCCTACGAGACGAATTGTCGCGCCGCGGCACCTTCGCGCTTGCGCTTCGCCAATCGCCCCTTCAAACGACAACGCCGCCCTTTGGGACATCGAGGGCGGCGTGTTGGTCACTGCTTCTTTGCTCTCGGACCGGCGGCGTTGCCGGTCTTGCATCGCGGACGCGCAGCGCGCGCCCGTCTTCGATATTCCGCTTACAGCCAGTACACGACGACGTACAGACCCAGCCACACGACGTCGACGAAGTGCCAGTACCACGCGGCGCCTTCGAACGCGAAGTGATGCTCCGCCGTAAAGTGCCCCCGGATCAGCCGGAACATCACGACCGCCAGCATCGTGCCGCCCAGGAACACGTGGAAACCGTGGAAGCCGGTCAGCAGGAAGAACGTCGAGCCGTACACGCCGGAATTGAGCGTGAGGTTCAGCTCGTTGTACGCGTGGAAATATTCGTAGCCCTGGCAGAACAGGAAGATGATGCCGAGCAGAACCGTCGCGCCCAGCCAGATGATCGCCTTCTTGCGATGGTCTTCGCGCAGCGCGTGGTGCGCCACCGTCAGCGTCGCACCGGACGACAACAAGAGCGCCGTATTGATGGTCGGCAGCGGCCACGGCACCATCGCGCGGAAGTGACCGACGAGCGCAGCGGGGCCGTTGTTCGGCCACACGGCGGTGAAGTCCGGCCAGATCAGCTTGTAGTCGAGGCTGCCGAGCTGATGCATCGCGATCGCGCGCGCATAGAACAGCGCGCCGAAGAACGCGCCGAAGAACATCACTTCGGAGAAGATGAACCAGCTCATGCTCCAGCGGTACGACACGTCGACGCGCTTGCCGTACATTCCGCCTTCGGATTCGGAAATCGCGTCGCCGAACCAGTGCCACAGCACGAACAGCACGAACAGCAGGCCGATGAACGTGCCGGCCGGGCCCCAGGTGTGCCCGTTCACCCACATGGCCAGCGATGCGAGCATCACCAGCAGGCCGGTCGCGGCCATGACCGGATGCCGCGACGGATGCGGCACGAAATAGTACGGGCTCTCGTTTTGACCGCTCATTATTGATTCTCCACTTCGATCCAGTTGCTTGAGTTTTCTTTCGACGCTGATGTTTCCAGCGTTCCGTCTATCCCACTACCGCGCGCACGACCAGCAGCAACACGACGATGAACAACACCGCGCCGATGACGCCCGCCGCGATCAGATGCAGCGGATTGAGCTGCGCCGCATCGCTTTCGAGGTCGGCCCGGCGGCGCACGCCGAAAAACGACCAGAACACCGCTTTCACGAGCTTGAGAAAGCCGCCCTTCCCGCGCGGTTCGTTCATCGTCAGTTCGCCGCCTGCTTAGGCGCATCCAGTTCGAAGAACGTGTACGACAAGGTGATCGTCTTCACGTCCTTCGGCAGCTTCGGATCGACGACGAACACGACCGGCATGCGCTTCGTTTCCTTCGGTGCGAGCGTCTGCTGCGTGAAGCAGAAGCATTCGATCTTGTTGAAATACTCGGTGGCCTGCTTCGGCGCGTAGCTCGGGATGGCCTGCGCCTTCACCGTGCGGTTCTGCTCGTTGGTCACCTCGTACATCACCGTCGTCACTTCGCCGGGGTGCAGATCGAGACTGTGCTGCTCCGGCTTGAACTCCAGCGGGCCGCGCGCGTTCGCGTCGAATTCGATCGAAATCGTGCGGCTCATGTCGACCTGCGTGTTCTTCGCCTCGCGCGCGCTGACGTCGCGCTGCACGAGATTGTTGATGCCGGTGATCTCGCAGATCGCGCGATACATCGGCACCAGCGCGAAGCCGAAGCCGAACATCAGGGCGGCCACGACGAAGAGCTTCACCAGCATCGACCGGTTGAAGGACCGGTCGATATGCGAATTTTCCTGCGGAGTCGACACGTTGCTTTCCTACCCTCGCGACAACAGGTATTGCCTGACGACGATACCCAGAAAGAAGACGGCGGCAATCAACATCATGATGATTCCGAGCCGCTTGTTGCCCGCGCGTATCTCTTCGGGCGTGCGTCTTTTTTGTGGATCCGGGGCCATGCTTTCCTTGCTTTCTCGTTCGCGGGGCGTTCCCTCAACAGCCCCGCGAACCGGACAATCCGATTACTCGACCGTCGGCGGATTCTCGAACGTGTGGAACGGCGCCGGGCTCGGCACGGTCCATTCGAGACCTTCCGCGCCATCCCACGGCTTGTCGCCGGCCTTCTCGAGTTCGCCGCCGCCGCGATACGTCGGCAGCGCGACCGCGAACAGGAAGTACACCTGCGAAAGACCGAAGCCGAATGCGCCGATCGTCGCGACCTGGTTGAAGTCCGTGAACTGCGCCGGGTAGTCGGCATAGCGGCGCGGCATGCCCGCGAGACCCAGGAAGTGCATCGGGAAGAACGTGACGTTGAACGTGATCATCGACGCCCAGAAGTGGATCTTCCCGCGCATTTCGTTGTACATCCAGCCGGTCCACTTCGGCGCCCAGTAGTACCAGCCCGCGAACAGCGCGAAGAGCGATCCCGCCACCAGCACGTAGTGGAAGTGCGCCACCACGTAATAAGTGCCGTGCATCTGGATATCGAGCGGGGCCATCGACAGGATCAGGCCCGTGAAGCCGCCCATCGTGAACACGAACAGGAAGCCGATCGCGAACAACATCGGGGTTTCGAAGGAGAGCGCGCCGCGCCACATCGTCGCCACCCAGTTGAACACCTTCACGCCCGTTGGGACCGCGATCAGCATGGTCGCGTACATGAAGAACAACTGGCCCGTCACTGGCATGCCCGTCGCGAACATGTGGTGCGCCCACACCATGAACGACAGAATCGCGATCGATGCGGTTGCGTACACCATCGAGCTATAGCCGAACAGCGGTTTGCGCGAGAACGCCGGAATCACCTGCGACACGATCCCGAACGCCGGCAAGATCATGATGTACACCTCGGGGTGACCGAAGAACCAGAAGATGTGCTGGTACATGACCGGATCGCCGCCGCCCGCCGCGTTGAAGAACGACGTGCCGAAGTGACGGTCGAAGAGCACCATCGTGATCGCGCCGGCCAGAACCGGCATCACGGCGATCAGCAGATACGCGGTGATGAGCCATGTCCACGCGAACATCGGCATCTTCATGAGCGTCATGCCCGGCGCGCGCATGTTCAAAATCGTCACGACGATGTTGATGCCGCCCATGATCGACGACGCACCCATGAT
This sequence comes from Caballeronia catudaia, assembly GCF_001544755.2. Classification (GTDB taxonomy): domain Bacteria; phylum Pseudomonadota; class Gammaproteobacteria; order Burkholderiales; family Burkholderiaceae; genus Caballeronia; species Caballeronia catudaia. The sequence goes on along the minus strand of NZ_FCOF02000001.1, from coordinate 390,271 downwards.
GTGGACCGCGAAAATCGCGAAGTCCATGCCCGGGCCCATCTGCGTGGAAAGCGGTGCGTAGAGCGTCCAGCCCGCGGCGGTTGCGCCGCCCGGCACGAAGAACGAGCCGACGAGCAGCACGGCGGCGGCCGGCAGCAGCCAGAAGCTGAAGTTGTTCATGCGCGCGAACGCCATGTCCGATGCGCCGATCTGCAGCGGCACCATCCAGTTCGCGAAGCCGACGAACGCCGGCATGATCGCGCCGAACACCATGATGAGGCCGTGCATGGTGGTCAGCTGATTGAAGAACTCGGGACGCATGATCTGCAGGCCCGGCTCGAACAGCTCGGCACGAATGCCGAGCGCCATCACGCCTCCGGAGAGGAACATGATGAAGGAGAACAGCAGGTACAGCGTACCGATGTCCTTGTGGTTGGTGGCGAGCAGCCACCGGCGCCAGCCATGCGGCACATGGTGCGCATGGTCGTCGTGCGCGTGGTCGTGGCCTGCGCCTACATCGTGTCCGATGCTAGACATGACAATCATCTCCTAAAGCGAATACTCGGGGCACTTGGCTTTCCCACCTGCTCTTCCGTTGCATCCCGTGTGCGAAGGAAGAGCGGTCGTGAGTCACGTCAAGCAGCCGGACTGATTTCTACGCGGCGTGCTTCCTTCGCATCCGTGCCGCCCGTGACCGACTCGGGCTTCTTCAACACGATGTGATCTTCCGGAACGCCTGCTGCCTTCAGCGCATCGCGCACGGCTTGCGCGCGGCGCTTGGCGAGATCGGCGTTCAGGCCGGCGCCGCCGGTCGCGTCCGTGAAGCCCGACAGCGCGAGCTTCGCGTCCGGGTGGGCCTTCACGTAAGCGGCCGCAGCTTGCACGGCGTTGCTGGCGTCGGCGGGCAGCGAATCCTTGCCCGTCTCGAAATAGATGCTGGCGGGGAGGCCGGCTGCCGGCGCCGCTGTCTGCGTCGCGCCTTGCGGCGCTTGCGCACCCGATGCAGCCGGCGCCCTGGCTTCCGCGGCCACGGGCGCGGCGCTCGCCGCTTCAGGCGCCGATGCCGCCGCCGAGGTGCCGCCGCCTTGCGGCATCTTGCCCGCTTTGGCGTCGATGACTTGCTTCGGCTGGAGCAGGTCGCCGGTATGGTTGCTCCAGTTGTTGCGTTCGAACGTGACGACCGATGCGATCTCGACGTCGTTCAGCATGCCCTGCCACGGCGGCATCGCGCCCTTGCCGTGCAGCACGATGTTCAGGTGATCGGCAATCGAGCCGGTTGCGATCTTCGAGCCGTCGAGCGCCGGAAACTGGCCCGCGCCCTTGCCGGTCGGCTGGTGGCAGACCGCGCAGTTCGACGTGTAGACCTGCTGGCCGCGCGCCATCAGCTCCTGCTTCGTGTAGGTCTTGAGCGGATCGTCCTGACCTGCGGCCATCTTCTTCTTTTGCGCGTCGACCCACTTCGCGTAGTCGTCAGCCGACAGCACTTCGACGACGACCGGCATGTACGCGTGCTCCTTGCCGCACAGTTCCGTACAGAAGCCGCGGTACGTGCCCACCTTTTCGGCCTTGAACCACGTGTCGCGCACGAAGCCCGGAATCGCGTCCTGCTTCACGCCGAACGCCGGGACGTACCACGAGTGCACGACGTCGTTCGCCGTCGTGATTACGCGGATCTTCTTGTCGACCGGCACGACGAGCGGGTTGTCGACTTCCTGCAGATAGAGATTCGAGATCGGCTTCTGGCCGTTCGTTTCGCTGCGCGGCGTGGAGAGCGTCGACAGTAAGCTGATGCCCTCACCCGGACCCTTCACGTAGTCGTAGCCCCACTTCCACTGATAACCCGTGACCTTCACGGTGAGATCGGCGTTGCTCGTGTCCTTCATCGCGACCACGGCTTTCGTTGCCGGCAGCGCCATCAGAATGACGATGACGAACGGCACGATCGTCCAGATGATTTCGACCGTGGTGCTTTCGTGGAAATTGGCCGGCTTGAAGCCCTTCGACTTGCGATGCTTGAAGAGCGAATAGAACATCACCCCGAACACGCCGATGAAGATGACGGTACAGATGATGAGCATGAAGATATGGAGGCCGTAGAGCTCCTCGGCGATCTTCGTCACAGGCTGCTGGAAGTTGATCTCGTTCACACGAGGACCGCCAGGAGCGTCGCTGACCGCCAGGGCCACGCCGGCGTTGAGCAGTGCGCCTGCCGCCAGCACGCCCGAGAGGGCTCGCTTGATTGTTTTCATAGCATCCTTACCCAAATTTTCCATTCAAACCCTCGACCCCCCGTTACATCGCGCGAGCGCCGGCTCCTCTCAAAGACGTCTCAATGACGCCTGCAACTCGGCTGCAAATTGCTCGCGACGATGCTGGGCAAGGTGTTGTCCGATTTTCACCGATTGACCGCGCGATACGATCGTGAGCGGCTCTCTCGGTGTCGCGCCCGCTTCGACCCGCACCCAGCGCGGGTTGAACTCGAACTGCGTCAGCACTTCGGCGTCCATCTGTTCGATCAACAACCGGTTTCGATACAGCCGGATCCGTTCGTAGTCGACAGCATGGCGTGCGTAAATCACGAACGCGATGCCCACGACCGCCAACTCGACTCCGGTGAACGGCAGCACCAGCCAGGCGCCGTTCAGGAACAGCGGCGTTGCGATTGCCAGCGAAAACAAGGCAAGCGACAGGTAAACGCCCACGAACTGACGCGGCGACACCGAGCAGTTTCGCTTCATCAGCCAGTCTCCGATTACCGGCTCGGACTCCGTCAGCGTTTGACTGGCCTGCATCGCTGTCTCCGTCAATCCGCACGCAATCACACACTTTTGCTCGGATTTCACCCAGAATTGTGTCAGTCCGGGCGACAAACTGACGCATTATAGGCGTCTTGGGTGGCATCCACAAGCAAGGGTCGTAACGTCTCAAAGCCAAGCGGCACAAGCTTCTGCGCCCTTTTGACGCACCTTTTTGCGCGCTTTTTTCGCGCAAATCTCAGACATAACAACCGCGCTCTTTACCCCATCAACGTTTCGGTTTTGAGCCTCGTCCGATATCTTCCAGCCGCACGATGCCGTGTCCTTCGGCCGTCATGCGCGGCACCGCTTTCCACGCGTGGCCGTAGATCACCTCGAAGGTCAGGGCAATGGTGCCGTCGTCGCCGCGCAGCGCTTCCAGTGCACGATGAACCGCTTCGCGCATGGCTTTCGCGTCGGCGCGACCCGCCTCGAATGCACGCTCGGACGGATACGCGCCCCAGCGCGTCACGTCGGCGAGAAGCGATTCGGGTGATTTGTATGTGATCGTCAGGACTTCCTGGTCCATGACCGGAATTTCAAAGCCGCTTTCAACGAGCATGTCGCCGAGATCGTGCATGTCGACGAAATCGATCGCGTGCGGCACGGGCGCAAGGCCAAGCGCGCGCTCGGCTTCGCGATACGCGGCTCTGAGTTCGCGCAGCGTGTCAGGGCCGAACGTGCTGAACATCAAGAGGCCATTCACCTTGAGCACGCGCTGCCATTCGGGGAAAACGAGGTCGGGGCGCACATGCCAGTGCAGCGCGAGATTCGACCACAGCAATTCGAACGCGTCCGAGGCAAACGGCAGCGCGGAGAAATCCGCCTGCGCGAGTTGCGGACCGCGCGCACCGAACGCCTTCGCGAGCGTCGACGGAAGAAAACGGCGCCAGCCTGCGCCGCTCTCGGTATCCACGGATTCGGCGGCGCGGGCGCGCGCGAGCATCGCGGACGAAATATCGACGCCGATCACCGATGCCTCGGCGAAGCGCTCCCGCAGACCGCCCAGGTCCGCCCCGACGCCGCACGCCGCATCGAGGACGCGCAGCGGCGCGACCTTGATGTATTCGAGCCGTTCGCGCATGCGCTGCGCGATTTCGCGCGGCAGGAAAGCGACGTCGTCGAAGGCGGCGGCGCGTCCGTCGAAGATCGCGCGCAGACGGCGCGGATCATAGGCCGGACGGCTAGTGTCGGGGGATGTCGGGGACATGTCGATCTTTTCGATGAGAGTGCGAAGTATACTCGGTCGTCTCGAAAACAACCCATACCAAGCGCTGATACGAGGCATAAACGCCTCCTGAGGCGCAACGATTGCGCGTGTTTAGCGCCTTGAGCCGTGATTTTTTCCGATCTTCGCCGTCATGAATGCCGACAGTATTCGTCTTCCGTTCCGACCGCCCATATCGTCGCGCGTACGTAGATTCGCATCAGCGATGCAACGGCTCGCCGATGTCGCTTTGCCGAGCCAGTGCGCCTTATGCGGCAATTTGTCGCAAGAGTTGCTATGCGAAGGCTGCGACGCGCAATACTGGAACGAGCCGCGCCTGCGCTGTGCGACCTGCGCGCTGCCGCTTGGCGCGTCGGACATGAGACGCGATCGCGATGACACGCGTGCGCATTGCGCCGCGTGCCTTGAATCGCCGCCCGCTTTCAACGACACGCTCGCGCTCGCCGACTATCGCGCGCCGCTCGATACGCTCGCCGTCGAGCTGAAATTTCGCGCACGGCTCGCCACGGGCGAGGCCTTCGCGCGGAATTTGCATGCGCTCTTCGAAGACAGCGATCTGCCCGTGCCCGACGTGATCGTGCCGGTGCCGCTCTCGCGCGCGCGGATCGTCGCGCGCGGCTATAACCAGGCGTGGGCGATCGCGCGCCCGCTCGCGCGCTCGATGGGCGTGCAGAGCGATGCGTCGATGGTTGCGCGGGTGAGGCATACGTCGGCGCAATCGCGGCTCGATCAGGATGCGCGCCGCCGCAATGTCGCGAGCGCGTTCTCGATTTCGGGCGATGTGCGCGGCAAGCATATCGGCGTCGTCGACGACGTGATGACCTCCGGCGCGACACTTGATGCCCTTGCACGAAAGCTCAAGCTTGCCGGCGCGCGGCGCGTCACCAATTTCGTGGCGCTGCGTACACCGAAGGATTAACCCTCTTTAACCACAGCACTTTATGTTCAACGTCGTACTCGTCGAACCCGAAATTCCGCCGAACACCGGCAACGTTATCCGCCTGTGCGCGAACACGGGCGCGCGGCTGCATCTGATCGAGCCGCTCGGCTTCCCGCTCGACGATGCGAAGTTGCGCCGCGCGGGTCTCGATTATCACGAGTACGCCGAAATGAACGTGCATGCGGACTGGGATGCCTTCATCGCGAAAGAAACGCCCGACGCCGCGCGGATGTTCGCGTTCACGACGCGCGGCTCGACGCCGTTCTTCGATCACGCGTTCCAGCCCGGCGACTGGTTCGTGTTCGGCGCGGAGACGCGCGGCCTCGCGAGTGACTTGCTGGAGCGCTTTCCGACCGGACAGCGCGTGCGCCTGCCGATGCGGCCGGGCAACCGCAGCCTGAATCTGTCGAATACGGTGGCGATCGTGACGTTCGAAGCGTGGCGTCAGGCGGGCTTCGAAGGCGGCGCTTGAGCCTTTGCCGCATCGAGCTCGGCTTGGTAGCGCGCAAGCATGCCGTCCTGAAAGCACGCGAAAATGACGCGCTCGATGGATGGCGTGGAAGGCAGCGTTTCGATGACCGTGCGCACCGCGATCGGCACGGCTTGCTCCACGGGGAAGTGATAGATGCCGCAACTGATCGCGGGAAACGCGATCGACGTGCAGCCCGCTTCTTCGGCGAGTTCGAGCGAGCGCCGGTAGCAACTCGCGAGCAGTTCGGGCTCGTGCTTCTTGCCGCCGCTCCAGCGCGGCCCCACCGCGTGAATCACGTGTTTCGCGGGGAGATCGTGGCCGCCGGTGATCTTCGCATCGCCGGTCTCGCACCCGCCGAGCGTCTCGCATTCGCGCAGCAGGCCTTTGCCCGCCTTGCGATGGATCGCACCGTCGACTCCGCCGCCACCGAGCAGCGACTTGTTCGCCGCGTTGACGATGGCGTCGACAGTGAGCGTCGTAATGTCGGCTTTCAGCGCTTCGAGCTTGGCCATCGCACACGCACCTCCGCGTAATTTGCTCTTACTCCGCTTTTGCGTCCCGATTGAGAAGCGCTTGCACCGCATCGCGCGGCGTCACGTTATCGAAGAGCACGCGGCATACCGCCTGCGTGATCGGCATGTCGATGCCCCGCGCTTGCGCGAGGGCCAGCACGGCGCGCGCGCAACGCACGCCTTCCGCGACATGGCCGAGCGCCGCGAGAATCTCGTTGAGCGTGCGTCCGCTCGCGAGCTGCATGCCGACGGTGCGGTTGCGCGACAGATCGCCCGTCGCGGTGAGGATGAGATCGCCCAGGCCGGTCAGCCCGGTGAAGGTTTCCGCGCGGCCGCCGAGCGCGACACCCAGCCGCGACATCTCCGCGAGCCCGCGCGTGATGAGCGCGGCGCGTGCGTTCAGGCCGAGGCCGAGGCCATCGGAGATGCCCGTTGCGATGGCGAGCACGTTTTTCACCGCGCCGCCCACTTCGACGCCGATCACGTCGTCGCCGGTATAGATGCGCATCGCGCCGTGATGGAACGCCGCGACCGTGCGCGCGGCCAGTTCCGACGACGCGCTCGCGACCGTCAGCGCAACCGGCAAGCCCTGCCCCACTTCGCGCGCGAAGCTCGGGCCGGACAACGTTCCGTTGCTGCGATGCGCCGGCAATTCGGCCGCGACGACTTCATTGGGGAGGCTTTGCGTGTCGGCCTCGAAGCCTTTGCACAGCCAGACGATATGCGCAGGCACGATGCCGGCCTGCCGCATCGCACGGCACAGTTCACGCAAGCCGGCGACTGGCGTGGCGACGACGCACAGCGCATCGTCCGCCGAGGCATGCGCGAGCGCCACGGCGAAATCCGTCTCGAAACCGAGCGCGGGCGGCAGCGTCACGCCTTCGAGATAGCGCGTGTTTTCGTGCGTGCGGGAGAGAAATTCGATGAGCGCGGCATCGCGCGCCCAGAGCTTCGTGTCGTGCCGGGTCGCGAGGTGGCCCGCAAGTGCGGTGCCCCACGCGCCGGCGCCGAGAACGGCTACTTTCATGCTCGGCTCCGGTCCGGCAGACTCAGGGGGAGGTTAGTGCGTCGCGCCGTTCGCCGCGCCTTCCTGCGCGCTCGCGAGCTGGGCGATGCGCTGCTCGTACAGCGCCTGGAAATTGATTTCCGCGAGGTGGATCGGCGGGAAACCGGCGCGCGTGATCGCGTCGGCGATATTCGAGCGCAGGTACGGGAACAGGATGGTCGGGCACGCAATGCCGACGAGCGGATCGATCTGCTCGGCCGGAATATTGCGGATATCGAAGATGCCTGCCTGCTTCGCTTCGATCAGGAACGCGACTTTCTCGGTGACCTTCGCCGTGACGGTGCCCGTAACCAGCACTTCGAAGACGCTCTCGGCGAGGCGGTCGGCTTTCACATCGACTTCGACTTCCACCGACGGCATTTCCTGCTCGAGGAAGATGGCGGGCGAGTTAGGCTGCTCGAGCGACATGTCCTTCAGGTAAATGCGCTGGATATTGAAAAACGGCTGATTGTTCTCGTCGGACATAATGATTTCCCAGGTGATTCGGTATGCGGCGCGCGCGAACACATTGAGCGCGCGCCGCGAGTGTATCTTCAGGCAGATTCGAGCAGCGGCACGAGCCCGCCTTTGCGGTCGAGTGCAGACAGATCGTCATAGCCGCCGACGTGCGTCTCGCCGATATAAACCTGCGGCACGGTGCGCCGGCCGGTGCGCGTCATCATCTCTTCGCGCCTGCCCGGTTCACGGTCGATCAGGATCTTCTCGATCGCTTCGACCCCGCGGGACTTTAGTAGACGTTCGGCCATCTGGCAATACGGGCACACGACCGTGCTGTACATGATGACTTTCTTCACTTGACTGCTCCTTGTTTTACCACCGGCATGCCTGCTTTTTGCCAGGCGTCTACCCCGCCCTGCAAAACGTGGACCTCGGCGTAGCCCGCCTCGGACACGGTGCGGCTCGCGCGCTGCGATTCCTGACCGGTTTGGCAAACGAGCACGACCGGATTGCTCTTATTCTTTGCGATCTGGCCGATTTTTGCTTGAAGCTCCGTCAATTCGATATTTCGTGCCGACGGCAGGTGCCCCTTCGCGAACTCCGCCGCGGGCCGCAGGTCGACGACCACGGCGTTGCGCCGGTTGATGAGCGTGGTGGCTTCGGCAGCGCTTACGCCGCCGCGTCCGCGCCGCATGACGGCAGGCCAAAGGAGCAGCGCGCCGGAAACCAGCGCGATGACGATGAGTGCGATATTCGTGTAATCAGTGAAAAACTTCACGTCGAGGGCCGCCGAAATTGAGTAGAAAAGGAAGAAAGGGAAATCAGGGCAATCGGGGCATTATAAAATAACCGTTTCCCGCGATGGCCTCTGCCGTCCGGCCGATGGCGGCGCCCCGCCCGCACGTGCAGGATGACGGGGCGCGATCGGCGCACCCGCTTTTCCAACTGACCGACCGACATCATGTACAAGCTAGTGCTCGTCCGCCACGGCGAATCGACGTGGAACAAGTCAAACCGCTTCACCGGCTGGGTCGACGTCGACCTGACCGAGCAGGGCAACCGCGAGGCGCGCCAGGCCGGCGTGCTGCTGAAGGAAGCGGGCTACCAGTTCGACATCGCCTATACGTCGGTGCTAAAGCGCGCGATCCGCACGCTGTGGCACGTGCAGGACGAGATGGACCAGATGTATATCCCGGTCGTGCATTCGTGGCGCCTGAACGAGCGGCACTACGGCGCGCTCGCGGGTCTGAACAAGGCGGAGACGGCCAAAAAATACGGCGACGATCAGGTGCTCGTCTGGCGCCGCAGCTACGACACGCCGCCGCCCGCGCTGGCACCGGACGACGAGCGCGCGTCGTACGGCGATCCGCGCTACGCGAACGTGCCGCGCGAGCAGTTGCCGCTCACCGAGTGCCTGAAAGATACGGTCGCGCGCGTGCTGCCGTTCTGGAACGAGTCGATCGCGCCGGCCATCAAGTCGGGCAAGCAGATCGTGATCTCGGCCCATGGCAACTCGATCCGCGCGCTCGTGAAGTATCTCGACAATATTTCCGATCAGGACATCGTCGGGCTGAACATCCCGAACGGCGTACCGCTCGTCTATGAACTCGACGAGAACCTGAAGCCCATCAAGCACTACTATCTGGGCGATCCGGAAGCCATCGCCGCTGCGCAGGCGGCTGTCGCCCAGCAGGGCAAAGCGGGCTGACACCCGTCTCGCGGGTCGGACGAGGGTGCCGTGAATAGGGCGCTTTCGTCGCCTATGGCGCGCGGCTGGCGGCGTGCTGGCGGTCTCGACAGGTTGTTCGCGATACCTGCGCAACCCTACGCTGCCGGTCGCCAAGCATCAGGCATTTAAGTTGCGTTTAAGTCGTCAATCTAGACGAGCAGGTATACTGGCCCGTCACACTTACGATGCAGCCCATCCGATTCCGACCGCACCTTCTATGCGAAAGAACCTGAAAAACTTCGGCCTGGTCGCCGTTGGCGTTGCTGCCGGCGCACTCGCAACCCTGCAGATCTCCGCGTCCGCCCAGCAAACCGCCTCCACGCCCCTGCCGCTCGAACAATTGCGGCTCTTCGCCGAAGTTTTCGGGCAAATCAAGCACGAATACGTCGAACCGGTCGACGACAAAAAGCTCCTCACCGCCGCCATCAAGGGCATGGTGTCGAGCCTCGACCCGCACTCGTCCTATCTCGACAAGACCGATTACGAAGAACTGCAGGAGCAGACCAAGGGCCGCTTCGCGGGCCTCGGTATCGAAATCTCGTCGGAAGACGGTCTCATCAAGGTGATCTCGCCGATCGAAGACACGCCCGCGTTCCGCGCCGGCATCCGTCCGGGCGACCTCATCACGCGCATCAACGACAAGCCCGTGCGCGGCATGACGCTCGACAAGGCCGTGAAGCAGATGCGCGGCGAGCCGGGCACAAAGGTCACGCTCACGATCTTCCGCAAGAGCGACGACCGCACGTTCCCGCTCACCGTGACGCGCGCCCTGATCCGCGTGCAGTCAGTGAAGATGAAGGTGCCGGAGCCGGGCTACGGCTACATCCGCATCACGAGCTTCCAGGAGCGCACGGTGCCGGACCTCGCCGCGAAGCTGCAGGACCTCGCGCGCCAGCAGCCGAACCTGAAAGGCCTGGTGCTCGACCTGCGCAACAACGGCGGCGGCCTCTTGCAGAGCGCGGTCGGCGTCGCGGGCGCCTTCCTGCCGGATAACTCGGTGGTCGTGTCGACCAATGGACAAATCGCGGACGCGAAGCAGACCTTCCGCGACACCTACGACAACTACCGCCTGCCGTCCTTCGATGCGGACCCGTTGAAGAGCGTGCCGGAAATCTTCAAGAAGGTGCCGATGGTCGTGCTGACCAACGCCTACTCGGCGTCGGCGTCGGAGATCGTCGCGGGCGCGCTGCAGGATCATCATCGCGCGCTGATCGTCGGCAAGACGACCTTCGGCAAGGGCTCGGTGCAGACTGTCCGCCCGATGACCGCCGAGAGCGCCCTGCGCCTGACCACGGCCTATTACTACACGCCGAGCGGCAAGTCGATTCAGAACCAGGGCGTGCGCCCGGACGTTCCGGTGGATCAATATGCGGACGGCGATCCGGACGACGCGCTCGTCACGCGCGAAGTCGATTACTCGAATCACCTCGCGAACACGCAGGACCCGAACGAGAAGAAGGAGCAGGAGCAGCGCGAAGCGGATCGCCTGGAACAACTGCGCATTCTCGAGGAGCAGAACGACAAGAAGACGCCCGAGCAGCGCCGCAAGGATCGCGAGCGCAAGCCGGTCGAATTCGGCAGCACCGACGACTTCATGTTGCAGCAGGGGCTGAACAAGCTCGAAGGCAAGCAGGTCGTCGAGTCGAAGTCGTACAGCGAACGCAAGCTCGCGCAAAACAAGCCAGCGCGTTCGGCGTCCGCGCCGGTCGTCGCGCCGCCGGCGCTGCCGGCCACGCCGGGCTCATCGCCGGCGTCGGGCGCGCAACCGGCTTCGGCGCCGACCGCGCAGCAGACGAAGTAATCTGCCTGTCGTTCCTGCAAGGGCTTCGCAGCATGACGCTGCGAAGCCTTTTGTCTTTTACGCGCTTAGAATGCTTCGTTCCAGCAAGCGCTTCTCTTCGCGATGAACGACGACCAACTCCTTCGCTATTCCCGCCATATCCTCGTCGATGAAATCGGCATCGAGGCGCAGCAGCGCTTTCTCGATGCCCACGCGATCATCGTCGGAGCGGGCGGTCTCGGCGCGCCCGCCGCGATGTATCTCGCGGCATCGGGCGTCGGGAAGATCACGCTGGTCGACGGCGATACCGTCGATCTCACGAATCTGCAGCGGCAGATCGTGCACATGACGCGGTCGGTCGGTGCGCCCAAGGTGACATCGGCGCGCGAGACCTTGAGTGCGCTGAATCCGGATATCGTCATCGAAGCGGTCAATGCGCGCGCGGACGCGAAGTGGCTCGATGAAAACGTCCCGCAAGCGGCTGTCGTGCTCGATTGCAGCGACAACTTCGCGACGCGTCACGCGATCAACGCCGCGTGCGTCGCGCATGGCGTACCGCTCGTGTCGGGCGCGGCCTTGCGCTTCGACGGGCAGATCAGCACGTTCGATTTCCGTTCGCCGGACTCGCCCTGCTACGCGTGCGTGTTTCCGCCGGATCAGCCGTTCGAGGAAGTCGCCTGCTCTACGATGGGCGTGTTCGCGCCGACCGTTGGCATCATCGGCGCGATGCAGGCGGCGGAAGCGCTGCGCGTGATCGGCGGCTTCGGCGAGACACTTGGCGGTCGCCTGATGATGCTCGACTCGCTGCGCATGGAATGGAACACGATGAGAATCGCGCGCCAGCCGGATTGCCCGGTCTGCGGCGCGCGCGGCGTGAAATGAAGCGAGCCGAATCAGGCCTTCTGCAACGCGGCGAGCGCCGCTTCGAGCTCCGCGGGTTCGTAGGCGGCGAGCACGTCCGCGACGGGCTTCTCTAGCGCCTTCAGGCTCGAACGCAGAATCTCCTGCTTCACGACGAGCAACTGGCTCGGATGCATCGAAAACTCGGTGAGCCCGAGTCCGAGCAAGAGGCGCGTGACGGCGGGATCGCCCGCCATTTCCCCACACACCGACACCGGCACGCCCGCGCGCTTCGCCTCGCGCAGCGTGAACGCGATCAGATTCAGCACAGCCGGATGCAGCGGATCGTACAGATGCGCGACGGCGTTATCGGCGCGATCTATCGCGAGCGTGTACTGGATCAGATCGTTCGTGCCGATCGACAGGAAATCGAGCCGGCTCAGGAACAGCCGCACCGCGATGGCCGCCGCGGGAATCTCGATCATCGCGCCGACCTGAATCTGGCGATCGTAGGCGACGCCCTCTTCGTCGAGCTGGCGCTTCGCCTCGCGGATCAGATCGAGCGTCTGATCGATTTCCTGCGCGTGCGCGAGCATCGGAATCAGGATCTTGGTCGCGCCGAACGCCGACGCGCGCAGAATCGCGCGCAACTGCGTGATGAACATCTGCGGCTCGGACAGGCTCCAGCGAATCGCGCGCAGGCCGAGCGCCGGATTGGGCGCGGTCTCGTAGCCGTCGCCGCCGGTCATGGAATCGAGCGGCTTGTCCGCGCCGACGTCGATCGTGCGGATCGTCACCGGCTTGCCGTTCATCAGTTCGACCGCGCGCTTGTACGCCTCGAACTGCTCCTCTTCTTCCGGCAACTGATCCTTGTGATTCATGAAGAGGAATTCGGTACGGAACAGGCCCACGCCCATCGCGCCCGCTTCGACGGCGACCTGCGCGTCGTCCGGCAACTCGATGTTCGCGCACAGCTCGATCTTCGTGCCGCAGAGCGTTTGCGTCGGCGAGAACTTCAGGCGCTGGAGCTTGCGCTGCTCGAGCAGCTTCTCGCTCTGGCGGTATGAATATTCTTCGAGGACGATCGGCGCCGGATCGACGATCACGATGCCATGATCGCCGTCGACGATGATGAGATCGTTCTGACGAATCAGCACGCTCGCCTGCTGCACGCCGACGGACGCCGGAATGCCGAGACTGCGCGCCACGATCGCCGTGTGCGACGTGCGCCCGCCTAAGTCCGTCACGAAGCCCTTGAACGCCTGCGTCTTGAACTGGAGCATGTCCGCCGGCGCGATGTCGTGCGCGACGACGATCATCTCGTTGTGGCCGTTGCTCGCCGCCGTGTGCACGACGAGCGATGCGGCCGTCGGCGCGCCGGCAAGCGCCTTCAGCAAACGCTCGACGACCTGCTCGACGTCGGCCTTGCGTTCGCGCAGATACTCGTCCTCGATTTCGTCGAAGTAGCCGCCGAGAATTTCGAGCTGTTCGGTGAGCGCCCACTCCACGTTGTAGCGGCGCGTACGAATGAGATCGATGGTTTCCTGAACGAGCATGGCGTCGTTCAGGATCATCATATGGACATTGATGAACGCGCCCATTTCACTGGGCGCATCGGCGGACAGGTCTTCGCGCAGCGCTTCGAGTTCCGCGAGCACGGCCGCCTGCGCCGCGTGAAACCGGGCGATTTCCGCGTCGATCTGATCAGGTTCGATCAGGTAATGGTCTACGTCGAGCGCCGCCGGCGCGATCAGATACGCGCGCCCAATGGCGATGCCGCGCGAGACGGGAATTCCATGCAGCGTGAAGGACACGCGCACCTCCTCTAGTTTTGATTGTCGCGGTCTCTCGAGCCCCCTCGGCGGGCGCAACCGCGCGTCCATTATAAATTCGAATCCTTCGATGAGTCCCTGAACACCCGGTCACGACAGGGCCGGGACGGTTGCCCGAAGTCAACGAAATCGGAGGCGAAAAAAAGCCGCGTCGATGCGCGGCTTTTCACGGGCCCAATACGGCGACGAAGCGCTTACTGCCCTTCCCCGAATTTATCGGCGATGAGCGCGAGCATTGCCTGCATGGCTTCGGCCTCGTCGGACCCTTCGGTTTCGATCGTCACCGAACTGCCGATGCCCGCCGCCAGCATCATCACGCCCATGATGCTCTTCGCGTTGATCCGGCGGCCGTTGCGGCTCATCCAGATTTCGCATTGAAAATTGCCCGCCAGTTGCGTGAGCTTCGCCGAAGCGCGTGCGTGGAGCCCCAGCTTGTTCACGATTGTTGTTTCTTGTTGCAGCATGATGCTCCGAAACGCTAGATGAATGAAATGAGCGGCGTCAGTGGCTGGCGGCCGCCTTGGCGCTCACGAGATCCGCGCTTGCCGAGCATGCGGGATCAGGCGAGCCGGCGGCTTTGGTGGCGAGCGCGCAGGGATTGAGCGGCGTGGACGAATCCAGTTCCTGAATGCCCTTCGAGCCGCCCTGAAGGATCTTTTCGGTGAGCGTGTCGAGCGGCGTCGCGCGGTAGCAGACGGCGCGCACGAGCATCGGCAGGTTGCAGCCGGCGAGCACGCGCACGTCGGCATCGCGCAGGCTCGCGGCGATATTCGCGGGCGTCGCGCCGAAGACGTCGGTCAGCACGATCGCGCCGTTGTCTTCCTTCAGGCGATCTATTTCGGAGCGCGCGAAGGCACGGACTTCGACGGGATCGCAGTCGGGCGTCACATCGATGACGCCGATGCGCGCGGGCAAGCCGCCGTAAATATGCGCGATGCACTCGCGTAGTGCGGTAGCGAAAGGTGCGTGCGCGATGATCAGGATGCCAGCCATGTCAGGATGTTGCCTCAAGCGACGATTTAGCGACAAAAATCAGACGATAACGCCCGATTCCGCTCGAAAGCGCGCGAGCGGCGCGGAACACAAAACTAACGTGGATGCCGCCCGGGCGGAAATCAACCGTCCTGCGGCTCAGTTACCCGACGAGTCTCGAGAGACGATTGCGCCCCCAAACCCCGTGCGCCGGGACATCAATTCTAACAGTCCCTTAGAAGTGAGTCTGACGCGACGCCGGGTGCCGTTCCGTGCGTCGGCAGACTCAGTGGGCCGCGCGTTCGAGCGCGTCGATGAACATGCCCGCGACGTCGAATCCGGTCTGATCCATGATCTCGCGGAAACAGGTCGGGCTCGTGACGTTGACTTCGGTCAGATAGTCGCCGATGGCGTCGAGCCCGGCCAGCAGCAGGCCGCGCGCCTGCAGCACAGGCCCGAGCGTTTCGGCGATTTCACGATCGCGCGCCGAGAGCGGCTGCGCACGGCCCAAGCCGCCCGCTGCGAGATTGCCGCGCACTTCGCTGCCCTGCGGAATGCGCGCGAGCGAATACGGCACGGGCTGGCCGCCGATCACGAGGATGCGCTTGTCGCCGTCCTTGATCTCGGGAATGAACTTCTGCGCCATCACCGTGCGCGCGCCGTCTTCCGACAGCATCTCGACGATCGAGCCGAGATTCATGCCGTCCGCCTTCACGCGGAACACGCCCATGCCGCCCATGCCGTCGAGGGGCTTCAGGATGACGTCGCCGTGTTCGGCGTGGAAAGCGCGCAGGCGCGCCGCGTCGCGCGTGACGAGCGTGGGCGTGACGAACTGCGGCCATTCCGCGATGGCGAGCTTCTCCGAGTGATCGCGGATTGCCTGCGGCTTGTTGAAGACGCGCGCGCCGTCGCGCTCGGCGATCTCCAGCAGCCAGGTGGCATTCACGTATTCCAGGTCGAACGGCGGGTCCTTGCGCATCAGCACGGCATCGAAATGCGTGAGCGGCAGATGCTCGGCCTGCTCCGCCGCGTACCACGGATTGCGGTCGCTGTTCGCCTCGTCGCCGACGATCGCGAAGCGCCGCACGCTCGCCTCGACCTTCGCGCCGGTCCACGCGAGATGCTGCGGCTCGCACGCGTAGAGCACGTGACCGCGCCGCGCGGCCTCGGCCATCATCGCGTAAGTCGTGTCCTTGTAGATCTTGAAGCGATCGAGCGGATCGGCGATAAAGAGGATGTTCATGGCAGTTTGCTAGTTCGGTGCGCGGCCTGCGAGCTTACCGCAAGCCGCGTTTTCACACCTGATCACACCTGAATGGCTTCAGGATCGGTCTTTTCGAGCTCGACCGACGCCGCCAGCAGCCCGAGCCGCGCCACCACGCCATACATGTAGAAGCGGTTCGGCGGCGCGGCGCCGGGCTTCGCGTGCGTGTCGGGCAGCGCCGTGTGCTCGAAACCGAGCGGCACGAAATGCATGCCCGGCGCATTGAGATTCTGGTCGCGTTCGCGCGACTCGTGCACGCGATAAAACCCGCCGACCACATACCGGTCGATCATGTACACCACCGGCTCGGCGACCGCATCCTCGACGCGCTCGAAGGTGTGCACGCCTTCCTGCACGATCACGTCGTGGACTTGCAGGCCTTCCTTCGCGTCGTTCATCTTCGTGCGCTCGCGCTTGGTCAGCGCGGCGACCTCGCTCGCGTCGTGCACGGTCATCACGCCCTTGCCGTAGGTGCCGGCGTCCGCCTTGATCACGACGTACGGACGCTCGCTGATGCCGTACTCGCGATATTTCTTCGCGATCTTCTTGAGCACGCCGTCGATGGCTTCCGCGAGCGCTTCCTCCCCCGTGCGCGCTTCGTAATCGACACCTTCGACGTGCGCGAAGTACGGATTCACCATCCACGGATCGATCTCGACCATCTTCGCGAACTTCTTCGCGACGTCGTCATAGCAGGCAAAATGCGTCGACTTGCGGCGCACGGCCCAGCCCGCGTGCAGCGGCGGCAGCAGATATTGCTCGTGCAGATTTTCCAGCACGGGCGGAATGCCGGCGGACAGATCGTTGTTCAGCAGGATCGAGCAGGGATCGAAGTTCTTGAGTCCGAGACGCCGCGGCGTGCGTTCGAGCGGCTCCAGCACGATCTTTTGTCCATCCGCGAGCGCGATGGTCACCGGGCCGTGAATGTTTTCGTCGAGCGTGCCGAAGCGCACGTGCAGCCCCGCCTGCCGCATGATCAGCGCGAGCCGCGCGACGTTTTCCAGATAGAAGGCGTTGCGCGTGTGGCGCTCGGGAATGACGAGCAGATTCTTCGCGTCGGGGCAGATCTTCTCGATGGACGCCATCGCCGCCTGCACCGCGAGCGGCAGCACTTCCTGCGGCAGATTGTTGAAGGCGCCTGGGAAGAGATTGGTGTCGACGGGCGCGAGCTTGAACCCCGCGTTGCGCAGGTCGACGGAACAGTAAAACGGCGGCGTGTGCTCTTGCCATTCGAGCCGGAACCACCGCTCGATAGCAGGCATGGCCTCGAGAATTTTCCGCTCGAGGTCGAGCAGCGGGCCACTTAACGCCGTAACTAAGTGCGGAACCATGAATTTCTCGCGAGCTTTGCGTGGGGCCAGCGCCGACTCTGGTCGACACCGGGAGGGAAAGATTGTAGAGCAATTGCTTTGCCTAACTGGGGATGAACCGCCAATCGACAAGGTTTCCCGGCCCTTGACGCACGGCGCTCGCGTGCGATTCCCTCTATTCGCGCGATACTTTCAGTCCCGCGCCCGGCGAAATCCGCGAAAACGCATCAGCCAAAAAAATGCCCGCCTTCGAAGGCGGGCAAAGTCGCTGCGCTCGTTGCTTGGCCGAACCGCCGCGCCCTCTCGCGACGCGCGGGTTGCGGCGAAATCGTTATTCGACGTGCTCGCCGTGCAACGTGACGTCGAGACCCTCGCGTTCCTGTTCTTCGGTGACGCGCAGGCCCATCGTCATGTCGATGACCTTGAGCAGGATGAAGCTCACGACGCCGCCGTAGACCAGCGTGACGACCACGCCCTTCGCCTGCACGAGGATGCTGCCATCGAAGCCGCCGATGTCCTTCACTGCGAACACGCCCGTCAGCAATGCGCCGATGACCCCGCCCACGCCGTGCACGCCGAACGCATCGAGCGAGTCGTCGTAGTTGAACTTGTGCTTGAGCCACGTCGCCGACCAGAAGCAGATCACGCCCGCGACGATGCCGATCACGATCGCGCCCGTCACGCCGACGAAGCCCGAAGCCGGCGTCACCGCCACCAGACCCGCGACCGCGCCCGAAATAATGCCGAGCACCGAAGGCTTGCCCTTCGTGATCCACTCCGCGAACATCCAGCCGAACGCCGCGAACGCGGTGGCGATCTGCGTCGTGAGCATCGCGAAGCCGGCGCGGCCATCGGCGGCGACCGCGGAACCCGCGTTGAAGCCGAACCAGCCGACCCACAGCATGGATGCGCCGATCAGCGAGAGCACGAGATTGTGCGGCGCCATCACTTCACGGCCGTAGCCGACGCGCTTGCCGAGCACGAGACAGCACATCAGGCCCGCGATACCGGCGTTGATGTGAACCACCGTGCCGCCCGCGAAGTCGAGCACGCCCGCCGATGCGAGCCAGCCGCTCGGTTCCCAGACCATGTGCGCGATGGGCGAGTAGACGAGCAGCGACCACAGCGCCATGAACACGAGCATCGACGAAAACTTCATGCGGTCGGCGAACGCGCCGGTGATCAGCGCCGGCGTGATGATCGCGAAGGTCAGCTGGAACGCGAAGTAGACCGACTCCGGAATCGTCGACGCGAGATGGCTCACGCTGAGCGTCGTCGCCTTGTCGCCCTTGATGTAGGCCACACCGTGCAGGAACACGCGCGAGAAGCCGCCGATGAACGAGCCGCCCGGCGTGAACGAGATGCTGTAGCCCACGACGGTCCAGAGAATCGTGATCAGGCAGCAGATCGCGAAGCTCTGCATCGCGGTGGCGAGCACGTTCTTCTTGCGGACCATGCCGGCGTAGAAGAGCGCGAGACCGGGAATCGTCATGAACAGCACGAGTGCGACGGAGGTCAGCATCCACGCGGTGTCGCCGGAGTTGATCTTCGACGAATCGACCATGAACGGCTCGGTCGGCGCGGCGGGCGCGGCGTCCGAAGCACCGGAAGCGGCCGCGGCGGCTTCCGCCGACGACGCCATCGCCGTGTTGGCGCTTGCGGGCGCGCTTGCGGCGGTTTCCGACGATGCAGGCGCCGAGGCCGCGGCTGGCGCGGACGCATCCTGGGCGAGCGCGGTGCCGGCACTCGCGCCGATCAACGCGCCCGCCATGCACAGTGACATCAAAAAGTTACGCATTCTTCTGGTTCCTCTTATCGCTAAAATTCGTCGCCTGTTTCTTCTTAGAGCGCGTCGGCGCCGGTCTCGCCGGTGCGGATGCGGATGACCTGCTCGATCGCGGTGACGAAAATCTTGCCGTCGCCGATCTTCCCGGTGCGTGCGGCGCGTTCGACGGCTTCGATCGCCTGATCGACGATGTCGTCCGACACGGCCGCTTCGATCTTCACTTTCGGCAGGAAGTCGACGACATACTCCGCGCCCCGATAAAGCTCGGTGTGCCCTTTCTGCCGGCCGAAGCCTTTCACCTCGGTCACCGTGATGCCCGAGACGCCGATGGCCGACAGCGCTTCACGCGCTTCGTCCAGCTTGAACGGCTTGATGATTGCGGTAATGAGCTTCATATATCCCTCTCGCTATGGTGTGGTCCTTCGATGCCTTCTAAAGCGGGATGCGCTGGGTGTTACCGCCACGTCCGCCCTGCCGGGCCGCTCAGAGAAGCGTGCTGAAAAGCCGCGCGCCATTTATGCAACTCGTATGCCAAGCGAGCATTCATGCGGGTTTGCGCGTTTTTCACAAACCTTCGTTCGAAGGGTCGGCCGAACGGCCAACGTGCGTCTCGTGTGCTGGCGTCGGGGTAGGTTCGTTGCTAGAGTGGTCTGGAGGTCCCGTAAAAAGGGCATGGGCGGACAGCGCGAAGGCGCGGCAGCGCTAAAATGCGGCGCCTCAAAGGTGCTTCGATGTGCGCGGCTGTCGCCAGGCGGCGCGCACCAATTTCGAACATTCGATATTTCGGGGCACTGACCTAACAATGAATGCACTTTATTTGTGCAAGAAGGGAGAAACGATGAAGCAGCCCAACGACGTGTTCAACGACTTGCAGCAGAAGATGAGCGAACTGTTCAAGAACTCGCCCGCGAAAGATGTCGAACGGAACATGAAGGCGATGCTGTCGCAAGGCTTCTCGAAGCTCGATCTCGTCACGCGCGAGGAATTCGACACGCAGACGCAGGTGCTCGTGCGCACCCGCGCCCGTCTTGAAGAACTCGAAAAACGCGTCGCGCAACTGGAGCAGCGTCTCGCGGCTGGCGGAGGCTCCGCCGCGCAAGACTGAAGGCGCCAGAAGCGCCCTTTCGCACACCTCGGCTAGCGAGCCGTGAGTTTCTAGTTTTATTGCCGGCGCAATCGGAGCGCCGTTTCAGGTGAAATCATGTCGCTTGCCGTGGTACGCAGCCGCGCGCCCGCTCCTGGGCGCGCGCCCGAAGTCGTCGTCGAAGTCCATCTCGCCAACGGGTTGCCGTCGTTTTCCATCGTCGGTTTGCCCGATCTCGAAGTTCGCGAAAGCCGCGAGCGCGTGCGCGCCGCGCTGCAGAATTGCGGCTTCGACTTTCCCGTGCGCCGAATCACCGTCAATCTCGCGCCCGCCGATCTGCCGAAAGAATCCGGCCGTTTCGATCTGCCGATCGCGCTCGGCATTCTGGCCGCGAGCGGGCAGATTCCGGCCGAATCGCTCGAGCATCGCGAGTTTGCGGGAGAACTGTCGCTGACCGGCGCGCTGCGCCCGATGCGCGGCGCCTTCGCGATGGTCTGCGGCGCGGCGCGCCACTACGCATCGATGCGTGAGGCCAGCGCACGCGTCCCGGAAATCTACGTGCCGCTTGCGAGCGCGGCGGAGGCGGCGCTCGTGCCCGGCATCGACGTTTTCGGCGCGGCGGACTTGCCGACGCTTTGCGCTCATCTCAACGGCGTGCCCGATGCGCGCCTGCGGCCGATCGAAGCCGTGACACTTCCGCCGATGGCCGCGTCGTCCGCCGATCTCGCGGACGTCATCGGTCATCCGGCGGCGCGGCGCGCGCTCGAAGTCGCGGCGGCCGGCGGTCATCATTTGCTGATGGTCGGCCCGCCCGGCGCAGGCAAGTCGATGCTTGCCGCGCGTCTGCCGGGACTGCTTCCGCCGATGAACGACGACGAAGCGCTCACCTCCGCCGCGATCCTCTCCGCTAGCGCGGTCGGCTTCACGCCCGAGCAGTGGCGGCGCAGGCCGTTTCGCGCGCCGCATCATTCGTCGAGCGCGGCGGCGCTCGTCGGCGGGCGTAATCCGCCGCAGCCCGGCGAGATCACGCTCGCGCATCTCGGGGTCCTCTTCCTGGACGAGCTCCCGGAATTCGATCGCAAAGTGCTCGAAACCCTCCGTGAGCCGCTCGAAGTCGGGCAGATCACGATTTCACGCGCCGCGCAGCAGGCGGACTTTCCCGCCGCGTGCCAGCTCGTTGCAGCGATGAATCCGTGCCCGTGCGGCTGGCGCGGCGATCCGGGCGGGCGCTGTCGTTGCTCGCCCGACGTCGCCGCCCGTTATCTGCGCAAGTTGTCGGGGCCGTTGATGGACCGCATCGATATTCAGATCGAACTGCCGGCGCTATCGCCCGCGGAACTGTCGGCGCGCGGCGCGGAGCGCGGCGAATCGAGCGCCGTGGTCGCGGCGCGCGTCGCGGCCGCCCGCGACATACAGGCGCAACGTCAGGGCAAAATCAATCGCGAGTTGAATGGCCGCGAAGCCGACGACGTCTGCCGACCCGACCCGACCGGCGAGGCTTTGTTGCGTGCGGCGGGCGAGCGCTTCGGCTGGTCGGCCCGGGCGTACTACCGTGTGCTGAAGGTCGTGCGCACGATCGCGGACCTCGCCGGCTCGGAGATGCCCGACGTCTCTCACGTTGCCGAAGCGGTGCAGTACCGCAGAGCGCTCGCGACCGCGTGAAGCCTGAGCAGATGGCCGGTCCGCGGCCTGCTTGTGCGAAACGAGCTTGTCAAGACTTGACTTATGCACACTGAAGCGATCCGCGCCGCTTTTCCGTCCAGCCAACGCCCTGATTTGCACTCATTTCACAGATTATTGATTTTATTGAATTATTTAACTTGCCGCGAACGAAGGCAAAGTAACGTAAACCGTATGAAACGGGCTTTTGGACGCTACCGCACACTGTTTTCCACATAGTTATCCACAGACATTGTGGATAGTGGAAAAAGTCCATACGAATCCGTGAATTAGCGCGTTAACTTACGAAGAAACTTTGCTTCTTCAGAATGGCCTAAGGCGTTTCTTAAGTCAGTAATCGCTGAATTCGAGGCCTTCCTCTAAAAGAGTTTGAAGGACGTAAAGAACTGATCCGCCTGCTCTTGAGGGGGCGCTTTGTCTGACACGATCGCGAGTTGATAGACATGCGTGCCCCGCGCGACGAAGCGCGCCTGGATCGTTCGGGCTTCGCGTTTCGCGCCGCTCTCTCCTTTCAGGCTCATCTCGCTGCCCGCCACACGGCCGCCCGCCGCCAGGTCGAACTGCGTCGCGCGTGCTTCGGGCTTTGCGTTGACGTTGCGCGCCAGGCCTTGCTGCAGATAGTCGAGCGTCGCGCGCTGCAAGGCCGGATCGGCGCTCGGGAGCACGACGGTGCCGACCGCGAACACGGCATCGCCGGCTTCGGCGGTTTGCATGCGCATCGTCATCGACTGGCCGGCTATGTCGATCTTCCTTTCGTCCGAACGCGGCTTGGCCGGCAGCGTGACTTCGTAACCATCGTCGTTATTCATTACGGTGCGCCAGTCGTATGACGGCGTGCACGCGAGCAGCGCGCCGCACGCGACCGATGCACACAGCATGGCGCGCGCGATATTTTTCAGACGAAAAAGGGTGAAAGCTCGTTTCATGACAGGCGGATGCGTGAAAACCATCATTATCGCGCCGCGATGCCGGGCTTATCGGCGCGTCACGAACCCATCCTGAAATTGGCGCTAAAATATGCGGCAGTCTCCGTTCAGCCGGAGAGCATTCCGAGGTTCGACATGTCCCAAGCCACGCAAGACACATCCCCGCGCGCCAAGAGCCCGCTGCGCTATATCGTCATGGCACTCGTCGCGGGCGTGATCGCCTGTACGGGGTATTTCGCCTTCGGCGGCCAGCAGAAAGCGCCCGACGCCACGTTCACGCTGCTTTCGGGACAAAAGATTTCGACGTCGGGCGATCTCAAGGGCAAGGTCTATCTCGTCAACTTCTGGGCGACGAGCTGCGAGACCTGCATGAAGGAAATGCCGCAGATGATCGACACGTACAACAAGTTCAAGGGCCGCGGCCTTGAGTTCGTTGCGGTCGCGATGAACTACGACGCGCCGATGTACGTGAGCAACTACGCGCAGACGCGCAACCTGCCGTTCAAGGTCGCGATGGACGACGGCAGCGCCGCGAAGCAGTTCGGCAATGTGCAACTGACGCCGACGACCTTCGTCATCGACAAGAACGGCAAGATTCTGAAGCGCTATGTCGGCGAGCCGACCTTCGCGGAGCTGGATCAACTGCTCGACAAGGCGCTCGGTTCGGCCGCCTGAGCCCGACACGGCACAAACGAAACGCCCGCGTCAGCGGGCGTTTTTCATGAGCGGTCGGAATCGCCCTTCACGACGATTCCATATCGTTTGATCTTCTCGTACAGCGTCGCCTTGCCGAGCTGCAACCGGTCCGCCGCCACCGCGACCGCGCCGCCGCACTGCTCCAGCGCCTGCGCGATCACCACGCGCTCGAACTGCTCGGCGCGTTCCTTGAGCGATTGCGTCGAGGTATCGAGCAACGCCGCGCCGCCGTCATCCAGAATGCCGAGCACCATGCGATCCGCCGCGTTGCGTAGCTCGCGCACGTTGCCGGGCCAGTCGCGCTGCATCAGTTCCGCGCGCTGACGATCGGTGATGAGCGGCGCGGGCCGCTCGTAGCGCACGGCGGCATCGAGCAGAAAGTGTTCGAAGAGCGGGACGATATCCTCGCGACGCTCGTTGAGCGGCGGCAGCGTGATCGTCACGACGTTCAGCCGATACAGCAGGTCGCGACGGAACGTGCCGTCGGCGACGTGCTCGTTCATGTCGCCCTTCGCGGCCGCGACGACGCGCAGATTCGCGCGCACCGGCTGATTCGAGCCGAGCCGCTCCAGCACGCCGTCCTGCAGCACGCGCAGCAGCTTCACCTGCAAGGACAGCGGCATGCTCTCGATTTCATCGAGAAAGAGCGTGCCGCCCGACGCCGCCTCCAGCCTGCCGACGCGCTTTTTCTGCGCGCCAGTGAACGCGCCCGCCTCGTAGCCGAACATCTCCGATTCGAACATCTGCTCGGGCAACGCGCCGCAATTCACCGCGATGAACGGCTTGTCGCGGCGTGGCGACATCTCGTGCAAGCTGCGCGCGATCAGTTCCTTGCCCGCGCCGGTATCGCCGTTGATGAGCACGGAGGCGTCCGTCGGCGCGACGTTCGCGATCAGCCGCCGCACCTGCTCGATCGCCGAGCTGCGTCCGATGATGCGGCTGCGTCCCGCCCCCGCGAGTTCGCGCCGCAGCGCCTGATTTTCGAGCACGAGCGAGCGGCGCTCCAGCGCGCGGCGCACCGCTTCGATCAATCGCTCGGAGGCAAACGGCTTTTCGATGAAGTCGTACGCGCCGTCCCGCATGGCCTGCACGGCCATCGAGATATCGCCGTGGCCGGTGACGAGAATGACCGGCACTTCAGGCGCGCGCTCGCGGCATTGCGCGAGCAGATCGAGGCCGCTCGCGCCGGGCAGGCGGATATCGCTCACGATCACGCCCGGGAAACCCGGGTCGATCGCGCGCGCGGCGGATTCGACGCTTCCGTGCCCCGTCACGTCGAAGCCCGCGAGCTGAAGGCTCTGCACGCTCGCGCGACGCACGAGTTCGTCGTCTTCGATGAAGATCACCTGCAAACCGGTGCTCATGTGTTACTCCAGCGATGGGTTACGCGCGGCGCAGCGTCAATATGAATTCTGCGCCGTACGAGCCGTCGGCGTCGGCTTGCGTGCCGCCTTCGGGACCGTCCGCGACGATCGGTGCGACGCGATTGCGCGCGACGAGCGAGCCGCCATAATCGCGCGCGATCGCCGATGAAATCGCGAGCCCGAGACCGAGGCCGTGCCCCATTTCCTTCGTCGTGAAGAACGGCTCGAAAAGGCGCGGCAGCGCGTCGGCGGGAATGCCGGGACCGTTGTCGCGCACGACGATCTCGACCGCGTCATCGCGCGCGTCCAGTTCGACGACGATACGCGGCCTGTCGCACGACGCGACCGCATCGAGCGCATTGCCGATCAGATTGATGAACACCTGCTCCAGCCGCAGATCCTCGCAGCGCGCGAAGATCGGCGCGGCGCCCTCGGCGAGTGCCGGCGCGACATCGATCGCGACGTTCTTCATGCGCGGACGCAGCATCGAGAACACGTTGCGCAGCGCGCGCCCAATGTCCGCGCGCGCGTTCTTCGGCCGCGCCTTCGTGACGAAGAGCTTCAACTGATTCGTGATGTTGCCCATGCGCTCGGTCAGCGACGCGATGGCTTCCAGATTCTCGCGCGCCGCCGCCTGATCGCCGCGCTCGATCAGCACGCGCGTGTTGTCGGAGAAACTGCGCAGCGCGGCGAGCGGCTGATTCAGCTCGTGGGTGATGCCGGCCGCCATCTGGCCGAGCGCGGCGAGCTTGCTCGCCTGAATGAGTTCGTCGTGCGCGGCGCGCAAATCCTGTTCGGCGCGCGTGCGCTCGTTCACTTCCCTGATGAGTTGCGCGTTCGCTTCCGACAGGTCCGCCGTGCGCTCGGCGACGCGCTGATTCAGTTCCGCATAGGCGGTCTGCAGCAATTCGCGGCTGCGGATCATGTCGCGCACGCGCGTGCGCCGCATACGCCAGTAGAACGCGAGCAGGCACAGCGAAACGAACACGAGCGCCGTGACGATGACCGCGTTCTGCGCGGCGCTTTCGACGGGATCGAGCGCGGCCATCGTGATCAGCTGCCACTCGGGTTCCCCGATCGAGCGATGCGTCGCGAGATAGGCCGGCGCATGGCGTCCGTCCCGCCCGCCACCGACGCGCACGATCTGCGCGCCGCCTTCGAGCGTTTTCACGATGGTCATCGGCAGCGGCGTGATCGCCTGCTGCGCGTACTGGCGCGTCGCGTAGACGGACGCTTCGATGTTCTGCGGCAGCGGCCGCACCGTGTGATATTTCCACGCCGGCACCGACGACAGAAAAATCACGCCGTGATCGTCGGTGACGATGAGCGGCTCGGATGCATCGGCGCCTTGCAGCCATTCGAGATTGAGCTTGACGACCGCGACGCCGATGATCTCTTTCGTGCCGTCGCGCTCATTTTCCCGATGCACCGGCTGCGAGATGTAATAGCCCGGTTCCGTCGAGATCGTGCCGATGCCGAAGAAGCGGCCGACGCCGCCTTTCATCGCATCGACGAAATATGGCCTGAAGTTATAGTCGACGCCGACGAAACTGTCCGCGCCGTTCCAGTTGCTCGCGGCCACGCAGAGGCCGTTCGCGCGGATCAGATACGTGACGGTCGCATGCGCGCGCGCGTTGAGGTCTTCGAGATAGCGATTCGCGCGTTCGACGTTGGCCGGATCGGGATGATCGAGCGCGTCCTGCACGACCGGATGCCGCGACAGCAGATACGGCAGATATTCGTAACGGTCCAGCGTGCTCTTGAGCGTGTTCGTCGTGCGATCCACGCGCGCGGCGGCATTGAGCCTGAGCTCGTCGATGCCGCTTCGCCAGGCGATTTGCCACGTGAGCGCGCAGCACGCCACGAGCGCGGCGAAGAGCGCGAAGAACACGAGGATGCGGCGCGTCACGTGAGCAGATTCCCGCAGATGAGGATCTGTCATTGTGTCATACGCGCCTTCGGGATAAGACTTCGAGGACGCCGCAGACGGCTGCGGCGAAGCACTCGCAGACTGAGGCTTCGCCGCTTGCATGATCGCGTCGTCCGATTGCCGGACGTGCTTAGGCCGACTTCGCTTCTTCGGGGTCGGTCACGTCGACATCGCGGGACAACGCCGCTTTCAGCTTGCTGCGGTCGAGCTCTTTTTCCCACGCCGACACGACGACCGTCGCCACGCCGTTGCCGACGATGTTCGTCAGCGCGCGGCACTCGCTCATGAATCGGTCGATGCCGAGAATCAGCACCATGCCCGCGAGCGGAATCGTCGGCACGACGGCGAGCGTCGCCGCGAGCGTGATGAAGCCCGCGCCGGTCACGCCGCTCGCGCCCTTCGACGTGAGCATCGTCACAGCGAGCAGCGTCAACTGCTGGCCCCACGTGAGGTCCGTGTTGGTCGCCTGCGCGATGAACAGCACGGCCATCGTCATGTAGATGTTGGTGCCGTCGAGGTTGAACGAATAGCCGGTCGGCACGACGAGACCCACGACGGAGCGCGAGCAGCCGAGCTTTTCGAGCTTGAGCATCAGTTGCGGCAGCGCGGCTTCCGACGACGACGTGCCGAGCACGATCAGCATCTCTTCCTTGATGTACGCGACGAACTTCAGGATCGAGAACCCGACCATGCGCGCGATCGCGCCGAGCACGAACACGACGAACACGATCGACGTCAGATAGAACGTGCCGATGAGCTTGAGCATCGGCAGGAGCGAGCCGATGCCGTACTTGCCGATGGTGAACGCCATCGCGCCGAACGCGCCGATCGGGGCGAGCTTCGTGATGATGCCGACCATGCCGAACAGGATGCTCGACAGACCTTCGATGAAGTTCGTCACGACCTTGCCGCGCTCGCCGATATGCGCGAGCACCGAGCCGAACAGCAGCGCGATCAGCAGGATCTGGAGGATTTCACCTTGCGCGAACGCCGACACGAGCGTGTCCGGGATGAGGTGCATCAGGAAATCGACCGTGCTCTGACCGTGCGCCTTCGTCGCGAAGGAATCGATGGCCTTGTGATCGAGCGTGGCCGGATCGACGTTGAAGCCGACGCCGGGCTTCAGGATGTGCGTCGCGGCGAGGCCGAGGACCAGCGCGAACGTCGACACGATTTCGAAGTAGAGCAGCGCCTTGCCACCGACGCGCCCGACCTTCTTCATGTCCTCCATGCCCGCGATGCCGGTCACGACGGTACAGAAGATGATCGGCCCGATCACCATTTTGATGAGTTTGATGAATGCGTCGCCGAGCGGCTTCATGTCGGTGGCGAGTGCCGGATAGAAGTGCCCGAGCGCGATGCCGATGATGATGGCGACGATCACCTGCACGTACAGGACTTTATGGAGAGGTTTTTTCACGATGGTTCCAGGCAATGACAGGCAGTTGGCGGAAGGGTGCCAGCGGCGAGCGTGGACGCTTTTTCAGTGCGCGATGCTTCTGTGGGAGGCGCACGAGAGAATCGCGCCGCGTAAGCGATAGCCGCTTCGTCGACGGGATTCAGGGACGTTGGGATGCGAGAGGGGTCATCGGCTTGTCTCCTAAACTTTTATGGGCGGCTCGGTGGCCGTGCCGCTTTTATCGCAAGGGCGATGCCAGGTTTCGATATTTGTAAGTCGTTGATTTGATTGAAATTCTACGAGTGAACTATTAGGTGGAATCTGAGTTTCTGGAAATCCGGAATGGTGGCGTCTGGCGATCTGGACGGACGTGAGCGGTCAGACCGAATCTTTGTTCCGATTTCTCAGTTGCTTATCGATTGCTTCGAGCTCACGCAGATCTGCATCGTCGGCGTCGCGTGCTTCTAGCTTGCGTCGAGTCGCGTCGAATTTCTCGTACAACTCCGCCACCATTGTGCTCATGGACGCCTGGCTCATTCGACCATTGCCTCGGTTGCGTATAGCACCAACTCGGACCGCATCTCTTGCTCACTCATGGTGGGACCCTATGAAAAAGTACTGCCCTCTTCTCCTCGAGACCACCTCGAAAGCAACACGACTTGGACGACTTACCCGAATGGTCGATAGCATCCGGCCAACAAAAAACCCACGGTCGCCCGTGGGTTTTGCTCGAATCCACCGCCAGCGGCAGATCAAACCACCCCCGCCCCATGCGCCTGCTCATCCGCGTGATAGCTCGACCGCACCATCGCGCCGACGGCCGCATGCGTGAAGCCCATTTTGTACGCCTCTTCCTCGTACATCTTGAACGTATCCGGATGCACATAAGCCCGCACCGGCAAATGGTGCTCCGACGGCTGCAAATACTGACCGATCGTCAGCATGTCAACGTCGTGGGCGCGCAGGTCGCGCATCACCTGAAGAATTTCCTCTTCTGTCTCGCCAAGGCCGACCATCAGGCCCGACTTCGTCGCGACTTCCGGATGCAGTGCCTTGAAGTCCTTCAGCAGCTTCAGCGAATGGTGATAATCCGAACCCGGTCGCGCTTCCTTGTAAAGACGCGGCACCGTTTCGAGGTTGTGGTTCATCACATCGGGCGGAGCGGCGGTCAGGATATTGATCGCGCGATCCAGCCGGCCGCGGAAATCCGGCGTCAGAATCTCGATGCGCGTCTCCGGCGAATGCTCGCGCACATGCTTGATACATTCGACGAAATGCGCCGCGCCGCCATCGCGCAGATCGTCGCGATCGACGGACGTGATCACCACGTACTTCAGCTTCAGCGCGCCGATGGTGCGCGCGAGATTGATCGGTTCTTCCGGATCGAGCGGATCGGGGCGGCCGTGGCCGACGTCGCAGAACGGGCAGCGGCGCGTGCACTTGTCGCCCATGATCATGAACGTCGCGGTGCCCTTGCCGAAACATTCGCCGATGTTCGGGCAGCTCGCCTCCTCGCACACCGTATGCAGGCTGTGCTCGCGCAGAATCTTCTTGATCTCGTTGAAGCGCGAATTGCCCGTCGCGGTGCGCACGCGAATCCACTCCGGCTTTTTCAGCTTTTCGATCGGAATGACCTTGATCGGAATGCGCGACGTCTTCGCTTGCGCCTTCTGCTTGGCAGTGGCGTCGTAAGCAGAAGGCGACGAGGAAGAAGCAGCGGCGTCGCCGGCCAGGTTTGCGGTTGCGTCAGTCATTCGGTCGATCCGGTTGTTGCAGCGGCAGTTGCGGGAAGGCCGCCGATTTGAAGTGCCAGCCGTTCGGCCAGCACGAGAGCTACGTCGCGCCAGTCGGCCGCGACGCCGAGCGTCGCCATGTCGACCGTTTCGAGTCCCGCGTAGCCGCACGGGTTGATAGCGAGGAACGGCTGCAAGTCCATGTCCACGTTCAGGCTCACGCCGTGATAACTGCAGCCGTTGCGAATCTTGAGTCCGAGCGCGGCGATCTTCGCGCCTTCATGCGCTTGCATACGATCGTTCGCGCCATGAGGATGCCGCGCCACGTAAATGCCAGGCGCGCCGGGCTTGCGATCGGTCGCCAGATTATACGCGGCGAGGGTTTCGATCACGGCCTCTTCGATGCGGCGCACCAGCTCGCGCACCATCAGCTTCCGACGGCGCAAATCAATCAGCAGATAAGCGACGATCTGCCCCGGTCCGTGATACGTGATCTGTCCGCCGCGATCCACTTTGACGAGCGGAATGCCGCTTCCGGCGAGAAGAAGGTGCGCCGGATCGCCGGCGAGGCCGAGCGTGAAGACGGGAGGATGCTCGACGAGCCAGATTTCGTCGGGCGTGTCGGGCGTGCGGGCGTCGGTAAAAGCGCGCATCGCGTCGAAACTCTGGCCATACGGCTCGAGGCCGCGCCAGCGCAACGCGACCGGATAGTCACCGGAACTGAGCACGGTGTCGGGCGCGTCGTGAATTTCTTGTGGGGCTGCGAGCGGTGTGGCGGACATGGTGCCGGTAGTTTACCGAAATAGCCCCATGCCCGCCGATGGTGAATTCGCATGCCTTCGATGGCAATTTCGAATAGTTGGCGTCAAACCCGCTCAGACCGTCCTCCAGCCCGAACCGAAGCGCCGCGCGAGGCGCTCGATGCGCGTCGAAAGCCAGTGCATCGCGCGTTCGTCGCAACGGGGCAGGATCGTGAAGACGACATACGCCGGACGGTCGCCCTCGACGGACAGCCAGAGCCGCTCGCGCTCGCGCAGTTTGAGGGTGTCACCGGGAACGAGCCAGTAATCCTCGATGTCGTTGCTGCGCGTCGCCCACACGGGGCCGCCGTTCACCGAAAGCTTCGTGCCGCGTGCGATGCGCATCGGCACGGTTTCGCCGGGCTTGATTTCAAAGGTGACGCTTGTTGATATTTCTCGCATGATCCACTCCGCCTGGGAACGTTTCGATGACTACAATCCTAGGCGTGGCAAGGCATCAGGCAAAACGATCAATTTTCACTGCTATGTGAGCCGTATTGACAACGACAACGCCGACAATCCACATGGACCTCCGCCAGCTTCCCGCCCTGAACGCGCTGCGCGCCTTCGAAGCCGCCGCCCGTCACGAGAGCTTCTCCCGCGCCGCCGACGAGCTTTTCGTCACGCACGGCGCGGTCAGTCATCAGATTCGCGCGCTGGAAGCAGAGCTCGGCGTGTCGCTGTTCGCGCGCGACGGCAAGCGCGTGCGCCTGACCGATCGCGGCAGGCAATACGCCGGCGAAGTGCGCGCGGCGCTTGTCGCACTGGCGGAAGCGACGCGCCGCATCCGTTCGGGCGACCGCGACCGGCGGCTGATCGTGTCGACGATTCCGTCGTTTTCGGCACGCTGGCTGACGCCGCGCGTCGGCAGGTTCATCGAGCAGCATCCGGACATCGATCTGGAATTGCTGACGACAAGCGCGCTGATCGACTTCCATCGCGACGACGCGGACGTGGCGATCCGCTTCGGCTTCGGCAAGTACGCCGGCCTGCACGCGGAGGAGTTAATGGACGAAGTGTTCTTTCCTGCCTGTGCGCCGAATTTCCGTGGCGGCGAGTTGCCGCGCGCGCCGCGTGACCTCGCGACGCTGCCGCTCTTGCGCTCCGACGACGAGCTCTGGCGCCCGTGGTTCGACGCGGCCGGTCTCACGGATGTGCCCGAGCCGAAACGCGGCGTCTTGTATGAAGATTCGTCGAATCTGCTGCAGGCGGCCATCGACGGCCAAGGCATCGCGCTCGTACGGCGCTCGCTCGCGATGCAGGAAATCGGCGCCGGGCGGCTCGTGCGGCTTTTCAATGTCGACGGCCCGAGCCCGTGGAAATACTACTTCGTGTGCCCGACGGCGCTTCTTCAGACGAAGCGCGTGCAGGCATTCAGGGACTGGATTTTCGATGAAGCCGAGCAGTTCAGGCTGCTCTACGAGCGCACGCCGGCGGTGTGCGATGCGCTCGCGGGCAAGCTCAAAGCACTACCTTGACCATCGGATGGCCGGTGAGCGCGCGATAGATATCGTCGAGATGGGCGCGATTCTGCGCGCGCACCGTGCACGTGAGTCCCGTGTAGTTGCCGCCGGACGACGGCCGCGACTCGACGCGCGACGCGTCGAAATCCTGGTCGAACGCCTTGAGCACGCTGACGATCGTGTCGTGAAATTCCGGATGCGACTTGCCCATCACCTTGATCGGGAAATCGCAGGGAAAGTCGAAAAGTTCGTCGGCGCTGTGCTTCGCGCTGTCGGTGGGATCGGTGGATTGTGGCTTGTCGGTCATGGCTTTCTCCTTCACTTCGTGCCTGATTTGGCACGCGCGGCTTCCTCCGCGAACTCGCGCGCTTTGGCCCGCTGATAGGCGTCGTACAGTGCAGCATAGACCGGGCCGGGTTTGCCGTCGCCGACGCTTTTGCCGTCGAGCGTCGTGATCGGCATGACTTCCTTGGTCGCCGAGCTGATCATGATTTCATCGGCGGAACGCAATTCGGCTTCGGTGATATCGCGCTCCTCGAAGACAATGCCCGCTTCGTGCGCCAGCTCCTCGATCAATCCGTAGCGGATGCCTTCCAGAATGCGCGGTCCGCGCGGCGCGCCCAGCAGCGTGCCGCCCTTCACGACCCACACGTTCGACGACGACCCTTCGGTCAGCAAGCCGTCGCGCAACTGGATGGTTTCGAGCGCGTCGTTTTCGGCGGCGTGCTGCGCCATCAAAACGTTGCCGAGCAGCGACACGGATTTGATATCGCAATGCAGCCAGCGCTTGTCTTCGGCGGTCACGGCGACCGCGCCGCGCGCGCGATCCGCCGCGCTCGGAAACACGAGCTGGCCGAGCATGACGAACACGGTCGGCGTGATGCCCGCCGGGAACGCGTGGCCGCGCCGCTTCGCGACGCCGCGCGTCACCTGAATGTAGACGAGCGCATCGCCCGAGCCGGCGTTCGCTTCGATCACGCGATCGATCAGCCCGCGCCAACCGGAATCATCGAACGGATTGTCGATGCGGATCTTGCCGAGACTGCGATTCAGGCGCGCGAGATGCTGCCTGAGGCGAAACGGCAGGCGCGCGCCATCGGCTTGCGCGTACAGCGGCACGACTTCATACACGCCGTCACCGAAAATGAACCCGCGGTCGAGCACGGGAATGCGCGCTTCGGAAAGCGGCCCCCACTCGCCGTTCAGGTAGACGACCGGATCGAATGCTTCGGCGTGATTCATCGCTCGCTCCTTACTTGCGCTTTTGCCACCACAGCAGCGCCGAATCCCACAGGCGGCCGAAGATGCCCGCTTCCGGCACGTCCTGCAGCGCGACGAGCGGGAACTGCGCGACTTCCTTGCCGTCCGCAATCATCTTGACGGTGCCGATCTGCTGGCCCTTCTTGATCGGCGCGGTGATCAGGTCGTTGTGCGTCACGGTCGGCTTGACCTTGTCGCCGAGACCCTTCGGCACGGTGATGTACTGATCCGTCGCGACGCCGGCCTGCACGTTGTCGCTCGCGCCCTTGTACACGCGCGGCGATTCGATCACCTGATTCGCCTTGTACAGGCGCAGCGCGTCATACGCCGTGTAGCCGTAGTTCAGCATCTTCAGGCTGTCCTGCACGCGGTTGTGCTCTTTCGGCTCGCCCATCATCACGGCGACGAGACGGCGGCTCGCATCCGGCACGCCGTTGAGCGAACGCTTCGCGGTCGCGATCAGGCAATAGCCGGCGGCCTTCGTGTGGCCGGTCTTGAGACCATCGACGGTCGGATCGAGCCACAGCAGGCGATTGCGGTTCGGCTGCTTGATCTTGTTGTACGTGAAATCCTTCACCGAGAAGATGCTGTAGTACTCGGGGAAGTCGCGGATGAGGCGCGTCGACAGCACGGCGAGGTCGCCCGCGGTCGTGTAGTGCTGCGGATCGGGCATGCCGTTCACATCGGCGAAATTGGTATGCGTCATGCCGATGCGCTTCGCCGCCGCGTTCATCAGTTGCACGAAGTTGCCTTCGCTGCCGCCGACGAGTTCCGCCAGCGCGATGGCCGCGTCGTTGCCCGACTGCACGATCATGCCGTACACGAGATCGTGCACCGTGACCGGCTTGTTCGCCTCGATGAACATGCGCGACTCGTCCGTGCGCACGCGGCGCACGGCTTCGCTCGGCATGACGGTCTGATCCATGTTGATCTTCTTCGACTTCAGCGCGTCGAAGACGAGATACGCGGTCATCAGCTTGGTGAGCGACGCCGGCTCGACGCGCTCGTCGGGATTGCCGGACGCGAGCACCTGATTGCTGGTTGCATCGACGAGCACCCACGATCGCGCGGTCACGTCGGGCGGCGGCACTTGCGCGAACGCGCTCGCGGCCACCAGCAGGGCGGGCAGAACGAAAGCGGTTTTTGCGCGAACGGAAACAGAAGCGGAAACAGACGGAAGAGACAAGCCGGAAGGGACAAAGCGCATAGGATCGATCGGCGGAAAAAGCAGGCTGCGACGATGCCGATAAGGATCGGAAGATCGGCGAAGCACGGGTTGAACAGGCAGACCGTCGCTGTTGGTCGGGCTTTTCGCCAGGACAGCGGCACGCGCGGCGCCGCGGAGAAAAGCGCTCGTTCGACAGACGGACGCGAAAACGGTTCTCGAAAGCCGGAGTTCCGAAGACCGCGAGACGCTTGGACGAGCGCACCGCGCGGCCGGAAACAGCGTAAAAAATCTGCGCCATTATACGCGCGGGCCGCTTGCGGTTTCCCTTGAATCTGCGCCTTTACAGCGCGTTTTAACGTTTTTCAGGTTGCGCTTAGCCGCTTTTACCGATCGCAATCGATGCACGCGCGAAGGCCTTCGAACACCTTGCGGCGCTCAACGCCACGCATCGACGATCACGCGCTTCAGGATATGCAGCTTGCGATGAAAGAAGTGCTCGCCGCCCGGAATCACGACCACCGGCAATTCCTGCGGCCGCGCCCAGTCGTAGACGGATTGGATGGGCACGGTATCGTCCACTTCGCCGTGAATCACGAGCGTGGTGTCGGGCACCGGCGCGACGTCCCAGCGACTCGCCGCCGTGCCGACCAGCACCATGCGCTCGATTTCCTTGCCCGCTTCCAGCATGCGCTTCGAGACGTGCGACAGCACGAACGTGCCGAACGAAAAGCCCGCGAGCACGATCGGCGCATCGGCCTGACCCGGCTGCGCGCGCATGTGGTCGATCAGCGCGAGCAGGTCGTCCTGCTCGCCGATGCCATTGTCATGTTCGCCGGAGGTTTGCCCGACGCCGCGAAAGTTCGAGCGGTACGTCGTGTAGCCCAGTTGCACGAAAGTGCGCGCGAGCGTCTGCGCAACCTTGTTGTCCATCGTGCCGCCGAAGAGCGGATGCGGATGCGCGACGAGCGCGATGCCGCGCGCAGGCTGACCATTGGAATCAGTGCGATCGAGCGCGCATTCGATCTTGCCGACCGGCCCGTCGATGAGGAATTTTTCGGTTTGCGCGTTCATGCCTGCTCTTGTGCGTGCTTCTATGCGGGTTGATCGATCAGAAGACGTTCGACGACTTTGCCGTTGGCCAGATGCGAGTCCACGATTTCGTCGATGTCGGTTTCATCGACATACGTGTACCACGTGCCTTCCGGATACACCACGACGACCGGCCCCAGTTCGCAGCGGTCCAGACAGCCCGCCTTGTTGATGCGCACCTTGCCTTCCCCCGCGAGTCCCAATTGCTTCACGCGTTTTTTCGCGTGCTCCTGCATGGCCTGCGCGTTGCAGTTTGCGCAGCTCGGGCGCGGCGCGTCGGCATCGCGCTGATTCAGGCAGAAGAACACGTGGTACTTGTAGAAGGAATCCATGAGCGGGTGCGATGAGAGTGTCGGTCGATTATAGCGAGCGATGTTCGTGCCCGCCCTTTGGTGCCGAAAACTAGCGCTCCGACGCCCTGCGCGCGCGCCGCCGCGCCAGCAACGCACGTTCCGCCGACGACGCGAGCCAGCCGAGCGCCGCATACGGCCACACCCATGTGAGCCAATGCGCGAGGCCGTTGAAATGCAGATAGCGCCCTTGCCGCCAGTCGGCGAGCACGATGTCGAAGTACGGATTCACCGGCAGCAGATTGACGAGCGCGAGCGACACGACGAGCGCCCCGCCCGCGAGCGCCGCCCTCAAGCCCCGCGGCAGCGACACCGACAGCGCGCCCGCCAGCGTCGCGATCGCGATGCCTTCGAGCGCGCCGTCCGTCGCCCAATCGAACGTGAGGCCCGCGCGCGACTGCAGGAATGTCGCGCCTGCCTTCGCGAAGAGCGTCAGCGCGATCAGGCCGAGCATCAGGCGGAGGCGCGGCGCGCGGGCGCGCGTCAGGAGCGTCGCGAGCACGAGCGCGGCAAATAAACTCGTCGACGTGATGAGCGCTTCCCATGCGTCGTCCGGCAAAAGCGCGCCGAGCCGGTCGGGCCAGCTTTCGACGTCCCATGAAGCGGGCGTCCACGCGAGAATCGCGTCCTGCATCGCCGGGTCGAGTTCGTCCCACAGCACGCGCGGCAGGTCGCCGCCGCCGAAGAGAAACGGCGCGGGGAACATCGCCGCGAACGGCCATAGCGCCGTGAGGCCGATCACATACGCCGCATCGCGCTCGAACCAGGTGAAGCGAATGCGCCGCAGCAAGCCGCGATCGAGCAGCGCGCTCGTCGCGGGCGCGACCAGCACGCCGCCGACGAGCGCGCCGAGCGCATTGGCGGCGAGATCGAGATTCGAAGCGACGCGCGTCGGCAGATACGTCTGGATCGCTTCCATCGTGCCGGAAAGCAACGCGCCGCCAGCGAGCGCCGCGCACACGGCGAGCGTGCCGCGAACGCGCGGATACAGCGCCAGCACGATCAGCGCGCCGAGCGGCATGTAGCCGAGCACGTTCGTGACGACGTCGAAGGCGGTCAGGTATTGCGGCAGCGGATCGGCGAGATACGCGAGCGGGCTCAGGCCCAGCGAGCGCCAGCCCGAGAACGGATACAGCGATCCATAGACGACGAGCGCCGCGTATGCGGCGAGCGCCTGCCGGGAAAACGCCGACGGGCGGCGCTGCCATTGCTTGATCGTCATGAGCCGCGCGGGCGCCTCCGTGCTCGGCGGAAGGTGAAGCTGCGGACGGTCATCGCGAAGCGGAAAGCGGTTGCGCGGCGAGCCACGCGGAAAGTTGCGCGATTACATCGTCCGATG
This sequence comes from Caballeronia catudaia, assembly GCF_001544755.2. Lineage (GTDB taxonomy): Bacteria > Pseudomonadota > Gammaproteobacteria > Burkholderiales > Burkholderiaceae > Caballeronia > Caballeronia catudaia. The sequence continues at coordinate 353,047 of NZ_FCOF02000001.1, read as the reverse complement.
CGGCCGCGAGCGCCCGCGCGCCGCCCGATGCGTCGGCGCTCGGCGCGCTCGCGCTCGCGGCGAAACTCCGCTGGCCGATGACACGGCCTTGCTGCGTGAGCGTCGCGCGCACCGAGACGAGTCCGTGGCTCTCTTCGGGCGCGTCGAAGACCTGCTCGAAGCTCGTCAGCTCGACTTCGAGCAGCGGCACGGCGCGCACCGGGTCCGCGCCCGAGAGAATCGGGCCGCGCGCCGCGAGCGCCTCACGGAGACGCTGCGTCAGCAGTTGCGCGGGCGGCATCGTCCAGTGACTGTCCGAATAGCTGCCGGTGCGTTGCGCATCGACATAACTCAGCCGATATGCGAACGAATCGGTTTCGAGATTGCGCGGCGCGCCGACCGCGAGCACTTTCACCGGTGGCATCGGCGCGACGTTCGCCGATGCGTTCGCGGCGGGCGGCGTGCCGAGGTCGTAGCGCGCGTTCGGCATCGCGGTCGGCGTCGATCCGCACGCCGCGAGCATCGTGATAAAGGCGAGCGCGAACATCGCCGTTGCTGCTCTCAAGTCGATCTTTGCCATGTCTTCTTCTCGTTCAGTGCGCGGCTCAGTGTGCTGATTTCGCGGGCCACGTGAAACCCGGCTCGCCCGGCCCGGGTTCCCGTTTTGGCGCGCCGAAAAGCACGCTGCGCGGATTGGTGCTGAATGCGTCGGCGGCGCGATCGACCGACCGCGCGGCTGCGCTCACGTCGTCGGAAAACGAATAGAAGCGCGGCAGCGCCTCGAAGCCGACGCGCGCCGTGATGAACCGCAGCGATTCGTTCATGTCCGAAAGCGCCGCGCCCGCTTCCTCGGCGGCCTTGCCCGCCTCGTTCAGATTGGCGACGAGCGGGCCGTCCGGACGATTCAGGTTCTGCATCAGCTGATTGGTCGAGGCGAGCGTGGTGTTGATCTGCTTCAGCGTCTGCGGCAACTGCGCGGTTGTGGGCTGAACCTGGCTCGCGAGCGTCGCGATGCCGTCGGCCGCGCCTTGCAGGCTCTTCGTCGTGTCCATGATCTGGTTGCGCATGTCGTCGGAGAGGAACTTGTCGGCGTCCTCCGAAAGGCGCTCGAACTTCTTCAGGATCACGTCGCCGCGCTGCTGCAACTGCTCGAAAAGACCGGGGCGCATCGGCACTTCGGCCACGTGCTGCGGCGATGAGGCAAGCGGCGCGGTGTCGGCGCCCGTGTCGTCGAGCTGCACGAACGCGATGCCCGTCACGCCCTGAAAGCCGAGCGTCGCGAAGGTCGAATGCGTCATCGGCGCGTTCTTGTCGACGAGAATGCGGATGCGGATCTGCCCAGGATGGGACCTGTCGAAACTGATCGACTGCACCTTGCCGACGCCCAAGCCCCGATAACGCACGGCCGCGTCCGTGAAGAGTCCGGTGACGTTGGTGCGCGCGATGAGATCGTAAGGCACGCGCACGGTGCGATCCACATTGAAGAAGAACACGGCGAACGCGATGGCCAGCACGAGGACGATCGTGAAGAGCCCGGTCCAGAACGCATGTGATTTGTTTTCCATCGGCAGGTTCCTTTGACTTTCGCGTGCTTGCGCTTCGCCCGATGCGGCTATTTGTTGACGCTGATCGGCGCGTCTTCGAGCGCGGCTGGCGGCAGCTTTGCGCGACGCTCGGCGGGCAGCGCCTGCAGCGCTCGGCGCCCGCGACGCCCGAGAAAATACTCGCGGATGAACGGATGGTCCACCGCGCACGCTTCCTCCACCGGCGCCGCGACGAGCACGCGCCGCTCCGCGAGCACCGCGACGCGCGTCGAGAGCGCGACCATCGTATCGAGATCGTGCGTGACCATGACGACGGTCAGCCCGAGCGCGCGATGCAATGTGGCGATCAGATCGACGAACTCGTCCGACGCCTTCGGATCGAGGCCGGCGGTGGGTTCGTCGAGAAACAGCAGTTCGGGTTCGAGCGCGATCGCCCGCGCGATGCCCACGCGCTTCACCATGCCGCCCGACAACGCCGACGGCATCTTGGTCGCGTGCTTGCACGACAGGCCGACCATTTCGAGCTTCAGCATCACGAACTCGCGGATCAGATCCTCGGGAATCTTGCCGAGTTCGCGAAACGGCTGCGCGATGTTGTCGTACACCGTCAGCGACGAGAACAGCGCGCCCTGCTGGAACATCATGCCGGAGCGCGTGCGCAGCATCTTCGCGGTTTCCTCGTCCATCTGCGCCCATTCCTCGCCGAGCACGCGAATGGTGCCCGACGTCGGAAACTCGAGCCCGAGAATCTGCCGCACGAGCGTGGTCTTGCCGGAACCGGAACCGCCGAGCAACGCGACGATCTCGCCGCGCCGCACGTCCAGATTCAGATGTTCGTGGATGACCGTGCGGCCGTAACGCTTCGTCAGATCGCGCACTTCGATCACCGGCTCCGCGATGACGGGCGGCGGCTGGTGACGCACGGCGGTGGCGAGCGTGGTCGACATGTCGGTCATAGCCCCGAGTTTTGAAACAGGATCGCGAACACTGCGTCCGCGAGAATCACGATGGTGATCGACGTCACGACCGAAGTCGTCGTGCCCTCGCCGAGACTCTGCGAATTTGCCTTGATACGGAAACCGAAATGACAGGCGGCGAGCGCGATCAGCATGCCGAACACGACGCCCTTGCCGAGCCCGATCCACAGATTCGCGATCGGCACGACGGACGGCAGCGAACGGATGAAGAAATTGATGTCGATGGACAGCACGAGCTTCGCGGCGAGCGCGCCGCCCGAGAGCGCGATGATGTTGGTCCACATGACGAGCAGCGGCATCGCGATGCCGAGCGCGATCACGCGCGGCAGCACGAGCCGCAAGCTGTGGGGAATGCCCATGACCTGCATCGCGTCGAGTTCTTCGGTGACGCGCATCACGCCGATCTGCGCGGTGATCGCCGAACCCGAACGCCCTGCGACCAGAATTGCGGAGAGCACGGGCCCGAGCTCGCGAATCACCGAGAGCCCGAGAATATTGACGATGTATTGATTCGCGCCGAACACGCGCAACTGCTGCGCGGACAGGTAGCTGAGCACGATGCCGATCAGGAACGCGACGAGCGCGGTGATCGCGAGCGCCTGCGCGCCGGCGCTGTAGATATTGGCGGAGATTTCCGTCCACGGTATGCGTTGTGGACGCCGGACAAGCCCGATGAGATCGAGGATGAACGCGCCGAACATCGCGAGGCCGTCATAGAGATGGTCGAAGAACGCGAAGATCAGCGACCCGAGCCTCGTGACCGGATCGACGCGATCGACGGGTTCGGGCTCTTCGCGCTCGGCATCGAGCAGCGCGACGCGCTCGAAGATTTCGCGCTGCGTGTCGGACAACGCGATGGTCGCGGGCATCCTGCGGCCCCAGACGCGCCAGAGCGCCTGTCCGCCGACGTGATCGAGCCGCTCGACGGACAGCAGATCCCACTGACCGATCGCCTCCCGCCCGATGGCGCGCAGCCGCCGCGTCACGCCGCTTTTCGCGCGGTCGCGGGCGAGCGCCAGCGCGGTCCACTGGCCTGAGAGCCGGACCACCTTGCCCTGCTGACCGGCTTCCACTCTTAGGCGCGGCGGGGTGTCGAAGTCCAAGGAGCGATGGCGCGATGAGACGCGGTTAAAGGGGAGAGGACATTGTAGCGAAGTGCGTTGCGGGGAGCGGGGATGGTGCTCTGAGGACGGTAGGGCAGCGCAAGATCGGAATTTCCGGGTTGCATCGCCGTCAAGTCGCTGCGCTATCATGGTTTCAACAACTCTGGTGCAACTGCAATGGATAAACGACTCGATCCGCTCATTTCCGAGTTTGATACGCTCGAAGAAGCCGAACAATACAACGCCTGGTTCCGCGCCGAGGTCGAAGCTTCACTCGCAGATCCGGCTCCGTCCATACCGCACGATCAGGTGTTCGCGGAAATGGATGCGCTAGTGGCGGCAAAACGAAAGGCACGGAATGCTCGTTGATTGGCGGCCGCGCGCACGAAGGCAACTCAGCGAAATCTACGAATACATCGAAGAGCGTGACCCGCAAGCAGCGGAAAATATACTTTCGCTAGTCAGGGAAGCGGTGAGGGCATTGGCGGACGTTCCGTACATCTATCGCCGCGGCCGAGTGTCGAACACCAGGGAGATGGTCGTTCACCCGAACTACTTGGTGGTATATCGCGTGACGGACCGTGTCACGGTACTCGACGTGCTGCATGCACGGAGGCGATATCCGAGCGACAAGGGCTATTGAAGCGAAGTTTTCACGGGCGTAGCGCCACCACCGCTCACGCGCAAAGAACACCCATCGCGCCGCTACAATACCCGCCATGAACTCCACTCCCTTCGCCCCCGACGCGCCCTGGCGCATCGACCGCTCCCGGCTCGCGGCACTCGCCGAGCGGCCTGCTCGCGACTGGACCATCGACATCGTCGATGGAACCGGGTCGACCAACGCGGACCTGATGGAGCAATTGCGCGCGTCGCGGCGCGACGGCACGCCCGTGGTCCGCATCGCGTATTCGCAAACCGCCGGACGGGGCCGGCGCGGCCGTGCGTGGCTCGCCGAGCCGGGCAACGCGCTGCTGATGTCGGTCGGATGCGTGCTGAAGCGGCCGATCGAAGGGCTGTCGGGACTGAGTCTCGCCATCGGCACGGCGGTGCTCGATGCGCTCGCGCGCCTCCCGCTCTCGCCGTCCGCGCGTCCGGCGTTGAAGTGGCCGAATGACGTCCTGCTTGACGACGGCAAGCTCGCCGGCATTCTGATCGAAACCGCGTGGAACACGCCGGACGCGACGGCGGTCGTGATCGGCATCGGCATGAATCTGCACGGCGCGGAGCAACTCGCCGCACAGGTCGACGACGCGAACCGTCTCTCCGCGTCACCCGCGCAAGGGGCCACGCCCGCCACGCTCGCGCGCGCGTGGCCCGACGCCAATCTCACCGATACCCTCGCCGCGCTTCTCAACGCGCTCGACGCCGCACTGCCGCGTTTCGAGGCCGAAGGCTTCAGGCCTTTCCGCCAACGCTGGATCGACGCGCACGCCTGGGCAGGCCGCGAAGTGGCGCTCATCGATCAGGGCATGGAAGTGACGCGCGGAATCGCATCGGGTGTCGACGACAGCGGCCAGTTGCTGATCGACGCGCCCGAAGGCCCGCGCGCCGTCGCGACCGGCGAACTGACGCTGCGCCTCGCGAAGGAACGTCCGTGACAGCGTCGGGAAATGCGGCGCGGTATCTGCTCATCGACGCGGGCAACAGCCGCATCAAATGGTCGCTCGTCGATGAAGACGGCGCGCCGCTCGCGAACGGCGCCTTCGAGCACGCCCATCATTCGACCATCGCCGACGACACCGCGCTCGACGCCTGGGGCGCGCTGCCCGAGCCGGCAAGCGCGTGGATCTCGAACGTCGCGGGCATGCCGGTGCACAACCGCATCCAGCGTCTGATCGACGCCCGCTGGCCGACGCTGACGCGCACCGTCGTACGCGCGCGTGCCGCGCAGTGTGGCGTGATCAACAACTACGCCGATCCGACGCGCCTCGGCAGTGATCGCTGGGCCGGCATGATCGCCGCGCGCGCTGCGTATCCGGGCGAGCATCTGCTCGTCGCGACCTTCGGCACCGCGACCACGCTCGAAGCGCTGCGCGCCGACGGTGTGTTCACCGGCGGCCTGATCGCGCCCGGATGGTCGCTGATGATGGAATCGCTTGGCAGCCACACCGCGCAACTGCCAACGCTCGACCCCGCATCCGCGCGTGAAGCGTTGAACCAGACGCGCAGTCACTTCGCGATCGACACGGCTGCGGCCCTTTCGGCCGGGTGCCTGCTTGCGCAGGCGAGCCTGATCGAACGCGCGTGGCGCGACCTGAAAGCGGACTGGCAAGCGGAGGTCCGTCTCGTGCTCGGCGGCGGCGCGGCCAATGAAATCGCGGGCGCGCTCGACGTGCCCCATACTCGACACGATTCTCTCGTGCTGTCCGGCCTCGCGCTCATCGCGCGCGACGCGACAGCGCGCCATTCACCCTGATTCACTCATTTGATTGACGGACGGAGCCCAGGAATGCTGCGCTGGCTGATCGCCCTCTTAATTCTCGCCAACCTGCTGATGTTCATCGTCATGCGCGGCATGTTCGGACCGCTGCCCGCCGCGGGCGCGCGCGAGCCGCATCATCTGTTGCAGCAGGTGCATCCGGAAGCGCTCGCGACGCGTCCGCTCGGCCCCGATGAAGCCTTCGAACAGCCACGCGTCGGGGGACCGGCGCCGGCCGCGAACGTGCAATCCACGCCGATCGGACAATGATCCGGCGCGCGAATCAGGACTGCTCGCGGACCTTCTTGAGTAGCGCCGTCGTCGATCGATCGTGCTCGAACGGGATGGCGAGCGCCTTGCCGCCCCAGCCGCGCACGAGCGCGGATTCGGCCAGCTTGTCCATGTCGTAGTCGCCGCCCTTCACAAGCACGTCGGGGTGTAGCGCGTCGATCAGTTGCAGCGGCGTCGGTTCTTCGAACTTCACGACCCAGTCGACGCTCTCGAGCGACGCGAGCAGCGCCATGCGATCGTCTTCGCGATTGATCGGGCGATCGTCGCCCTTGCCGAGCATACGCACGGACGCATCGCTGTTCACGCCGACGATCAGCGTCGCGCCGAGCGCCTTTGCATCGGCGAGATAGGTGACGTGCCCGCGATGAAGAATGTCGAAAACACCGTTGGTAAAAACGACGGGGCCGAGCAACGCGGGACGGTGCGCGGCGAGCGCTTCGCGCGTGGTGATCTTGCGTTCGAAAATGGCGGGCATGGCGACGCTCGTTGCGATGTGCTGAAAGCGCGCATTGTGCCACGGCGCTTTCCTTCGAAAGTGTCGAAGAAAGCGAAACGGCCCGCCGGTTCAAACCCGGCGGGCCGTTAGTCCGTGATGCCCGAACGCGTCAAGCCGGCTGTTCGGCCGCTCCGCCCGGCGCGGATTGCAGACGCTGCGTCACTTCCTTGCGATAGCGGTTCAATTCCTGCGCGGTCGCGAACGAACGCTCGAAAAGAATCGACAGGTTATGCAGGATGCGTTCGACGACCTTTTTCTCCCAACTGTCGTCGAAGCGGATCTGATCGTCCAACCAGCGCTCGAGCCACTCCGGATCGGGCAGGCGCGACTGCACGGTATCGCGCGGGAAAAGCGCCTGATTGACGTGCAGATTGGTCGGATGCAGCGGCTTCTCGGTGCGGCGCGCCGACGCCATCAGCACGCCGATCTTCGCGAACGCCGCGCGCGCGGTGTCGCCCGCATTGGCGAGCGCCTTCTTCATATAGCGCAGATACGCGCCGCCGTGACGGGCTTCGTCGCGCGAAATGGTTTCGTAGATGTGCTTGATGACCGGCTCCGTGTGCCACTCGGCGGCACGGCGATACCAGTGGTTCAGGCGAATTTCGCCGCAGAAGTGAAGCATTAGCGTTTCGAGCGGCGGCGCCGGATCGAACTCGAAGCGCACCGCGTGCAGTTCTTCTTCCGTCGGCACCATGTCGGGCTTGAAGCGGCGCAGGTACTCCATCAGCACGAGCGAATGCTTCTGCTCCTCGAAGAACCACACGCTCATGAAAGCGGAGAAATCGCTGTCATGGTGGTTGTCACGCAGAAACATCTCGGTTGCGGGAAGAGCGGACCATTCGGTAATCGCGTTCATCTTGATGGTCCTGGCCTGCTCATCGGTGAGCAAGGACGCATCGAACTTGTCCCAGGGAATGTCCTTCTCCATGTCCCAGCGGACGGATTCCAGCGATTTATAAAGTTCCGGATAAAGCATGGTGTTCATTGTCCACCCCTGATGCCACTTATGCGACGTTATATCTATTTGACCTTCGGCTCACGCGTGCGGGAATACCTTGCATGCGAGCAACCAAGCTTTCAATTTTACGCGGGATTCGGTCGGCCAAAGGCGAATTGCGACAACGAGGGCTCGAATTTGGCGCCGCGGCAACGCGTCGCGTCCCGCGAAAACACTGCACTTCCTGTGCAAATGTTGCCTGTTGTGCGTCTTGTTCTACCGTGGGTGAGAAGCCAAACCCGTGCCTGAGGTATGTTCAAGTGGCGCCCGAGCCTGCCGCCGGACGGCGCCGGCCGCGCAGTATGGCGTGTTCGCGTGACAGTGATGCGATGCGCACCACTACGAACTTCCGCGCCGAAACCCGCCGTAGCGAGCGTTTTCGATCATAGCACGGCGGATTGACGCCATTCCGCGACGGTTTCATCGATCGGGGCCAACCCTGCGACGTGAACCACGCCTTCGTTCCACTTGCGGCGCAGCGCCGGACTGCTGCCGCCGACCCAGATGCGCACGTGCGACGGGAGCAGATTGCGCAGGTCGGTCAACCCGTTCGCAATCGCCTGCGCCGGCAACACCGCCGTGAACGACAGTGCGACGATGTCGATGTTATGCGCCGACACCGCTTCGACGATATCGTGCAGCGGCGTTTGCAGCCCCAACTGGATGCACTCGCATTCGGAGAGCGTGAACATGGCCTCGGCCATCAGAATGCCGAGGCCGTGGCCTTCGCCGGAAAGCGTCGTGAGCAGCACGCGCGGACGCCCGCCGCGGCCGCGCAATGCGTCACCGAGCGGACGCATCAGCGTGCGCATCGTGGACTGGATTGCCTCGCTGAACAGATGTTCGTGGTAGACCTGCAAGCTGCCCGCCGCCCAGGCATTCCCGACGCGCGCAGCCAGCGGCGCCGCGACGTCGAGCACGAAGCGCTCAAGGCCGTCGCGCGTGGCGCGCTTCAGCACCCAGAAGCGAAACTCTTCGTATGCGCCCTTGCGCAGCAGCGAAATCAGATGATCGAGCTCGGCGTCGGGCGCATCCTGTCCGACGCCGGAGCTCTCGGCCAGATGCTGCAGCGTATCGACCGGCTGCGCGAGCACCTTGCTCGGGCGATGGCCCGCGTCGAGCAGACGCTTGACGAGCCGCAGCTTCGTCACCTGTTCCTGCGGATATAGCCGCTCGCCGCCGGGCGAGCGCATCGGCTGCGGAAAGCCGTAGCGACGCTCCCAGACACGCAACGTGTCCTTCGTCAGACCAATTTCCTGAGCAATCGCCCCGATGCCGATTCCCGTGACGCCTGATGCCGCAACCCCACGTGGCGCGGGGTCCGACGCGTCGGGGTCATCGGCGGACGGTTCGACGTCAAAGTCTTGTTGTGATGAGTTTGTCATGGACAGATCTATCCCGATATACCCGTCAATGCTGGCGCACGCTACGTGCCCGCCCGGACTATGGACAAGCTCATTGCACCGTCGACGTTTCATCATAGACAGAATGGAAACGTGCATCGGTGCTGAGATTCGTTTCAGCGGTGGCAAATAAGCGGAGACGACGCGGTTCGACGGCGCGGTGCGCATCGAAGGAATTGGCAGGCTCGGCGAGACGTTACGCGCCGCCGAGCGCAGGATTCAGGACGGAAAATCCAGAGGCGGTGAATCAGACGGCTTTCTTGCGCGGCGCTGACTTGCGGGCAGGCGCCTTCTTTGCCGCCGCAGCCTCGGTCTTGTCTTCGCCACCGTTCTCCGGTTGTTCGGGGGCGTTGCCGGGAGCGCCAGACGGTTGATCCTCCGTCGCGCCGAGCGGGCCGGTCATGCCGGGTTGCAGCATCGCAAGATGAGCAAGCTGATTGAACTGCGATTGCAATACGTTCCACCAGCCGGCCGGATCGAAACCAGGCGGCGGCGCGGACGGTTTGTCCGATGCTTCGTCGCTTTCCGTGGACGCCGCGGCGCTCGCTTCCTCCTTGGGCGCTTCCTGCTTCGCGGTGCCGCCCATCGGCCATCCCGTGGACGCGCCCTTCGTCTTGTCGGTCGCCGCCTGATGCGCGCTTTCCACCGACGTCTGTGCGTACGCGCCGAACGCGCGCAGCGTCGCGAGCGTCGCGCGCTGCACTTCGAGCGCCTGAATTGCCGATTGCAGCATGTTGAGATTGAGCTTGAGCCACTGTTCGACAGCGCGCATGTCGGTCACGCGCTTGTCGAGCTCTTCGATGTTCGTGAGCGGAGCGAGCATGTCGGACATCATCGTGAGGGAGGGACCCACGCCCTGCCCGCCCCCCGGCATCGCGGCGGCGAACGGATTCAGGCGCATCAGTTCCCACATCTTGCCCATCATGTCGGCCTGGCCGAATCCGGAAAAACCGGGAATCGTGTAGGGCGGCGTGCCGCCAGCGTTATCGGTCATTCGATTCTCCTTGTTTTCTTGCGTATGAGATCGGCGTCGCCTAGAACGGCGCACCGCCCGGGAAATCCGGCGCGCGCCGTTCGCGCAACGAGCGCACGCCCTCGTGCACATCCGGGCCCGCGAAACCCATGAATTCCAGCGCGAGCGACGTATCGAAGGTCGGCCCCGCCGAGCGCAGCCAGTTGTTGAGCGCGTACTTGGTCCAGCGGATCGCGGTCTGCGAGCCTTGCGCCAGGCGATTCGCCACTTCGATCGCCTTGGGCATCAGCTCGCTCTCGTCGACGGCGAGCGACACCAGCCCGATGCGCTCAGCTTCCTCGCCGCTCACCGGCTCGCACAGCAGCAGATAGTACTTGGCCTTCGCCATGCCGCACAGCAGCGGCCAGACGATCGCCGCGTGATCGCCCGCCGCGACGCCTAGGCGCGTATGTCCGTCGATGATGCGCGCCGACTTCGACGCGATCGAGATATCGGCCAGCAAACCCGCGACCAGCCCCGCGCCGACGGCCGGGCCGTGCATTGCGGAGACGATCGGCTTGCCGCAGTTGATCACGTTATAGACGAGATCGCGCGCCTCGCGCCACACGCGCGCACGCACGTCGAAGTCGGTCGCCATCTCCTCGACGAGCGCGAGATCGCCGCCCGCCGAGAAGCCCTTGCCTTCGCCGCGGATCAGCGCGACGCGCGTCTCGGGGTCGCGGTCGATGTCGCGCCAGATGTCCGCGAGCTCGCGATGCATGTTGGCGTCGGCGGTGGACAGGCCGCTTTTGTTCGCGCCCGCGCCCGGCATCACCACTTCGAGCACGCCGTGCGGATGGCGGCGCAACGCCAGCGACTTGTAGCCCGCATACAGGGAGAGATCGCTCATGATCTTGTCGATGAAGGATTAGCGCGGCTGGTAGATCCATTTGCCGTCGCGGATCTCGACCATCACGCGCGCGCGCTGATCGAGGCCGATGTGATCGTTGGGCGTCATGTTGACCTGCCCGTTGGTGTCGGCGAAATTCTTCGTGCCTTCGAGCGCATCGCGCAACGCGCTGCGAAACGCAGGCGTGCCGGGCGCGCCCGCCTTCGTTGCGATCGGCACCGCGCGGTTGAGCAGCATGCCCGCGTCCCAGGCATACGAGCCGAACGCCGACACCGTGCCCGCGCCCTGCTTCGCCTCGTACAGTTTGATGTATTCGAGCGCGAGGCGCTTGGCCGGATGATCGTCGGGCAACTGCGCGGCGACGAGCACCGGGCTCGCGGGCAGGAACGTGCCGTTGCAATCCGCGCCGCACACGCGCAGGAAGTCGCGATTGCCGACGCCGTGATTGTGATAGACCTTGCCCTTGTAGCCGCGCTGCGCGAGCGTTTTCGGCGGCAAGGCGGCGGGCGTGCCGGCCGCGCCGACCACGACCGCGTCCGGCTTCGCCGCGAGAATCTTGAGGATCTGCCCGGTCACGCTCGGATCGGTGCGGTTGAAGCGTTCGTTGGCCACCACTTCGATCTTGTGCAGTCGCGCGAACTTCGCGACTTCGGCGTAGAACGTCTCGCCGAGCGCGTCCGCCTGACCGATGTACGCGAGCGTCTTCACGCCGTGATTGCTCGCGTGCTCTGCGATGGCGGAAGCCATCATCGCGTCGGTTTGCGGCGTCTTGAAGACCCAGCGGCGCTTGTCGTCCACCGGCTCGATGATCTTCGACGACGACGCGAGCGAGATCATCGGCGTCTGGCCTTGCGCTACGACATCGATCATCGCGAGCGAGTTCGGCGTGATCGACGAGCCGATGATCGCATCGACCTGATCCTCGCTGATGAGCTTCTTCGTGGTCTGCACGGCTTGCGTGGTGTCGGACGCGTCGTCGAGCACGATATAGTCGACCGGCTTGCCGCCCATTTCCTTCGGCAGGAGCGCGACGGTATCACGCGCGGGAATGCCGAGCGACGCGGCCGGGCCCGTGAGCGACAGCACGAGGCCGATCTTCACGTGTTGCGCCTGCTGCGCGAACGCCGCTGTCGTCGCGGCGAGCGTGAACATCGCGCTCGCCAGAATTTTCCACTTGCCTGCCGCCATCGACGTCTCCTTTTTTTGATCGTTCTATTGCTGCACGCAAGCAGCCCGGCAAAGTGTAAGGCGTGGCTTGCGCACACCGCATCGGGCGAAACCCGTTCAGTGCTCCGGCTGCACGACCGCCTGATCGATCGCGCTGAAGATCGACTTGCCGTCTTCGTCGAACATTTCGATCTTCACGCTGTCGCCGAACTTCATGAATTCCGTCTGCGGCGCGCCATGCTCGATGGTTTCCAGACACCGCTTCTCGGCGATGCAGCAGTAGCCGCGCTTCGCGTCCTTGTTGGAGATCGTGCCCGAACCGACGATCGCGCCCGCGCGCAGATTGCGCGTCTTCGCCGCGTGTGCGATCAGTTGGCCGAAGTGGAACACCATGTCGGTGCCGCAATCCGGCTGACCGACCTTCTTGCCGTTCCAGTGCACGACCATCGGACGATGCACGCGGCCTTCGCGCCACGCGTCGCCGAGTTCGTCGGGCGTGACGGCGACGGGCGAGAACGCTGTGGCGGGCTTGCTCTGGAAGAAGCCGAAGCCCTTCGCGAGCTCGGCGGGAATGAGATTGCGCAGCGAGACGTCGTTCACGAGCATCAGCAGGCGCACGCTTCGCAGCGCCTCGTCGGGCATCGCGGCCATGTGGACATCGGAGGTGATCGCCGCGACTTCCGCCTCGAAGTCGATGCCATACGACTCCGTCGCACAGACGATGTCATCGGTCGGACCGATGAAGTCATCGCTGCCGCCCTGATACATCAGCGGGTCGGTCCAGAATTCGGGCGGCATTTCCGCTTTGCGCGCCTTTCGCACGAGCTCGACGTGATTCACGTACGCCGATCCGTCCGCCCACTGGAAGGCGCGCGGCAGCGGCGCCATGCAGGACTTCGGATCGAACGAAAACGTGTTGCGCGCGCGCCCGAGACTCAGCGCTTCGTAGACTTCCATGAGCTGCGGCGCGTAGAAGGTCCAGTCGTCGAGCGCGCGTTGCAGCGTCGATACGATTCCATCGGCGATGGCCGCCGTGCGCAGATCGCGCGATACGACGATCAGTTGGCCGTCGCGCGTGCCGTCCTTCAAGGTAGCGAGTTTCATGGAGCGAGTGTCGGTGACGTGGGATGACGTTAAGGGAAATCTATTTTACGATGGTGAATCCCTCGCCGGCACCCGGCCGGACGGCATAGGCCTTTTTGCACATGCAATCCACTTCCCTGTCAGACGACGAAGACATCAATGACGCCGCCGAAGAGAAAACGCGCTCCGGCATTCAATCGATCGAAGTCGGCTTCCGGCTGCTCGACGTGCTCACCAGCGAGCCGCGCGCGATGATGCTGCGCGATCTCGCGCAGCGCGCGGGCATGAGCCCGGCGAAGGCGCATCGCTACCTCGTGAGTTTTTTGCGGCTCGGCGTCGCGTCGCAGGACCCGGTGTCGGGGCGTTACGAGCTCGGCGGCTTCGCGTTGCAGATGGGCTTGGCGCGGCTCGCCCGCGTCGATGGCGTGCGGCTCGCGCGCATCGCGCTGGCGGAATTGCGCGACCGGCTGGATCAGACGGTCGGCATCGCGGTGTGGGGCAATCAGGGGCCGACCGTCGTGCACTGGATGGAGTCGAGCCATCCGGCGAAGGCATCGCTCAAGCTGGGCGACGTCATGCCGCTGCTCACGTCCGCGACGGGTCTGCTGTTCGCCGCTTATCTCCCGCGCAGCAAGACGCAGGCGATGCTCGACCGCGAACTCGCCGCCACGAAGCAGTCGATGGCCGATGTCGAACTCGTTCTCGCGGATGTGCGCAAGCACGGCGCGGCGCGCGTCGAAGGCATGTTGCTGCCAACGATCCACGCCTTCTGCACGCCCGTATTCGATTCGACCGGCGAGCTCGCGCTCGGCCTCATCGCGTTGGGGCACGAAGGCACGTTCGACACGCGCTGGGGCGGCGAAATCGATTCCGCATTACGCGAATGCGCGCGCGGGCTGTCGTATGAACTGGGTTACAAAGCGGGCGAGCACTGATTCGAGGGCGAGGAACATCGCTTGGATCGCGCGTGTCTTACGCCTTTCGCCCGACCCGCGTCCTGTCCGCCCTACGCGCTTTTCACTCTGCACGATGCCACTGTTTCAATTCCGCCGTCCTCACCCCGCGTCGGGCGAGCCGCCCGATTCCGCCGCCGATTCCGCCTCGCCACGACGCTGGGTGCGCTGGGCGCTGGCCGCGCTGATCGTCGCGGGCCTGCACTGGAGCGCGATGCGGTGGATCGAGCACAATCGGCAGCCGACGAACGCGCCGCCTGAAGCGCCGCCCGTGCAGGTGGAATTGCTGACGCCGAAGCCGATCGCGCCGCCCGCGCCGCCGCCGCCCGCACCTGCGCCCGCCACGCCGAAACCCGCCGCTGCCCCGCACACGCCGCCGAAGGCCGTCGCGCCCGCTCCCGCGCCGGTTCTGAGCGCGACGACGCCGCAACCCGAAGCGCCCGCCGCAGCTCCAGGCGTCGCGGCGTCCGCGCCACCCACGCCAGCCGCAGCGCCAGCGCCAACGCCCGCAGCCTCATCCGGCGACAAATTCAGCGTCCCGCCCAGCGGCGAGCTACGTTACGACACGCTCGTCAACGGCATGATGAACCAGACCGGCACGATCCACTGGATCAATGACGGCCAGCGCTACGAGATGGTCGTCTCGATTCCACTGCCTTTCGTCGGTCCATATGTGTATTCCAGCAAAGGTCATCTCGACGGATTCGGCATCGCGCCGGAACAATATTCCGAACAGCGCGGCCGCCGCGCCGCCGATGTCGCGATTTTCAATCGCGAAACGAAGCAGATCGTCTATACCAAGACACCGCAGAACCAGCCGCTCGCGGACGGCGCGCAGGACCGCTTCAGCGTCGTGATGCAACTGGCCAGCCTCGTGCGCGGCGCGCCGGACAAATACACGCCGGGCGTGACGCGCCAGTTCAGCGTCGCGGATAACGACAGCAACGAAATCTGGCCGATCGAAACCGTCGGCGATGAAAACGTGCAAGCGCGCGGCGGCTTCACGACGGCGCGCCACTTCACGCGTCTGCCGCGCAAGGAAGGCGACCGTCGCAAGCTGGACATCTGGCTCGCGCCTTCGATCGGCTGGCTGCCCGTGCGGATTCTGCAAACCGAGCCGAACGGCATGCAAATCGAACTGCTCTGGGCGGGCACGCTCACGCAGCCCACCGCGCGGCAGCCAGACACCGCGTCAGGCACGCAAGGTGCGTCTGACGAATCCGCGCTCGCCGCGCCTGAGACGCCTCAGGCGGACAACCCGTAACGCCGCCGTCACACTTCGTGACACCGGGCACGACGAAAGCGCGCATTCAACGCAGTCATCGGAAACAGCATCGCAAACCGCATTTTTCACGGAGCCGATATGCAGTTGACGATCAATCGCATCGACACACGCTATGTTCTCGACAACGAAGGCGGCGGCCCTTGGCTCGTCTTCATCCATCAACTGGCCGGCGATCTGTCCGTATGGGATCAGATGGCCGGTTACTTCCGCAACGCATTCACGGTGCTGCGCTACGACCTGCGCGGCCACGGCGAGACGACCGCCTCGCCCGACGACTTCACGATCGACGACCTCGCCGACGATCTCGCCCAGGTGCTGGACCAACTCGGCGCGCCTTCGGCGCATGTGGTCGGATTGTCGATCGGCGGCATGGTCGCGCAGAAGCTCGCGATCAATCATCCGGACAAGGTGGAAACGCTGACGGTCGTCGGCGCGCCGGCCTTCATCCCCGAGGACGCGCGCCCAACCTTCGCGCAGAGGGCGGCATTCGTGCGCGAAAACGGGACTGCGAGTATCGTGGAAGCGACGCTCGAACGCTGGCTCACGCCCGAATTCCGCAAGGCGCATCCCGAAGTGGTCGAGCAGATCGGAGAGTCGATCGCGCGCACGCCCGCCGAAGGATTTGCGCGCGCCGCGGAGGCAGTGAGCCGTTTCGATGCGCGTGACAAGCTCGCCTCTGTGAACAAACGCACGCTGGTCGTCGCGGGCCAGCACGATGTTGGCACGCCGCATGCTGCCTCCAAGGTCGTTGCAGACACGATTCCGGGCGCGCGATTCGAATTACTCAACGCGGCGCACCTGTCACCCGTGGAGGAATCGCAGCGCTTTTCGGCGTTGCTGGGAGATTTTTTACGTGGAACGGCCTGATTGTTCCTGTTTTTGCTGCAGAAGAAAGCCTCGGTACAACCGGCATCACATCGAGGCCACCCCTTGAATTCCAACCCAATCGCTCCAATTACGATTCAGGATTGCCACGGAGCAAACAAGGAATAAGGAGTGTCGCCATGCAAATGATCTACAACAGCCCCAACTATTGCGTCGTCGAGTTTCCGCCGCAGGACAACCATCTCGCCATGAAGGCGGGCGGCTACGAGATCGTCGACAAGAACACGCAGCGGGAGATCTTCATCGACGGCGCGCTCGCGGCGAAGTTCCGTGAGCATGTCCAGCAACTGATCTCGGAAGAGCCTTCGCTCGAGGATGTCGATGAATTCCTCGGCCAGTTCGATATCTTGATGAACCAGCCCGTCGTGCTTCACTGATTTGCGCTGCGCGGGCGGCCTGCCGCCGTCTCGCGCCCGCCGCCGCACGGACCTGCGGCTCAGGCGACACTCGCCACTTCCGAAGACCCCGCCCCGGCAACGGCGGGGTTTTTTTCGCCCGCCGCTCCCACGGCGCGCGGCAGCGACCGCTTCGCGCTGCGGCTACAATGTCAGGCTATTTCACATTTGGTGCAGGCCTCGTCCGTCATGACCCAGAACGCCATTCCCGAAGCATCTCCGGCATCCGCGCGCGCGTACACGCGCGGGGCCGCGCTGCCCGCGCTGCTGCAAAAGCGCATCCTGATTCTCGACGGCGCGATGGGCACCATGATCCAGCGCTACAAGCTCGACGAAGCCGCCTATCGCGGCGAGCGCTTCAAGGACTACGGCCGCGACATCAAGGGCAACAACGAACTGCTGTCGATCACCCAGCCGCAGGTCATCCGCGAGATTCACGAGCAATATCTCGCGGCGGGCGCGGACATCATCGAGACGAACACGTTCGGCGCGACGCGCGTCGCGCAAGCGGATTACGGCATGGAAGCACTCGCGGCCGAGATGAACATCGAGTCGTCGAAGCTCGCGCGCGAAGCGTGCAACAAGTATTCGACGCCGGATAAGCCGCGCTTCGTCGCGGGCGCGATCGGACCGACGCCCAAGACCGCGAGCATTTCGCCGGACGTGAACGATCCGGGCGCGCGCAACGTCACGTTCGATGAACTGCGCGACACGTACTACGAACAGGCGAAGGCGCTGCTCGACGCGGGCTGCGATCTGTTCCTCGTCGAAACGATCTTCGACACGCTGAACGCGAAGGCCGCGCTGTTCGCGCTGGACCAGCTTTTCGACGATACCGGCGAGCTCGTGCCGATCATGATCTCGGGCACCGTGACCGATGCATCGGGCCGCATTCTGTCGGGTCAAACGGTCGAGGCGTTCTGGAACTCGCTGCGTCACGCGAAGCCGCTCACCTTCGGCCTGAACTGCGCGCTCGGCGCGGCGCTGATGCGGCCTTACATCGCGGAGCTCGCGAAGCTGTGCGATACGTACGTGTCCTGCTATCCGAACGCCGGCCTGCCGAACCCGATGAGCGATACCGGCTTCGATGAAACGCCCGACGTAACGTCGGGATTGCTGAAGGAATTCGCGACGGCGGGTCTCGTGAACATTGCGGGCGGCTGCTGCGGCACGACGCCGGAACACATCGCGGAGATCGCGAAGGCGCTGGCCGAGGTGAAACCGCGCGCCTTTCCTTCGCAATATCGCGACGCCGCCTGACATCGAAACGAGATACACGATATGACCGACCACACGATGCGTCTCTCCGGCCTCGAGCCGTTCAACGTCACCGACGGCTCGCTTTTCATCAACGTCGGCGAGCGCACGAACGTGACCGGCTCGAAGGCGTTCGCGCGCATGATCCTGAACGGCCAGTTCGATGAAGCGCTCGCCGTCGCGCGCCAGCAGGTCGAGAACGGCGCGCAGGTCATCGACATTAACATGGACGAAGCCATGCTCGATTCGAAAGCCGCGATGGTGCGCTTTCTGAATCTGATCGCATCGGAACCGGATATCGCGCGCGTGCCGATCATGATCGACTCGTCGAAGTGGGAGGTGATCGAAGCGGGCCTGAAGTGCGTGCAGGGCAAGGCGATCGTCAACTCGATCTCGCTGAAGGAAGGCGAAGAAGCATTCAAGCATCACGCGAAGCTGATCCGCCGGTACGGCGCCGCATCGGTCGTGATGGCGTTCGACGAGCAAGGCCAGGCCGACACATTCGAGCGCAAGACGCAGATCTGCAAGCGCTCCTACGACATTCTCGTGAACGAAGTCGGCTTCGAGCCGGAAGACATCATCTTCGATCCGAACATCTTCGCGATCGCGACAGGCATCGAAGAGCACAACAACTATGCGGTCGATTTCATCAACGCGACGCGCTGGATCAAGAAGAATCTGCCGCACGCGAAGGTGAGCGGCGGCGTGTCGAACGTGTCGTTCTCGTTCCGCGGCAACGATCCGGTGCGCGAGGCGATTCACACCGTGTTCCTGTACCACGCAATTCAGGCGGGCATGGACATGGGCATCGTGAACGCCGGCCAGCTCGGCGTGTACGCCGATCTCGACGCCGATCTGCGCGACATGGTCGAAGACGTCGTGCTGAACCGCCGCGAGGACTCCACCGACCGTCTGCTCGAAAGCGCCGACAAGTTCAAGACCGGCGCCGCGAAGAAGGAAGAGAACCTCGAATGGCGCAATCAGCCGGTCGAGCAGCGTCTGTCGCATGCGCTCGTGCATGGCATCACGAACTTCATCGTCGAAGATACGGAAGAAGTGCGGCAGAAGATCGACGCGGCCGGCGGGCGTCCGATCAACGTGATCGAAGGCCCGCTGATGGACGGCATGAACATCGTCGGCGACCTGTTCGGCGCGGGCAAGATGTTCCTGCCGCAAGTCGTGAAATCGGCGCGCGTGATGAAGCAGGCGGTCGCGCATCTGATTCCGTTTATCGAAGAAGAGAAAAAGCGTCTCGCCGATGCAGGCGCGGACGTGCGTCCGAAGGGCAAGATCGTCATCGCGACCGTGAAGGGCGACGTGCACGACATCGGCAAGAACATCGTCTCGGTCGTGCTTCAGTGCAACAACTTCGAAGTGGTCAACATGGGCGTGATGGTGCCCTGCGCGACCATCCTGCAGAAAGCGAAGGAAGAAGGCGCGGACATCATCGGCCTGTCGGGTCTCATCACGCCGAGTCTCGAAGAAATGGCATACGTCGCATCGGAAATGCAGCGCGACGACTATTTCCGCGGCAAGCAGACGCCGCTGCTGATCGGCGGCGCGACGACATCGCGCGTGCATACCGCCGTGAAGATCGCGCCCAACTACGAAGGTCCCGTCGTGTACGTGCCGGACGCGTCGCGTTCGGTTTCGGTGGCGTCGAGCCTGTTGTCGGACGAAGGGGCCGCGAAATATCTCGACGAACTGAAGAGCGACTACGACCGCATCCGCACGCAGCACGCCAACAAGAAAGCGCTGCCGATGGTCACCTACGAAGAGGCGCGCGCCAACCGGACGAAGATCGACTGGAAGGCGTACACGCCGAAAAAGCCGAGTTTCATCGGGCGGCGCGTGTTCAAGAACTACGATCTCGCGGAACTGGCGAACTACATCGACTGGGGCCCGTTCTTCCAGACGTGGGATCTCGCAGGCCCCTATCCCGCGATACTCAACGACGAGATCGTCGGCGAATCGGCGCGGCGCGTCTTCTCCGATGGCAAGTCGATGCTCTCGCGCCTGATTCAGGGCCGCTGGCTGACGGCCAACGGCGTCATCGCGCTGCTGCCCGCGAACACGGTGAACGACGACGACATCGAAATCTATACGGACGAATCACGCTCGCAGGTCGCGATGACATGGCGCAATCTGCGTCAGCAGGGCGTGCGTCCGGTCGTCGATGGCGTCATGCGCCCGAACCGCTCGCTCGCCGATTTCATCGCGCCGAAGGACTCGGGCGTGAAGGACTACATCGGCCTCTTCGCGGTGACGGCAGGCCTGGGCGTCGACAAAAAGGAACGGCAGTTCGAGGCCGATCACGACGACTACAGCGCGATCATGCTGAAGGCGCTCGCCGATCGTTTCGCGGAAGCCTTCGCAGAAGCGCTGCATGCACGCGTGCGCCGCGAATTGTGGGGCTACGCGGCGAACGAGACACTCGACAACGACGCGCTGATCGCGGAAAAGTACGTCGGCGTGCGGCCCGCGCCGGGCTATCCGGCGTGCCCGGATCACCTCGTCAAGCGCGATATGTTCGAAGTGCTTCAGGCGGAGGAAATCGGCATGAGCGTGACCGAATCGCTCGCCATGCTGCCGGCCGCGAGCGTCTCGGGCTTCTATCTCGCGCATCCCGACAGCACGTATTTCTCGGTCGGCAAAATCGGCGACGATCAACTGGCGAGCTATGCCGAACGCATGGCAATGTCCACGTCGGACGCCGAACGCGCGCTCGCGCCGCAGCGTTGAGCGATGCGGCGCTACTAGGGCTTTCGCGAGAACGTTGGAGAAAAACATACGCGGCGCGTGATGCCGAAGAAAAGCGCCACGCAATAGGCGGGAATTTTTTGATTTCCGTAGACTTGCTGCTGCGATGCGCCGTCACGACGACGGACACGCATTTTTCGTCACGGAGATAAGTCGCATGAAGAAGCTGACGCCCGCCGTAAGCGTTGCGATCGCAGCCGCCGTTCTTGCCGCAAGCCCGGCGGCGATCGCGCAGCCGGCCAGCAGCACGACCGCGTCGTCGTACTCGGTGCCGCAGACCGAGCACAAGAAAAAACCGAAGAAGCCGAAGAAAGCGGCCACGCCGAAGTCCGAGACGAACGGTCAATCGCAGTAAGCCGGTTTCATCGGAGAAAAAACCCGCGTCGTCGCCGATGCGGGTTTTTTCGTTCATGGCCGTGCCTGACAGCGCAGCGAATTTCAGACGCCCCAGAGAATGTCCGTGTTGTCTTTCTGCGCGAGGCGCAGCATGTCGAGGAACGGATACGCGCGTTGCGCGAGCCCGATGGGAATCTCGTGCGGCTCGTGGCCTGCCTCGCCTTCGTGAAAATGGCCGTCGTGCTCGGCGCGCTCTTTCTTGTCGGTGACGACGGCCGCTTCGAGTTTCTGGATGGCCGAAGGCAGTTCATCGTGCGTGATGACGCCCCGCTCCGTGAGCTGCTTGCCGATGATGCCGAGCAGGTACTCCGCGAGATTCTCCAGCATCATGACATCCGGTGCGGCCGAGGTCTTGAATATGATCAGCATGGCATGGTCCTTTTGCTTATGTTGGGTCATAGGCGGTTTACGAACGAAACGCGCAGACTAGCCGGTCTCCCTGACAACGTGACAACACCCTGATTCGACATATTAGCACCTGCTAAAATCCCCACTTTGTAGGTATAAAACCGGGCTAAACGGTTATCTGTCCGCGAAGCCTCGCAGACATGGCGAGTGGCGTTCTTTCGCGTCTTTGAGTTCTGGGCGCGCGCCAATTTCAGCCAATCGCCATACCCATCGGACTCGCTCCACTGGATCACTTTCAGCATGCTGCCCGCACATAAACACACTCTCGAAACGCTCCTCACCGACGCGGTCAAGCAGGTCGCGCAAGCCACGCAGGGCGCCAGCGAAGCGGCCTTCGTCTCGCCCGCGATCGTCCTCGAACGACCGAAGGTCGCGGCGCACGGCGACGTGGCATCGAATGTCGCGATGCAGCTCGCCAAGCCGCTGCGCGCGAATCCGCGCCAGCTCGCGCAACAGATCGTCGATGCGGTGCTCGGCCTGCCGGCTGCGAAGGGTCTCGTCGAGAGCGCGGAAGTCGCGGGTCCCGGCTTTATCAACTTGCGTCTTGCCGCGTCGGCGAAGCAAGACGTGATCCCGGCGGTGCTGGGCGAAGGCGCCGCGTTCGGCCGCTCGACGCGCGACGCGGGCAGGCACGTGCTCGTCGAATTCGTGTCGGCGAATCCGACCGGCCCGCTGCACGTCGGTCACGGCCGTCAGGCGGCGCTCGGCGACGCGCTCTCGAACCTGCTCGAAACGCAGGGCTACGACGTGCATCGCGAGTTCTACTACAACGACGCGGGCGTGCAGATCGGCAATCTCGCAACATCGACGCAACTGCGCGCGCGCGGCCTCAAGCCGGGCGACGAAGAATGGCCGGAAGCCGCGTACAACGGCGAGTACATCGCCGACATCGCGCGTGACTACATGGCGGGCGAGACCGTCGCGGCGAAAGACGGCGAGCCGGTGAAGGGCAAGGGCGACGTCGACGATCTCGAAGCCATCCGTCATTTCGCCGTGACGTACCTGCGCCACGAACAGGACATGGACCTGACCGCGTTCGGCGTGAAGTTCGACCAGTTCTATCTGGAGTCGTCGCTGTACAACGAGGGGCGCGTCGAGAAGACGGTCGCGGCGCTCGTCGATGCCGGCAAGACCTACGAGCAGGACGGCGCGCTGTGGCTGCGCACCACCGACGACGGCGACGACAAGGACCGCGTCATGAAGAAGTCCGACGGCACGTATACGTACTTCGTGCCGGACGTCGCGTATCACGTGACGAAGTGGGAGCGCGGCTACACGAAGGTCATCAACATTCAGGGCTCGGACCATCACGGCACGATCGCGCGCGTGCGTGCGGGTCTGCAAGGGCTTGGCATCGGCATTCCGAAGGGCTATCCCGACTACGTGCTGCACAAGATGGTGACCGTCATGCGCGACGGCCAGGAAGTGAAGATTTCCAAGCGCGCGGGCAGCTACGTCACGGTGCGCGATCTGATCGAATGGTCGGGCGGCCTCACGCCGGGCCACGAAACCGCGCCCGATCAGATCGACGAAGAGACCATCCGCCGCGGCCGCGACGCGGTGCGCTTCTTCCTCATCTCGCGCAAGGCCGACACCGAGTTCGTGTTCGACATCGATCTCGCGCTGAAGCAGAACGACGAGAACCCGGTCTACTACGTGCAGTACGCGCACGCGCGCATCTGCACGATCCTGAACGACTGGAAGGAACGCTATGCGGGCGACGTCTCGAAGGCGGCGCAGGCCGACCTGTCGCCCTTGTCGAGCGACCGCGCGATGGCGCTGCTGAACAAGCTCGCCGAGTTCCCCGAGATGCTCGCGCACGCCGCGGAAGAACTCGCGCCGCACGCGGTCGCGTTCTATCTGCGCGATCTCGCTGGCGAATTTCACTCGTTCTACAATGCGGAGCGCGTGCTCGTGGACGAAGAGAAAGAGCGCACTGCCCGCATCGCGCTGCTCGCGGCCACACGCCAGGTCCTCGAAAACGGTCTTGCGACCATCGGCGTATCCGCTCCTCAAAAAATGTAAACCCCTGCCGCGCACGCACGGAAATAGGAATTTTCGGCGTGCGCGGACAGATGCCTGGCGCGGGCTTGTCTTGAGCCGCCGCTATAATCGTCGCCCAACCAGAAGACTTTCTCGCAGGTGATTCATACGATGGCAACACCACGCCGCACATCGAAGCAGTCGAAGCAAACCGGGGGAACGTTTATCGGCATCGTGCTGGGCCTGATCGTCGGCCTCGCGATCGCCGTGATCGTCGCGCTCTACATCACGCGCGCGCCAACGCCATTCGTGGCGAAGGTCGCGCCGCCGCCGTCCGAAGCCAACTCCGCGCCGTCCGCCGCGCAGCCCTACGATCCGAATCGTCCGCTGCAGGGCAAGACGCCGGGCCAGGCGGTGCCGCAAGCCGCGCAGCCCACGCCGCCCAACACCGCGCCGGGCCAGACCAACAATCAGACGCAGTCGTCGGGCATGCTCGACGAGCCGCAGATCGTCGAAGTGCCGCCCTCTGCCGGCACCGCTTCCGCGCCGAAATCTGGCAGCACAACGGCCGCGAAGAAGCCCGAAACCACGCCGAACGCACCGAACGCGACGAGCAACGCGAACGCCACGCCTCCGAAGGGCGGCTCCGCGCCGGCGGCGACAGCCAAGACCACGCCGCCCGCGCCCGGCGAGCCCAACACAGGCTACTTCCTGCAAGTGGGCGCGTACAAGACGCAGGCGGACGCCGAACAGCAGCGCGCGCGCCTCGGCTTCCAGGGCTTCGAGTCGCGGGTCACGCAACGCGATGCGGGCGGCGTGACGTACTATCGCGTGCGTATCGGCCCGTTCGCGAAGTTCGAGGACATGAACACCGCGCGCCAGCGCCTGTCCGATGCGGGTGTCGATACGGCCGTCATCCGTTTCTCGAAGCAATAAGGTCAACGCGCCTCGCGCTTTCCTCACGGCAAGCGCGGGCGCATCCACGGTTTTTTAAGCGTGGCTTAAGCGTCGTATGTCCCACTTATGGGCCTGTTTTCGCACCGTCGCTCCCATTGCGTACCGTCATCCATCATGAAAAAACTGTTTAGCGCGTTGGCTCTTTCCCTTGGCATCGCAGCCGCTTCCGTGACCCTCGCGAGTTCGGCAATGGCCGCCCCCGCCGCGGGCAAGGACTACACGGTGCTGCAGGCCGCGCAGCCGGCCGGTGCGCCCGCGGGCAAGGTCGAGGTCCTCGAGTTCTTCTGGTACGGCTGCCCGCACTGCAACGAGTTCGAGCCGTACCTCGAGGCATGGGCGAAGAAGCAAGGGCCGGACGTCGTGTTCAAGCGCGTGCCGGTGGCGTTCCGCGACGACTTCATTCCGCACTCGAAGATGTATCACGCGCTCGACGCGCTCGGCGTCGCGGAGAAAGTCACGCCGGCCGTCTTCAACGAGATTCACGTCAAGAAGAACTATCTGCTGACGCCGCAGGCGCAGGCGGACTTCCTCAAGACGCAGGGCGTCGATCCGAAGAAGTACATGGACGCCTATAACTCGTTCTCGACGCAAAGCGCCGTGCAACGCGACGCCAAGCTGATGCAGGACTACAAGATCGACGGCGTGCCGACCGTGGTCGTGCAGGGCAAGTATGAAACCGGTCCGGCGATGACCAACAGCCTGCCGGGCACGACGCAGGTAATGGACTTCCTCGTTCAGCAAGCCCGCGACAAGAAGTAATACCCGAGTCACAACCCTTCCCGCGCCGGCATGAATGCAGTTCGCCTGAAGGTCTTCATCACCGGCGCATCGAGCGGCATCGGCCTCGCACTGGCCGAGGAATACGTGAAGCGCGGGGCCGTGCTCGGCCTCGTCGCCCGCCGTGCCGACGCCCTCGCCGCCTTCGCGGCTCGCCATCCGCAAAGCTCCATTTCGATCTATCCCGCCGACGTGCGCGACGCCGATGCGCTCGCCGATGCCGCGCGCCGCTTCATCGCCGAACATGGCGCGGCGGATATCGTCATCGCGAACGCGGGCATGAGCCGCGGCGCGCTGACGGGCCACGGCGATCTCGACACCTTTCGCATGGTCATGGACGTGAACTACTTCGGCATGGTCGCGACGTTCGAGCCCTTCGTCGAGTCGATGACGGCCGCTCGGCGCGGCACGCTCGTCGGCATTGCGAGCGTCGCGGGCGTGCGCGGGCTGCCGGGCGGCGGTGCCTACAGCGCGTCGAAATCGGCGGTGGCGAAGTATCTGGAAGCGCTGCGCGTCGAGATGCGGCCGCTGGGCGTTTCCGTCGTCACGATCGCGCCGGGCTACGTGCGCTCGGAGATGACCGCGCACAATCCGTATCGGATGCCGTTTCTCATGGACGCCGACCGCTTCGCCGCGAAAACCGCCGACGCCATCGCGCGCAAGGTCCGCTACGCGACGTTTCCGTGGCAGATGCGCATAGCGGGAATGCTGATGCACGTGCTGCCGCGCTGGGTCTACGACGCGCTCGCCGAGCGCGCGCCGCGCAAGCCGCGCGCGAACGAATGACGCGAAAAACCGGCTGCGCGAAAACGCAGCCGGTTTGTCTTTGCGGGACCGCGTGACCGGTCAGAACGCTACATACGCCGGACTGTTCGGCAATTCGAAACCGACATACACGTGCCGCCCGAAGAAGAACGGCAAGCCGAAGTCGAAGAAGTTCGACATGCCCAATTGCCCCCCGAGACTGTTGAAGGCGAAATTGCCGCCGCCTTGCGTCAGCGTGCGCGCGCTGACCAGTTGGAACGGCACGTTCGCGCTGTTGCCTTCGGTGCCGCGGATCGTCGCCGATAGCGACTGCTCCGAGCTCGGGCAATAGAAAGCGCTCGTATTCGAGCACAGCGGGAAGCTGTCCTGGAAGAAGTTGCCGTTCGATCCCGAGTCGAAGAACGTCTTGTACGTCTGCCCCTTGTAGGTCCCGGTCAGGTCACCATAGGGATCAGTGCCGTACTTGGTCACGCCGCTGATCCCGTTGTTGCTCTGCGTGCCGATGCCGAAGATCAGCACCCCGGCCGCGCTCGCCGCGCCGCCATCCGGAACCGGCGGCAACTGCACGATCACGCCGTTGTTGTTGACCGCGAACTTCGTGACGGGATTGGCGACCTGCTGCGCGAGCGGCACCGTGACGCCTGTGCAGTTCACGCCGTTGGTACAGGAGAAGTACATCGCGTTGAGCGCCGTGCTCACGCAGCCGCTGCCGCAGTCGACCGTCTGCGGGCCGACGCCGAGAATGCCGTTCGCGCCAATGTCCGCGACATTGTTTTCGTCGTTGCCGGACGGGCAGCCGTTGCTCCCCGTCGGCGCCGCCGATGCGTTCAGGTCGCCGATGATCTGGATCGGCACGGCCGATGCCACTTCGGTTCCGATCTTCACGTCGGCCGTGCGCACGGTGCCCCACGTGTAGCCGTCGGCGAAGCCCGCGCATTCGGCAAGCTGGCCGCCGTTCGACGCGCGCGAGTTGGGCAGACTGCCGAGCACGGACTGCGCCGCCGATCCGAGAATGCGCAGGCCGAACGACGCCGTATCGACCTGAATGTTGTCGATGGTCTGACACACAGACGAGCCCGGCGCGCACACCGTCACCGACACGTTCGGAATGTTGACGAAGCCCGCAACGCCGGAGTTGACGTTGATCGGCACCGCGTTCGTGCCGTTGGGCTGAATCGGCTGCGCGTTCGCGGTGCTGGTGGTCGAACTGCCGCCGCCCGAACCGCCGCCGGAACCGCCGCCCGAGCCGCCCGAGCCGCCCGACGAGCCGCCGGAACTGGAGCTGCTGTCGCCGCCACCGCCGCAAGCGGCGAGCATGACCGAGAGGCAAAGCACGCCGAGCCAGCGGGCGAAGCCGCCGCGTCGCTGGAAAGAGGCGGGAAGGCCGAGTGTCTTGCTATGCATACTGAAGTCTCCCGTCGCTTACTGGATATCGCTGGCGGACACGCCGGCCGGCAACGATTGCGGCAGATACGCGTGGCCCGCGAACGCGCCCATGTGACCGCCCGAATCCACGACGAGCCCCGAATCCTGCACGCTCACCGGCCCGCGCCCGCCGCGCGCGGTGCGCTGCGCCTTCAGGCCCTGTTGATACTGCGGGAAGTAGCTGCCGAGCAGGCCAGCGAGATCCGGGACGCGCGGCCCATGCCACGCGATGCCGAACACGGTGCCCTCTGCGGACAAATATTCGTTGACGACGGTGCCGCTCGCGAGGGTCGTCGAGCGCACGGTGTAGTTCGATGCCGATGCCGCCGATGCGTTCGACGCACCGCTTGCGACGGCCGCACGCGCGACGGCTTTCGCGGACGTGGCGCCTTGCGGCGCGCTCATCGGCTCGCCGCCGAGCACCGCGTACGCGGGTGCCGCGGCGCACACGCTCAATGCGCCGGCGACGATTGCCAGCGCGCTTGCGAGATGCCCATGACGGGATTGCTTCGGTGCCTTCACTGGGCCTCCTGTCGGTTACCGGCCGGCCGCGCGCCCTCTGCTTGCGGCCGGCTCTTGACGATTGCGTGGCTGATGCGCCACCGCTTTTCGCACTGCTCGTTGAGGCGCGAATACTATCTAGTATGCCAGCCGCACGGAATAACCCTAACGTTCGCAAGCGCACATAGGAAAAAACGCGAAGCGCAATGGTATGCGCTTCGCGTTCCCTTGTAACGCTGAGTACGTCGAAATGACCTTGATTTGCAAATAAGTGTCAGAAGCCGAGACTTGCGAGCAAATCATCCACTTGCGATTGATCCTGCACGACATCGCTGCGTCCTTCGGGATTGATTTGCGGACCGTTGAGCAGGCTATCCGGACTGCCGCTCGCCACCGCCGACGACATCAACGCCGCCGCCGATGCCGCGAACTGCTCGCGGCGCTCCGGCGCGATGTTCTCGAGCAACACGCCGAGCAATTGCTGTTCGATCAGATACACGACGTCCGTGATCTTCTTGATCACCTGACCGGTCAGATCCTGAAAGTCCTGTGCGAGCATGATTTCAAGCAATTGCGCATTGGTCGCCTGAGTCCGCTCCGGCACACTTTGCAGGAACGTCCTCGTTTCAGCAAGCAGCGCGCCCGCTTCGCCCTGTGCGAGCGGCGCGTCGTACCATTTGGCCCAGCGCGCGTCGAGCGCCTGCGCGTCGGTCTGCATCGCTTCCTGCATCGGCTTGGCGAGCTCGATCGCGTTCAACGCGCGTTCGGCGGCCTGCTCCGTCATCGTCGCGACATATTTCAAACGGTCGCGCGCGTCGGGCACGGCTTGCGCCGCGGCTTCGACCTGCTTGTCGAGGCCGAGTTCGCGCATCGAGTCGCGCAGCGTGCGCGTCAACTGGCCGATGCGCGCGAGGATGCGGTCGCTCGACGGATCGCCCTCGGCTTCGGCGACGGCAGCGACCGCCGCTGCGAGTTCAGTGGTCAGATCGTTCAAGATCAGCTCCCGGCTTTGGCCAACTTCTCGAGAATCTTGGTGAGTTTCTCGTCGAGAGTGGCGGCCGTGAAGGGCTTCACCACGTAACCGTTCGCGCCCGCTTGCGCCGCCGCGATGATGTTTTCCTTCTTCGACTCCGCCGTCACCATCAGCACCGGCAGATGCGCGAGCGCCGCGTCCGCGCGAATCTGCTGCAGCATCGAGAGGCCGTCGAGGTTCGGCATGTTCCAGTCGGTGATCACGAAGTCGAAGCCGCCTCCGCGCAGGCGCGCGAGGCCGGCCGCGCCGTCTTCGGCTTCGTCGACGTTGCCGTAGCCCAGCTCCTTCAGCAGGTTGCGCACGATACGGCGCATCGTCGGAAAATCGTCGACGACGAGGATCTTCATGTTCTTGTCCATCATTACTCCCTTGGTTCTCAATGCGGCGACGCCGCGAATTCAATCCAAAAATCAGACGCGCTGAACGCGTTCGCCCATCGAGGCAAGCCGCGCCATCACGCGCCGGCTCATTTCAGAGAGCGGCGCGATCTCGCTTGCGCCGCCCATTGCAATTGCTTCGCGCGGCATGCCGAACACCACGCAACTCGCTTCGTCCTGCGCGAGCGTGTAAGCACCCGCCTGCTGCATGTCCAGTAGACCGGCGGCGCCGTCGCGGCCCATGCCGGTCAGAATCACGCCGATCGCGTTCTTGCCCGCGTGCTGCGCCGCCGAGCGGAACAGCACGTCCACCGAAGGCCGATGCCGGTTCACCGGCGGCGCGTCGGAAAGATGCGCGACATAGTTCGCGCCGCTACGCGCGAGCACCAGATGCGCGTGGCCCGGCGCGATATACGCATGGCCCGGCAGCACGCGCTCGCCGTGCTCCGCTTCCTTTACCGTGATGCGGCACAAGCCGTTCAAACGCTGCGCGAACGACTTCGTGAAGCCCGGCGGCATGTGCTGCGCGATCAGCACCGCGGGCGCGTCGGGCGGCAGCGGCACGAGCACTTCGCGGATCGCTTCCGTGCCGCCCGTCGATGCGCCGACGATCACGAGCTTTTCCGTCGACACGAGCGGGTTGTTGAAGTGCGGCGCGGGCTTGTGGGCCGCCGCGTGCGTCTGCGCCGGCGCCGCATGACTGGTCTGCCTGACGCGCGCACGCGACGCCGCGCGGATCTTGTCGGCGAGCTTTTCGGCGTAATCGAGCATGCCGTCGCGAATGCCGACCTTCGGCTTCGTGACGAAATCGACCGCGCCGAGTTCGAGCGCGCGCAGCGTGATTTCGTTGCCGCGCTCGGTCAGCGACGACACCATGACGACCGGCATCGGCCGCAGGCGCATCAGCTTTTCGAGGAAGTCGAGGCCGTCCATGCGCGGCATTTCGACGTCGAGCGTGAGCACGTCGGGGTTGTGCTGCTTGATCAGCTCACGCGCGACGAGCGGATCGGGCGCGGTCGCGCACACGTGCATGTCGGGCTGCGAGTTGATGATTTCGGTCATCAGACTGCGCACGAGCGCGGAGTCGTCGACGCACAAAACCTTGATCTTTTGCGCTGTGTTCATGCTTCCTCCGCCGTCTTCAGGCGCGACGTGAACAATTCCGCGCGCGGGCGCTTGACGTTCGCTGCATTCGTATTCGTCGAAAACAACTCCACGCGCGGCCTGGCATTCGACTGAAACAGCTCGACGCGCGCACGCGCTTTCGCGAGCCGCTCCGCGCGCTCTTCCGGCGTGCGCTGCACGAGCGCCTGCTCGCGCTCGACGACGATCGGGTCATGCGCGGTCTTGAGCTTCTTGACCATCACCTGTCCGGAGCGCGGCATGAACGCGACCTTGCGCGGATGCGCGCCCTGCAAGTCCTCGGCGACGATGCGAATCTTTTCCAGCGCGAGATAGCGCCGCACGAATTCAGAATTGCGATCGCCGATGTTGATGGTCGTCATGCCCGCGAGCACCGCGCCGCCGCCGAACACCTTCGCTTCGAAACGCTCACGCCGCCCGCCCCGCTTGATGAGCTCGTTGATGAGCACTTCCATCGCGTACGCGCCGTAGCGCATCGAATCGGAAGCGGCGAGCGACGCGTCGGAGCCGTCGTCGGGCAGCATGAAATGATTCATGCCGCCGATGCCCGCCGTGCGATCGTGGATGCACGCCGCCACGCACGAGCCGAGCACGGTGACGAGCACCATGTCTTCGCTCGTCATGTAGAACTCGTTCGGCAAGAGCTTCACGCCCTGCTTCTTGAAGTGATTGTCGAAATACAGGTTCGACGCCATCGGCAGCGCGCTCATGCCGGTTCTCCGGCGAGCACGCGCTTGCCGCCGCTCGTGACCTTCATGTCGCGCGCGAGTTCGTACACCGTCTGGCCGCGCAGCCTGAATGCCTGCGATACATACGTGAAGTTTTCCGAGTGACCCGCGAACAGGAGCGCGCCCGGCTTCATCAGCGGCTCGAAGCGCGAGAGCACCTGTCCTTGCGTCGGCTTGTCGAAATAGATCATCACGTTGCGGCAGAAGATCACGTCGAACGGGCCTTTCACCTCGTAGCGCGCGTCGGTCAGGTTCACGCGGCCGAAGTTCACCATCGCGCGCAATTCGGGGCGCACTTTCACGAGGCCCGCGTGCGAGCCCGTGCCCTTCAGGAAGAAGCGCTTCAGACGTTCGATCGGCAGCGCCTTTACCTGATCGAGCGAATACACGCCCGCCTCGGCCTTCGCGAGCACCTGGCTGTCGATATCGCTCGCGAACACCGTGCACTGACGCGCGGCGTGATCGCCGAGCGCTTCGACGAGCGTCATCGCGATGGAATACGGTTCCTCGCCGGTGGACGCCGCCGAGCACCACACCGAGAACGGCTGCTGCCTGCGCTTCACGAAGTCCGCGAGAATCGGAAAGTGATGCGACTCGCGGAAGAACGCCGTGAGATTCGTGGTCAGCGCGTTGACGAACGCTTCCCATTCGGCGTTGTCGTCGTTGGTTTCGAGGCGGTCGAGATACTGCTTGAACGTGTCGATGCCGCAGGCGCGCAGACGTCGCGCGAGGCGGCTATACGCCATGTCGCGTTTATGGTCCGACAGCGAGATGCCCGCGCGCCGATGAATCAGCTCGCGAATGCGGGCGAAATCCGCCGCCGTGAATTCGAAATCGCGCTCGACTTCCGGACCGCGTACGCCGCCGGCCAGTTCGATGCGCACGTTGCGCGTTGCCGTCATGATGTTCCGTGCTTCCTTGGCGTGTTCGTCGCGCGCGCGCCTCGCGATTGATTGGATGACCATGCGCACTCGCATGGCCCTCTCGTGTCAGACAGTGTCAGAAGGTTTCCCAGTCGCCGTCGTCGGCGGTCGCCGCCTTGGCGCGCGATGCGGGTGCGGGCTTCGCGACGCGCGGCGCGGGCTTCGCGGCGCTGACGGGCTTGACCACTTCCTTCTCTTTGATAACGGCCGCTTCCGGCGCAACTTTCGCGTTCTCGACGGCCTTCGTGTGCTTTTCGGCTTTCGTCGCGACGACAGACGACGAAGGCTCGACACGCGCAGCCTGCGAAAGACGCGCCGCCGCCGTTGCGCTCGAAGCGCGCACCGGCGCGGCGCTTTCAATGCGCCATTGCGCGACGACGTCCTTCAGTTGACGCGTCTGCTCTTCGAGCGATGCCGCAGTCGCAGCCGCCTCTTCGACGAGCGCGGCGTTCTGCTGCGTGACGCTGTCCATCTGCGTGACGGCGCGGTTCACCTGCTCGATGCCATCGGACTGCTCTTCCGACGCCGCGCTGATTTCGCCCATGATGTCGGTCACGCGGCGCACCGCCTGCACGATCTCGCCCATCGTCTGACCGGCGCGCGCGACGAGTTCCGTGCCGCTGTCGACCTTCGCTGCCGAATCGCCGATCAGCGTCTTGATTTCCTTCGCCGCCGCCGCGCTGCGTTGCGCGAGCGAGCGCACTTCGCCCGCCACGACCGCGAAGCCCCGTCCTTCCTCGCCGGCGCGCGCCGCTTCCACGGCCGCGTTCAACGCGAGAATGTTGGTCTGGAACGCGATGCCTTCGATCACGCCGATGATGTCGACGACCTTGTTCGAGCTCGACGCGATCGCGTGCATCGTCTCGACGACCTGCTCGACGACTTCACCGCCGCGCGACGCGATATCCGACGCGTTCACCGCGAGCTGGCTCGCCTGGCGCGCGTTGTCGGCGTTCTGCTTCACCGTGCTCGTGAGCTCTTCCATGCTCGACGCCGTCTCCTGCAGCGACGCCGCCTGCTCTTCCGTGCGCTGCGACAGATCCGTGTTGCCGCTCGCGATCTCATGCGCGCCGACATCGATGGATTCCGAGCCGCGGCGCACCGCGCCGACCATCGCGGTCAGATTGCCGCGCATGCGTTCGATGCCCGCGAACAGACGCCCGATTTCGTTCTTGCTGTCCGTTTGCGCGGATTGCGAGAGATCGCCGCGCGAGATGCGATCGAAGTGATCGACGGCTTCGTTGATCGGCTTCACGATCAGGCTCGAAAGCGCCATGCGCGAGCCGATCAGCATCAGCACCGCGAGCGCGAGCACCGCGCCGATCGTCATGTTGAGCGCCGCGATGTGCGACGCCGTGCTCGCGCGCGAACCTTCCGCATGCGCCTGATGCGCGGCGACGGCGGCGGTCACGGCCCGATCGAAATTCACGAACATCGGGCTGATCTTCGTGTCGGCGATCGCGTGGTACGCGGCCATGTCGTTCGCGCGAATGGCGGCGAACTCCGGCTCCACGCCGGTCTTCACGAGCGTCTCGCGTTGCGTGACGAGCGCGTCGAGCGTGTCCTTCGGCAGCGTCGGCTTGGGCGTGTCGAGATAGAGCTTCCAGTTCTCGTTGCTCTTGTCGAGCAGATACTGGCCGCGATCGATCGACTTCTTCGCTTCTTCCACATTGCCCGCTTCGGCGAGCGAGCGCACGCGGTCCAGCGTGACGCGCGAGCGCAGCAGATACGACGACGTTTCCGAGAGCGCGCGCATCGCGACCAGGTCTTCCTGCGCGAGCGAGGTGAGCGACGCACCGGCGGCGTTCAGCCCGACCAGCGCAAGCACGCCGATCAGCGCCGCGAAGCCGGTGAACAACAGGCCGACGAGCGTGAGCGTCGTGCGGATCGACAACTTCTTCAGCATGGCTATTTCCTGCTTTCCAGATTGCGTTTTATGCGGCGACGGTGTCGATCAATTCCATCTCGCGGCTCGTCATGAGCTTCTCGATGTCCATCAGAATCAGCATGCGGCCGTCCACGGTGCCGAGGCCCGTCAGATATTCGGTCGCGAGCGTGCCGCCGAATTCCGGCGCGGGCATCACTTGCTCCTGCGTGAGCGTGAGCACGTCGGAGACGCCGTCCACGACCATGCCGACCACGCGATGCGCGACGTTCAGGATGATCACGACCGTCTGGTTGTCGTACTCGACGCGGCCGAGATTGAACTTGATACGCATATCGACGATCGGCACGATGATGCCGCGCAGATTGATCACGCCCTTGATGAACCCCGGCGCATTCGCGATGCGTGTAACGTTGTCATAGCCGCGAATCTCTTGCACTTTCAGGATGTCGATGCCGTATTCCTCGGCGCCGAGCGTGAACACGAGAAACTCCTGTCCCGCGGCCTCGGCGTGTTGTGCGTCACGTCGCGAAGGCGCAGCGGTGAGAATCGATTGAACGTCTGCCATGAAAGACTCCTTCGGTATTAATGGGTGTGCGCGCCGTGCTGTGCGCGCGAATCGCGATTGAGCGCGGCCACGTCGACGATCAGCGCGACGCGGCCGTCGCCCAGGATGGTCGCGGCGGAAATGCCGTGCACCTTGCGGTAATTCGTTTCGAGGTTCTTCACGACGACTTGCTGCTGGCCGACGAGCTCGTCGATCAGCATCGCGAAGCGGCGGCCCTCCGTCTGCATGATCGTGACGATGCCTTGGGTCGGCTCGGTGCGCGCGCCAACGACCTCGAACACGCGATGCAGCGCGACCAGCGGCAGATATTCGCCGCGCACGCGCACCACGCGCTCGCCGTTGGCGACCGTGTAGATGTCTTCGGCGACCGGTTGCAGCGACTCCATCACGAAGTTGAGCGGCAGAATGAAGATCTCGTCGCCGACCTTCACGGACATGCCGTCGAGAATCGCGAGCGTGAGCGGCAACACGATCTTCGTCGTCGTGCCCGCGCCCTGCCGCGACATGATTTCGACGTGACCGCCCATCGACTGGATGTTGCGCTTCACGACATCCATGCCGACGCCGCGTCCGGAGATATCCGTGACCTGTTCGGCGGTCGAGAAGCCCGGCATGAAGATGAGCTGCCAGACTTCTTCGTCGCTCATCGAGTCGCTGACCTGCATGCCCTGCTTCTGCGCCTTCGCGAGAATCTTGTCGCGGCGCAGTCCGGCGCCGTCGTCGCTCACTTCGATGACGATATTGCCGCCGTGATGCGCCGCCGACAGCACGAGCTGCCCGGTCGCGGGCTTGCCCGCCGCGCGGCGCGCTTCCACGGTTTCGATGCCATGATCGAGCGAGTTGCGCACGAGGTGCGTGAGCGGATCGATGATGCGTTCGATCAGGCTCTTGTCGAGCTCGGTCGCCTGACCGAACGTGACGAGCTCCACTTCCTTGCCGAGCTTGCCGGCAATGTCGCGCACGAGGCGCGGGAAGCGGCTGAATACGTAATCCATCGGCATCATGCGGATGGACATGACGGCCTCTTGCAGGTCGCGCGCGTTGCGTTCGAGCTGCGCCATGCCGTTGAAAAGACGGTCGTGCAGCGCGGGATCGAAGGTGCTCGTGGTTTCCGCGAGCATCGCCTGCGTGATGACGAGTTCGCCCACCAGATTGATGAGCTGATCGACCTTTTCCACGCCGACGCGGATCGAACTGCCTTCCGCCGATGCGGCCGCTTGCGGGCGCGCTTTCTTCTCGGCGTCACTGCTTGCGGTTTTGGACGGCTGGGCGACGGTCGGGTCTTTCAAACCGGCCGCCGCCACTGCCGTTTCTTCTTTTACTTCATTTCCGATCGCGGATGCAGGCGCCACCGCCCGCGATTGCTTCGGTTCCTCGTGTAGCGTGGGTTGCATCGCAGGCGCGGCCGACGTCATTGCGACATGAGCCGGCTGCGCTTCGATGGCTGGCGCCGATGCATCGCCACGGCCGATCGCGATCTGCTTCTCATCGATCACGAAACAGCACACGGCGACGATATCGTCGGCCGGGACGTCCGAGTCGAGCCAAACCACGTACTCGGCGTCCGTCTTCTTCTCTCCGACGATGCTTCCCAGATTGCCCAGCTCCTCGGTCAGAGTCGCCAGGTCCTTCTCGCCCACCCCCCGTAGCGTAATTTTCAGGTGGGGTCCAACGTCCGCCACCGGCGCGCCGGTGTGCCCCGGCGTCGCGGCGGTGGCGGTTCCTGCATTCGTTGCATCGGCGAGCTCGAACGCGCCGTCCCAGTTGCCGTCGTCTTCGATGACGTCCATCGCCTGCGAGAGCACGTGCGCGGGCGGCGCGTTCGGGCCTTCGTATGCCGGCGCGACATTCGCGGTCTTCGCTTCGTGTTGCGTGCCCGGCAGGGAAGGCGGCTCGACCTGGCCCGCGCCCGCGGCGTTCTCGTTCTTCAAACGCTCGAGCTTCGCGCAGATCGCGGCGGCCGCGGCCGCATCCGGCTCGGCGCTCGCGCGATACGCGGCAAGCTGATCCGAGAGCACGTCCTTCGTCGCGAGGAACGTGTCGATCATGTCGCGGCGCAGGACGAGCTCGTTGTTGCGCGCGCGGTCCAGCAGGGATTCGAGGATGTGCGTGGTTTCTGTGAGCGCGGCAAAGCCGAACGTCGCCGCGCCGCCCTTGATCGAGTGCGCCGCGCGGAAGATGGCCGCGAGGTCCTCAGGATCGGGATTCGCGATATCCAGGACGAGCAGCAGTTGCTCCATTTGCGCGAGCAGCTCATCGGCTTCATCGAAGAAGGTTTGATAGAACTGGGTAATGTCGAGTGTCATGCTTGAGTCACCATCGGCGCGTGGGCGCTAGTTGTCTTTTGACTTCAGTTCAGTGCTGCGTGTCTTCGGAGAGCGCGGCGACCAGCTCCGTCAACAGGTCCGGGTCGAGCGGCTTTTCGATCCAGCCCGTCGCGCCCGCCGAGCGCGCCGCGTCCTTGAACGGTTCGCCGCCCTCGGTCGTGAGGACCAGGATCGGCGTCGCCTTGTACGCGTGATTCGCGCGCAGCGCCACGATCAGATCGAGCCCGCTTCTGCCCGGCATGTGCTGATCGGTCAGAACCAGATCGAAGCGCTCCGCGAGCGCCCACTCCAGGCCTTCTTCGCCGTCGGACGCGACGGTCACTTCATAACCCGCCGTCGCCAGCGTCGCCGAGAGGATTTGCCGCATGGCGGCCGAATCGTCGATTGCCAGAATGTGTTTGATCATGTTTGTCTCTTGCCGTGATGACGGTCGAAACGTGTCGAGTCTTGAGCGTTTTTCAGGGAATTTGCTCACTGCGCCGCGGGCCTTGCCGCGACGCCCGGGATGAGCTGGCCGAGCGCCGTCGACGGCGCGCCCTTTTCGTCCGTGCCGTTGTCGAGCGTGGCGCCGGGCGAGCCGTCGTCGCGCATCATCGAAATTTCGGATTTGCGGTTGAGCACGATGACGCTGATGCGCCGGTTCTCCGGGTCCATCGGGTCCTGCCGGTTCAGGTTTTGCGTCGACGCGAGGCCGAGCACGCGCAGCACTTTCGCTTCGTCCATGCCGCCCGAGACGAGCTCGCGCCGCGATGCGTTCGCGCGGTCCGCCGACAGCTCCCAATTGCTGTAGCCCTTCTCGCCGCCCGCGTACTTCACGGCGTCGGTGTGCCCCTGCACGACGATGCGGTTCGGCACGTCGTTGAGGCTCTTGCCGATCTCGCGCAGGATGTCGCGCATGTACGGTTGCACGCTGTCGCTGGAAAGCGCGAACATCGGGCGCTTTTGCGTATCGACGATCTCGATGCGCAAGCCCTGCTGCGTCGATTCGATGCGAATCTGCTGTTTGAACTGGCGCAGCGTCGGATTGGCCTCGATCGCGGCCATCAGCTTCACCTGGAGGTCGTGCAGGCGCGCCTGTTCGCGGCGTTCGAGCTCGCCTTGCGCGGCCTTGAGCAGTTCTTCGTCGGCATCCGACGACGCGCGCTGCGCGAGCTGTGTGCTGCCGAAGGTCTTGCGCGCCGCGCCCGGCTCGTTGCTGGAAATGTCGCGCCCGCCGCCGGTGAGGATGCTGTTGTCCATGCCGACGGTCTTGCCGCCGACCATCGCGGCCTTGAGCGGCATCTGGAAATACTCCGCGATGCCGCGCCGCTGCACCGGCGACGTCGACGAGAGCAGCCACATCAGCAGGAAGAACGCCATCATCGCGGTCATGAAGTCCGCGTAGGCGAGCTTCCACGCGCCGCCGTGATGGCCTTTCTTGCCGGCGACCACGCGCTTGATGAAGATGGGACGTTCGCTGTCGTTGCTCATCGCTGTATCTCGCTCGATCGGGAAGTCACTTGGACTTGACCCGGCGCACGTGTTCTTCCAGTTCGGAGAACGACGGGCGTTCCGTCGAGAACAGCACCTTGCGGCCGAACTCCACCGCGATCGCGGGCGCGTAGCCGTTCAGGCTCGCGAGGATGGTCACCTTGATGCACTGGAACATCTTGGTCTGCTCCGCGACGCGCTGCTCCGCGACGTTCGCGAGCGGCCCGATGAAACCGTAGGAAAGGAGAATGCCGAGGAAGGTGCCGACGAGCGCCTGCGCGATCATCTCGCCGAGAATCGCGGGCGGCTGATCGGCGGAGGCCATCGTATGCACGACGCCCATCACGGCCGCGACGATGCCGAACGCGGGCATTGCGTCGCCGACCTTGGTGAGCGCGTGCGCGGGCGCTTCGCCCTCCACGTGATGCGTTTCGATTTCCTCGTCCATGAGGCTTTCGATCTCGAACGCATTCATGTTGCCGCTCACCATGAGGCGCAGATAATCCGTCAGGAATTCGACGATGTGATGATCCGCGAGAATCTTCGGGTACTGGCTGAAGACCGGGCTCTTCGACGGATCTTCGATATCCGCTTCGAGCGCGAGCGTGCCTTCCTTGCGCGCCTTCGCGAGCAGCACGTAGAGCAGGCCCATCAGTTCCATGTACATGCTCTTGTCGTACTTCGCGCCCTTGAAGAGCGTCGGGAGAACCTGGATCGTCGCCTTGATCGTCTTGGCGTTGTTGCCGAGGATGAACGCGCCGATGCCCGCGCCCACGATCATCAGGATTTCCACCGGCTGCATGAGCGCGCCAAGGTGACCGCCTTCGAGCGCGTAACCGCCGAAGACGGACAGCAATGTCACGAGCGATCCAATGAAAATCAGCACAGTCGAGTCCTCACGTTTGGGTGCGGTAAGACCGCCGTTAAGTGGTTTACGGCACTCGACCCGAAAACTTTGAGGATGTGATGAAGCCGCGCCGTGTCAGGCCGCGATGCGCGGCGCGCG
Source organism: Caballeronia catudaia (assembly GCF_001544755.2). GTDB lineage: Bacteria > Pseudomonadota > Gammaproteobacteria > Burkholderiales > Burkholderiaceae > Caballeronia > Caballeronia catudaia. Next base: position 313,516 of record NZ_FCOF02000001.1, on the reverse strand, counting down.
CTCGGCGGCGCTGAGTGTCGACGCGGCCTTGCGCGTCTTGCCCGCTCGCGACGGCGGCTGGCACAGCCCGCAGACGTAGCCGGCGCGCCGATCGTACGCATGCGCGACGAAGCGCCCGCGGCAACGCGTGCAGGCGTTCGTCTGGAGCATGCCGGATTCGAAGTAGCGCACGAGCGTCCATGCGCGCGTCAGCGAAAGCACCGGCTCGTCGCCGTAGAGCGCCACGTGTTCGAGATACAGGCGATAGCTTTTCACGATCGGGCGGATCGTCGGCTGGTTTCTGTCGTTGTCCGCCATGAAGCGGTAAATCGCGTGAAACAGCGACGAATGGATGTTCGGCTGCCAGGTCATGAACCAGTCGGTCGAGAACGGCAGCATGCCCTTGGGCGGCGACGCGCCCTTCAGCTCCTTATAGAGCTTGATGAGACGGTCGCGCGACAGGCTCGTTTCCGCTTCGAGCAATTGCAGGCGCGCGCCGAGCTCGATCAGCTCGATCGCCAGAGTGATTTCGCGGACTTCCGCGACCACGCTTTTCGTCGCCATCGGCGGTTCGCGCGCGCGTCAGCCGATCTGTTCGACGGGAGCGTCGGCCAGCAGGATCGCCGCGTGAGCGTGCGCGAGCGACGCGCTCTTGTCCTTGTCGGCGAGCGAGGCGAGGATCGCGTGATCGTCGAAACGAAAGCGGCATAGCAGATGGCTCGACGACGCCACTTTCACGGTCTGCGCGAGCGTCAGCGCGGTCAGCACCTCGGCGACCTGGTCGGAAAGGCCGAGGCGGTACATCGCCGAAACGCGGTCTTCCTGAAGGAGCCGCTGTGCGAGGAGCAAGTACGACAGGTTCACCTCGCGGATTTCCGCGAGCGTACTCGTATTGCTGGTCGTCATCTTCTTCCCCGAATCGATACGTGGCTGGTCAGGCCCGGCGGGGGAACGTTTGCGCGAATTCGCAACGGACAAGCGAATCCGGCCCCGCACGTGTGGTTTGGTTTCGATTCGATTGTCGCCGATGCGCAAAGTCGCGCCTGTCGGACAACACATCCGACGCAACGACGGATTTTCGCGAAGCTTCGTGTAGGAAGTTTTCTTACACGCGAGCGGCGGGAGTTGCCGAGCGACGGTTATAAATTAACGGCAACTATTCGTCTGATTTAATGCTGCACCTCGATTTGGCGGGGCTCGCGCGCCGCGCCGAAGCGGGATCGCGGCTTGCTGACCTGTGTTCTGCGGCTGCTTCAACGCTTCAGACTCGTCTACATCGATCTCATCGGTGCAATTTCTGACTTCGTAACAGCACATGTTTCGCGCTGTAACAACGATAAGCGATTGAAAAATGACGTGAAATGCCGCTCTCGATCCCGATAATGGGCATTAAGGGATAACCCGGTCGTGCGGTACTTTGCATCTCCGGGGCGATCTCGGGCGGCGTCATAACCACACGCGGCCCGCCCGATGGCATGTTGAGCGCTCGACAGGAGCGTGACTGCGATGCCCAAACAACAGGAGAGTCACGTTATGCGAATCGCACAAATTGCACCGTTGCACGAAGCAGTCCCTCCGAAGTTTTACGGCGGCACTGAACGCGTCGTGTCGTATCTGACCGACGCGCTCGTCGACCTCGGCCACGATGTAACCTTGTTCGCGAGCGGCGATTCGCAAACCAAGGCGACGCTCGAAGCGGCCTGGCCGCGCGCACTGCGTCTCGATCCGACGATCCGCGATGCGCTCGCGCCGCACATGCTGCTGCTCGAAAACGTCCGCGCCCGCGCGCACGAATTCGACGTGCTGCACTTTCACCTCGACTACATGCCGTTCCCGCTGTTCACGCAGATGGACACGCCGTTCGTGACGACGCTGCACGGCCGTCTCGACCTGCCGGAACTGCAACCGATCTTCAACACGTTCACGAAAGCGAGCGTGATCTCGATTTCGGATAACCAGCGCGCCCCGCTGCCGCAGGCGAACTGGCTGAACACCGTTTATCACGGTCTGCCGGACGGACTGCTCACGCCGCAGCCGCACAAGAAGCCGGAATATCTGGCGTTCCTCGGCCGCATCTGCCCGGAAAAGCGCGCGGATCTCGCGATCAAGATCGCGGCGCAAAGCGGTTTGCCGCTGAAGATCGCGGCCAAGGTGGACAAGGCCGATCAGGAATACTTCAAGTCGACGATCGAGCCGCTGCTTTCGGAAGCGCACGTGGAATTCATCGGCGAGATCAACGAGGCGCAGAAGCCTGAGTTCCTGTCGGGTGCGAAGGCGCTGCTCTTTCCGATCGACTGGAACGAGCCGTTCGGCCTGGTGATGATCGAGGCGATGGCGTGCGGCACGCCGGTGATCGCGTTCAACCGCGGTTCGGTGCCGGAAGTGATCGACCACGGCGTGACGGGCTTCATCTGCGAGGACGTGCACGGCGCCGTGGGGGCGCTGCAACGTCTCGACGAACTCTCGCGCACGGAAATCCGCGCGCAGTTCGAGCGCCGCTTCAGCGCCAGGACGATGGCTCAGAACTACGTCGAAACCTATACCGCGATGCTCCAGGCCGCGAAGCGCCCGGTGCTGCGCCAGGTCGCGGTGGGTTGATCGCGCTCGCTTTCAGCTCAGGCTGTATCGAAAACCGCTCGCTTGCCGGGCGGTTTTTTTTCGTGCCGAATTAAGCGCTTAGCGTTTATCAGGCCGTCCCGACAAGGAACAATCCGAAGTTTTGGTTCGATGCCCGTGAATTGAGAGCCGATCAACCATTTTTGACAGTTCGCAAAAGAGACCACGCTTAAACTCCGCTGCGCAAGCGCGTCTCGCGTTCTTGTTTCAAATCAATGGCTTTCATCTTTTCACGTAGGCAGAATCATGCATTTGTCGAAGCGTCTCGGCGCTGAAATTTTCGGTACTTTCTGGCTCGTGCTGGGTGGCTGCGGAAGCGCCGTGCTCGCCGCGGCCTTTCCTCAACTCGGCATCGGCTTCGCAGGCGTTGCGCTGGCGTTCGGTCTCACCGTGCTGACGATGGCGTACGCCATCGGTCACGTTTCCGGCTGCCACCTGAACCCGGCCGTCAGCATCGGTCTCGCGACCGCTGGCCGCTTCCCGGTGCGCGATCTCGTGCCGTATATCGCCGCGCAAGTGATCGGCGCGACGCTCGGCGCATGGGTCATCTACCTGATCGCGACGGGCAACCCGACCTTCGACTTCACGACGAGCGGGTTCGCCGCGAACGGCTTCGGCGAGCACTCGCCGGGCCATTTCTCGATGATCGCGGCGCTGATCTGCGAAGTCGCGATGACGTTCTTCTTCCTGTTCGTGATCCTCGGCGCCACCGACGAGCGCGCGCCGAAGGGCTTCGCGCCGCTCGCGATCGGCCTGTGCCTGACGCTCATCCATCTGATCTCGATTCCGGTCACGAATACATCGGTGAATCCGGCGCGCTCGTCGAGCCAGGCGTTCTTCGTCGGCGGCTGGGCGCTGGATCAACTGTGGCTGTTCTGGATCGCACCGATCGTCGGCGCGATCCTCGCGGGCGTGCTTTATCCGTCGCTGACGCGTCAGAAGTAAGCAAACTCGAAGCGAACTCGCAGCAACAAAAACGGGCGCACGATGCGCCCGTTTTTGTTTTTGCGCCATGCGGCGCGTGCGAATGATTAAATGCGCGCGACAAATGTAATGCCGAATTACGCAGCATGCTTATGAATTGTTGCGACACCCATTTTTGCGGCAACCGGCAGCGCGAGCGACGCCCGTCCGATAAGGCTTCCCGCTATTCCATCGTTCCGCGCTCCTTTCCGCGTCCCTTACGCCGCCCTTGCACACCGTAACAACTCGTCGACGCCTGTAAGACGGCGGGCGCTTACATTGGACTCATGCGACACACGTCGCCCTAAAGGAGAAACACAATGAAGCGCATCGTCACCCAAATGCTCGTCGCGACCGGCCTGGCAATCGGTGCTGTCGGAGCGGCTCAGGCCCACAGCGATCTCCACATCGGCGTCAACCTCGGCGCGCCTGCTTACGTGGCGCCCGCTCCGGTGTACGTGCGTCCGGCGGCGCCGATGTACCGCGCGCCGTACTATCGCCATGAAGCGCCGCGCTGGCACGACGGCTACGGCCACGACAACGGCCGCTGGAACCGCGCGGGCTGGAACCACGGCGGTTATGGCAACGGCGCTTACGGCAACGGCGCTTACGGCAACGGCGCTTACGGCAACGGCGGTTACGGCAACAACTGGGGACATCGCGGATAAGTGACACGGGCGGCCGGCGCATGCCGGCGGCCCGCCGTGGCGGACGCTCAGTCGGGCGTCTGTCCCGGCGACGCGAGTTCGTCTCGGATACCGAACAACTTGCGCAGTTGATGCGCGACGCCCGCCTCGAAGTTGTTTCCCACTCGCGGCACGTTCGGCAGGCGTTTGATGAGATCGGGATTGGCGTTGTTCATCATGAACGGATGCCCGGCGGTTTCGAGCAGATCGATGTCGTTCATGTTGTCGCCGAACGCGACGCATTGCGCCACGTCTACGTCGAGCCGTTCGAGCACGAAGCGCAACGCCCGTCCCTTCGATACGTCCGATGTCATGACTTCCAGGCAGTCCGGCAGCGAATACGTCACGTAGAGCGAGTCGCCGAACTCCCGCTCGAGATTCGCTGCGGTGACTTTCAGATCCGCCGGATCGCCGATATACAGCACCTTCGCGATGTTGTCGCCATCATGCTCGCGCAGATCCATCACCTCGTACTTGAAGCCCGAATCCTGGTGAAAGACCAGCAGTTCGGGCGCGTGGCGATCTATGAGCCATGCGTCGTCGGCAAACAGATTGACGATGACGCGCTCGCTGCCCGCGAGTTCGGGCTGCACGAGCCGTCGCACGGCGGCGGGGTCCAGGTCGCGCGAATAGATGCGCTCGTCGCCGGGCGCATGTACGCGCGCGCCGTTGGATGTGATGAGGTACGCGTCGACGCCGAGCACGTCGCGGATACCCGCGACATCGCGATAATGCCGGCCCGTCGCGATGACGATGGGCACGCCGCGCGCCGACAGCGTGCGCACGGTTTCGGCGGTGAAGGGATCGAGTTGATGGTCGCTGTTGAGGAGCGTCCCGTCGAGATCAGTAGCGATGACCGAGTACATGACTGCCTTTGTGATGCCGCAAAGGTCGCTATTTTATCGCGGCGAGTCGTCGGGAGCCGTCGTCGCGGACGCCGCACGGCGCGCCAGTTCGAGCGCGCCCGCTGCCGAATCCGCGCGCGGCGCGCGCACGCGCTCGCGCAACGCGGCGGGCACGAACGGCTCGTAGGGCACGGCGAGCCCGCCGCACAACGCGACGGGCAGCGCGCCCGCGGGATCGAGCGCCGCGACCAGCCGCGCTATCTCGAACCCCGCGCGCTTGAGCAGCCGCGCCGCGACCGGATGATCGCCGAACTCGAACACCGTGGGCGCGAGCGTCGCGTAGGCGGTCTGATTCGCGTTGCAGAGCCACACGACGAGGCTGTCGCGATCCGTCGCGCCCGTCAGCGCGAGCAGCGCGCGCGACCAGTCGTCTTCCGGCGCGCGGCCGTCGAGCACACGCTGCAGATGAACCACCGCGCGCAAGCCGAGCCACGCACCGCTGGCTTCGTCGCCGCTCGGGAAGCCGTAGCCGCCCGCGATGTGGCATGCGCCCTTCTCGTCCAGCGATGCCGCGATGCTGCCCGTACCGAGCGCCACGATCACGCCGGATTCGCCGCCGTGCGCGCCGAGAACGGTCGTGTAGGCGTCGCTTTCGACGTTCAGCGCGCGCACGTCCGGCGCCGCCGCGAGGAATGCGGCGAGCCAGTCCGGGTTGTTCACGCCCGCGAGGCCGCAGCCGAGCGCGCAGCGGCGCCAGTCGAAGGGCAGCGCGCCGGCGTCGAACGCGCGCCGGCACGCTTCGCCGATCGATTGCCACGCGCGCTCGACGCCGAGCCCGAGGCCCGACGGACCGCCGCTCGCGCGCGCGAGTTCGTTGCCTTGCGCGTCGGCCAGAATCACGCGCGTACCGCTTCCGCCGCCGTCGATGCCGAGCAGAAAGCCTTGAGTTGCCGAATGTGGGAATTGAGTCATGGCCGCAAGCTTACCGGCGCCCGCGACGCGCGCCAATCGGCCGAACGGCATAGATGGCGCGGCGCGAAGGTTCCGCTATGCTGACGCGATTCAAAAAGAACGAGGATTCGCCATGCCAGACACCGACCAGACCCGCTGCGCCTGGGCCACCACCGACGCGATGATTCAGTACCACGACGACGAATGGGGCGTACCGTCGCGCGACGATCAGCATCTGTTCGAGATGCTCGTGCTGGAGGGCGCGCAGGCGGGCCTTTCCTGGTCGACGATCCTCAACAAGCGCGAAGGTTATCGCGCGCTCTTCGCGGGCTTTGAAATCGACAAGGTGGCGCGCTTCACCGAAAAGGACGTCGAGCGGATCGTGCTGGACGCGCGCATCGTGCGCAACCGGGCGAAGATCGCATCGGCCATCACCAATGCGCGCGCCGTGCAACAGATCCAGCGGGAGCACGGCTCGTTCGCGAACTTCGTCTGGTCGTTCGTGGGCGGCGAGACCATCGATACGCCGCGCGACGCCGATAACCCAACGCCCGCATCCACGCCCGAGTCCGACGCTTTGAGCCACGCGCTCAAGAAGTACGGCTGCAAGTTCGTCGGCACGACGATCTGCTACGCCTTCATGCAGGCAACCGGCATGGTCAACGATCACGTGGTCGGCTGCCGGTCGCGAGGAAAACCTAAGACAAAACGTAAAACCGTCGCGAAATCCTCACAATGAGGCCATTCCTATGGAGGGGATTTTTGCTTTTCGACAACGTCTTTGAGTGCGAAACGCGAAAATCAGGGTAAATCCCGATAGAAGCAGTTTTTATTGCAGTGAAGCACGTCCGCAGCCGCGAATTACAAGGGTTTGGGGCCGCTTTTCCGCGCTGCACGATCGTGCGGTGCGTGTAAAAATGGGGTCCTCGCGTGCGCTGGCGCACCTTTTTACCGGACCGAACCGTTATAACTGACGGTGTGCGGACCGTTCATTAAGTGAAGAAAAGTCCGACGCGAGCACATCGGGCGCTGTGAGACCCACGCCCAGGCCGGGAAACCGTCGTGCTCGAAGCAGTATCCGGGCGGCCAGGCGCCGATTCAGGTTGCGCCACATTCGCAACGACGCCGCCGCTCCGGTGCGACAGATGCAACAGGTGCAGGTTCTCGAACTCCAACGCATGGCCGCTGCGCAGGGGCGCAGGGGAGAAGATCATGAAAAGCTTGAACTTCCTGACCCATCAGGAGATTTTCAACAGCGCGGTACAGCATCTTTTCGTGCAAGGGCAAGCGGCGTTGCTGCCGCAAGGCGGCGGCGCGTATCGCGGATACTGCGGCGGCTGTCCTGTCGGCAGCTTCATCAAGCCGCGCGACTACGTCACCGCGATGGAAGGCGTACCCATCCGCTATATCGCGAAACCGCCCGAGCAGATTCCGGCGTACATGGATGTAGGCGTCGCGGCGCTCAGGCGCGCGCTGCTGCGTGCGCGCATCAATGTGTTCGATCCCAATACCGTCGAATTGCTTTCCTGCCTGCAGAACGTGCACGACGTGTTCGGCAAGTGGGAGTGGCGCGAGCGGCTCACGTCGATCGCGCGTCAGTTCGGGTTGTCCGCCGATCGTTTGAAAACGGCTGCTTGAGCCATTGCAGGTGCTGTGATGTTGAGCCCCATTACGATGTTGAGCCCGAAGGACATTTACGAGCGCGTCAGCGAGCACTTGCTGACGCAGCGCGCAGTGTCGGAAGACGATAACGGTTCCTGCCGGCTGCGCAGCCCGGAAGGCCGCAAGTGCGCGATCGGTTCGCTGGTGCACGACGACGTGTATCGGCCGGAGCTCGAGGGCGTCGGCATTTCCTACTATCGGCATGCGCAGGACGGCAAGCTGCTACGGGCGCTCTATGCGTCGCACGTGAATGCGTACGATCCCAACATCATCGACCTGCTGATCGAACTGGAAGAAGTTCACGACTACGCGGATATCGAATCGTGGCCAGAGCTGCTCGCGGCGCTCGGCAAACGTCGCGCGTTCGTCTGATTTCGACGCGACCCGAACCATAAAACGAAACGGCGGTGCGCCCTTATGGGTCGCACCGCCGTTTTGCCGTTCGGGGCGAGAAAGGGGCGAGAAGCGAAGCCTCGCCCGAACTCGATGCCTTAGTGCATCTTCTTCGGCAGCATCTGGCTGCGCAGGCGCTTGCGCAGACGCGCGACGGCTGCGGCCTTCTTGCGCTTGCGTTCGGTGGTCGGCTTTTCGTACGACTGGCGCTCGCGCAGTTCGGCGATCAGGCCATTGCGCTCGACGGTGCGGCGGAAACGCCGAATCGCGACATCGAACGGCTCGTTTTCTTTGAGGACGATAGTGGTCATGTAAATCCTGGTTGCTAAACGTATTTCTAAGCGCGCGACGATGAAACCGCCGCGCCCCGGCACTCCGATCGTCCGCCGGATGCAAAATATGCGCGACGGACACGAGCAAAGCGGCCACGGAGGCCGGAAAAGAGAGAGTTTGAGATTCAGCCGCGGGAGCGGCGTGCGCCTTCGAAGAAGGACTTGAAAGCGCATTTCGGAGCCGTTCGCCGCCGCTTTTTCACGTTGTGATGACGGTGCCGATGTAAGCGACTGTCAGCGGCGAAGGCAGGAAATCGGGCACATTTCTCGATTCGGGCGCGATGTTACCAGAACACCGCACCGCTGCCAACTGCGCGCGCCTGCCCAACTCATTGATGCAACAGATTTATTTCTGCCACGCGCTGGCTTCGTCGAGCAGTTCGAGGTCTTCCGGGGCGAGCTGAAGGCGCGTCGCGGCGGCGAGGCTTTCGAGCTGCTGCACCGATGTCGCGCTCGCGATCGGCGCCGTCACGCTCGGGCGCGCGATCATCCATGCGAGCGCCACCGTGGCCGGCGTCGTGCCGTTGCGCTTCGCCACTTCATCGAGCGCATCGAGAATTCTGAAACCGCGCGGATTCAGATACTTTTCGACGCGCGAGCCGCGCGTCTTGTGCTGCGTGTCCGCTTTCGACCGGTACTTGCCCGACAGAAAACCGCTCGCGAGCGCGTAATACGGCACGACTGCGATCTCATGCTTTGCCGCCACGGATTCGAGATCGGTTTCGTAGCCTTCGCGGTCGTAGAGGTTGTATTCCGGCTGCAGAATCTGATACGCCGGCAAGCCCGAATCCTTCGCGGTCTTCAGCGCCTCGCCGAGCCGCTCGCCCGTGTAGTTGGACGCGCCGATCACCCGCACCTTCCCCGCCTTGATGAGCTGTTGATACGCGTTGAGCGTCTCATCGAGCGGCGTGTGCTCGTCGTCGTAATGTGAAAAGTAGACGTCGATGTAATCGGTCTTCAGGCGCCGCAGCGAATCGTCGACGGCCGCCGCGATATTCGCCGCGGTGAGCCCGGCGCGCGTGCTCAGTTTGCCGACCTTCGTCGCGAGCACGACTTTGTGGCGCTTGCCGCTGTCCCTGAACCACTTGCCGATGACCGTCTCCGATTCGCCGCCCCGATGTCCGTCGACCCAGGCGGAATAGACATCCGCGGTGTCGATGAAATCGAGGCCGTGATCGACGAATGCGTCGAGGATCGAGAACGACGTGCGCTCGTCGGCGGTCCAGCCGAACACATTGCCGCCGAAGACGAGCGGCTTCACTTTCAGGTCCGATGTGCCGATATTGCGTGTCTGCATGTGTGCTCCGAATGCGCGAAAGGAACGGACCGAAAAGCATACGCGCGAAACGCGAGCCTTGCCGACGCCGCAGACGCTTACGAAGGCATTCATTACACAAATCGCTTGCGCAGGGCCTTAAGTTTTTTTCGAGGGGCCCGATAACCACAAGTAGGCGGCCGGCTATCACCGGGCGCAGGACCGCCAGGCAACCCTCGGTGCCAAAGCCTAAGCCAGACAAAAGTCTCCCAGGAGAGCAAAAATGATCGGTATCAATAGCAACATCAACTCGCTGGTTGCCCAGCAGAACCTCAACGGCACGCAAAACGCATTGTCGTCGGCCATCACCCGCCTGTCGTCGGGCAAGCGTGTCAACAGCGGCGCGGACGACGCAGCCGGCCTGGCCATCGCGACCCGCATGACGGCTCAGATCAACGGTCTGAATCAAGGCGTGTCGAACGCGAACGACGGCGTTTCGCTCGTTCAGACGGCAAACAGCGGCCTGTCGCAAATCGCTGACAACCTGCAACGTATTCGTCAGCTGGCCGTGCAGGCTTCGAGCGGCTCGCTGTCGTCGTCGGACCAGTCGGCGCTGCAACAGGAAGTGAGCCAGCGTATCAGCGAAATCAACCGTGTCTCGTCGCAAACGACGTTCAACGGCAAGAGCCTGCTCGACGGCTCGGCTGGCAGCCTGTCGTTCCAGGTCGGCGCGAACGTCGGTCAGAGCATTTCGGTCGATCTGTCGACGGCCAACGTCTCGGCAGGCGCGATCGGCACGCCGGCCAAGAATGCCGTCATCGGCAAGATCGATGGCCTGACGCTGGACGCGAGCGGCGCTTACGCCAGCACCGGCACGATCACTTCGGTGACCGTGACGGCCGACGGCAGCGGCGGCTTCAACTTCACCGACAGCGCCGGAAACGCTTTCACTGGATCCAATCTGTTCACCTCGACGTCGGCCGGTCACTTCACGCTCAACACCGGGGCATTCAGCGGCGGTACGGTTCCTACGTCCGGCGCGCAAGTCACCGAACTCGCGTCCCTGAACACGGCATCGAACGTGCCGAGCGTCAATAACATCGACGTCTCCGCAAGCGGTGGTGCGGCAGCCGCGATTTACTCGGTCGACAACGCGCTCTCGTCCATCAACACGCTTCAGGCAAGCCTTGGCGCAACGCAGAATCGCTTCTCGTCGGTAGCGTCGGCTCAGTCGGCGCAAGCGACGAACCTGTCGTCGGCTCAGTCGCAAATCATGGACGCGAACTTCGCGCAGGAAACGGCGAATCTGAGCAAGGCTCAAGTGTTGCAGCAAGCGGGTATTTCGGTTCTGGCGCAAGCGAACTCGATGCCCCAGCAAGTGCTGAAGCTCCTCGGCTAAGCAATCTCGCCGATGCAGTAACCGGTGCGCGGATCCACTGAAGCGCGCCGCGTATGACGAAACATCGCGGCAAGAAAGCAAGTCAGCGCACCGGGAGCTCGTCTCCCGGTGCGCGTTTGCGGAGAACTCAGCGTTTTTCGCCCAATTTCTGACGATCGCAATACGAAACGGACGGAGTACACATGACCACCGTAGCCACGACCTCCACATCGGGCACCACTGTCGATCCGAACAGCGCCGTACAACAGGCTGCACAGTCGATCATCAGCGGTTCGACGAATTCGACGATGGACGTGAACTCGCTCGTTTCGGCGCTCGTGAATGCGAAGGTCGCCGGACAGACCGACGCGCTCAACAACAAGCAGAAGGCCGACAACACGCAACTCACCGCTGTCGGCTCGCTCAAGTCCGTGCTTTCGCTGCTGCAAAGCTCGCTCTCGAAGCTTGCCGACGGCACGGCCATGTCGTCCTTCACGGCCACCTCGGACGGCAAGGGTCTCACGGCGAGCACCACCACCGGCGCGGTCGCCGGCAGCTACGCGGTCAACGTGACCAACATCGCGTCGGCGCAGTCGCTGACGTCCGGCGTTTTCTCGACGACGGCCCCGCTCGGCTCCGGCACGATGACCATCAAGGTCGGCAGCAAGCAGAGCACGATCACGCTCGACAGCAGCAACAACACGCTCTCGGGCATCGCCTCCGCCATCAACTCGGCGTCGGACAATCCGGGCGTCACGGCGACCATCGTCAACGGCACGGACGGCGCGCACCTCGTGCTGCGCTCCTCGTCGACGGGTCTCGACAATGCCATCAACATCGGTGTCACGCCGGACGCGAGTTCGACCAACCCGCCGATCAACAAGCTCGTAGTTTCGTCTTCGACCACCACGACCGATCCCGACCCGAACAATCCGAACGGCACGATCGCCGTGCCCGAGCACACGACCATCGACAGCACGAATGGCTGGACGCAGTCGACCTCCGGCGTGGACGCGCACCTGACGGTGGCGGGCACCCCGATCGCGAGCGCGTCGAATTCGATCAAAGGCGCGATCACCGGCATCAACATGACGCTCACGTCGGATTCGGTTGGCACCACGCAGCATCTGACGATCGGCCAGGACATCAGCGGCCAGAAGACGACTATCGATTCATTCGTCACGGCATACAACAACTTCATCACGACCGCGGCGTCGCTCACGGCGTACGACTCGAAGGCCAGTTCGCAAGGCGCGCTGCTCGGCGACTCGATGATGAACGCAATCAAGAACACTATTTCGAGCACGATCAGCAAAGGCATCGGCAGCGGAGCCAGCCAGGTGAACCTCGCATCCATCGGCATCACGTTGCAGCCGGACGGCACATTGAAAACCGACGAAGGCGCGTTGACCGATGCACTCACCAACAACCCCGGCACCGTAGCCTCGCTATTCAACAAGAGCAACGGCGTCGCGGCGCAGTTGAACACGAGCCTTACGGGATACCTGGCGACGGGCGGTCTCATCGACGCCCGCACGACGGCGCTGAACGCCGACCTGAAGAGCATCTCGGATCAGCAGACGCAGCTCACTTCGTACACGCAGGAACTGACCACGCAGTACAACACGCAGTTCACCGCGCTCAACAAGCTGATGTCGCAAATGCAGACGCAGTCGAACTACCTGACGCAACTGTTCGGCGGGACAAACAGCGCGGGCGCGATGGCCACGAACGCGAAGTAAGCGCAAGCACAGGAGTCGAGCATGAACCAACACGAACTGATCCAGCATGTCTGGGCGCTGACCGAGGCGATCGAAGCGGCCGTCGATGCGCAAGACTGGGTGAAAGCGGCCGAACTCACGCAGGCGCGCACGCCGCTCGTGATGCAGATCGGAGCGGAACAATCCGCCGACGCGCTCGTCACCATCCGGAAGATTCAGGCGAGCATCGAATCGATGATGTCGCAGGCGCAAGCGGCGAACGTGCTGCTCTCGACCGGATACCGCCGCGCGATGGACAAAGCGCAGGCGGCCGGGCGGTATCATCAGGCGGCGCGCTTCTGAACTTCACTCCACATCACTGTCGCCGGCAGTTGGAAACGGATGAACCGCAGGCACTGCCAGCTTCGGTGCAGACTTTCTCCTACGGCGACACGCATCGAATACGAGCGTGAAGCCACGCACGCTCGAAACGTCACGTCGCGCCAGGACTGCATTCGCGCGCTTCGCCTCGTTGAACGGCGCAGTGCGCAAGCAACGCGTGCCCCGCCGTGCGTCACGCCTCGTCTCATGAATTGGCCCGGATTTGACCTCCAGTTCGAGGCTTTATCCGTGCACGACCCTCGCTAGAATTTTGCTGCACAGGTTACCCGTTTCGGGCGACCGCCCACTAGCGAACGGTCGAGGGACGCAGATGTCGCAATTCGAAGCAGCCGAAAAAATGCATCAGTATTACCGGGATGTTTTCACCCGGGAATTTTCCTTTCCGGCGATCGGCAACCTGCCGCGCGATCTCGTTCAGACGGCGTTGAACACGTGCGATACCGCCGCTCTGGCCGAGCATCTGATGCCCGTCCACTCCGGACTGCCCGCAAACAAGGATGCAGCTCTCAAGTTGATGCTGCTGCTCATTTCCCAGGCAAACCTGGCGCTCGACGCTTCTCGCGACGGACTGCAGACGCAATTGCAGCGTCCGCTCGTCGAAGCCGTCAAGAACGGCGTCAATCGCGTGCTGAGCCTCGATCCCACCGAGCAGTATGCAGTGATCGGCGCCCAGTTGCTGTATCGGATCGGCGAAATCGAAGCGATGACGGCGCTGCTGAATCAGGCGCCCTTGCTGGTCGAAAAGTCATCGACACTGCAAATGCTCATGGCGATGGTCGCGACGATAGCGGGCGACTACGAAGCGGCGCTCCCATTCCTCGAAAAACTCTTCGCGGCAAACGTTCAGATGCGCCATCCGACGGTTTCGCTGATGGGCATGGCGTGCGCGTACAAGCTGGGCGAGCGTCCGACCGATCCGATCGACTTTTCGATTCTCACCGCGCCGGAAGCCACGCGCGCCCCGCTGCCTTCATTGAATTGGCTTCTCCGCCCCGATGACGGTGCGCGCAGCCGCCCGACCGTTCTGATCGCATGCGACGACAACTATTTCTTCACCCATGCGCTCGGGCTAATAGGCTCGTTGCACGAAACCAATGCCAATGAACTGTGCGTTCATCTGCATCTCTATGCGCCGAATCCGAGCGTTCGCGCCTATGTGGCGCAATTGCACGAACGCTTCCCGAGTCTGACGATTACCGCTACGTTCGAAGAACCGGTATGGACGGTGGAAGGAGCGAGAGTTTACTTCGCGTCGCGCCGCTTCGTGGTCGCGTCGCAACTGCTCGAGATGTTCGACGCGCCGGTGATGATCGTGGACGCCGATTGTCTGTTCCGCAAAAACTGGCGGAAGTGGGTTGCCGAGCATGATCTGCACGCTGACGTGATTTCCACCGATCAGCCATTTGCGCCGTTCTGGGAAAAAGTGCCTGGCGGTTTTGTCTATCTCAACGCAACGGAAATCGGCCGCCGCTACATTGGTCTGGCCGCCGCATTCATTCAGCACAACCTGACGCAGCACAATCGACTGTGGTTTCTGGACCAGATCGGTCTTTCGGTCGCCTTCGATGAAGTGCTGGCCGGCGCACCCGCCGGGTCGTGGCAAGGCGGGAAGAAGTTGTTCGATATCAGCCATGCCGACGACGCGTTCTCCTGGGTGGTGACGACGGTCAAGCACTCGGCGGGACGGTATCAGGATTACAAGCGTTCGGTACTGGAGCGGCAGGGCTGGCTTTCCTGGAACACGCCTGGAGACATCTTCCGGATACTCAGCGAGCGCAACCAGAAAGTCAGTTTCCTCCAGGTCGGCGCAATGGATGGCAAGAGCTATGACCCGATCCATCCGTATGTGAAACAGTTCGGCTGGACCGGGATTCTTGTCGAACCGCTTCCCGACATGATGAGCCAGCTCAAGGCAAACTACGCCGGCTCAGCCGGACTGATCTTCGAAAACGTCGCAATAGCGGAGCAGGCAGGCAGCTTCCCGTTGTATCGGGTTACGCAGGAGACCATCCGCAAGCATAATCTGCCGCATTGGCTCGGTGGCATGTCCACCTTCAGCGACACGAAATTGAAGGACTACAAAGATTACGTCCACGTCCAGATGGTCGAAGGACAGCCGTTGCGGACCGTGATCGCCCGCAATGGCGTGTCGAACATTGACGTCTTGCAGATCGACACGGAAGGATTCGACTACCGGGTGTTCCGGCAATTCGATTTCGCCGCGTATCGTCCGAAAGTCATCAATATCGAGGTAGTGAACTTGTCCCGGGAAGAACGTGACGCGCTCGCCAGCGATCTCGTCGATCAGGGCTATGTCTTCTTCTACTACGAGATGGATCTGATGGCGGTCGATCTGCAATTCTTCGATGCAGCGGTGCCGGCGAAATCCACGATCGTGGAGGCAAATGCCCTGGCTTGAATCGTTGACCCACGCCGGCATCGGAGATGATCGATCGGGTGTGCCGGCTTGCGGAACGAAGGCGCAATAGCGAACAGCGGCAGACGCACGCACAGCGATTGGGAAGACGGGCGCGGATGTGGAATCCGCGCCCGTCTTCCGTTTACGCGACGCGCTCTCCCGCTATCCCGACCCGCCAATACCGGCTGCAAAACCTGCTCGTCGGGGATCGCCTCGCGAGAGTTCGCGCCGACCGTCCCGGCGCGACGCCGGACATTGTCCTCGTATCGGACACGGCATCCGAAATCGGCCCGGAGGTGAACGGCATAGTCGTGATTTCCTTCTACGACCTTGCCTCATCCCGGCATCGAGATGTTGAAGTAGTGATTTCGCTCGTCTTCGTCCCGACGAACCCTCGCCGAACGCTGTGAGGGCGACGGACTCAGATTCGGGTCATTGACCGCATCGACACACATTCGTCAGGATGACATAGATATTGGAGACGGAGCCGTCTTCCGCTGGAAATCCGGCGCGCCCTCTCTATCGGAAGATTGCCTGAGCGGCAACCAGCGGGGCCGCAGTGTGCCAGGCATGACTCGACCGGGTCATTTCAAAATGACGCTGGCCGCGAGGAACGCGCTCGTTCCTCGCGGCCAGCCGGACTACTTCGAAGCGTCCGTGCAAGCTCTCAGCCGTCGATCAGACGCCCGCTGCGTCGATATGTGCAGCGGGGAGCCCATTGCACCATCGTTCCCACATGATTCTGAATGCGCGAGAGACGCCCTTGGCAACCACGTCTGACTGAAATACCGCCGACTGACTGCAACGATCGCGCAAGCTCTGGCGAACTTCGTTCAGCGCCGGAAGGTCGGTAGCATTGGACGCGGCCAGTCGAACGAAATCGTCCGAGTCTCGCGCGACGAAACGATCCAGGCCGACATGTGAGATCCATCCCGTCGCTGCTCTGCTCACGAGAGAATCGCCGGCCATCGTCACGGTGGGCACGCCCATCCAAAGCGCGTTGAGCGTGGTGGTCGAAGCCGAGTAAGGAAATGCGTCGAGGCACAAGTCGACCTGATGGTGCTGCTGAAGGTACACAGCGGTGCTCGATCGCTGCCGGAATACCAGCCGGTCCTGCGAGATTCCCGCACCGGCGAACCATTCGGTTACGTTGGCCTCGGCGGATTGACCGCCCCCTCTTGGCATTGCGCCGATGACCATTTTCGAGTTCGGCACTTCATGCATCACTCTCGCCCAAAGCGCGATGACGTCCGGCCGAAGCTTGTTGATGCGGTTGAAGCTGCCAAACGTGACATATCCGTTATGCATGGCCGGCAAAAGATTGACGGGCGGGCTGTTTTCCGTAGGGATGAACGGACCGATGGCAGGCAGATGGACGAGCTTTTCGGTGAATTGATCTGCCACGATTTCGACAGGCGCGCAAAAGCGGTCGGCGAGATAGTAGTCGATGGTCGAAAGCCCGGTCGTCGCCGGATAGCCGATCCAGCTCGTCTGGATCGGGGCAGGCTTCCGGGCGAAGGTAAGCAGTCGATTGCGACCGGTATGGCCCGAGAGATCAACGAGGATATCAATGTCATCCGCTTGTATGGTCCGCGCGAGTTGCTCGTCGGACATTCTCGCGACCTGACGCCAGTGCGAACAATACCCGCGGATACGCTCGGTCGTTGCGTCGTCGGCGATGTGGTTGTGGTATATGAAGATCTGAAGACTTGGGTCGTCCGCCAGGCTCTTCAGCACGGGAACCACATACGACGCCACCGCGTGAGTAAAAAGGTCGCCCGAGACGAAACCCACTCGCAAACGTCGCCCGGGCGATCGATCCACGTTGGCTTTCGGCTGAACCCTTGCAACCGATCCTTCGGAGCGCAAGCCGAAATTCCGGTGCTCGGTGAGCAAAGTCTTCTGGTCTATGTTCGTCTGATGCACGAGACAGAACAGAAGATTGCTGTGGGATGCGAAGTCGTTGGGGTTGACCTCGATAGCATCGCGCAGATATTTGGCCGCCTCGGTCATCATACCTGCGTCGAGCATCAGCATCCCGAGTGTCCCATAGGTGCCCGACGCAGACGGCGCCAGTTCTATGGCTCGGCGGCACGACGCCACGGCTTCGTGAAATCTTCCCTGGCCTCCGAGAGCGATGCCCATGATACGGTGAGCCTCGGCACAATCCTGAGCGGTTTCGATGATGGATTTGCACTCGCCTTCTGCTTCGACAAACTGGCCCAGCACGACCAGCGTATCGGCGAGAAGCACGCGAGTTTGAATTTCATCCGGAATCAGCTCGATCGACCTTTTCAGCGGTGCAACGGATTCTGCATGCCGACCATCGCGGTTCAACGCAACGCCCAGGCAACGCCATGAAATTCCGTCCATCGGATAGCGTTGCGTCATCGTGCGCGCAAGCTTTGCGGCGTCCGCAAACTGGCCCTTGTTGAACACGGCCGAGAAGCGATTGATCTCGTGCGCCGTGAGGCGGCGGATTCCCGCCACGCCAACTTTCCTGGTCTTGTTATCGGGAATCGGCGCCGACGGCGGCGCCGCGACGGGCACGAAGGTCACTTCCGCCGAACCTGTCATCCGTCGGACCAAGAGGTCGGCCAAAGGACCTTCGAGTCCGTGCTTCTGCCCGATCTCGAAAGCGATCCAGGCCGCCGGCACCTGTTTGTCCTCGATCAGCGCGCTGACATAGGCGAACCAGTACTGACCGTTCTGCGGTATTGCCCCGATGCTGGCTTCGAAGTGAGGCAGTGCCTTGGACGGACTTCCCGTTTGAACATACAGCGTCCCGAGATGAAAGTTCGCGTCCGGCTGACCGGGCATTGCCTGCAGAATGCCGTGATACAAACGCTCGGCATCACCGTATTCGCCGTTTTGCTGATGCTGTAGTGCAGTTTTCAGGGCGACGACGATATCATGCTCGGACTGAAATGCAGGGGCGATGGCTTCGGCGATCGACAGATGGCTGTTCATAATCTTCTGTGTTACTTGGAATACCGCAAGTGTGCGGCCTTGACCGGGATCTTCATCTCCGAAGAGGGCAAATGTACGCTGACGGACATATGGATTTCCGTGTCGGACCGAAGAAGGTGTCGGACAAATTATCCGATCGGCGACCTCGATCCAAAGCGCGGAGATGAGGCAGGAAACCGTGCTACTTTCCGCGATAGCTCGTCCGTCCGGTCAGGTCTGGTCCGCGCGCTTATACCAAACAACGCCAAGCCCCTAAAGTTCTCTCTTCTCCCGCCGATAACGAACTCAAGAACAACGAGAACAACGCGCCGGCTTTGCCAGCGCGCCGCTTCGCCCTCGATGCCCGCTTCGGCGGGCATTTTTCTTTTCAGCGCGCCCTCAGCGCGCCAACGTCAGCACGAGATACGCGCCGTACAGCACGCCGTTGCCGAGCAGCGCCCACAGCACGACGCCATTGACCCGCGCATTGAGCCGCAACCACGCGGCCGCCGCGAGCGTGATCAGCACACCCGTCAGCACTTCGACGCGCGGTTCCCAGGGCGTCAACATGATCCCGATGCCGGGCAGCAACGTCCCTTGAAACACCATCGCGCCGGTGATGTTGCCGAACGCGAGCGTGTCTTTCCCACGTCGCGCCCAAAGAATGCTGTTCACCTTCTCGGGCAGTTCGGTCGCGATCGGAATGATGATGAGCGACAGCAACAGCGGAGAAATTCCGAGCGCGTGCGAGACGCCCTCGACGCCATGAATGAAGCCCTTCGCGCCGCCCACCAGCAGCACGATGCCCACGAGAAACTGCAGCATGATCGAGCCGAGCGAAGTCCGCATGCCGAGCCGCGACGCAAACAACGCCTCGGGCGCCTCCGTCCCGTGCCCGCCCTCGACGAGCCGCGCCGACGCCCTGAACGTCGAAATCACATAAACGACATAAAGCGCGACGAGCCCGGCCGCGAACATCGCGCGCACCGGCCACGCATGATGCGGCACGAACATCGCGGCGCAGGCGATCAGGAAGGCAATCAGGAAGAAGTTGAGATCGCGCACGAAGCCGCTGCGCTCCGGCACAATCCTGCCGCGCAAACCACGCGACTTGAGGATCGCGACCGTCATCAGGCAAGTGGAAAGCGTCGCGAGCATCAGCGGCGCGCCGAGGATCGCGCCGACGCCGATTTCCTCGTTGACGGCGCGGCTGGAAGTACCGCCGAGCAACGCGATGATCGGCACGGTGGTTTCCGGCAAGGCCGTGCCGACCGCCGCGAACAGCGATCCGGTCACGCCTTCGGAGATGCCGAGCCGCTCACCGAGATGTTCGAGCGCGTTGGTGAACAGCTCCGACGCGATCAGAATGATCGCGAGCATCAGCGCGAGTTCGAGAAAGAGCATCGTCATGCGGCACCTCGCATCGAAAAATGCGTTGGGCGCGCAAGCGTGCGCGAAAGACAGGGGATTTGTAGTTGTGGGGACACGATGATTCCACGGCCGGACGTCGAGCGAACCACGATGCGCCACGCCCGTCCGACCAGGAACGACATAGCGCATCGATGGTCTCGCCAAACCGTTCCGGTCGAACGCGCCACGGCAGCAGAGCCGAGGATGTTGACGCGTTCTCCTTCGCACGCGAAGGAAGGCTACTCCCCAAAGACGGCGCAAGTTTAGCCCGATGCGCCCCGTTTCGGCAAGCCGCGCGTCATTTCATCGAAGCGCGCCGCATAAGCGTATGCCGATCGAATCGTTGTCGAAGGCGCACGCATTCGCTACGCTAGCCGCGCCGGGCGCGCCGCTTGCACCGCCTGCCCCTCGTCATCCACGAACAAGAATGAAGATCACGGGAGATCTCATGCGTTTCAAACTCCTCGCCGCGGCTACGGCCCTCGCATGCTTCGCCGCGCCGATGCTCGCGATGTCCAAGCCGCTCACCGTCTGCACCGAATCGAGCCCGGACGGTTTCGATGTCGTGCAGTTCAATTCGCTCGTGACGACCAACGCATCGGCGGATGTCATCTTCAACACGCTCGTCTCCTACGATGAAGCCACGAAGAAAGTCATGCCCTCGCTCGCCGAGAAGTGGGACGTGAGCGGCGACGGCCTGACTTACACCTTCCATCTGCGTCCGAACGTTCAGTTCCAGACGACCGATTACTTCAAGCCGACGCGCCCGCTCACCGCCGACGACGTCGTTTTCACGTTCGAGCGCATGCTCTCGGACAGCAATCCGTGGCACAAGATCGCGGGCGCGAGCGGTTTTCCGCACGCGCAGTCGATGGGTCTCGTGAAGCTCATCAAGGCCGTGACGAAAGTCGATGACCACACCGTGAAATTCGAGCTCAACGAGCCGAACGCGACCTTCGTGCCGATTCTCACGATGGGCTTCGCATCCATCTATTCATCGGAATACGCGGACAAGCTGTTGAAGGCGAACCAGCAAACCGATCTGAACAGCAAGCCGATCGGCACCGGCCCGTTCGTGCTGAAGAGCTATACGAAGGACTCGGTGATCCGCTTCGACCTCAATCCGTCGTACTGGGGCGCGAAACCGAAGATCGATCGCCTGATCTACGCGATCACGCCCGACGCGGCCGTTCGCGCGCAGAAAATCAAGGCGGGCGAATGCCAGATCGCGCTGTCGCCGAAGCCGCAGGACGTGCTCGATGCGAAGAAGGACAAGACGCTGAAAGTCAGCGAAGCGCCCGCGTTCATGACGGCGTTCGTCGCGCTCAACACGCAGAAGAAGCCGCTCGACAATCCAAAGGTGCGTCAGGCGATCAACATGGCGTTCGATCGCACGACGTACATGAAAACCGTGTTCGACAATACGGCGACGCAAGCCGTGAATCCGTATCCGCCGAATACGTGGAGCTACGACAAGAAGATTGCGGCGTACAAGTATTCCGCGAATGACGCGAAGAAGCTGCTCGCCGACGCGGGCTTTCCGAACGGCTTCGACACGACCATCTGGGTGCGTCCGAACGGCAGCGTCCTGAACCCGAACCCGAAGGCCGGCGCCGAACTGCTGCAGGCCGATCTCGCGAAGATCGGCGTGAAGGCGCAGGTGAAGATCATCGAATGGGGCGAGCTGATCAAAGAGGCCAAGCAAGGTCAGCACGACATGCTGTTCATGGGCTGGGCGGGCGATAACGGTGATCCCGACAATTACCTGTCGCCGCTGTTCAGTTGCAATGCGGTGAAGTCGGGCATCAACTTCGCGCGTTATTGCGATCCGCAACTCGACAAGCTCATCGCAGACGGCAAGGCTACGCCCGATGTCGCGAAACGCACGAAAGCGTATGTCGATGCGCAGAAGATCATCCACGATCAGGCATTGTGGATTCCGCTCGTCTATCCGACGGCGGCCGCGCTCACGCGCGCGAACGTCAGCGGTTATGGCGTGAGTCCGTTCGGGCGCGTGAATTTCGGCGCCGTTTCAGTGCAGTAAGTGATCAGGCCGGCGAGAAACGGATCACACCGTCATCGCCGGTTTCACGCTTCAAGGTTCCATCGAGCCAGAGCAGGTTCAGATGCGCGAGCGCTTCGCCGAGCGCGAACGTCATCTGATGAATGTCGAGCTTGCGCCGGAACATGATCGGCACGATATCGGCGGCGCTGCACGGTTGCTGCGCACACGCCTCGCGCACTTCCGCCAGCCGCGCGCGATGATGCTCCCGCAATTGCCCGATGCGCGTCTGCACGCCGCGAAACGGCTTGCCGTGCGAGGGCAACGCGAGGGTATCGGCGGGCATCGTTTCGTACCGGCCGAGCGATTCCAGATAGAGCGCGAGCGGATTGCCTTCCGGCTCGATCGCGAACACGGACACGTTCGTCGAGATGCGCGGCAACACCATGTCGCCGGAAATGAGCAGCTTGTCCGTTGCAGAAAACAGCGCGGTGTGTTCGGGCGAATGACCGTAACCCGTCACGACCTCCCAGTCACGCGCGCCGATCCGGATGACATCGCCATTGCGGATACGCCGGTATTCCGCGGGAATCGACGGCACGAGCGTCGGGTAATAGCTGTCACGGTTGCGCAAGGCGTCGAGCGAGGCTGGGTCCGTCAGACCATGCGCCGCGAAATGCGCCGCCGCGCGCTCGCCGCCGGCGTTGGAGCCGTCGCCGGCGGCCATGACGCGGCCCATCGCGTATTCGCCGAGCGAAATCCACAGGCGCACGTTCCAGCGCGCTTTGTCTGCGCCCTTGCAAAGCCAGTCGGCCAGGCCGAGATGATCGGGATGGCAATGCGTGACGATCACGCGCAGCACCGGCAAGCCGTCGAGCACGGTATCGAACACGCGCTCCCAGTTCGCGCGGATCGTGTCGCTCGAAATGCCGCAATCGACGATGGTCCAGCCTTTCTCACCGTCGATCTCGTCGCGCAGCAGCCAGAGATTGATGTGATCGAGCGCGAACGGCAGCGGCATGCGCAGCCAGAACACGCCCGGCGCCACTTCCCTGACGCCGCCCGCGTCCGGCAAAGCGTCGGCGAAAACATAGTCGAGCTGGTGTTCGAGTGCGTTCATTCGGTGCCTGCCTCCGGGTTTGCGCCGCATTGCAATCTGGCGAAGTTGACGATAACGTAAACGTCCATTCTAACGTTGCGCGCGCTTTTGCGCTGTCCGCCCGCGATGACTCAACCGACGCACTACACGATCACCGAACTGGCGCGCGAGTTCGACATCACGCCGCGCGCGATTCGCTTCTACGAAGATCAGGGCCTGCTCGCGCCGAAACGCGAAGGCGCGAACGGCCTGCGGCGCGTGTATTCGCCGCGCGACCGCACGCGCCTGAAGCTCACGCTGCGCGGCAAGCGGCTCGGCTTCACGCTGTCGGAGATTCGCACGCTGCTCGATCTCTATGATTCGCCCACCGGCACCGCGACGCAGCTTCAGGCTTTCGTCGATACGATCGCTGCGCATCGCGAAGTGCTGACGCGCCAGCTCGAAGACCTGAACACGACGCTCGCCGAACTCGCCGCCTACGAGGAACAGGGACGCGCGCTGCTCGCGGCGGGCATGGAGAAGCGCGCGCGCAAACCGAAAGCCGCGTGACCTGAAACGCGCTGACGTCAACGTGCGGAGTGCATGGCCGACATGAATCACTTCCCCAAGCTGCTCTCGTCGCAAATCGGCTTCGATGTCGCCAAGACGATACTCGAAGGCTTCGAGCATCACTATCGCGTGTTTCGCGAGGCCGCGATCGAGGCGAAGACGCTGTTCGAGCGCGCCGAATGGCACGCGGTGCAGCAGCTCGCGCGCGACCGCATCACGTCGTATGACGATCGCGTGGCGGAATGCGTGGCGCTGCTCGAAGACGAATACGACGCCGAGAACATCGACGACGACGTCTGGCAGCAGATCAAGCTGCATTACATCGGCTTGCTGACGACGCATCGTCAGCCGGAATGTGCGGAGACGTTCTTCAACTCGGTGTGCTGCAAGATTCTGCATCGCTCGTATTTCAACAACGATTTCATCTTCGTGCGCCCGGCGATCTCCACCGAGTACATCGAAAACGACGAACCCGCCGCGAAGCCCACGTATCGCGCGTATTACCCGGAGCGCGACGGCCTCGCCGTGACGCTCGAGCGCATCGTCACGAACTTTCAGCTCGAGCCGCCGTTCGAAGACCTGACGCGCGACGTGCAATGCGTGATGCAGACGCTGAAAGACACGTTCGGCGATCTCACGCCCGCGCCCAATTTCCAGATTCACGTGCTGTCGTCGCTGTTCTTTCGCAACAAGGCGGCGTATATCGTCGGGCGCATCATCAACGGCGATGCGCTCCTGCCCTTCGCGATCGCGATACGGCACACGTCGCCCCGCCTGCTCGCGCTCGATACCGTGCTGCTGTCGCGCGAGCAGGTGCTCATCATCTTCAGCTTCTCGCACTCGTACTTTCTCGTCGACATGGAAGTGCCGTCGGCGTTCGTGCAGTTCCTCGCCACGATCATGCCGCGCAAGCCGAAAGCGGAAATCTATACGTCGGTGGGTTTGCAGAAGCAGGGCAAGAACGATTTCTATCGCGACCTGCTGCATCATCTGTCGCATTCGAGCGATAAATTCATCGTGGCGCCGGGCATCAAGGGGCTCGTGATGATCGTCTTCACGCTGCCTTCGTTTCCCTATGTGTTCAAGCTCATCAAGGACGCATTCCCGCCGCCGAAGGAAACCACGCGGCAGAAGATCCAGGACAAGTATCAGCTCGTGAAGCGGCATGACCGCCTGGGCCGCATGGCCGACACGCTCGAATATTCGAGCGTCGCGCTGCCGGTGGCGCGTCTCGATGACGCACTCATCCGCGAACTCGAAAACGAAGCGCCCTCGATGATCGAATACGAAGGCGAGAATCTCGTCATCGGGCACGTGTATATCGAGCGCCGCCTGTTGCCGCTCAATCTGTTCCTGCAGAACGCGAGCGCCGACGAAATCGATCACGGCATCAAAGAGTATGGCGATGCGATCAAGCAGTTGATACAGGCCAACATCTTTCCCGGCGACATGCTGTACAAGAACTTCGGCGTGACGCGGCACGGTCGCGTCGTGTTCTACGACTACGATGAAATCGAGTACCTGACCGATTGCAACGTGCGCCGAGTGCCGCCGCCGCGCTTCGAGGAAGACGAAATGTCCGGCGAACCGTGGTATACCGTCGGGCCGCACGATATCTTTCCCGAGACGTACGGCACTTTTTTACTTGGCGATCCGCGCGTGCGCGAAGCGTTCATGCGCCATCACGCGGATTTCTTCGATCCCGCGCTCTGGCAGCATCACAAGGAACAACTGCTGCGCGGCGAACTCGCCGACTTCTTTCCCTATGACCGGGACGTCCGATTCTGCATCCGTTATCCGGAGCGCTTCGAGAAGCCCGGCCGACCGGACGCGCGCGCTGCCTGAGCGCACGCGTCCCCGCATTGCTCAATGAACATGAACCAAAGCAACCACAGCAACGAAGCCGCCAATCCCCTCGCCCATCTGTTCGCAAACAACCAGAACTGGGTCGCGCACAAGCTCGGCGAGGACGCGAAATTCTTCGAGCGGCTCGCGCATCAGCAGACGCCCGAGTATTTGTGGATCGGCTGCGCGGATTCGCGTGTGCCCGCGAACGAGATCATCGGCCTGCCGCCGGGCGAGGTGTTCGTGCATCGGAACATCGCGAACGTGGTCGTGCACTCGGATCTCAACTGTCTGTCGGTGATCCAGTTCGCCGTCGATCTGCTGAAGGTGAAGCACATCATGGTCGTCGGCCATTACGGCTGCTCGGGCGTGGGCGCGGCGCTCGTCGGACGGCGCGTCGGTCTCGCCGACAACTGGCTGCGTCACGTCGAGGACGTGCGCGAAAAGCACGCCGCGCTGCTCGAAGACTGGCCGCTCGGCGACGCGCGGCATCGTCGGCTCGTCGAGCTGAACACGATCGAGCAGACCATCAACGTGTGCCGCACGACCGTCGTCAACGACGCCTGGGCGCGCGGACAGGAGCTCACCGTGCATGGCTGGACTTACGGCGTGCACGACGGCCGCCTGCGCAACATGGGCATGATGATCGGCGCTCAGGAGGAGATCGATCCGGTTTACCGGTCGTGCATCGCCGCATTGACGCGCGGCGGCGAGTATCCCACGGAAAACGACGTGCTCGCGTCCGATGCGGCGCGTCTCGGAGACGTTCCCGGCGTCATTCAAGACGTCATCAAGGAGATGAAACATGAGTGAGACACAGAGAGACCCGCAGAAGGATTCGATCGTCATCGTCTCGGCCGCGCGCACGCCGATGGCTGCGTTTCAGGGCGATTTCGCCGCGCTGACCGCGCCGCAGCTCGGCGCGGCGGCGATTGCCGCGGCGATCGAACGCGCGGGCGTGAAGCCCGGGCAGATCGACGAGGCGATCATGGGCTGCGTGCTGCCCGCGGGACAAGGCCAGGCGCCCGCGCGTCAGGCGGCGCTCGGAGCGGGCCTGCCGCTTTCGACCGGCTGCACGACGATCAACAAGATGTGCGGCTCCGGCATGCGCGCCGCGATGTTCGCGCACGACATGCTGCTCGCGGGTTCCGCCGAGGTGATCGTCGCGGGCGGCATGGAGAGCATGACGAACGCGCCGTATCTGCTGCCCAAAGCGCGCGGCGGCATGCGCATGGGGCACGCTCAAGTGCTCGACCACATGTTCCTCGACGGGCTGGAAGACGCCTACGAGAAAGGCCGCCTGATGGGCACGTTCGCGGAGCAATGCGCGTCGTCGTATGCGTTCTCGCGCGAGTCGCAGGACGCGTTCGCGGTCGAATCGCTGCGGCGCGCGCAACGGGCCAACGAAGACGGCTCGTTTGCATGGGAGATCGCACCGGTTACCGTGCAAGGCAGGAAGGGCGATGTCGTCGTCGGGCGCGACGAGCAGCCGTTCAAGGCCAATATCGAGAAGATTCCGTCGCTCAAGCCGGCATTCGCCAAGGACGGGACAGTGACGGCGGCGAATTCGTCGTCGATATCGGACGGCGCCGCAGCGCTCGTGATGATGCGCGAATCGACGGCAAAGCGGCTCGGCGTGAGTCCGATTGCGCGTGTGGTGGGGCATAGCACGTTCGCGCAGGAGCCAGCGTTGTTCACGACGGCGCCGGTGGGCGCCATTAGCAAGCTGTTCGAGAAGAACGGCTGGCGCGCGGGCGATGTCGATCTCTACGAGATCAATGAGGCGTTCGCCGTCGTGACGATGGCCGCGATGCGCGAACACGATCTGCCGCACGACAAGGTCAATGTGAATGGCGGCGCCTGCGCGCTCGGGCATCCGATCGGGGCTTCGGGTGCGCGAATTCTTGTCACGTTGATCGGGGCGTTGAAGGCGCGTGGGGCGCAGCGTGGAGTCGCGAGTTTGTGTATCGGCGGCGGGGAGGCTACGGCGATGGGGGTGGAGCTGGTTTGAGTGTTTGATTGCCGGTCCGGGCGTGCGCTACGCCCGGGCGATTCAGTCGAAGGGATTCAGCGTCTTGAGCCCCGCGATCTTGAAATCCTTCTCGTTGCGCGTAACGACCGTCAGGCTGTGAACCATCGCCGTCGCGGCGATGAGCTTGTCTAGCGCAGGTTCGGCGTGCGGAACGCGAAGGCGGCCCCAAAGTCTGCCGATCTCTTCGTCGACAATCAGAATGTTCTTAGCGTACTCCTCGAAAACGTCTTCGGTCCAGGCTTCGATCGTCGCGGCCTGCCGCGCGTCGCCTTTGTGACGCAGACGAAAGACGCCGCGCCGAAGCTCCGCGACCGTGACGACGGAAAGGTGAACGGCCTCCCCCTCGAGCTTGCTTCGACGGAAGAACGCGCGCACACCTTCGTTCGCGCGTTCTTCCCTGCGAGTCTCGCTGATGACGTTCGTGTCAGCGAGACACATCCAGCTCTCCCTTTGCGATCAACTCCCGCTCCAGACTTCGATCGAAAATCCAGTCTTCGACATCGACTGCCGGAAAGCTCATAAGCGCGTCGATGAACGCGGCATTGTCCGTGTCGACCTTTTGCCCCATGCGGCGTCGGACTTCGAGTTCGATTTCCCGCTCTTTGGCAGCGCGTTCCTGAATTTCACGTAGCTCTTCCGGAGTGATATCCCAGGAAGATTCCGTCTGGTTGATGTTTTCCGACATATTCGGCTCCTTCGACGTTGCAACAGCCGTCACTCTATCGAACCCGCCTGAAACATACCTAGTCATCCAAACGAAATAGGCTAAATCTCACTCACCCGCCAACGACATCGCCACCGCGCGTTTGAATGGCGTCGCGCCGAGCCGCCGTTCGAAACGGCGTTCGATCTCGCGATCGAATTCATCGATGTCGAGCCTGTTCAGCCGCTCGATCTCGCGCGCGCCGAGCGTCACCACGACCGACGACCGATGCGCGCCGCTCTCCGGATCGGCGTTCATCGGCAGGAGCGCGAGCGTTTGTCCAAAACCGAACCATTCCCACGCCGCGTGTTCGTGCGACGCCTCGTGCGTCATGCAGCACACGAGCATCGACTTGCCGAAATCGTGCATCTGCGCGGCGATGCCCATCATGCGGCGCGTCGTCGAGAACCGGCTGTCCGCGGCCACGACGAGCTGCGCCGTGATCGTCGCGCCGCTGTCGAGCCGCACGCGCGCGCCGCAGGCGTCGGTATCCACGTCGATCACGCGCTCGGACGCCATCACGCGAATCTGCGCGCCCGAATCGCGAGCATGCTCGACCGCTTCGAACGCCGCGCGCCGGATCAGATGATTCGACACGAGCCAGCCGAGTTCGGCGTGACCGCTCAACGCATGGCCGATCTTCATCGAAAACGGCGACGATCCATTGAACACGCGCGCGTCGGCGAGCTGCGATTTCGCGTTCGTATCGATGCGCTCCCACGCGCCGAGCGTCTTCAGGTACGCGACGGATTTTTGCGTCATCGCGATCTCGCGTCCGTCGAAGGCGGGGTCGCGAAGCGCATCGAGACTCTGCTGCTCGACCAGCACGATCGACAGACCCGCACCGCTCAACGCATTCGCGAGAGACAGACCCGCCGGCCCCGCGCCGACGATCACGACATCGGCATGCATCATCTTTCTGGTCTTACGTATTCGATAGCGCACAACGATAGCCGAACCGCCGGCGCGCGCGCCGCGACAGCGGGTCGCGCGTTATAGTCGCAAGGTCGGCAACCAACGGAACGTATCGCTCATGAAAACGGTATTGATCGTCGGCGCGTCGCGCGGCCTCGGCCACGAGTTCGCGCGCGAATATGCCCGCGACGGCTGGCGCGTGCTCGCCACGGCCCGCG
Organism: Caballeronia catudaia; assembly: GCF_001544755.2. GTDB lineage: Bacteria > Pseudomonadota > Gammaproteobacteria > Burkholderiales > Burkholderiaceae > Caballeronia > Caballeronia catudaia. The sequence continues at coordinate 284,213 of NZ_FCOF02000001.1, read as the reverse complement.
ACAAAACTTCGCTCTCCGCGCTCGACGCGATGGGCGCGCAAACCTTCCCCCTCGATGTCACGCAGCCCGAGCAGATCGCCGCGCTCGCGTGGCAGCTCGACGAGGAAAAACTCGATGTCGCGATCGTCGTGTCGGGCGTGTACGGTCCGCGCACGGAAGGCGTCGAAACCATCAGCGCGGAGGATTTCGATCAGGTGATGCACACCAACGTGCGCGGCCCGATGCAGTTGCTCCCCGTGCTCCTGCCGCTCACCGATGCCGCCAGCGGCGTGCTCGCGGTCGTGTCGAGCAAGATGGGCAGCATCGCGCAGGCGAGCGGCACGACCGGCTGGCTGTATCGCGCGAGCAAGGCGGCGCTCAATTCGGCGCTCAAGTCGGCGTCGATCGAATCGCGTCATTCGGCGTGCATCGCGCTGCATCCTGGCTGGGTGCGCACGGAGATGGGCGGGCCGTCGGCGGCGATCGATGTGGCGCACAGCGTATCGGGCATGCGCGCGGTCATCGCCGAGGCAGGCGCGATGCGCGAGCAATTCAACGGCAGCTTCGTCCAGTACGACGGCACGAAGCTCGAATGGTGAAACCGCAAACCGGAGCAAACGTGACTTATCAGGTACATGGCGTGTCCGCATCGGGCAACTGCTACAAGGTTCGCCTCGTCCTCGAACAGCTCGGCCTGCCTTACGTGTGGCGTGAAGTCGACATGATGAACGGCGCGACGCGCACCGACGCCTTCAGGAAGCTCAATCCGAACGGCAAGGTGCCGGTTCTCGTCATCGACGATGAAACCGCGCTCTCCGAATCCGGCGCGATCATCAGCTATCTCGCCGACGGCTCGCCGCTCATCCCGGCCGACCGCCTCGAACGCGCGCAAGTGCTGCAGTGGATGTTCTTCGAGCAGTACAGCCACGAGCCGTTCGTCGCGGTGGCGCGGTTCATCCTGCAATTCCTGAAGAAGCCCGACGATGCGCGACTGCCCGAAAAACTCGCCGGCTCGTACCGCGCGCTCGACGTGATGGAGCAGCATCTCGCGACGCGCACGTATTTCGTCGGCGAGCGCTACAGCATCGCCGATATCGCGCTCTACGCGTACACCCACGTCGCCGATGAAGCGAACCTCGATCTGTCGCGCTATCCGGCGATCCGCGCGTGGCTCGATCGCGTGCGCAGTCAGCCGCGTCACGTCGAGATGCCGGGCGTGGATCAATGAAGCCGGTGGATTGTCCCTGCGGCGGCGCTGCGCCCGACCAGCGCCCGAACGCACGCGCGCCGCGCTTCGACGATTGCTGCGGGCGTTTTATCGAACGCGGCGAATTGCCCGCGAACGCGATGGAACTGATGCGCTCGCGCTACACCGCCTACGTGCTCGGCGACACGGCATATCTGCGCGCGACGTGGGCCGAATCGACCTGCCCGCCCGATCTCGACGCTTCCGACGCCGGCACGCGCTGGCTCGGGCTTCAGATAAAACGCCACACGCCGATAGACAAGGATCACGAGGAAGTCGAATTCGTCGCGCGCTACAAAGTCGGCGGGCGCGCGCATCGGCTGCACGAAGCGAGCCGCTTCGCGCGCAATAGCGAAGGACGCTGGATATACGTCGACGGTCAGGTAGAAGAAAGCTAAATGTCCTTTTAAGAATATGAGGGCGCGACGGTATTAATTTCCTAAAAATTTTCTTTCAGATTAAACAGTTACGGGGTTTCTCTTATTGTGCAGTGCAATTTTGAACGGTTAATCTGTGTACACGTCAGGGCGCAGTCATTCCCGTGCCCGGACACTCGCAGCGAAGCCCCGTTTTGAAGTCAATTGTCATGTCTTTTTCAGGCATGACTCCCGGAACCCGCAGCCGACACTGCTCTTCAAGAGCAGCGCGATAGGTTTGACTTCAAAGATGCCTTGGGGCCACGCCGTATCAACGCATTGATTGGAAGCGCAGTCGGAGTTCAACGGATGGCGATCAGAACCTGGTTAGTCGGATGCAGCATGGTGTGCTCGCTCGCGACGTCGTTCGTCACATCCGCTGTGCGCGCCGAACCGATCGGCGGCGTGCGTCAGTCCGAAGGTCTCCAGGCGCCCGCGTTCAGCACGACGCTCTCGCACATTCCCGATTCGCTCGACGCCGGCCTGCCCGCCGTCACCAATGGTCTGAACGAATCCGTCGTCCAGATTCCCGAAGGCGATATCGCGCTCGAAACCACCGTGTTCAAACCCGACGGCGCGGGCCCGTTCCCGATGATCGTCTTCAATCACGGCAAGCTTCCCGGCGATTCGCACGCGCAGCCGCGCAATCGTCCGGTCGCGCTCGCGCGTGAATTCGTGCGTCACGGCTACGTGGTGGTCGTGCCGAATCGCCGCGGCTTCGCGGGCTCGGGCGGCGAATACGCCGGCAACGGTTGCAACGTCGAGGCGAACGGCTTCGCGCAGGCGCAGGACGTCGCCGCGACCGTCGCGTACATGAGCGCGCAGTCGTATGTGGACCCTACGCATATCGTGGTCGCGGGCACGTCGCACGGCGGCCTGACGGCGATCGCCTACGGCGCGCGCGATGCCGTCGCGGCGCCCGGCGTGCGCGGCCTCATCAACTTCTCGGGCGGCCTGCGTCAGGACGAATGCGCGGGCTGGCAGAAAAATCTCGTCAACGCGTTCGGCGCTTACGGCGAGCATGTGCGCCTGCCGTCGCTGTGGCTTTACGGCGACAACGATTCGGTCTGGCAAGGCGATTTGTCGGCGCAGATGCACACCGCGTTCACGTCGCACGGCGCGCGCGCCAACCTGGTCGATTTCGGCACCTACAAGAACGACGCGCATCGGCTCGTCGGCGATCGCGACGGCGTGCAGATCTGGTGGCCGCGCGTGAAGGCGTTTCTCGCGCAGATCGGCATGCCGACGTCCGTGCAGTATCAGGTCTCCGAGCCGCACATGCCGAAGGCGACCGCCTTTGCGGACCTCGACGCCGTGCAGTCCGTGCCGTACCTCGATGAAAACGGCCGCGCGGGCTATCGCAACTTCCTCTCGCAGTATTCGAGCCGCGCGTTCGCCGTATCGGATTCCGGCGCGTGGTCGTGGGCCGAAGGCGGCGACGATCCGATGTCCGTCGCCATCGCGAACTGCCAGAAGCAGAGCGCCGACCCGTGCAGGCTCTACGCGGTGAACAATCGCGTCGTCTGGAACGATCAGGCGGCCGAGACGCGGACCGCCTCGCGCTGAAAGCGCCCTTTCCCGTTTCCCCCGAACGCCGGCCCCGCGCCGGCGTTTTTGCATCTTTCGCGCGACAACGCATCGAAATCAGCGAAGTTACGTCGGATAGCGCGTTTTCGCATTTCCATCACGCACCCACGCATGCCCAAAAAACCTTCCGATTACGGAAGGTTGCCCATGTTTTAGGGATAATTGACGCACGCAGTTTTCCCAGCAACGCAGGCGCTTCGAGGCCTGCCCGACGTATTAGGCCCGTACCGCGCGCGGGCCTGGGAGCCGTTTTTGAACACAGAAGCCAATCAGGACTGGGTCGCCCGCTCGCTTGCAGCCGTGTGGCATCCGTGCACCCAGATGAAACATCACGAGCGCGTGCCGCTCGTGCCGATCGCGCGCGGCAAGGACGCGTGGCTCTACGACCACGAAGGCAAGCGCTATCTCGATGCGATCAGTTCGTGGTGGGTGAACCTCTTCGGCCACGCGAACGACGACATCAACCGCGCGCTGAAAGATCAACTCGACACGCTCGAACACGCGATGCTCGCGGGCTGCACACACGCGCCCGCTGTCGAACTGGCCGAGCGTTTGTCGGCGCTCACGCAGCGCACGCTCGGTCATGCGTTTTTCGCGTCGGATGGCGCGTCGGCGGTGGAGATCGCGCTGAAGATGAGCTTTCACTTCTGGCGCAATCGCGGACAGAGCCAAAAGCGCGAATTCGCGTGCCTCGCGAACAGTTACCACGGCGAGACGATCGGCGCGCTCGGCGTCACCGATGTCGCCATTTTCAAGGACGCTTACGATCCGCTGATTCGTCATGCGCATGTGGTCGCATCGCCGGCCGCGGCCGGTGTCGATGAAGCCATCGCCGCGATGCGCGCGCTGTTCGGGCAACGCGCGCCGCAACTCGCGGCGGTCATCGTCGAGCCGCTCGTGCAATGCGCGGCGGGCATGGCGATGTACGACGCGTCGTATCTCACGCGTTTGCGCGCGCTGTGCGACGAGTTCGGCGTGCATCTGATCGCCGATGAAATCGCGGTCGGCTGCGGGCGCACCGGCACTTTTTTCGCGTGCGAGCAGGCGAATATCTGGCCGGATTTCATCTGCCTGTCGAAAGGCATCAGCGGCGGTTACCTGCCGCTTTCGATCGTTCTCACGCGCGACGAAATCTACGCCGCTTTCTACGACGACGACCTCACGCGCGGTTTCCTGCATTCGCATTCGTACACGGGCAATCCGCTCGCGTGCCGCGCCGCGCTGGCGACGCTCGATCTGTTCGACAGCGCGAACGTGCTTGCGGAGAATCGCCGTAAGTCGGCGCTGCTGCGCGAAGCGTTCGAAGCACGGTTCGGCAACCACGAACGCGTACGCAACCTGCGCAATCGCGGCACGATCTTCGCGTTCGACGTCGATATCGACGACAAAACGTTCTCGCGCCGTTTCTTCGCCAACGCATTGCAGCGCGAACTGCTGATGCGCCCGATCGGCACGACGGTCTACGCGATGCCGCCATACGTCCTCACCGACGACGAACTCGTGCTCCTCGTGCAACGCACGCGCGACACGCTCGACGCCACGTTTGCGGAGACCGCATGAGCACGAACACATCGCAAGCGCTGTACGACACGCTGAAACAAGGGCTCGCCGATATCGACGCGCGCGGCCTGCGACGCCGCCGCAAAACCATCGACAGCGCGTGCTCCGCGCATATGACGGTCGATGGCCGCGAGATCGTCGGCTTCGCGAGCAACGATTACCTCGGCCTCGCGGCGCACGATGCGATCCGCGCGGCGTTGGCCGAAGGCGCGGCGCGCTACGGCGCGGGCAGCGGCGGCTCGCATCTGCTCGGCGGCCATTCGCGCGCGCACGCGCAGCTCGAAGACGACCTCGCCGCGTTCTCGGGCGGCTTCGTCGACAACCCGCGCGCGCTCTACTTCAGCACCGGTTACATGGCGAATCTCGCGATCGTGACCGCGCTCGCCGGACGCGGCACGCTCGTGTTCTCCGACGCGCTGAATCACGCGTCGCTGATCGATGGCGTGCGCCTGTCGCGTGCGCAGACGCAGATTTATCCGCACGCCGACATGCAGGCGCTCGACGCAATGCTCGATGCGTCGCGCGACGATGCCTCGACGAAACTCATCGTCACCGACACGGTGTTCAGCATGGACGGCGATATCGCGCCGCTCGAACGTCTCACCGAACTCGCGGAAAAGTACGGCGCGTGGCTCGTCGTCGACGACGCGCACGGCTTCGGCGTGCTCGGCCCGCAAGGACGCGGCGCGCTCGCGGCGCTGCAATTGCGCTCGCCGCATCTCGTCTATGTCGGCACGCTCGGCAAGGCGGCGGGCGTGTCGGGCGCGTTCGTCGCGGCGGATGAAACCGTCGTCGAGTGGCTCGTGCAGCGCGCGCGTCCGTATATCTTCACGACGGCGTCGCCGCCAGCGGTCGCGCATGCGGTTTCGAAGAGCATCGAAATCATCGCGGGCGATGAAGGCGATCAGCGGCGCGCGCATCTCGCGTCCCTCATCGAGACCACGCGCGCGATGTTGAAGCGCACGCGCTGGATGCCCGTCGATTCGCATACGGCCGTGCAGCCGCTCGTGATCGGCGGCAACGATGAAACGCTGGCCATCGCCGCCGCGCTCGACAAGCACGGCCTCTGGGTGCCCGCGATTCGTCCGCCGACCGTTCCGCAAAACACATCGCGCCTGCGCATTTCGCTGTCCGCCGCGCACAGCGACGACGATCTGGCGCGCCTCGATCACGCTTTGAATACGCTATGACCGCTTTGTCTTTCTTCGTCGCCGGCACCGATACGGAAATCGGCAAGACGTTCGTCTCCTGCGCGCTGCTGCACGGCTTCGCGCGCGCGGGCCTGCGCGCCGCCGCGATGAAGCCGATCGCCTCGGGCGCGGTCCTGCGCGACGGCGTGCTGCACAACGAAGACGCCGATCAGCTCGACGCCGCCGCGAACGTCGCGCTGCCGAACGACATCCGCACGCCGTTCATGATGCGCGAGCCGATCGCGCCGCATATCGCGGCACGACGCGAAGGCATCGCGCTGGATATTTCCAGGATCGTCGAAGCGCATCGCTTTGCAGTCACGCAAGCGGATATCGTGGTCGTGGAAGGCGTTGGCGGCTTTCGCGTGCCGCTCACCGACACGCACGACACCGCCGATCTCGCGCTCGCGCTGAATCTGCCGGTCGTGCTCGTAGTCGGCATGCGGCTCGGCTGCATCAGCCATGCGCTTTTGACCACCGAAGCAATCGCGTCGCGCGGACTGAAACTCGCGGGCTGGGTCGCGAATCGCGTCGATCCGGACATGCTGTATCCCGACGAAAACATCGCTTCACTGAAACAACGCATCGACGCGCCGCTCCTCGGCGTGATTCCGCATCTCGCGCCGAACGACGCAAAGCGCGCCGCCGAAACGCTGGACATCGGCCTTCTGACAGACCCGCTTCATCGAAAGGATTGAAACCATGACGCAACAAATCGCCGCCGAGACCCCTTCCACGGCCACGCCGCAACCGATGCAGCGCTGGCGCGTCGCCGATGTCGTCGCGCTGTACGCGTTGCCGTTCAACGATCTGCTGTATCGCGCGCAGACCGTGCATCGCGAACATTTCGATCCGAACGCGGTGCAGTTGTCCACGCTGTTGTCGATCAAAACCGGCGGCTGCGAAGAAGATTGCGCGTATTGCCCGCAGTCGGTTCATCACGACACGGGCCTGAAGGCCGAAAAGCTGATGGACGTCGATGAAGTCCTGAAGGCCGCGGAAGTCGCGAAGGCCAACGGCGCGACGCGTTTTTGCATGGGCGCGGCGTGGCGCAATCCGAAGGATCGCCATCTCGAGCCGATCAAGGACATGATTCGCGGCGTCAAGGCGATGGGCCTCGAAACCTGCGTGACGCTCGGCATGCTGGAGACGCATCAGGCGCAGGCCTTGAGCGATGCGGGCCTCGATTACTACAACCACAATCTCGACACGTCGCCGGAGTTCTACGGCCAGATCATCTCGACGCGCACGTATCAGGACCGTCTCGATACGCTGGAGCGCGTGCGCGATGCGGGCATCAACGTCTGCTGCGGCGGGATCGTCGGCATGGGCGAGTCACGGCGCGAGCGCGCGGGGCTGATCTCGCAGCTCGCGAACATGGAGCCGTATCCGGAATCGGTGCCGATCAACAATCTCGTGCAGGTTTCGGGCACGCCGCTCACCGGCACCGAAGCGCTCGACCCGTTCGAGTTCGTAAGGACGATCGCGGTCGCGCGCATCACGATGCCCAAGGCGATGGTGCGTCTCTCGGCCGGGCGCGAGCAGATGGACGAAGCGCTGCAGGCGCTGTGCTTCGCCGCAGGCGCGAATTCGATCTTCTACGGCGATCAGCTTCTGACGACGAGCAACCCTCAAGCCGAAGCCGACCGCAAGCTGATCGAGCGGCTGGGCATGCGCGCGCAGGCCGCGCAGAATGTCGGCGTGGAGACGGCGGAGCGTGCCTGCGGACATGCGCACCCACACTCGCACGCGAACTAAGCCGAAGCGGCCATGAAAATCATCTTCTACGAACAGAACGCCGATCTCGACGCCTGGCTCGGCGGCTTGCGCCGCGAACTGCCGGACGCGGATTTGCGCGTGTGGGAGCCGGGCGACACCGCGAGCGCGGATTACGCGATCGTCTGGCGCGCGCCGCGCGAGCTTTTTGCGAATCGCCCCGATCTTCAGGCGGTGTTCAATCTCGGCGCGGGCGTCGATGCGATTCTCGACGTCGAGCGCAAAGAGCCCGGCACGCTGCCGCAGAACGCGAAGCTCGTGCGTCTGGAAGACACCGGCATGGCGCAGCAGATGGTCGAATACGCGACGTATTGCGTGCTGCGCTACATGCGCCGCTTCGATGAATACGAAGCGCTGAAACGCGAAGGCCGCTGGGAAAAGCTGCCACAGCACGCGCGCGAATCGTTCACGGTGGGCGTGCTCGGGCTCGGCGTGCTGGGCGGCGAAGTCGCGAAAGGCTTGCGCGCGCTCGGCGTTCCCGTGCGGGGTTACAGCCGCACGCCGAAGACGATCGAAGGCGTTCAGGTTCACGCGGGACCGGAAAACTTCGACGCCTTTCTCGACGGCGTGAAGGTGCTCATCAATCTGCTGCCGCACACGCCGGACACCGAAGGCATCCTGAACGCGCGCACGTTCGGCAAGCTCGCGCGCGGCGCGTATCTGGTGAATGTGGCGCGCGGCCCGCATCTCGTCGATGACGACCTGCTCGCCGCGCTCGATAGCAGCCAGCTCGCCGCCGCGACGCTCGATGTCTTTCACACCGAACCGCTGCCGCTGGATCACGCGTTCTGGACGCATCCGCGCGTGACGATCACGCCGCATATTTCCGCGGAAACGCTGCGCGAGGAAAGCATCGTGCAGATCGCCGGCAAGATCCGGGCGCTCGCGCGCGGCGAGCCGATCAGCGGCATTGTCGATTTCAGGCGCGGGTATTGAGAACACATCGAAAGGAGAGAGACATGATTCCGTCAAAAGTGAAAATCGTCGAAGTCGGGCCGCGCGACGGCCTGCAAAACGAAAAGCAGTTCGTCCCCACCGAAACCAAGATCGAACTCGTGAACCGGCTCGCGAGCGCGGGCATCGTCAATGTGGAATCGACGTCGTTCGTGTCGCCGAAATGGGTGCCGCAAATGTCCGACGCCGCCGCCGTGATGGCCGGCATCCAGCGCCGTCCGGGCACGATCTACTCGGTTCTGACGCCGAACATGCGGGGCTTCGAAGGCGCGCTCGAATCGAAAGCCGATGAAATCGTGATCTTTGGCGCGGCGAGCGAGGCGTTCTCGCAGAAGAACATCAATTGCAGCATTGCGGAGAGCATCGCGCGCTTCGAGCCGGTCGCGAAAGCCGCGAAGGATGCGGGCATGCGGCTGCGCGGCAGCATTTCCTGCGCGCTCGGCTGCCCGTATCAGGGCGAAGTGAGCATTGAATCGGTCGTGGATGTCGTCGAACGCATGAAGGCGCTCGGCTGCGATGAAATCGACATCGCCGATACGATCGGCACCGGCACGCCGAAACGCACGCGCGAAGTGATGGCGGCGGCGCAGTCGGTGTTTCCGCGCGAGCGTCTCTCCGGGCATTTCCACGACACGTACGGCCAGGCCATCGGCAACATCTACGCGGCGCTGCTCGAAGGCATCGAGATTTACCACGCGTCGGTCGCGGGTCTCGGCGGCTGTCCGTATGCGAAGGGCGCGACCGGCAATGTCGCGACGGAAGACGTCGTCTATCTGATGAACGGACTCGGCATCGAGACGGGCGTCGATCTCGATCAGCTCGTCGAGATCGGCGACTTCATTTCGCGCGCGATCGACAAGCCCAGTTCGTCGCGTGCGGGCAAGGCGATCTTCACGAAAAAGCGCGATGGCGTTGCGGCCTGCGCGTGAACACCAAAGGACCACGATGATCGATTCATTACCCGAATCCGCGCGCCGCGTCGCGCTGTTACTGAAGGAACGCGGGCATCCGCACGATGTCGTGATGCTGCCCGAAACCGGCAAGACTTCGGCGGAAGCGGCGGCCGGGCTCGGCTGCGCCGTCGCGCAGATCGCGAAGTCGATCCTCTTTCGCCGCAAGGAAGACGACGCGCCCGTCCTCGTGATCGCGAGCGGGGCGAATCGCGTCGACGAAGCGAAGGTCGCGGCGCGCGTCGGCGCATTGGCGCGCGCGGATGCGAAGTTCGTGCGCGAGAAAACCGGCTACGCGATCGGCGGCGTGTGTCCGATCGGTCACGCGGTCACGCCGGTCACGCTCATCGACGAAGATTTGCTCGCGCTCGAAAGCCTGTGGGCCGCGGCCGGGCATCCGCATGCGGTGTTCAATCTCTCGCCGCAGGAGCTGATCGAACTAACGGGCGCGCCAGTCGTCGATGTCGCGTTGCGCGAGACTGCGGAGTCATGACCGGCGTGGCGTCGCCGTGCGTCGATGTCTGTCGCATGAATCCGGAAACCGGCTTCTGCGACGGCTGCTTTCGCACCATCGACGAAATCGCCGCGTGGGCCGCTTACGACGATGACGCCAGGCGCACGGTGCTCGCACGCGTCGAAAGCCGCGGACAGGGCGCGCGTGTCGTGACGATCGGCGAATCGTTCGACGCGACGCTCGAACTGCCGCCCGATTCGATCAAACACTTCGCGACGCTCGTCAACGACACGAACCCGCTGCATCACGACGACGCCTACGCGCGCGCGAGCCGCTTCGGTTCGCTCATCGCATCGGGCACGCAGCCGACCGCGCATCTGATGGCGATGCTCGCCGCGCATTTTTCGCGCGACGCGCAGCCGCTCGGCCTCGAATTCGGCATCCGGCTGACGCGCGCGGTGAAGGCGAACGACGTGCTCACGATGCACTGGCGCGTGACCGAAGCGAAATGGAAGCCGAGCCTCGGCGGCGATCTCGTGAAGCTCGAAGGCGGCGCGCGCAATCAGCTCGGCGAAACGGTGATGAAGGCGACGGCGACTATCGTCGTCATGCCATTGGAAACACGCGCGTGAAGACCTTGCCCGACTCCATCAAGGTTTTCGAGCGCGGCTGGCTCTCGTCGAACAACGTGCTGTTCGAAAGCGCCGAAGGCACGGCGATCGTCGATACGGGCTACGCGTCGCATGCGCCGCAGACGCTCGCGCTCGTCCGGCAGACGCTCGGCGCGCGCAAGCTCGATCTCATCGTCAATACGCATTTGCATTCGGATCACTGCGGCGGCAACGCGCTGCTTCAGCAGACTTACGCGAGCGACACGCTCATTCCCGCGAGCGAGGCGCACGCCGTGCGCGCATGGGACGAAGACGCGCTCACGTTCCGTGCGACCGGGCAGCGCTGCGATCGCTTCACGTTCACGGGCACGATCGAAAACGGCATGACGCTCGCGCTGGGCGGCTTCGACTGGAACGTGCTCGGCGCGCCGGGCCACGATCCGCATTCGCTCATGCTGCATTGCCCGGAAACGCGCGTGCTCATCAGCGCCGACGCGTTGTGGGAAAACGGCTTCGGCGTGATCTTCCCCGAACTCGAAGGCGAAAGCGGCTTCGCGGAAGAGCGCGCGGTGCTCGATCTGATCGCGCGGCTCGACGTGGATATCGTGATTCCCGGCCACGGCGCGCCGTTCACGGATGTCGCGCGCGCGCTCGATACGGCGGCTTCGCGCCTCGACTATCTGCGGGCCGATCCCGCGCGCAACGCGAAGAACGCGCTCAAGGTGCTGATCGTCTTCAAGCTGATGGAAGTCCGCACGATGACGCTGGACGCGATCCTTTCGATGACGGAACACGCCCGCGCGATGCGCGCCGCCGCCGATACGCTCGCGGCGTCTCACGAGCGCAGAACGCTCATCGAAGACATCGTCGGGGAACTGGCGCGCGGCGGCTCGGTGAAGCTGAGCGGCGACGTCGTGTCGGCGGCATAGCGCAAACATGCCGGTAAAAGGAAAATCAAAAAGAAAGCCGCTTGTCAGCTACGGCAAGCGGCAGAATCATAGGGACGTGATCAACGTCCTGGATATCGTAGCGCGACAGTATTTCACGTGCATCGGTGCTTTCCCTACAAATTTCCAACGCTCACCTGAACTCGCGTAAGAACCAATGCCGGCGCGGGTTTCAGGGCGCATCGGCGGCGAAGAAAGCGAGCATTTCCGCGAGCAGCATCTCGGGCTGTTCCTCGGGAATATAGTGACCGCACGGCAGCGCGCGGCCGCTCACGTCGCGTGCGACGCGCCGCCATTGTTCGAGCGCATCGAAGCATCGCTCGATCACGCCTTCCCGTCCCCAGAGCACGCGCAGCGGAGACGCGACCTTCAGCCCGCGTTCGAGATCGGCGCGATCGTGCTCCAGGTCGATGCTCGCCGACGCGCGGTAGTCCTCGCACATCGCGAAGATCGCGCCGGGCGATGCCAGCGCGTCGCGGTATGCCTGCAGCGCATGCGGCGCGAACGGCGCGAGGCCCGCGTGACGATTCCCCATCACACGATCGATGTACGCAGCCGGATTGCCGCCGATCAGAAGCTCGGGCAGCGGCGTCGGCTGAATCAGGAAGAACCAGTGGAAGTACGCCGTCGCGAATTCGCGGTCGGTGGCTTCGTACATTGCGAGCGTCGGCGCGATATCGAGCAGCATCAGACGATCGACTGCGTTGGGAAAGTCCATCGCCATGCGATGCGCGACACGCGCGCCGCGATCGTGCGCGCACACGAGAAAGCGCTCGAAGCCGAAATGACGCATCACCGCGACCTGATCCGCAGCCATCGCGCGCTTGGAGTACGGCGTGTGATGCGCGTCGCTCGCAGGCTTCCCCGATGCGCCGTAGCCGCGCAAGTCCGTCGCGATCACGGTGAAGTGCTTCGCGAGCTCGCCGGCGCATTTGTGCCAGATTTCGTGGGTTTGCGGATGGCCATGCATGAGCAGAAGCGGCGGCCCGTCCCCGCCTTTCATGCCGACGATGTCGACGCCCGCGGCATCGACGCGAAACGGCTCGTAGTCTCCGAAAGACATGATGTTTTCTTGTTCGTGGCGTTGCCGATGATTGTAGGCGCGCACGCGCGATCGCCGGTGCGCCGCCATGCGTGCAACCATCGAAACCGAAGACATCCTCGGAATTCTCGCGTTGTCGCGCGTGAAATTGCTTCGGCTATAATCGAACGGTCGTTCGCTGGCCACGCGCACGCGCTTTCAGGACAATGATGGTGCGTGCCAGTCGCGACCGACGCTCGTGGAGTGGCCTCGACGCTGCTCTGACACATTCAGGAGACTTGTGCCATGGCCCTGCCCGCCATCTTGCAGCACCTCGCGTTGCCGGTCGTCGGCTCGCCGATGTTCATCGTCAGTTATCCCGAGCTCGTGCTCGCGCAGTGCAAGGCGGGCATCGTCGGCTCGTTTCCGGCGCTGAACGCGCGCCCCGCCGAACAACTCGACGAATGGCTCACGCAGATTCAGAGCGAGCTCGCCGCGCACAAGGCGGCGCACCCCGACGCGGTCATCGGACCGATCGCGGTCAATCAGATCGTTCATCAATCCAACGCGCGGCTCGAACAGGACGTGCGTGTATGCGTCGAACACAAGGTGCCGATCTTCATCACGAGCCTGCGCGCGCCCGTCAAAGAGATGATCGACGCGGTGCATTCGTATGGCGGCATCGTGCTGCACGACGTCATCAATCTGCGTCATGCGCAAAAGGCGCTCGACGCGGGCGTCGACGGCCTCGTTCTCGTCGCCGCGGGCGCGGGCGGCCATGCGGGCACGACGTCGCCGTTCGCGCTCGTTGGCGAAGTGCGGCGCATCTTCGACGGTCCGATCGTGCTGTCGGGCGCGATCGCCAACGGCGGCTCCATTCTCGCCGCGCAGGCCATGGGCGCGGACCTCGCGTACATGGGCACGCGCTTCATCGCGACGAAGGAAGCGCATGCGCCGGACGAGTACAAGCGCGCGATCGTCAACGCGAACGCCGCGGACATCATCTACACGAATCTTTTCACCGGCGTGCACGGCAATTACATCCGCGAGAGCATCGTCAGATCCGGGCTCGATCCGGACGCATTGCCCGAATCCGACAAGACCGCGATGAACTTCGGCGATGGCACGAGCAGCAAGGCGAAGGCGTGGAAGGACATCTGGGGCGCGGGCCAAGGCGTCGGCCTGATGCAGGACGTGCCGAGCGTCGCCGAGCTGGTTCAGCGGCTGAAGCGCGAGTACGACGGCGCGAAGAAGCGCCTCGCGATCGGCTGATTTTTCCCATGCAGAAACGCAAACACCGCGCTCGAGGCGCGGTGTTTGCGTTTGGTGCGGCTTCGCTCGCTTAGAACTTCGCGCGAATGCCGACGCCGAAGGTATCACCCGACGACAGGCTCGTGTACTTGTCGTTCAGGTACGCGGCGTAGACGTCGGTGCGCTTCGACAGCGGATAGTCGTAGCCGAGCGCCCAGCTCTTGTGCGTCTGATCGAGGCCGCCGTTGCTGCGCGAGTACGCGTACGACGCCATCACCGTGCCTGGTCCGACCGGAATCGTCACGCCGCCCTGCCCCGTGTTCACGTGGAAGGTGCCGGGGCCCTCGTAGTCGTTCTTCGTGTACATGTACTGCGCAAAAAACTTGACGTACTTCAGATCGTAGGATGCGCCCAGTTGCCCGACGCTCTGACTCTTGTAGCCGGGCGTCGCAAAGCCGTCGACGGAAGTCAGATCGCCCGGCGTGTTGTTGAAGTTCACGTACTGATAGACGCCGGTCGCCGCGAACGGGCCGTGGAAGTACAGGAACTGCGCGCTGTACTTCTTCGAGCGGCCATCGCCTGCCTGGTTGCCGAAGGTGTACATCACGCTGCCCGACAGACCGTTGAAGTCCGGCGACGTGTACTGCACGGAATTGTTCCAGCCGGAATCGCCGATCACGCCCTGATCCGTCCGATACGTCGGGAACGTGCCCGCGCCGAGGAACACGTGATAGACCATCGGCGAGAAGACGTAGGAGTCGACGAACGGGTTGAAGAGAATCGTCGAGACGAAAAGTTGCGTCGTGAGGCGGCCCGCCGTGAACGTGCCGATCGGCCCTTGAATGCCGACGTACGAGTTACGTGCGAAGAAGGTGTCGCCCTGGAAGCGTCCGTACTGGCCGTTCTGCGCGCGGAAGAAGCTTTCCAACGTGAAGATCGCCTTGTAACCGCCGCCGAGATCCTCGGCGCCCTTCATGCCCCAGTACGACGTCGACATGCCGCCGCCGCTCACGTTCCATGCGCGCTCGCTGCCCGGAAACTTGGTGGCGCCGACCCATTCGTCGACCTGCCCGTACAGCGAAACGCTCGACTGTGCGTGCGCCGCCCCCGCGGCGAATAAGCCGAGCATCGTTGCGGCGACTGCGGTGGCCTTGACCGTTGCTTTCACCGTAGTCTTCGGCGCACGGTTGACGGTTGACTTCATGAACTCTCCTGTCTTTGTCGAAAATTGAAAGCTTGGCGGGCGAGGGGCGTTGCACTCGCCTCGTCTGACCGGGCCTGACGGACGAATGGGCGAAAGAGGCATCGCATGTGGAGCGGCACCATCTTTACGGACCATTTTTCCGGTCAAAAATGTTTTTGGTTATTACGGGTATAGCGGTTCGGATAATGCTGACGGGTGGCAAGAGCGGCAAGACGCATCGAGTCGCAGGCGCGCGCTGATCCTCATCGGAATCAACGCCCTGCGAAGCCAATATCGGCGCGCCTTTTTGAGATGCCGAAAGCCTTATGAAATATCGGAAAACGACATTTTTCCGCGCACGGCGCATTGTCCTTGCGCGGAAAAAAGAGGGGAACGTCGGAGAGAAATTCGATGCGCAACTGTGGCGCGATTACGTCAATGTGACAGCGGAACTAGACGCGCCAACACTTTTGCGCTTCGCCCGAATCATGCACGAAGCGCCGATGATGCCGGTGGATGCCGGGTAAGCGGAGCGGTCAGTTGCGGTAGCTTGCGTTGGCCGGCGTGCGGCCATCGTCCGCCGGACGCCCAGGCGGTCGCGGAAGACTGCGCTCTTCGTTGTAGCGCGTGATGTCGGCGCGGATAGATCCCGAACCGCGCAGGGGAACGGCTTGATCGGCACGGGGGCCGGGGCGCACCTCGGCGCTGACGGGCGTCAGACCGTCTTTCGCGGCGACCGGCGTGTAATGCAGCGATTGCCGGCTGCTCACGGAATCGTCGAACACCGCCGGGGACAGCCATTCGGCGCGCGGCCCCGCGAGCGCGAGCGAACCCGCTACCGTCAGCGCGCCGAGCGCGGCAGATACGAAAAGCCGGGTAGTCTTGCGAAAGCCAGTAAGCGCCATGTCCAAACTGCCTGCGTCCGACCGATATTCTCGTCCGTGGCGTCGAAAGCGGGCTGCGCGCCAAGAGGACAACCGGCCGTAGTCGGAGCACCCGGGCTATGGCATCGAGACGATGCAAAAACCCGCCGACCGGTGTATTCAACAATTTATTGGGCGTCGAGTCGGCAGTCGAGCCAAAAAGTGTTATGCCTGCTCGATGGTTGTAACACCATGTTACGTCAGAGTTTTTCGCTTCGCGCAGGCGTTTCGGACGCCCAATCATGTGACGAAATTTTCGGCTGGACAAGTGGTTGCCAAAGGCCCGAATGTTGCTGTCCCGAAGCCGCTTTCGTGGCGGAAAACCGGCGCTCATGCAGAAGGGTAATCAATCGAGCCGGCAAATGAATTTGCCAATTTAATCGGGTACGAGCGAAAATCATGGTTTTTACTGACTTGACGCCGAAAATGCCGCCCATTTCGCACGGCACGTCCAGGCACGAGATTCTCTGAATGGCACGGCCCAAATTTCTCCCCGACAATTTCACGCTGGCGCTCGTCGGCACGGTCATCGTTGCGAGCTTCCTGCCCTCCCGTGGCGGCGTGGCGGTGGCCTTCAACTGGATCACCGATATCGCCATCGGCCTCCTGTTCTTTCTGCACGGCGCAAAGCTCTCGCGCGAAGCGATTGTCGCCGGCGCGACCCACTGGCGCCTGCATCTCGTCGTGCTGCTCAGCACCTTTGCGCTGTTCCCGCTGCTCGGCCTCGCGCTCAAGCCGGTGCTCACGCCACTCGTCACGCCCGCGCTCTACACCGGCATCCTGTTCCTTTGCACGCTGCCTTCGACGGTGCAGTCGTCGATTGCCTTCACCTCGATGGCGAAGGGCAACGTGCCGGCTGCCGTGTGCAGCGCGTCCGCGTCCAGCCTGCTCGGGATTTTCATCACGCCGGCGCTCGTCGGCCTCGTCGTGAGCAATCACGGCGCGACGACCGGCTCGCCCTGGCACACGGTCGGCAACATCACGCTGCAATTGCTCGTGCCGTTCATCGCCGGGCAACTGCTGCGGCCGGCCATCGGCAAGTGGATCGACAAGCATCGCGCGATGCTCAAGTTCGTGGATCAGGGCTCGATTCTGCTCGTCGTGTATGTGGCGTTCAGCGAGGCCGTGAACGAAGGCATCTGGCATTCGATCTCGCTGTCGACGCTCGCCGGTCTGCTCGCGGTCAACATTCTGCTGCTGGCGGCCGCGCTCTTCATCACGGCGTTCACGGCGAAGCGCCTCGGTTTTTCGCGAGCGGATCAGATCACGATCATTTTCTGCGGCTCGAAGAAAAGCCTCGCCTCCGGCATTCCGATGGCGAAAGTGATCTTCGCTTCGCATGCGGTCGGCGCGGTCGTGTTGCCGCTCATGTTGTTTCATCAGATCCAGCTCATGGTGTGCGCCGTGCTCGCACAACGCTGGGGCGCGCGCAAGACCGCGCCCGAACCGGCGCGCGACGGCAAGCGTGTCGGCGCTCCCGCCCGCCGCTGATACAAGCCCTCGCGGAGGCGACGTTCCCTCCTCCATCATCTTTTCCTCCTCCGATGGCCGCGACATGCGGCCTTCGTGTCATTTGAGCCCGGCTCCGCGCCGGCGTCGACTCAGCCAGATGGCATAAGCCAAAGCGCCTGATCCGACGCATTGATTCAACACCACTCCTTGCCTGGCGTCCCGCGTTTCGGCCTACACCTTTCGGCTGAATGGCGCTCGGGCATGTCCCTTGCCACACTCTCGTCCAGAACCACGCAGAAGCGCACACAGGACACATCATGCGGACACAACCCGTCACTCAGCGAGCGCGGAACGAAAGATGAATTACGTCGAAGACCAAGCACCGGCTTCCGCGCTGCGCGCCTTTCTCGGCGAGCTACCGTTTCGACGCGGCAACGCTGAAGACACAGGACGCGCATTGCGGGCGCTGATCGATGCCGGCCTCGACCGTCTGCCCTTGCCCGGCCAGGGCCGCACGGCGGAGCGCTGGCGCGCCCTTGGCGTCGTAGCAGCGTTCGACCTGTCTCTGGTCAAGCTGTACGAAGGTCATACGGATGCACTCGCGATCCTTGCCGAACTCGGCGACGAGCGCCCGAAGGACCGCAGCGCGTGGGCCGTGTGGGCAGCCGAGCCACCGAACGCGCGTCTTTTGGCGCTGGGCGACCCGGGAGCGCAGACGGTGCTGCTGCAAGGCACGAAGTCCTGGTGTTCCGGCGCGGCATCGGTCACGCATGCGCTCGTGACGGCGTGGAACGAGCGTGATGAACCAGTGCTTGCAGCCGTCGACCTGAAAGAGGCAGGCGTGCAGACCACCAGCACCGGCTGGCAAGCGGTCGGCATGCGCGCGAGCGCGAGCGTCGACGTTCGCTTCGAGCGCGCGAGCGCGCGACTCATCGGCTCGCCGCGCGCCTATCTCGAGCGCCCAGGCTTCTGGCACGGGGGCGCGGGAATCGCCGCGTGCTGGTTCGGCGCGGCCGCCGGCATCGCCGCGTTCGTCGCGCGCGACGCGAAGCTTCGGGCTGGCCCGCACAAACTTGCGCATCTCGGCGCCATCGATACCACGCTGTGCGCCACGGCTGCGCTGCTGCGCGAAACGGCGGCGTTCATCGACCATCAGCCCGCCGCCGACGCGATTGCGCCCGCTATGCGCGCACGGCTCGCAGCGGAGCATGCAGCGGCATTCGTCGTCGAGCACGCCGGCCGTGCGCTCGGCGCAGGTCCGCTGTGTCGGGACGCCCATTTCGCGCAACTGATGGCCGACCTGCCGGTATTCATTCGACAAAGCCACGCCGAGCGCGACGAAGCGTCGCTCGCCGAGCGCGTCATCGAGGAGGAACAGATTTCATGGCAGATGTGAGCACGCGAGCGCCGGCCGACCAGACAGCCATCGACACCGCCGCCGCCCGCGCCATTTCCGGCGACGGCACGCCCGAAGCCGCCTGGCAGGGGTGGGGACGTCTTGGCGCGCTGCCTGAAGTCGACCCCGCGGAACTCGTGCCATTCGGCGGCCGGGCTGTCGTAGTTGCGCCACACCCCGACGACGAAATCCTCGGCACCGGCGGCCTGCTGGCGCGTCTCTCGGAAATCAGCCGGAACATACTCATCGTCGCCGTGACCGACGGCACCGCGAGTCACCCGAATTCGCCCGAATGGCCGCCTGAACGCCTTGCACGCGTGCGTCCGCTGGAAACGAGGGCTGCGCTGCAACGGCTGCGTCTGCGTCACGTCCAGGTGGTGAGGCTCGGACTTCAGGACGGCGAGCCCGGCCGTATCGATGCCGGCTTGTCAGGATTGCTATCCAAACATCTTCAACCAGGCGATATCGTTTTCACTACATGGCGCTATGATGGGCACCCCGACCACGAGGCAGCCGGGCGCGCCGTTCATGCCGCGGCAGAAGCGCTCGAACTGCCTTGCGTGGAGGTGCCGCTCTGGACGTGGCACTGGGCGTCGCCGGACGATACGCGCGTGCCATGGAGCCGTGCCCGCCGTATCGTTCTCGACGGCGCGACGCACGCCCGGAAGCTTCGGGCCGTGCAGGCTTTCCGAAGCCAACTCGAACCTGACACCGCAACCGGCCAGGCGCCAGTACTGCCTGAGCATGTGCTGGCGCGGCTGACGCGGCCTTTCGAAGTCGTACTCATATGAACTACAACACCGATAACAATACTAAGCAGTACTTCAATGACCTTTATCGTGAAAACGACGATCCCTGGAAAATCCGGCATCGCTGGTATGAGCGGCGCAAGCGGGCGCTCACGCTTGCGTCGCTTCCGCAAGAGCACTATGCGCGCGCGTTCGAACCAGGATGCGGGAATGGTGAGCTAACCGCGCTGCTCGCGGCGCGCTGCGACGAACTCATCGCCACGGACATTTCCGAGGACGCCGTCGCCCTCACGCGGCAACGCGTCGCGCAATGTCCGAACGTGAAGGTCCAGCAAATGCTTTTGCCCGATGAGTGGCCGAGCGGCAAGTTCGACCTCGTCTTGATCAGCGAAATCGGTTATTACCTTGACGAACCGCAGCTTTGGCACATCGTCGAGCATATTCATCAGACCTTGTCGCGCAACGGCGCGGTCGTCGCCTGTCACTGGCGCAGGCCGATCGAAGGCTGGAGCCAGAATGGCGACGACGTTCATGCAAAGCTGCGCGGCCGCATGAGCATGCCGGTGCTGTGTCACTACTGGGACGACGATCTGATTCTCGATGTCTGGACCCCCGACACGCGTTCGATCCACGACCGGGAAACATCGGCGTAGCGTTTCCTGATTTTTACTAAACAAACAAACCGCAAGGAAACGTATATACAACAAGGGTCTACTGGTTTTCTCCAATCTCTCGCGAGGGTGTTTTTGCGATTTTTTACTATACAATCGCCCTCGACAAGCGAATCGAGCGGACGCGATAAACATCGCCTCCCGCTCGACCGACTACCAAAACAGCCGAAAAACGGGCGGAGACAGAGAACACCACGATGGCCACCACCATTCGCGATGTCGCGCGTGCGGCAAGCGTCTCGATCGGGACGGTGTCGCGCGCGCTCAAGAATCAACCGGGCTTGTCCGAAGCGACGCGCGTGCGTGTCGTCGAAGTCGCGCAGCAGCTCGGCTATGACTCCGGGCAATTGCGCACGCGTATTCGTCGCGTGACCTTTCTGCTGCATCGGCAGCACAACAATTTCGCCGTCAGCCCGTTTTTCTCGCACGTGCTGCACGGTTTCGAGGAAGCGTGCCGCGAACGGCGGCTCGTGCCATCGGTGCTCACCGCCGGACCGACGCACGATCTCGCGCAGCAAATGCGGCTGCACGCGCCCGACGCCATCGCGGTCGCGGGTTTCGTCGAGCCCGAACTGCTCGCGCACCTGCATTCGCTCGCGCGGCCCACCGTGCTGATCGATCTGCGCGCGCCGGGCTTCCGCTCGGTCAACATCGACAACGTGAAAGGCGCGTCGCTTGCGATGCAGCATCTGTTCGTGCAAGGGCGGCGACGCATCGCGTTCATCGGCGGATCGCTCGCGCATCACAGCATCGCGCAGCGCGCGCTCGGCTATCGCAAGGCATTTTTCGACGCCGGCCTGCTCTTCGATCCGACGCTCGAAATCATGACGCAGCCGGGCCTGCCCGCCGATCTCGCCGCCGCCGACGCGATGGAACGCCTGATCGCCGACGCCCGCGCGCAATCCGGTCCGCTGCCCGACGCCGTTTTCGCCTATAACGATGCAGCGGCCCTCGCCGCGATGCGCGTCTGTCTCGCACACGGGTTGCGCGTGCCGGACGATATCGCGTTCGTCGGTTTCGACGACATTCCGGCCGCCGCGCAAAGCACGCCGCCGCTCTCGACCGTCACCGTCGACAAGGAAGCGCTCGGGCGCCGCGGCGTCGAGTTGCTGTTGGAAGATCAATCGAGCCCGCCGAGCCAGGCCGATACGCTCGTCGCCGTCACTTTCGTACCTCGCGCGAGCTCGGGCACGAGACAGGACATCAGCACGCCATGAACATGACCGCCTTACCTGCCATCGCGGAAGAAGTGTCAGTGGAACGCGCGACCGATTTCCGCAGCCGCGACTTCCTGCTCTCGCACGTGCGCGACACGCTCGCCTTCTACGCGCCCAACGCGCGCGACCCGTCCGGCGGCTTCTTTCATTTCTTCAAGGACGACGGCAGCGTCTACGACCGCACGACGCGCCATCTCGTCAGCAGCACGCGCTTCGTCTTCAATTACGCGATGGCGTACCGCCATTTCGGCGACGCCGCCTATCAGGACGAGGCGCGCCACGCTTTCAAATTTCTTCGCGACGCGCACTGGGACGCCGCGAACGAAGGCTACGACTGGGAACTCGAGTGGCGCGACGGCCAAAAGCGCACGCTCGACGGCACGCGCCACTGCTATGGCATGGCATTCGTGCTGCTGGCGTGCGCGCACGCGGCGATGGCGGGCATCGACGCAGCGTTGCCGATGATCGACGAGACTTTCGCGATCATGGAGAAGCGCTTCTGGGATGCCGACGCCGGTCTCTACGCCGACGAAGCAACCGCCGACTGGCAACTTTCCGACTATCGCGGGCAGAACGCGAACATGCATGCGACCGAGGCGCTGCTCGCCGCGTACGAGGCGACCGGCCACGTCATCTATCTGGACCGCGCGGAAAAGATCGCCGGAAATATCACGCTGCGTCAGGCGAAGCTGTCGAACGGGCTCGTGTGGGAGCACTTTCACCGCGACTGGACGGTGGATTGGCACTACAACGAATCGGACAGCTCGAACATCTTCCGTCCGTGGGGCTATCAGCCGGGGCATCACACCGAATGGGCCAAGCTGCTGCTGATTCTGGAGCGGCACCGCGCGCTGCCGTGGCTCAGCTCCCGCGCCGTCGAACTATTCGATGCCGGATTCGGCCGCGCGTGGGACGGCCGCCACGGCGGCCTCTACTACGGCTTCGGTCCCGACGACACGATCTGCGATCACGACAAATATTTTTGGGTGCAGGCGGAAAGCTTCGCGGCGGCGGCGCTGCTCGGCGCGCGCACGGGCCGCGAGCGTTTCTGGGACTGCTACGACGAGCTGTGGCGCTATAGCTGGGCGCACTTCGTCGATCACGAATACGGCGCGTGGTTTCGCATACTCACGTGCGACAACCGCAAGTACGGCGACGAGAAGAGCCCCGCCGGCAAGACCGACTATCACACGATGGGCGCGTGCTACGAAGTGCTGAACGCGCTTTCTGCGCCCCAAACCTCACGGTGACAACGATGGCAAGCGAGCAACCCAACTTCCCGCAATTCGTGTCGGCAGGCGACATTCTCACCGACATGATCCGCACGGACGTGTCGAGCTGGCTGTCGCGTCCGGGCGGCGCGGGCTGGAACGTCGCGCGCGCGGTCGCGCGGCTCGGCCTGCCGACGGCCTGCGCCGGCTCGC
Organism: Caballeronia catudaia; assembly: GCF_001544755.2. Lineage (GTDB taxonomy): Bacteria > Pseudomonadota > Gammaproteobacteria > Burkholderiales > Burkholderiaceae > Caballeronia > Caballeronia catudaia. The sequence continues at coordinate 261,256 of NZ_FCOF02000001.1, read as the reverse complement.
TCGGCACGGACAATTTCTCCGACGACTTGTGGGAAGCGAGCGCCGCATCGGGCCTCGACATGCGCTTCATGCAGCGCGTGGAGCGTCCGCCGCTGCTCGCGATCGTCCACAAAACGCAGCCGCCGACGTACTACTTCATGGGCGAAAACGGCGCGGACCTGGCGTTCGATCCGTCGCGGCTGCCGCAAGGCTGGATGGAGCGCGTGAAGTGGGCGCACTTCGGCTGCATCAGCCTCGTGCGCCAGCCGCTCGGCGCCACGCTGGCGAAACTTGCCGCCGAACTGCGCGAGCACGGCGTGAAGATCAGCTTCGACCCGAACTATCGCAATCTGATGGAGCACGGCTACGAGCCGATCCTGCGCAACATGGCGGGTCTCGCCGACCTCATCAAAGTGTCCGACGAAGATCTGCACATGCTCTTCAAGGGCATGCCCGAAGCGGACGCGCTCGCAAAAATCCGTTCGATGAACCCGCAAGCCACCGTGCTCGTCACGCGCGGCTCGGCCGAAGCCACGCTGTACGCGGGCGACGAGCAATTCAGCGCGCGCCCGCCGAGCGTCGAAGTAGCGGATACGGTCGGCGCGGGCGATGCGTCCATCGGCGGACTGCTCTACAGCCTGATGGCGCGCCACGGCGGCTGGCCCGATCATCTGAAGTTCGCGCTCGCGGCGGGCGCGGCGGCGTGCCGTCATTCGGGCGCGCATTCGCCTTCGCTGGAAGAGGTCGAAGAACTGCTGCAATAAGCTGTCGCACGCGTTAAATATCTGCGTGCTAGCATGGATTTCATCCTTGCCCGGAGGCGAATCCATCGTGGAAGACACCACCTATACGAAAGGCATCTATAAGGCGACGATCGGCGTGCGCGCCATCGACGGAGGCAGGTTCCAGGGTCTCGTCTCGCTCGCGCGCGACGACGGCGAGGATGCCGATGCGACGCTCTACCAAGTGGAAGCCGCATCCGGAAACGAGGACGAAGCGCTCAACGAAGCGCGCGCGCTCGCGCACCGCATCCTCGGGGAAATTGAACTCTAGCCACGCTGCATGGCTGCATCGGAGGTCATCATGCCGGAGCAGATCTTCCTTTATGGCGTCTACGCCATCCACGTCAGGCCGGTCGAGCTCCAGGGCTCGCGCTGGGACGCGGAATACGAGATCCGTCATCACGACAAGGCGGTGCAGCCGTGGACGACCGTCGGCGGCGATGACGGGCTCGCCGACCGCGCCGAAGCCGTCGAACTGGCGCATCGGCGCGCGGTGTCGGACATCGAAGCCGGCGCGGGCATTCCAAAGCCGCGCGCGTTTCCCTAATTTTCGTTCGGCGGATGCGCGAGACCGATATGCGCATTCAGCGCGAGCCGCTCCGCCTCGCGGCGATCGATCGCTGACGCACTCTCATAGCCTTCGCGCGCGAGCGAGCGCTCGACGTAATCGAAAAGCACGCCCTGCGGCTCGATCAGCTTCGCCTTGAACGCGATCTGCAGCGTGCTCGCGGCGAGAATATCGGCGGCGGTGAACTGTTCGCCGAGCAGCCACGGGCCTTCTTCCAGCGCGCTTTCGATCGCGTGCTCGACGCGCCCGAGATCACCCCAGCCGAAGCTCACGGTGTTGCCTTGCGCGCCGGTCATGCGCTCGGCCATCGCGGGTTCCAGACACGAGCCCGTAAAAAACATCCATTGCAAAAAGCGCCCGCGCGACGGATCGTCCAGCGGCGCCCCGAGCGCGGTCTCCGGATAGCGATCGGCAAGATAGAGCAGCACCGCGCCCGATTCCGCGACGCGCACGCTGCCGTCTTCCAGCGCGGGCAGCTTCGACATCGGATTGACGCGGCAGAAATTCGCATCGTTTTGCGCGCCCGCACGGATATTCACGAACTCGAGCTGATACGGCACGCGCATTTCCTCGAGCATCCACAGCGCGCGGAAGGCGCGCGTCTTTGGCCAGTAGAAGAGCTTCATCGGCGTCGCTTTTTGTCGGCTTTCCAGGCGTTCAGATTAGTCCCTCCACGAGCCGAAGCCCGATCCGGGTTTACGCGTAGCCGCGGCGGTTCGAGAGAATTCCTCTCGTCCATCTCGAAAATAGGCCGACTGCTCCTCGATACGCGCGGGATCGAAGCAAGTGCGCAAAAACATTCCGCATTTGTCGACAAAGAATGTCGCATTGCCTCGCATACCTAGAAAGACTGGAGAACCCATGAACGCGCGCGTCCCCGCCGATATCTTTTCGCCTCCCGCTTTGTCCGACTATCAGCTCGGCGACAACCTCTCCGCCACCAAAGGCCGCATCTTCCTGACCGGTACGCAGGCGCTCGTCCGCCTCGTGCTGATGCAGCGCGAACTCGACCGCGCCGCCAGCCTGAACACCGCGGGTTTCATCAGCGGCTATCGCGGCTCGCCGCTCGGCATGGTCGATCAGCAGTTGTGGAAGGCGAAGAAACTGCTCGCGTCACACGATGTGCGCTTTTTGCCCGCGATCAACGAGGAACTCGGCGGAACGGCCGTGCTCGGCACGCAGCGCGTCGAATCGGACGCGGAACGCACCGTCGATGGCGTGTTTGCGATGTGGTACGGCAAAGGACCGGGCGTCGACCGCGCGGGCGATGCGCTCAAGCACGGCAATGCGTACGGCTCGTCGCCGCACGGCGGGGTGCTCGTCGTCGCGGGCGATGACCACGGCTGCGTGTCGTCGTCGATGCCGCATCAGAGCGACCAGACGATGATCTCCTGGCACATGCCGGTGGTGAACCCGTCGAACGTCGCGGACATGCTGGAATTCGGGCTTTACGGCTGGGCGCTGTCGCGCTTCTCAGGCGCGTGGATCGGCTTCAAGGCGATTTCGGAGACGGTCGAATCCGGCTCGACCGTCGATCTCGACGCCTTGAAGCTCGACTGGAAAGCACCGCAAGATTTCACGCCGCCGCAGGGCGGCCTGCACAACCGCTGGCCCGATCTGCCGAGCCTGACGATCGAAGCGCGCCTCGCCGCGAAGATCGACGCCGTGCGCCACTTTGCGCGCGTGAACAGCATCGACAAATGGATCGCGCCGAGCCCGCGCGCGAACGTGGGCATCGTGACGTGTGGCAAGGCGCATCTCGATCTGATGGAAGCGCTGCGCCGCCTCGAACTCACCGTCGATGATCTCGATGCCGCCGGCGTGCGTATCTACAAGGTCGGGCTGTCGTATCCGCTCGAAACGACGCGGCTGGAAACCTTCGTCGATGGTCTGAGCGAAGTGCTCGTAATCGAGGAGAAAGGGCCGGTCATCGAGCAGCAGATCAAGGATCATCTGTACAACCGCGTCGACGGTGCGCGGCCGGTGGTCGTCGGCAAGAACGCCGTCGATGGCGCGCCGCTGCTTTCCGCGCTCGGCGAACTGCGGCCGTCGCGCGTGCTGCCGGTGTTCGCGCAATGGCTCGCGCGTCACAAGCCGGCGCTCGATCGCCGCGACAAGGTCGTCGATCTCGTCGCGCCGCAAATCCTGTCGAACGTCGCCGATGCCGTGAAGCGCACGCCCTATTTCTGCTCGGGCTGCCCGCACAACACATCGACGAAAGTGCCGGAAGGTTCGGTCGCGCAGGCGGGCATCGGCTGTCACTTCATGGCGTCGTGGATGGAGCGCGACACGACCGGCCTCATTCAGATGGGCGGCGAAGGCGTGGACTGGGCGTCGCACTCGATGTTCACCAAGACCAAACACGTCTTCCAGAATCTCGGCGACGGCACGTACTTCCATTCGGGCATTCTCGCGATTCGTCAGGCCGTGGCCGCGAAGGCGAACATCACGTACAAGATTCTTTATAACGACGCCGTCGCGATGACCGGCGGCCAGCCTGTCGACGGCAGCATTTCCGTGCCGCAGATCGCGCGGCAGGTGGAAGCGGAAGGCATCGCGTTCCTGGTCGTCGTCAGCGACGAGCCGGAGAAGTACATCGGCCACGAAGATCAGTTTCCGCGCGGCACGACGTTTCATCATCGCGGCGAACTCGATGCCGTGCAGCGCCGCCTGCGCGATACGCCGGGCGTCACCGTTCTGATCTACGACCAGACGTGCGCGGCGGAAAAGCGCCGTCGCCGGAAAAAGAACGAGTTTCCCGATCCGGACAAGCGTCTCTTCATCAACGAAGCCGTGTGCGAAGGCTGCGGCGATTGCGGCGTGCAGTCGAATTGCCTGTCCGTCGAGCCGGTGGAAACGGAGCTCGGGCGCAAGCGCCGCATCGATCAGTCGTCGTGCAACAAGGATTATTCGTGCGTGAACGGCTTCTGTCCGAGCTTCGTCACGCTCGAAGGCGCGAAGCTGAAGAAGGCCGAAGGCCACGCGTTCGATCCCGCCGAGCTCGCGCGCCGCGTCGATGCGATGCCGCTGCCGCAAGGCGCGCTCGACAACGCGCCCTACGACATTCTCGTAACGGGTGTCGGCGGCACTGGCGTCGTGACGGTCGGCGCGTTGATCAGCATGGCGGCGCATCTGGAAGGCAAGAGCGCGTCGGTGCTCGACTTCATGGGCTTCGCGCAGAAAGGCGGCTCCGTGCTGTCGTTCGTGCGCTTCGCGGCGACGGACGCGCTGCTGAATCAGGTGCGCATCGACACGCAGCAGGCCGATCTGCTGCTCGCGTGCGACATGGTCGTCGGCGCGAGTCCGGAAGCGTTGCAGACGGTGCGGCACGACCGCACGAAGATCGTCGTGAATACGCACGCGATTCCGAACGCGACCTTCGTGCAGAACCCCGAAGCCAATCTTCATGCCGATGCCCTGCTCGCCAAGATGCGTCATGCCGCCGGCCCCGGCGCGCACGACGCGATGCGCAGTTGCGACGCGCAGGCGATCGCGCAGCGTTTCCTCGGCGACACCATCGGCGCGAACATTCTGATGCTCGGCTTCGCGTGGCAGCTCGGTCTCGTGCCGCTGTCGCTGGCGGCGCTGATGCGCGCGATCGAGCTGAACAACGTCGCGGTCGCGGCGAACAAGCTCGCGTTTTCGATCGGCCGGCTCGCGGCGCACGACATGACCGCGCTCGAATCGCTGACGGCGCGCGTGCAGGCGCAGCACATCCCGATGAGCGAGATGACGCTGCCCGAACTCATCGGCGATCGCGAAGAGCGTTTGCTCGCGTATGGCGGCGCGAAGGTCGTCGGCCGTTATCGTGCGTTGCTCGCAAAAGCCTCGGCGAACGAAGACGTGAAGCGCGCCATCGCGATCTCGTTCTACAAGCTGCTCGCCGTGAAGGACGAATACGAAGTCGCGCGCCTGCACGCGAACCCGGCGTTTCGCGCGTCGCTCGCCGCGCAGTTCGAAGGCGAGGCAGGCGCCGATTACACGGTGAAGTTCAATCTCGCCCCGCCGGTTTTGTCGCACGGCGGCGTGCCGAAGAAGAAGACGTTCGGCCAGTGGATGTGGCCCGTGTTCGGCGGACTCGCGAAGTTTCGCGCGCTGCGCGGCACCGTGCTCGATCCGTTCGGCAAGACGCTCGAGCGCCGCATGGAGCGCCAGCTCGCCGACGACTTCGAGATCACGATGACGCGCGCTTTATCGCAGATGAGCGCCGATAACGCGAACGAAGTAAAGGCGCTCGCCGCGCTGTTCGAGAAGGTGCGCGGCTACGGGCACGTAAAGCTCGCGAACGTCGCGATGGTCAAGCGCAGCGAACGCGACATCGCCGCGCGCATCGGCATCGAAGCGGCGACGGGCGATGCGGTGCGCGCCGCCATCGGCACGATGAAAGGCGCGTCGTCGCTGAAGGGCATTCCGGTGGTCGTAGCGAAGTGATCAGTCGATATCGTCGGGCAGCCAGTCGATGTCGCCGCACAACACGCAGCGCTTGCCTTGCGAGCGCGTCTCCACGGACAGCGTGACGCACGGCATCGCCTCGTTGATCGACAGATACGGCTTCGTCACATGCACGCGCTCAGGATCGCCGAGCGCCGCGCGGAAGTACGGTCGGCGCAGCCAGTTCGCGCCCTGCGCGTCGATGAGCGGCAGAAAGCGCGCTTCATGCGCAGCGCGGTCCGCGCGCAGCACGACGTTGCGGCCCGCCTGCCTGCCGTTCTGATCGAGCAGGAAGCAGCGCGCGGCGTGATCGAGCGCGAGGAAATTCCAGCACACTTCGTCGAGCGGCTCGCCTGCCGCGAGCCGTTCCGCTGCGCGCTCGAACGCGCGGATGTACGGCTGAAGGCGCGTCGCGACGCGCCGCTCGCGCACTTCGGTCTGCATGCGATATCGATCGGTCAGTTCGCCGATGATGTCGCGCGCGTGCATGCCGTCGGCCAGACCCGGATGCGGCCGCGCAAAGAAAAATCCCTGCACGAAATCCGCGCCGCTGGCGAGGGCGAGTTGCGCTTCATGCTCCGTCTCGACGCCTTCGATCAGCACGAGCTTGCCCGCTTCGTGCAGCAGCGACACGATGCCTGACAGCACCGCCTCCATGTTGCGCCGCTGCTTGAGCGTGCGCGCCGACAGCGGCGCATGCACGTTGTGGCCGGCATGCGAAAGCATCACGCGGTCGAGCTTGACGATATCGGGATCGAGCTGCCAGATGCGCTCGATGTTCGTGTGCCCCGCGCCGAAGTCGTCGAGCGCAATGAGAAAACCGTGCTCGCGGAACTGCTGCACCGCGAGCGCGAGCCGCTCGATATCTTCCGCGCTTTGCTCCAGCACTTCGAGCACGACGCGGCGTGGCTCGATATCGAGCCGCCGCAGATTCGCGAGCAGCGCCGCCGCGTGATACGGCTCGGTCAGCGCGCCCGGATGCACGTTGAGAAAGAGCCATTCGGTTTGCGCGCCGAGCATCTTGAAGTTTTCCAGATGCAGCGCCTGCGCGAGCCGGTCGATCTGCAGCGCTTCGCCGACGCGCGACGCCTGCCCGAACACATCGAGCGGCGACACCGGACGATCGAGCGCATCGTGCGCGCGCAGCAGACCTTCGTAGCCGACCGCGCGCATGTGCGACAGGCTGAATACCGGCTGAAAGACGCTCGACAGCGTCCAGTCTCCGTGCTCGACCGAATAGCGGTCGAATCCCGATGTCACGCCCAGTTCGAAGCTGCGCGCGCAAACGGTCGTTTTTTCGGGGTTTGCGATCACCATGCCGATCTCCTCGCCTGATCGATCGCCCACGCCTTGCATGCCTTCGTCATAAGAACCGCCCTCGGTGATCTCGTCGGGAGTCTCGATGTCCCGTGGCTTGCGATAAAGCAAGCTCCATGCGCACGGCGCGCCGCGCGTCGACGTGATTCGCTTTGCGCGATGCACCGCCAACAGGCGTTCTCACGTGCATGCGCACCGTCGCGGTGCGTGATCGTCCAACCCTCTTCGCTGCCTGCGTGACAAGCACGGGCTAAACTTTCGGCTCATCGAATCAACGTAAGACGCCGCGCTCAACGGGTAACGGCTGCATCGCACATATGGAAATCGTTTTTACCGTCCTCATCCTTTTGCTCGCGGTGGCGCTCTCCGGATTCGGGCTTTCCCTGCTTCCGGTGAAGCTGCCGCTGCCGCTCATCCAGATCGCGATCGGCGCGTGCCTCGCGTGGCCGGGACTCGGGCTGCATGTCACATTCGATCCCGAGCTGTTCATGCTGCTGTTCATTCCGCCGCTGCTGTTCGCGGACGGCTGGCGCATTCCGAAGCGCGAGCTCTACATGCAGCGCCGCGCGATCCTGATGCTCGCGCTCGGGCTCGTGTTCATCACCGTCGGCGTGCTCGGCTACTTTCTTCACGCGATGATTCCGTCGATGCCGTTGCCCGTCGCGTTCGCGCTCGCCGCCGTGCTCTCGCCGACCGACGCCGTCGCGCTGACGGGCATCGCGGGGCGCAAGCGCATTCCGGCGGGCCTCATGCACATCCTGGAAGGCGAAGCGCTGATGAACGACGCATCGGGCCTCGTCGCGCTGAAGTTCGCGATCGCGGCCGCGCTGACGGGCGTGTTCTCGCTGCGCGATGCGACGATCAGCTTTTTCATCATCGCGGCGGGCGGGCTCGTGATCGGCGCGGCGATCAGTTGGGCGGTCACCGAGATTCCGGCGCGTCTCCTGAAGTTCTCCGAAGACGACGACCCCGCCGCCGGCGTGGTCCTGACGATCCTGATTCCGTTCGCGTCGTACGTCGTGGCCGAGCATCTCGGCTGCTCGGGCATTCTGGCGGCGGTGTCGGCGGGCATGATGATGAACATCCAGAGCCTGCGCGACAGCATTCCGAGCACGGTGCGCGTGCGCATGACGAGCACGTGGACGATGATCGAATTCGTCTTCAACGGCATGGTGTTCATTCTGCTCGGGCTGCAGTTTCCGCACATTCTCGGACAGGCGCTGATCGAGGCGCATCACGACAGCGATGCGCAAGTCGGCTTGTTGATCGGCTATGTGTTCGCGACTGTGATCGCGCTGTACGCGCTGCGTTTCGTCTGGGTGTATTCGCTGCGCTGGGTCGCGGCTCACAGGACGGCGAAGCAGGGCCTCGACAGCGCCGCGCCCGGCTTTCGCACGCTCGCGCTGACGACGATCGGCGGCGTGCGCGGCGCGGTGACGCTCGCGGGCGTGCTGTCGCTGCCGGTGACGCTCGACAATGGCGCGCCGCTCGCCGGCCGAGATCTGGCGATATTCATCGCGTCGGCGGTGATTCTGGCGTCGCTTTTGATCGCGGTGGTGGGTTTGCCGCTGATGATGCTCGGCATCGAGCGCGAGAAAAATCCGCACGCGGCGGAGGAACGCATGGCGCGGCGCCGCGCGGCGCAGGCGGCGATTCGCGCGATCGACGATACGCACGACGAGTTGATCGAGCAGATGGACGAAGCCGCTTCGGCACGGTGCGCCGATTCGACGGCGCGGGTGATGAACTTGTATCGGCGCCGGCTGGAGCAGTTGGGTGAGGAGGAGGCGCCGCGTGTGGCCGCCAAGAAGAGCGAGATGATGGAGACGCGGCTCAAGATGGCGGCGTTGCGGGCGGAGCGGGCGGAGTTGCTGAAGTTGCGGTATTCGCAGGCTATCAATGATGAGACTTTGAATAAGCTGATGCGGGAGGTTGATTTATCGGAGACTGCGATTGTTAATCGCAAGCGGGGGGCGGGGGGGTAGGGGCTTGCGCGGTTGAGTCGCCGGATCCCGGTTTCGTGTTGGTCTATTAGCACTGCCCCTCCCCGGGGCGGGGTAACTTTCTTTGCTGCTGCAAAGAAAGTCACCAAAGAAAGCAGCTTTTCCCAGCCTAAGCACTTCACACCGGCCGCGGCACAGGCGATCGATAAGTGGTCCGGCAGTAGCGAGTGCCCTCACAAAACTCTCCGAGCTTGGACCGCGCACGGTCTGCCGCCCGAGAACGTAAAGCCTGCTGGTTCAGCACGAAATAGCTCCGGCACAGCGCTACGCGCTGCCGCCGAGTATGCAAGGGAAACCAACGGTGAACTTAGCAAATACGCACGCGCACGCAAACCCGATTGACCGGTCGGCCGCGAAGCGGGCCGGAGCTATTTAGTGCTGAACCAGTCAGTAGTGCGGCGCGATGTGTCAGACCGTGCGCGGTCCACGCCCGACTGGACCTACGAGAACACTTGCTACTCTGGGGGCCATTAGGTCGATCGCCTGTGCCGCGGCCGGCGTGAAGTGCTTAGGCTGGGGAGAGCTGCTTTCTTTGCCTACTTTCTTTGCGTCGACCAGAGTTGGCGCTTTAGCGCTTACTCTGGTCCCGAGCAAAGAAAGTAGGTGCCGCCCCGCATAGGGGCAACGCTAATAAACCAACACGAATCCGGGATCCAGCGACGCCGAAAAACATCCGGCGAAGCAAAAAAACCCTCAAACCACCCCAGCCCCCCGCCGCCGCAAAAGCGCATAAAAAATAATCGCCCCAAACGTAGCCGTCCCGATCCCGCCGAGCGCGAACCCACCGAGCTTGAGGGTGAAATCGCCAGTCCCGAGCACGAGCGTCACAGCAGCAACAATCAGATTCCGGTTATCCGAAAAGTCCACCTTATTGACGACCCAAATCCGCGCCCCAGTAACGGCGATCAACCCAAACACGACAATCGAAACCCCGCCCAAAACAGGCCCAGGAATCGTCTGAATCACCGCGCCGAACTTCGGCGAAAACCCCAACACGATCGCGAACAACGCAGCAATCACGAACACGAGCGTCGAATAAATCTTGGTGACGGCCATCACGCCGATATTCTCGGCATACGTCGTCACCCCCGTGCCGCCCGCGAAGCCGGAAGCAATCGTCGCGAGCCCATCGCCGATGAACGCACGCCCGATGTACTTGTCGAGGCTCTTGCCGGTCATCGCGCCAACCGCCTTGATATGCCCGAGATTCTCCGCGACGAGAATGATCGCGACGGGCGCGATCAGTGTCATCGCCGGGGCTTCGAACACGGGCGCGGTGAAGTGCGGCATGCCGAACCACGCGGCGTGCGCGACGATCGAAAAGTCGATCGGCTTGCCCATCCCCATGCCATTGGTCAACACCGCATAGATCGCGTAAGCAATCGCAAGTCCGATCAGAATCAGCAGGCGCTGCGCCATGCCGCGCGCAAACACCGCGACGCCGCCCACGCACAGCACGGTAGCGAGCGCCATCCACGATTCGAAGCTGCTGCCCATCACGCCCTTCACGGCGATCGGCGCGAGATTCAGCCCGATCACGCAAACGATCGCGCCCGTGACGACCGGCGGCATCAGCGCTTCGATCCACGTCGTGCCGACCGCCGCGACGATCACGCCGATGATGGCGTAAGCCACGCCGCACGCGATGATCCCGCCAAGCGCCACCGCGATGTTCATGTTGGGGCCGTGGCCGCCGTAGCCCGTCACCGCGATCACGAGTCCGATGAACGCGAAGCTCGAGCCGAGGTAGCTCGGCACGCGCCCGCCGACCAGCACGAAGAACAGCAACGTGCCGATGCCCGACATGAAAATGCACAGATTGGGATCGAAGCCCATCAGGAGCGGCGCGAGCACGGTCGAGCCGAACATCGCGACGACGTGCTGTATGCCCATCGCGATCATCTGCGGCCAGGCGAGGCGCTCGTCAGGCGCGACGACACGGCCCTCGCCGGCGTCCGGCTGGACCGGCCAGCGCGGGAAATAGGAATCGGACATGGGGCGGGCCTCCTTCGCGGCGGTGAAGCGCCGTCGAAGCGGCGCGCGGGATGAAAAAACTGGCGCGAGTGTACGGAGCGTGCTGTCGGGTGGCAAGCGAGCCGATATTACGACCGTTTGGCTCGCCGCCGCCCGCGCCGTGTCACGCCCGCTTCAGCGCGCCAGTTCGAACACGGCGACCGCGCTTTTCAGATTCTCGGCCTGATCGGCCATCGCGCCCGCGGCGGCAGCGGCCTGCTCGACGAGCGCCGCGTTCTGCTGCGTCACCTGATCCATCTGCGCGACCGCGCGATTCACCTGTTCGATGCCCGCGCTCTGCTCGTGCGACGCCGACGAAATCTGCGCCATGATGTCCGTCACGCGCTGCACGGCGTGCGTGACTTCGGCCATCGTCGAACCCGCGCGCTCGGCGAGCGCCGCGCCGCTGTCCACGCGCGCCGTCGATGCTTCGATCAGTTCCTTGATCTCCTTCGCCGACGTCGCGCTCCGCTGCGCGAGGGAACGCACTTCGCCCGCGACCACGGCGAAGCCGCGGCCTTCCTCGCCGGCGCGCGCCGCTTCCACGGCGGCGTTCAGCGCAAGAATATTGGTCTGGAACGCGATGCCCTCGATCACGGCGATGATGTCCGTCATGCGCTTGCTGCCCGATGCCAGCTCGCGCATGTTATCCACCACTTCGCCGACGAGCTCGCTGCCGCGCGCCGACACATCGGACGCGCCGCGCGCGAGGCCGCTCGCTTCGTCGGCATTGCTCGCGTTCTGGCGCACGGTCTGAGTGAGCTGCTCCATGCTCGACGCGGTTTCCTCCAGCGACGCCGCCTGCTCTTCCGTGCGCTGCGACAGATCCGTGTTGCCCTGCGCGATTTCGCGCGATGCGAACAGGATCGAATCGCTCGAATGACGAATCCCGCCCACGATATCCGCGAGCTTCGTGCTCATGTTGCCGAGGCTCGCGAGCATGCTGGTGTCGTCGCCAGGGCGCGTGGCGACGCGCGTCGCCAGATCGCCGCGCGCGATGCGGTCGGCGATATCCGCTGCGTACGCCGGTTCGCCGCCGAGTTGCGCCGAAAGCCGCCGGCCGATCAGCACAGCGAGCAGCGCGCCCGCCAGCATCGCGCAAAAGACGAATGCGAGCATGACGACGCGCATCGTTTCGTATTCCGATGCCGCATCGTTGCGCGCTTCGGTCGCGCGCTTGCGCTTGAAGTCGGCGAGGCGTTCGAGCGAATCGCGCGCCGTCTCGCTCGCGGCGATCGCGCGCGAGACGATGCCCATCTGATCGACGTCGATCGGCATCGGCTTTTTGCCCATCTGCATCAGCACGATGTCTTCCCACGCCGCGACCGACTTGCTCGCCGCATCGTAGGCCTCGATGCCGTCGGCGGAGCGCATCGTCGGACGCATGCGTTCGAACGCGCGGTGCATGCTGTCGAGCGAGCCGGCCATGCCTGCCTTCAGCTTTTCCTTGCCGGCGTCATCGGCGAAGGTGAGATTCGCGGCGGCGAGATCCGTGTTGAGCTTGTGCTTGTTGACTTCCTCGACCCAGTAGAGACCGTCCATGTGGCGGTCGCCGATTTCCTCGATCAGCCCATTCATCTTCGCGAGCGAAATCACGGCGGTAGCGCCCACGCACGCGGTGAACAGAATCACCACCGCGAACGACAGCAGCAGTTTGCTGCGCACGGACAGCCGATCAAACCATTTCATCGAAATCTCCTCTCGTCGAACCGCGCGGACACGGTCTCGCCTCGTCCCGGTTCCACGCCAAAAGCCAGCGCCCCGCAGACGACGCCCGCGGCCAGCGCGACGCGAACTCAGGTTCGCGCACAAAGTGGCTTTACGGCCTGCGTTTCGATTTTCTTGAGCGACCTATGCAGGAGATAACGCCGTGCGAATGAGCGCTGACGAGCCCGGGAAAGAGCCGTGAAAGGAATGGTGAAAGAATTCCCCCGATTGCTGCCAAATAGCAGACAAAGTAAGCAAATTCTTAATTGGGAGTTTTCTTATATGGGCGCGCAGCGTTGCAACGTATGCTGTCTGTGTGCGTGTTCCATGTGTACGCATGTAGTCGTTGCAACTCTCCGATTACCGCCCTTGGCACCCGGCTTGGGCGGTTCTTTTTTGGGCGATCGCTTTTCGCGCCGATCCGCATCCGGCAAGCCTGCCGCTCGCCGCCCTTCCCCGTATTGACGAATAAACGCGAGCGCCTGTGCACTCGCGCGAAGCCGGATTACTGCCGCACCGGCTTCTTCGCCAGCTTGCGCTGCAGCGTGCGCCGATGCATGTTGAGCGCGCGCGCCGTCGCCGAAATATTGCCGTTGTTCTCGGCGAGCGCACGCTGGATATGCTCCCATTCGAGCCGCGCGACGGACAGCAGCGTCGGATTCTCGATCGCTTCCTCGGCCGTCTGCTCGCTGGCCTGCTCGTGCAGCGCGGCGAGAATCGTTTCGACGTTCGCCGGCTTGGCGAGATAGTTGTCCGCGCCGTCCTTCACCGCCTGCACGGCGGTGGCGATGCTCGCGTAGCCGGTCAGAACGAGAATGCGCGCATCGGGCTGAAGGTCGCGCAGCGGCGCGACGAGCCGCAGGCCGGAATCGTTGCCGAGGTGAAGATCGACCGTGATCTGGCCGAACTTGTGCTGGTTCGCGAGCTTCAGCGCTTCGTCGCCGTCGTGCGCCTGGTGCGGGGTGTAGCCGCGGCGTGTCAGACCGCGCGCCAGCATGCCGGCAAAGACTTCGTCGTCGTCGATGATCAGAAAGTTGGTATCGCTCATTTTTTCTCCGTAGTGCCTATCGTGCCTTCGGGCGCGCCTTGCTTCGAGTTCAGGCCGCACCGCTTCGTTCAGTTCCAGCCGCATCCGCCGCCGCGACAGCCGCCGCGCCGCGGCTCGGCAGACGCAACACCGCGCAGGTGCCGCGCGGCTTGCCGTCCATCAGTTCGATCGATCCGGACAACCGCGCCGCCGCCGCGAACGCCAGATAGAGCCCGACGCCATGCCCGCCTTGCGTGCTGTCGACCGGACCCGCGCCGAGCGAGGCGCGCAGCGCGGCCGGAATGCCCGGGCCGCGGTCGCACACGTCGAAGCGCACGTAATCCATGTCGTCGATGTCTTCCACGGACGCCTGCAATGTCACCGATTCGCTGCTCGCGCGCGCGGCGTTATCGAGCAGAATCGTCAAAATTTGGCCGACGGCCACGGGATCGTCGATGGACGCATCCGCAGGCGTCTCGCCGAGCTTCGCGAACTTCACTTGCGGATGCCGCAGACGCCATTGATCGATGAAACTCGACATCCATTCGCCGAGCGGCTGCCGGCTCGAAGGCCCCGTCGCGCGGCTGCGCAGGCGCGCGAGCGCGGACGTGCAGAGCGCCATCTGCTGCTCGAGCAGTTCGAAATCCGCTGCGTAGGGCGCGAGATTGCGGTCGTGCGCGGCGGAATCGCGCAATTCCTCGGACAGCATCGCGATGGTCGAAAGCGGCGTGCCCATTTCATGCGCGACGGTCGCCGCCTGCACGCCGAGCGCGACCGCACGCTCGTCGCGCAGATGGCGCTGCTGGGCGTCGGCGAGCGCGGCGTCACGCACGCGCAGCGCCCGCGACATGCGCGCGACGAACCAGCCGATCAGCCCGACGCTCACCATGAAGTTGACCCACAGGCCGGTGCGAAAATAATCGAAGAGATTCGCGGGATTCTCGATATTGAGCGGCACGTAGTTATACGAAAGCAGCGCGTAACAGGCGACGGCGAAGAGCGCGAGGCAGGCCATCATCGTCCACGGCAGCACGGCGGCGGCGATCGCGAGCGACGGCAAATACAGCGTGACGAACGGATTGGTCGCGCCGCCCGACAGAAACAGGAGCGCCGAGAGCGCGCCGAGGTCGACCAGCATCTGGCCGAACAGCTCTGAATTGGTCTCCGGCCGCGCCCGCGCGACGCGCAGCCACGTGAGGCCGTTGAAGATCATCTCCAGCGCGATCACGAGCAGCATCGCGGGCAGCGGGAGTTTTGCGCCGAAAAAGATCTGCACGACGGCGATGGTCGTCAACTGGCCGATGATCGCGAGCGAGCGAAGCCAGAAGAGATGACCGAGATTGACCCGTCCGGTATTGGTTATGCGATGCATTGAGTCGAGTGCCCGAAGGTGCCGTAGCGCGTTCGCGCTTCATGCGACATTATCCCGCTTGCATCAGGCTTGCTGCGGCATCTGGCGCGATTTGTCGCACCTCGCCCCGCAAAAAGGCACGGCGGCACGCGGCCTGCTAATCCGCGGCAGCGGCGCGCTCGACCTGCGCCGCGAGACACGCCGGACACAGACAGCCGATGCCGGGACGCAACGCATCGGCGGGAAGCGCGGGCAGCGTCGCGCACCAGCACGCCGCATCGCCCGCGAGCATGCCGCAGCGAAACACCGCGCCGCAGCGTTCGCAGACCTGAGCGCCGGGCGCATCGCGATCGCTGTTTTCGCTGAGTACGTTCATCATTTTGTCACCGGTCCGATCGAACGATGATCGCATGCCGGCCACCGCGCCGGGACCAGAAGCGAAGCACAGTATTTCGACCTGCTGCGCTGCGGCAGTCCTGTACAATTCGGCGTGTTTAAACGCCCTCGCCCCATTTGCCGCCATGTCCGAGCTCCCCGACCTCACGCAAATCGCGCCTACCCTGAAGGCTGAAATTCTGGCCGAGGCGCTGCCCTACATCCGTCAGTATCACGGCAAGACGGTCGTGATCAAATACGGCGGCAACGCCATGACCGAAGAGCGGCTGAAGCAGGGCTTCGCGCGCGACGTCATCTTGCTGAAGCTCGTCGGCATCAACCCGGTGATCGTGCACGGCGGCGGCCCGCAGATCGACCAGGCGCTGAAAAAGATCGGCAAGCAGGGCACCTTCATCCAGGGCATGCGCGTCACCGACGAAGAAACGATGGAAGTCGTCGAGTGGGTGCTCGGCGGCGAGGTGCAGCAGGACATCGTCACGCTCATCAATCATTTCGGCGGTCACGCGGTCGGCCTGACGGGCAAGGACGGCGGCCTCATCCACGCACGCAAGCTGCTCATGCCGGATCGCGATAATCCGGGCCAGTTCATCGATATCGGTCAGGTCGGCGAAGTCGAGGCGATCAATCCGGCCGTGGTCAAGGCGCTGCAGGACGACGCGTTCATTCCGGTCATCTCGCCGATCGGTTTCGGCGAAGACGGTCTCTCGTACAACATCAACGCGGACCTCGTCGCGGGCAAGCTCGCCGTCGTGCTGAACGCGGAGAAGCTCGTCATGATGACGAATATCCCCGGCGTGATGGACAAGGAAGGCAATCTGCTGACTGACTTGTCCGCGCGCGAAATCGACGCCCTCTTCGCCGACGGCACCATCTCCGGCGGCATGCTGCCGAAGATCTCCTCGGCGCTGGATGCGGCGAAGAGCGGCGTGCGCTCGGTGCACATCATCGACGGGCGCATCGAGCATTCGGTGCTGCTCGAAATTCTTACCGAGCAGCCGTTCGGCACCATGATCCGCTCGCATTGAGCTCATCCCCCGCTTCTCGAACGCCCGCCCCTGCGCGGGCGTTTTCACATATGACCGCGCATCGCCCGTCCCGCCAACGCCGCGTCAAGACACGCGGCCCCGTCTGGCTTTTCGATCTCGACAACACGCTGCATCACGCGTCGCACGCGATTTTTCCGGCGATCAACCGCGGGATGACGCAGTACATCATGAGCCGTCTGAACGTCGACATCGACGAGGCGAACCGGCTGCGCGTCGGCTATACGTTGCGCTACGGCGCGGCGCTGCTCGGGCTCGTGAAGCATCACGGTATCGACGCCGCGGACTTTCTGCGCGAAGTCCACACTTTCGCCGATCTTCCGTCGATGGTGCGCGCGGAGCGCGGCCTCGGCCGCATGTTGCGCGCGCTGCCCGGCCGCAAGATCGTGCTGACCAACGCCCCGACGATCTACGCGCGCTCCGTGCTCGCGGAACTGGGTATCGCGAAGCTGTTCGAGCGCGTGATCGCGATCGAGGACATGCGGCACGGCGACCGATGGCGCGCCAAGCCCGACGCGCCGATGCTGCGTCACGCGATGCGCCGCGCGCACGTGCGTCTGGAAGACGTGATTCTCGTCGAAGATACGCACGGCCATCTGAAGCGCTATCGGCGGCTCGGGATTCGCACGGTGTGGATCGTCGGTCACCTGCCGGTCGGGCGCACGTCGGGCGGCGGGATGTCGGCGCGCAAGCCGGGCGCGGGGCGGCCGCATTACGTGGATCGCACCGTGCGGTCGCTGCGCGCGCTGACGCTCGGCATGCGCGGCGGCGCGCTCTGACACGATGGCGCCAACCGCGCCGATTGCTTCTACATCCGAAACAGCCGGCGCGCGAGCAGGTCTTCGAGATCCGAGCGCGCATCGACGACGAGATGCACGTAGATGATGTCGCCATCGACCTTGTAGATGATGCGGTTCGTGCCGCTCAGGACTTCGTAGTAGCCCGACATGCGAAAGTCGACGAGCTCGGGCGGCGTCGTGCCGTCGCGCGGCGCGGCTTCGATCTGCGCGATGCTGTCCGCGATCTTGTTGCGCGTCGCGGCCCAGGCCGTGCCACCGAACTTGTTGATGACGTAACGCCGGAAGTCCTTCAAATCCTGCCGGACGGGATCGAGAAAGACGGTCTTCACTTGACGCCTTCTTCGCGGTCCAGGCGCTCGATCTCGGCGAACAGGTCGCCGGCGCTCGTGCACTGCCCGGCTTCGATGGTCTTCTGTCCCATCGCCAGAATCTTCAGGAGCGCGAGCGTCTGATGCAGATCCTCGTACGACTGCACGTCCTGCACGACCACGCGGCCTTCGCCGTTCTGCGTGATGAGCATCGGCTCGCGGCTCTCGACGATGTTGCGGATCATCTCGGCCGCGCGGCTCTTCAGATGACTCAGCGGTCTGACGCGGCTCGGTTTCATCCCCATTCCCTGGCAAGACGAGACGATTAGTCAATATAGGCGCTAAACCGGATTGCACCCAAGGCCGCCGCAAATGGCGGCTTTATGACGATTTCCGCTATACTTCACCGCTAACGAGAATTTCCTGTTACTCAACAACGCGCCGATTTGCTGACTCGATTGCGGGCGCGCGAACCTCAGTGCTCATTGCGCGAGGCTCACTATAAATGCGGCTAAAGAGGTCGTCAGCCGCGCCACCCCGCTCTCCTCCCGCGCTCAGCCGACACCCGTTTAGCCGCCTGGTCAAAGGCGGAATGAATGGAATCGATCGGCATCGTCACGCCCCAAACACTGCGCTTCACCGAGCCGCTCGCGATGCAGAACGGGTCGTCCCTCAGCGACTACGAGCTCGTCGTCGAAACCTATGGCGAGCTCAACGCCGCGCGCTCGAATGCGGTGCTCGTGTGCCATGCGCTCAATGCTTCGCATCACGTCGCGGGCATTTACGCCGATAACCCGAAGGACGTCGGCTGGTGGGACAACATGGTCGGTCCCGGCAAGCCGCTCGACACGAACCGCTTCTTCGTCATCGGCGTCAACAATCTCGGCTCGTGTTTCGGTTCGACGGGGCCGATGAGCATCGATGCATCGACCGGCAAGCCGTATGGCGCGAGCTTTCCCGTGGTGACGGTCGAAGACTGGGTGAACGCGCAGGCGCGTCTAGCGGACCGCTTCGGCATCGAGCGCTTCGCGGCGGTGATGGGCGGCAGTCTCGGCGGCATGCAGGCGCTCGCGTGGAGCATGATGTATCCGGAGCGGGTCGCGCATTGCATCGTGGTGGCGTCGACGCCCAAGCTCTCCGCACAGAACATCGCGTTCAACGAAACGGCGCGCTCCGCGATCCTCTCCGATCCCGATTTCCACGGCGGCGATTATTACGCGCACGGCGTCAAGCCGCGCCGCGGTTTGCGGGTGGCGCGCATGATCGGCCACATCACGTATCTGTCGGACGACGACATGGCCTCGAAGTTCGGCCGCGCGCTGCGCCGTGCCGAAGGCGCGCTCGATGCGTACAACTTCAACTTCGACGTCGAGTTCGAAGTGGAATCGTATCTGCGCTATCAGGCCGACAAGTTCGCCGAATACTTCGACGCCAACACTTATCTGCTCATCACGCGCGCGCTCGATTATTTCGATCCCGCGAAAGCCTTCGACGGCGATCTCACGAAAGCGCTCGCCAATACATCGGCGAAATACCTCGTCACGAGCTTCACGACGGACTGGCGTTTCGCGCCCGCGCGCTCGCGCGAAATCGTGAAGGCGCTGCTCGACAACAAGCGCACGGTGAGCTACGCCGAAATCGACGCGCCACACGGCCACGACGCCTTCCTGCTCGACGACGCGCGCTATCACAACCTGATGCGCGCTTACTACGACCGCATCGCCACGGAGGTCGGCGCATGAACCAGAACACACTCGATTCGCTCGCGCTGCGCTCGGACTTTCGCGCGATCGCCCGCTGGGTCGAGCCGCGCTCGACCGTGCTCGATCTCGGTTGCGCCGACGGCTCGCTGCTCTCGCTGCTCGGCGAGGAACTCGAAGTGAGGGGCTACGGCATCGAGATCAACGACGCCGGCGTGCTCGCGTGCGCGCAGAAAGGCGTGAACGTGATCCAGCAGAATCTCGAAGACGGCCTGCGTCTTTTCGAAGACGACAGCTTCGACTTCGCGGTCCTCTCGCAGACGCTGCAGACGATTCACCAGACCGCCGCGATCCTGCGCGAGACCGTGCGCGTCGGACGGCAGTGCATCGTGTCGTTTCCGAACTTCGGTTACTGGCAGCATCGGCTTTCGGTGATTCAAGGGCGCATGCCGGTGTCGAAATCGCTGCCGTATCAGTGGCACAACACGCCGAACGTGCGCGTGCTGACGATCAAGGATTTCGAGGCGCTTGCGCCGGAAGTCGGCATCGAGATTCTGGATCGCGTGGTGCTGCACGACGGGCAGCCGGTCCGTTGGGGCGCGAACTGGCGTGGTAGTCTTGCGGTCTATCGCGTGAAGCGCCGGTAATCATGACCGGCGTCGTCACGCATCGACAACCGCCGGTTTACACGACATGCCCGATACGCCACACGAGGCGCCCGCTTTAACTGCTCACGAAGATCACCCTGGCTGGCGCGCATTTCTCAACAAGCGCATCCTCATTTGCGTCTTTCTCGGCTTCACGTCCGGATTGCCGCTCTTCACGCTCTACAGCCTGTTGCAGGCGTGGCTCACGACCGCGCACATCAACGTCAAGGACATCGGCCTGTTCGCGCTGATCGGCCTGCCGTACACGTGGAAGTTCGTCTGGTCGCCGCTGATGGACCGCTACATTCCGCGTTTTCCGGGCTGGCGTCCCGGCAGGCGGCGCGGCTGGATGTTCGCGACACAAGTGCTCGTGATGATCGCCATCGGCTCGTTCGGGTTCTTCTCGCCCGAGCAGAGCCTTTGGACCGTCGCCGCGATCGCCGCGCTCGTCGCGTTCTTCGGCGCGAGTCAGGATATCGTCATCGATGCGTATCGGCGCGAACTGCTCGCCGATACCGAGCAAGGGCTCGGCAATGCGGTGCACGTCAATGCGTACAAGGTCGCGGGTCTCGTGCCCGGATCGCTGTCGCTGATTCTCGCGACGTTCCTGCCGTGGAAGACGGTGTTCATCATCACGGCCGCGTTCATGATTCCGGGCATCGTCATGACGCTCGTCGTGAAGGAACCGCAGATTCATGGCGCGCCGCCGAAGAATTTGCGCGAGGCGATCGTCGAGCCGTTTCACGAATTCGTCACGCGCGACGGCTGGCGCGCGGCGCTCCTCGTGCTCGCGTTCATCTTCTTCTATAAGCTCGGCGACACGATGGCGACCGCGCTCGCGACAACGTTCTTTCTAAAAGTCGGCTTCTCGCTCGCGCAGATCGGCGTGATCGCGAAGGCCGTCGCGTTCTGGGCGAGCATCGCGGGCGGATTGCTCGGCGGCATCGCGCTGGTGAAGATCGGCATCGCGCGCGGGCTGTGGATCTTCGGCTTTCTGCAGATCGTCGCGACGCTCGGCTTTGCGTGGCTCGCGAAGATCGGGCCGTCGCCGGTGGCGCTCGCCGTCCTGTACGGCTTCGAAACCTTCGCGACGGGCCTCACGCTCGCCACCTTCACCGCGTACATCGCCAGCACGACCGACCCGCGCTACACCGCGACGCAATTCGCGCTCTTCACGAGCCTCGCCGCCGTGCCGCGCACGCTCGCGGCGGCAGGCAGCGGCTATATCGTCGCTGAAACGGGATGGTTTCCGTACTTCCTGATCTGCGTCGCGCTGTCCTTTCCGGGCATGTTACTGTTGCCGAAAATCGCGCCCTGGAGAACTCAACGATGACGGCTTCTTTCAAGCTTCGCGCCTTGGTTTGCGCCGTGACATGGGCGTCGCTCGCGCCTTTGTCCGCACAGGCTCAGGACGAACAGAAGGCGCCGCCGCCGTACTCCGACTCCGCATCGAACAACCAGATCCGCTTCGGCAATACGGCGCTCTTTCGCAATCTGATCGCGCCCGCGACGCTCGAAGCGCAGTCCGCCGACGAATACGCGCAGGTCATCCACGACGCCGAGCGGAACAAGACACTTCTTCCCGACAGCAACCCGCTAGTCAAGCGCGTGCGCGACATCGCGAATCACGAGATTCCGTTCGCGCTCAAGTGGAACGATCGCGCGAAAAACTGGAAGTGGGAGATCAACGTCATCAAGTCGCCCGCCGCGCGCATGGTGTGCCTGCCGGGTGGGAAGATCGTCGTGTATAGCGGGCTCATCGACAAGCTGCGCCTGAACGACAACGAAATCGGCATGATGATCGGCCACGAGATCGCGCACGCGTTACGCGAGCACGCGCGCGAACGGCTCGGCCGGCAGCAGGCGGCGCAGCTTTCGTCGGGCGGCATGCCGCAGCTTTTTGGCTTTTCGAACTACGCGTCGCAGCAGCCCGATATCGGCGACGAGCTGCTTTCGATGCGCTATTCCCCCGCCGACGAAACCGAAGCCGACGTGATCGGCAGCGAGATCGCCTCGCGCGCGGGCTACGATCCGCGCGCGGCCGTCACGCTGTGGAACAAGATCGACACGGCCACGCGCCGCGCCGATGATGGCTTCATCTGGCTGCATCCGTACGGGCCGGATCGCAGGCAGGACTTGCTCAAGCGCATGTCGGACATGATGCCGCTGTATGCGAAGGCGCTAGGCAAGAGCATCGATGCGCTGCCGAATTATGCGGGCATGGGGCGGTTCAAGAAGCCGGGGCGGTAGGTCACTTCTTCCCCACCTTCCAGTCGTAATCAATCGTCAGCGGCGCATGATCGCTGAACTTGATGTCGCGAAAAATCGACGTCTTCTTCGCGGTCGCGGCGACTTCCTGCGTCGCGATCTGATAATCGATACGCCACCCGACGTTCTTCGCATACGCCTGACCGCGATTGCTCCACCACGTGTACTGCTCGGGGCGCTGATCGAGCGTGCGGAATACATCGACATAACCGACGTCGTCGAAAAGCTTCGTGAGCCACTCGCGCTCTTCCGGAAGGCAGCCCGAATTCTTTTGATTGCTCTTCCAGTTCTTGATATCGATTTCCTTGTGCACGATGTTCACGTCGCCGCACAGAATGACTTCGCGCTCTTTGGAAAGCTCAGCGAGATGCGGCATGAACTCGTCCATGAAACGATATTTGGCCTGCTGGCGCTCGTCGCCGCTGGACCCCGACGGCACGTACACCGACACCACCGAGAGCTTGCCGAAACGCGCTTCCACATAACGCCCTTCAGGATCGAACTCTTCCGAGCCGAAGCCGATGATCACGTCATCCGGCTCGTGACGCGTGTAAAGACCCGCGCCGCTGTAGCCCTTCTTCACCGCGTGCTGGAAATAGCCCTGAAAACCGTGCGGCGCGAGAAACTCGGGCGTCAGATCGTCCTGCGAGCACTTGATTTCCTGCACGCACACGACGTCGGATTTCTGGTCGCCGAACCAGTCGAAAAAGCCTTTCTTGGCGGCCGATCGAATGCCGTTCAGATTGGCGGTAATCACGCGAAACATACGCTTCCTTTTGTTTTGATTGCGGTTACTCGACCTTCACGCCTTTCAGCGCTTCCTTGGCCGGCGGATATTCGAGATTCATGCCCTGCATCGTGCGCAGCAGCAGTTCGGCGACCATCACGTTGCGATGCGTCTTCGAATCGGCCGGGATGACGAACCACGGCGCGTAGTCCGTCGACGTTGCGGCGAGCGCATCCGCGTATGCCGACTGATAGTCGTCCCACTGCTTGCGCGCCTCGAGATCGGAGACATCGAATTTCCAGTGCTTCGTCGGATCGTCGATGCGCGCCTGCAAACGCTCGCGTTGAGTGTCCTTCGAAATATGCAGAAAGCATTTAACGATGGTCGTGCCGGTGTCCG
The DNA here is from genome assembly GCF_001544755.2 of Caballeronia catudaia. Classification (GTDB taxonomy): domain Bacteria; phylum Pseudomonadota; class Gammaproteobacteria; order Burkholderiales; family Burkholderiaceae; genus Caballeronia; species Caballeronia catudaia. Next base: position 237,790 of record NZ_FCOF02000001.1, on the reverse strand, counting down.
CGAGCAGCGATTCGAACTCGCGAATGTGCCGATAACGGCGCTCGCATTCGTCCTTGTCGATCGTCCCAAGCACGCGCGGCACGAGCACGTCCTCGTAATGGCTGCGGTTGAAGATCGCGAGTTCCCCGGCCATCGGCGCCTGCGCGTGCACGCGCCAGAGAAAGTCGTGCGCGGCCTCGCGCTCGGACGGCGCGCGAAACGGCACGATGCGCAGGCCGAGCGGATCGACGTTCTGGAACACCGCGCGCACGGTGCCGTCCTTGCCGCTCGTGTCCATGCCTTGCAGGACCAGCAACACGCGCTGACGACGTTGCGCGTGCAGCTTTTCCTGAAGCTCGTCGAGCTGCACGCCGATGGCCGCGAGCTGCGCGCGATCGCCGTCTTTCGTGCCGCTGGAGAACGGCTTCGCGGCGGGATCGACCGACGTGAGATCGAAGGGCTTCACCTTCTTCCCGGCATCGAAGAAAGGCACGCGGAAGTCATCGAGATCGGATTTCTTTGCCATGTCTCTTGTTCTTGGTTCGCCAATGAAAAACGGGCTGCCGCCGAGCTCAACCGGCAGCAGCCCGTTCTGAAAGATTTCAAGCAATCAGGAGGATAACTTCTTCTTCAGCAGCTCGTTGACCTGCTGCGGATTCGCCTTGCCTTTCGTCGCCTTCATCGCCTGGCCGATCAGCGCATTGAACGCCTTCTCCTTGCCCGCGCGGAATTCATCGACCGATTTCTGGTTCGCCGCGAGCACCTCGTCGATGATCGCTTCGAGCGCGCCAGTGTCCGAAATCTGCTTCAAACCCTTCGCGTCGATGATGCGGTCCGCCGCTGCGTCGTCCGTCGCTTTCTCTTCCCAGATCGTCTGGAAGATGTCCTTCGCGATCTTGTTGGAGATGGTGCCGTCGGCGATGCGCTGCAGGATCAGCGCCAGTTGCGCAGCCGACACCGGCGATTCACTGATATCCAGCGATTCGCGGTTCAGTTGCGCGGAGACGTCGCCCATCATCCAGTTTGCGGCGATCTTCGCCTGGGGCGCGCCCGCTTTCTGCACGAGCGCTTCGAAGTACGACGCCATCGCCTTCGACGATGTCAGCACGCCCGCGTCGTATTCCGTCAAACCGTAGGTATCGACGAAACGCTTCTGCATGTCAGCGGGCAGTTCGGGCATGCCGCCCTTCACGCGCTCGACCCACGACGATTCGATCACGAGCGGCATCAGGTCCGGGTCCGGAAAATAGCGATAATCGTGTGCGTCTTCCTTGCTGCGCATCGAGCGCGTTTCGCGCTTGTCCGGATCGTAGAGACGCGTTTCCTGAACCACCGTGCCGCCGTCTTCAATCAGCTCGATCTGACGGCGCACTTCGTACTGAATCGCTTCTTCGAGAAAGCGGAACGAGTTCAGGTTCTTGATCTCCGCGCGCGTGCCGAATTCCTTCTGTCCGACCGGACGCACCGACACGTTCGCGTCGCAGCGGAACGAGCCTTCCTGCATGTTGCCGTCGCAAATGCCGAGCCACACGACGAGACCATGCAGCGCCTTCGCATACGCGACCGCTTCCGCCGCGCTGCGCATTTCCGGCTCGGTGACGATCTCGAGCAGCGGCGTGCCCGCGCGGTTCAGGTCGATGCCCGTCATGCCCGCGAAGTCTTCGTGCAGCGACTTGCCCGCATCTTCTTCGAGGTGCGCGCGCGTCAGATTGATGGTCTTCGAATAGGCTTCCTTGCCGGCCTTTTCATTGGCTGGCACCTGAATCGTGATCGTGCCGCCCTGCACGACCGGAATCTCGTACTGGCTGATCTGATAGCCCTTCGGAAGATCCGGATAAAAGTAGTTCTTGCGCGCGAAGATGCTGCGCGGCGCGATATGCGCGTCGATCGCGAGACCGAAGCGGATCGCGCGCTCGACGGCGCCGCGGTTCATCACGGGCAGCACGCCGGGCAACGCCAGATCGACGGGGCTCGCCTGCGAGTTCGGGCTCGCGCCGAACTGCGTGGGCGCACCCGAGAAAATCTTGGAGACGGTGGAAAGCTGCGCGTGCGTTTCCAGTCCGATGACGACTTCCCACTGCATGTTCATTCTCCCGACATCGAGGCAGTTGGCGCCTTGCGGTGCCAGTCGGTCGCGCGCTGGAACGCGTCGGCGACCTGGAGCATCCGGGCTTCGTTGAAATAGTTGCCGACGATCTGCAGACCGACCGGGCGATTCGCGTTCACACCGGCGCCGAAGCCGCACGGCACGCTCATGCCGGGCAAACCGGCGAGGCTCACGGACAGCGTGTAGATATCGGCGAGATACATTTGCACGGGATCGTCGGTCTTTTCACCGAGATTCCATGCGACCGACGGCGCGACCGGTCCCATGATGACGTCGCACTGCCTGAACGCTTCCTGGAAATCGCGCGCGATGATGCGGCGAATCTTCTGCGCCTGCAGGTAGTACGCGTCGTAGTAGCCGTGCGACAGCACGTAGGTGCCGACCAGAATCCGCCGCTTCACTTCCGGCCCGAAGCCTTCCGCGCGCGACTTCTTGTACATGTCGAGCAGGTCTTTGTACTGCGCCGCGCGGTGCCCGTAGCGCACGCCATCGAAGCGCGACAGATTCGACGATGCCTCCGCCGGCGCGATGATGTAGTACACCGGAATCGAAAGCTCGGTCTTCGGCAGCGACACTTCGACGAGCGTAGCGCCCAGCGCTTCGTATTGCTTCAGCGCGGCGTCGATGGCGGCGCGCACGTCATCCGCGAGTCCGGCGCCGAAGTACTCTTTCGGCATGCCGATGCGCAAACCGGCGAGCGGCTTTGATGCGTCGTCGCTCCAGTTCTTGCCGATGTAGCGCGTGTAGTCTTCGTTGTCGCGTGGCAGGCTCGTGGAATCGCGTTCGTCGAAGCCGCCCATCGCGTTGAGCAGGAGCGCGCAGTCGGCGGCGGTCTGCGCCATCGGACCGGCCTGATCCAGCGACGATGCGAACGCGATCATTCCATAACGCGAAACGCGCCCGTAAGTCGGCTTGATCCCGGTGATGCCGGTGAACGACGCGGGCTGGCGAATCGAGCCGCCGGTGTCGGTGCCCGTCGCGGCGGGCGCGAGGCGCGCGGCGACGGCGGCGGCCGAACCGCCCGACGAGCCGCCCGGCACGGCCTTCAGGTCCCACGGATTCTTCACCGCGCCGAAGTAGGAATTCTCGTTGGACGAGCCCATTGCGAACTCGTCCATATTGGTCTTGCCGAGCGTGACCATGCCGGCCGCCTTCAGACGATCGACGACGGTGGCATCGAACGGGCTCGCGTAGTTTTCGAGCATGTGCGAGCCGGCCGTCGACGCAAAACCGCGCGTGACGAACACGTCCTTGTGCGCGATCGGCAGGCCGGTCAGCGCGCCCGCACGCCCTTGAGCGATGAGCGCATCGGCGGCTTTCGCCTGTTCGAGCGTGATGTCGCGATCGACGCCGATGAACGCGTTCAGCGCCTTCGCAGCCTCGATGCGTTGCAGATACGACTGCGCCAGCTCGACGGCGGAGACTTCCTTCGAGTCGAGCGCGGCGCGCAGTTCGGTCAAGCTTTTTTGATGCATTGCAGTTCCCTGATGAGCGCGGCACCGCGTGCCACGCGCTTCTGCTGAATATTCGACGGTTACTCGATCACTTTCGGCACGAGATACAGCCCGTCCTGCACGGCAGGCGCCGAGCGCTGGAACTCTTCGCGCTCGACGCGCTCTGAGACAGCGTCGTCCCGCAGACGCAGCGCGACTTCCTCGATCGCGTCGATCGGGTGCGCGAGCGGCTCGATGCCGGTCGTGTCGACGGCCTGCATCTGCTCGACGAGACCGAAAAAATCGTTGAGCCGCGCGAGCGTGGGTTCGGCTTCATGCTCGGGCAATTCGAGCCGCGCGAGGTGCGCGATGCGTTTTACGTCGGTCAGGGTCAAAGACATGGAATCACCGGAGAAAGCGTGGACAGCCCCAGATTCGAAAACTTTCGCTGCGACAGCCAGTTACGATCTTGAAAGGAGCCCTCGGAAACAGGTTTGGCGATGGCAAGAAGTGCCATCCTTTTCCTATAGATGCCCGCAAATTATAAGGTATCATTACACGTTCGACTCACCCCTCGAACGCCCGGCCAGCGGCTTTCTCCGCGAATCATTGAATTGTGAGAAACGTTTGCGTAAGGCGTTCCGTTCTGCGGTAGATTTCTTCCCGGATTTGCATCTCGCGGCGAGCCTTCGCCGCTCCGGCAAACCGTTATTTTTTCCGCTGCCGTCCCCGGCGCTGCTTGCGACGAACGGCCACCCAGCGACACAGGATTTTTGAATGTTCGGTTTTTTGCGCAGCTATTTCTCCAACGACCTGGCGATTGACCTTGGCACCGCCAACACGCTGATCTACATGCGCGGCAAGGGCATCGTTCTGGACGAACCCTCGGTCGTTTCGATTCGCCAGGAAGGCGGCCCCAACGGCAAGAAGACCATTCAGGCGGTAGGCAAGGAAGCCAAGCAGATGCTCGGCAAGGTGCCGGGCAACATCGAGGCCATCCGCCCGATGAAGGACGGCGTGATCGCCGACTTCACCGTCACCGAGCAGATGATCAAGCAGTTCATCAAGACCGCTCACGAATCCCGCATGTTCTCGCCGTCGCCGCGCATCATCATTTGCGTGCCGTGCGGTTCCACGCAGGTCGAGCGCCGCGCGATCAAGGAAGCGGCGCACGGTGCGGGCGCTTCGCAGGTCTATCTGATCGAAGAACCCATGGCCGCCGCAATCGGCGCGGGCCTGCCAGTGTCGGAAGCAACGGGCTCGATGGTCGTCGACATCGGCGGAGGCACCACGGAAGTCGGCGTCATCTCGCTCGGCGGCATCGTGTACAAGGGCTCCGTGCGCGTGGGCGGCGACAAGTTCGACGAGGCCATCGTCAACTACATCCGCCGCAACTACGGCATGCTAATCGGCGAGCAGACCGCTGAAGCCATCAAGAAGGAAATCGGTTCGGCGTTCCCCGGCTCCGAAGTCAAGGAAATGGAAGTCAAGGGCCGCAACCTGTCCGAAGGCATTCCGCGCAGCTTCACCATTTCGAGCAACGAAATTCTCGAAGCGCTGACGGACCCGCTGAACCAGATCGTGTCGTCGGTGAAGATCGCGCTGGAACAGACGCCGCCGGAACTCGGCGCGGACATCGCCGAGCGCGGCATGATGCTGACGGGCGGCGGCGCGCTCCTGCGCGACCTCGACCGCCTGCTCGCGGAAGAAACCGGCCTGCCGGTGCTCGTCGCCGAAGATCCGCTGACCTGCGTGGTGCGTGGCTCGGGCATGGCGCTCGAGCGCATGGACAAGCTCGGCAGCATCTTCTCGTACGAGTGATCTCCTTGCCGAAGACTTTCGCTCTTCGTCCTTTGGGCGTATTGGTCTTCGACGCGACCAGCAAAAACATCCGCGTGACGCGACGCGCGCACGGCCCGGCATCTGTCCGGGCCGTTGTCGGAACAGCGTAGGGCAGGTTTCGCCGCCGGCGAAAGAACCTGCAGCATCGTCCATCCGTTCACGCCCTCGGCGCCGACCATGGAATACAGTCCGCCGCCACTTTTCAAGCAAGGCCCTTCCGCGCTCGCGCGCCTGATTTTCTTCGTGGTGCTCGCCATCGCGCTGCTCATTTCGGACGCCCGCTTCAGCACGCTCGAAATCGTGCGTGGCATGCTCGGCGCGGGCCTCTATCCGCTGCAGCGCGCGGCGCTGGTGCCGCGCGACATCTTCATGGGCGCGGCGGACCTCGCCGTGACGAGCGCGACTTTGCGCAGCGAAAACGCAAAGCTCGCCGACAAAAATCTCGAACTGTCCGTGAAGGCCGGCGATGCGGCGCAACTCGCCATCGAGAACGCGCATCTGCGTGCGCTGCTGAATCTGCAGTCGCGCGCGAGCACCGACGAAACGCCCGCCGAAATCCAGTACGACACGCGTGATCCGTTCACGCAGAAAGTGGTGATCGGCAAGGGTTCGCAGCAGAACATCCAGGACGGCGCGCCGGTCGTCACCGAAGACGGTGTCATCGGCCAGGTCACGCGCGTGTTCCCGCTGCAATCGGAAGTCACGCTGCTCACCGACAAGGATCAGGCCGTGCCCGTGCAGATCGCGCGCACCGGATTGCGCAGCGTGATCTACGGCACGCCGAAGGGCGATACGCTCGATCTGCGCTTCGTGCCGATCAGCGCCGACGTCCAGGCCGGCGACGAACTCGTGACGAGCGGCCTCGACGGTATCTATCCGCCGGGACTGCCGGTCGCGAAAGTCCTGCGTGTCGACAAGCAGGCGGACACGGCGTTCGCACGCGTCGTCTGCGTGCCGATCGCCGCAGTGCGCGGCACGCGTCAGTTGCTCGTGCTGCATTACAACCTGAACGTCCCGCCGAATCCCATCGAAGTCGAAGCGGCCGCGGCCGCCAAGGAAGCGAAGGAAAACAAGGGCAAGAAGAAAGCCGCGCCAAAGGCAGCGGCAGCCACGGCGGGCGCGAGCGGCGCATCGGCGGTAGCGGGTGCTTCCGCGCCGGCGCCGGGGTCGGCGCCCGCAGCCGTGGCGGTGCCCGCACCTGCTGAAAAGTCCGCGCCGAAGACTGCGGCGCCCAAAGCGGCATCGGGCGCGGCGGCGAAAGCATCGAAGAAGGCGCAAGCGCCGAAACCCGCATCCTCGGGAGCCGCGCGATGAATCGTCCGCAATACATCCTGCAGCCGGTCAATCCGTACTTCATCACGTTCAGCCTCGCGGCAGCGTTTCTGCTGAATCTGATGCCCTGGGGACGGCTCATCGGCGTGCCGGATTTCGTCGCGCTCGTGCTGCTGTTCTGGAACGTGCATCAGCCGCGCAAGGTCGGCATGGGCATCGCGTTCATGCTCGGCATCCTGATGGACGTGCATAACGCGAATCTGCTCGGCGAGCATGCGCTGGCTTACACGCTTCTTTCGTACGGCGCGATCACGATCCACCGCCGCGTGCTGTGGATGACGCTGCCCGTGCAGACGTTCGTCGTCGCGCCGCTGCTCGTGGGCGCGCATCTCGTGCCGTTCATCATTCGCCTGATGACGGGCGCCGCGTTCCCCGGCTGGAGCTATCTGACCAACGGATTCGTCGAAGCGCTGCTCTGGCCGGTCGCGAGCTTCCTGTTGCTCATGCCGCAGCGCCGCGCCGCCGATCCGGACGACACGCGCCCAATCTGAGCATGACAGCGCGCGGTCCATCGGCGGAGAAACACGCGCGCGCGAACTACACTTGAATCGCGAAACATCGCGATAAACCGCGAAAGCTGCATGACCGAAATAAAGAACACCGAGCAACAGTTGTCGAAGTTCCGCCTGCGCGTCGCGGCGGCGGGACTGTTCGTGTTCGTCTGCTTCGGGCTGATCGGGCTGCGTTTCCTTTATCTGCAAGTCTGGCATTTCAGCAAATACTCGTTGCAGGCGAACGAGAACCGCATTTCCGTTGCGCCGATCGTGCCGAATCGCGGCATCATCACCGACCGTAACGGCGTCGTGCTCGCGAAGAACTATTCGGCGTACACGCTCGAAATCACGCGTTCGAAGATCAACGGCACGCTCGACGAGACCATCGACGAACTCTCGCAAGTCATTCCGATCGACGCACGCGACCGTCGCCGTTTCAAGAAGCTGCTCGAAGACTCCAAGAATTTCGAAAGCCTGCCGATCCGTACGCGCCTCACCGACGAGGAAGTCGCGAAGTTCACCGCGCAGCGTTTTCGCTTTCCCGGCGTGGAAGTGCGCGCGCGCCTGTTCCGCCAATATCCGCTCGGCACGACGGCCGCGCACGTGATCGGTTACATCGGGCGCATTTCGCAGCGCGATCAGGAACGGATCGACGATGCCAGCGACGCCAACGACGAAAGCTCCGATCACTATGATCCGCGTCTCGACGCCAACAACTACAAGGGCACGGATTACGTCGGCAAGATCGGCGTCGAGCAGAGCTACGAGACCGAACTGCACGGGCTGACCGGTTTTGAGGAAGTGGAAGTGACGGCGGGCGGACGGCCCGTGCGCACGATGTCGCGCACGCAGGCCACGCCCGGCAACAATCTCGTGCTGTCGCTCGATATCGGCTTGCAGCAGGTCGCCGAGCAGGCGTTCGCGGGCAAGCGCGGCGCGCTCGTCGCCATCGAACCGTCCACCGGCGACGTGCTCGCGTTCGTGTCGGCGCCGAGCTTCGATCCGAATTCCTTCGTCGACGGCATCGATCAGCAAAACTGGGACGCGCTCAACAATTCGCCGGATCACCCGCTTCTGAACCGGCCGCTGCATGGCACTTATCCGCCGGGTTCCACGTACAAGCCGTTCATGGCGCTCGCCGCGCTCGCGCTTCACAAGCGCACGCCGGGCTGGGGCTTTCAGGATCCGGGTTCGTATACGTTCGGCGGCCACACGTTCCGCAACGACGTGCGTTCCGGTCAGGGCTGGGTCGACATGAATCGCGCGATCGTCGTGTCGAACGACACGTACTTTTACATGCTCGCGCACGATCTCGGCGTGAACGCGATGGCCGGCTTCATGAAGCCGTGGGGTTTCGGCCAGATTACCGGCATCGATATCGCGGGCGAGGCGCGCGGCATTCTTCCGTCGACGGAATGGAAGCGCAAAGCGTACCGCAAGCCCGAGCAGCAGCGCTGGTACGAGGGCGAAACGATCAGCCTCGGCATCGGCCAGGGCTATAACTCGTTCACGATCCTGCAACTCGCGCACGCGACCGCGACGCTCGCGAACAACGGCCTCGTAATGAAGCCGCACCTCGTGCGCGACATCGAGAATCCGATCACGAAAGACATCCGCGTCACCGTGCGCGATCCGAGCAGCAAGATTCCGGTAGCGCAGAAGGACATCGATTTCATCAAGCGCGCGATGGAAGGCGTCGTGACGAACGGCACCGCGGCCAAGGTTTTCGCCGGCGCGCAGTATGTCGCGGCGGGCAAGACCGGCACGGCGCAGGTCTATTCGCTGCAAGGCTCGAACTATCGGGGCCACGGCGGCACGGCCGAGCATCTGCGCGATCACGCGCTGTTCATCGCGTTCGCCCCTGCCGAGCAGCCGAAGATAGCGCTCGCGCTGATCGTCGAAAACGGCGGCTGGGGCGCGGAATCCGCAGGCCCGATCGCGCGCAAGGTGCTCGACTATTATCTGATCGACCGCATGAAGCCGGGCGCGCAAGCCGCCGCGGTGGCCGCGGCCGCGTCGGCGACGGAAGACTCCGGCCTGCCCGTGATCGGCGGCGCGCAGCCGCCCGCCGCCGTCGCGCTGCCCGCGTCGGTCGCGAATTCGTCGCCGGCGTTTTCGCCTCAGGCCGCGTCGAATCCCGAAGTCGCGAAGGCCGCTTCGGCTCCGGCGATTCCGGCGTCCGCGCCGAAGGGTTCGAAGCCTCGCGCCGCCTCGACGCCCTCGGCTGCGCTTCCCGCCTCCACGCCCGGCCGCGCACCGGCGCCGAAAAAGCGCCCCGCCGAGCCGACGCCCACGATGGTCCGAGGCAACGAAAGCGACGGCGTGCGCGTTCTCGCGCCGTCCGGCGGCATCGACGAGTAAAGGAAAACCGCCATGCAACTGCACATGCAATTCGACAAGCGCGAGCTCATCGACCGCGCCAAGCGCATGTTCGCGGGCTTCGACAAACCGCTCGCGCTCATCGTCTTTCTGCTGCTCGGCGTCGGCATTGTGACGCTGTACAGCGCGAGTCTGGAGATGCCTGGGCGCGTCGAGGACCAGCTGCGCAACATCATGCTCACCTTCGGCCTGATGTGGGCGCTCGCCAATGTCCCGCCGCAAATGCTGATGCGCTTCGCGGTGCCGCTCTATACGGTCGGCGTCGCGTTGCTGATTGCGGTCGCGGCGTTCGGGCTCACGCGCAAGGGCGCAAAACGCTGGCTCAATGTCGGCGTGGTGATTCAGCCCTCCGAGCTGATGAAGATCGCGATGCCGCTGATGCTCGCGTGGTACTACCAGAAGCGCGAAAGCAATATCCGCTGGTGGGACTACATCGTGGGCTTCGTGATTTTGTTGCTGCCCGTCGGCCTGATCGCGAAGCAGCCGGACTTGGGCACGGCGGTGCTCGTGTTCGCCGCGGGCATGTTCGTCATCTATTTCGCCGGATTGAGTTTCAAGCTGATCTTGCCGGTGCTGATCGCGGCTGTTATCGCGGTAGCCGGTATCGCCATCTTTCAGGACAAGATCTGCCAGCCGGACGTCGTCTGGCCGATGATGCACGACTATCAGAAGCATCGCATCTGCACGCTGCTCGACCCGACATCGGACCCGCTCGGCAAAGGCTTCCACACGATTCAGGCGGTGATCGCCATCGGCTCCGGCGGCACGTTCGGCAAAGGCTGGCTGCAAGGCACGCAGGCGCATCTCGAATTTATCCCCGAGAAGCACACGGACTTCATCTTCGCCGTGTTCTCCGAGGAATTCGGGCTCGCGGGCGGGCTCGTGCTGCTGTTTCTCTATATGGCGCTGATCGCGCGCGGACTTTATATCGCGGCAAACGGCGCGAGTCTCTTCGGGCGATTATTGGCCGGTTCGCTCACGCTCGCGTTCTTTACCTACGCGTTCGTGAACATCGGCATGGTGAGCGGAATTCTGCCCGTGGTCGGCGTGCCGCTGCCCTTCATGAGCTATGGCGGCACGGCGTTGACGACGCTCGGCATCGCGGTGGGGCTCATCATGAGCGTCGCGCGACAGAAGCGGTTGATGCAGAGTTAGCGACCCTTTCAAGCAAAAAAGCCGTGGAATCCACGGCTTTTTCGTTCCGAAGCGCGATGTCACTGCGGCTTCTGCTGCTCCAGTTCGGCGCTCAGTTGCAGGTATTTGAGCTTGGCCGCCGGATCGCCCTGCGCGGCTGCCGCCGCGTAATACGCGCGTGCGACATTCAGATTGCGCTCGACGCCATCGCCGCCACGCTCGTAGAACGAACCCGCGACGTATTGCGCCGTCATGTCGCCGCCCTCCGCCGCCTTCTTGTACCAGGCAAACGCCTGCGTGTTGTCGCGCGCGGTGCCGCGTCCGTCGAGAAACTGGTTCGCGAGCGCGAGCTCGGCCTGCACATGGCCCTGATTCGCCGCGCGCAAAAACCAGCGATGCGCCTCCGCCGGGTCTTTCTCCACGAACTGGCCGTCGTCGTACATCTTGCCGTACACGTATTGCGCGTGAGTCATGTTGGCGTCGGCGGCGCGGCGCAGCCATTTCTTGCCTTCGTCGACGTCGGCGGGGCCGCCTTCGCCGTTCAGCAGCATCATCGCGTAATTGAATTCGGCGAGCCGGCTGCCCCGTTGCGCCGCGCGACGAAACTCCGAGCGCGCCGCGACGAGATTGCCCGCGTTGTAATCAGCGACGGCGTTTTGCGTGGCGATGTCGGTCGGCTTCGGGGCGTTGTCAGCGTGGGCCTCGCCAGCGAGCGCGAACGCCATCATCGCAGCGACCACCGACGCAACGGCGGTTTTCATGATCTCGCCTCCTGCAACGCCTGACGCGTCGCCTTCAAGAGCCACATCACATCCGCGCCGATCGCGACGAGCTTGATGCCCGCCCGCGCGTACTGCTTCGCGCTCGCGGCATCGAGCGCGAAGATTCCACTCGCGATGCCCGCGCGATTCGCCGCATCGACGATCTTGTCGATCGCCGCCTGCACGTCGGGATGCTTCGCGTCGCCGAGATGGCCGAGGCTCGCCGCCAGATCCGCGGGCCCGATGAACAGGCAATCGATGCCCGGCGTCGCGGCGATCTCGTCGACCGCTTCGAGCGCCGCCACCGATTCGATCTGCACGATCGTCGCGATTTGCGCGTTCGCGCTCGCCATGTAGTCGCGACGCATTCCGTATGCCGCCGCCCGCACGGCGCCGGCGACGCCGCGCAGACCGTGCAGCGCGGCCTCGGTCGGATATTGCGTGAGCCGGACGATGCGCGCCGCCTCTTGCGCCGATTGCACGTTCGGGAACATCAGCGTGCGCGCGCCCGCGTCGAGCGCGCGCTTCACGAGCCAGGCTTCATTGGTGGGCACGCGCACGATCGGCTCGCTCGGCAGATGCGCGGCCGCGATCGCGCGCAATTGAGCGACGACGTCGGCGCTATCGTTCGGCGAGTGCTCCATGTCGATGCACAGCCAGTCGAAGCCCGCATGCGCGAGCGCTTCGGCGGCATCGGCGCTGCCGAGCGACAGCCACAGGCCGAACAGCGTGCCCGCTTCGGAAAAGCGCTGCTTGAGAGGATTGGTGAACGTGCTCATCGCGCGGTTCCTGGCTGGTGGCCGATGCGATGACGAAGAGACAAGGATGACGGCATGTCCGCGCTCCGAGTGTAGCCGCCCGGAAACGGGTGACCGATCGGACGATCATACCGTGACAAAAGCGCGGACGTTTGCCGCGCTTCGAGGAGAAATCAGCCGCGTTCGACGTCGGCCCAGCAGTTCGGCGTCTCGTACAGACGCACGCGCTTCAGCTTCAGATTGACGCCGTAATGAGCATCATAGACGTCGGCCAGAATGTTGAACGCGACGGCCGCCAGGTTCTCGACGGTCGGGATGCGGTCTAGGACGACGGTCTTGTGATCCGAAAGCGTCTGCAGGAATTCACGCACTTTGACATCGCCTTCATAGACGATGAACGCGTGATCCCATTTGTTGACGAGGTGATCCATCGCGAGCGCTTTGACGTCGGCGAAGTCCATGACCATGCCGCGGTCGGGCGCGCCTTCCACGTCGACGAGATCGCCTTGCAGCGTGATTTCGAGCACGTAGCGATGCCCGTGCAGATTGCGGCACTGGCTGCGGTGATCGGGGATGCGGTGGCCCGCGTCGAATTCGAGTTTTCGGGTAATCGTCTGCACGGCGGTTCAGGGGATGTTCAGGTATTTGTGCGTCTGCATCGACAGGCGCCACTTCGGATGCCGCTTGCACCAGTCGATCGCGAGCTTCGTATTGATGTCGCGCGACGGACCGTCCATCGGCTGGACGAGGAAGTAGTCGAAATCGAGCTTTTCGTACTCGGCGAGGCGCTGGTTGTCCTGCGGCACCACGACCTTCAGCTCGTTGCCTTTCGTCACGACGAGCGGCGCGTCGGCCTTCGGGCTCACGCAAATCCAGTCGATGCTCTCGAGCACCGGCAGCGAACCATTCGTTTCGATGGCCATTTCGAAACCGGCTTCGTGCAGCGCGTCGACGAACGGCTGATCGATCTGCAGCATCGGCTCGCCGCCAGTACAGACGACGAACCGGTGCGCCGCGCCTTCCGGCCACAACGACGCGATCATCGCGACGAGTTCCGCAGGCGTCTTGTACTTGCCGCCGTTCTCGCCGTCGGTGCCGACGAAATCCGTATCGCAGAACTGGCAGACGGCGTCGGCGCGATCTTCCTCGCGACCCGACCACAGGTTGCAGCCCGCGAAACGGCAAAACACGGCCGGACGACCGGCGTTGGCGCCTTCGCCCTGCAATGTGTAGAAAATTTCCTTTACCGCGTACGTCATGACTGCTCTGTGGACCTCAAAAATTAAACTGGCGCGACGTCGACCTGTTCGCCCGCGCGATACGCCTCGTAGCCTCGTTTGCGCAGTTTGCATGCCGGGCACTGGCTGCAGCCGAAGCCCCAATCATGCAGTTCGGCGCGCTCGCCGACATAACAGGTGTGCGTTTCGACGCGGATCAGCTCGACGAGCGCATCGCCGCCGAGCGTTTCGGCGAGCCGCCATGTATCGGCCTTGTCGAGCCACATGAGCGGCGTTTCGAGCGCGTAGCGCGTTTCCATGCCGAGATTGAGCGCGACCTGCAGCGCCTTCATGGTGTCGTCGCGGCAATCGGGATAGCCGGAAAAATCCGTCTCGCACATGCCGCCGACCAGTACCTTCAATCCACGCCTATAGGCCACTGCAGCGGCAATCGTTACGAACAGCAGGTTGCGGCCTGGCACGAACGTGTTGGGCAGGCCGCTCGCCGTAGCCTGGATCTCGATCTCGCGGGTCATCGCGGTATCGCTGATTGCGCTGAGCACGGAAAGATCGATCATGTGATCTTCGCCCAGACGCTCCGCCCAGTGCGGAAATTCGCGTGCAATCGCAGCGCGAAAGCCGTCGCGGCATTCCAGTTCCACGCGATGCCGCTGTCCGTAATCGAAGCCGAGCGTCTCGACCGTTCTGTAACGTTCGAGCGCCCAGGCGAGGCATGTGGCCGAGTCCTGGCCGCCGGAGAACAGCACGAGCGCACTGTCTTTAGCGTCTATCCGAGTCACCGTGAAAGCTCCGTACTCCGTGAATGGGATTGCGTCGCACGCAGCACAGGTACTCGGAGTGAGCGGACTTCGCAACGAGCGGCGGCGCGGACGGCTATGCCCGCGAGTCCAGTATAGGCCGGGGACCTCCGCCCGGACGCGCACGCCTTTTATGCCGCCGATAGCGGACATCGGGTGGAGATGCCGCGCGCCGCGATACATTCCGGCGCTTCGCACATGCGATTCGGAGCGTCGAAAAGAAAAGGACTTGCGGGTCCGCGGACGAGGCAAGTCCTTAATTCGGCGCGAATTTTAACACGTGGCACGGTTGTTCGCCGAGCTGCGCGCGGTGGTTGAGGCTCTCCGCGCGTGCGTTGGGGGTGGCGAATGCGTGCTGGCTTGCGCCACGTTGCAATGTCACCGCGTTCCGACTGCGGTTTCGCCGAAACAACTCTTACATACGACGGCATTTTTGCCGGAGGGAGCAGGTCCTTTCGCATGTGTTTCGCCCCTGCTGATTCCGCGCCTCACGCAACAGCGGGCGTTTGCGCCACATTGCTGAACGCTCTTCAAGATTAGCTGCCGTCGGCGGAAGCGGCAAAATATGCCGGCGGCGCCGCGTCGAAGCATCGTTTCAGCGGTGGCATCGGGAAATTTCGCAATACATTTTTACGATTTCATCCGAACTATAGTAACCTTACGCGCGCTTTCATTGATTGCAGCAAAGATTGCTTTAATCAGGGAAATAAATCGGTAATTTATTTCGGAACGCGTCTATCGTTCCCTCTCGGTCCGCCGCTCGACTTCCGGCTCTGTAACCCTCTTCCGGGCCGATGCGGATCCAACAACACGCTGTGACGTTCAGCCATTCGGAGTCCGAATAACTGAACTGCCGAAACCACCTACTGAGCGAATCGTAACCATTCGCTGACACTCGTATCCATTAGTATCGCTAACTAATAGTATGATGAATCTGTTCCAGTCTCTCGCGCGCGAGTTTCACGCCGTCAAATCGGTCGCTGGCAATGTGTTTATCGTGCGCAAGGCCACGCTGTTCGCCAGCGCGATCGCGGCCAGCGTTCTGCTCGCCGCGTGTGGCGGCGGCGGAGGTGCCGACGCCCCCAACGCCAACGCCAATGCGAGTGCGAGTGCGAGCACGGCGACAACCGCCGTCGCGGCCAGCGACGCGCCCGCGGCCAGCAGCACCGGGACGACCGATGCGGCCGCCAGCGACTCCGCCGCCGCTAGTGGCACTGTCGCTCCCAGCAGCAGCGCGCCCGCATCGACCGATAAGACATCGACCACAGCGAAGATCTTCTACGGCGCAAACGGCCACAACAACGGCGGCGGCGCATACGACATCTCGAGCCCAGCGCTTCAGCTTTCGCAGTTGCAGAATCTGGGCGTCAAGCTCTATCGCAATGAGGTGTACAACCAGGCATCGGTGAACAAGCTTGCGGGCATCGCGAAGACGATGGCCGCCGGCGGCGTAACCGTGTATCCGGTTCTACTGATCGGGAACAACTTGAACAGCGAAACCGACGCCTACAACGCCGGTTACACGCTCGGCCGTCAAACGGCCCATTCGTATCGCTATCCCTACTACGAGGTTTCGAACGAACTCGGCTCCAGTAACGGCGCGCTGGTCGGCAACGTGGACGGCGTCTATCCGCAGCAATACAACAACGCCATCTTTCAGAAGGCGCGCGGCGCGATCCGCGGGTTGATCGCCGGCATCAAGTCGGTGGACACGTCAGGCAAGATCATTCTCGGCGGCGAAACCTGGCTGCACTACGGGTTCGATCAGATGCTCGCGGCAGGCACGCAGCCAGACGGTTCGGGCGGTCATCCGGTCGTGACGTGGGACATCACCGCATGGCACTGGTATTCGGAACAAGGCGACATCACAAACGCTTGCGGCGGCACTGGTTGCCACAACGTGCTCGGCGTCCTGAAGCAATTCGGCAAGCCGATCTGGCTGACGGAGTTCGGCGTGCGCCCGTGGCACGGTAGCGATCAGCAAATTGCTTCGTACATGATCGGCAACAGGATGATGGCGCAGTTCGTATCGGTGGCGTCGCAGTACAACGTGCAGGCCATCCAGGTTTATCAGCTGTACGATGATCCGTCCGGGGGCGAAGGCAGCTACGGCCTCTTGAAAAACGACGGCAAGACGCAAAAAGCAGCGTACACGGCGTTCAGGAATTTCGTGGCGTCGAACCCGAAGTAAAGATCGGATCGCTGAAACAGGAACGGGCCGTTCGTCCGCGCGATCGGCCCGTTTGTCTTTGGTGCAGTTTGTCCGCATTCGAACGATGAGCGCGGAAAAAGAAAAAGCCCGAGAGCGATAGACACTCTCGGGCTTCTTGCATTCTGGTGGCCTGGGGCGGAATCGAACCACCGACACGCGGATTTTCAATCCGCTGCTCTACCAACTGAGCTACCGGGCCAACGAAGAGGTGAAACTATAGCAGAGACTATCGCGGCCCTCAAGCCCCTTCGCGCATCTTTCGGAAGAATGTTTGAAGACGGCGCTCAGACCTCGTTCTTGTTCTTTCCAAGATCGACGCCCAACTGCTTGAGCTTGCGATACAAATGCGTGCGCTCGAGCCCCGTCTTTTCCGCGACGCGCGTCATGCTGCCGTTCTCGCGCGCGAGGTGATACTCGAAGTACGCCCGCTCGAACGCGTCGCGCGCATCGCGCAACGGGATATCGAACGAGATGGATGCCGTCTGCCCCGCCTGATTCTGCGACGCGCCCGCCATCGCATCGCCCGATGCGTTCAACGATGACGCCGTCGGCAGCGCCGCCGCCACGGGCACGCCCGATGCGCTCGCGCTTGCCGGCGGCTTCGCTACAGCCGCCACGGGCGCAGCGGCAGTACCGTGCGCGAGCCCCTGCTCGACGGCCTTCAGCAGCTTCTGCAGCGCGATCGGCTTTTCAAGAAAGTTGAGCGCGCCGATCTTGGTCGCTTCGACAGCGGTGTCGATGGTCGCGTGGCCGGACATCATGATCACCGGCATCGTGAGCTTGCCCTGCGCTGCCCACTCTTTGAGCAAGGTCACGCCGTCGGTGTCGGGCATCCAGATATCGAGCAATACGAGATCGGGCGTTTGCTCCAGACGGTACTCGCGCGCGACCTGCGCGTTTTCCGCCACCTCCACAACGTGGCCTTCGTCGCTCAGGATCTCGGAGAGCAGTTCCCGGATCCCCATTTCATCGTCTACCACCAGGATGGTTGCCATTTAAGCTGCCCTTGTCTGCACTGTTGCTTTTGTCGTTCCCTGATTCGCTGCGGCACCGGCCCCCGGCGGCGTCGCGCCGGGCGCTGCGGTGTCGTCCGCGAGTTGCAGAAACAGAATCGATATCTGCGCACCCTCGATCACATCCGCGGTCTTCGAGCGGTTGCGTATGTCGATGCGCGCACCATGCTCGTCGACGATCTTCTTCACGGTTGCAAGTCCCAGGCCCGTACCCTTTGCTTTCGTCGTCACGTAAGGCTCGAAAGCGCGGGAAAGAATACGCGCCGGAAAGCCCGTGCCGTTGTCCGAGACCGTGAGGCGAACCGCGACGCGCGCATGACCCGATGCATCGGGCTCGCCATATTCTACTGTCCTCGTTTCGAGCAGAACGCGCGGCTCCGCGACGTCCGCCACAGCGTCCTGCGCGTTCTGCAGCAAGTTGTGGATGACCTGACGGATCTGCGTCGCGTCGCCGCGAATCACCGGCAGCTTCGCGAGATCAATCTTGATCGGCGTCTTGCCGTCTTCGATGCCGTACAGCGTCAGCACTTCCGCGACGAGATCGTTCAGTTGCAGATTGCCGAGCACCGCGGGCGGCGTGCGCGCGTACTCGCGGAAGTCGTCGACCATCTGCTTCATCGCCTGCACCTGATTCACGATGGTCGTCGACGCACGCTTGAGCACTTCGGCATCGGGCGGCGCGAGCTTGTCGGCGAGCTTCATCTGCAGGCGCTCCGCCGAGAGCTGAATGGGCGTGAGCGGATTCTTGATCTCGTGCGCGAGACGTCGCGCGACTTCGCCCCAGGCGACCGAACGCTGCGCGGAGATGACGTCGGAGATGTCGTCGAACACGACGACGTAGCCGGTCGTTTCCGCATCGTCGGAATCGCTCTCGGTCACGCTCAGCAATTGCGTGCCGCGCACCAGCAGCGTGAGCGGATCATTCTCGCCCGGCACCGTCACCGCGACCTGCTGTTGCCAGTGCCCGCGGTCGCCGACCGGATGATCGGAGCCGCTCGACGCGGCATCGCGCTCGGCGAACGCCTTTTTCACCATCGTGCCGAATTCCGCAAGGACGTCGATCCGGTCGAGCGGCTGATTGATCAGCGTGCCGAACGGCTGGCGGAAGATGCGCTCCGCGCCGCGATTCGCGGTGGCGAGCCGGAACTGCCGGTCGAACACGAACACGCCCGCCGTGAGGTTCGCAAGAATACTTTCCAGATACGCCTTCGAATGCTCCAGCGCGATGCGATTGTTCTCGACGGCCGCACGCGCCTCGGAGAGCTGGCGCGTCATCGCATTGAAGGACTGCGTGAGAAAGCCGAGTTCGTCGCGCGAATTGATCTCGCGTTTGGGCGTGTAGTCGCCCTCGGCCACTTCCTTCGTGCCCTGCGCGAGCAGGAACAACGGGCGCGCGAGCTGATTGCCGAGCGCGAGCGCCATCATCATCGCGATGAAGGTCGCGAGAAAAAGCGCGAGCGTCAGCGTGCCGATATACATCTTGCGCAAGCCCGTGCGCCCGAGCCGCTTCTCCTGATACTCGCGATACGCGCGCTGCACGGCATCGGCGTTGCGCGCGAGTTCCTGACTCACCGGCTGCTCGATCTGCAGAAAGCGGTCGACGTGCTGAAACTCGGTGGTCGTCGTCGGATCGGGGATCTTGGTGACCACGCGTAATCGCAGCGCGCCCTTCGGTCCGTTCGATTTCGGATCGCCGTCGATCTCGCCTTCGATCGCTCCATATGGATGATCCTGCGCCTGCTTGAGCATCGTGCTGGTCGGCTCGTTGGCCGGCAGGAGCGCGTAGTAATTGCCCGATGCCTGCGCGACCGTGCGCAGTCCCGCGACACGCTGCAGACCGTTGTTCGACGTCAGATCCTCGCGGTTGTACTGATCGCGCGGCCGTTCGAACACCACCGCGTCCTGCACGCCGTATTGATCGCGCAAACGCAACAGCGAGAGCGTGAGGCTCGACGGATCGGCGCTCGCGAGCTGATCGCTCATTTGCCGGCCGCGGTTCTTGAAATCGGCGAGCGAGGTTTCGAGCATGCCGCGGCCGAGCGTCAGACCCGACGTGAGTGCGGTTTCGACGTTCACGTCGAACCACGATTCGATACTGCGCGACACGAACTGATACGAAACCACATAGATGATCGCGCCCGGCACCACGCCGACGAGCGCGAAGATGAACGCGAGCTTCGCCAGCAGTCGCGTGCCGAAGCGCCCTTGCCGCACTCGCGACACGATGATGATGAACAAACTGATGACGATCAGCATGAACACGATCGCCACCGCAACGTTCGCCGCGTAGAGCCAGCCGTAATAGCGGTCGAAGAACTCGGTGTTCGCGCTCGCGAGCGCGAGCATCACGAGCAGCAGAACCGCCGTGAGCGCAACCGTCGAGACCAGCAGCCGGACGACGAAACTTTTCATGTCCGTGCGGCCGCGTCGAAATCTATTTCGCACGTTCTGCCGCCGTAAAAGTAAAACGCTTCCAGTCAGAAGAGAGGTTCCAGTCGCGGTTGTTCACCGCGTCGATCTGGAACGGCTTGGGCATCAATGCGATGTCGAGTTGCATGCGCACCGATGCGGTATAGGTTTCGCCGCCACGCACCTGGTTCCGGTCGATGACGTGCCACGAAGTCACGTGCCTGATGACCGCGAGCGCTTCATTGAGCGAGGCGAAACGCAACTGCAAGCCGCCCGTCGACACGCGATATTCGTTCGTGAGCGGCTGATAGGAAAGACGGATGCTCTGCGACACGTTCACCGGCTCTTCGTCGAACCAGTACCAGCGGGGCCGCGACAGCGCGAAGTCGATCGTGAAATAGAGCGGCACGCTGCGGTTCACGGCTTCTTCGAGGCTGCTGTTGAGATCGAAGTCGAAGTGCGCGTCGAGACTCCAGCCGGCATTGTCGGCCTGCAGCGACGCGCGCTGCACGGCGATCGTCTCGGCAAACGCCGGTTCGACTGCGGCGACGGTCAGCCAGAGCGTCAGCGCAGTCCAGATGACGGCCGCGAGCCGAAGCGGAAAAAAGCGTTTGATCGTCACCGTTTCTGAAAGCGCGCGTAGAAGAATCCGTCGTGGTCCGCGAAGGTTTCCGCGCCACGGCTCGGAGACGCGAAATTTGTACCGTCCGGTGAACCCCGCACCGCGTCCGCGCTCGCGCGCGCCGCTGTCGGCAACAACTGGCCCGGCGCGTCCAATCGTACCGCATCTTCATGCGCGGTTCCAAACCAGCGGGCCTGCTCTTCGCCCTCCTCGGGAAAGATGGAACATGTCACGTAAAGCAGCTCGCCGCCCTTCGCGACGAGCGGCCACAGCGCGTTCAGAATGCGGCGCTGCTCGGCGACGAGCGCAGCGATGTCCGACGCGCGCCGCAACCAGCGGATGTCCGGATGGCGCCGCACGATGCCCGACGCCGAGCACGGCACGTCCGCGAGAATGCGATCGAACGGCACGCCGTCGAACCATTGCGCAGGATCGCCCGCGTCGCCCACTTCGATGCGCGCATCGAGCTTCAGGCGCGTCAGATTCTGTGCGATGCGGCCGGAGCGCTCCGCGTCGCTTTCGAGCGCGATCAGATCGACGTTCGCGAGTTCGAGCACGTGCCCCGTCTTTCCACCCGGCGCCGCGCACGCGTCGAGCACACGCATGCCGTCCTTCGCGTCGAGCAACTGCGCGGCGAGTTGCGCGCCCGCGTCCTGCACTGACACGACGCCTTCGTCGAAACCGGGAATACGATCGACGGGCATCGGCGTTTTCAGGCGCACCGCGTGCAGGCCCACCACTTCGGCTTCGATGTGCGCATCGCGCAGACGCGCCAGATAGTCATCGACCTTCGCATGCCGCGCATTCACGCGCAGCGTGAGCGGCCCCTGCACGTTGCCCGCTTCGAGGATGCGCTCCCAGGCACCGGGCTGGCCGCGTCTGACCGAGTCGATCCACCATTGCGGATAATTCCAGCGCACGACTTCGTTCTTGCGCGCGTCGTCCATCAGCGTTGCGCGCTCGCGCAGGAAACCGCGCAGCACGGCGTTCACGAGCCCCTTCGCGAAGGCAAAGTCGCGGCGCGCGGCAATCGCAGTCACGGCCTGATCGACGACGGTGAACGGCGCGTAGGCCGCGTGCGCTTCGTCGTCCGTCAGCAGCGTGAATGCGCAGACGAGCACGTTGCCCACGTGCGGCGGCGGCGCTTTCTTGACGAGCTTGTGCATCAGCGCATCGGCGAGCGCGAGGCGGCGCATCGCGCGATACGCGATATCCTGCACCGCGCCGCGCGCCGTCGCGTGCTTGCCAGACCCGACGACCGTCTGCAACGCCGCCGGCAGCGCCGAACCCGCGCGCACCGCGCCAACGGCTTGCGCCGCGCAGTCGAGCGCGAACGCGAGCGAATCGGGCGCGAGATGCAGCGCGCTCAGGCGGGAATGCGCGGCGGCGGGCCGCCGGGAAGGCTTGTCGGTCATGGAAAACGGGAACGGTCAACGGCGACGCGCAGTTCGCGCGAACGGGGAATTGTAACTTGCGGGAATCCGCGCACCGGCGTGCGGAGTGCGATGCAAAAGAGGCCGTTGCGGTGGAAACCGGAACGGCCTTCGTTACGACACCTTGCAAGCTGTTAGAAGCGGCCCGTGCGCGCCATCTCCATCAGACGCGCGACGCGCTCTTCCGTTGCCGGGTGCGTCGAGAAAAGATTCGCGATGCCGCCGCCCGAAAGCGGATTCATGATCATCATCTGCGCGGTCGCCGGATGCTGCTCGGCCGTCGGGAACGGCACGCCCGACGCGTACGCGTGAATCTTTTCGAGCGCGCTCGCGAGCGCTTGCGGATCGCCCGAAATCTCCGCGCCGCCGCGATCGGCTTCGAATTCGCGCGCGCGGGAAATCGCCATCTGGATTATCGCGCCCGCGATCGGCGCGAGGATCGCCAGGAGAATGCTCGCGATCGGATTCATCGGGCGGCCTTCGTCGTCGCGCCCGCCGAAGAACATCGCGAAGTTCGCGAGCGCCGAAACCGCACCGGCCATCGTCGCCGAGACCGTCGAGATCAGGATGTCGCGGTGCTTCACGTGCGCCAGCTCGTGCGCCATCACGCCGCGCATTTCACGCTCGGACAGCACGCGCAGAATGCCCGTGGTCGCCGCGACCGCCGCGTGCTCCGGATTGCGGCCCGTCGCGAACGCGTTCGGCGCGTCTTCGTTGATCAGATAGACGCGCGGCATCGGCAATTGAGCGCGCGTGGCGAGCTCGCGCACCATGCGATAGAACTGCGGCGCGGTGGTTTCGTCGACTTCCTGCGCGTTGTACATGCGCAGGACCATCTTGTCGGAAAACCAGTACGAAAAGAAATTCATGCCGAGCGCGATGAGCAGCGCGAGCATCATGCCGCTCTTGCCGCCGATCATTCCGCCGATCACGACAAAGAGGGCCGTGATCGCAGCCATCAGCATCGCGGTTTTGACCCAGTTGAACATGTCCGGAACTCCTCTCCCTGAATGCAGTGCGCGAAGTGCGCGGTTGCCCCGGCCGATATGACCGGGACCACGATTGTAAGCAAAATGTTAGATATGGGCGTCCGTCAATAATTCAATCCACGCCGGTGCAATTTGAGCGATTCACCGATGCGTCGTCGCGAGCTTGATGCCGAGTCCCACGAACGCCGTGCCAACGCCACGGTCCAGCCACTTCTTGACGCCGGATTTGCCCGCGAAGCGCTCGGTAACGCTGCCTGCGATCCACGCGACGAAGCTGTTCCAGATCGTGCTCATCGCGATGAACACGATGCCGAGCGCGAGGAACGCGAGCGTCTTGTGCTGGCTGTCGGCTGCGACGAATTGCGGAAAGAACGACACGAAGAACAGCACGACCTTCGGGTTCAGCACGTTCGTGACGAAACCTTGCGCGAAAAGCTGGCCCAGCGATTTCGGCATCGCCTTTTCGCTTTGTTTTTCTTGGGCAGGTTGTGTGTCGTCGCGCTTCGTGAAGATCAGCCGCACGCCGAGATAAATCAGATAAACCGCGCCCGCCATTTTGATGACTGTAAACGCCGTCGACGATGCCGCGAGGATCGCCGTCAGGCCGAACGCGCACGCGAGCGTATGAACGATGCAACCTGCGGAAATGCCCAGCGACGACACGATGCCCGCGCCGCGCCCCTGCGCGACGCTGCGCCCGACGATATAGGCGGTATCGGGACCGGGCGTGACATTCAGAAGAAAAACGGCGATGAGGAAGAACGTGAAACCGGTAATGCCGAGCATCGGAAACTCCAGACGGGCGCTATTTCGAGATGCCTCATTTTAGCGCCGCGCCCCGCCCCGGACTTATTCGCCGAGCGTGAAATGCTGCCCTTTTGCGATCGCCGCGCCGGCGAGGAATTCGCGCACGGGCAGGCGCTTGCCGCCGGGTTTCTGCAACTGCGTGAGCTTCAGCGCGCCTTCACCACAGATGACGACGATTCCGTCCGACGAAACGTCCGCGATCGTTCCAGGCTCACCGGAGCCATCGACGGGCTGCGCGGCCCAGATCTTGATCGCTGCGTTGTCGAGCGTGCCGAACGCGCCCGGAAACGGATCGAACGCGCGGACCTGACGCGCAAGCTCCTGTGCCGGACGGCGCCAGTCGAGCGCGGCCTCGTGCTTCGCGATCTTTTCGGCGTAAGTCGTGCCTTCGTCCGGCTGCGGCGTGGAAGGCAGCGCGCCGTCGCGTTCAAGATCGCGCAGCGCCGCGACGATCAGCTCCGCGCCCATGTGCGCGAGCCGGTCGTGCAGCGTGCCAGTGGTGTCGTCGGCGAGGATCGGCGTGCGCGCCTCGCGGATCATCGCGCCGGTGTCGAGGCCGGCGTCCATCTGCATGAGCGTGATGCCGGTTTCGACGTCGCCCGCTTCGATCGCGCGATGGATTGGCGCCGCGCCACGCCAGCGCGGCAGCAGCGACGCGTGAATATTGATCGCGCCGCGCGGCGGAATATCGAGCACTTCCTGCGGCAGGATCAGTCCATAAGCAGCGACGACCATGACGTCATGCGGCGTGTCGCGCAACAGGTCGATGGCCTCGGCCGCTTCCTGTGGATATTTGCCCGCGCGACGCAGCGAAGTGGGCTGCGCGACTTTCAGGCCGTGCTCGATCGCGAAGCGCTTGACCGGGCTCGCGGTGAGTTTCATGCCGCGGCCGGCGGGCCGGTCGGGCTGCGTCAAAACGAGCGGCACGGAAAAGCCCGCCGCGTGAATGGCCGCGAGCGCGGCGGCAGCGAATTCCGGCGTACCGGCGAAGACCACTCGCAGCGATTGAGTCATCGGTTACAGCGCCTTTTCCAGCTTCTTCATCTTGCCGCGAATGCGGGTCTGCTTGAGCGCCGAGAGGTATTCGACGAACACGTGCCCCGCCAGGTGATCCATCTCGTGCTGGATGCAGACGGCGAGCAGGCCATCGCAATCGAGCTCGAAGGTCTCGCCCTTCTGGTTCAGCGCTTTCACGCGTACCTTATCGGGACGCTCGACGAAGTCATAAATGCCCGGCACCGACAGGCAGCCTTCTTCCCATTCCTTCTTCTGATCGCTCGACCAGACGATTTCCGGATTGATGAAGACCATCAGCTGATCGTGCGCATCCGAGACGTCGATCACGATCACGCGCTCGTGCACGTCCACCTGCGTCGCGGCGAGGCCGACGCCGGGCGCGGCGTACATCGTCTCGGCCATGTCGGCGACGAGCTTGCGGATGCGGTCATCGACCATGGCGACGGGCTTCGCCACCTTGTTCAGCCGCTTGTCCGGGTAGTTGAGTATCTTGAGCAGAGCCATGATTCGGATTGTCTACGCGCGCCGCGACGCGTGTAAATCGGCCATTCGGCCAGGTTGCGGGTAATGGGGCGGCATGCCGAAGATATGCGGGTGAATCGCGTCGATTCAACGCCGCCGGCAAGCGGCCAATCGGCGTCGCTTCGGGCCGTGGATCGAGCCTGAGCGACCTTTCTTTATCTGTTCCGGATCAAAAATCTTAACATGACGACCGTTGCCCTGCCGACCGAGGAAGCCGCTTCGATACCTGATGCCAATGAACTGCGCGCCTGGCTGCGGCTCACGCATGCGAAGGGGCTGAAGCCGCTCGCGCTGCGTCTGCTGCTCGGTGCGTTCGGCGGGCCGCTCGACGTGCTGTCGGAGAGCTTCGCGTCGCTCGCCGAAACCGCCGACGCCCGCGCAGCCGTTGCCGTGCTCGCGCCGCCGTCCGATATCGAAGGCGTTCCGTTCGACCACTATATTGAAGCGGTTCTGGCGTGGGCGTCGGAACCGGGCAATCACATTCTTACATTCGCCGATACCGCCTATCCACAGGCGCTGCTCACCATGCCCGACCCGCCGCCGCTGCTCTACGCGAAAGGCCGGCTCGATTTGCTGCAGACGCGCGCGATCGCGATCGTCGGCAGCCGGCACGCCTCGCCGCAAGGTCTCGAAGACGCACGACGCTTTGCCCGCGCGATGTCGGATGCGGGACTCGTGGTGGCGTCGGGACTGGCGCTCGGCATCGACGCGGCCGCGCATCGCGGCGCGCTGGAAGGCGACACCGGCACGGTGGCGGTAA
This sequence comes from Caballeronia catudaia, assembly GCF_001544755.2. Taxonomy (GTDB): domain Bacteria; phylum Pseudomonadota; class Gammaproteobacteria; order Burkholderiales; family Burkholderiaceae; genus Caballeronia; species Caballeronia catudaia. The sequence goes on along the minus strand of NZ_FCOF02000001.1, from coordinate 211,752 downwards.
TCGGCACAGGCGCGGATCTCGTGTATCCGGCGGCGCATCACACGCTCGCGCACGAAATCGCCCGAGATGGCGCGATTCTGTCCGAATGGCCGCTCGGCACGCCCGCCCGGTCGGCGAATTTTCCACAGCGGAACCGGTTGATCGCGGGCCTGTCGGGCGGCGTGCTGATCGTCGAAGCGGCGATGCGTTCCGGTTCGCTCATCACCGCGCGGCTCGCCAACGAAATGGGGCGCGATGTTTTCGCGCTTCCCGGATCGATCCACGCACCGCTTTCGCAGGGTTGTCATCGCCTGATCAAGCAGGGCGCGAAGCTGGTCGAAGCGCCGGAGGACGTGCTTGAAGAATTCGGTGTTTCGTCGGCGAGCATCGCGCGTGCGGCAGCGAAACGCGCGAAGCCGCGTCCGGTCAGCGCGTCGTGGGCATCGGCGCGAATAGCCGATTCCGCCATCGGCGATAACGCCGGCCGCGTGCTCGACGCGCTCGGGCACGCGCCCGCGACGCTTGAAATTCTCGCGGCGCGCACTTATCTCGACGGAGCGGCGCTCCAGGCCGCATTGCTGCAACTCGAACTGGCGGGCCATGTGGCGGCGCTCGCAGGCGGCCGCTACACGGCGGTGGAGCGCTCGTGAAGCCGCGTCGTGCTACATTCGCGGAAAAATGAGCCGTCCCCGCAGTCCACTCGAATAAAGGATGCCGCACCCGCCATGTCCGCGCTGAATCTCGATACCGATGCCGATCGCATCGCGGAGCGCATCGCCGTGCCCGGCACGCTGTTCGTCGCCTGTCTGTGCGCCGAATGGTGCGGCACGTGCCGCGAATATCGCGAAGGATTCGACAGGCTGGCGGCCGCGCATCCGGATATCTGCTTCGCGTGGATCGATATCGAGAATCACGCCGACCGCTTCGATGACCTCGATGTGGAAAATTTTCCGACCATCCTGATCGAGGATTCGGTCACGACGCGATTTTTCGGCACGGTGCTGCCGCAGGCGTCCATCGTCGATCGGATGCTGACCGACCTGACCGCGCTGCCGGGCATGGTCGGTGCGCCGAAATTGCGTCCGGCGCTCGCCACGGCTTGACCGTTTTTTTGCGCGCGAAACGCGCTTCGCGAGCCCCATATCGAAGCGCCCGGATACGCGCTTCGACTACCACTGCACAAACCGTGTGCTATAAAGCGGTCGTTAAAGCAGCCCAAACCGGGCCGCTGCCAGTTACCAACTTATTGAGTCATGTCCAAAGCCCTGATCATCGCTGAGAAGCCCTCCGTCGCGAACGACATCGCGCGTGCGCTGGGCGGCTTCACCAAGCATGACGAGTATTTCGAGAGCGACGATTACGTGCTCTCGTCCGCGGTCGGCCATCTGCTCGAAATCGCGGCGCCCGAGGAATACGACGTCAAGCGCGGCAAATGGAGCTTCACGAACCTGCCGGTCATTCCGCCGCATTTCGACCTGAATCCCATCGCGAAAAGCGAATCGCGCCTGAAGGTGCTGACGAGGCTGTTGAAGCGCAAGGACATCGACCGCCTCATCAACGCCTGCGACGCGGGGCGCGAGGGCGAATTGATCTTCCGGCTGATCGCGCAGCACGCAAAAGCGAAGCAGCCGGTTCAGCGCCTCTGGCTCCAGTCGATGACGCCCGCCGCGATCCGCGAAGGCTTCGCGAATCTGCGCAGCGACGCCGACATGCAGCCGCTCGCCGACGCCGCCCGCTGCCGTTCCGAAGCCGACTGGCTCGTCGGCATCAACGGCACGCGCGCGATGACCGCGTTCAACAGCAAGGGCGGCGGTTTCTTCCTGACGACCGTCGGCCGCGTGCAGACGCCAACGTTGTCCATCGTCGTCGAACGTGAGGAGAAAATCCGCCGTTTCGTGCCCCGCGACTATTGGGAAGTGCGTGCCGAGTTCATCGCCGCGAAGGGCATCTACGAAGGCCGCTGGTTCGATCCGAAGTTCAAGCGCGTCGAAAACGATCCGGAACAGCGCGATTCGCGCCTGTGGAGTCTCGCAGCAGCCGAATCCGTCGTCGCGGCGTGCCGCGACAAGACCGGCACGGTCACGGAAGAATCGAAACCGTCCACTCAGATGTCGCCGCTGCTTTTCGATCTGACCAGCCTGCAGCGCGAAGCCAACGGCCGCTTCGGGTTCTCGGCGAAGAACACGCTCGGTCTCGCGCAGGCACTGTATGAAAAGCACAAGGTCCTGACGTATCCGCGTACCGATTCGCGCGCGCTGCCCGAGGACTACCTGAGCACGGTCAAGGACACGATGACCATGCTCAAGGAGAGCAACAACTATCTGCCGTTCGCGAAGCAGGTGCTCGACAAGGGCTGGGTGAAGCCGAACAAGCGCATCTTCGACAACTCGAAGATCAGCGACCACTTCGCCATCATCCCGACATTGCAGGCGCCGAAGTCGCTGTCGGAGCCGGAGCAGAAGCTGTATGACCTCGTCGTGAAGCGTTTCCTGTCGGTGTTCTTCCCGGCGGCGGAATACCTCGTGACGACGCGCATCACCGAAGTCTCCGGGCATCAATTCAAGACGGAAGGCAAGGTGCTCGTCGAGCCGGGCTGGCTGCAGGTCTATGGCCGCGAAGCTGCTGGCGAGGACGGCAATCTCGTGCCCGTGCAGAAGGGCGAACAGGTCGACGTCGAGAAGATCGCCGCGCAAGGCCTCGTGACCAAACCGCCCGCGCGCTACAACGAAGCGTCGCTGCTCTCGGCGATGGAAGGCGCGGGGAAGCTCGTCGAAGACGAAGAACTGCGCGACGCGATGGCCGCGAAGGGCCTCGGCACGCCGGCCACGCGCGCGGCGATCATCGAAGGTCTGCTAGGCGAAAAGTACATGGTGCGCGAAGGCCGCGAACTGATTCCGACCGCCAAAGCATTCCAGTTGATGACGCTTTTGCGCGGCCTCGGCGTCGAAGAACTCACGGCGCCCGAACTGACCGGCCAATGGGAGCACAAGCTGTCGCAGATGGAGCGCGGCAGCCTGCATCGCGATCAGTTCATGCAGGAAATCGCGCGAATGACGCAGACCATCGTCAAGCGCGCGAAGGAATACGACTCGGACACGATTCCCGGCGACTACGCGACGCTCGAAACGCCGTGCCCGAACTGCGGTTCGCAGGTGAAGGAGAACTATCGGCGCTTCGCGTGCACGAAGTGCGACTTTTCGATCTCGAAGATTCCGGGCGGGCGGCAATTCGAAATCCCGGAAGTCGAGGAGTTGCTGCGCGAGAAAACCATCGGGCCGCTGTCGGGTTTCCGTAGCAAGATGGGCCGTCCGTTCTCCGCGATTCTCAAACTTTCGCTCGATGACGAAATCAAGAATTACAAGCTCGAATTCGATTTCGGTCAGGACAGCGGCGGCGAGGACGGCGAACCGCCCGATTTCTCCGAACAGACGCCGGTCGGCGCATGTCCGAAGTGTCAGTCGCGCGTGTTCGAGCACGGCATGAGCTACGTCTGCGAGAACTCGGTATCGAATCCGAAGACTTGCGACTTCCGCTCGGGCAAGGTGATTCTTCAGCAGGAAATGTCGCGCGAGCAGATGGCGAAGCTGCTCAACGAAGGCCGCACCGATCTGCTGACGAACTTCAAGTCATCGCGCACGGGACGCAACTTCAAGGCGTTTCTCGTGAAGCAGCCGGATGGCAAGATCGGCTTCGAGTTCGAGAAGAAGGAAGGCAAGCCGGGAGCGAAGACGGCTGCGGCCAAGCGCGGCGCCGCGGCGGAAGCGCCAGCCGAGGGTGGCGATGAAAGCGGCGACAGCGATGTCGCCGTGGCCGCGAAAACCACGCGCGCGAAGCCTGCGGCGAAGAAAGCGCCGGCGAAGAAGGCCGCCGTCAAAAAAACCGCGGCGCGCAAGACGAGCTGACCTTTTCCTCAGCGACAAAAAAGAAAACCCCCGCGAAGCGATTCGCGGGGGTTTTTCATTTGCGCAGCTTTCGCGCGACGCCTTCAGAACGGCGATGCCGCTGGCACGCGCCCTCGCGTTCGCGAAGGTTTCGACAGCTTCGGCGCCATTTCGCCATCGATCGGACGTGAGCGCGGCGCGGGCGTCGCGTCTTCATCGGCATGCTCATAACGGGCGTGCGCCGCCGACACAGGCCTGCCGCGGCCATCGCGAATCCACTGCTCGCCGAGCTGATGATTCGGCGTCTGGCTGAAATGCTCGACCAGGTGATCGATGAATGTGCGAACCTTCGCCGGCAAGTGACGCCGGCTCGGATACGCGACGTTGATCTCGACCTGCGGCAACTGATAGTCCCCGAGCAGGCGCACCAACTGGCCGCGCGTCGTGTCGTTGCCGATCAGGTAGCTCGGCAGAATCGCGATGCCCATGCCGAGCAGCGCGAACTGCCGCAGCATTTCCGTGTTGTTCGCGATGATCACGTTCTGCGGGCGCACGCGCACTTCGCCTTCCGGACCGGTGAACACGCGCTCGTCGCCCCAGTACTCGGACGGCAGGCTCAGGCACGGATGCTCGAGCAGATGCTCCGGGCGCGTCGGCGTGCCGTGCTTTTCCAGATATGCGGGCGTTGCGCAGACGGTCATGCAACCCGTCGTCAGGCGCCGCGTGACGATGCTCGCGCTCTTCACCTGCCGGGCGATGACGATGCCGACATCGAAACCTTCCTCCACCAGATCGACCTGACGATCGACCAGCGTCACATCGGGCACGACCTTCGGATAACGCTGCGCATAAGTCTGCAACACGGGCGCGAGATTATGCAGGCCGAACACGACGGGCGCGACGATCCTGAGCGACCCGAGCGGCTCGTGATTGCGCGCCACCACCATTTGCTCGACATCTTCAAGTTCGTCGAGAATCTGCCGCGCCCGTTCCAGATAGACCTGGCCGGACTCGGTGAGCGAAAGGCTGCGCGTCGTGCGGTTGAGCAGGCGCGTGCCGAGGCGGCCTTCGAGGTCCGCGACGTGGCGCGTCGCCACCGCATTGGAGATATCCATCGCGCTCGCGGCCCGGGCGAAACTTCCGAGATCCGCGACTCGCACGAACACTCTCATCGACTGCAAATGATCCATAAAGACAACTCCTGCCGCTACACGGCTCGAATTCTGCTGCAAAGCAATTCAGGATTATCCTAGGACCGGCGCTTTCGTGCAGAAGTTGCCGGTAAGCACGAAAAAGTCGAAAAAAATCTGTTAGTTAGCCGCGTTATGGCGATGAAAGATCACCGATTGTTGCGTTTCACACAACACTCGATTAGGGGTTCGCTGATAGACGAAATTTTGAAATGACTGCCCGCGTCTATTTTGACGGTGTAGGCAAGAAAAAACGGGCCGGCTTGCGCCGACCCGTTCTTTTGGGGATTGATTCAGTTTTTGACGTCAATCCGGCGCAGCATCACGCTGCGAGACGTTTCTCCATGCCCGCTTTTGCTTGCGGCAAGGCTTCCGGCAAGCCGTGTTTCAGTTTCGCGAACAACTCGTCGTGGAGCGCGAGTTCGTCGCGCCAGGCGGTGTCGTTGACAGAGATGACCTGCTCGAACTGCTCGCGCGTGAAGCCGAGCGCGCCCCAATCGATGTCCTCGTAACGCGGCGAAATCCCGAACGCGTGCTCCTCGCCCTTCGCCGAGCCTTCGATGCGGCCGATCATCCAGTTCAGCACGCGCATGTTTTCCCCGAAGCCCGGCCACACGAACTTGCCGTCGTCGCCCTTGCGGAACCAGTTCACGCAGAAGAACTTCGGCGCCTTCGCGTTCATCGCCTCGAGGCGCTCGCCCACCTTCAGCCAGTGGCCGAAATAGTCGGCCATGTTGTAGCCGCAGAACGGCAGCATCGCGAACGGATCGCGGCGCACGACGCCCTGCTGGCCGGCGGCGGCGGCGGTGGTTTCGGAGCCCATCGTCGCGGCCATGTAGACGCCTTCCTTCCAGTCGCGCGCTTCGGTCACGAGCGGCACCGTGTTGGAGCGGCGTCCGCCGAAGATGAAGGCGTCGATCGGTACGCCGGCCGGGTTCTCCCAATCCGCGTCGATCGACGGACATTGCGACGCCGGCGCCGTAAAGCGCGCGTTCGGATGCGCGGCTTTCGCGCCCGTTTCCTTCGCGATTTCCGGCGTCCAGTCGCGGCCCTGCCAGTCGATGAGATGCGCGGGCGGCGTGTCGGTCATGCCTTCCCACCAGACGTCGCCGTCATCGGTCAGCGCGACGTTCGTGAAGATCACGTTTTCCTTCAACGTGGCCATCGCGTTGAAGTTGGTCTTTTCGCTCGTGCCCGGCGCGACGCCGAAATAGCCGGCTTCGGGGTTGATCGCGTAGAGACGGCCGTCGCGGCCCGGCTTGATCCAGGCGATGTCGTCGCCGATGGTCGTCACCTTCCAGCCGTTCAGATCGCTCGGCGGAATCAGCATCGCGAAGTTCGTCTTGCCGCACGCCGACGGGAACGCCGCTGCGACGTGATACTTGCGCCCTTGCGGCGACGTCACGCCGAGAATCAGCATGTGCTCGGCGAGCCAGCCTTCGTCGCGGCCCATCGTCGAGGCGATGCGCAGCGCGAAGCACTTCTTCCCAAGCAGCGCGTTGCCTCCGTAACCCGAGCCGAAGCTCCAGATTTCGCGCTTTTCGGGGAAATGCACGATGTATTTCGTGTCGTTGCACGGCCACGGCACGTCCTTGCGGCCACGACTAAGCGGCGCGCCGACCGAATGCACACACGGCACGAACTCGCCGTTCTCGCCGAGCACGTCATACACGGCGCGGCCCATGCGCGTCATGATGCGCATGTTCGTCACCACGTACGGGCTGTCCGACAATTCCACGCCGATGTGCGCGATCGGCGAGCCGAGCGGGCCCATCGAAAACGGCACGACGTACATCGTGCGACCGCGCATCGCGCCGTCGAACAGGCCGTCGAGCGTCACGCGCATTTCCTGCGGATCGACCCAGTTGTTTGTGGGGCCGGCGTCTTCGCGCCGCTCTGAGCAGATGAAGGTGCGGTCTTCGACGCGCGCCACATCCGAGGGGTCCGAGCACGCGAGGAAAGAATTCGGGCGCTTCTCGGGATCGAGCTTCTTCATGGTGCCGGCATCGACCATCTGCTGGCAGAGCCGGTCGTATTCTTCCTGCGACCCGTCGCACCATTCGATGCGGTCCGGCTTGGTCAGGGCCGCGACTTGCTGCACCCATTCGATGAGTCGTCGGTGACGGACATGAGCCGGCGCCTCGATCTCGACGGCGTTTTTATTGTTGTCTTCGACTACTGCGGGCTGGTTCATCGAGCTGTCTCCGTTCTTCTGCAATGAAAACCGATTTGCCCATACAACGCTGCATGCGAGAGGCGTTTGCGATTCGAACCGCCGGGCGCTTTCGTGCAACTCCGAAAAATGGTTTCATCGCACGAAAATGCGGTTCGGGAGCCAATGCGGCGTCACGGGCATGAATCCTTCACAAGCAAACCGTACCTTTCGCGGCTTGCGTGGCAAAGGAACAAACTGTTAAAAAGAGATACTAAGTGGCCTGCCTCCTCGCGAAATTCCGTGTTTTCCGCTAGTTGCGCGAAATTTCTCTATTTTGGCGGGGACGCGCGAGCCTCCTGAAAAATGGGGAGTCAAGCATAACACCGCATCGCGCGAACCTCGTGATGCAGCGCAATAAGACACAATAGAGCGCAATTTATCGGTATTTACCCGAACTTAGGCGCTCCATTCTCTCCCTCGATAAAAATGCAGCACGTTCGATGCCTAACAAAAGCCAATCCATGCCCATGAAAATCGCCATTCTCGACGACTACCAGGATGCCGTCCGGAAGCTCGATTGCTTCCATCTGCTCGATGACCATGAGGTGAAGGTCTTCAATAACACGGTACGTGGTCTGGGACAGTTGGCCAGCAGACTTTCGGAAGTCGACGCGCTCGTGCTGATTCGCGAACGCACTCGCATCAGCTCTCAACTGCTCGACAAATGCCCGAAACTGCGCATGATCAGCCAGACGGGACGCGCGGGCGGCGGTCATATCGATATCGATGCGTGTACGGAACGCGGCATCGCAGTGCTGGAGGGCACGGGCTCTCCCGTCGCGCCTGCCGAACTGACTTGGGCGCTGATCATGTCGGCGCAGCGGCGCATTCCGCAGTACGTCGCGAACCTCAAGCAAGGCGCGTGGCAGCAGTCGGGGCTGAAGACATCGGCGCTGCCGCCGAACTTCGGGCTCGGGCAAGTCCTGCGCGGGCAGACGCTCGGCATCTGGGGCTACGGGAAGATCGGCAAACTGGTCGCGGGATACGGCAAGGCGTTCGGGATGAACGTGCTCGTCTACGGACGCGAGCATTCGCAAAGCGCGGCGCGCGAAGACGGCTTCGCAGTCGCCGAGACCCGCGAGGCGTTCTTCGAGCAAAGCGATGTCCTGACGCTGCATCTGCGCCTGACCGAGGAGACGACTGGCATCGTCAAGCAGGACGATCTGATGCGCATGAAGCCGACCGCGCTCTTCGTCAACACGAGCCGCGCCGAACTGCTCGAAGAGAACGCGCTGCTGAATGCGGTGCATCACAACCGGCCGGGCATGGTCGCGGTGGATGTCTTCGAGAGCGAGCCGATTCTGCAAGGCTATGGCCTGCTGCGGATGGAGAACGTGATCTGCACGCCGCACATCGGTTACGTGGAGCGCGAAAGCTACGAGCTGTATTTTGGCGCGGCGTTCCGGAATATCCTCGCGTTCGATGCGGGCGACACATCGAGCGTGTTCAACAAGGAAGCGCTCCAGCACGCGCGCCGCCGCTGAGCGCGAGTCGCGGGGCTAGAGCGTCGAGATCTCGATCGACGGCTCGCAGCGCACCGGAAAATTCACCGAGTTCGCGATGAAGCAGAAGCGGTGAGCGTCTTCGTGAAGGCGCGTCGCGAGACCGGCATCGCCGCCAGCGCCGATCGTCACGCGCGGGCGCAGCGTGACATCGACGAAACGTCCGCTCCCGTTCTTCTCCTCCTGCATCGTGCCGATGGCTTCATCGACATAGGCCGTCACGACGATCTTGTTCGTCGCGCACAGATGCAGATACCAGAGCATGTGACACGACGACAGCGACGCCACGAACAACTCCTCCGGATTGTGACGCGCGGGATCGCCGCGAAACGCCGGATCGCTCGACGCTTCGATCGCCGGCTTGGCGCCAACGCGTACGAGATGGTCACGCGAGTAAGCGTCGTAGGCGGAGGTGCCGGAACCGATATTGCCGGTCCAGTCGACTGTGAGTTCGTACGTGTGCTGCTTCGCCACGGTCTGCTCCTTGTCAGGCGGAATGCTCGGCTACTTTCAGAAGACGCGGCAGGCGCTCGAGAAAATCCTCGCCGTCCGCGCGGCCCAGATCGTAAGCATGTTGCATTTGCGATGGACTCGTATAGTCCCAGCTCGAAATCGGCACCTTGCGCGATGGCTGGATGTAGATGCGCTTCTGCTCGCCGTGCGGAACGACGAACATGCGCTCACGCGGGTAGAGCCGCGTGACCATCACGAGCACGAGACCGGGCGATGCATCGAGCGCGGAGACGGGCACGTTGTCGACCATGCCGCCGTCGAGGACGGGGCGGCCGTTGCGTCGCAGGATCGGCGTGAACGGCGGCGTGCTCGACGACTGGAGGATGAGATCGGCGAGATCGTCGATCGTCGCGCATTCCTGCGCTTTCACGAATTCGGGATGGAAGCCGAGCGCCTGACCGAGCGTCGGATGCAGCGCCTTGCGCACGTATTTCTCGATGTTGTACGCGATCAGACCCGCCGCCACCGCGCTACGCGCGCCGAGCCAGCGCGGCAGATGCGACACACCGATGCGGATCTCGGGCGCTTTCGCGAGATCGTGAAAGCGGTCCGCGAAGATCCGCGCAGCAGATTGCCCCAGTAGGCGTTTTTCCTGTTCTCGCGCAGCGCTTCGGCGTAGTAGCGCATGACCCAGCGCGACTCGTTCGTGTAGAGCATGCACGCCGTCGCCGCACCCGCCGATATGCCCGCGACGACGCGCGGCCTGAGATTCAGTTCCGGCTGGATGACGTCCCAGAATCCGGCTTGCCACCAGCAGCGGTTTCCCCCGCCGGCGAATACGACCTGATCGAACATTTACTTGATGATGAGCGCGTAGGTTGTCGTGGCGTGCGCGGCGAGTTCGCCTTGCGCGTCGCGCAGTTCGATATCGCCGAAGACGAGATTGCGGCCGTGGCGCTGGATGCGCGCGGTGACGAGGACGTCGCCGGCTTTTACCGGGCGCATGAAGGTCGTGTTCAGCGAGACGGTGGTCATCGGCTGGAAACCGCCTAAGACGTGTGAGATGACGACGACCATCGCGGTATCGGCGGCGGCCATGAACACCTGACCGCAGATGACACCGCCCGCGTGACGGAGGTGGTCGGAGTACGGCAGGCGCAGCGTGACCGCATTGTCGGCGACGGATTCGGGCGCGAGTCGTAGCTCCTTGACCCACGGGGCCAGGATGCTGTCGAGCAAGGCGCGGATGGCGGTATCGTCCATTTTGGCTGGCCTGGTTTGGATGCGCCATGATACCGGGGTGTCCGGGCCGTGTTGCCACGCTTGTTCGAGGGTTCCGTCGGAAAGTTAAGAATTTTCTTCGGTGGGGTATTGCGCCTCTTTAAAAACTGCCGCTATAATCTCGTTTCTGTTGGGGCGTTAGCTCAGTTGGTAGAGCAGCGGACTCTTAATCCGTAGGTCGAGTGTTCGAGTCACTCACGCCCCACCAACAAATTCAAAGGGTTACAGGCGATTTGCTTGTAACCCTTTTTCGTTTTTCCGCCACGTGTAACCGCTGTGTAACCGAATTCGCCAGACGGCATAGGACCGCGGAAGCGGCACTCTCGGCGGGTTTCAGCTCGGCGTGTCTAAGGCTTCATCCCGCTCGTCGGCTACGCGCCTTCAAGGTCCTCTATTCTGCTTCTCAGTTCCCCTACTTCGTCCCAGTCGCTTTCCTTTTCGCTGAAACGCTCAACGTGTTGGGATAGGTGAATCACTTGCCTGTCAGAAATTGCGAACATTTCCCGCAAGCCTTGCACCTCACGGCGCAAGGCAGTCGTCTCAATCGACAGATTCACGCCCACTGCCATCGCGCTGCTTAGAAAAAACTTCAGCCAGAAATTTCCCTCAACCAGCCAAAAGACCAAAGCAGTCCCAGTAATACCAATAATGAGTTTTACACCAACCTCAACAACCAGTTCACCGCGCCTGTACCTACTGTCCACGATTTCATTCCCCCGTTCGCTTTTGGCAGCGGCGAACATAGTACCGCTTGGGCGGCCCAAACCGTCGAAAAGAGGGGCTTGCGCGTTTTCTCCGCCACGACAACATACCGCTTCGTCATCGGCGTGTTTAACCAGCCGCGCCATTGAAAGCGCGTCCCTCGGCTTTCTCGACGAGGCACAGCTTGAGCATCCCACGCTGGCGATACGTCGCAATAGCCACAAAACGCCTTTGGAAGCGTTCATAGGGCTTGTCGCCTATGTCGAGACGCAGCATACGGGGGGCGCTTTTTTGGGACTCAAGAAACGTTGTCGATTGCCTGTTAAGCCGCTGATACCTGTGAGACGGCTAACCCCGCCTTTGCTATTTCGCTCTAATTTAGAGAATCGGGCCATGGAGCGGATACCGTTCTTTCTATGGCAAGCAACGCGGAAACCAGAAACCCGGAGAGCATCGCATAGTTGAATTTCTAATTTTTAGCGTGCACGCATCGGCCACCTTTTTGGGTGACCTGCCTGTAGCGCTCGGAACGATGTAATCCTTGTTGCACCGCCTTTTTCTTTTTCGACGGGACCAGCAGTGCACCTGACGAAGATGCTGCTGACGCGCTTGGGGAATCAAGTTTGCCCATAGGCTCCGATACGCCCGACGAAGCATCGGCCTCATCTAACCGGCCCATCTCGTAGTTAGCCGGAGTCGCAGCGGGATACACGCGGCCTTCCCTGGCCTCGCTTGAACCCGAGTCTGTTCGAGATGATTGGTCCGTGACGGGATAGACGTCGATAATGTAAAGATAGAAAAACGCGAAGGTGATTACAAGAATCATAAGGCCAGCCACTGACGACTTGAAATACAGCTTGCTTGATTCTCTGCTCGTTTCTGCAGTTAGCTCCGTCGCATCCGTGAGCAGCTTTCGCTCACGCCACGAGAGCGCAAAAACAAAAGCGAGCTGCAGACCCGCCAAGATGATACCGCCCCACGTCATCCCTACAACAAGTCGGAGAATCTCATCACTCTGCGTCTGTGCCTGCTCATAGGCCCCCCTCCGCACCTCCCATTCGGTACGTGTGTACGCGTAGATAGACTCGCGGTAACAAAATTCGGATACCTGCCTGAGCGTGTCAATATCCGCCGTTGACTGGCCCAGTCTCGTAAATGACCGACCGTAGCATTCGTTAAGAGTCTTTATAGCGACGTCCATCTGGCCCAGCGCAAACGGGCGCGCGGTGACCGGCGTGCTCGCCACGTCCTTAGCGTCGGCCTCATCTAATCGTCCCATCTCGAAGAGGTTCGCCAGGCTCGTTGGCTTTGTCGCGGTCTCGCACTGCGCGAGCGGTAGGCTGCAAAGGCCAATGCAAAGCGCAAGTGCCTGCATTAACGGTCTAAAAACTGGCATCGTTCTTCTCGGTCAATCAGCCATCCCTTGTGTCGGGCGCACGGTTCGGACAGGTGACGCTTTCACTGTTTAACGTGTATCGGACGCGGACCGCAAAGGAAGAGCCGCTCGGAGCATCCTTGCGATGCCCTCCCTTTCTCAGTCGCTTGTTCCAGCGCACCAGCACTTTTTGCCTCTAGGAGTGCCGGCGGGCAGCGGGCAACGAGTTCGCGGTCCAACACACCAGACTGTCACAGGTGCTGCCAAAACGCCTACTGTTGCTGCGGGGGCCGGGGCCGTGGCGGGCGCAAAGTCTATGGTTGGGGCCGGGGCTGCCGGTCCGCTCGGAAGTGGGGCTTGGACTGGGGCTGGGGCCGGGGGTGGGCGTGGAGCTACGGCTTGAGCTAGAAGTACGGCCGGGGCTGGGCGTACAGCTAAGGCTCCAGTTTGCTGCAATGAATCGTTCGGCGGGCCTTCTGCGAAGACGGCTGTTGGGGAGAGCATTCCACCGAGAGGCACACAGACCAGAGACAGTCTTATCAGGTCCACGATAGCCCTCCCGCAAGCGCGAACGGATTTGGTACGGCTGCCAAAGGTTCATGGTAGGCCATCGCGCCAACGATTCGTTGCGAGCCGGTCATTTTCCAATGGCACCTTGATTACAAACCTAGGCAAACTATCAAGAAAATCAAGGATGGCCTTGTCTTAGTAATCGTTCCAAGCCAAGCCTCTTAATTGGATTCTCGGCACCGTCCGGTGCACGTCGCTCGATTAGCGCGATGCCTAGGGAAAGCATGAGCTAACAGCCTACAGAAACGAGAATGAGAACACCTCGAAGACGCTGGCCGTTTTTTTTGCGATTCGGATAACGTGTATCGCCTGCTGTTTAGCCGCAAATTACCGTGAGACCGTCTTGCTACTTGCCTCTGGTTTAGAAACGCGTCGGAACGTCGAGTAATTGCGGTACGCCAAATGCTGTTTGGCGTGGCAACTAGCGTGGAAACCAGCACGGTAGCGCATCACCACTGCTACCCTCCGGGAAGACGCGCCCTTTTTTGGACTCGGAAAACGGGCCTGATTAGCTTTCTCGCCCTGCGACCAACGAAGGCAATTGCGGCGCGCGGCGTATTGGTGCGAAAACTGTTTGCGACACCGTGGAAACTCGTGGAAACCGAAGGCCCGCAAAGCGTTTCCGCGATACGGGCCTTTGTGCATCCTTACGCTACCTCTTCTGGCTCTTCCTGTTCAAGCGGCTCGCACGAGTCCTCTCGTTCCTCCCGAGATGCAGACAGAAGGCGTCGCACTTCGCGGCGAGCCTCGCCATTGTTGGAGCGTGGCACCTCCCGAAACTCGCCGCGTGACTCGTCCCATTGCGATGACTCGCGCTCGTCCGTCTCACGAGAGTAGGTCACTGCCTCAGGCGGCGTTGGGGATGAACCTCTATACACAGGATAGGAGTTCGCATCGCCATCCTCGACGGAATTAACCTCCGCAGCATTGGCGCAATCGACTTCTATAGCGAAAGGCGAGACGACCCCTATAGGCTTTGTTCTCGACTCACACTTTTGCGGTTTCGTCCAAATTCGAATCCATTCCTTGGTTCGCTTTTCATCCGAGCCAACAGGAACCGACAGCCCAAGCGCCGCTAAGACTTGTTCCGGCTTCGCTGCAACCACGTCGAGTAATGCATGCATCACGTTCGGCTCACGCATACGCTGTGGCGCATCAACGATGCATTCAAGCGCGGTCCGTGCCGCCTTTCGCCGTATGTCACCGGTTAGCCTCTTCGCAGGGTTAGCGCGGGCCAGTCCATACCTGCTTCCGACTTTGGCGTGAAAATCCGCGTGCATGGCCTGTAGGCGGCTCCGATTGCCCATGACCGCACTACCGACCATTCGCCCGGCAACTAGCGGTAGCAATAGGACATGGATATGCGGAGCGTCTTCATCGACATGCACGACCGCAGACAACACCGGGACGTCGAAGAAGTTGCGCGCCCAGGCTAACGCGTCAGCGAAGAACGCTTCCGTATCGATGCCGGAAGCTGGCGGCAGGCCGACCACCAACTCTACAGCTCGTACCGCGTCTTTGCGTAGCTTAGAAATGCCAGCCGCGCTCATTAGACTCTTGGCTAATGCGGAGACGCCGTCTGCGTCATACGGACCAAACAACACCTCATTAAGGTGCGTCCGATTAGAGTCGATATGGCTAGTCGCGCCAAGCTCGGCTTGTATCTCTCGGAGATTGTGCCGTGCCGCCGTTCGGACCATTCCGGGCTTGGACAAGCTTTTGACTCCGACGAATTGGACTCCAATCATTGCAAGCCCTCCCGCGTCGTGCGCGCCGCCATTAGCACCCGTGGCGGCAGCCAATACCGCTTTATCGGACGGGCGTAGCCAGCCTCATGCACCCAGTCGCAGTTGATGGACCATCCTAAGTCCTCAAGGGTTTGAACGTACGCCGCTAATCGCCAATAGGAAGTGCCGAAGAGGGGTTGCGTCAACCTTTCACCAGTGAGCAGACGGTCGAGCACCAGCGCTGGCAAAGTACCCGGGCGCGGCCACGTCGGCGCGAATGGGGGAAGCGGCAGGAGTTCTAGCTGTTCATGTTCGCCGTTATAATCGAGCATAGGATAGATGGCGTCCAAAGAACCCGATTCAGCTTGGCGGCGGTCGGGTTTTTTCATTGGCCTTCCTCCTCACCGAGCAGGCGCTTGATGTCCGCCACTCGCCAAGCAAGCCGCCCATTGATGCGGATTGGTCGGATTGGCCCATTCTCAAGGCACGCCCATTTGCGCAAGGTCTGTGGTTGCCGGTCAAGCGCCACGGCTGCCACATTAGTTGCACATACCGCCTGAATGCCGCGGGCCTCCAGCGCAGCGCGTACGTCTGCGCGAAGGTCGGCGAGCGAATGATGTTCGATGCTCTTGTTCAAGTTTCATCCTTTCGCCTACTGAGGGTTGACGACGAATCGTGGCTCCCTTAGTATGGCGATGATACTGTTGATGTATTAGGGTTCACCTAAGAAAACGCCCGCGACCGGCCGCTAACCTAGTCGTGGGCGTTGCTTCGTCTGCTTCATGCTGGACAGACGGAAGCGAATATAGGCGAATGCAGAATTAAAAGCAAAGCCTCGCAACGTCGCGGCCTGTCGTGGTGCAAGCGTCAATGTGGCGCGGCGAATCCAGCGTCGCCCCGCCGCTCCCAGTTGCCTCAAGAAGACACCCTTTCAAACCGCGCGTAGCTTGGGCACTTGCAACAGCTCTAGTTCAATGCCGGCCTGTGTCAGCATCCACGCCTCAATCTTGTCATGCCACATGCGCAGCAAATCCAGCGGGCGGCGGCGGTAGTGCTTTTCGGCAATGGCGCTCGGCTTATGACCTTGGATTTGCGCCACGACGCCAACCGGCACTTCGCACCACTCCGAGAGCGTTCCGAACGAGCGGCGAAGTCCATGCAAGCTCACGTGCGGCAGTCCGGCAGCGTCTAGCGCCTTTGCATGCGCGATACGCGGCTCGGCTATCTTGCCGTCAGCAGCAGCCTTACTGGCGAACACCCATGGCGGGCGCTTCCATTTCTCTCCGCGTGCCTCCATTCGCGCCAGTTCGTGGACGTTTGGCGGCGTGTCGTTTAGCCGTTTCAATTCCAACAGCAGGGAAGCGAGATAAGGCGTTAAAGGAATTGCGCGCCCCGAATCTTGTTCAACCTTGTCGGCTATGGAAAGGCTGCGCCACTGGAAATCGACATCGTCCCATGTGAGCGCGGCCATCTCCTCGCGGCGCGCACCTGTTAGCAAAAGCGCTTGCAGGTAAGTCGAGATGACCGGGTTTTGTATCTTGCGCACGGCAGCGAACCATACGGGCAATTGCTCCCGTTGCAGACAATCACCAACCTTCGCGCCAACTCGTGGCACGGCATCCTTCACGCTGCGTGCCTTGTAGGCGTCAGCCGGAATAACGCCACGGTATGCGGGAGTGTCGGATGCCCACCGGATGAACGCGCGCAGCAACCGGTAGGAAAGTGCGGCCATGGTCGGACGCTCGGCGGTTTGCGAATCGAGCCATTGCGCGATACGTTCGCCAGTAAGCTCAGACAGCTTCAGGGGGCGCAACGGGGCGAGCGGACCGGCCTGCGTGAGACCATTGCCGCGCCGCCTTTCCTTTCCGCCTTCGTCGGCGTGCTGCACATGGTCCCGATAGTGGCGCTCGCTCCAGCGCGCCTTTCGGGCCTCAAGATAGACTTCCCACGCTTCTCCAAACGTAGCATCTTGGCGGCGCGCTTCCGCTTTCCTAGCTTCTCGGGCGGCGCGCTGTTCGGCGGCTTCCTCTCTCGGGTCTTTGCCGGCGTCAATCAGTCGTTGCAGGCGGCGCGCTTCGTCGCGGGCGTCGTCAATTTTCCAATCCTTCGGCGCTCCAATCGTGACGCGCACGGTATCGCCCGACAGCTTGCCTTGGAAAATGTAAGACAGTCCTCCCGCAGCCGTTGCGCGCAGCCCCAAGCCAGACGCGCCGTTATCCCAAATGAATGATTGCGACTTGCCAGCGGGGCAGCTATGCCCGTTGACCCGCGCCGCCGTGAAGTTGACCTTTGCCATCGCCGCCCCTGAAATCCGGGTTACACAATTCTATGTAACCGCCATGTAACCGGATTATCGGAAAAACGATCAACGGAAGTCAATCGGAAAATCCGTGCAACTGTCCCGGCATGCCTTGGCTGGAGCCGATTTCATCGGTTACATACTCTCGCGTCAACACCGAGAAATGGCAACTTGCACGGACTCTTAATCCGTAGGTCGAGTGTTCGAGTCACTCACGCCCCACCACCAGATTCGAAGGGCTGCGCAACGCGCAGCCCTTTTTCGTTTCCGCGTCAAATGACATCAGCCCCCCGCACCAACAACAACTCCCGCAACACCGACCGATGACATCGCGCTTCATTCTCGCAATAACACCCCACCGAAAAGTTAGCGCTATGCGACAACGCCGCCAATAAATCCAGCGTCTTGCTCGCATCCGATTCCGCCATTTCCGCCTTGAACTTCTTCACGAACGCGCGCCATTCCTTGTCGCTCTCGGCGTGAAGCGCTTCCGTCACCAGCTCCTGTGTCGGCGACAGCACCGGATACCACACGTCATAAAAATCGCGCTTCGCGAACTCAGCCTTCGGCACCCCGCGGGGCGGCCGACGCACCGTGCCGATGCGCAATCCCTCGCCTTCCGCACGCGGCGACCCGAGCCGCACGATTCGTATCGTCATCATTGGTCTCCTTTGCCAAATACGCCCGTCAAAGCATACCCGCTGACATCGCTTTGAAAGCTCCCGCGCGCACGCTCAGCGGGCCGAGCGATCTTCCCGTATCGTTTCGGATTATTCTCCTTCCGCTTACATCCGAACCGCCGCCGTGCCCACCGAAGAACGCCTCGAAACCTCCGCCCGCAATCCCGACGCGCCGATGACCCCGCTCGAGCGCCGCGGCATGGCCGCGATCCTGCTCTCTGTCTCGCTCGCGACGCTCGACACCGCCATCGCCAACACCGCGCTGCCCGCGATCGCCGCCGATCTTCACACGACGCCCGCCGCCTCCGTCTGGATCATCAACGCGTATCAGCTCGCGATGGTCGCGACGCTGCTGCCCTTCGCCGCGCTCGGCGGCATTCTCGGTCATCGGCGCGTGTATCTCGCCGGGCTCATCGTGTTCCTCGTGGCGTCCGCCGTGTGCGCGTTCTCGTGGTCGCTGCCGACGCTCGTCGCCGCCCGGTTGCTGCAAGGCATCGGCGCTGCCGCGATCATGAGTGTCAACGCGGCGCTCATCAGCGCGATCTTTCCGCCGCATCGGCTCGGGCGCGGCGTCGGGCTGAACGCGCTCGTCGTCGGCATTGCGTTCGCTGTCGGGCCGACGGTCGCGTCGATCGTGCTCTCGCTCGGCACGTGGCCGTGGCTCTTCGCGGTCAACCTGCCCGTCGGCGTGTTCGCGCTGATAATCGCGTGGCCGTCGCTGCCGCAGACCAAACGCGCCGAACACGGCTTCGATCGCGTCGCGGCATTGCTGAACGTCGTCACGTTTGCGTCGCTGATCTTCGCGCTCGGCGAAGCGGCCCAGCGCGCGCCCGCGCGGATCGTGCTCGCCGCGTTCGGCCTCGCGCTCGTCGCCGGCATTCTGCTGTTGCGACGCGAACGCGGCCATCCCGCGCCGATGCTCCCCGTCGATCTCTTTCGCCGCCCGATGTTCGCGCTCTCGACGATGACCGCCATCTGCTCGTTCGCCGCGCAGGGTCTCGCGTTCGTGTCGCTGCCGTTTTTCTTTGAGAGCGTGCTGGGCCGCAGTCAGGTCGAGACCGGATTTCTGATGACGCCGTGGTCCGCGCTCGTCGCGCTGATGGCGCCGCTCGCGGGACGCCTGTCCGATCGGCACGCGCCCGGTTTGCTGGGCGGCGTCGGACTCGCGATTCTGTGTGTGGGAATGGTGTCGCTCGCCATGCTGCCGGCAGAGCCGCACGCGCTGGAAATCTGCATCCGCATGGCGATTTGCGGCGCGGGCTTCGGCTTCTTTCAGTCGCCGAACCTGAAGGCGTTCATGTCGAGCGCGCCGCGCGAACGCAGCGGCGGCGCGAGCGGCACGATCGCGACTTCGCGCCTGATCGGGCAAGCGACGGGCGCGGCGCTCGTCGCGCTGTGTTTCAGCGTCGCCGGCAAGCACGGGCCCGCGCTCGCGCTGTCGCTCGGTGCAGCATTCGCGGGTGCGGGCAGCGTCGCGAGCGGCTTGCGGCTCATCACGCGCAAGCCATCGAAGGCGGCCTCGGACAACATTGCGGCGGAGCCTTCGCAAAAAGCCTGACGCTCACATGCGCCGCACTTTCACCTTGCGGCCCTTCAGCTTTCCCGCGCTCAGCTTGCGTACGGCGTCATCGGCGCTGGTTCGTTCGACGGCCACGTACGTGACCATGTCCATCACGTTGATCTTGCCGATCTGCTTGCCGTCGAAGCCCGCTTCGCCGGTGAGCGCGCCGAGCACGTCGCCGGGACGGATCTTGTCCTTGCGGCCGCCGAGGATTTGCAACGTCGCCATCGGCGGCTTCAGATGACCCGGTTCCGCCGATGTCAGCTCGTCGAGCGGATGCCATTCCACTTCCTTGCGCTGCGCTTCTTCGATCGCGCCGACGCGCCCCATCTCGTCCATGCTCGCGAGCGACAGCGCCCAACCCTCCTCGCCCGCGCGCCCCGTCCGGCCGATGCGATGCACGTGCACTTCCGGATCGGGCGTCACATCGACGTTGATCACCGCTTCCAGTTGCGCGATGTCGAGACCGCGCGCGGCGACATCGGTGGCGACGAGCACCGAGCAACTGCGATTGGCGAACTGCACGAGCACCTGATCGCGCTCGCGTTGCTCCAGCTCGCCGTGCAAGGTCAGCGCTTCGAAGCCTTGCGCGCGCAGCACGTCGAGCAGATCGCGGCATTGCTGCTTCGTGTTGCAGAACGCAAGCGTGCTCACCGGCCGATAGTGATCCAGCAACAGGCCGACCGCATGCAGCCGCTCATGGTCTTCGACCTGATAGAAGCGCTGCTTGATCTTGGCGTTGCTGTGCTGTTCGGTGAGCTTGATCTCGCGCGGGTTGCGCAGGAATTGCTGGCTCAGTTTCGCGATGCCTTCCGGATACGTCGCCGAGAACAGCAAGGTCTGACGATCTTTCGGACACTGGCGCGCGACGGAAGCGATGTCATCGAAGAAACCCATGTCGAGCATGCGGTCCGCTTCGTCGAGAACGAGCGTGCGTATGGCGTCGAGCGAGAGCGTTTCGCGCTGCAGGTGATCCATGATGCGGCCCGGCGTGCCGACGACGATATGCGCGCCGTGTTCGAGACTCGCGATCTGCGGACGCATCGGCGTGCCGCCGCACAGCGTCAGCACTTTCACGTTCTCTTCCGCGCGCGCGAGGCGGCGGATTTCCTGCGTGACCTGATCGGCGAGTTCGCGGGTCGGGCAGAGCACGAGTGCCTGCACGGCGAACCGGCCTGCATCGAGTTTCGATAGCAGCGGCAGCGTGAACGCCGCCGTCTTGCCGCTGCCGGTCTTCGCCTGCGCGATGAGATCGTGGCCCGCGAGCGCCGGCGGCAGGCTCGCGGCCTGGATCGGCGTCATCGACAGATAGCCGAGTTGCTGCAGGTTCGACTGCATCGCGGGCGAGAGCGGCAGGCTGCTGAATGAAGTGTCGGTGGTCATGATTTCAGCGTGTTCCGCGCGGCGGAATTTCGACGATCTGCTCGTACGTGGCCGTGCCATCGTCGGCTCGATGGCGCTCGACATAATTGCGCGCGCCGCACATCGGACAGCGGAATAGCAGGCCCTGGCCCTCGTTCTTGATGACGACGTCCGAAGGTTGCCATTCCGCGCCGCAGGACTGGTTTCGACAGGTAAACATGATGGATTCGCGTGGAGATTCGTTCAAAGGCGAAAGTGTACGCGTGTCGCGCGTCGAAGCGGTCAATGCGCGTGTCGCGAAGTCCGCAAGAAATGCTAAAGGGGGTCGTGCTATTTTGCTTGCGACGATCCCTGGGAGCCGGCGATGACTGAAAAGCCCTATGAGACGCGGCTCGCGCGCGTGATCGCGTATATCCACGACCATCTCGACGACGCGCTCGATCTCAATCGCCTCGCGGAAGTGGCTTGTTTGTCGCCGTATCACTGGCATCGGATTTATCACGCGTTTTACGGCGAGACGGCGGCGGCGACCGTGCGCAGACTGCGGCTGCATCGGGCGGCGAATGAACTCGTGCATGGCGCGGCGCCCATCGATTCGATTGGCGAGCGGGCCGGATATGGCAGCGTGCAGGCGTTTTCGCGGGCGTTTCAGGCGAGTTACCGGATGGCGCCCGGGCAGTTTCGTAGCGCTGGCGGCGCTGCGATATTCGATTCTTTCGATGAACTTCGATCAGGAGATACGGCGATGCATCAGGTTGATATTCGCACTCAGCGTGGCTTCACCGTCGCGGCGATGGAGCATCGCGGCTCGTATATGAATATCGGGCGGGCGTTCGAGATGCTGTTTCACTGGCTCGCGGTGCGCGGGCTGGTCGATTCGCGTGCTCGCTCGCTCGGGATTTATTTCGATGATCCTTCCGCCGTCGCCGAAGCCGATTTGAGGTCGATGGCTTGCTGCGAGTTGTTTTCTCCCGCTGACGTGAAGTTCGAAGCGCCGGTGTCGCGCGTGGAGGTCGCGGGCGGGGAGTTTGCGGTGCTCACGCATGTCGGGCCATATGCGCAGCTTTGCTTCGCGTATCAGTGGCTGTATGGCGAATGGCTGCCGAAGTCGGGGCGCGAAACGGGTGAGGCGCCGGTGTTCGAGGTTTATGTCAGCGATCCGAGGGAGACGGCGCCAGCGGACCTGGTGACGGAGATTTGGCTGCCGGTTAAGGCCGTCGCCTAGACCGGCCTCGCGCGTCCCTTGAACACCTGCGCGCGATGCCAATCGATGAAATCGCCCGACGGATGATCTTCCGCGTGAACCGGCGCATTCAACTGATGGCCGTGATGCCGCAACAGGATTTCTTCGAACTGCCGCGTGGACCCGTACGCTGCATCCGACACCAGAACCCGGCGTCCGTCGCCGAGTGTGAATGCGCCGAGATCGAAAAGCTTGTGATGCATGCAGCACAGCGCGATGCCGTTCGCGACGACATCCGGGCCGTGTGCCTGATGCCATTTGATATGCGCGGCTTCGAGTCCGACCGACATGTTGCCGATGCGCACGTCGAGATTGCACAACGCACAGCGATATTCATAGGCGGTCAGCACTGCGCCGCGGAACAACGGATCGCGCCTTTGCGCGGCAGGCGTCGATATATCGAGTGAAAGTCCCGTTGCGTCGAGTATGTCGCGGTGGACGCTTTCGGGAAAATTCCGGTCGAGGAGCAGGCGCGCGACCGTTGCAATAGTGCGCGGATCTTCGTCGAAGAGACGCTGGACGTCGTCGGTGAATCGTCCCGTCGCGTTCAGTTCGCGTAGTTGCTTTTTCGACAGGTTGAATCGAAGAACGAGTTCACCGTGAATGGCGACTTGCCAGACGCGGTCGCTGCGAAGGTGCAGGAAAGGAAGCTCGGGGTAGTACGTTTGACGTTGCGGGCCGAACTCGCGCAGCAGGTCGCTCAACGTGTCGCCATATTCGGCGAACGGAACGATTCGGATATTCCGCAGGAACAAACCGAGTGCGAGAAGCACGAGCAACGGTTTATGAGGTGCGCGCTGATCGCCGCGTCGCCAGACGTTCAGCTTTTCAAAGCGATGGAGAATCTCGGCGGATGTTGCGGCGTCCATTACTGCGGCTTCTCGTTGTTCTCGACGCGCCGTAATCGCCGGTTCGATACGCGGCGATTACGGCTTCATTGATCTTGCCTGAAGATCAAACGTCGATATTCCCCGCCCGCAACGCATTACTCTCGATAAACGCCCTGCGCGGCTCGACATCATCGCCCATGAGCGTGGTAAAGATGCCATCCGCCGCGATCGCGTCCTCGATCTGCACGCGCAGCAAACGCCGCACATTCGGATCCATCGTCGTTTCCCAGAGCTGCTCGGGATTCATCTCGCCCAAGCCTTTATATCGCTGCTTCGAAACATTCCGCTCGGCATCCGCGATCAGCCACTTCATCGCATTCTTGAAGTCGTTCACGGCCATCGAACGCTCGCCGCGTTTGATCAGCGCGCCTTCACCGATCAACCCCTTGAACGTATCCGCCGTCGAAACGAGCTGCTTGTAATCCGCGGTGAGTTGAAGGTCTTCGTCCAGCACGGAAACCTTCACGTTGCCATGATGGCGACGCTTGATATGCAGCGACCGCAGTTCACGCACCTGGTCGTAGGCCGCCTCAACCGAAACTTCGGGCTTCAGCGGATCGGCACGCAACCGTTCTTCGAGCCGCTTCGCCGAAGCCTCGGCCGCTTCCTGCGACGAAAGGTCGATGACGACGCCATCCATCACCGATTCCAACGCGGCTGCGTCGTAAATACGGCTCAACCGGTCAACCACCGCCTGCGCCAGCAAGTAAGCACGCGCCAACTCGCCCAGAGCATCGCCGGAAATAGGATCGGCGCCCTCACTCGGGATCAGTTCCGACCCTTGCAGCGCGAGCTTCAACATATGCTGATTGAGCTCGTGCGCATCCTTCATATACCGTTCGTCCTTGCCCGCCTTGATCTTGTAGAGCGGCGGCTGCGCGATATAGATAAACCCGCGCTCGACGATCTCCGGCATCTGCCGATAGAAGAACGTCAGCAGCAGCGTGCGAATGTGCGCGCCGTCGACGTCCGCATCGGTCATGATGATGATGCGGTGATAGCGCAGCTTGTCGAGGTTGTAGTCGTCCTTGCCGATGCCGCATCCGAGCGCCGTCACCAGCGTGACGATCTGCTCCGAAGAAATCAGCTTGTCGAAGCGCGCCTTCTCGACGTTCAGCACCTTGCCGCGCAACGGCAAAATAGCCTGGAACTTGCGATCACGCCCTTGCTTCGCTGAACCGCCCGCCGAATCGCCCTCGACGATATAAATCTCCGACTTCGCCGGGTCCTTCTCCTGGCAATCCGCGAGCTTGCCCGGCAAGCCGATGCCGTCGAGCACGCCCTTGCGCCGCGTCATCTCCCGCGCCTTACGCGCGGCATCGCGCGCGCGCGCCGCATCGACGATCTTGCCCGTGATGATCTTCGCGTCGCTCGGCGTTTCCTGCAGATATTCTTCGAGCGCCTTCGCGACGACCTCCTCGACCGGCGCGCGCACTTCCGACGACACCAGCTTGTCCTTCGTCTGCGAACTGAACTTCGGCTCCGGCACCTTCACCGACAGCACGCACGACAAACCCTCGCGCATGTCGTCGCCGGTCGTCTCGACCTTCGCCTTTTTAGCGATCTCGTTATCGACGATGTACTTGTTGATGACGCGCGTCATCGCCGCGCGCAGGCCGGTCAAGTGCGTGCCGCCGTCGCGCTGCGGAATGTTGTTCGTGAAGCACAGCACGCTTTCGTTGAAGCTGTCGTTCCACTGCATCGCCACTTCGACGGTCACGTTCTCGCGCTCGCCGACCGCGTGGAACACGTTCGGATGCAGCACCTGCTTCGCCTTGTTGATGTACTCGACGAAGCCCTTCACGCCCCCCGCGAACGCGAAATCGTCTTCCTTGCCGGTGCGCTGATCCGTCAAACGGATACGCACGCCGTTGTTCAGGAACGAAAGCTCGCGCATGCGCTTCGCGAGTATGTCGTAATGGAATTCGACATTGCCGAAGATCGTCGCATCCGCCAGGAAGTGCACTTCGGTGCCGCGGTTTTCCGTGTCGCCGACGACGGGCATCGGCGAATACTGCACGCCGTTTTCTTCGACGATCTCACGGTTCTGCACGACGCCGCGCGCGAATTCCATGAAGTGCTTCTTGCCGTCGCGGCGCACCGTGAGGCGCAGCCATTCGGACAGCGCGTTCACGCACGATACGCCCACGCCGTGCAGACCGCCCGACACCTTGTAGCTGTTCTGGTCGAACTTGCCGCCCGCGTGCAGCTCGGTCATGACGATTTCGGCGGCGCTGCGCTTCGGATCGTGCTTGTCGTCGCGCTTCAGGCCGGTCGGCACGCCGCGGCCGTTGTCGGTGACGGAAATCGAATTGTCCGCGTGAATGACGACGTGAATGTCGTCGCAATAACCCGCGAGCGCTTCGTCGATGGAGTTGTCCAGCACTTCGAAAACGAGGTGATGCAGACCGGTGCCATCCGACGTGTCGCCGATATACATGCCCGGCCGCTTGCGCACGGCCTCCAGACCTTCGAGGATCTGGATGGACGAGGCGCCGTAGCTGTTGTCAGGCTTGTTGTCGGGTTGCGAATTTGTGTTTTCAGTCATGGAATTTTTCCGGTTCTGCGTCACTGCTTCGACACTACTTCGATAACGCTTCGATTACTGCTCGAACTTTTCAAAACACCTTAAAAACACCAAAGGGGCGAGCCGCCCCTTGGAGTGTTTTCGGTTTCGCGCGCCTTAAATGCGCATCGGCATCACCACGTATTTGAATTCCTCGTTCTCGGGAATCGTGATGAGTGCGCTGGAATTGGCGTCGCCGAGACTCACATTGAGCGTCTCGACCTTCAGGTTCGCGAGCACGTCGAGCAGATACGTGACGTTGAATCCGATATCGACGGAATCGCCCTGATACGCGATCTCGAGTTCTTCCTGCGCCTCTTCCTGGTCCGCGTTCGTGGACATGATCTTGAGCTGGCCCGGCTCGACGAGGCAGCGCACGCCCTTGAACTTGTCGGACGTCAGAATGGCCGCGCGCTGCAGCGAGCGCTGCAGCTCCTCGCGGCCGATCTCGAACGTGTTCTTGTGCGACTTCGGAATGACGCGCTGGAAGTCGGGGAACTTGCCTTCGACGAGCTTCGACACCAGTTCGACCTGACCGAAGGTGAACTTCACCTGCGTCGCTGCGATATCGATCTTCAGTTCGTCGTCGATATCTTCCAGCAGGCGCTGAAGCTCCAGAATCGTCTTGCGCGGGATGATGACTTCCTGACGCGCGAACGAACCTTCGATTTTCATCGACGAGAACGCGAGACGGTGGCCGTCGGTCGCGACCGCCATCAGCTGGTCGCCGTCCACCACGAGCAGCATGCCGTTCAGGTAATAGCGGATGTCCTGCTGCGCCATGGCGAAATACACCATGCCGAGCAGCTGGCGGAACGTTTTCTGCGGAACCGAAAGGCTCGCGCCGAAGTCAGTAGCCTGGTTGACCGTGGGAAATTCGTCCGCTGCGAGCGTCTGCAGCGCGAAACGGCTCTTGCCGGAACGCACGGTGAGGCGCTTGTCGGAGAGGTCGAGCACGACTTCGCCCGAAGGCATTGCGCGGAGAATGTCCAGCAGCTTGCGCGCGGCGACCGTGGTGGCGACCTGGTCGCTGCCGACGCCGAAATCGGCGCGGGTCGTGATCTGGAGTTCGAGGTCGGTCGAGAGGAACGACACGTCGGCGCCGTTCTTGGTAATGAGCAGATTTGCGAGGATCGGCAACGTGTGGCGGCGTTCTACGATACCGCTCACGGTTTGCAGCGGCCTTAGAAGATTATCTCGTTCGGTCTTGACCAGTTGCATAGAGTTCCTTCGTTGATGTGACGGCCTGTCTGCCGGTTTCGCCACCAGAATTGCCCGACGGACAACCTCGTAACACGCGTTGCCGGCCCCCCGCCGGTCACTCGCGAAAGCTTTGCGCTCGAAAGCCGCCCAGGCCTTGGACGGCTAAACCTATATTGTGCCTCAAAACGGAACCGCTCCCTGAAAATGGGGGCGTTTTCGTCAAAAAACAGCCTATCGCGCGCAATAAATGAGGTGTGCGTTCTTCACGCCGCACCGCTCGATTGTCAGCCCTTAAATCAGCCCTTCAGCGTCTGCTCGAGCACGTGCAGTTCGTGGTTCAGTTGCGCGTCGTTGCCGCGCTCCGCACCGATCTTGCGCACCGCGTGCAGCACGGTCGTGTGATCGCGTCCGCCGAAGAGCTCGCCGATCTCGGGCAGGCTCTTTTGCGTCAGCTCCTTGGCCAGATACATCGCGATCTGGCGCGGGCGCGCAATATTAGCCGGCCTTTTTTTCGAATACATGTCGGCGACCTTGATGTTGTAGAAGTCCGCCACCGTCTTTTGAATGTTCTCGACGGAGATCTGGCGGTTCTGCACCGTCAGCAGATCCTTCAGCGCTTCCTTGGTCAGCTCGATGGTGATGTCGCGGCCATGAAACTTCGAGTACGCGAGGATCTTGCGCAGCGCGCCTTCGAGCTCGCGCACGTTCGAGCGCAGATGCTTCGCCACGAAGAACGCCACGTCTTCGGAAAGGCTCACGCCTTCGGAAAGCGCCTTGCGCATGAGAATCGCGACGCGCATTTCCAGCTCGGGCGGCTCGATCGCGACCGTCAGGCCGGAATCGAAGCGCGAGATCAGACGATCGTCGATGCCGGAGATTTCCTTCGGGTACGTATCGCTGGTGATGATGACCTGCGCCTTGTTCGCGACGAGCGCCTCGAACGCATAGAAGAACTCTTCCTGCGTGCGCGACTTGCCGGAGAAGAACTGAATATCATCGATGAGCAGCAGATCGAGCGAATGGTAGTAGCGCTTGAAG
Source organism: Caballeronia catudaia (assembly GCF_001544755.2). Classification (GTDB taxonomy): domain Bacteria; phylum Pseudomonadota; class Gammaproteobacteria; order Burkholderiales; family Burkholderiaceae; genus Caballeronia; species Caballeronia catudaia. The sequence continues at coordinate 184,035 of NZ_FCOF02000001.1, read as the reverse complement.
TCGTCGAATGCCTTGCGCTGATACGCCTTCACGACATCGGACACGTACTGCTCCGCGTGGATGTAGCGAATGCGCGCGCCAGCCTTGTCCATCAGCAGCTGATTGCCGATCGCGTGAATCAAGTGTGTCTTGCCGAGGCCCACGCCGCCATACAGAAAGAGCGGGTTGTACGAAATGCCCGGATTGTCCGCGACCTGGATCGCGGCCGCGCGAGCGAGCTGGTTCGCCTTGCCGGTGACGAAGTTGTCGAAGGTCAGCACCGGGTTCAGTTTCGAACGCTCGTAGGCGGAATCGGTTTCACCGCCCGCCGACGGAGCGCCGCCCGGACGCCACGTGCGCCGGCCCGCGGCGGCTTCGTTGGCGTCGAGGCTCGGGAGGTCGAGATCGGCCTGATCTTCTTGCGTGGCTTGCGCGGCCTGTTGAGCCGCTTCGGCTGCGAGCGCGTTGATGTGCGCGGTGGCGTTCGCGTGCGCGACGACGGTCGGCGGCTGCGGCGTGGCCGCCGAAGGCGCGGGCGCGCGCGGCGCAACGGGTGCGCTCGGGCGCGGGGCGGCGGCGGGTCCACCGCCGATCGCGTTGCGCGCGGTGGCTTTCGGATCGAGGACGAATTGCACGTCGATGGGCGCGCTGAAAAAGTCGCGCGCGACATCGGCGATACGGCCCGAGAACTGGCTTTTCACCCAGTCGAGCTTGAAGCGGTTGGGAGCGGCGATGCGCAGGGTGTTCGCGTCGGCATCGAAGTCGACCGGGGTCAGCGGCTTGATCCACGTGACGTACTGCTGCGGCGTGAGTTCACGCGCGAGCAGTGCGGAACAGTGTTCCCAGAAATCGTTCATCGAATGCGGTCGTTATGGTTGCTCCGCACCTGCGGGGCCGTGCTTGCCGAACGTTCGGCAAGTCCCGGCACAGCCGAGCAGGCATGCTTCGGAGGCTTACGCCGCAAGGGTTTGCGGGCGGACGGCGGGCCGAAGCAGCGGGCGGATATTTGGGAGTAAGGCGAGATTCTAACGCCAAACGAGGGCATCGCGCGAGTTATCCACAGGGTCAAATCAACGCGCCGGACGTGCCGGATTTGTGCCTGAATCCGTGTTCGCAGGCGCTAAACTATTGACGGTCTATAGGAAAACGGTTTAAATAGCGGGTTCCGCGAAAACAGAATTCCTGAACCTCCGGACATCGCGCTTGCAGTGACCCCACTGGAGCCTAGCCCGCGCGGTCAATCAACACTCAAGTGAGAGCACCATGAAACGTACTTACCAGCCTTCCGTCACGCGCCGCAAGCGCACCCACGGTTTCCGCGTTCGCATGAAGACCGCTGGCGGCCGCAAGGTCATCAACGCTCGCCGCGCGAAGGGCCGCAAGCGCCTGGCAATCTAAGTCTGCCGATGGCAGCTCGCGGTCGGATTCATATGTCAGCGAGCCGCTCACGCGCCGCACAGAAGTCTTGAAACAGGACATCGTTCAGTTGCCGGCGCAGGCTGCGTTCCCCAAGGCCGCAAGGCTGCTGAAAACGGATGAGTTCTCATCCGTTTTTCGTTTGCGCCCCTGGCGCCGTTCGCCGCACTTCGTTCTGTACGGCAAGCCGTCCGGAAAGGAAGCGCGGCTCGGGCTGGTGATCGGCAAGAAGCAGGCGCCGCGCGCCGTCACGCGCAACCTGGTCAAACGGCTTGCGCGCGAGGCGTTCCGGTTGCGCCGCGCGCAGTTGAACGGATTCGACATTCTCGTTCGGCTGCATGCGAAGATCGACCGCAAGGCAATGCCGAGCGCGAGCTCGCCGCCGCTTCGGGCGTTGATCAGCAGCGAACTGGAAACATTGCTCGACCGTGCCGTGCGCGAAGCTGCGCGCCGTGCGGCCGAATCCGTGGCGGCGCCGCCTCATGCGCCCGCCGTCGACGAAACACCCGGCCCGTCAGGGTCATGAAGCGCGGATTGCGCCGGATTTGCCTTCCATCAATGGCGATTCCAGCGCGCGGCGCGAAGCTTATGCAAACGGCACTCATCGCGTTGTTGCGCTTCTACAAGCTTGCTGTGAGCCCCCTGCTCGGCAATCGGTGCCGCTTTTATCCTTCCTGTTCCGACTACGCGCGCGAGGCAATCCAGTATCATGGCGCCGCGCATGGCACGTATCTCGCCGTGAAGCGGCTCTGCCGCTGCCATCCTTTTTCGGCGGGCGGCGTCGATCTCGTGCCGCCTCCCAACGCGCACGAATCGCGCACGGACGCCGAAGCCTCCGGGCAAGACAAGCTTTCAACACTAAACGGCGCTGAAGCGCTTTCCGATCGACACTGAGACAACGCATGGATATCAAACGCACCGTCCTATGGGTCATCTTCTTCGTGTCAGTTGTCCTGCTGTTCGACAACTGGCAACGCGACCACGGGCGCCCGTCGATGTTCTTCCCGAGCGCGACGCAGCCGGCCAAGACCGCCAGCAACCCCGCACCGGGTTCGGCCGCATCCGGCGCGCAGCCTTCCGAGCTACCCAACGCGCCGGCCGGCGCCGCCGCTCCCGGCTCGACGACGCCGCCCGCCACGGCGCAGGCTCAACTCGTCAAGTTCACGACGGACGTGTACTCGGGTGAGATCGACACGCGCGGCGGCACGCTTTCGAAGCTTTCGCTGATGAAGGAAGGCGACGGCAAGCAGCCCGACCTGTACATCACGCTGTTCGATCACACGGCGAACCATACCTACCTCGCGCGCACGGGCCTGCTCGGCGGCGACTTCCCGAACCACAACGACATCTTCACGCCGGTGCCCGGCCAGACGTCGCTGACGGGCAATGAAAAGACGCTGAAGATCGCGTTCGAATCGCCGGCGAAGGGTGGCGTGAAGGTCGTCAAGACTTACACGTTCACGCGCGGCAGCTATGTGATCAACGTCGACACGAAGATCGAAAACGTCGGTGCCGCGCCGGTCTCGCCGAAGCTCTACATGGAGCTCGTGCGCGACAACACGCCGGTCGAGACGCCGCGCTTCTCGCATACATTCATCGGGCCGGCGGTCTATACGGAACAGAAGCACTTCCAGAAGATCGATTTCTCCGACATCGACAAGAACAAGGCATCGTTCGAACCTTCCTCCGACAACGGCTGGATCGCGATGGTGCAGCATTACTTCGCGTCGGCGTGGATTCCGCAGCAGGGCGTGAAGCGCGACATCTATGTGCAGAAGATCGATCCCGATCTCTATCGCGTGGGCGTCACGCTGCCGGCGCAGACCATCGCACCGGGACAAAGCGTGAATGTCGATGCGCGTCTCTTCGCCGGTCCGGAAGAAGAGCGCATGCTCGAAGGCATCGCGCCGGGTCTGGAGCTCGTGAAGGACTACGGCATGGTGACGATCATCGCCAAGCCGCTCTTCTGGCTGCTCGAAAAGATTCACGGCTATGTGGGCAACTGGGGCTGGGCGATCGTGCTCCTCACGGTGTTGATCAAGGCCGTGTTCTTCCCGCTGTCCGCGGCGAGCTACAAGTCGATGGCGCGTATGAAGGAAATCACGCCGCGCATGCAGCAGATCCGCGAGCGCCTGAAGAGCGATCCGCAGAAGATGAATGCCGCGCTGATGGAGTTGTACAAGACCGAAAAGGTCAATCCGTTCGGCGGCTGTCTGCCGGTGGTCGTGCAGATTCCGGTGTTCATCTCGCTGTACTGGGTGCTGCTATCGTCGGTGGAAATGCGCGGCGCGCCGTGGATTCTCTGGATTCACGATCTGTCGCAGCAGGACCCGTACTTCATCCTGCCGGTGCTGATGGCCGTATCGATGTTCGTGCAGACCAAGCTGAACCCGACGCCGCCCGATCCCGTTCAGGCAAAGATGATGATGTTCATGCCGATCGCGTTCTCGGTCATGTTCTTCTTCTTCCCCGCTGGTCTCGTGCTGTATTACGTGGTGAACAACGTGCTGTCGATCGCGCAGCAGTACTACATCACGCGCATGATGGGCAAGGGAAAGACGAAGGCGGCTTGAGCGCTGCGTCTGGTTTGATCTGAATGTGGAAACGCCCGGCTTGCCGGGCGTTTTGTTTTCAGGCGGTGCTATCTCTTTGCTTCAATCGCCCAGTTCTCTCAGCGCGCGGATGAGCAGTTCCTTTACGGCGGCTTTTCTTTGTCTCTCTCTGTCCGCAAAGGTGCCTGCCTCATACGGAGCGGGTACTTGCGCCGCCTCCGGATAGGCATGTTGCTCCTCTCGATCGGCGCTTTGCCCGACGAGCCATTCAACCGACTTGCCCGTTAGCTGAGCCAGCCGACGCATGTTTGCCGGGTTAGGCAGATAGCGGGCGCCCAACCAGTTCTCAGCTGTGGTGTCCGAAATCGTCTCGTCGAAGCAAAGGCTCCAGGCACGCGCCAAGTCAGCCGGCTTTCGCGGATCAAACGATGCGATGCGAAGCCGCCTTTTGATGTCGGGTGCGGCGTCCTCGAGCGCGCGCACGAGACGCGCAGCAAAACGAGCTTTATTGATGTAGGCAGACATGGCGCTCAGTTTCAGGGACGGCATCTCATCGCTGGCCAAGCGTGCGCTTGGAAACCAAAGCGCGCGCTTGGCGCACTGACTTGAACGAGTGCAAGAAAATCGGCGAATCAGCGCGTTAGCGTAGTTTCGCCAACGACCTACGATTTATCCCAAATGCACGAGAAGTCGCCCGAACGCGCGTATCGACTGCTCACCGCGTCATCGCTCCATAGAACTGCTCGACGAGCTCCTCGAGCAAATAGCGATGATGCGGCGACAGCGCTTCGATTTTCGTCGCCAATTCGAGCGTCTCGTCCGACGCCGGATACTGCTCATCGCGGGTAAGCGGTTTCGGTGTCACTTGCGGATTACCGCTCGGCGGCGGCCCGTAATGCAGCCAGTGCTGATCGACCTTGAACCATTCCGCGAGCGTCTTCAGTTTGTCGACGGTCGGAATCGAGCGCGCGGTGAGCCATTTGTGCGCGGTCTGCGGCGAAACCGACTCCCCTTCGTAGCGCAGGTTGAAATGCAGTGCGAGATCGGTCGCGCCGCGCATGCGTTCGGGTGCGCGAGTCATCGAGAATTTTAGCCGCTCGGAGAAATCGGCTTTTTCTTGTGGGGTAGGCATGGACTGGATTGTGCAAGGCAATTGCCGCTTATAAAGCAACCGGTTACGTTACTTTTTACGAGAACATGACATTATTTATCTTGATTAAGTGCGCGTGTTCGCTGCGTTCGAGCAGCAAATTCTCCTCTTAGCTTGGCTTCTAGTGGGCTTCTACGCACTTTTGCCATGAAATTTGACTCTCGGTCCGACTACGCACGTCTATCCCAAAAAAGATAACGCATGTGCCCGGTTCGCACCAGCGCGCGAGTGCAATGCGGGCTCCGCGATACAATGCCGGCACTCTTAAAACATCCACTCCCACTTCCCTCATGCTGAGCAACGACACCGATCCGATCGCCGCGATCGCTACCGCGCCGGGACGCGGCGGCATCGGTGTGGTGCGTCTGTCGTTCGGCCGTTCGGGCGAGGCCGCCGCGCAGAAAGCCATGCAGGCGTTGTGCGGGCAGGCGCTCGCGCCGCGGCATGCGAGTTATGTACCGTTCGTGGACGGCAATGGCGAAGCGCTCGATCGCGGTATCGCCCTTTACTTTCCCGCGCCCAATTCCTATACGGGCGAGCACGTGCTGGAGCTACAGGGACATGGCGGCCCGATCGTGCTGCAACTGGTTCTGCAACGCGCCCTCGAAACCGGCCGCGATTTCGATCTGCGCCTCGCCGAACCTGGCGAATTCACGCGGCGCGCTTTTCTCAATGACAAGCTGGATCTCGCACAGGCGGAAGCGGTCGCCGATCTGATCGAAGCGAGCACGGAAGCGGCGGCGCGCTCGGCCGGCCGCTCGCTGGAAGGCGCGTTCTCGCGCGAGATTCACGCGCTCGTCGAGGATGTGATCAATCTGCGCATGCTCGTCGAGGCGACGCTGGATTTTCCCGAGGAAGAAATCGACTTCCTCGAAGCAGCGGACGCCCGCGGCAAGCTCGCACGCATCCGCGAGCGGCTCGACACGGTTCTCGCCGATGCACGTCAAGGCGCGCTCTTGCGCGAAGGCTTGTCCGTGGTGCTCGCGGGCCAGCCGAACGTAGGCAAATCGTCGCTGCTCAACGCGCTCGCGGGCGCGGAACTCGCGATTGTCACGCCGATTGCCGGCACGACGCGTGACAAAGTCGCGCAGACGATTCAGGTCGAAGGCATTCCGCTGCATATCATCGATACCGCAGGGCTGCGCGATACACAGGACGAAGTGGAGCGCATCGGCATCGAGCGCACGTGGGGTGAGATCGAGCGCGCCGACGTCGTGCTGCATCTTCTCGATGCCCGCGAAGGCGTGACGCCCGAGGATCACGCCATCGCGGCGCGCTTCCCGGCGGGCGTGCCGGTCGTACGGGTGATGAACAAGACGGATCTCGCGGGCGCACCGGCCGTCGTGCGCGACGGCGCGAGTCGAGCGCGTGAAGTGAATCTGTCTGCCAAGACCGGCGACGGAATCTCGCTATTGCGCGACGAGCTTCTGAAGATCGCCGGCTGGCAGGCGGGTGCGGAAAGCGTGTATCTCGCGCGCGAACGTCATCTGATCGCGTTGCGCGAATCGCGCGATCACCTCGCACTGGCGGCGGAACACGCGGATCAGCGCTCGCAGGCGCTCGATCTGTTCGCGGAGGAGTTGCGGCTCGCGCAAGACAATCTCAACGCGATCACTGGCGAGTTCACATCCGATGATCTGTTGGGCGTGATCTTCAGCCGCTTCTGCATCGGAAAATAGGCTACGCGCCCGCGGGCTTGCCGACCTCGCGCAACTCCGCGCTGAGCTTCTCGACTTCCTCCGGCCGACCGTGAAACGCCGCTGGCGTGTTCTGAAACATCTCGATCCGATACGCGCCATCGCAGAGCGACAGCACGATTGTCTGAATTGCGTTCAAACTCGGTTCGAGCGCGGTCGCGCCGCGCGGCCACATGCCCGCGACGGCACGCAACAATAGCGTCTGCCCCTTCGCCATGCGCCTCACTTCGCGGACCTTTGCCACGAAACGCGGTGTCGGATGCCCGGCGAAGATCGGCCGGAGGTGCGCTTCGATGCACGTGCGCCCGTCGATGACGCTGCCATCGAAACCAACGAGGCTCCCGCGATCTGTGAAGCGCGCCGCCATCGCGGCCGCGTCCTGCCTGTTCCAGTCGTCCAGCAGGCCGAAGTAGACGCGCCGCGCGCTGGCGGTCCAATCGGCGGGCGTGCTCATGCCGCCTTCTTCCATGCCGCGGCGAAGACGCCCGCGCCCATGAGGAGCGCGCCGCCCGTGCGGTTGACCGCACGCTGCACCGAAGGTTTGCGGATTGCCTTGCGCGCGCCGGACGCGAGCAGCGCGTACGCGAACGCATTGGCTGTCGCGAGCCCGACGAAGGTCGCTTCCAGAATCGCGATCTGCGACACGCTCGCCGCGTGTGGGTCGACGAATTGCGGCAGGAACGCGACGAAGAAAATGATGCTCTTCGGATTCAGCGTCGTGACGGCATAGGCATGCGCCATGATCCGGCCCGTTCGCAAGTCGCCGGCGGGCTGCACGGCGTCCGTATCGACGACCGGCGCGCGCCACAGTTTGAAGCCGAGATAGATGAGATAAGCCGCGCCGATCCATTTCACCATCATGAACAGTTCGGCCGATGCCGCCAGCAGCACGCCCAGCCCGAGCATCGATGCGGTCATTGCGGTGGCATCGCCGAGCGCGACGCCGACTGTCGTCGCGAATGCGTATTTGCGGCCGTGGCCGAGCGCGTAGGACACGACGAGCAACACAGTGGGGCCGGGAATCGCGACTAGAATCGCCGACGCAATCGCGAACGGCAGCCATTGAGCGAGGGTCATGCTGGGACTCCTTGGTTCGATGCGTCGATTTATCCATGAACGCGCGAGCATGGCAATAGGCCGTTCAGCCAGCTTGACGTTACGCACCCGTTCACGGATACGTGGGACTTCACGCATGCACCACTAATGCAGTGCACCAAACGGCGTCGAGAGGTAAATTGCCGCACGCATAGTCATTCATGCGTGAGCTTTGACTGCCTTTCCAGCGCCTTTTCGATATTTTTCGTTCCATGCGACGTTCGCTGCCCTGATTTAAGAAGCCTGCGACATTCTGACGTGTTGCGATCGCAAACAACATATGCTTGCAAGTTCGACGCTCTCAATTAGCATGAGTCTTGCGGTCATTCGCTTTTAAATACATAGCTAATTTCAAAACGATTTCGTTTGGAGGCTATACATGCAGAAACGCGCCAGTGCTCTTTTCGCGGTGATGGGTTTGTTCGCAGTCGTGTCCGCGGCGCAAGCTCAGGACAACGTCGTTCAGCCGCAGCAGACGTTCACCTTCCGGCCCAACTCGTATGGCTGCTTGTCCAAGGACAAGTTCGATTCGGCCGACCAGCACGCGAGAGCGGGCGAGCATCAGAAGATGCAGCAGTTTTTCGAGGGTTTCGAATGCATCTCGACTCCGGTCGAATCGCATTTTCGCGTGATTCGCGTGGTTGGGCATGACGTCGAATTCGTCAACGCCTCAAATAGCGATACGCAAGGCATGTGGACCACCGATCGTTTCATCGATCAATAAGCGGTTTTCTGCGAATTCGATAAATCAGCGATCCGGCGCGATTTGAATCGTGCCGGTGATTTGATTTAGCCGAGAATTTGTGGTCGGCAGAAATGCGCGCCCGCGAGGACGAGTTCGCCTCGCCGTCTTCCAAATCAGCATCGATTCGACGCACAATGTCGCTTTCGCGCGACGTCGTCGTGCATATCGACAATCCTTCTCCGCCGGCCGAAAAATCCGGCGTCCGATGCTGAATGGCTCTCAAATCCACGATCTACAAGGCGGACCTCCAGGTTGCCGATATGGATCGCCACTACTATGGCGATCATTCCCTGACCATCGCGCGTCATCCATCGGAGACCGACGAACGGATGATGGTGCGCGTCGCCGCATTCGGTCTCTTCGCGGACGAGCGCCTGGAGTTCTGCAAAGGCCTGTCCGATACCGACGAGCCCGACCTCTGGCAAAAGGATCTCACCGGACAGATCGAGACATGGATCGAAGTCGGCCAGCCCGACGAGCGGCGCATCTCGAAAGCGAGCGGCCGCTCGGACCGCGTGATCGTCATCGCTTATGCCGGCAGGACAGCGGACATCTGGTGGCAGGGCGTGAGGGGCAAAGTCGAGCGCTTGCAGAACGTGACGGTCTGGTCGCTGGAAGAGGGTGTCGCCGAAGCGCTCGGCAAGCTGGCCGAACGGACGATGCGTCTGCAGTTGATGATGCAGGACGGCGACGCGTCGCTGAGCAGCGAGCGCGTCGATCCCGTTGCGATTCGCTGGAACGTGCTCAAGACCGGCGCTGCATGAGTTTCAGGCTTCGGGCGGTCCTTTGAGTTCGATCATGTTGCCCTCGGGATCGAACAGATAAAGCGACGGGCCGAAGCCTTCGGCGCCGTAACGCCGCGCTTCTTCGCCGATGCCCGCGCCATGCTGTTCGAGATGCGCGCGCAACGCATCGGCATCGAACGGTTCGACGCGAATGCACAGATGGTCCATGTTGCGGCCCGCGCCGGGCGCGCCGCTTTCCGGTCGATCGATCTTCGCACCAACGGCCAGCAGGTCGATCAGCGAGCGGCCGGCGCGCATCTGCACGAGGCCGAGATCGCGCTGCTCCTTCTCGACCGGACAGCCCAGTGCGGTGCGATAGAAGTGCACCATGTTGTCGAGATCGGCGCAGCGAATCACGACGTGATCTATTTCGCGGATGTTGAAATGCATCGTCGACCTCGCGTTCGATGTGAGGGTTAGTTTAGCGCGATGGTGGGGAGCGGCGGGTGAGTGAGGAAATGAAAAGGGCCCGGCGGTTAAGCCAGGCCCTTCGGATTCGGTGGTGGAGAGGAGGAGGATCGAACTCCCGACCTTCGCATTGCGAACGCGACGCTCTCCCAGCTGAGCTACCCCCCCAACTGCCGTTAGATCAAGGGGTTAGCATCAGATGCCCCCCATTCGTCACTATGGTTTGTCACCCCGCTGTCACCCTTGGAGAAGTGATGGCAACCATTCGACAACGCAACGACCGCTGGCAGGCGATCGTGAAACGCAGTGGCTACCCGACCCAATCGAAAACGTTCACCCTCAAGAAAGATGCGGAGAAATGGGCACGGCTGCAGGAACGCCTTATCGACGCTGGAGAGTGGATCGACACCACCGTTCGAGACCGCCGGACGACCCTCGGAGAACTCCTCGACCGATACGCGAAGGAAGTCAGTAGCGGCAAGCGGGGAAGCCGGGCCGAAGCTTACAGAATTGAGACGCTCAAGAAGCTCGGGCTAGCAAAGCACGCAATTGCGACAATCACACCGCAGATGATCGCGTCGTGGCGGGATTCCCGCGTGAGCGAGGTCTCCTCTGGAACGGCATTGCGGGAACTCCAACTCCTTGGGCACGTTTTCACGATGGCAAACCGCGAGTGGGGCGTTCCGATTTCCAAGAACCCCGTCAGCCTGATAAGGAAGCCACCTGCCGGAAAACCCCGTGACCGTGTGCTGACCACATCAGAAAGGACCGCCCTTGTTTCCTCCTGCAATGAATGCCGGAACCCATGGATCAAGCCGGTCGTCGTCTTTGCCTTGGAAACCGCTGCTCGGCGCGGAGAAATCCTCGCATTGCGATGGAACGACGTGGACTTGTCGCACCGCACGGCAATGCTGCATGTGACGAAGACAGGCCAACCGAGGCGAATTCCATTGTCGCCTCAGTGCGTCGGGATGCTGAATACGCTACCGCGCAGCGTTGATGGAAACGTCTTTCCTGTTTCCGTAGAGGCCTTAAAGCAAGCCTATGAACGGGCGGTTACCCGTGCCGGTATCACCGACTTCACGTTCCACGACCTGAGGCACGATGCACTTACAAGGCTGGCGAAGCAGGGACTTTCGGTTCTGGAACTTCGAGCCATATCCGGACACACAACGGCGAACATGCTGCAGCGGTACGTGTCAATCGACGCGGGCGAATTGGCGATGAAGCTCGGCTGACGATCAGAAGTTTGCCCATAGTCACAGCGCCTCTGGCGGCCCAGCGGCGAAATTTGATGGGGTTGTGCCTCATTGGGTCTCGTCGTCGGGCGGCTGAGTGGTGAAGTCAATACTGACGATAAACGCAGACCGGCGATACGGGGTCGTAAATGCGAAATGGCACCAAGCCAAGCGGTTCGATGCGGCTAGGGTCAACAACTCGTGGAAACGGCCATCCGTCATATCAACGACACCCTGAAACTCGGGTTTGACCGATATGAACACGCCGACGTTGGGTACTTCGGCATTCCCCAGTTCCGGCTTCTCAGCTGGCGAGACTTGAATCAGGAATCGGGTGACCCCGCCAACCGGCTCTGTGAATTCCCCTTCGATCAGAACGGTCGCGCGGCTCTCTCTCGCTGGAGGTCGACCCCGAGGTCTGTCCGCATGCTCCCGCAGACTTGCATGCCAATTTGTGACGCGTCCATATCGGCTTATCAGCTCCCGCCGCCGAGTGTGCTGTTTCTTCATCTGGCTCATGATCGTTGCGGATAGTGCAGGGTTGCCACTTGCCCCGTTCCTGCGCTCAATCGCCCCCGTTCGTGATGGTTGCAGAGATACCGATTGCACTATGAGTTTTACCCCGGACAGGCAAAACGGAAAAGACCCGCGCCGCCTCTTCCAATATGTCCTGTTTCGTGATTGCAGGATTCAGAATTTGCAGGTCACGGGCCATCGTCAAATCGTTGACCATCAGCCGTCGTTTCTCGATGATGCCCTTAAGTTCCTTTCTCTTGCGTGCCTTGTGATTTGATAATAGACCGGGATACGCAAAGGCGATCCAACGATCAATGACAGCATCTAATCCAGCGGTCAATCCACCGCGACGGTTTCGCATTGCTAGAAGGTATGCCACGAACGGGCGTTCCTTAGGGGGACAATCGCCGATCCTGATATGTGTGTCAATAAATTTGTCGGAGACCGACCTCAGTTCAGGAAGGCGTATTTTGTGTTTTCGTGCCTGTGTTTTAGTGACTATCTCCCCAGTATGCGTATCGAGCCAAGTATCGGGAACCTTCTGAACTACCGGAAGAGTCTTCTTCGTGACTTTCCATCCAGCAGACCTTAGACGTTCCTTAGGAACTACCCGATAGCTTCCGTCGATTGCAACGTACTTCGGTAAATCCTCTTGGTCTGATATGAGCCACGACATCTGTGGCAGATAGGGAGATTCCTGTACTGCGCTTCTGACCGCAGTTAGTTCTTCATCGTCATTCTTCATTTTCAGCGCAACTTCTACTGTGACGGTCTCTCTACGAGCCGACCATATTGGGCAAAATGTGGTGTATTCCACCAGTTTTGAAAAGCGCGGACCCTTACCGACTAAGGCTGAGCGGGATTTTGCCTATAGAATTAAAGACCTGGTGACACTTCAGTAGCGAAGACTAGGAAAGTAGCTTCTGTGCCGACGGAAGAAGTAAGACCGGTAAAGAAATTCACAGACCTTAGGCCGTTGCGTTGGCCTCGTGGATGCCTGAACCCGCTGGCCCCACTTTTCCCGTGGATTCCACGTATTTGGAGACCTAGGCATCCACGGAATCATATACATGACCAGAGATCGCTATAAGGGTAAAACTATTACCGTATAAACAAACGATGGTAGATGTATAAGGACTCTCTATAAGCTGAAGTGGTCGTCAGATAGATGGAAGGACACAGGTCTAGTAAGAGATGCGCTGTAGGTTTAAGCTTTCATTGACCAAGCAAAGATAGTCTTTAAGGCAGGCGTATACGATGACACCTTAATGGATTCGGATTAACGAAAACAGTTGTCAGACGAATCAGATGCGATCCTAGTTTCACCAAGAGGTTCTCAGAAAAGGGTGAAAACATCTGTCAGGTAAGCAAATACTCGGACTAAGACGTGGCAGTCATGCAATACATGATAGCGAATGTCGATGTGAGGCCCAGGTTTCCTCGTCATCGATTCCTACTCGTCGTCCTCCGCAGCTTCCTCAGACTGATTGGTATTTTCTAGTTTAAAATGCGCAGAAATGCATGCATAGCCTTCTCGGCCGGCTCTTCATCAAAACCTTTGAAGGCTTCAAGAGGGATTCCCTCGGGTCGGTTACAACGTTCATACCAAGCAGGATCAACCGGAAGTTTCATACCGAAGATCTTACTAACGTGTTCCTCGTAGGTACGGGCTAGTTGATCTAAAGAATCCCTGAGGATTCTGAGGCTGTCTTCGATCGCTATCCCTTCCTCGGTCCAAAGCTTCCGTATTAACTTTTGCTCGTCCAAGGTTGGATTAGGATCAAAAGCCCCTCCGGAATGTCGATTAGCGGGGCGGTGCCAGCGATTGTTATCGTTGGTTACGTCGAACTTGCTCCCTTTCCATCGGTTCCATTTCTTGAAAACTACGACAACGTTTGCCCAGCAGTGCAGCCCCGTGACTTTTTTGTGGTTCCTCGCGATTAGGTGATCGCGCTCATAGAGATCATCATACGCTCGGGGTTCATACAACTTTTGAAGCGCTTCCTTCTCGCGTGAATACCATGCGGGCAACGTACGCTCTGAATATCCTTCGGCCAGATTTCTGCCTTTGGTCCGCCAAGTCACTGCAGCACCGTACTCCCGCTTCTGTCCAACGTATTGCGGATCGATCTGAGACTTCTTCGAGTGAAGCTTCCGAAAGTACGCATTAATCTCCTCCCGCTGACCCGGAATACTCAAACGTGCGGCCAAGGCGTCGCTGATTTGTTTCCGTCGAAACTCATAGTATTCTGGATCGTTGTGATATCGCTGCGTCGTCCTCGCATTTGTAATTTCGTTGCGTACATCGTTGCACACCTTGCATACGCCTCGTCCCCCGGCAACCAAGAATATCGTCCACTCGTGGTGCTTACAGTACCAATCGATTTGCTCCAGTCCCGCTCTCAATGCTTCGTCAAACGCTTTTCTCTTTTCGCCCCGCTTCGGTATAGACCTTTCCATGTTCTGCCACTTGTCTGGTTTGCAACGGCGTTAATTCTGCACGAGATCGGTTCCGCGAGGCACAAAAACCCTAGGAATCCTAAGGGCTGCACACGTTTAGCCCTTCTTGCACAACCTTGTTTTGTACAAACTCATATGTGCAAAATTGTGCAACCGATATTGCGAACTGAATCGGGATAGTGCTGGGGCGACAGCCTTTAAGAGGATTTGGCAACGAACTAGAAAAAGCGTCACGCTCCTTTTGATATTCTCTCGGTGCCTAGACTGGGATCAATAACGTTTTTTGTGGCGTTCGCGGGGCACGCTTTTAAGCGAGAGGAATAACTGCTCTGAACATTAACCAGCGCCAGACGAAAGGGGGCCAAACACAACTAGCTATATAGTTACCACCTGCAAATCAACGGTTGGGCTGAAAACTCTGTATCGCTTTAACCGCACGTTCGACTTAAGGCCTACAGAATTGCGTCTGCCTATCGAAAAGGGCGATTCCCCACGGCGCTTTATTTCATTAAAACTTTTAGAATTAATAAGTTCGATCAATCAGCGGACACAGCGCTGCGTTAGGCTTGGGCTGCTACCTCTGCACAGTACCGTTTCACCGTGGCAACTGACAGCCCGAAGTGTGCTGCCGTGGCTGCAATGCTGGCTCCGTTATCGACTCGCCACGCTTGGACCTCTACAGCCTCAGCCTTCCGTGGTGCGCCAAGCTGCTGACCTCTTGCCTTGGCTGACTCGATACCAAGCTTCTGAAGCTCCCTACGGCTCATGTAATCCGCTTCACCCTGAGCAGCGATGAAGGCCAGCACAGCATCCCTCGTTGCCTTAGCGATGGGGCTAGTAGCCGTGCCATCAAACTCCATCCCGTTCATCGAACAAACGACCTTCACGCCCATTTCCATTAGCTGGCGCATGGTGGCGCTGAGTTCATCGTAACGGCGGCTGATTCGGTCCAACCAACGAACATGCAACACACCACCCTCTGACAGCTTATCCATGACCCGTTTCCATTCGGGACGATCAGAAGGAGCTACGTGGTATCCGCTGATGCCTTCATCGATATGGACGTTGCGTTTATCGACTCCACACCTTTTCGCATCATCGTATTGGGTGGCGCTGGTTTGACCTTCCGTGGTGCTGATACGACCGTAGTAGACGGTTCTCATGTTGGCTCCCTGTAGCTCATAATCTCAGTGGCTCAATAGTACAGGTAGCTCATAAGACAGTCAACATTGTGAGCTAGGTTTCTATCATCAATCTTACTAGGCTCTCACTGTATACCTTGTGAGCTACCTTACAGGGGGACCGGAGGGGTGTACTCTTGGCTCATCGCCCGATGACCCGTGGCTTACGGGAAGCACCTATGAGCGTCGAATATGAACTCCGTGCAGTCGAAAAGGCCATCCAGATGTGCCAGCAGGAAATTGAGGTTCAGACGGACCGGCTTATGCGGCAGACAAGGGATGGGCTCGACGCTTCCTCGTCACGACGTTTGCTGTTCACTCTCCATCGCAACCTGACAGCATTGAAGCAAGCGAAGCAAGCCTTGGAACGACGGTGACTCCAAGTGCTGATGCTCTGGTTTTTTCTTCGAAGCTGCCCAGAAATAGACCCCCCTATCGCTGCAGGAACTGACTTCAAAGATAGGGTTAAAGGCTTGACCGGTTGTTGGTTGTTCGAGCCCGCGAGTGAGAGACAACCGCCCGAGATTTGGGATAGCAGTCCGGACCCTTGGATGGACGCCTTTCGCACATCAAGCGACGAGTGACACATAAATTTATGTGCAAGGCAAACAAAAAAATGTGTAAACTACGTGCGGCCGCCTAGAATGCTGCATGACCTACGAACAGTTCCAAAGGCAACTTGGCAGAGCCGGGATCAACGTCCGAGAGTTCGCAGAGCTGCTAAGGATGAACCGGAATTCAGTGACTAACTGCGCTACGCGAGGGGACGTGCCGGCTCACCTCGCTGTAATCGTCACGCTCATGGCCCTGCTCGCCGAGCGGGAGGTCGATTTTCGCGAGGTCTTGCGCCACGTGGACATCGATCCGAAAAAGCCCAGAGGAGCAGGACGCAAAGGACGCTTTGGCGGAGATAGGCAAACCGACTTGCCCTTGGATAACAATCAAACAGACTAGATGAATAACCTTGAGCTTTTTGCCGGCGCAGGGGGGCTCGCAATGGGAATCACCAGAGCGGGCTTCGTGCACGATGCCGTTGTCGAATGGGATGCCGACGCATGTCAGACTATCCGAGAGAACCGGGGGCATTACTCCGACCACGGTGAGAGCTTCGACTTGTTCGAAGGTGACGCACGAACCTACAATTACGACGTTCACAGAGGCAAGATCGACGTAGTTTCGGGTGGTCCACCGTGCCAGCCTTTCTCAATGGGAGGGAAGCATGGCGGTTACATGGACGAACGAGACATGTTCCCAGTGGCCATCGAGTCTGTTAGACGCGTCAAGCCCAAAGCGTTCATCTTCGAGAACGTGAAAGGCCTGCTTCGCGAGAGCTTCGCCAGTTACTTCGAGTACGTCACCCTGCAGCTGGCGTACCCCGATTTGCCGATCAAGAAGAACGAAAGCCAAGCTGAGCATCTTTCGCGCCTTGAGCGAATTCACTCGTCTTCGAAGCGTAAGCCAACGTACAAGATCTTGTTTCGACTTTTGAATGCCGCCGACTACGGAGTGCCTCAGAAGCGTGAGCGTGTATTCATCGTGGGTATCCGCAGCGATCTTGGTATCGAGTGGTCATTCCCTGATCCGACGCATTCGGAAGATGATCTGTTGATCGCAAAGTACGTCACTGGCAGTTACTGGGACAAGCATGGCATACCGAAGACGCACCGTCCTGCGCCACCTCAGAGGCTACAGTCCCGAATCTCGAAGCTTGCCGCCAGACTTCCGTTGGAACCGCTTATGCCTTGGCAGACTGTGCGCGATTCCATCTCGGACTTACCGGATCCGCAAAGCAAACAAGCCACCAAGTTCCACAATCATGTCTTCAATGGCGGTGCTAGAGCCTACCCGGGGCACACTGGGAGTCCGTTAGATGAACCAGCAAAAACCTTGAAGGCCGGTGTACATGGAGTTCCGGGCGGCGAGAACATGCTTGCTTATCCTGACGGAACCGTACGCTACTTTACCGTTCGCGAGGCAGCCCGGATTCAAACATTCCCCGATTCGTACCGATTTCATGGTTCGTGGTCGGAAACGATGCGACAACTAGGGAATGCCGTTCCTGTTCGTCTTGCCGAAGCCGTGTCTCGGTCTGTTGCGAACGTTCTTGAAGAAGCAGCGGCAACGGCGACAACAGTCCAGCACTGATCATGGTCCAAGCAAGAAAACCAGCCACCTCTTCACGTGCGTGACGGGATAGGAGTACCGCGCCACGCGCACCGCGACCACGCCGAACTCTTGGATTGACCTGAGAGTATTGAAGACTCGCTAGGGTTGGTAGTGAACCAGCGTCCCGTGTTTGTAAGCACGATTCTCTTTGTACAGGATCATGTGACTAGGGAACGCCGTAGACTGCCAACCCGGTAGAACTCGCGTTATCAACTTAAGAAGCTCGACTGCAGGCATATCGACGGACGGAACGGTCACGCTAGCAGTCCGGTGATCTGGATGTCCCTTGCTGAAATGTGCGAACTTGTCGCGACCGAGATGTTCAGTCTCGTAACGAATAAGATATGGCAGCCTCTTCGGGTCCTTGAGCGCCACCAGCAAATCCAACACGTTCCACTCACCGGGCGCAATCCAATGACACGGCCAGTCTGCCTTGATCGGATAGCGGGTGTCGAATCCGTCCGGGTCCTTATTAGTCAGTTCCCGATTGCGTCCGGGATCATGAGGACCGAACCCGTTGCCATTCCATTCACATCCACCGGAGGCTTTTGCCTTGTAGTGCCGAATCATTGACGCTTCCGGGGCGAGCGTAACCCAGTTCTCGTGAACATAAAGGCACTTGAAACCCATGTCGTTAACGTCGATCCCTTGCCGGCCGCTAATCTTCAAGTAATGCTCGCCTAACCGCGTCCGCAAATTATCGGCCTTTCCAACGTACACTAAGAGACCGGAGTGATAAAGCTGGTAAATGCCTTGGTCGCTTTCGAGAGCGGCGGTGTGGGCGGGCGCAAGCTGCCCTGCAGTCAATTTATCAAAAGCAGCTTCTAATTGTGAGGACAGTGCGCTGATTATGTCGATTTCGAATTTGGCCGAATGCATGTAAACGCCGAGCGGTTTGCCGAGTTTGGTTAGAGCAAAAGCAGCGATGCTACCCTACGATCCATATAAACACTAGGAACGAGGCGTTCGTCGGCCTGCCGCACTGGCGGTGGTGGGGCCCAAGAAAGCGACGAGTCGTCGAAGCAAACTTGTACCATCGACCAGCTCACACTCCCATAGTACGAGGACCTCCCACCCCAGCGCTCGAAGCGCGGAGATGCTTCTCTCGTCTCTTTCCCTGTTTGCGTCTAGCTTCGCGGTCCAAAAATCGACGCGCGTTTTGGGGATCCGAGCAAGCGCACACCCCTCATGGCGGTGCCAGAAACAGCCGTGGACAAATATGACTTTGTTCCGACCGGGAAACACTAGGTCGGGCGTGCCCGGAAGGTCTCTTCGGTGCAAGCGGAACCGGTATCCGGCGCTGTGTACGAGCCGACGTACAACCATTTCCGGCGACGAGTTCTTGCTACGCACCCGCGCCATTATCCGGCTGCGGGTCGCCTGATCTACGGTATCCACCACACTTGCTTCCTCGATGGGGCTCACATGCCGTCATTCTCCGGGAAACGAGTCGAAAAGATGCAGTTGCTCGGGGAGCCGCTTGGCCGTTATTGAACTGGCAATATCTGGCAGGCGGATACTGGCGGAGCCATTCCGCAAATCGGTGATGCGGTCTCGGAAGAGGTTGCAGAACGGATGCGTCGGTCGGCCGTTTTCCGCAACACTGCGCCCACCCTTTGCGTACTCGTGCTTGTGGTCATACTGGAGCCCTTGCTTCAGGTCCACGACGCCGCCGCAGATCTCGCACTTGATCGTCGAATTCAGGAGTGCGTGGACGTTGATCTCTTTCTGGCTATCTTTGGAAAACGCGCGGCTAGCGCCAGTTTTTCTTGAGCGAGGGGCGGGCTTTACTCCGACGATCTGCCTTATTTTATCGTCCCGGGCGGCCATAGCGGTGGATCTGCCGAGCAGCAACGTCTCTACCAGCTTTTGGAGCAGGTCGGCCACTGTGTACACGGACTTGAACCCGCCGCCGATTCTGTGCGTGATCTCTGCAATTTCCTCTTTGTACTGGATAAGTACTTCCTCCAGTTCGCCACGAACGGCTGACAAGGCGAGTTTCCGATCTCGAACTTGCTCGTCATCGCCAGACAGCAGCCAGTGACACCAACCGTAAAACAGACCACGAACGAAAACGGCTTTGCGGTTGTACCAGTAGAGCAGCGGCGCCACCGACAGTGAAAGGGAATTGGAATTCTTCCCGGCCAGGTGACCGAGCTTTTTCTCCAACGCGGCCAGCAGCTGGTCCCCATTGACAATGATTTGCTCGGCGCTTGCCCCTGTATCCTCGCCTAACAACTGCGGAAAACGCTCGCGGCCAATCGGCCCACGCGTCAGGAGTGGCAGCAGTTCGATGAGGTGCTGATGGGGGCGGAAGTTTCTGGGCGTTACTAGGAAAGGAACATTGATGTCAACGATATTCGCATCAAACGGTGGTACGAACAGCAGACGGTGCAACGCGTTGCATCGGTCACTCAGTCCAACAAGCGTCTCGCGGACGCCTTGCGTTAGGCCACTTGCGTCATGTGGCAGGGGCCAATAGCGCTCAGCTGCCCCGGACGCACCGGCACTGGCGATGCTCATAATGACCCGACTCAGGCTGCCATTTCGATGTTCGATGAGCAGCTGCTCGACGTCGTCCAGACTTACGCCCTGTCGGTTGATCGCCAAGAAAGATTCCTCTGCCGCCTCGTAGTCTCCGAATTCCCATTGCGCGTGTAGCGTCCTGCTAGAGTCAACCATGTCAGAGTAAAACATCGCCATCTGGGCGTCCCGCTCTGACATTTCCTTAAGAGGTGCGCCTCCGCTCTTAGCGATTCGGTTCCACTCGACGTGGGCGGCCTCGAAGTCGGTGAAAAGGCCGACTTTCTCCCTGACAAGTGCTCGGGTTGCCTTTGCAGCCGCAAGCACCTCTTCTAGGTTCTCGTAATGCTTGTAGAAATCACCGGCCTTATCGCCCCAATCGTCGATCATCCACGCCCGAAGCACGGATAGCCGGTGCGCTCCGTCAAGCACAAACGTCAATCCATTCTCGCTGCTTCGCCACAGGATGATTGACGGGATGATCCGTCCACGAATCACCGAGTTCAAAAAAACGACACATGCCGCCGGCTCCCAAGCGCAAGTAGCTCGCTGGAAATCGGGTTTGTGCAGCCTATCAAACCAACTGTTTCGGATGTCGTCGAAGCGGATGTTCGGATCAGGCCGATGACCCGCGCCACCGCCCGTTTGGAGGACGTCAGAGCGTTTGCCCCGGTAGCGCAAATTCTCCCGGTTGATCAAGTGATCGAGATGCACTTTGGGACCATTGGCAGCCATCTTTTTTCCGCGACGTAGTAGGAGCATCGGATTGTATGCGCTATACCTGCGCCCGTCTCGACGTCCGCCTCCGGTTTCCAAGTCTATTGCGCCGCGAGTAGCTAACCGGAACAGATCTATTGCGCTTATGACCTCGGCCCGACCCATAATCGCTGGAGACGCTTCTGCATTCCGAGCGTCTGCCGCCGGAAGAGTCATACTAGTCGTGAACGTTCGCGAACCCGTTTGTCCAGCGGACGGTCGAAGCTCACGGGCGCTCGTGCGCCGTCGCAAGCAGGTCCCCGGCTGCAACTACCGCGTGAAATGCATAACAGTTGCCCGCTGGAAGGCGCTAGTGTGGGATGGAGGATTGACCGAATGACAACTCTCATGACATCCTCGGCCGTGACAGGCAGGCACCTGTCACCCTGATGTCACCCTGCGGGGTGCGGACCGGACGATGACGGAAGCGGAGCTCCAAGAAAAAAACCGGCCTAAGTGACCGGTTTTAAAGAGGATTCGGTGGTGGAGAGGAGGAGGATCGAACTCCCGACCTTCGCATTGCGAACGCGACGCTCTCCCAGCTGAGCTACCCCCCCAACGAACCGAAATTGTATCACAGCGCAATCACCATCAGGCAAGCCTGCCGACGATATGCCGCGCCGCTCACTTCTGCGGCGCTCCCGCCAGAACCCATCCGACGACGGTCTTGATATCCGCATCATTCATTCTGGGATGCGAGGGCATCGGAATCGGACCCCATACGCCCGCGCCGCCGTTCTTCACTTTTTTTTCGAGCTGCGCGCTCGCCTGCGGCTGTCCCTTGTACTTCTCGGCGACCTGCTGAAACGACGGCCCCACGAGCTTGCGATCGATCGCATGACAGCCCATGCACGCGTTGCTGCGCGCGATCGCCATCGCGTTTGCGGATGCCACCGGCTGCTCTGCCGCGCATGCACCGAACGACGCGGCGACAATCGCCGTGCCAAACATCAAACGCAGCACGTTCATTTCGCCGCCGGAGCCGGATTGCCCGGATGCACGTCCGAGTTCTTCACCGGTGCGGGCGACTGCGTATCCAGCGGACGCGAGCTCACGCCCGAATCAGGCACTGTGCCGACCGTCGCTTCGGGCGCCGGCGCCCTCGCCGCCGACACCGCGCTCGCGTCGGATGCGGCAGCCGCCTCCAGCGCCTGCGCTTCTTCCGGCTTGATGTACTGGAAGACCTTCACGACCTGTTCGACGCCCGACACGCGCGCGGCGACATCGGCGCCATGCGCGCCTTCGTCCTGCGTGACGAGTCCCATCAGATAGACGACGCCGCGCTCGCACACCACCTTGTAGTAGTTCGCGCGCAAGTCCTTCTCGCCCACCATCGCGGTCTTCACGCGGCCTTCGAGATACGAGTCGTTCGCGCGCGATGAAATCGAGCTCGCGCCCTGAATCGCCAGCTCGTTGACGATGCTGCCCACGTTGCTGATGTCGCGCACGACCGCTTCGGCCTTCTGCTTCGACGCTTCGTCGGGCACTTCGCCCGTCAGCAGCACGCGCCGGTTGAACACGGTCACGTTGACATGCGCCGTATCGGGCAGATTCTCGTTGATCCGCGAGCTCGCCTTGATCTGGATCTCGCGGTCTTCGGTCTGCGCGCCGAGCGTGCGGCGATCCGTGGCGATCAACGTGCCGCCTGCCGCCGCGCCGACGACCGCGAGCGCGCAGCCCTGCAACGTCAATGCGACTCCCGACAACATGCTCACCACGAGCGTGGCTTGGGCCAGCGTCGCCTTGACGCGTGTGTTGTTCATCAACTCCGTTCCCCCTTTTCAGTTTCAGTCGTCGCCGAGCAGCATCGCATCGATGCCGTCGCAAAGACAGTGAATGATCAGCAGATGGACTTCCTGGATGCGCGCCGTGCGATCGGACGGCACGCAGATATGGATGTCGGTTTCGGCAAGCACGTCGGACATCGCGCCGCCGCCTTTGCCCGACAGCGCGATCACGATCATCTCGCGTTCGTGCGCTTCCTGAATCGCGGCGAGCACGTTGACCGAGTTTCCCGACGTGCTGACCGCAAGCAGCACGTCGCCCGCCTGCCCGAGCGCGCGGACCTGATTCGAGAAGATCTGCTCGAACGCATAGTCGTTGCCGATGGCCGTGAGTATCGACGTATCGGCCGTCAGTGCGATCGCCGGCAAGCCCGGACGCTCGCGCTCGAAGCGGCCGATCAGCTGCGCGGCAAAGCGTTGCGCATCGGCCGCCGAGCCGCCGTTGCCGCAAACGAGAATCTTGTTGCCGTTCGCGAGCGCGCCGAAGAGCGTATCGACGGCCGCCGCGATCGGAACCGCCAGCGTGTCGAGTGCTTCGAGTTTGAGCGCCGCGCTGTCGCGGAATTGCTGTTGAATACGTTCGACTGACATCGACTCTCGATCATCGGCCGCGGCATACGCTGCGGCATGTGGCTTGAACGCTCAAGGCGCCGGTTGTTGCGCAGTTTACCGCATGCATCATGCGCCGAACCGCGCTCATGCTTCGTCGGCGCGAAACGCATCGCGCATCCACTCGATACGGCCCGCATCGAACGCGACGACATCGAAACGGCAAGCGGGCAACGCACCGCGCCATGTCGCGAGAAAATGCTGCGCGGCATGCACGAGGCGCGCGCGCTTTCTCGCATCCACGCTCGCAGCGGCATTCGCAAAGCGCCCGCGCTTTCTTGCTCGCACTTCGACGAACACGAGCGCACCGCGTTCATCGAGCATGACGAGATCGATCTCGCCGCCGCGACACGTCACGTTGCGCGCGACGAAGCGCATGCGCTGCCGCTGCAGAAACTCGAGCGCATGCGTCTCGAAAACATCGCCGAGCGTTTTGGACAAGGCTCCTCCATAAAAGTTGTCGACGAGCGGCCGCGATCGCGCGCCGCAAGCGCGTGGCAAAATGACGATCTTTCCTTCCACGCCCGCGCTCATGCTTCAGATCTCCGACCTCGCCGCCGGGCAGCACTATCCGACGGGCGCGCTCTATGTCGTCGCGACGCCGATCGGCAACGCGGCCGACATCACCGTGCGCGCGCTGCATGTGCTCGGGCTCGTCGATCGCATCGCCGCCGAGGACACGCGCAACACGGCGCAGCTGCTCGCTCGCTATGGCATCTCGAAGCCGTGGATCGCCGTGCACGAGCACAACGAACGCAGCGCGGCCGAACGCGTGATCGGGCATTTGAAGAACGGCGAGCGCATCGCTTGCGTGTCCGATGCGGGCACGCCCGGCATCTCCGATCCCGGCGCGCGTCTCGTCGATGCCGTGCGCGACGCGGGCCTGCCCGTCGTTCCGCTGCCGGGCGCGAGCGCGCTCGTCACCGCGCTGAGCGCCGCGGGCGCGTGGGTCGGCGGCTTCTCGTTCGTCGGCTTTCTGCCGTCCAAATCGAAGCAGCGCGCCGCGCAGTTGCGCACGCTCGTGAATCATCCGATGGCGCTGGTGTTCTACGAGGCGCCGCATCGTATCGTCGAGACGACGCGCGCGCTGGGCGAGGCGTTCGGCGGCGAACGGCAACTGCTGATCGCACGCGAGTTGACGAAGTTACATGAGAGCCTGCATCGCTGCACCCTGGCCGAAGGGCCAACGTGGCTCGAAGCCGATGCAAATCGTCAGCGCGGAGAGTTCGTTCTGGTGGTGGAAGGCGCTCCCGAGAAGCAGGACGCCGACGACGCGCACGATGCGCTGCTGGCGACGCTGCTGGAGGAGTTGTCGGTGAAGAGCGCGGCGCGCATCGCCGCCACTTTGACGGGTGCGTCGCGCAACGCGCTTTATGAACGCGCGCTGAAGCTCGCGAAACGCGACGATTCGGAAGAAGAATAGAAAACGGGCCGTCGCGAGACGGCCCGTCACGGAAACTGCCGGGTAACGCGGGCTCAGTTCACGCTGTCGTCGGCGAGCGACTGAGCCTGCTCTGCACGCGCTGCACGCGCTTCCTGCTGCGTGAGACCTTCGATCTTCACCTTCTGCGTGCCGGCGCCGCGCATACCGAGTACGGCCGCCGCAGCGTACGACAAATCGATCACGCGTCCGTGCACATAAGGACCGCGGTCGTTGATCTTCACGACCACCGTCTTGTGGTTGGACTCGTTCGTCACGCGCACCCACGACGCCAGCGGCAGCGTGCGGTGTGCCGCGGTCATCGCGTTCATGTTGAACTTCTCGCCGCTCGCGGTCTTGCGGCCGTGGAACATGCGGCCATACCACGACGCCTTGCCCTTCTGTTCGAAGTTGCCGGCGTCCGGACCGGAGGTGATCGGCTCTGCGTTCGAGAGCGACTGCGCCTGGCTCGGCTTGTCGGCGGGAAGCGAGGACAGGTGCGAATCGAAGGCGAGCGGGGCCGTCGAGCGGGCACCGCCCGTGCTGAGGGAGTTGGTAGTCTGAGGATTGGATGCGACATCGCCCGAACCCGGCGCGGCGCAACCCGCCAGCACGCCAACTGCTAGCAGGCTCCCGACATGTCGAATAAATCGAGCTTTCATAGACGTGTTTCAACGATAAATGAGCGGCCGCGCCGCACCAGATTGGCGCGCGCAAGGCTGCTCGAGGCTGTTCCGCGCAAAGCAATTCGCCGCTCGGTCAAGCGAACGGCGAACTCTGCTCGGATGCGGCGTACTCATGCCGCAAACGCCCGGTTATTGTTCACGTCTGGCGCAACCTGTCCCCGGCAGCCTGACCAGACCCCACATGCCGCCATCGAACGTGGCATCACGTTCGTGCGCTGGAAAATCTCTTTGAGCGCAGGAACGGCGGCGTAGGCCCCATCCGGCGCGATGGCAGCTAGGCCATCTCACAGACGCGCGGCGTCTGGCCGGACAAGACGTGTGCACCTACTGATGGTGCTTGAGTTGCAATTGCGAGGCTCTTGGCCTCCAACAGCGTACTGACGGCGATTGTAAAAACGCACTAGCGTTTCTTCAGTCGCCTATTGACGGCATGGTTAGCTCCATGCACAAGTGATGCCATTATACAAAAAAACCGTGGTTCGACTCGCCAGACTGTGCAATCCGCCATTGATTTTCGCTATGAGCGTAAGAATTGCCGGTTTTTTATGGTATTCGGGTCGGACTGCCGCGGCCGTCGCGTCTTTCGACGCACCGGTACAATGAACATTTTTACAGCCCCACTTGTACCGCCGACAGTCATATGAAAGTCATTCTCGTTCCCGTGACGCCCTTTCAGCAGAACTGTTCCATCCTGATCTGCGAGACCACCAAGCGCGCCGCCGTCGTGGACCCGGGCGGCGACGTCGACCGGATCATCGCGGAGGTCGGTCGTCAGGGCGTAACGGTCGAAAAAATTCTTCTGACGCATGGCCATCTCGATCACTGCGGCGGCGCGACGGCACTCGCGGACCATTACGGCATACAAATAGAGGGACCTCATCGCGAGGACGCGTTCTGGATCGACCAGTTGCCCGCTCAGACTCAGCGCTTCGGATTCTCGAATGCGGAGGCATTCACGCCGGCGCGATGGCTCGTCGACGGCGATACCGTGCGATTCGGCAATGAGTCGATGGACGTCTATTTCTGTCCGGGCCACACGCCGGGCCACGTCGTGTTCTTCAGCCGCGAACACAGGCTCGCATTCGTCGGCGACGTGCTGTTCGCCGGTTCCATCGGCCGCACCGATTTTCCCCGTGGCAATCACGCCGAACTCATCCGCTCGATCCGCGAAAAGCTCTGGCCGCTCGGCGACGACGTCACGTTCGTTCCCGGTCACGGCCCGACGTCGACATTCGGCGAAGAGCGGCAAAGCAATCCCTTCGTACGCGATGGAGTCGCCGCATGAACGCCAACGCGTCCGCGATTCCCGAAATCTACGTCAGCACGGACGTCGAAGCCGACGGCCCGATTCCCGGCCCGCACTCGATGCTGAGCTTCGCCTCGGCAGCCTACACGGCCGACAAACAGCTCATCGGCACGTTCTCCGCGAATCTCGAAACGCTCGAAGGCGCGGCGCCGCATCCGGTCCAGGCCGCGTGGTGGAAAACTCAGCCCGACGCTTGGGCCGCATGTCGCAAGGATTTGCAGAAACCGGAGATCGCGTTGCCAGCCTATGTCGAATGGGTCGAGTCCTTGCCCGGAAAGCCGGTGTTCGTCGCCTATCCTGCGGGTTTCGACTTCACCCATATGTTCTGGTACATGATGCGTTTCGCCGAGCGCTGCCCGTTCTCGTGGTCGGCGCTCGATATCAAGACGCTCGCCTTCGCGATGACCGGCCTGCCCTATCGAAAGGCGATCAAGCCGCGTTTGCCCAAGCATTGGTTCGACGAACTGCCGCACACGCATGTCGCGCTCGACGACGCCATTGAGCAAGGCGCGCTCTTTTGCAACATGCTCGCGGAGCTACGGGCGTCGCAGGCGGCGCTGTCGCGGCCCTCGACCGAACCTAACCACGACGCCGAAGGTAAAACCGCGCTCTGAAGGCAGCGAGTTAGGGAAACTCCCTCAGTGCGGCCGTTTTGCATTGCGTTTCTTTTCCGACGCCTCTACTATTAGAGTCAAATCGCGACCGAACGGAGGCGCAGTTGACTCTCGATACATTCTCACAAAAAATCCTGCGTCTTCTGCAACTGGACGCACGGCGTTCCGTTCAGGAAATCTCCGACCAGGTCGGCCTGTCGAGCACGCCGTGCTGGCGGCGCATCAAGGACATGGAGCAGTCGGGCGTCATTCAGCGCTATACCGCGCTACTCGACCGCGAAAAGCTCGGTCTTCACGTCTGCGCGCTCGCGCATATCCATCTGACACGGCACACGGAAGGCGGCGTCGAGCAATTCGAGCGCGAAATAGCAACGTGCCCGGAAGTCACCGAGTGCTACAGCACGACCGGCGAGTCCGATTACATCCTCAAGATCGTCGCGCCGGATATCAAAGCGTACGACGCGTTCCTCCACGATCGCATTTTCAAGATTCCCGCCGTCGCGCAGGTGCGAACGAGCGTCGTGCTTCGCGAAATCAAGTTCGACACGCAGTTGCCGCTCTGACGAAAACCTTCAGCGCGGCAGATCGATGGCCCGTTTCGGCGTCGTGGACGGCTCGAGACCGAGTGCCTGCGCGACGTGAATCTCGCGCGCGCCGATCTGCCGCCTGAGCGCGTCGAAGTCGATCGCGTTCAGGCGGGTGGCCGTATCCTCCGCACTCGATGCCGGCAACATGACATCGACGCTGAAGCCACTGCCGAGGTAATGCAGATTCAGCGCCGCGACCGGCAGCCCGTGCTGTGCGAATGCGGCGCAGACGGCGTCGCTCACAGTCGAACGCTGCGGAAAATTGCCTGGCTGCGGATTCAGAGCATCGCTTTCAGGATCGACATGAATGAGCGCATCGATGACGCGAGAATCGGCCAGGAGGTTCGCACGCGCCGATTCCGCAATGTAATGCCCCTCCGAAACCGATATCTGAGGGTCGACGAGAACATGCGCGTCGACGATTGCCAGATCTCCCATTTTTCGGGTACGAAAGTCGTGAACTTCATGCACGCCGGGCGTCGTAGACAAGATCGCGCGTAAATCGTCTGCCGTCGTCTGATCGAGCGCGCGGTCGGAAAGATCTTGTAACGCGTCCCATGCGAACGTCCATCCCATTTTCCCGATCAAAAACCCGACAACCATCGCCGCAATCGGATCCAGAATTCGAAATCCTGCGAGGCTGCCGATAATCCCCAACGCGACGACGAGGGAGGAAGCGGCGTCCGAACGTGCATGCCATGCATTTGCGATAAGCAGTGCGGAGCGAATGCGTTCGGCCGCGCGGAGCATAAAGCGAAAGAGCGCTTCCTTCGAGATGAGCACGATTATCGCAACCGCGAGCGCGCCCGCCTTTACCGGCGGAATATCCTGAAGGTTGACGATGCGCGTACCGCCGCGCCATAACATTCCGACCCCGACCGCAATCAGCAATCCGCCGAGGAATAAGGACGCCACCGTTTCATATCGGTTATGTCCGTAGTTATGGTCGAGGTCGGGCTTGGCAGATGCCTGACGGTTGGCAATGAGAACGATAAAATCGGAGACGATGTCCGCCAGCGAATGAATTCCGTCCGCAAGCAAAGCCTGGGAATGCGCCACGAAGCCTACGACGAGTTGCGCCGTGGCAAGCGCGCTATTGAGCGCAATGCTCGTCCAGGTGGTTCGACGCGCCACATCCTGTTTTTCCGATGCGCGCGTGGTCGAAAGCGGCATGTAATTTTGTCCCGAATCGTACGATTCTGGATTTTACCAGTCGGTATGTCGCAGCGGTTATGAGGCTCAGCGCCGTTGTCGCGCCGCCGCGCTGAAAAGCGGGCGGCGGACGGGAAAACCCTCTGCCAAAAGGAAAAAGGCCGCATTACGAAACGCGGCCTTTTATTACACGATGCAATCCAGAACTTACTTGCCGATGAGGAAGTTGTCGCGGTCTTGCCCTGCGATCCACTTCGGCGGCTTGCCGCGGCCGGACCAGGTGCTGCCGCTTTCCGGGTCACGGTATTTGGGCGCTACGCCTGCACGGCTGCTGCGTGCTACCTTCACGCCTTTTACGCCCCGGCCGCCAGCCAATTCCTGAAGCGTGATGCCATAATCCGCCATTTTCTGCTTGATCTCATTAAGCACTTCGGCGTATTCGCGCGACTTCGCTTCTTCAATCTGACGTTCGAGAGACTCGCGCTGTGCGAGGAGTTCCTTGTATGAAGGCATGGCAATTCCCTTAGTGGTGTGCTGACTTGCGAATCGGTGCGCTCGCTTTCAATTATCAGTATAGCCTCGGACTGGCACGCAGATTAACACAGTTCGTATTATCGCTGCATGTGCGAATCGCTATCGGAATAAAGTTTAGTGCCATTCTTCGTAACAATTGCCGAAAAATGCGAAGTTGGTTAGTACCGTTGATCGGATGTAAAAAGTGGCAATGCTTGCTTCGTGGCGGCAGCGGTTAGCATCGGATGAAAACCAATGAATAAGATATGCCGGAAACGTTTCACGGGATGACAACTTCAGGCTGAATCGCGCGCGACGCCTTAATCCATTGCGCCTGCACTGCCGCTTTGACGCTCGATAAGGTCCATAAGCGCAGCGTGCAATTCCTCGCTCGTCAGTTTGGGGTAATCGAATGTAAAACGATTGCGCGCCTCTGCAAGCAGCAAATCGAAGCCATATCGGTCTACCCCCAATAATCGAAGATGCGCTGGCCGCCTTGGATTAGCGTCGAATTCTGCGCAAAGCGATGTTTCCTCCGCCGTCGAAAGCGGCTCCAGCGAATCGACTTCATCACCGGCGAGCCAGCCCATTGCGCCGAATCCGCCGATATAGCGCATGCGCTCCACCGACATCACCCAGAACGAGAAATCGCCGAGTTGCAGATAGCGCTCCGCGTCCGGGTGATAACGCAGATAGCGGCGCGCGAGTTCGCCGCTATCTTCCGGCGCGACGGGCGCAAAGCTGCCGAGCAGCGTCAGACGCTGCCCTTCCAGCACTCCGCCATCCGCCGCATCCGCGACGAGAAAGCCGGCCCGCGCGTCGGCGTGAAGGTTACGCGTGTGCTCGGCGAGACGGCTGATGAGCAGCATCGGCATGTGGCGTGCCGTCGGCGCGAACGGCAGCGCCGTCGGATACGGAAAGCCCTGCGGCTCGCGTGAATGCGTGGCGAGCGTCCCCTCGGCCACGCGATGCAGCAAATGAAGCCGCGCTTGCGACGGAATCTTCATCCAGCCCTCGCGCGGTCATCAATGGTCGGACGATGTTAATGCAGCGCGCGCGAGCGTGTCTCCTGGCCGTTCGATAGAATCGAAAGCCTTCGCGTCCGATGGCATCATCGACGGCTGCCCTTGTTTTTCACGCAATCTTTCCAACGACGGTTTCCCCCGTGTCCGACTCGACTACCGCCTCCGCTGCCTGCGAATCCAATCCGACGCTCGCGTTGCATCGCAGCCTTCCCCATGCCACGCGCGCCCGCGCCCGCCATGCGACGATGGCCGTGTTCTTCATCGCGGGCATGATGTACGCGTCGTGGGGCGTGCACGTGCCGACCGTGCGCGACAAGTTCGCGTTGAGCCCGGGCATGCTGTCCTTCGCGCTGCTCGCGGTCGCGGGCGGCTCGATCTTCGCGATGCTGACCACCGGTTCGTGGATCGCGCGCGCCGGCACGCGCACCGCATGCATGGCGGGTGGCATCACCATGATGCTGTGCGGCGCGCTGATCCTCGTGACGCCTCATTACTGGATGCTGCTCGTCGTGCTCGCGATATTCGGCTTCGGCATGGCGACGCTCGACGTCGCGATGAACGCCGAAGCGAGCGCCGTCGAACAGGCGCTGGCCCGCCCGATCATGTCGTCGCTGCACGGCATGTTCAGCATCGGCGGCATGGCGGGCGCGGCCGCGGGCGGCGCGCTGCTCGCGCACGGGCTCGCGCCCGCCGCGCATCTCGCGCTCGCGTCGGGCGTGAGCCTGCTGGTCCTGCTCGTGTCGATGCCCGCGGTGCTGCCGCACGTGCCGCATCACGACGAGCACGCGAAGGCGTCGTCGTCGAACCGCTGGCGCTCGGGCGCGTTATGGGCGCTCGGCGGACTGGCGCTCGTCGCGTTGATCGCGGAAGGCGCGATGTACGACTGGGCCACCGTCTATATGCGCGATGTGGTCGAAGCCACGCCGTCGGTGTCGAGCGCGGCCTACGCCGCATTTTCGGGCGGCATGGCGGCCGGGCGCTTCGGCGGCGACGCGGTTCGCGCGCGCTTCGGCGCGCCGCAACTGATTTTCGGCAGCGCGGGACTCGCGTTCATCGGCATGGTGATAGCGCTCGTGCTGCCTAACGTCATCGTCACGATGACGGGCTTCACGCTGATGGGCTTAGGTCTCGCGAACATGATGCCGGTGCTGTTCGCGGCGGCGGCGCGCGTCGAAGGCGTGACCGCGGCCGAAGGGCTCGCGCAGGTCGCGGGCCTCGCCTACTTCGGTCTGCTGTTCGGGCCCGTGCTGATCGGCGGCGTCGCGCAGATCAGCAATCTGCCGATCGGCCTGTGCGTCGTCGCGGCGTGCTGCGCGATCATCACCGTCATCGGGCCGCGCATTCTCAAGCGGCTGAAGATATAAAAAAGCGCGCGGGCCTTTCGGCGCCGCGCGCTTTTTCGAACCACGGGGAAATTACATCTTCACGACGTCGAGCAGCGTCTTCTTGCCCTTCTTATAGTCGTACAGCGAGATCACGCCGTGCTTCAGGTCGCCCTTCGAATCGAAGCTCGTCTGGCCGATCACGCCCTTGTAGTCCGTGTTCGGCATTGCGGCGAGGATCTTGGCCTGATCGACCGAGTTCGCACGCTTCATCGCGTCGACGATGATGTACACCGCGTCATACGTGAACGGCGCGTAGATCTGGATCGGCTGGCCGAAACGCTTCTGGAACTTGGCCGCGAAAGCCTGGCCGCCTTCCATCTTCTCCAGCGCCATGCCCGCTTCCGAGCACACGATGTTGTCGGTTGCATCGCCGGCCAGGTCAGCCAGCTTTTCCGTACAGACGCCGTCGCCCGCCAGCACCTTCGCGCGCAGGCCGAGCTGCTTGGCTTGCTTGGCGAACGGGCCGCCGGTCGCGTCCATGCCGCCGTACATCACGGCGTCGGGGTTTTCGCCCTTGATCTTCGTCAGAATCGCGCGGAAGTCGACAGCCTTGTCGTTCGTCGCGTCGTGCGAGATCACCTTCAGGCCGAGCGACTTTGCGGTCTTCTCGAACTCGTTTGCGAGACCCTGGCCGTAAGCGGTCGAGTCATCGACGACGGCAACCGTCTTCACCTTCAGATTCTTCGCCGCGTAGTTGGCGAGCGCCGGGCCTTGCTGCGCATCGGTCGCGACGACGCGGTACGTCGTCTTGAAGCCTTGCTGCGTGTACGCCGGGTTCGTTGCCGACGGAGAAATCTGCACGATGCCCGCATCGCTGTAGATCTTCGATGCCGGGATCGACGTGCCCGAGTTCAGGTGGCCGACGACCGCAACGACCTTGTCGTCGACGAGCTTCTGCGCGACTTGCGTAGCGGTACGCGGGTCGGCGGCATCGTCTTGCGGGTCCAGCGCCAGCGTGATCTTCTCGCCGCCGATCGTGAGGCCCTTCGCGTTGATCTCTTCGACTGCGAGCCGCGCGCCGTTTTCGTTGTCCTTGCCCAAGTGAGCAATGCCGCCGGTCAGCGGAGCGACGTGACCGATCTTGACCGTTTGGTCGGCTGCTGCGGACGTTGCCAACGTAGCGAACAGCACGGCTGCGGCGCTGATCGGCAACAGTTTGTGAAGCTTGGTGTTCATGTAAGTCTCCAGTTTCGGTCCCAAAAACAACGTAATCGCCCTGTGCCCCGTCTTTCATCACGATCGCTCAGTCCCGTGGACGACCACGCCGGATGCATCGTCATGCACTTGGCAAGTCCTTCCGGCTGGTCGTTTGTGACGGCCGCCGTCCGCACTGCGCGCAAGTGTAGGGTTGTCAAATTAATTTAGGGAAGTTTTTTAAGATACTGGTGTCACTACCGATTAACCGCCAGTTGTGATGCGCCGCCGTTTGTGGTGGCGTTCGTGCGAAGAGGCCCTGTACATGCGGGTTTCCACGATATCGGCACGCGAAGGTTTGGCCTCATTCAAGTTCGATGAACGCGCGCCGATAATCTCTGCCCGCCCGCATCATTAAGCTGCTTTTTTAACGCTCTTTTAGCGCGTGTTTAGATCTGCTGCTCTAATAATCGCGCCGCCCGTCAAAGCGCGTGCCTGACGCCGCGTGGACCTTAAGGGGCGAGTGAAAGGGAAAGCTGGCACACTCCACCGGCCCAATCTTTCATGTACAAGGAGTTCGACGTGACCGTATCCGTAACTTCCCGCTGGATCGACATTCCCGCCGATGGCGACAGCTTCCAGGGTTATCTCGCGCTGCCTAAGACGGGCGCCGGGCCCGCCGTCATCATCCTGCAGGAGATCTTCGGCGTGAACGGCCACATCCGCAGCGTCGCCGATCAATACGCCGCCGACGGCTATGTTGCGCTCGCGCCGGATGTCTTCTGGCGCACGCAGCCGCGAGTCGAGCTCGGCTACGAAGGCGCCGATCGCCAAAAGGCGATGGAACTGCTGCAAAAGACCGATGCGAATGCCGCGGTCGCGGATGTCGGCGCGGCGGCGAAAGCGCTGCGCGCACTGCCCGAAGTGACGGGCAAGGTCGCGGCGATCGGCTATTGCTTCGGCGGCCGGCTCGCCTATCTCGCGGCGGCGCAGGGATCGGTGGATCTCGCCGTGGCTTATTAGGGCGGCGGCATTCAGAATGCGCTCGACCAGGCCGATCAGGTCAAGGTGCCGATGCAGTTCCATTACGGCGAACTCGACGCGCACATTCCCGCAGACGCGGTGGACGCCGTGCGCCAGAAGTTCGCGGGCCGCAAGGATTCAGAACTCTATGTGTATTCGCAGGCCGATCACGGCTTCAACTGCGGCGATCGCGCGTCGTACAACGCGAAGGCATCGGCGCTCGCACACGGGCGCACGCTGAGCTTCCTCGGCGAGCATCTGTAACAGAAGCTGCGTGATCGAGCGTGCCTGAACGGCGCGCTTGTCATATCAGCGCAGGCAAACCTTCGACGAGCAGAAAGGCGGCGAGCACGCCGAGCAGCGCCCCGAAGACGCGCAGCGCGTTGTTCTTGAAATGTGTCGCGCAGGGAATGGCCCCGAGAAACAGGGCGCCAGCGAGCGCCATCGGGATAATCAAAATGAAGTCGCCGATCGTGAAGTACGTCATTGTGCGTCTCCCATCGTCCTGCTTCTGGCTTTCGATCGTCGCGCGATAAGAGACCGCCTCGACGATTCGAGTATAGGCGGCTGGGCGAGATGCGTCGGCGCGACTTCGTGCGATGGAAGACTGATGCGGCGTCCGAATGCCTTGCGAAACAAGGTCTTACAGGCGCTCATTTTAAGCGAACGCGGAAAACCCTGAGTTTCTTCGTATTTCAACCGGCTTTCGATTTCACGCGACGCCAGCGCGCTCGCGCCGGTTCAGATAAGCCGCGCCCGCCAGTCCGACGAGCAGCAGCCCGCCGATCAAGCCGGCGACGCCCGTCCATCCGAACGCGGTCCAGAAGTGTCCGCCGTACGATCCGATCAGGCTCGATCCGAGGTAATACGCGAGCAGATAAAGCGCGGCGGCCTGACCTTTCGCGTGCGCGGCGAGTCGTCCGACCCAGCCGCTCGCGACCGAATGTCCCGCGAAGAAACCGAACGTCAGACATGCAGTGCCGGCGATGATCACCGGCACGGAATTCGACACGGTCAGCGCGATGCCAAGCATCATCAAGACGAGACTCGCGATCAGCACACGGCCGCGCCCGAACGCATCGGCCATCTTGCCCGACCACGGCGACGCGACGACGCCCGTCAGATAAACAGTAAAAATCGCCCCGATCTGCGTCTGATTGAGCCGGAACGGCGCGCCGAGCAGCCGGTAGCCGACGTAGTTGTAGAGCGTGACGAAGCTGCCCATCAGCACGAAGCCGATCAGGAACAGAAACGGCAAACCGCCGTGCCGCAGGTGCCCCGCAAGCGACCGCCGATGATGCGCGAACCCGACGCCGCGGCGCGGCTCGAAGCGTCGCGACGGCGGCAACAGCGAGCGAAAGGCGAGCGTAGCCAGCAGACCGAGCACGCCGATTCCGCCGATCGCGATGCGCCAGCCGAACAAATCCGCAAGGATGCCGCTGATGACGCGCCCCGCCATCCCGCCGATCGCCGTGCCGCCGACGTAAAGACCCATCGCGAGGCCGAGGCCTTCGGGATGCACTTCCTCCGCGAGATAGGCCATCGCGACGGCGGGCACACCGCCAAGCGCGAAGCCTTCGAGCGCGCGGATGATGAGCAGCGCGTGCCAGTCGGGCAGCACGGCGGCAACGACCGTCAGCACGGACGATGCGAGCAGCGACAGCGTCATCAGCCGATGACGGCTCCAGCTCTCGGACACGAATCCCGCGATGAAAATGGCGATCGCCAGCGCCGCAGTGCTCACCGACACCGACAGCGCGCTCACCGCCGGACTGACGCCGAACGCTTTCGTGAACTCGGGCAGGAGCGGCTGGACGCAATACAGCAGCGAGAATGTCGCGTAACCGGCGAACAGGAGCGCAAGCGACGCACACCAGTAGGCGCGCGACCCGCGTTCGAGATACGGCGCGGAGTCGGCAGCGCAGTCTGCGTTGCCGGGATTCGGGCGCTGCGGCGCCGGCGATGCGTTCACGTCTGAAGTCTCCGCTGAAAAGCCCTCAACGATACGCCGTTCCTAAGGGTTTTGCCTGATGCGACAGCCGCTTCCCGGCGTCGATCACTCATATTTACGGCCAGCCGTCTGCGATCGACAACATAACGCCGCGATTGGCATCGCGCCGACGCGCCGCGTTGCGTTAAAGTGGTAGCACAATCGTTCATGAATACGGCGCGTATCGCGCTTGCCGCAACAACGAAGCGGCGAACAGTCTGGTGCACGAGCCGTGAAAAGCCTGTGCTTGGTGAAAATACTTGACCGGCGCTTTACTCTCAGCCGGCGCTGAAACGGGGATTCATCATGCAAATCGGTTCGATTGTCCGCTCCGTGCATATTGCCGTGCCTCAGGGCGCGCGCGGCATCGTCATGCGCATTCTCGGCGACATGGCGATGGTCGCGTGGTATGCGGGCGAGCCCGGCGTCACCCAACTGCTCAATACGGAGCCGTTTTTTCTCGAAGACCTGATCGATACGGGCGATGTCGTGCGTCCGTCGAATACGGTCGTTCATTGAGAAACCGCTCTATACACTGATGCCGTTTGCGCCCGAGCGCGGCACAATGCCGGGATGAACTCGATCCATCCCGATTCCCACGGCGCGCCCCCGCCCGACGACGGCGACGCGCCGCCCTTCTCCGGCCTCACGCCCGAGCGCGTGCTCGACGCAGTCGACCGCGTATTGATGCCCGCCGGCGCACGCACCGATGGCCGCCTGCTGCCGCTCAACAGCTACGAGAACCGTGTCTATCAGGTGGGCGTCGAAGATGGCGCGCCGGTCGTCGCGAAGTTTTATCGTCCGAAACGCTGGTCGAACGAGGCGATTCTCGAAGAACACGCGTTCGTTGCAAGCCTTACCGCACGCGAGATTCCGGCGGTTCCGGCGCGAGCCTTCGAAGGCGTCACGCTGCACGAGTTCGACGGCTTCCGCTTTTCCGTCTTCGAGCGGCGCGGCGGCCGCGCGCCCGATCTCGACCGCAGCGACACGCTCGAATGGCTCGGGCGCTTCATCGGGCGCATTCACGCGGTGGGCGCGATCGAGCCGTATCGCGAACGGCCGACGCTCGACATCGCCACGTTCGGCCATGAGCCGCGCGAGTTTTTGCTGACGCACGGCTTCGTTCCGCGCGATGTGCGTGAAGCGTGGGAAGCCGTCGTGTCGATGGCGCTCGATGGCGTCGCGCAATGCTTCGATCGCGCCGGCGACGTGCGGCATCTGCGTCTGCACGGCGACTGTCATCCGAGCAACGTGTTGTGGACGGACGCGGGCCCGCATTTCGTCGATTTCGACGACAGCCGCATGGGTCCGGCGATACAGGATCTATGGCTGCTGCTGCCGGCCGGACGCGCGGACGCATCGCGCGCGCTGGCGGATCTGCTCGCCGGTTACGAAGATTTCTGCGAATTCGATCCGCGCGAGCTGCATCTGACCGAAGCGTTGCGCACGCTGCGTCTGATTCACTACTCGGCGTGGCTCGCGCGCCGCTGGAACGATCCCGCCTTTCCCGCGGCTTTTCCGTGGTTCAACTCGCAGCGTTACTGGGAAGACCGGATCCTCGAACTGCGCGAGCAAGTCGGCGCGATGCAGGAAGGTCCGCTCTGGGCCGTCTGAAATTTTTCGTGACACTTCACAGACTGTCAGGCAATCGCAAAGCATTGAAAAGCCTGTCGGGCCATGCAATGATAACGATTCTCATTTGCCCGCCTATCGTCGATCGCCGCGTCTGATCCGCGTTGTGCCGATCGCGGCGCGGCTTTGCCTGCCAACGCCCGAATTCGGAGAGACGCGTGAACGCGCCTGACACCCTCAATCCGCAGCCGCCGCCCGTCGCGAGCGGCTCGACAAGCTACCGCCCGCACCGTCTGGTCGAGGATGCCGAACAATATGTCCGCAAGAACCGCTCGCGCCGTTCGACCTTTCTGAAGTGGCTGCGCAAGGTGCATGGCTGGATCGGCTTGTGGGGCGCGCTGCTCGGCCTGCTGTTCGGCACGACTGGCTTTCTGCTGAATCACCGCGCGCCGCCGCTGCGCATTTCCACCGGTGAGCCGCAGGTTGCGCAATTGCAGATGCCGCTGCCCGCCGAAGGCTTCAAGACGCCGCGCGACATGGGCAACTGGCTGAAGAAAGAACTCAAGCTCGACGGCAATCTCGGCCGGACGCGACGCGAGCCGGCGCATCCGGTCGGCTGGGGCGACAAGAGCACGATGCAGCCGGAGCAATGGTCGGTGATGGTGGCATCGCCGGGCGGCAGCGTGCAGGCCGAGTACTGGGAAGGCAACAACTTCGTCTCGGTGAAACGCACCGAAAACACCTTCCTTGCGATGATGACCAACCTGCACAAGGGCGTGGGCCTGAGCGCGGGATGGGTGCTGCTCATCGATACCTTCGCGGGCAGCATCATCCTGCTGTCGCTGACGGGCGTGCTGCTGTGGACCGAAATGAACAAGCGCCGCACGGCCGGCGTGGTGATCGTGGCGGCGTCGTTGATCGCGGCGATCGTTTGCGGGTTGATCTGATCTCCCCGTTCACGCGGCGCGCCGCCCCTTCCGCGGGTTATGCCGCGTGAGCCACAGATAAAGCCCGCTTCCCAGCACGACGATCGTCAGCATATCGAACGCCGCCCAGAAGATCTTGAGCGGCATCCCGCCGAAATCCCCGAAATGCAGCGGCTGCGAGCCGAGCAGCACTTTCAGGTACCACGGCAACTCGCGTGAGTCCGTCAGTGCACCCGTCGATGCATCGACGAGGACGGGACGCATGATGCGCGTCGTGAGAATGCCGTCGCCGCGCATCCAGACGGCATAGTGATGCGGGCTCGCGAAGCGCGTCCCCGGAAACGCGACGAACGACGGAATCATGCCGGGCGCGACGTCTCGCGCGGTCTTCACGGCGTCGTCGATGGAAGCGCGGACCGTCACCGGTGGCTGGCCGCGATAAGGCGCGACCATCTGCGCGAGCTGATCGTTGCGCCAGGCCTCGAGCATGAGATCCGCAAGCGTGTTGATCGAACCCGTCGCGCCGACGAGCAGCGCCCACGCGAGCGTCAGCATGCCGATCGCGTTATGCCAGTCCAGCCACACGATGCGCCGCTTCTTTTTCAGCCGCACACGCCCGAGCCCGACTTTGCGCCAGAACGGCAGATACACGACGATGCCCGACACGATCGCCACGAGAAACACGACTCCCATCGCGCCGGGAAAGAGCTTGCCGAAGAGTCCGGCGAACATGTCGACGTGCAGTTTCAGCAGCACGAACTTGAGCGAGCCCTTGCCCGGCGGCATGCCGAGCGGCTGCGCGGTGCGGGCGTCGACAGTCGTGCTGAGCGTGTCGTCGGGCGGCGTATCGGTGCGTGCCGCGGTCACGACGATCGGCAGAAGCGGCTCGTCCGGCTCCCAGATCATGTACTGCGGCACGTGGCCAGGATGCGCCTTCAACGCGGCGCGCAGCACGTCCTCGTAGCTCGCGCGCGCATCGGCCTGCGATGCGGGCAGCGCGGGCGCTTCGATCGCATCGCCTGTCAGGATGTCGAGCTCGTGGCCGAACACGAGCGGCAAGCCCGTCAGACAAAGCAGCAGCATGAAAACCGTGCAGACGAGACTCGTCCAGCGATGCACGATCGCCCACGCGCGCAGCGCGCGCTGGCTCATGTGTCGCTGTTCGTTGCGATCGCGCGTGGCGCGTGGCGCGGCGGACGAGTCATCGGCGCGTGCTGCGGCGCGCCGGCCATCGCCGGTCAGAAACTTGCCGGACATTCGATGTCGAGTTGAGCAGAAGTAACGGGCTTCGCGTCAGCCACCTCGGCCGCGCAAATGAGAACGATTATTATATAGTCGCCCGTCGCGTACAGACGCCGTTCAGTCAGGCTTTTGTAATTTTTCGACGCCGCTCAAACGCAGCTCAAACGCCGCATACCTGGCCCTTGCCTGCGATTTCGCGCGCCGCCTTCGCGCCTTCCACCTGCAACAGTTCGGGCAGCGACACGCCGTTCTTCGCCGCCGTCACTTCCGCCAGAATCGACACGGCGATTTCCGGCGGCGTCCTGCTGCCGATATAAATCCCCACCGGCCCATGCAGACGCGCAAGCTCGGCCTCGTTGAGATCGAATTCCTTCAGACGTTCGCGGCGCGCCGCGTTATTGCGCCGCGAACCGAGCGCGCCGACATAGAACGCAGGCGTCTTCAGCGCTTCCATCAATGCGAGATCGTCGAGCTTCGGGTCGTGCGTGAGCGCGATCACGGCACAGCGCTCGTCGAGCTTCATGTCCATGACGGTGTCGTCGGGCATGGTGCGCACGATCGTCGTGCCCGGCACGTTCCACTCTTCCGTGTACTCTTCGCGCGGATCGCAGACGGTCACCTGGTAGTCGAGCCCGACCGCGATACTGCACAGATAGCGCGACAACTGCCCCGCGCCGATCACCAGCATGCGATAGCGCGGGCCGTGGATCGTCAGAAGCCGATCGTCGTCGAAGAGCACGCCATCGGTCGCGCGCGCGGGTTCGAGGCGCGCGACGCCCGTCGCCATGTCGAGCGTGCGCGCGACGAGCTTGCCGCTTTCGACCGCCGCGCACAGATCGGCGATGCCGCTGGAAAGCGTCAACGGTTCCAGCACGAGCTGAATCGTGCCGCCGCACGGCAAGCCGAAGCGATGCGCCTCTTCCGCGCTGATGCCGTATTTCACCGCTTCGGGCTGTGTCTGCTCGATGCCCCGCTGCCGCACGCGATCGATAAGATCGTCCTCGATGCAGCCGCCCGACACCGAGCCGACCACATGCCCGTCGTCACGCACGGCGAGCATTGCGCCCTCCGGCCTCGGCGACGAGCCCCACGTCTTCACCACCGTGACGAGCAATACGCGATGCCCTTCGTCGAGCCATCGCGCGCTGTTCTTCAGGACTTCGAGATCCACGCTGTCCATGATTTCTTTCCTTTCTCTTCTTTCTCGCCGCCGTTTTCCCCTTCTGCGGACGAGTCCTGCGATTCCGGCGCGGCCTCACCGCCATGCAACTGCGCGCTGAACCGCTTGAAAAATTCTCCTGCAATCTTACGCGCTGCGCCGTCGACGAGCCGCGAGCCGATCTGCGCGAGCTTGCCGCCCACTTGCGCGTTCGCGGTGTAGCTGAGCGTCGTGGTGTCGGCTTCGTCGCCCGGTTCGAGGTTCACGGTCGCGCTGCCCTTGCTGAAGCCCGCCGCGCCGCCCTGCCCTTCGAACACGATCGTATAGGTATGCGGAGCGTCGATGTTCGTGAGCTCCATTCTTCCCTTGAAGCGCGCCTTGACTGGGCCGACCGCCGCCGTCATCGCGACGTTGTACGCGTTCTCGCCGTCCGCGTCGATGCTGTCGCAGCCGGGAATGCAGGCCTTCAGGATCGACGTGTCGTTGAGCGCTTCCCACGCGCGCGCCTGCGGCACCGGCAAGGTGTGAGTTTCGGTCAGTTCCATCTCGTGTCTCCAGTGTGCCGTGACAGCGCGGCCAGTTCGGGCCCGACGGCGGACAGGCTGTCGAGGTTATGCGCCGCGAGCATCGCATCGACGTGCGGCAGGATCGCGCGCACGCCTCGCGCGCGCGGCGTGAAATCGGCGAAGCGCAGCAGCGGATTGAGCCACACGAGCCGATGCGCGAAGCGCCTGAGCCGCTGCATTTCGGCATCGAGCACGTCGATGGCTTCGTGATCCAGGCCATCGGTGACGAGCAGCACCGTCGCCCGGCCGGCGAGCACGCGGCGCGCCCAGCGTCGATTGAACTCCGCGAGCGCAGCTCCAATGCGCGTGCCGCCCGACCAGTCGGCGACGTTTTGCCCGAGCGTGGCGATCGCGACATCGGGATCGCGTTCGCGCAGCGCGCGCGTCGCGTTGGTCAGGCGCGTGCCGAACAGGAATACCTGCAGGCGTTCGCGCGACTGCAACAGCGCGTGGCAGAAATAGAGCACGGCGCGCGAGTACGCGCTCATCGATCCCGAAATGTCGAGCAGCAGCACGAGCGGCGGTCTGCGCTCGACCGCCGCGCGATACTTCCACACGGTCCAGTCGCCGCCCGAGCGCACCGCGTGGCGCGCGCTCGCTTTGAGATCGGCGTGCGTGCCGCGCGATGCGGCCTTCAGTCTGCGCGTCGGCTCGGTGGCGAGCGGCAGCCGATGCGCGCGAATCTGATGCCGCAGCGTGCGCCATTCGTCGGCGCTGAGCGTGTCGAAGTCGCGATGGCTCAGGCGTTCCTGCGCGCTGAACGTGATGCGCGCGTGAGCCTCTTCCGGCTTCGATTCGGGCGCCGGCGTTTGCGATTGCGCCGCGTGCGCGGCGAGCGCATCGGCGAGACGGTTGTTGCGCTTTGGCGGCGGCATGCCGCTCGTCACCTTCGGCAAGAGCAGCGCGCGCAGCTTGCCTTCCCAGTCGGGATCGCGCCAGAAGAGATCGAAGGCCGCGTCGAAGATATCGCGCTCGTCGCTGGCGTGCACGAGCAGACAGGCGAGCGTCGCGCGAACATCGTCGCGGCGGTTCAGATCGACGTGACGCAGCGCGTCGAGCGCATCGACCGCATGCGCCGGCGACATGCCGAGCCCCGCGCCGCGCAGCAAGCGAACGAAATGCACGACATTGCGGGCGAACGGTTCCATCGTCATGGCGCAGCGGCAAGGCATCGCGCGAGCGTGTCGGCGTCCATGCGCGCGAGATCGTCCTGATACTTCAGCAGCACGCCGAGCGTGTCCTGCACCGATTGCGGATCGAGCTCCGACACCGACAACGCCGCCAGCGCACGGCACCAGTCGATCGTCTCCGCGACGCCCGGCGCCTTGAACAGATCCAGCGTGCGCAACTGATGCACGAACGCGACCGCTCTCGCCTGCAACGCACTTCCCGCCTCCGGCGCGCGGGCAGCGACGATCGCCAGCTCGACATCGCGTTCCGGATAGCCGATCCACTGATAGAGACAACGCCGCTTCAACGCGTCGTGGACTTCGCGCGTGCGGTTCGATGTCATCACGACGAGCGGCGGCGTCTTCGCGCGCACCGTGCCGTACTCCGGAATCGACACCTGAAAGTCGGAGAGCAATTCGAGCAGGAACGCTTCGAACGGCTCGTCGGCGCGGTCGATTTCGTCGATCAGCAGGACGCGGCGCGCATCGGGATTCGCGGGATCGGGCAGCAGCGCCTGGAGCAGCGGACGCTTCAGCAGAAACTCGCCGCGGTACAGCGAATCGTTCGACGGCGTGTCCCCCGACGCTTCCGCAAGCCGCAGCGCCATGATCTGCCGCGGATAGTCCCACTCGTATAGCGCGCTCGCGGTATCGAGCCCTTCGTAACATTGCAGGCGCAAGAGCGTCGTGCCGCACAAGCCCGCCGCCGCCTTCGCGAGCTCGGTCTTGCCGACGCCCGGCTCGCCTTCGAGAAAGAGCGGCCGCTGCATCTTCAGCGCGAGAAAGAGCGCCGTCGCGAGCTCGCGGTTCGCGAAGTACTGATGCTCGCGCAAGCGCGCGAGCGTCTCGTCGATGGAAGCGGGCTCGCCCTGCATCACGCCGGAAACGACATCGCGCGCTCGATCGCGCGGCCCGCGAGCACCGGAATCAGATGCGCGCGATACACGGCGCTCGCGTGCATGTCCTCGTTCAGTTCGTCGGGCTTTATCGTCACGCCGCGCGCCGATGCGACCGAAAAGTCCTTCGACAACGCCGCCTCCAGCTCCGCCGCACGGAACACCGACGACGCCGCGCCCGTCACCGCGACGCGCACGCCGTCCTTGAACTTCGCGACGAACACGCCAACCAGCGCGAAGTGCGACGCGGGATTGCGAAACTTCTCGTAGCCCGCGCGCTCGGCGAGCGGAAACTCGACGGCGGTGATCAGCTCATCGGGTTCGAGCGCGGTCTGATACATGTCGATGAAAAAATCGTCCGCGGCGATGCGCCTTCGGTCCGTGACGACCGTCGCGTTCAGCGCGAGCACGGCGGAGGGATAGCACGCCGCGGGATCGTCGTTGGCGAGCGAGCCGCCGATCGTGCCGCGCTCGCGCACCTGTCGGTCGCCGATGCGGCTCGCGAGGTCCGCGAGGCCCGGCAGCGCTTTCTTCACGTCGGCATTCGCCGCGACTTCCGCATGACACATCGCGCCGCCGATCGTGAGCTTGCCGCCATCGAGCGCGATGCCCTTCATCGACGCGATGCGCGTCACGTCGATCAGCGCCGATGGCTGCGCGAGGCGCAGGCGCATCGTCGGCAAGAGGCTCTGGCCGCCGGCGAGGAATTTGGCGTCGCCGTTCGCGCTCAACGCCGCGACGGCCGCTTTTGCTTCGTCGGCCTTCTGAAAATCGAATGAGTACATGGCGTTGTCTCCTCAGGCGTGCTGGGCGTTGTGCATCGCGGTCCAGACGCGATGTGGCGTCGCGGGCATCTGCAAGTCCTTCACGCCGAGGGGGCTGAGCGCGTCGAGAATCGCGTTGATGACCGCGGGCGGCGAGCCGATCGCGCCCGCTTCGCCGCAGCCCTTCACGCCGAGCGGGTTGTGCGTGCAGGGCGTGCCCTTCGCGGTCTCCACGGTGAAGCTCGGCAGGTCGATCGCGTGCGGCATCGCGTAATCCATGAACGAGCCGGAAAGCAACTGGCCGGTGCTGTCGTCGTAGACGCAGCGTTCGAGCATCGCCTGGCCGATGCCCTGCCCCAGGCCGCCGTGCACTTGCCCTTCGACGATCATCGGATTGATCACGTTGCCGAAGTCATCGACCGCCGTGAACTTCTGGATGCGCGT
This sequence comes from Caballeronia catudaia, assembly GCF_001544755.2. Lineage (GTDB taxonomy): Bacteria > Pseudomonadota > Gammaproteobacteria > Burkholderiales > Burkholderiaceae > Caballeronia > Caballeronia catudaia. The sequence continues at coordinate 139,402 of NZ_FCOF02000001.1, read as the reverse complement.
CTCGCCCGTGTCCTGATCGACTTCGACTTCGCACACATACGCGCCCGACGGATACGTGAAGTTGGCCGGATCGTAGAACGCGTTTTCGTTGAGGCCCGGCTCCATCTGGTCGAGCGGAAAGTTGTGCGGCACGTATGCGGCGAGTGAGACATCGACGAAAGTCTTCGTGCGGTCCGTGCCCTTCACGCGAAACACGCCGTTTGTGAACTCGATATCTTCCGCCGACGCTTCGAGCAGATGCGCGGCGATTTTCTTCGCCTTCGCTTCGACCTTGTCGAGCGCCTTCATGATCGCGGAACCGCCCACCGATATCGACCGCGAGCCGTACGTGCCCATGCCGAACGGAATGCGTCCGGTATCGCCGTGAATGATCTCGACGTTCTCGATCGACACGCCCAGCCGGTCCGCGACCACTTGCGCGAACGTCGTCTCGTGGCCTTGCCCGTGACTGTGCGAGCCGGTGAACACGGTGACGGAGCCGGTTGGATGCACGCGCACTTCGCCCGCTTCGAAGAGGCCCGCACGCGCGCCCAGCGCGCCCGCCACGTTCGACGGCGCGAGCCCGCACGCCTCGATGTAGCACGAGTAGCCGATGCCGCGCAGCTTGCCTTTTTGCTTTGATTCTTCGCGTCGCTGTTTGAAACCCGCGACGTCAGCCAACTCCAGAGCGCGGTTCAGGATCGTGTCGTAATCGCCGGTGTCGTAGGTGAGACCGACCGGCGTCGCGTACGGAAACTGGCGGATGAAGTTGCGCCGCCTCAACTCGACCGGATCGATGTTCATCTCGCGCGCCGCCGTTTCCACCAGACGTTCGACGACGTATGTCGCTTCCGGCCGTCCCGCGCCGCGATACGCATCCACGGGGACGGTATTCGTGAACACGGCTTTCACTTCGGCGTAGATCGCGGGCGTCGCGTACTGGCCCGCGAGCAGCGTCGCGTAGAGCACGGTCGGAATCGACGATGCGAACGTCGACAGATACGCGCCCATGTTCGCCGTCGTGTGCACGCGCATGCCGATGAACTTGCCGTCCTTGTCGAGCGCGAGTTCCGCTTTCGTGACGTGATCGCGGCCGTGCGCGTCGGAGAGAAACGCCTCGGAGCGCTCGGCCGTCCACTTGATCGGCCGCCCGACTTTCTTCGACGCCCACGTCAGCGCGACATCTTCCGCATACAGAAAAATCTTCGAGCCGAAGCCGCCGCCCACGTCCGGCGCGATCACGCGCAGTTTCGATTCCGGCAGCGACAGCACGAACGCCGCCATCAGCAGGCGCTCGACGTGCGGGTTCTGGTTCGACACGTAGACCGTGTAGCTGTCGTCGTGCTTCGAAAAGCTCGCATTCACCGCGCGCGGCTCGATCGCGTTCGGCACCATGCGCTGATTGACGATATCGAGCGTCGTCACGTGCGCGGCCTGCGCGAACGCGGCGTCGGTCGCGGCCTTGTCGCCGTGACCCCAGTTGAAGCAGACATTGTTCGGCACGCTGTCGTGCACGAGCGGCCGGCCGGCGTCCGACGCGGTGCCGGTATCGACCGTTGCGGGCAGTTCGTCGTAATCGACCTCGATGAGTTCGACCGCGTCTTTCGCTTCCTTCACCGATTCCGCGACGACCAGCGCCACCTGATCGCCCACGTGCAGCACCTTGTCGTGCGCGATGACGGGATGCGGCGGCTCGTGCATCGGCGAGCCGTCGATGCTGTGGATCAGCCAGCCGCACGGCAGGCCGCCGACGTTCTCGCCCGCGAGATCCTTGCCGGTGAAGATGCCGATCACGCCGGGCGACTTCGTGGCCGCTTCGGTATCGATACGTTTGATCTTCGCGTGCGCGTGCGGCGAACGCAGGAATACGCCGTAGCTTTGCTGCGGCAGGACGACGTCGTCAGTGTACTGGCCCGCGCCCGTCAGGAAGCGATAGTCTTCCTTGCGCTTGACGCCGGCGCCGATCAATTTCTGTTGCTCAGGGGCATTCATCGCGGTCTCCCGTTTAGGCGCGACACTTCGGTTTGAGAAGAAGTTCGGCTTGGGATCAGGCGCCGGCTTTCATGGCCTGCGCGCCCTGGAGAACCGCCTTGACGATGTTGTGATAGCCCGTGCAGCGGCACAGATTGCCGTCGAGCTGCTCGCGCACTTCTTCTTCAGTGAGATCGGACGATTGCGCGGCCAGCGCGCTCGCGCTCATCACCATACCCGGCGTGCAGAAGCCGCATTGCAGGCCGTGACACTCCTTGAAGGCCGCCTGCATCGGATGAAGCTGGCCGTCCTTCGCCATGCCTTCGATGGTCGTCACGTGCATGCCATCGGCTTGCGCGGCGAGCATGTTGCACGATTTGATCGCGCGGCCGTCCAGATGAACCGTGCACGCGCCGCACTGCGCGGTGTCGCAACCGATATGCGTGCCGGTGAGCCTGAGTTGATCGCGGAGAAACTGGACAAGCAGAAGATGCGGTTCGACGGTGGCGGTCACAGGTTTCCCATTGACCGTCAGGCTGATGCTAAGCGCCATTTCACTGTCTCCTGGTGAGGACGAACCAGCTTCACGCCGATGCACCTGCCTTGACTCCGCGTGAGCGTTCAGCTGGGTTGGGTGTTATGTGTTTGTGACAATGAGTAAAACACAAATCGGAAGGCCTCGCCATCCGTCGAACGCCCGTCCCAAATTCGCGCCGTGAGCGTCGCGCGGCACGCGCCGGAAAAGCAAAGCGCCGCCTCTCGGGCGGCGCTTTCACGTGAATTACGCGAGGACGAATGCGCTCAGTGCGTCACGGTTTCGCGCTTCTGCGCGGCGGCCCGAGGCGCTTCGAGCGGTGCGCGCCCGAGCACCGAGTTGCGGCGCGAATACATGAAGTAGATCGCGAGGCCGATAACGAGCCACACCGCGAACGCGATCCACGTCATCGGCTGGAGATTGATCATCAGGAACAGGCATGACGCCACCGCCAGGATCGGCACGACGGGCACGCCCGGGCAGCGGAACGCGCGCGGCAGGTCGGGATGCGTGCGGCGCAGGATAAGCACCGCGATGGAGACCATCGAGAACGCGGCGAGCGTGCCGATGTTGATCAGCTCGGCGAGCACGTTGAGCGGCACCAGCGCGCCGATCAGTCCGAAGAAGATGCCGACGAGCCATGTCGTGAGGAACGGCGTCGAGAAGCGCGGATGCACCTTCGAAAGCCGCGCGGGCAGGAGGCCGTCGCGCGACATCGCATAGATGATGCGCGTCTGGCCGTAGCTCATCACGAGAATCACGGTGAGCATGCCGAGCACTGCGCCGAGATCGATGAAGCCGGCGACCCAGTTCTGCCCCGCGACTTGCAGCGCGAACGACACCGGATGCGGATTGTTCGCGAATTGCGCGGACGGCACGATGCCCGTCACGACCGCCGCGACCGCCACGTACAGCACCGCGCACACCGCGAGCGACGAAATGATGCCGATGGGCAGATCGCGCTTCGGATTCTTCACTTCCTCCGCCGCCGACGAAACCGAATCGAAACCGATGAACGCGAAGAACATCACCGCCGCCGCGCCGAACACGCCCGACCAGCCATTGGGCATGAACGGGTGCCAGTTGGCCGGCTTGACGTGGAACACGCCCACTGCGATGACGAGCACCACGACGGTCACCTTGATCGCGACCATGATGTTGTTCACGCGCGTCGATTCCTTCACGCCGACCGAGAGCAGCGACGTGACCGCCATCATCACGAGAAAGGCCGGCAGATTGAAGAAGGTGACGTGGCCAGGCAGCGCGCCGGGCGCGGCGGTGAGCGCGGTCGGCAGCGAAATGCCGAAGCCGGCCAGCAGCGATTGCAGATAGCCCGACCAGCCGACCGACACGGCGGAGGTCGCAAGCCCGTATTCGAGCATCAGATCCCAGCCGATGATCCAAGCGGCGAGCTCGCCGAGCGTCGCGTACGAATAGGTGTAGATGGAGCCGGCGACCGGAATCGTCGATGAGAATTCGGCGTAGGCGAGGGCGGCGAAGCAGCACGCGATCGCCGCGACGATGAACGAAATCATGAGCGCCGGGCCGGCCTGCACGGCGCCGGTTCCGGTCAGCACGAAAATGCCCGTGCCGATGATGGCGCCGATACCCAGGAACGTGAGATCGAGGGCGCCGAGCGTCTTCTTGAGCGACGTGCTGTGCGCGCCGGCCAGCATGTGCTCGATGTTTTTCTTGCGGAACAACGACATTGCGATGAGTCTCCTTCTGGCGCGCGCGGGCGCCCCTTGATGCGGGAAAACCCGACATTTTATCGGAGACTCAGAGAGTGCCTAAGATCAGGACTTGCAACGCAGAATTGCGATGTTTTTTTACCAACCACCCGATTTATCTTGCGTGAGATAAATGTCAGCCAGCGATGGCGGGATTCATGTCGACGAGACGGTTGCTCATCACATAGAACGTCAGCTCGGCGTTGTTGGCGAGCTTCATTTTCTCCAACAACCGCGCGCGATAAACGCTCACCGTTTTAACCGAAAGAGATAAAGCCAGCGCGATGTCGGTCAGCCGCTTTCCCGAAGCGAGCATGCAGAGGGTCTGATATTCGCGGTCCGAGAGCTTTTCGTGCGGCATGCGGTCGCTGTCGAGCGACACGTAGGTCGCGAGCGCTTCGGCCATTGCGGGGCTCACATATTTGCGGCCCGCCGCGACTTGCTGAATCGCGCCGATCATCACCGCCGGGTCCGCCGTCTTCGAGACATAGCCCGACGCGCCCGCCTTCAACGCGCGCACGGCGTATTGATCCTCGCGATACATCGAAAACATCAAAACAGGCAGGCGCGGCGTCTCGCGCTTGATGCGCTTCAGCAGATCAATGCCGTTGACGTCCGGCAACGAGATGTCGAGCATCGCGACGTCGTGCGAATGGCGCGCAGCCAGCGCGATCGCCTGCACGCCGTTTTCCGCTTCCGACACGGCCGACGCCACGCCACGTTCCAGCAGCAATTGCGCGACGCCGCGTCGCACGATGGCGTGATCGTCGGCGAGCAGGACCTTGAGCATCGCGGGCGGTCTCAGGCGTTGACCACGCTGAGCGCGAACAGGCCGGGACGCGCCGCCGTCCACGGCAGACGCGCGCGCACGGCGGTTCCGACGGGTTTCGCCCCGGCGACGCGCAAGTTGCCGCCGAGCGCCTCGCAGCGCGCGCGCATGCCGGCCAGGCCGAAGCGCCCGCTCTTGCGACGCGCCGCCGCGCTGATGCCGACGCCGTCGTCCTCGACGATGAGCGTCACGGCTTGCGCGTCGACTGACACGGCCACGCTCGCGCGCGCGGCCTGCGCGTGGCGCGCGACGTTGCCGAGCGCTTCCTGCATGACGCGAAAGAGAGCGAGCGACATGTCGTGCGACAGTCGTTCGAGGCGCGGATCGTCTGGGCAGCAAAAATCGACGGAAATCGCCGTGCGGGCGCCGAAACTCGCGATCCAGTCGGCGAGCGTCGCGGCGAAGTTCGCGTCGAATGCGGGGGTTTGCAGCCCTTCGACGATTCGATGACTCGTCTCACAGACGTCCGCGAGTGCGGCGCGCGCCTGATGCAGCGCGTCGCCTATGGCGGCGGGGGCGTCCGCCGGCAGCCAGTGTTCGGCGCGCGCGAGCGCGAGATTGGCGACGGTGAGCGCGGCGCCAGTGTTGTCGTGGAGATCCTGCGCCAGCGACTGGCGCGCGCGCTCTTCCGTCGCGGCGAGCAGCGCGGCAAGTTCCTGCACCCGCGCGGTAAGGCGCTGAATCTGACGATCGCCTTTGAGCTTGGCGTCGATCAATGCGGAATAGGGTGAGACGAACGACGCGCCGGCATGGTCCGGCGACGATGACGGAACCCCGCGCGGCGACGCGCGGCGGTTCAGGCTGTGATGCGTGCTCTCATCGAGCGCGATGGTGGCCGACGGATTCATTCAACTCCTCGCTTTGAGCGCAACTGGAGCTACGTCCTCGGCGTTCTCACGAGCGGCGTAACTGAATTTACACTCTGTAACATCGAAGACGGATCGCGCGGTGGCGTTTACGCCGTCTCAGCGTGGGTGAATCATATCTCAAAAATATGTTAAATCCATGTCCGGCAAGGGCTGAACGGACATTACTTCATGTCGTTTGCCAAGTTCGATGCAGACAATGCGTAGGAAAAACACCTACCGACAACGCCAGATTTGTAACAGGAGCCTGCTTTCCTTAAGTCGCTCAAGGCGAAAAAAAACCGGAGCACGAAGCTCCGGCTTTTACGAACGTGGCGTCGAACCGATCAGCCGACGAACGCCTTCTCCACGACATAGTGACCAGGATGGTTGTTGCTGCCTTCCTTGAAGCCCATCGAATCGAGCAATTCGCGCGTGTCGCGCAGCATGTGCGGGCTGCCGCAAAGCATCACGCGATCGTTCTCGATCGAGAACGGCTCGACGGCGAGATCAGCGAACAGCTTCTTCGTTTCGATGAGATCGGTGATGCGGCCGCGGTTCGCGAATTCCTCGCGCGTGACGGTCGGGTAGTACACGAGCTTTTCGGAGACGATTTCCCCGATGTGCTCATGCGCCGGCAAGTGCTCGGTGATGAAGTCCTTGTACGCGAGTTCGTCGACGAAACGGCAGGTGTGCGTCAGCACGATCTTCTCGTAGCGGTCGTAGACGTCCGGGTCCTTGATGATCGACATGAAGGGAGCCAGGCCCGTGCCGGTCGACAGGAGCCACAGCGTCTTGCCGGGCAGCAGATTGTCGGCGACGAGCGTGCCCGTCGGCTTTTTGCCGATCAGCACGGAATCGCCCACCTTCAGGTGTTGCAGGCGCGAGGTCAGCGGGCCGTCCGGAACCTTGATGCTCAGAAATTCGAGATGCTCTTCGTAGTTCGCGCTCGCGAGGCTGTACGCGCGCAGAAGCGGCTTGCCATCGACTTCAAGCCCCACCATCGTGAACTGGCCGTTCTCGAAGCGGAACGCGGAGTCGCGGGTGCAGGTGAAACTGAAAAGCGTGTCGGTCCAGTGGTGGACGCTCAGAACGGTTTGAGAATTAAGGTTGCTCATGGCTTCTTGAACTGTGCTTTAACTGTGCAAAAGCGGTGACGCTCTGACGCTTGCGGCCGAATCACGGCTAACGCCACGCCGGGCCGGCGCCGAAAAGTGCGCTCCGGGAGCGCCGCACTGCGCGAAAGGACGATCGCGACTGATGATGACCGCGCGTTCGATTCGAAGATCGCGCCTCGCATGAGCCTCGTGTAGAAAACGAGACAGCCCGGCTGGTGCAATCGGCTATTTTAACCCGATAGTCCTTTCGCGGTCCGAACGTCGATACGGCGGCATGCGCGCGCACGCGAGCCTCGTGGGCGAACGTGCGTGCTGAAGGATTGCGTTACAGGCTGCCAGCAAAGGCCGGCAGCCGAGTCGGCGCGAACACGTCGCTGCCGAGAAGCTGCCGAATTCGCATGATAGCAACGGATGCGCCGCTCATCCCGAAATACCCTTGCCGGCGAAAGGACGGCGGGCGTCAGATATGCTGATCCGTCGACGGCTTTTCCCACAGGTTGATGCCGCCTTCCTGCGCGTGCTGGTCGATTTCCGCGAGCTCCTCCTGCGTGAAATCGAGATTCTTCAGCGCGGCGACGTTCTCCGCGACCTGCTCCGCCCGGCTCGCGCCGATCAGGACCGAACTCACGCGGCCGCCGCGCAACGCCCACGCGAGCGCCATCTGCGCGAGGCTCTGACCGCGCTTCTGCGCGAGCTCGTCGAGTTTGCGCACGTGCGCGAGGTTCGCGTCGCTTAGGTGCTCCTGCTTGAGCGAGCCGCCGCCCGGCTTGTTCACGCGCGCGTCCTGCGGCACGCCTTTCAGGTATTTGTTGGTCAACAGGCCTTGCGCGAGCGGCGTGAACGCGATGCTGCCCGCGCCGATATCGTCGAGTGTGTCGAGCAGTTCGCTCTCGATCCATCGGTTCAGCATGTTGTACGACGGTTGATGAATCAGCAGCGGCACCTTGTGCTCGGCGAGCAGCTTCGCCATTTCGCGCGTCTTCGTCGCCGAATACGACGAAATGCCCACGTAGAGCGCTTTGCCTGAATGCACGGCGGTCGCGAGCGCGCCGGCGGTTTCCTCGAGCGGCGTGTCGGCGTCGAAGCGATGCGAATAGAAGATGTCGACGTAATCGAGTCCCATGCGCTTCAGGCTCTGGTCGAGGCTCGCGAGCACGTACTTGCGCGAGCCGCCGCCCTGGCCGTAGGGACCGGGCCACATGTCCCAGCCGGCTTTCGACGAGATCAGCAATTCATCGCGATACGGGCGGAAATCGTCCTTGAAGATGCGGCCGAAATTCGTCTCGGCGCTGCCGTACGGCGGACCGTAGTTGTTCGCGAGATCGAAATGCGTGATGCCGAGATCGAACGCGGTGCGCAGAATATCGCGTTGCGTGGAGATCGGCGTCGTATCGCCGAAGTTGTGCCACAAACCCAGTGACAACGCGGGCAGCTTCAACCCGCTCCTGCCGCACGTGCGGTATTGCATCTGCGTGTAACGCTCGGACGCTGCTTCGTAGGCCATGACGTGTTTCCTATGCGGATTGCGAATTGATCGGACTTGCTGATCGGACGTGCGACAGGCGCCGCCCGGCCTGCCGAGGGCGTCAATGGTAAGCCAATCGGGGCTGAGCGCGCACGGCGCGCGGCAGCGTCCCGCTATTCGGCACTGGCCGATCGGCCAGCAAGGGAACGATCGCGCCCGAACTCGGACCAATGCAGATTTCGCTTGAAGGAGCTTGACCGATGGACCCGATCGACAGACTGCGCCCCGCCTACGATTCCTTTGCCGCGATCGCCGTGACCTACGGCATCGACATTTTGCTGGCGTTACTGATTCTCGCGGTCGGCTGGTGGATTTCGAACGCCGTCGCGAACGCGCTGCGCCGCACGCTCGGCCGCACGAACGTCGACGCGACGCTCACGCCGGTGCTCGCCAGTCTCGCGCTGTGGGCGATCCGCGTCGTCGCGATCGTCGCGGCGCTCGGCAAGTTCGGCATCGCCGCGGCCAGCATCCTGACCGTGCTCGGCGCTGCCGGTCTGGCCATCGGCCTCGCGCTGCAAGGCACGCTGCAGAATATCGCCGCCGGTCTGATGCTGCTGCTGCTGCGGCCGTTTCGCGTCGGCGATTACATCGAAGGCGTCGGAACGACGGCGGGCACGGTCAACGAGATCGGCCTTTTCACGACGCGTCTCACGAAGGCCGACGGCATCATCATGTACGTGCCGAACAGCCTCATCTGGGCAAACGCGATCACCAATTACAGCGCGAACGACCGCCGGCGCGTCGTCATCAATTTTCAGGCGCAGCATGGCCTGGGCGTGGAAAACGTGCTCGGAGAATTGCGCAGGCTGATGAGCGAAGATGCGCGCATCGTGCAGGAGGGGCCGTCGGCGCCGTGGGTCGCAGTGACCGATTACACCGACACCGGCGTCAAGTACAACCTCGGCGCGTGGACCAGCAGAAGCGATCACCAGTACGTGATGGCAGATCTGTTGCGCAAGATTCAGCCATACACGCGCGAGCAGGCAAAAGCCGCGTGACTGGACGCGCGGGCGCGGACCGAATAATCTGACGCCCCATTTCCGACGAGACCACGTTATGACCCGAGCGATTTCACTTGCGCTGCTTGTCGGCGGCGTCGTGCTGCTGTACTTCGGCGGCCAGTCGTTTCATTCGCTCTCCAACGACGTCGCGCGTTTCTTCACGGGCTCGCCCACGAACAAGACCATCTGGCTGATCGCGGGCGGCATCTTCGCCACGCTCGCTGGGCTGATCGGCCTCGCGATTCCATCGAAACGCTGAAGGTTCAGACGAGCGGCACTTCCGGCTTCGACGCCGAACGCGTGCCCGGCAGCGCCGCGTTGCTCGCGCCGCGATACGTGAAGACGAGCGAGAACTTCACCTGATCGGTGAGGTTCTTGCCGGCGGAATGCAGCGTGTTGCAATGGAAGAACACGACATCGCCCGCCTCCAGTTCGGGCGATACCGCCGTGCGGATCAGCGCGGCGTTTTCGGGCAGATCGGAGCGGAAGAATTTGGCTTCGTCGAAACGATCCGACGTGAACGGCAGCTTGTGCGATGCCGGCACGAACCACAGTGCGCCGTTATTCACCGTTTCGTCGCCGAGCGCGAGCCACGCCGACACGAGATCGTCGCGCTCGAATGCCCAGTAGCGCACGTCGCGATGCCAACCGGTCAGGCTGCCGTACGCCGGGTGCTTCGTCATCATGCAGTTGTGATGCGCGCGCGACAGATACGGCGTCTCGCCGAAATACAGCTCCATCCAGCCGCGGACTTCCGGCGATGTCGCGAACTCGGCGAAGAGCGGATGCCGTGCGTACGCGTCGAGCAGACGGCGAACCGTGTGGCCGCCGGGCGCGTCCTTCGAATCCGGCGCGCCGGGATATTTCAGATCGGCTTCGAACTCCACCGGCGCGGCGGCCGCTGCGAGCTGCTGGCGCGCCACATCGCGCATTGCGTCGCGCCGCTCTTTCGGAATCAGCCCTTTTACGATGACGTAGCCGTTTTGGCGCAGTTCGTGCACTTGATCTTTTTTCGATTTAAGCGTGTTTTGATCTGACATTTCAGTTCCTCGTCAGCGGCTCTCGAATAACCCATGCCGACGACGCTATATCCGGAATTGGGGCGAATACATGAATTGTAAATCCGATGCCGCGCAAAGACCGGCACCGCAACGCTTTGCCGCTTATTTCTCAGCAACCGCTACATTAAATCGCAGGGAAAACGCGGACTTACCGCGGTAATGAGCGTCCTGTAAATTGACCGCGACGGTTCGGTTCAACCTGCTGAATCACTTCGCATGGAATACCTTGATTGCTATTTTTGTGACGACTATTGTCGAATTTGCTTCCACGCAATCGACCTCCCGCTGACATGAACCACCGAATCGCTATCGGCCTTACCCGCGTTGCTTCGCACGCGGCGCGTCCTGCCCGGCGCGGCGTGATCCGCGCGCTGCGCCATCACTCTGCCCGCACGCAGGCGCTCACCGAGCAATTGAAGAACGTGCATCCGGTCAACGGCATCCGGTCGTGGTTCCGCGGTTTCTTCTTCAATCTGCGCGTGCGCACGGCTTCGCGCCGCGTGTCGCTGCGAGCGCTGCTGCGCCGTCCGATGCAGTTGCGCGCGCCCGCGCCCAAGCCCAAGGCCGCCGCGCTGACGAGCCGCCGCCCGCGCCGCCTGTCGACGAGCAGTGCCGGCTGGTACGCCTTCGCCGCGCGCTGATTGCGTTTCGCCTCGTCGGGCGCCGGTTTTGCCGGTGGTCGCTGCCGCAAGAAAAGCGCAAAAAAAACGGCAAGCCCGCGGCTTGCCGTTTTTTCTTATGCGATGACCGCCGTACTTACGCGACGCTCGCGACCGGTTCCGTGCCCGCGGCTTCGGCCAGCACGAGCGCCTTGTCGGTGGCTTCCCACGAGAATTCCGGCTCTTCGCGGCCGAAGTGGCCGTACGCCGCCGTCTTCTCGTAGACCGGACGCAGCAGATCGAGCATCTGGATGATGCCCTTCGGACGCAGATCGAAATGCTCGAGAACGAGCTTCGTGATCTCGGCATCCGACACGCGGCCCGTGCCGAACGTGTTGACCATCACGGAAGTCGGGCGCGCCACGCCGATGGCGTACGAAACCTGAATCAGCGCGCGCGACGCGAGCCCAGCCGCGACGATGTTCTTCGCAACATAACGGCCAGCGTAGGCCGCCGAGCGGTCGACCTTCGACGGGTCCTTGCCCGAGAACGCGCCGCCGCCGTGCGGAGCCGCGCCGCCGTACGTATCGACGATGATCTTGCGGCCTGTCAGACCGCAGTCGCCCTGCGGACCGCCGATGACGAAACGGCCCGTCGGGTTCACCAGGAACTTGATGTCGCCCTTGATGAGATCCTTCGGCAGCGTCGGCTTGATGACTTCCTCGATGACCGCTTCGCGCAGTTGCGACAGATCGATGTCCGGCGAATGCTGCGTGGACAGCACGACCGTGTCGATCGAGTGCGCCTTGCCATCGACGTAACGCACGGTGACTTGCGACTTCGCATCCGGGCGCAGCCAAGGCAGACGGCCGTCGCGGCGCAGGTTCGCCTGACGCTCGACGAGGCGGTGCGACAGGTGGATCGGCAGCGGCATGAGTTCGGGCGTTTCGTCGCACGCGTAGCCGAACATCAGGCCCTGGTCACCGGCGCCTTGATCGAGATTGTCGTCATGCGCCTTGTTCACGCCTTGCGCGATGTCCGGCGATTGCTTGTCGTAAGCGACGAGCACCGCGCAGCCGCGATAGTCGATGCCGAAATCCGTGTTGTCGTAGCCGATGCGCTTGATGGTGTCGCGCGCGATCTGGATGTAATCGACGTTGGCGGTGGTCGTGATTTCGCCCGCGAGGACGACGAGACCGGTGTTGCAGAGCGTTTCCGCCGCGACGCGCGAATATTTATCCTGCGACAAAATGGCGTCGAGGATGGCGTCGGAGATTTGGTCGGCGACCTTGTCCGGGTGGCCTTCGGAAACAGATTCGGAGGTAAACAGGTAGTCGTTTTTCACGCTTCAGACTCCAAGTTGGTTACGGTTGTTATTCACGTAGCCGACTTCGTCTGGAGTCTGAAGCGGCGACGCTTTAGCGGATCATTTCTCCGGAAAGCAGCGTGTGCTGCGTTCCGGCTTCGCCCCGCAAGTTGTCCATTAACTCGGCGAAGGTTCTATTATACCGGCTTCCCTGAATTTCACAGAATCGACCCTTTTGGCTTCCTTGGTCCCGCATCGTTCATCCGCACGCTGGAGCCGCTCATGCTAGGGCGCATCGGCGTGGCGCTCGCCATCGGCTTTCTCAAGTTCCTGGCGCTCATTCCCTATGGCATCACCGCCCGTTTCGGCGATGCTCTCGGCTGGCTGCTCTATCAGATTCCGAGCCGCCGCAAGCGCATCGTTCATACGAATCTGAAACTGTGCTTTCCCGAATGGAGCGACGAAAAGCGCGAAGACATCGCGCAGAAGCACTTTCGTCACGCGATCCGCAGCTACGTGGAGCGCAGCGTGCAATGGTTCGGCTCGGCGAAGAAGCTGGAAAAGCTGATCGAACTGGACAGCGCCGTCGACCTCACCGATCCAGATCTGCCGCCCACGCTATTTCTCGGGCTGCATTTCGTGGGCATCGAGGCGGGCTCGATCTTCCTCAATTACTCGCTGCATCGGCAATGCGGCTCGCTGTATCAGCCGTTCTCGAATCCGCAGATCGAAGAAATCGCGAAGACGCAACGCGCCCGCTTCGGCGCCGACATGGCGAGCCGCGCCGACAGCGCCCGCATCGTGCTGCGCTGGCTGCGCGACCGCAAGCCCGTGATGCTCGGCGCGGACATGGATTACGGCATGCGCAATTCCACCTTCGTGCCGTTCTTCGGCATTCCCACTTGCACGCTGACGGCCGTTGGCCGGCTCGCGAAAGCGGGCAAGGCGCAGGTCGTGCCGTTCATCGGCGAGGTGCTGCCGGACTACAAGGGTTATCGGCTGAAGATTTTCAAGCCGTGGGACAACTACCCCACCGGCGACGACGAAGCCGATGCGCGCCGCATGAATGCGTTCCTCGAAGAGCAGATTCCGCGCATGCCAGAGCAATATTATTGGGTTCACAAGCGCTTCAAGACGCGGCCGCCGGGCGAGCCGGGTTTTTATTGAGGCCGAATTCACGCGCGATCGGCGTGAAACCCCGCGCTGCGGCTCACATACAATAGCGGCCATGAGACTCAAATTTACAAAGATGCAAGGCGCGGGCAACGATTTCGTCGTGCTCGACGGCTACACGCAAACGCTCGATCTGAGCGCGAGCCAGGTGCGCGCGCTCGCGAACCGTCATTTCGGCGTGGGCGCGGACCAGTTGCTGCTCGTCGAAAAGCCGACGATCGACGGCGTCGACTTCAAATACCGCATCTTCAATTGCGATGGCGGCGAAGTCGAGCACTGCGGCAACGGCGCGCGCTGCTTCGTGAAGTTCGTGCGCGATCGCGGTCTGACGGACGCGTCGACCGTGCGCGTGCAGGTGCAAAACGGCGTCATCACGCTGACGATGCAGGCGAACGGCGAGGTCGTCGTCGACATGAGCACGCCGGTGTTCGATCCGCCTCTCGTGCCCTTCGATGCCCGGACACTCCAGGGTATGCGGCAAGGCAACGACACGCTCTGGCCGCTCGATGTGAACGGTGAGACACGCTGGATCTCGGCCGTATCGATGGGCAATCCGCACGCCGTGCAAACAGTCGACGACGTCGAGGCGTATCCGGTCCTGACCGAAGGCCCCCTGATCGAGCGTCACGCGCGCTTTCCAAAGCGCGTCAATGCGGGCTTCATGCAGATCGTCGATCGTCAAACGGTCAAGCTACGCGTCTACGAGCGCGGCGCGGGCGAAACGCTCGCGTGCGGCACGGGCGCGTGCGCGGCGGTGGCGGCAGGCATCCGCCGCGGTCTGCTCGATTCGCCCGTGCGCGTCGACACGCACGGCGGCACGCTCACGATCACCTGGGACGGCGCGCGCGACGAATCCGCCGCGCTTTTCATGGCAGGGCCAGCCGCGACCGTTTTCGAAGGCGAAATCGAGCTCGATCGCATCGTTTAAACGCAACCACGTCATCATGAATCCACGCGAAGTCGCCGACTACCTGCTCGACAACCCCGATTTCTTCGCCGAGCATGCGGAACTGCTCGGCACCATCCGGCTCTCGAATCCGCACGGCAAGGCCGCCGTGTCGCTGCAGGAGCGCCAGATGGAAATGCTGCGCGACAAGAACAAGCAGCTCGAACGCCGTCTCGCCGAACTGCTGCGCTACGGCCACGAAAACGACAGCATCTCGACCAAGTTCAACCGCTGGACCGTGCGCGTGATTTCGCAGCGCGATCCGTACGCGCTTCCCGCGACGATCAGCAAAGGCCTGTGCGAAGTTTTCGACGTGCCGCATGCCGCGCTGCGCGTGTGGGATATCGACGAAGCGTATCGGCAGGCGGATTTCGCGCGCCAGGTCGGCGAGGAAGTGCGCCTCTTCACGAGCAGCCTCGCGACGCCCTACTGCGGCGTCGACACGGGCTTCGCGGCCGCGCAGTGGCTCGGCGCCGCCAATTCGGCATCGGCGACGGTCGCGCCGAGCGACGGCCCGTCCGACATCGACCGCAAGATCGAATCCGTTTCGCTGATCGCACTGCGCGATCCGCAGGCCGGCCCGGATGCGCCGAGCTTCGGACTGCTCGTTATGGGTTCGCCCGATCCGCGCCGCTTCCACGAAGGCATGGCGACCGACTTCCTCATGCAGATCGGCGCGCTGGCGAGCGCGGCGCTTTCTCGCTTGCTGCCGCACTGAGCATGAGCGCCGCCTCGGATGTTATCGCCGACTATCTCGCGATGCTTGAGCATCAGCGGCATCTCTCCGAACATACTCTCCGCGGCTACACGCACGAACTTTCCGAACTGCGCGCGCTCGCGAAGAACCGTCCGCTCGAATCGCTGACCGCCGCCGATATCCGCGGCGCGGTCGTGCGCGCGCACGCGGCGGGATTGTCGTCGCGTTCGATCGCGCATCGCCTCTCGGCGTGGCGCGCGTTTTATCGATGGCTCGCCGAGCGCATCGAAATGCCCGCGAATCCCGTTGCGACGGTGCGCGCGCCGAAGCGCGACAAAACCCTGCCGAAGGCGCTTTCCGTCGATCACGCGCAACAACTGATGGACGCGCCGCGCGCCGATACGACCGAAGCGCTGCGCGATCAGGCGATGCTCGAACTCTTCTACTCGTCGGGCTTGCGGCTCGCGGAACTGGTGAGCCTCGACGTTCGCCATGTCGAAACGTCGGTGAGCTGGCTCGATCTCGACAGCGCCGAGGTTCACGTCCGCGGCAAAGGAAACCGCGAACGCAAGGTGCCGGTCGGCCGCAAGGCGATCGACGCGTTGCGCGCATGGATCGGCGTACGCGACGAGTTCGTGAAGCTCGATCAACACGCGCTTTTTCTCTCGGTGCGCGGCAACCGCATGGCGCCCGGCGTGGTGCGCGAGCGCGTGAAGCGGCTCGCGCTGCAGGCGGGCATTCCGTCGAACGTGCATCCGCACGTGCTGCGCCATTCGTTCGCCACGCACGTCCTGCAATCGAGCGGCGATCTGCGCGCGGTGCAGGAACTGCTCGGGCACGCGAGCATCACGGCCACGCAGGTTTACACGTCGCTCGATTTTCAGCATCTCGCGCGCGTCTACGATGCGGCGCACCCGCGCGCGAAGAAGCGCGATTAACTCCGCGAGCGCCTCGTTTCATCGGCGCCGCCTCCGGATTGCAATGAACACCATCACGCTCAAGCCGGCGAAGGACAGATCGCTCGTTCGCCGCCATCCGTGGATTTACGCGAACGCCATCGCGCGCGTCGACGGCGATCCCGCGCCGGGCGCGACCGTCGTCGTGCGCGCGGCGGACGGACGGTTTCTCGCGCGCGCGTCGTACAGCCCGCACTCGCAGATTCGCGCGCGCGTGTGGACGTTCGATGAAGCCGAGCCCATCGATCACGCGTTCTTCAAGCGGCGCGTGCAGCGCGCGGTCGCGCATCGGCAGGCGATGGTGAAGGACACGGGCGCCACGCGTCTCGTCTTCGGCGAAGCGGACGGCTTGCCGGGGTTGATCGTCGATTACTACGTCGCGGATGACGGCACGCACGCGCAGCTCGTCTGCCAGTTCATGGCGACGGGCGTCGAAGCGTGGAAAGAGCCCATCGTGCAGGCGTTGACTGCGGCTACCGGCTGCCCGAACGTCTACGAGCGCTCGGACGTGTCGATCCGCCAGAAGGAAGGGCTCGAGCAGACGACCGGCGTGCTCGCCGGCGACGCGCCGCCCGAGACCTTGATCGTCGATGAATGCGGCGTGCGCTATCACGTCGATGTGCGAAACGGGCACAAGACAGGTTTTTATGTCGATCAACGCGACAACCGCGTGCTCGTCGCGCAGAACGCGCAGGGCCGCGAAGTGCTCAACTGCTTCTGCTATACGGGCGGTTTTTCGCTCGCCGCCCTGAAAGGCGGCGCGACGCGCGTCGTGTCCGTGGATTCTTCCGGCGAGGCGCTCGCGCTCGCGCGCGAGAACGTGACGGCGAATGGTTTCGACGCGCAAAAAGCCGAGTGGCTCGACGCCGATGCCTTCAAGACGCTGCGCCGTCTCTACGACGAAGGCCAGCGCTTCGACCTGATCGTGCTCGATCCGCCGAAGTTCGCGCCGTCGAAGGAAACCGTCGATCGCGCCGCGCGCGCGTACAAGGACATCAACTTGAGCGGCTTCAAGCTGCTGCGTCCGGGCGGCCTGCTCTTCACGTATTCGTGCTCGGGCGCGATCGATTCCGAGCTGTTCCAGAAGATCGTCGCGGGCGCGGCGTCGGACGCGCGCGTCGATGCGCGCATCCTCAAGCGCCTCGGCGCGGGCGTCGATCATCCGCTGCTGACGGCGTTCCCGGAAGGCGAATACCTGAAAGGACTGCTGTTGCAAATCACGTGAGCGGCCCAATCTAGGCGCGATCCGCCGGCGAAGGACGCAAGAAGCGTCGGCCCGGCAAATATGTTCCAATGTTCGATTCAGCGCGTTCCCGAACTTAAAAGGCGACACATGATTCCCGTAACCATCCTGACCGGCTTTCTGGGCAGCGGCAAAACCACGCTGCTCAAGCGCATCCTGAACGAGCCGCACGGCATGAAGATCGCCGTGATCGAGAACGAGTTCGGCGAAGAGAACATCGACAACGAAATCCTCGTGCAGGAGACGAACGAGCAGATCATCCAGATGAGCAACGGCTGCATCTGCTGCACGATCCGCGGCGATCTGGCGCGCGCGCTCGAAGACCTCGCGAATCGCAAGAAGGCGGGCACGCTCGCTTTCGACCGGGTCGTGATCGAAACGACCGGCCTCGCGAATCCGGGCCCGGTCGCGCAGACGTTCTTCATGGATAACACCGTCGCCGACGAATTCCTGCTCGACGCGATCATTACGCTCGTCGACGCGAAACACGCCAATTCGCAGCTCGATCAGCACGAAGTAGTGCAGCGTCAGGTCGGCTTCGCGGACCGCCTGTTCGTCACGAAGTCGGATCTCGTCTCCGCCGATGACCTCGAATCGCTCAAGCATCGCCTGCTGCACATGAACCCGCGCGCGGCGATCAAGGTCGTGAATTTCGGCGATGCGGACATCAAGGAAATCTTCGATCTGCGCGGCTTCAACCTGAACTCGAAGCTCGAAATCGATCCGGATTTCCTCGCGGAAGACGATCACGCGCACGACCATGATCACGATCATTCGACGTGCGGCCACGATCACAGCCACGATCACGAGCACGGCCATCACCACCACCATCACGCGCACCACGACGACAAGATCAAGTCGTTCGTGTACCGCAGCGACAAGCCGTTCGATCCGAACCGCCTCGAAGACTTTCTCGGCGGCATTCTGCAGATCTACGGCGAGCGCCTGCTGCGCTACAAGGGCGTCCTCTTCATGAAGGGCGTCGATCGCAAGGTCGTGTTCCAGGGCGTGCATCAAATGATGGGCAGCGATCTCGCCGGCAAGTGGATGCCCATCGAGAAGAAGAACAGCAAGATAGTGTTCATCGGCATCGAGCTGCCGAAGGATCTGATCACCGACGGACTCGACGCCTGCCTCGTGAAGTGATCCGGCACGCATCTCGCTTGGAATGTGCGACTCGCGCGGAATGAGGTCGTGCAATCTGGAGAAAACGCCGCCGCGAAAAGCTCGCGCGCGGCGTTTTTCACGATCGGACTTTCGATGCGGGTATGTAGCCGTGACCACCAACCGACATCGCTTTTTGCACGTCCAGGCGTTATATTTTTGAAATTCCGGCGCGAATTGACAGGGTTTTCCGTGGGTTTCGTCGGAAATTGCGGTTCAGTTACAATACAGCCCCACTGGAGAAGGGCAATTCCGCCGGGCGCGCATTCAAACGCCGGCCAGCGGATGTCAGTAAAGGGATGTCCCGTCGGGACGATGCCTCGATTTGCCGGGGGAAGGCAAATCAAGACAAAGCACCGGGGCCGGAGATTTCGGACCATGCAAATACGCGTGGGTCTTTCCGGAGCATCATCCAATATCGGTTTCCAGAGGAGTTCGGCCCCGCATCGGCGTATTGCGCAATCCAGGCATACCGATGCGCTGCATGCGGGCAACGCAAGTGCAGGCGTTGCGAAGACATCGCCTTACATTGAAGAAGCAAGCAGATGACAACGAAACTCTTGACCGAAGCCGAAATCCTGAAGATGAGCGAGAAGGATTACATGAACGAGGAACAGCTCGCCTTCTTCAAGAACAGGCTCGAGCAGTTGCAAGCGGACATTCTGAAGAATGCCGGCCAGACGACCGAAAATCTGCGGGAAACGGTGATCGTGCCGGACCCGGCGGATCGCGCGACCATCGAGGAAGAGCACGCACTGGAACTGCGCACGCGCGACCGCGAGCGCAAGCTCCTGAAGAAGGTGCAGCAGTCTCTCGCGCGCATCGAATCGGGCGATTACGGCTGGTGCGAGGAAACCGGCGAACCCATCGGCATTCCGCGTTTGCTCGCGCGTCCGACGGCCACGCTCTCGCTCGAAGCACAGGAACGCCGCGAGCTGCGTCAGAAACTCTTCGGCGACTGATCTCGCTGCCGGCAGGCGTCGTTGCGGGAACGCCCGCCACGGGGAAGACGCCGCCGCTGAAAAGTTGCGCATACGCAGTCGCATCGAGGAAAAGGCACCCAACAAGCGGGTGCTTTTTGCTTTTTGGCCTCGTTTTTTCCGTTTCGGAAGCGGCGCATCGACGCCATATGCCTTGATAAATCTTCCGTCGCCCTAAAATGAACCGGACGCGCCCCGCAAATGCATCATCGCGGCTGGCGCGAGCGCGGCGCCGTCCGCCCGAAGCCTGAGGCGCGGGCGGAACCCCGCGCCGTGCACTCCACCGAATTCTCGACTGCGCGGCGGACGTTCATCGCCACGCTTCGTCTGTTTATCCAAGGAACGCACATGGAACAATTTCACGGCACGACCATCGTCTCCGTGCGCCGCGACGGCAAAGTCGCGCTGGGCGGCGATGGTCAGGTGACGCTCGGCAACATCGTCATGAAAGGGGGCGCGAAGAAAGTGCGCCGCATCTATGGCGGCAAGGTGCTGGTGGGCTTCGCGGGCGGCACGGCCGACGCGTTCTCGCTGCTCGACCGCTTCGAAGCGAAGCTCGAGAAACATCAGGGCAATCTGACGCGCGCCGCCGTCGAACTGGCGAAGGACTGGCGCACCGACCGTATGCTGCGCCGGCTCGAGGCCATGCTGATCACCGCCGACAAGGACACGACGCTCGTCATCACCGGCAACGGCGACGTGCTCGATCCCGAACACGGCATCGCCGCGATCGGCTCGGGCGGCGCGTATGCGCAAGCCGCCGCGCAGGCGCTCATCGAGAACACGGATCTCTCCCCGCGCGAAATCGTCGAGAAGGCGCTCACCATCGCCGGCGACATGTGCATCTACACGAACCACAATCGCGTCATCGAGACGATCGAGTAAAGGACCCAAGCGATGACAACCATGACTCCCTCCGAAATCGTCTCCGAACTGGACAAGCACATCATCGGCCAGGGCCGCGCGAAGAAGGCCGTGGCCGTCGCGCTGCGCAACCGCTGGCGCCGTCAGCAGGTCGCGGAGCCGCTGCGCCAGGAAATCACGCCGAAGAACATTCTGATGATCGGGCCGACGGGCGTCGGCAAGACAGAGATCGCGCGGCGTCTCGCGAAGCTCGCGGATGCGCCGTTCATCAAGATTGAAGCGACCAAGTTCACGGAAGTCGGCTACGTGGGCCGCGACGTCGACAGCATCGTGCGCGATCTGATCGAGATTTCCGTCAAGCAGACGCGCGAATCCGAGATGAAGAAAGTGCGCACGAAGGCTGAAGACCGCGCCGAAGACCGCATTCTCGATATCCTGCTGCCGACGGCGCGGCCGGTCGGTTTTGGCGCTTCTTCCGAAGGCGCCGCGGAAGGCGACAACGCGACGCGTCAGACTTTCCGCAAGCGTCTGCGCGAAGGCGCGCTCGACGACAAGGAAATCGAGCTCGACGTGGAAATGCCGCAAGCCGGCATGGACATCATGGGGCCGCCGGGCATGGAAGACATGACCGAGCAGATTCGCTCGATGTTCGCGAACATCGGCGGCGGCAAGAAGACGCGCCGCAAGGTGAAGGTCAAGGAAGCGCTCAAGCTTCTCACCGACGAAGAAGCCGGCAAGATGCTCAACGACGAAGAGGTCAAGAGCCGTGCGGTGCAGAACGTCGAGCAGAACGGCATCGTGTTCCTCGATGAGATCGACAAGATCGCGTCGCGCAGCGAGACCGGCGGCGCAGAGGTGTCGCGCGCGGGCGTGCAGCGCGACCTGCTGCCGCTCGTCGAAGGCACGACCATCAACACGAAGTACGGGATGATCAAGACCGATCACATCCTGTTCATCGCGAGCGGCGCGTTCCATCTCGCGAAGCCGAGCGATCTGATTCCCGAATTGCAAGGGCGCTTCCCGATTCGCGTGGAGCTGGATTCGCTGTCGGTCGAAGATTTCGAAGCGATCCTGAATGCGACCGACGCGAGCCTCGTCAAGCAGTACAAGGCGCTCCTCGCGACGGAAGACGTCGAGCTCGATTTCGCGGAGGAAGGCATCCGGCGTCTGGCGGAAATCGCGTTTTCGGTGAACGAGAAGACCGAGAACATCGGCGCGCGGCGCCTGTACACCGTGATCGAGAAGCTGCTTGAGGAAGTGTCGTTCGCGGCGGGTAATCACGCGGGCCAGCCGGTGCGGATCGACGCGGCGTATGTGGACCGCGCGCTCGGCGAGGTGGCGCAGGACGAGGACCTTTCGCGCTACGTGCTGTAACGGCTGCGGCCTCAGAGACAGAAAAACCGGGCCGCGCTGCCCGGTTTTTTTGCGCCCGTCGCAATGGGAACAGGTTTGGATACAGACGAAATACAGACGAAAAAAAGCCCGCCTTGTGGGGCGGGCTGAATCCATATCAGGAGGAGACATGGAGGAGACAGTTCCAACTATACACAGGCACTTGATGCGACGCAATAGAAATTTTAGTAAAAACCCCTATAGCGTCGAGTTGTGGTATCTGCGCGTCAGTTTTCGGATTCGACCTACCGATGACACCGCAAGAATCGGCGCGTAACCTCATCTGCACGGCTCTACAGTGGTCCCGTACCCAAGAGCCATCGAGGTCGTCATGAGAACCGTATCGAACCCCGTTTTTGCTTCGGATGAAACCCGCTGGCAGGCCGTCTGCGAACGCGACCAGCGTGCCGACGGCGCCTTCTTCTTCGCCGTGCGCACGACCGGCGTGTTCTGCAGGCCGTCGTGCGCGTCGCGGGCGCCGCGTCGGGAAAACGTCGAGTTCTTTCCGACGACCGACGCCGCGGAACAAGCCGGATACCGTCCGTGCAAGCGCTGCCAGCCGACGAGCCTGCCGCGCGAACTGGCGATCGTCGAGCGCGCATGCAAGGTGCTCGACGCCGATCCGCAGCAACGCATAACGCTCGCGCAACTGAGCGAAGCCGTGCACGTGAGCCCGTTTCATCTGCAGCGACTGTTCTCGCGCATCGTCGGCATTTCGCCGCGGCAGTATCAGGCGGCACAGCGCGCGGGCGTGTTGCGCGACGCGTTGCAACGCGGCCGCGACGTCACGCGCGCGACGCACGACGCGGGTTTCGGCTCGCCGTCGCGCATGTACGAGGCCGTGCCCGCCGAACTGGGCATGACGCCGTCCGAGTACAGACGCCAGGGCGCGGGCCTGACGGTGCGCTACGCCACCGCGGATACGCCGCTCGGCGCCGTGCTCGTCGCGGCGACGGACAAGGGCGTGTGCAAGATCGCTTTCGGCGATGACGCCAGCGCGCTCGTCGAACAGCTCGCCGCCGATTTTGCGCAAGCGAAGCGCGTTGACGATGCCGCGAAGATGGAGCCGTTCATCGCGCAGGTTCGCGCGTATCTGCAAGGCACGCGCGAGCGCGTCGACTTGCCGCTCGACATCGGCGCGACCGCGTTTCAGCGGCGCGTGTGGGACGCATTGCGGCGCATCCCTTATGGTCAGACGCGCAGTTACACGGAGATCGCCGAAGCGCTCGGCTCGCCGCGCGCGGTGCGGGCGGTCGCGAATGCGTGTGCATCGAATCCGGTGGCGCTCGCGATTCCGTGTCATCGCGTGATCGGCAAGGACGGCGCGATCGCAGGCTATCGCTGGGGCGCGCCGCGCAAGGAAGTCTTGCTCGAAACCGAGCGCGCGCATCGCGAATCCGACAAGGTCGCGTAAATCGCGCAAGGCCCGATGCGCTCGCCGTCGCCCTGACGCGCGGGCGCTTTCAACACCTCGCGGGCCGTTCACACCGGCTCCGTACAGACCTTCCGAAAAACCGGCAAAGCCTTGCGGATTCTGGGCTCAAGCGCGCCTGACACCGAAATGTTAAAGTGCCCGCTACCCTAAAATACGGCCGCGCGCACACCGCTCGCGCTCCTCGCAGAACGCTTCAATGTCAAACAAGAATCCCGCTCACCCCAAGGCCGGCGCTTTCGAGCGCAGGCTTGCCGCGCTCGCGTCCGGCCCGCACGCCGACGCGTTGCGCCAAGGCTTGCGCGGCATCGAAAAAGAAAGCTTGCGCGTGACGCCGCGAGGCACGCTCGCGATGACGCCGCATCCGCGCGCGTTCGGATCGGCGCTCACGCATCCGCTCATCACGACCGATTACTCCGAGGCGCTCGTCGAACTCATCACGCCCGCCGAACCGGATGTAGCGCTCACGCTCGAATCGCTCGACACGCTGCATCGCTTCGCCTACGCGCACATGGGCGACGAGTTGCTGTGGAACAACTCGATGCCCAATTCGCTGCCGCCCGAGGACGAGATCCCGTTGGGTTATTACGGCACATCGAACATCGGCACGCTGAAGACGGTGTACCGGCGCGGGCTTGCACTGCGTTATGGCCGCACGATGCAGTGCATCGCGGGCATCCACTACAACTATTCGCTGAACGAAGCGGTATGGCGCGCGTGGCAGGCGCTCGACAAGACGAGCACGCTGTCCGCGCAAGATTTCCAGTCCGAACGTTACTTCGCGCTGGTCCGCAATTTCCGCCGCACGAGCTGGCTGCTGATGTATCTGTTTGGCGCATCGCCGGCGCTGAACAAGCGCTTTGTCGAAGGCAAGTCGCATCATCTGGAAACGTTCGATGCCGACACGTTCTACCTGCCGCACGCAACCAGCCTGCGCATGAGCGATCTCGGCTACACGAACAATCCGGCGCAGGCGGATCTGCTGCCGAGCTACGACAATCTCGACGCCTATGTCGATGTCCTCGCCAAAGCAGTGAGCCAGCCATACGCGCCCTACGAAGCGATCGGCACGAAGCGCGACGGCGAATGGGTGCAGATCAACACCAACGTCCTGCAGATCGAAAACGAGTTCTACTCGACGATCCGCCCGAAGCGCATCACGCAGTCGGGCGAACGTCCGCTGCACGCGCTGGCCGAGCGCGGCGTGCAGTACATCGAAGTACGCTGCCTCGACATCGATCCGTTCGAGCCGACGGGTATCTCGCTCGAAACCGCGCGCTTTCTCGATGCCTATCTGCTGTATTGCGCGCTCGAAGACAGCCCGCTGTTGCCGCGCGACGCGAGCATCGAGGCGAACGGCAATTTCAGCGCGGTGGCGAAGGAAGGCCGCAAGCCGGGTCTCGCGCTGCAACGCGACGGCATGAGCGTGCCGATGCGGCAATGGGCCGAAGAACTCTTCGATGCGATCGCGCCCGTCGCGAAGACGCTCGATGCGCTCAACGGCAACGACGACCACACGCGCACGCTCGCGGCGCTGCGTCCGCGCATCGCGGATGCGTCGCTCACGCCGTCGGCCCGCGTGCTGCAACTCATGCGCGACAAGCATCAGTCTTTCGATGAGTTCGCGCTCGAGCTCAGCACACGCCATGCGGAAAATTTCCGCGCACGTCCGCTTTCCGTCGACGAAGAACGCGCGATGGACGAGCTCGCGGCAAAATCCATCGTCGAGCAGACCGTGGTCGAAAGCAGCGACACCGAAACGTTCGATGCGTTCGTTGCCGCGTATCAGACGTTCAAGCTCAACGCCGCGAACGCCTGAAGCAGATTTTTCCTTGCCGCCCTCATCGCGCGCGGTAAGGTTTTCCGGTTGTGCAACAGAGGGAAACGCACGGCAACATCGCCCGGCCATACAGGTCAAAATGTCGCCGAGTTTTTTCGACGATCGGGGGTGCAATGGAAAAGAAGTTCTTCGGCGCGGCCGCGCTGGGGGCCGCGTCGCTCGTACTGCTGGCTGGCTGCGCGGCGCAGGACCAGGTCAGCAGCACGGTGATGGAGCAGGCCACCGCGCCGCTCACCTGCATGAGCAAGGCGGAATGCGACGCATGGTGGGCGCGCGCCCAGGTGTGGGTGACGAACCACTCGGAGTACAAGCTCCAGACCATCACGGATTCGATCATTCAGACGGCGGGGCCGTCGAGCGGCAAGCGCGCGCTTGCTTATCAGATCACGAAGACGCCGACCAACGAAGGCACCGCGACCGTCGGCTTCGCGGCGCACTGCGACAACCCGCTCGGCTGCGAGCCGAATCCGTGGCAGGCGGGCGCGGACTTCAAGCAGTTCGTGCGCAACGGTCCGGGTCTTCGCAAAACGGCGACGCCGCAAGCCGCGCCAGCGCCGGACGGCGTGCAGGTCAGCCCGCTCGATCAACCCGCGCCGCTCAATCTGGAAAGCCAGCCGGGTCAATCGGCGACGCCGCTCACGCCGCAGTAGCGCGGCTTCAATGTCCCATCGAGGCTGACGCGCCCTTCTTCGGCCGCGTCAGCCAGACCATCACGGCCAGCACCAGAAACGCATAGAAGGAGATGCGGAAGAAGTCGTTGGTCGACATCATGTACGCCTGCGCCGACACGACGCGATCAAGCTGCGCTGTCAGCGCCTGTCCTGACAAACCGAGCCCCGAAAGCAGATCCGAGTAAGCCGTCGTCCCGGCCGAATACGGCGTGACCGATTCGGTGAGCCGCGCGTGATGGCGGATCATGCCGTTTTCCCAGAAGGTCGTGCTGACCGCCGTGCCGATCGCGCCTGACAGGGTCCGCAGAAAATTCGACAACCCCGCGGCGCCCGCGAGCCGCTCGTCGGAGACGCTGGAGAGCGTGATCGTCGTCATCGGCACGAAGAAGCACGCGACGCCGATGCCCTGGAACAGACGCGGATAGATGATCTCGTGGAACGGCGTGTCGAGCGTGAAAGTCGAGTTCCAGTGCGACACGAACGCGAACGTGAGGAACGCGAAGCTCGCGACCACGCGCAGGTTCAGCCGATGCATGTTCTGCCCGATGAGCGGCGAGAGCACCAGCGCGAGGATGCCAACCGGCGCGGTGGCGAGGCCCGCGAGCCACGGCGTGTAGCCGAGCACGGTTTGCAGCCACAACGGCAGCACCACGACCGAGCCGAAGAACGCGAGAAAGCCGAGCGACGTAATGAGCACGCCCATCGCGAAATTGCGGTCGCGGAAGAGCGAGAGGTCGATCACCGGTTCCTTCTCGGTCAGCTCCCACGCGAACATGAACGCAAGCGATACCGCCGACACGATCGCCAGCGTCACGATGAGGTTCGAGCTGAACCAGTCGTGGTCCTTGCCGAGGTCGAGCATCATCTGCAGGCTCGCGACGCCGATCACGAGCAGCGCAAGACCGACGCCGTCGATGCGCTGCTTCGTCGTCTTCGTTTCGTGGCCCCGCAGCAGAAAATACGCGATCACCGCCGAAAACACGCCGATCGGCACGTTGATGTAGAAGATCCACGGCCAGGTGAAGTTATCGGTGATATATCCGCCCATGACCGGGCCGAAGATCGGCGCGACGATCACGGTCATCGCCCAGAGGCCGAGCGCGAGTCCGCGTTTCTCCGGCGGATAGCTGCGCATGAGAATGGTCTGCGACAGCGGGACCATCGGGCCGGAGACGAGACCTTGCAGCAGGCGGAACGCGATCAGCGATTCGAAGTTGTGCGCGAGCCCGCACAACGCGGAGGCGATCGAGAACAGCAGCACGGAAATCGTGAACAGCTTCACCTCGCCGACGCGCCGCGCGAGCCAGCCGGTCAGTGGCACCGCGATCGCGGACGCGACCGAATACGACGAGATCACCCATGTGCCCTCGCTCGTCGCGACGCCGAGGCTGCCGGAGATGGTCGGCACGGCGACGTTCGCGATGGACGTGTCGAGCACCTCCATGAAGGTGCCGAGCGCGAGGCCCATCGTCAGCAGGGCGAGGATGCCGCCCTTGAGCGGCACGGGCGCGGGCGTCGACGGTGAGGCCGGCGCGCTCGTCGTGGATGCGGACATGTTTCGGTTCTCCGGTGCTCGAAGCGTGCATCACGCGCAAGCTTTTCTTGTCGGGGCATTCTCTGCTCAGGCAGCGAAACTGACGCAAAGAATTACTCGGTTCTACGGATTAATCAGATGGTTCTTCGCCGACTCCGCATGGCGCGCAATCGGCCATCGGCGTGTTGCCGATGATGCGCGCGAGCATCGCGATCAGCATATCCAGTTCGGCGCGGCTGAAGCCGTCCAGTTGCTCGTTGAGCATCGCGGCGCCGATCGCGGGCAGACGGCGGGCCGCATCGCGCCCGCGCTCCGTCAGGCTGAGCTCGACGATGCGGCGGTCCGCGTCGCTACGCGCACGGCTCACGAAGCCCTTCTTTTCGAGCCTGTCGAGCATACGGGTCATGGAACCGCTGTCGTAGGACATCTCACGCGACAACTCCAGCGGCGTGCGCGCTCTTCCCGACGCGAGCATCAAAAGCACGCCGATCTGCTGCGACGTCAGATCGAGCGGCTTGAGCGCCTGATCGGTTCGCATGACGAGCACGTTGCGCGCCTTGGCGAGATAGTAGCCGAGGCTCGTTTCGAGCTGAATCGTGGCGGGATCGTAAAGCGGTTCGCTGTTCATGCGACTTCGGTCAAACGGATGATGCGCGGTTGCGACACTGCGTCGCGTTTCGGAAAGGCAACAACTGCAGAAAAGCAATCAGCAGTATCTTGAAAAATAGTTGCTCAGTCAATATTATTTCATGCAACGAGTCACGCGCCCCGATGCGCCGCCCGCAACCATGTTCTGATCTCCTGCCGCGTCGTTCGCGACACCCGAAGGACCCACCCATGACCCGCTTCGCCCGCACCGCCCGCCGACGCTTCGGCCCCATCAGCAGCACGATTGCCAACGCTTCCCGTCACTTCGTCCCACCGAAGCTGAGTTCGTGGAAACTCGCGTTGTATGTGATCGTGTTCCTGCTGCCGGGCGGATCATTCGCGGTGCTCGGCATGGGATGGTTCGAGAACCGGTATCGGCGCAAGCCGGCCTCGGCGTCAGCGCCCAAGCAGACATCCGCGCGGCCGTTGCTCTCCGCGCCATGCTCGGACGGCGCGCCGTAACGCGTCGTAACCGATACGGCCTGTCGCGTAACACCGGCCTTACGGCGAACCCGTTACCCTAACGTCTACCTGACGCGCGGCCTCGAAACAGGCGCGCGTCGCGTTCCGTTACCATCTCGGCTTCGCCTTCCGTCGCATCGAACGGATCGGCGCCGACAGGAATTCCGACAAGCAGATGCCGTATCGCCCCGCCTTCGCCCTTCCCTCCGCCATGCGCTGCCTGAGCGCCGCCGCGCTTGCGATATTCATCGCCGGTTGCGCCGTCGGGCCGGACTATCAGCGCCCCACGACGACGGTCCCGGCCAGCTACAAGGAAGCGCCCGATGGTTGGAAGATCGCGCAGCCGGCCGATCAGATCGACCGCGGCGCCTGGTGGACCATCTACAACGACGCGCGCCTCGACGATCTCGAAGCGCAGTTGAATCAGTCGAACCAGAGCATCGCGCAGTTCGCGGCCGCGTACCGGCAGGCGCGCGCGCTAGTCGGTGAAGCGCGCGCGGCATATTTCCCGACGATCGGCGGATCGGCAACGGCATCGCGTTCGGGAACGGGCGCGGGCAACCGGTCGACGAGCAGTTCCAGCCTCGGTCAGCAAGGCTCGGTCAACAACCAGTTCAGCATCGCGCTCGACGCGAGCTGGGAGCCGGACCTGTGGGGCAGCGTCTCGCGTACGGTCGCCGGGCAGAAGGCGGGCCAGCAAGGCGCCGCCGCCGATCTCGCCAACGCGCGCCTGTCCGCCCAGGCCACGCTCGCGCAATCGTATTTCCAGTTGCGCTCGCTCGATGCACAGCAAAAGCTGCTCGACGAAACGGTCGCGGCGTACCAGCAATCGCTCAAGCTCACGCAGAATCAGTATGCGCAGGGCATCGTCGCGCGCTCGGACGTGATTCAGGCGCAGACGCAACTGCAATCGGCGCAGGCGTCGGCTATCGAGAACGGCGTCGCGCGCGCGCAGTTCGAGCACGCGATCGCGGTGCTCGTCGGTGAACCGGCGTCCACGTTCTCCCTTCCGCCGATTCCGCTCGACGCCACGCCGCCCACCGTGCCGGTGCAGATGCCATCGGCGATTCTCGAGCGCCGTCCCGACATCGCGTCGGCGGAGCGCAAGGCCGCAGCGGCGAACGAGCAGATCGGCATCGAAATGGCCGCGTATTTCCCGACGCTCACGCTCTCCGCGCAAGGCGGCTTCCAAAGCTCGGTGCTGTCGCAACTGCTGCGCGCGCCATCGCGCTTCTGGACGCTCGGCCCGGACATCGCCGCGACCATCTTCGACGGCGGCCTGCGCGCCGCACGCACCGAAGCCGCGCGCGCCGCCTACGATCAGAACGTCGCGACGTACCGGCAAACGGTGCTCACCGCCTTTCAGGACGTCGAGGACAATCTCGCGTCGCTGCGCATTCTGGAGAAGGAAATCGTCGTGCAGCAGCAGGCCGTCGAATCCGCGCAGCAGGCGCTCGCGATCATCAACAATCAGTACAAGGCGGGAACGGTCGCTTTCCTCAGCGTGCTGACCGCGCAGACCACGGCATTCACCGCGCAGCAGAAGCTCGCGAACATCGCGGGGCAGCGGATGGTGTCGTCGGTGGGACTGGTGAAGGCGCTCGGCGGCGGCTGGGACGCCGCGCAGATGGATCGCGAGACGGGCAGCGTGGAAGCGCCCGCGCCGGCGCTCCCGGCGAGCGCGGCGCAGACTGCCAGCCGCTAGCGCATGAAGGTCAGCGCGACCGTATCCGGGTCGGTGTGACGGCCGAGCAGGTTCAACAGGCCCGCGAGGTTTTCGCGCTGCTCGGGCGCGGCGGTCGCGGTGCCCTGGAAAGATGTCGATCCCGCTGCAACCGAGCCATTGCCGGTAAGCATCAGCGGGCCTTTGCTCGTCGACAGATTGATCGTCGCGGATGCGCCCTGCGCCTGCAACGCGACGCGATACGAACCGAGCGGCTTCACGCGCGAAACGCGCGAAGCCATGTCGTCGAGCGTGACGACCACTTGTCCGTAAGCGTTGCGATTGAGCAAACGGAACTCGGTCCACGAGAGCCGCACGGCGCCATCGAAATCGAGTGTGTTGAACGGCGCGCCCAGGCCCGCCAGCAGCGTCGCGGGCACCGCGATCTGTCCGCCCGTGAGCGTCGCGCCGCGCGTGCTGGCGTCGAGGATCACGGCATCGGGCATCGCTTCCGTCTGAAGCATCGTCATGTGGATGCGGCCGGTGAAGAGCGGCAGGAAGGACGTCGTCCACTCGATGCGCCCCGGCAAGAGCGTCGCGCCTGCGCCGTCGCTGCCCGCGGCGAGCATCAGCGTGGCCGAGCCGCGCCAGAGCGATCCTGAAGGATCGACGAGATTCACGTGCCCGCCGGTCGCCTTCGAAAACTGCGGCACGATCCACGCGGCCGGCATCATCACGAGCAGCGTCCCCGCCACCGATATCACCATCACGAAGATCGCCGGCAATGCGAGCCGGATGCGTCGCGTCCAGTAACTCATTTCGTGCCGGCCGGTTGCAGCGATGCGGTCAGGTCCACCTGACCGTCCTGCTTGAGCGCCGTGACGCGCGCCTCCGACACCTGCACCTTGAACTGCTTGCGCGCGTCGTCGAGCCACATCGTCCAGTTCGGGAACGACGCGTTCTTCAACTGGATCTGCACCGCCGCGCCGATCACCTGGATCTGCGTCGGCTGCATGCCGTTGTCGGCGAGCGACTTTGCGAGCGCGTCGCGCAGCGCGCCGCCGGTCGGCATCACGCCCTCGGCGGCGGGCTCGAGCGAGCGCGCTTCGTTGGCCTGCGCGTTCATCGTCGCGAGCTGGCGCTGCATCGCCGGCAAGGTCTGGCGCAGCCGCGCGCGGCCTTCGTATGCGGGCGCCCACAGCACGAGATACACGAGCGTAATGCCGAGCACGATGCCGCCCCACATCAAAAGCGTCTTCTCGCGCGGCGTGCGCACTTCCCAGAATTCCGACAGTGAACGTCCGATTTCCGCTTTCATTGGGCGCTCCTGATCGTCCATTTGCCTGTGTTGCTATCGATCGAACCGTTCAGGCCATTGGCCGCGAGACGCTTCGAGAGATCGGGATCGACCTTCGTTTCGGGCTTGAAGGTCACTTCCAGATGCCGGTCGCGATAGTCGAGCCCCGCGACGCCGTTCACCGGCACGGGACCGAGCGAGCGTGCGAGCCCGTCCGCGAGCGACAGGAAATCCGACGGCGACAACTGGCCCGACGCCACGCGCAGGCGATCGAGGTTGCGCGACATCTGATCGGGCGCATCGAGCACGACGGTCGTCTTCGGAAACGCGTTGAGCAGCAGCTCGGTCATCTGCGCGCCGATGGCGTCTCGCTGGCGCGCGAGTTGGAGCCATTGCACGTTGATGCCGATGATCGACACGATGACCGACGCCGCCACGAGCGCGATCGGCACGCGCAGGCGGCGCACCGTGGCGCGGTCGAGGCGCCACGGCTGCGCGGCGAATTCGAACTGGCACAGATCGAAGCGGCTCGCGACCGCGTTGCGCGCGAGCGCTTCGAAGGCGATCGGCTGTGCGCCCGCGAGCACGGCCGCAGCGTTGCGCGAGCCGGAAAGACGCGGCTCATCGCCGGGCAGATCGACGAGCGAATACAGCGTCACGGGACGATCGCCCGCGAGCGCGGAGAGCGTCGCCTCGATCGAATCGGCGGGCAGCGCGAGGCCTTCGCCGAGCGCCGCGCGTTCGCCGCGCGCAATCGCGATCTCGATGCGCGGCGCGCCCGACGCGGCAGGCGCGGGCGCAGCCACCCCGCCCATCAGCGCGGGCGCGGTCGACACGACCTGACCGAACAGGCCCGCGATGAACGGCGTCGGCGGCACTGCTTTTTCTTCTTCCTCGCCTTCCTCGACGGGCGCCGCGCACACCGGCACGGGCAGGCACCGCATCGCGGGCACGGCCTTCACGTTGCGATGCCCCGCGCCCGAAAACGCGCCGAGCACGAAGCGGAACCAGCCGCGATCGATCACCGCGACCACGCGCTTGCCATCCGCGAGATCGACCGGATCGACGGCGATGTGACACGTCTGCGGGTCCTGGATCAACTGGTCTTCGACGACGTTCGGCAGCGCCTGACGCAGGCGCGGCCCTTTCAACGGCGGCACGGAAGCGGCGAGCAGCAGCGTGTCGCGCGCGGCGACGATCAGCACCGTCGAGGTCGCGCGCGGCAGCAGGCCGAGCGCCGCGCGGCCGGCGCGTTGCGGCTCGCCGCGCTTGTCGAGCAGCAGGAAAGGCAGATCCGGCAGATGCCACTCTTCCGAGCGCACCGCGGGATCGCGCGGCGGCAGTAAAACGATCAGTGTGCTCAAAGGCCACTTCCTCTCATCAATGACAGCGGCACGTCTCTACAGGCTATCGCGCGTGTAGACGATGCGCGTCGTATGCGTCGTCGGATCGCGATACACGAGCGTCGTGCGCTCCAGTTGCGCGCGTTCGTGCTCGACGCGTCCGCGGATCACGAAATACCGCGTCGTGACGTCCATGTCGTTCGGGTCCATCGACACCGTCTTGACGCCCGCGCCGGTCAGCGCGAGTTGCACGTTGCCGATGTCGTGAAAAAACACCGTCTCGCGGCGCGCGACGAACGCCTGCGCCTGCGACAGATTCATGCCCGCCACCACGGCCGCGATCACTTCGGCGGGCGCGGTGTTCATGTTCACGGCGGTCGAAGTCGGCAGCACGGTGACGAACGGCCGGAGCTTTGCGACCGCTTCCGCCGAAAAGCCCGGCACGTCGAGCAGCGAATCGACGCTGATCATCTGCAACGGCGCGACGGGCGCGTTGCTGTCGGTGTCCTTCATGCCGGGATCGTCCGTGAAGTTTCCGCCGCCCGCCGCGCCGCCCTGCGCGAGCGCCGCGATCGTCGCTTCGGTGCTCTGCTGTCCGGCCGCGCCGGTCGCGCTCGTGGTGCCGCCGGTGCCGGTCTGCATCTGGAAGCGCGTCGCGGAGCGCGCGAGGCCCGCGCGCATCTGCAGCGCCACCGTCTTCGCGAGCGAGCCGTTGACGCCGAGCATCGCGAGCAGCCGCTGGAACGCCTGAATCTGCCCGACGTTGATGGTCAGCACGCCGGGCGTCGGCGTCGATACGAGATTGCGCAGGTTGAACTTCGCCTGCGCGTCTTCGATCGAGCCGGACAGATACGTCGATGCGCCCTGCTGCGCGCGCACTTCGCCGATCTGCCCGAGAAAATCCGACAGCTTGGTCCGCGCGATCGGCACGCCCCACACGCCGCCGAGATAGGTGACCGTCGGCGAGGTGTCGGCTTCCGAGCGCAGGATGAGACGCGTCCAGTCGAGCGCGCTGCGCGAAATCCACTGCGCCTGCGCGAGCAGCCGCTGATTCTCGATGCGGCGAATCTGCACCTGCTGCCGCCACAACATGCCCGACACGAGAATCGCCGCAAGCGACACGACCAGAAGCGCGCTGATGATCGCGACGCCGCGTTCCTTCCGCTTTCGGCTGAGCGTTCGCATCGTCACTCTCCGACCAGAAAAACGCGCGTGAGCGGCACTTGCAGATTGCCCGCGCCGACCGCGACCTGAATGCCCGACACCGCGCGCGCCAGCGGCGCATTGCCGAGTTGCGGCACCTTCAGGTTGTTGTCGTTCTGCTTGATCTGCGAGAGGACGTCGGCCATTCTCGTCGTCCAGCCTTGTTCCGGGATGTAGACGCGCGTCGCAAGCGAGGCGACGCCGCCCATCAGCGCAATCGTGCTCCAGCCCTCCGCCGGTTCGCCCGACGACAACGCGCGCCGCACTTCACCGACGTTTTGCAGCGGCGGCGACGCGGAGCGCACGATCCGCCCGTTCGAAAGCCGATAGCGCACCACCTGCAAACGCGGCGCCGTGTTGGACGCGAACACGCCGCGCACGATCTGCAGCGAGCCGTTGCCGATCTGCACGGCGGGCTGGCCGGCTTCGTCGTCGGTTGCGGCCTGGCGCGCGTCAATGCGCATCTGGTCGAACAACTGCGCGACGATGCGCTCGTCTTCCATCGAATTCTCGATCGTGCTGCGCGCGCGAATCACCGAATCGAGACCGCGCCACGACAGCACCGCGATCACCGCGAGAATCGCGATCGCGATCAGCATTTCGAGCAGCGTGAAACCGCGCTGCGTTCGATGCTTCCGGTTCCGGTCAGAGCGAGCGGTTCGTTTCATTCGCCACCACCGTGACCATTTGCGCCAGATAACCCGAACGGCCCGGCGTCGTGACGAGCATCTCGACGCGCCGGAAAATCGGGTTCGGCGTCTGGCTCACGCGCTGCGTGCACATGAGCTTGAGATTGCCTTGCGAGCAGTCGAACGTGCGCGAGCCGATCTGCGGAAACTGTCGCGAGAGCCGCAATTGCGCGAGTTCGTTGTCCGCGCTCCAGCCCGCGAGCAGCCGCCGATGCAGATCCGCTTCGCCTGTCGCGAGCGAGCCGACCGCGCGGATCGACGCCGCGAGCGCCACGCCGATGATCGCCAGCGCGACGAGCACTTCGATCATCGTGAAACCGCGTTGATGTGAACGGCGCGCGCGCATCATCGCACCTGGAAGCGGCCGTTGCCGCTGCTGACGATCGTCGCGCGGCCCGCGGCCGAGAACAGCGTGATTTCCATCGGCGTGTCGATGGCCTCGGTGCCGAACACGAGCCGGCTCACCGATTTGTCGGAATCGAGAAACTGGATCGTCACGCCGGTCACGCCGCCTTCCCAGCGGCGCGCGCGCAGCAAGTCGTCACGCAGCGGGCGCCAGCCGTCCTCGGTACGGATATCGAAGCGAAAACCGCCGTCGAGCGGCTGCCACGCGATGGGTCTCGCGCGCACCTGCGCTTCGTCGCCCGCCGATTCGAACAGCAGCGCCAGACGCTGCGCCTCCTCGTTGAGATCGGTGCGCGGGTTGCGCGTGAGTTGCAGCGACGCGAGCGACACGAGCAGGCCCGCGATCACCAGCACGACGAGCATTTCGAGCAGCGTGAAACCTGCCTGACGACGCGCCGACGAATGCCCGTTCACGATATCTATGACCGAAGGCTTACTGCCAGGAGCCGACGTCGGCGTCGTTGCCTTCGCCGCCCGCCTTGTTATCCGCGCCGTAGCTGAACACGTCGATTTCGCCATGCACGCCCGGATTCAGATATTGATACTGGCCGCCCCACGGATCGGCCGGCAGGCGCTCGAGATAACCGCCTTCTTTCCAGTTGTTCGGAATCGGCTCGGTCGACGGCTTTTCGACCAGCGCGCGCAGGCCTTGCTCCTGCGTCGGATAGCGGCCGTTATCGAGGCGATACAGCTTCATCGCCTGCATGATGGTGCCGATGTCCTGCTTCGCGGCGACGCGGCGCGCCTCGTCCGGGCGGCTCATGATCTTCGGCACGATCAGCGCGGCGAGAATGCCGAGAATCGCGATCACGACCATGATTTCGATCAGCGTGAAGCCGCGCTGGCGGCGTGCCTTGTTGATTTCGATGCGGCGTTGCATCAGTTGCATGACTGCTTACCTCTTGAATTGAAAGTACGTTTCCGGGCCTCGTGCCCGTGGTGATCGAAAAAAACCGCCGCTCATTCTAGCGATGCCGGTTCGCCGCGCAACGCGCGCGCAAGCGAGGCATCGCGTCGCGCTCAGCGCACCCAGACGGTCGGCCCCGGAGGATTCTGCGGCAGGAAGACCTCGGATTTCACGCCGTTGCGATCGATGATGATCGAGCGCGCGCGCACTTCCGAGAGCTTCACGCCTTGCGTGAGCGGGCCGCCCAGCGACACGGCCTTGGCCGGCTCGCCGCCGTAGCTCACGATGGCCGCCGCGCCGCCCGTCAGCGCGAGAATGCCGAACAGATGCACATCCGAATTGGCCTGCCGTTCCAGCCGTCCGCCGAAAATGGTCGCGGCCTGCTCGACCGACGGCGCGCGCGTGGCGGCCGCGGCGGGCAGCGGCGCGGTCTCGCGCGAGGTCAGCGTGACGACCCAGTAAGTGATCGTCACGCAGAAAAGCGCGAGCGCGGCCAGCGTCAGCAAGCGAGTTTGAAGGACGTTCATCACTGCACCAGATTATTCAGTTCGATGATCGGCAGCATCACCGCGAGCACGATCACCAGCACGACGCCGCCCATCGCGAGAATCAGCAGCGGCTCCAGCAGGCTCGTGAGGAACATCGTGCGCCGTTCGAGTTCGCGCGCTTCGCCTTCGGAGGCGCGGTCGAGCATCGTGGTGACGTCGCCGGTCGCTTCGCCCGAGCGGATCAGGTGAACCAGCACCGGCGGGAACGTGCGCGTGTTGCCGAGCGCGCGCGACAGCGAGGAGCCTTCGCGCACGCGCACGATGGCGTCGTCGACGTTATTGCGCATCGCCGTGTTCGACAGCGTTTCGCCCGCCGCCTGCAACGCGCGCAGGATCGGCACGCCTGCGGCGGTCAGAATGGCGAGCGTGCTGGCGAAGCGCACGGTGTTATAGCCGCGCACCAGCTTGCCGACGAGCGGCGCGGTAAGCAGCCAGCGGTCGAAGGACATGCGCGGGCCGGGCCGCGCGAGAATGCCCTTCACGATCCAGGCAAACAGCGCGACGCCGATCAGCACCGCCCACCAGTAACTCCGGACGAAGGCGGAGAGCGCCATCATCATCACGGTGAGGAACGGCAGCTGCTGTTTCGTGCTCGCGAACACGTTGACGACCTGCGGCACGACATAGCTCAACAGGAACGTGACGATGCCGAACGCGATGATCGTGACGATGCCCGGATACGTGAACGCCAGAATGATCTTCTGCTTCAGCGCGTTACGCTGCTCGATGTAATCCGCCAGACGCGAGAGCACGAGACCGAGCTTGCCGGTGTGTTCGCCCGCCGCGACGAGCGCGCGATAAATCTCAGGGAAATCTTTCGGGTGCTGCGCGAGCGCGTTGGCGAACGAGTGGCCGCCGAGCACTTCAGCGCGGATCGCGGCCATCAGCTCGCGGATGTAGTCGCGCTCCGACTGCTCGGTCAGCACCGAAAGCGTCTCGCCGAGGGGCAGGCCCGCGATCAAAAGGCTCGCAAGCTGGCGCGTGAGGATCGCCTGTTCGCGCTGCGACAGACGCCGCCCGAGCGAAAGCCGCTGATTGCGCTCTCCGCGTGTGCGCGTGCCCGCCGCCTCGACGACGAGCGGCGTCAGCCCTTGCGTGCGCAACTGGCTGCGCGCGGCGCGGGCGCTGTCGGCGTCGAGCACGCCTTTTTGCGTCTTGCCTGCGTGGTCGATCGCTTCGAAACGGAAAGCCGGCATACGTTCAATCCCCGCCTGTCACGCGCAGCACTTCTTCCAGCGAACTCACGCCCGCCGCGATCCAGCGGTCGCCGTCCTCGCGCAGCGTACGCATGCCCTGCTTGCGGCCCGCTTCGAGAATCTCGGCGTCCGCCGCGTTGCGATGGATCAGCGGGCGGATCGTATCGTCGATCAGCAGCAGTTCGTACACGCCGCGACGCCCGACATAACCCGACTGGCCGCATCGGTCGCAACCGACCGGATGCCAGTGTTTCGCACCGTCTTCTTCCACGCGTTCTTCCTTGCACACCGGACACAGTTGCCGCACGAGCCGCTGCGCGAGCACGCCGAGCAGCGACGACGCCAGCAGATACGGCTCCACGCCCATGTCGGTGAGACGCGTGACGGCGGAGGCGGCATCGTTCGTGTGCAACGTGGCGAGCACGAGGTGGCCGGTGAGCGACGCCTGCACCGCGATCTGCGCCGTTTCGAGATCGCGGATTTCACCAATCATGATGATGTCCGGATCCTGACGCAGAATCGAGCGCAGCGCGCGCGCGAAAGTCATGCCGATGCGCTCGTTCACCTGCGTCTGCCCGATACCCGACAGATCGTATTCGATCGGATCTTCCACCGTCATGATGTTGGTGGTCGTCGTCTCGAGCCGCGACATCGATGCGTACAAGGTCGTCGTCTTGCCGGAGCCGGTCGGCCCGGTCACGAGCACGATGCCGTGCGGGCGGCCGATCAGCTTGTCGAAGTTGACGAGCGTGTCGCGCGCCATGCCGAGCTTTTCGAGATTCAGGCGCTGCGCGTCTTTTTCGAGCAGACGCAGTACCGCGCGCTCGCCGTGGCCGGTCGGCAGCGTGGACACCCGCACATCGACCGGACGGCCGCCGACGCGCAGCGTGATGCGTCCGTCCTGCGGCAGGCGTTTCTCGGCGATATCGAGCTGCGCCATGATCTTGATACGCGAGATCAGCGCGCCGTGCAGCGCCTTCTTCGGGCGCACGACATCCCGCAATGTGCCATCGACACGAAAGCGCACGACCGACGCGTTCTCGAACGGCTCGATGTGGATATCCGATGCCTGCTCCCGCGCCGCCTGCGTCAGCAGCGCGTTGATCATGCGGATGATCGGCGCGTCGTCCTCGGATTCGAGCAAATCCTCGACTTCCGGAATGTCCTGCATCAGACGCGACAGATCGACTTCGCCTTCCACTTCGCCGACGACCTGCGCCGCGCTGCCGTCGTTGCGCGCATAGGCCGAATTGATCGCGGCGGCGAGTTCGTCGGCGGGCTTGCGCACGATCGACAGCGCGCCGAAATTGCGCGCGACTTCGGCGAGCGCCGCATCGGTCGTGCGCTCGCTGATCCATACCTCGATGCTGTCCGCGTGCTGGTGCGCGAGCAGAATCTGCCCGCTGCGCGCGAAACCGTAGGGCACGAGCCGGGCCGCCAGCGGCGACGCCGCGCTGCTCGCGCTCTCGACTGCATCGTTGACCGCACTCACGGCCTGACTCCCTGCTGGTTGCCCGGATACCCGTTGCTGTTCGTCGCGGCGTTGCCGGGCATCGCGTTCGTCGCGCCGTTGGGCGGCATGGCGTTCGTCGCACCGTTCGCGGGCATCGGATAGGTGTTGCCGCCCTGCGGCGCCGGACCGGCCTCAGGATTCTGCGGCAGCGTCGTGCTCGGGCCGGGGCCGCGCGTCGTGTTGCTCCAGTCCAGCAGATTCTGGGCCGGCGCGCCACCGCCTTCGCTCGGACCGAGCGGCTTCGGCGGCATCACCGGCACATTCTGGTCCTTGATGAGACGGTTGTCGGTCGTCGAGCCGTACTGCTGCTGGCGCAGATAGTCGTAGCGCGTGTTGGCAATCTGCGTCGACGTTGCCTGATCGCGCACGATCACCGGACGCAGGAACACCATCAGATTGGTCTTCGTGCGCGTCTTGCTTTCGCTTCTGAACAGGCTGCCGATGAACGGAATGTCGCCGAGCAGCGGAATCTTGCTGTTGTTGTTGTTGTACTGATCCTGCATCAAGCCGCCGAGCACGACGATTTCGCCATCGTCGGCAAGAATGGTCGACTGCACCGAGCGCGTGTTGATGGTCACGCCGCCCGGGTCGTTCTTCGTGCCGTTGTCGACGCTCGAATCTTCCTGATAGATCTGCATCTTGAGCACACCGCCGTCGGTGATCTGCGGCTTCACGTGCAGCGTCACGCCGACGTCGCGGCGATCGAAGGTGTTGAACGCGGTGACGGACGTGGCGGCATTCGCGGTCGGCGTCGCGTACGAGCCGGTCACCACCGGCACGTTCTGGCCGACGACGATCTTCGCTTCTTCGTTATCGAGCGTAATCAGATTCGGCGTGGAAAGAATGTTCGCTTCCGCCGAAGTCGCAAGCGCCTGCACCAGCCCTCCGAGCCCGAAGAGGCTGCCGAAGCGGTGCAGCAGGCCAATGTTCAGGCCTTGCGCGAGCAGACCGGTCGTCGAAGTCAACGATGACGGATTCTGCGCGATCGCATTGCCCTGCAAGGTCAGGTCGACGATGTTCGTATTGCCGGAGCCGAAGCTCGAGCTGCCGTACAGCGCGTTGTTGCCGCCGTTGGAAAGCAGCGCGCCCTGCCATTGAATGCCGAGGTTCGCGCCGCTCGTCGCGGAGAGCTCCACGATCAGCGCCTCGATGTACACCTGCGCGCGGCGCGCGTCGAGCTGGTCGATCACGGAGCGCAGGTTGCGGTACATCGGATCTGGGGCGGTGATGATGAGCGAGTTCGTCGCCGCATCCGCCTGGATCATGCCGCCGCCCTGATCGTTGCTGCTTTCGTTGTCCTTGTTCGACGAGAAACTCGAATCGCGATTGCCCGAGCCGCCCGTCATCGGATTGTTGCCGGTGCCCGAACCGCCGCCGAGACCGCCCGGCAGCGGCGGCACCCCCGACTGACCGGTGGACGTCGACGAATTGCTGAGGCCGCCGCCGCTCTGGCCGAAATTCGAACTCTGATTGGACGAACCCGACGTGTTGTCCGAGCCGCTGCCCTTGCCGAGCATGCCGCGCAGCGTCTTGGCGAGGCGCGTCGCATCGGCGTTGCGCAGCGCCACGACGTGCATGTTGCCGGGCTGTCCCGTGGGCGCGTCGAGTTTTTTCGCCAGCGCCTTCGCCGCCGCGAGGCGCGCGCTGCTCGAGGCGCGGAACATCAGCGAGTTGGTGCGCGAGTCGGGCGTGACGGTGACTTTGAGCGTCGCGTCGGTGCTGCCGACCGTGCCGGGATCGAGCAGCTTGTTCATCTGCTCGGCGACGTCGATGGCGTTCGCGTTCTTCAGATTGACGATGTCGACCTCGCGGCCCGCCGCCGTATCGACGCCGGCGATGATGCCCGCGATGCGGCGCACGTTGTCGGCGTAATCCGTGACCACGAGCGTGTTGTTCGCCGGATACGCGGCGATCGTGTTGTTCGGCGAGATCAGCGGGCGCAGGACCGGCAGCAGATTGTTCGCCGATTCGTTACGCAACTGAAAGACTTGCGTGATCACCTGGTCGCCGCGCGCGGCCGGCGCGTTGCCCACGTAAGTCGGCACGCCCTGGAGCTTGGCGTCGGCTTCGGGCACGACCTTCAGGACGCCGTGATCCTGCACGAGCGCGAAGCCCTGCATGCGCAGCGAGGACTGGAGCGTTTTCAGCGCCTGGTCCTCGGGAACCGGATTTTCGGAGACGAGGTTCAACTGCCCCTTGACGCGGGGATCGACGATGATGGTTTTGCCGGTGGCGGCGCCGATCGCTTTCGCGACCTGGTCGATGTCCGCGTTGACGAAATTGAGCGTCACTTGCGCATGCGCGGCTTGCGCGACGATAAGTCCCGCCGCCAGCAGTGCCGTCGCTCTGCGACGCAG
The DNA here is from genome assembly GCF_001544755.2 of Caballeronia catudaia. GTDB lineage: Bacteria > Pseudomonadota > Gammaproteobacteria > Burkholderiales > Burkholderiaceae > Caballeronia > Caballeronia catudaia. The sequence continues at coordinate 97,780 of NZ_FCOF02000001.1, read as the reverse complement.
TGCCATAGATTGTCTTCTCATGGATGTGATGTCAGGGCCGGTCTTGAAAGAGCCGGCCAAGGCTGCACCGCTCGTCAGCCGAGAGCGCCGCAAACCGCGGTGTGGAACGGGCAACCCAATCCAGCGCGATCATTTTAAAAAATGTGACGATAACAGCTTTATGTAACGGAATTGTGCCAATTCGTTCCGGATCAGACCGCTCATCCGCTGCTCGTACGATCCAAATTTCCAGCGCTCTCAAGCTTTCGAATAACTTGCCGATAGACCGTATCTGGGCGGTTTCCAGAGCAGGCCGATGCACGCGGGAGCCGAATTGTACCCCGTCCAGAAGTCTTATTATTCATACGTTTAGGACAATACCGATTGACGGCCAGGGCCGCTCGCGCGCAAGCGGCCTTCAGCCCCGTCCATTGGACTTATGTCTGACCGCCAACTTAAGTCCGGAATCGTCAGCCGGTATGATACGGTCGGTTCCGCATTCCGGGCGTTGCAAAAAGGGTGGGTTTTCCCCGAGCAAGTTTCGGTCGCGGACGTTGATTTGTTGGCGTTGGCGCCAAGGCGCCGCAACGGCGGCATGGACGTTCCGCATAGGGCGGATGGAGTAGAAAGAAGATGAAGAAAATCGTGCGACTACTTGCGATATGCGGGCCGCTGCTGGCGGCCGCCTCCGCACACGCAGACTGCTTCGACGAAGCGGCGAAGTATCAGAAGGTCAATCCGCTCATCCTCCGCGCCATCGCCTGGAACGAATCGCACAACAAGCCCGACGCCATCAACAAGAACGCCAACGGCTCGACCGACTACGGGCTGATGCAAATCAACTCCATTCATCTCGGCACGCTCGCACAGTACGGCATCTCGAGCGGCACGCTCATGGAGCCATGCAAGAGCGTCTACGTCGCCGCGTGGCATCTGCGCCAGAAGATGAACAAGTACGGCAATTCCTGGCAGGCCGTCGGTGCTTACCATTCCGAAACACCCGCGCTGCGCGACAAGTATTCGGCTCAGATCATCGAGATCCTGCGCCGCTGGAAGTTGCTGCAAGCCACGCAAACCACGCAGGCCGCGCGCTAACCTTCGCGGGTTCCGCCCCGCACGCGCGCCGCGTCCGGCGCAATTGATGCAAAATCCCTAATTCGAACGCCCGCGCCGCGCAAACCGCGAGCGTGGGCTCGCGCTCGCGCGCGCCCTTTCCCCGTCACGCATCCTTGCAATGAACGACACGCCACTGCCAATCACCGTGCTTTCGGGGTTCACCGGCGCGGGTAAGACCACACTCGTCGATGCCCTGCTCGCCAACGCCGAAGGTCTGCGCATCGGCGCCGTGACGAACGGCCAAACCGCGTCCGGCGCGGATCGCGAAACGACGGAGCTGCCCAACGGCTGCATGCGCGTGACGCTCGCCGACGGGTCGATGGAAGCGCTCGAAAGCGCGATCACGTGGATCGCGCAGCAGCAGCGATTCGACGCCATCGTGGTCGAGTCGTCGGGCGTCGCCGATCCGATGACGATCGCGGAACATCTCGCGTTCGGCGACGACGACGACGCGGCGCTCGCGGGCCGCGCGCATCTCGATACCTTCGTCACCGTGATCGATGCCGCGACCTTCGCGCGCGACTACGCCTCGTCGGACTCGCTGGCCGAACGCGGACTCGCGCAGGCGAGCCATGACGAAGAAGACGGCAAGACGGTCGTGGAGACGCTCGTCGAGCAGATCGAGTTCTGCGATGTCATCGTCATCAACAAGATGGATCTCGCCGGCGCAGATGAAGTCGAGGGCGTCGCGCGCATTCTGCACGGCCTCAACCCGCGCGCGATTCAGCTTCGGGCGCAATCGGGCGACGTGCGTTCAACCGATGTGCTCGACACCGGCCGATTCGATTTCGATGCGACCGCGAGCGCGCCGGGCTGGCTCACGATACTCAACGGCGATGAACCAACGAGCGACGAGCCCGACGCATCCGGCGTCGGTCACTTCGTGTATCGCGCGCGCCGGCCGTTTCATCCCGAACGGTTGTGGAACCTGCTGCATCGGGAATGGCCGGGCGTGCTGCGCGCGAAAGGCTTCTTCTGGCTCGCGACGAGAAGCGATGTCGGCGGTTCGCTGTCGCAAGCGGGCGGCACGTGCCGGCACGGTCCGGCGGGCGTGTGGTGGGCGGCGCAGGATCGCAGCGAATGGCCGACCGACGACCCCGAGCTCGAAGCGGAGATCGTCGCCGAATGGTACGGCGATCCGGACGACAACAGCATCGGCGATCGTCGGCAGGAGCTGGTGCTGATCGGCCTGAATCTCGATACGGCCGCATGGCAGGAGAGCTTCGATGCCTGCCTTCTCACCGACGACGAATGGGCGCTCGGCCCCGAGGCATGGCAACGCTTCGCCGATCCGTTTCCGGCTTGGGAAGTGGAAGAGCATGACCACGACCACGACCACGACGACCACGATCACGGTCCCGATTGCGATTGCGACGAACATCCGCATTGATGGACGAACGGCTTGCCGCGAAGCATTCCGGCAAGCCGAAAAAAAACCCGCCGAAGGCGGGTCATGTACAACTGGCTACCACGGGTAGCCGCACAATCGGCAAGATGCTTACCGCTTGTTCACTGCGTCCTTGAATGCCTTGCCAGCCGTAAACTTGACCGTCTTTGCGGCCGGAATCTTGATGGATTCGCCGGTCTTCGGATTGCGGCCGGTGCGCGCTGCGCGCTTTCCCGAGCCGAAGCTGCCGAAGCCGATCAACTGCACTGCGTCACCTTTCGATACGGCCTTCTTGATCACTTCGAGCAACGTGTCCAGCGTTTCGCCGGTTTGAGCCTTGCTGGCGCCGGTCTGAGCGGCTACGGCGTCGATCAATTCCTGTTTGTTCATTAAGGTTCCTTTATCAGTTTAGGTTGACACGAACAGCGCGAACGCGCCGATTATACGTGCGCAAGCCGTGCAGTCGAGTAGGGACGGCCTTCTGGCGGGCCTGCCCGACGAATCGGCGTGACTTCGGCCATGTCACCGGCGCTGCTCACTTCATCGCCTTCACGCCGCCTCTACACGTGGCGCTTGGTATGATAGCGCAGCGCAAACCCAATCTGGACAAGGGTTTCAAAGATTTACCGTTAATTTCCGGGGCTCCCGGCCGTTTTTTTGGCGCAGACCACCTGGGTCCGAACCATGCTACGCGAGCTGATCATCGAATACGGCCTGCCGTTGGTTTTTGCCAACGTTCTGCTCGAGTGCCTCGGCTTGCCGCTCCCAGCCTTGCCCACATTGGCTTTGACGGGTGCGATCACCGTCTCGGCAAGCCTCGTCCCGGCCGGTTTTTCGACGCTGTTTCCATCGCCTGCCATTGCGCCTCTCGTTGCGATCGTCGTGACGGCGAGCATCGCCGCGCTCATCGGCGACACGCTCTGGTTCTGGCTCGGGCGCCGCTACGGCAGCCGCGTGCTCGCCTTCATGTGCAAGCTCTCCATTTCGCGCGATACCTGCGTCAACCGCAGCGCGAGTTTCTTCGGGCGCTTCGGCGTGCGCATCCTCGCGGTATCGAAGTTCATCCCCGGACTCTCGACGCTCGCGATTCCCGTCGCGGGCGCGACCGGCATCGGCTTCGGAAGCTTTCTCTTCTACGACGCGCTCGGCGCGCTCTTGTGGTCCGGCGTCGGCGTTGCGTTCGGTGCGGTCTTCGCGGATCTCGTCGATACCGCGCTCGCCTGGCTCGATCTGTTCGGGCGCGGCGTGATCGTGATCGCCGTCATCGCGCTTGCGCTCTATCTCGCCGTGCGCTGGTGGCAGCGCGTGTCGCTGTTGCGCAGGCTGCGCATGGCGCGCATCGATATCGCGACGTTGCGCGCGCTGCTCGCGGGTGAGCCGCCGCCGCTCGTCATCGACGTGCGCCGCCGCGAACGCCGCGCGATGGACCCGTACGCGATTCCCGGCGCGCTGCTGCTGCACGACGATGCCGCATCGCAGCTTGCCGGCATCGCGCGCGACCGCAAGCTCGTGACCTACTGCGATTGTCCGAACGAAGTGTCGGCGGCGCTCGCGGCGAAGGAACTGGCCGCACATGGCTTCACCGACGTCGCGCCGCTGCTCGGCGGGCTCGAAGCGTGGCGCGCGGCAGGCCACGCGCTCGAACCGCTGATGATCGAAGACCGCCCGAACGCTGCGGCGCATGGCGTCGCCAATTCGTCTTCAGCCTGATCTTTCTTCGCGCATCCGGTCGAGCGGGCGCGCAGTCTCTTCTTTTATCGCATGACCGAATCCCAGCTTTTCGCCCCGCACGATCTTCCCGCGCGCTGGCAGCGCAGGCGCGCCTTCACGTTCGTCGACACGACGTTCAGCGCCTTCCTCGCGCTCTGGCAACGCTGGCGCGACGACGAAGAACGTTGCGACCGACTGCATGTCCTGGCGCTTGCACCGCTCAGCGCACTGGACGCCCCGCCTTCACCCGACGACGCTTCGCCGCTTGCCGCCGAACTCGCGCGCGCGTGGCCGATGCGCGTGGCCGGCCTCCATCGGCTGGAGTTCGATGCGGGGCGTGTCGTGCTGACGCTCGCGATCGGCGACGATATCGAAACGCTGCTGTCGAAACTCTGGCTGCGCGCCGATGCCTTCCATCTCGATCTCACCGCGACCAGCGATCCGCGCAAGCTGTGCAAATCGCTCGCACGCTTCGCCGGCGCTGACGCGACGGTTTGCGCGATCGCGGCCGATCACGAAGCGCCGCAACTGGAGCGCGCGTTGCAGGCATCGGGCTTCGAGTGCGCGCCGCACGCCACGCATGCGCATGCGCCCGTGACCGCACGCTTCGCGCCGCGCTGGCGCGTGCGCCGTCACGAGCCGCCGCTTCCTTTCGACGCGAACGCGCGCGAAGCCATCGTCATCGGTGCCGGGCTGGCGGGCTGCGCGGTGAGCTCGCGGCTCGCCGGACGCGGCTGGCGCGTCACGCTGATCGATCGTCACGCGTTGCCTGCGCGCGATGCATCGGGCAATCCGGCGGGCGTGTTTCATCCGATCGTCTGGCGCGACGACAGCGTCGCCGCCCGCCTCACGCGCGCGGGTTTTCTCGACGCGTTACGCCGATGGCAAGCGCTCGAATCGGCGCATCGAGACTTGCGGCGCAGCGACGCGGGCCTGCTCCAGATCGCCGATACCGCCGCAGATGCCGACGCGCTCGCCGACGCCATCGCGCGTTTCGCGTATCCGTCCGACTACGTGCAGCCGATGACGCGCGACCAGGCATCGCGCATCGCCGGCGTCGATGTCGCACGCGGCGGCTGGTTCTTTCCGCGCGGCGGCGCCATTTCGCCCGCGGCGGTGTGCGTCGCGCAAATCGCCGAGGCCTCGGCGAAGATCACGCCGCGCATGAACACCGAAGTGACGCGCGTCGCGCACGATGGCCGTCACTGGCGAGCATTCGATGCAAACGGCGCGGAGATCGCCCAGGCGCCCGTGATGGTGCTCGCCAACGCGCATGACGCCGAGCGGCTCGCCGGTCTCTACGGCGAGCCGACGCGCAGCGTGCGCGGCCAGCTCACCGTCCTCGAACCCGGCGCGCTCGACGCGCTGCGCATGCCCGTGATCGGCGAAGGTTATGCGGTGCCGCTCGGCACGGACGGCGCGCTCATCGGCGCGACCTACGATATCGACGATCCCGATCGCGCGATCCGCGAGGCCGGGCATCGCGAAAACATCGAACGCGTCGCGGGCATGTTGCCGGCGCTCGCGAAGACGCCGGCCGGCGTCCGGGCAGGCCGCGTCGCATTCCGCTGCGTGACGAGCGACCGCATGCCGATGATCGGCCAACTCGCCGATGAAAGCGCCGCTCGCCGAGATGCGCGCGCGCTGTCCGGCGCGTGGCCGCTCGACCTTCCGCGCATGCCGGGTCTCTATGGCGCGTTCGCGTTCGGCTCACGAGGTCTCGTCTGGGCGACGCTCGCGGCGGAGCTGATCGCGTCGCAGATCGAAGGCGAGCCGTGGCCCATCGAGCGCGAACTCGCCGAAGCCGTCGACCCCGCCCGCTTTTTGCTGAGGGCTTTGCGGCACGGCGAAATCGGCGCGGTGCAGTTATCCCCGTGACGTTGTGGATAAGCCGTCTGTTTGCAGGCGAAAGTCGTGTGCATGCGTTGTGCACGTAAACGGGACAACTCGACGCGCAGCCTCGGCTCCGAAAAGTTGTTCCGCGTTAACGGCGCTGCGCCAACATGTTTACGGTCCGCTTCTGCTTTCCCCAAATGATTGAATGAAAAGACGAAAGCGTTGTTATCCACAGAAGAGGCAGCCCCTTGTTAACCACTACTACGTTTATATAAAGTAAACCTGTAAACATCTAACGGCGAGGCCGTCGTCCGGCCGTAAACAAAAAGTCCGAACGTCGCGAAAATGACAACCGGTCAGCTTTTCCATCCAGATCCGAGCTTCAGGCTGTCGCTTTTACTTCATAAGAATCAGAAGCTTGGACTTTCTGTCAGGGGTTCCGAGGTATGGCACAATCGCGCTTCTTCCTGCGTCGCGCCGTTCAGACGGCGACCGCTTCAACGGAACGATGGCTGCGCGCCAAGAATCTGATCACGAAGCCGCGCCGTCGTTTGCTGTGTTCGGCCCGGCACTCGAGCGGGCGCCGCATGCCTTTCCTGTGTCACACGGAACCTGGATCTCCGATGCGACATTGAGGGCGTGCAAGGCGCGCCGCCGCCAGCCGGACACGTCGTCTAATTCGTGCACGGCCCGACCGTGACGCCGTGTTCGTTCGCATTTCGGTATTACCTGAATGAACCCACGCTCGCCTGCCCTGGCGGATGCGCCTCGTCCGCGAGCGCGCGCCGCGGGTGCGAGTCTAGCAACGGAACGTGCACGCATCGCACTTGCAGCAACGAAGGAGAAGCCAACACGATGAATTCGGCATTTTCATTTCTGCCCGCCTGGCCGCTCGAACCCGACGCCATTCTCTGGGCCGGGCTTGCGCTCGTCACGGCCGGACTCGCCGGAGAGCTGCTGTGGCGCGCGTGGCGGCTGCCGCGCATCACCGGCTTTGCCGTGATCGGCCTGATCGCCGGCAACGCGGGTCTCGGCGTGATCGACGCCAGCGCGGGCGGCCTGTCGCGGCCACTGCTCGATGTCGCGCTCGGGCTGCTGCTCTTCGAGCTCGGCGGGCGGCTCGACTTGCGCTGGATCCGCCGCAATCCGCATCTGGTGCTGTCGAGCATTGCGGAATCGACGCTCACGTTCGGCCTCGTGCTGATCGCGCTGACGCTGCTCAACGTGCCGACAATGCCATCGGTCGTGATCGCGGCCATCGCGATGGCCACATCGCCCGCGATGGTCATCCAGCTGAAAACCGAGCTGCGCGCGGAAGGCCAGGTCACGCAGCGCCTTCTGACGCTGACCGCGCTCAACAGCATGTACGCGGTGGTCGTCGAAAAGCTCGCGGCGGGCGTGCTGCATCAGGAAATCTACGGCAACGCGCTGGCGACAATCCTGCAGCCGCTGTATCTGCTGATCGGCTCGCTCGTGCTGGCGTTCCTGCTCGCGCGCGCGTGCAATCTGCTCGTGCGGCGCCTGCCCGCGAACGACGAGCATTCGTTCGTCGCGCTCTTCGGGCTCGTGCTGCTGGCGATCGCGGTCGCGCACCTCTTCAAGCTGTCGACGATTCTCGCGCTGCTCGCCGCGGGCATCATCGTGAAGAACGCCGACGAGCGGCCGCAGCTCTGGCCGTCGCACTTCGGCTCCGCCGGATGGCTGCTTACCGTCATTCTTTTCGCGCTCACGCTGACATCGTTCCACTGGCGCGATATCGCGCTGGGCGGCGTGGCGGCGCTCGGGCTGATCGTCGCGCGCTTCATCGGCAAGCTGGTCGGCGTGCTGATTTTCGCGAAGCCGAGCGGCCTGAACTGGAAACAGGGCGCGGCGCTCGGCGTCGCGCTCACGCCGATGTCGGCGCTCGCGTATGTGCTCGTCGACGACATGTACGTGCTCTATCCGGACTACGATCCCAAGCTGCGCGCGATCGTGATGTGCTCGATCGTCGTGCTGCAGATCGTGTCGCCTTTCCTCGTGTACCGTAGCCTGTCGGCGGTGGGCGAACGGCGCGAATGAGCGCGCCCGCCCAGCCCAGGCATTGATCTTTCAAGAGGCGTCATGGCACTCGAACCTTTCATCAACTCCGAACCGTTCACGTTCGGCGTCGAGCTGGAGATCCAGGTCGTCAATACGCACGACTACGATCTGACCCGCGCCGCGTCGGACCTCATGCGTCTCATCAAGGACGAAAAGATTCCGGGCAATATCACGCCCGAAATCACCGAAAGCATGATCGAGCTGTCGACCGGCATCTGCACGACGCACGAGCAGGCCGTCGCCGATCTGCGCAAGATCCGCGACACGCTCGTTTCCGCGGCCGATCAGCTCAACGTCGGCCTCGCCGGGGGCGGCACGCACGCGTTCCAGCAATGGAGCGACCGGCAAATCTACGACGCGCCGCGCTTCCAGTACATCTCCGAACTGTACGGATACCTTGCGAAACAGTTCACCGTATTCGGGCAGCACGTGCATATCGGTTGCCCCGATCCGAACAGCGCGCTCTTCCTGCTGCATTCGATGTCGCGCTATATCCCGCATTTCATCGCGCTTTCGGCGTCGTCGCCGTACATTCAGGGCGTCGACACGGGATTCCATTCGGCGCGTCTGAATTCGGTGTTCGCGTTTCCGCTGTCGGGCCGCGCGCCGTTCGTGCTGACCTGGGACGGCTTCGAGGAATACTTCTCGAAGATGGTGAACACGGGCGTCGTGAACAGCATGAAGGACTTCTACTGGGATATCCGTCCGAAGCCGGGTTTCGGCACGATCGAGGTCCGCGTGATGGACACGCCGCTTTCCGTCGACCGAGCCGCGGCGATCGCCTGCTACATCCAGACGCTGTCGCGCTATCTGTTGCTCGACAAGCCGCTCACGCCGCGCGAGGACGATTACCTCGTGTACACCTTCAACCGCTTCGAGGCATGCCGCTTCGGGCTGGAAGGCACCTGCATCCATCCGCAGACGGGCGAGCGGCGGACTATCGGCGAAGACATCCTCGCGACGCTCGACGTGCTCGCCCCGCACGCCGAAGCGCTCGGCTCGCAAGCCGCGCTCGCGGAGGTCGCCGATATCGCCCGCGGCATCAACGATGCAACGTGGCTGCGCGGCGTTGTCGATAAGGAAAAATCGCTGCATGAGGCCGTCCGCCAGCAATGCTTGCAGTGGCGCCGGTAACGGAACACTTACGCTGACAAGGATCAGCGAATGATGACGAAAGGCCGCTTCGATTCGCTTCGAAGCGGCCGTTTATCTTTGGTCCGTATGAAACACGTGCAGACGAGTGACAGGAATAAAGCCGCTCTTTGCAACGTTTGATCGGAATCGATTCGGCCACTCTAAGGTTTACTTCGAAAAATCCGTATACATCCGTAATAGTAGTTAACAAGGCTTGTGCCGTGCTGTGGACAACGTCGAAAAAGGGTGCGGAGTCAACGTGCTGGCGCGAGGACAAACATGCGGGCCGCGTGTGCGCCGGAAGGTCAACCTTTGGACAACGCAAGGGCGCCCGACATGCCCGAGAGTGTTATCAAGAATACGTCCACAAACAAAGAAGACGCTTTTCCACGGGTTATCCACAGTTCTGCGTGGATAATTAAGGTGTACGTTTGTTCTATGTCGCTTAGAATGGCGACTTTGCTGATGTAGCGTTATAGTCGGCAGGAAAACAGCGCCGCGCAGGGCCATAAGAAGGCGCATAACGAAGAGGGTTGCAAAGTCCCCCATTCAGGCACTGCTAATTGGCTTGGCACGCCTGAATTTTGAGACGGTGGGGACCGAGAACGAAGTGCAGTTCGCAAGGGGTTCGGAGTATTCTGCGAGCGGCGTTTCGAACGAGGTGTTCGCGGGCGGTAGCGCGAACGTGCCGTCAGAACACATAAGCGGAACAACAAGCGAAAGACTATGAGTGAAGGCGTTTACGGAGAGCAGGCGACGGGGCGGGTGACCCACGGCCTGCTGCGGCTGAGCACGGCGATGCGCAGCCAGGCATGGGAATGGGCGGAAGGCGCGGGGCTCACGCCTACCCAGGGTGAAATTCTCGTTCTGCTGATGCAGCGCAAGGGGCCGATGCGGCTCGGCGAGATCGCGCGTGAAACGGCGCTGACCGCCGCCACGACGAGCGATGCGGTGAGCACGCTCGAGGGCAAGGGTCTCGTCGAGAAGCGACGCGCGATCGACGACGGCCGCGCGCTCGCGGTGCGTCTGACCGCCCGCGGTCGCACGGCTGCGAAGAAGGCGCTGCAATGGCCGGACTTTCTCGCGAAGGCGGTCGGCACGCTGCGCGAAGACGAGCAGACGGCGTTTTATCGCACGCTGCTGAAGACCATCCGTCAGCTCGAATCGCAGGAGCAGATTCCGGCGCACCGCATGTGCCTGTCCTGCTCGCATTTCGAAGCGAGCAAGAATCCGAAGAAGACGCCGCACCACTGCGCGCTTCTGCAGATCGACATGGCGGACACCGATCTGCGTCTCGACTGTTCGGTATACGAAGAAGCCGACGTCGCCACGCAGAAGAAGAGCTGGAAGGTCTTCGCGCAGATCGCCTGACAGGCAGGTTCATCGGTTAAGACGCATTTGGCGTCATCTGGCGCTGTGAGGCCGCGGCGAGTCGGTTAGACTGTGCCCGTCGCGCCTCGCCACGAGGCGCGGCTCGTTCCAATCTGGTTCCGAGCCACGCGCAGTCGACTTACGGAATGCCGCCGATGAAACATGAAGTCCTGGCGATTCGCCACGTCTATTTCGAAGATCTGGGCTGTCTCGAACACGTGCTCGGCGACCGCGGCCATCTCGTGCGCTATCTGGACGTCGGGCGCGGCCGCATCGATGCGCCCAATCCGCTCGATCCATCTCTGCTCGTCGTGCTGGGCGGGCCGATCGGCGCTTACGAGGACGCCCACTATCCCCATCTCGCGCCGCTGCTTTCGATGCTCGAGAAGCGCATCGCGGCGGGCTTGCCGACCATCGGCATCTGTCTCGGTTCGCAACTGATCGCGCGAGCGCTCGGCGCGCGAGTGTATCCGTCGGGCACGATGGAGCTCGGCTGGGCGCCGCTCACGCTGACCGATGCGGGACGCGCGTCCGCGCTGCGGCATCTCGAAGCCGACGGCGCGCCCGTGCCCGTCTTCCATTGGCACGGTGATACCTTCGATCTGCCCAGAGACGCCACGCTGCTCGCCTCCACTGACTCGTGCTCGCATCAGGCGTTCACCTGGGGCGAGCACGTGCTCGCGCTGCAATGTCATCCGGAAGTGCTCGTGGAGCGCTTCGAGAGCTGGCTCGTCACGTATCCGGGCGATATCGTGAGGAGCGGCACGACGGTCGCCGCGCTGCGCGAGGAAACCGCCCGCCACGGCGCGAATCTCGAACGCGCGGCGCGCGCGATGTTCGGCGAGTGGCTCGACCGCTTCAACGGCAAGCCGATGGAGACGCGCGCTGACGTGTGATGGTATGAAGCATCGACGGCGGGTGTCCCTGCAGGGAAGAAACCGCGGTGCTATTCTCGATCGCTCCTCTTCTAGCGACGAGTCTTCGCCATGAGCGCGCTGTTCACTCCCACGACTTTACGCAGTCTCCAGATCCCGAACCGCATTTTCGTGTCGCCGATGTGCCAGTACTCCGCCGAGCGCGGCGAAGCGACGGCATGGCACATGATCCATCTGGGCCATCTCGCGTTGTCCGGCGCGGGCATGCTGTTCATCGAGGCGACGGCCGTCGAGCCGGACGGACGCATCACGCCCGGCGATCTCGGTCTCTGGGACGACGCCACCGAAGCCGCGCTGCGCCCGGTGCTGGCCGCCATTCGTCAGTATTCGAACATCGCGGTGACGATGCAGATTTCGCACGCCGGCCGCAAGGCGTCGAGCCGCAAGCCGTGGGAAGGCGGCCAACTGATTTCCGTCGCCGATGGCGGCTGGATGACCTACGCGCCCTCGGCCATTCCTCACAAGCCCGAAGAAACCCCGCCGCTCGCGCTCGATGCCGCCGGACTCATCCGCGTGAAGGAAGCGTTCGTCGCGTCGGCGAAGCGTGCGGCGCGGCTCGGCATCGACGGCATCGAAGTGCACTGCGCGCACGGTTATCTGCTGCATCAGTTTCTTTCGCCGATCGCCAACCAGCGCACCGACGAATACGGCGGCTCGCGCGAGAATCGCATGCGCTATCCGCTCGAAATCTTCGACGCCGTGCGCGCCGCGTTTCCAGCCGACAAACCGGTCGGCGTGCGCGTGTCCGCGACCGATTGGGTCGAAGGCGGATGGGGCATCGAAGACACGATCGCGTTCGCGTCAGAACTCAAGAAGCGCGGCGTCGACTGGGTCGATGTTTCTTCGGGCGGCGTATCGCCGTTGCAGAAAATTCCGCTGTCGTCGGGCTATCAGGTGCCGTTCGCACAGGCCGTGAAGGAAGCGACCGGCGTGAATACGGTCGCGGTCGGGCTGATCACCGAGGCGAAGGAAGCGGAAGCGATCGTCGCGAGCGGCCAGGCGGATTTCGTCGCGATGGCGCGCGCGATGCTCTACGATCCGCGCTGGCCGTGGCACGCCGCCGCCGAGCTGGGTGCGACGGTCACGGCGCCGCCGCAGTACTGGCGCTCGCAGCCGCGCGAACAGAAGAATCTCTTCGGCGAGATCACGATCGGGCAGCGCTGAAATAAGTGTGGACATCGCCCGGACGGTTGAGCATACGCGCGCCGGGAGTGTAGGATACCGGTGGTTTGAGCGCGTGCGTTCAACCGAGCCAACGCGGCGCCGTCGAGGCCACCGCGTTTTTTTTCATCCCGAAGTTCATCCCGAGCGCGCGGGAGCGAAGCGTCATTTAAGGATCCGTTCGATGAGTTCACGCAGGGTCACCGTTCGCCGCTCAGGCGTGCATGGCAAGGGCGTGTTTGCCGTTAAGCATATCGCCGCGGGCGAGCAGGTGATGGAGTACAAGGGCGAGCGCATTTCATGGAAGGAAGCGCTGCGCCGCCATCCGCACGATCCCGACGAACCGAACCACACGTTCTACTTCGCGCTCGACGACGGCCGCGTGATCGACGGCAAGATCGAAGGGAACAGCGCGAAGTACATCAATCATTCGTGCGCGCCGAACTGTGAGGCCGAGGAAGTCGAAGGGCGCGTGTTCATTCACGCGCTGCGCGACATCGAGCCGGAAGAAGAGCTGAATTACGACTACGGGCTCGTCATCGACGGCCGCATCACGAAGAAGCTCAAAAAAGAATACGAGTGCCGGTGCGGCGCGAAGAAATGCCGCGGCACGATGCTGGCGGTGAAGAAAGAGAAGAAGAAAAAATAAGCCGCGCAGTGAATGGGAAGAGCCACGACGTCGAACGCCGTGGCTCTTTTTCATTCCGCGCCGGCTGGCGCTTCCTTGAGCGGCATGCGCACGATGAAGCGCGCGCCGCCTTCGGGCGCATCTTCGTAGTGCACGGTGCCGCCGTGCAGCACCATGATGTCGTGCACGATCGCGAGCCCGAGGCCCGCGCCGCCTTCCACGTTTTGTCCGTCGCCGCGGAAAAAGCGCTTGAAGAGATCGCCTTGCTGATCCGGCGGCACGCCCGGGCCGTTGTCTTCCACGACGACTTCGCCGAAGCGTCGGCCGTTGCTGTCGTGCCAATCGGAAACCGTCAACGTGATGCGCGCGCCTTCGATGCGAAACGGCGGGATGTACTTGAGCGCGTTGTCGATCAGATTCGCAAGCACTTCGCGGGTGAGCACGACGTTGCCGCGTACGATCATCGGATGTTCGTTGTCGGGATCGTCGAGCCGCTGAAAACCGAGATCGACGCGCGCGGCGAGTGCGCGCGGCACCCATTCCGCGCCGGTTTCGAACGCGAGCGCGGCGAGGTCGAAATCGGAGAAGCGCGCGGCTTGCTCGCCCGGCTCGGCGCGCGCGAGCGAAAGCAGTTGATTCGACAGACGCACCGCCCGATCCGCCGATGCGCGCAGTTCCTTCACCGCTTCGACCGCCTTCGCGGGATCGCGCGAACTGAGCGCCTGCTCTGCGTGCAGCTTGACTGCCGTGAGCGGCGTGCGCAACTGATGCGCGGCATCCGCGATGAACTTGCGCTGCGCATCGAGCGCGGTCTGCAGGCGCACGAGCAGGGCGTTCATCGCGCTCGTGAGCGGGCGGATTTCGCTCGGCACGTAGGTTTCATCGACGGGTTCGAGCGAGATGTGCGTCTGCTGATTGAGCGCGTCGGCGAGATCGGTGAGCGGGTTCAACTGCTGATTCACGACGCGCCATACGATCACCCAGCCGGCGAGCAGCAACAACAAGAGCGGCATCATGATCGCGATCAGGAATTCCACCGCGATCCGATACCGCGAGCCCACGCGCTGCGCCACTTCCACGACAATCGGGTTGCCGGTCGGCTGCGGCACGCGCACTTGCGCCGCGCGCACGGAGACGCCTTCGAAGTGCGTCTCGAAGACGTACGCATAGTGGATGCGCCGCACGTTGCTGCCCGTGAGCGGGAGATCGGGCTCGCCTGCGATTTCCTCGTCGCCCGTGCTGATGCGGTAGATGAGCTGCTCGACGGGATCGGAGAACATCGCCTGCGCGAGCGGCGGCACGGTGACGGGCGCATCGACGCCCGCGAGCTGGATCTGCTTGGAGATGGCGGTGGCGAGATCCGCGAGCGAGCGGTCGACGACGTGCTGCGTGTATTGCCACGCAAGCCAGTACGCCATCAGGCCGCTCATCAGCGCGAGCAGGGACAGCGGCGCGGCGAGGCGCCGCAGCAGCGTGCGCCGCAGGCTCCGCGTGGGCCTTTCGGCGGGCTTCGAGCGTGCCAGATCGAGCCAGTCTTCGCGGGCGAAACGCTGGTCGCCCGCGCGGCGGGAGGGAAATCGCAAGGCGTTCTACGGCAGAAGCGTTACGCCGCTTGCCGGATCTCCTGAAGCAGATAGCCGAAGCCACGAACTGTCACGATCTCGACGCGCGTGTTCTCGAGCTTCTTGCGCACGCGATGCACATACACTTCGATGGCCGTATCGCCCAGATCGCCGCCGAAGTGCGTCAGATGATCCTGCAACTGCGCCTTGCTCACCACGCGGCCGTGGCGCAGCAGCAGCATTTCAAGCACGGCGAATTCGCGCGGGGACAGTTCGAGCGGACGCTCGTCGTTGAAGATGCGGCGATCGACGCCCGACAGACGCAAGCCGCCCAGCGAGACTTCCGGGCGCGGCACGTCGCCATGCGGCCCGCTGCGGCGCATCACGGCGCGAATGCGCGCTTCGAGCTCCTGCGGTTCGAAGGGCTTCAGCATGTAGTCGTCGGCGCCGCTGTTGAGGCCTTGCACGCGGTCGTGCAGTTCGTCGCGCGCGGTGAGGATGATCACCGGCGTATGACGGTTGCTCTGGCGGAAGCGCGAAAGCAGCGTCATGCCGTCGATGCCTGGCAGGCCGAGGTCGAGAATGATCAGCTCGTGGCGATTCTGCGCCAGCGCCTGCTCGGCGAAAATGCCGTCGTGCACCATGTCGACCGTGAAGCCGGATTGTTCGAGGCTGCTTTGAATGCCGCGCGCGATGGGGCGGTCGTCTTCGATCAGA
Source organism: Caballeronia catudaia (assembly GCF_001544755.2). Lineage (GTDB taxonomy): Bacteria > Pseudomonadota > Gammaproteobacteria > Burkholderiales > Burkholderiaceae > Caballeronia > Caballeronia catudaia. Next base: position 82,165 of record NZ_FCOF02000001.1, on the reverse strand, counting down.
AGGATTCGCATGGAGTCGCTCAAGTACAATGGGTTGAGCTCTAGCGGGCGGGGCGGCCGGTCATATGCGCGGTGACATGCACGACGGGGCGGCGCGGGCTCGAGCCGGTTCAAATCTCACATCTCATGCGGCGGTGCGCGCCCCGTTTCCGAAAGCCGCAAGCTGCCGTACACCGAATGTAATTCTGCCCGGACATGGCTGTCATCCCGATCAACGAACTCGAAGCCGCGATCAATTACTGGCGCGCCCGTTCCCCGTCTGTCGGCGACGAACTCAGCCTCTGCAAGGAGGCGAGCGCTTTGTCCAGGCCCTATGCGCTGCTGATTGTACAGCGTCAGTCCGGCGTGCCCATCGACCAACTGGATGACGAGGCGCGTGCCGCCTGGGAAGCTTACGAGCGTATCAAGAAAGGCATTCGCGACTGAAAGATAGCTGACGCACGAGCTTTCTTTTCCCTGTTATAAAGCTTGCGATATTTGTCGATTTCGGTGAAACGACGCTGATTTCTCCTTTCGATGATGTCATGGTTGGTAACACGCGCGTTACGTTGTTGGCTGTCGTAAGGCATTCGTCAAGTGTGCGCCGAACGCCCCTTTTGCGCGTGGGGTTTGTGAGCACGGCCAATGCTATGCGATAAAGTCGCATTCGTAACGGCTTCTGCGCGTATCCGCCTCATGCTCGAACTCGACCATTTCGACCTTGCCCTGCTCGACGTACTTCAGCGTTTCGGGCGTGCCACGCATCAGCAACTGGGCGAACAGGTGCCGCTTTCGCCGTCGCAGATCGGGCGGCGTCTGCAGCGGCTGGAAGCGACGGGGGTGATCGAAGGCTATCGGGTGGTCTTGCGCCCGGAGAAGCTCGGCCTCGGCGTGACGGCCTTCACGAGCCTGAAGCTGAAGCATCACGGCGATTCGGTCATCGAGCAGTTTCAGCAGCAGATCGAAACCCTGCCCGAAGTGCTCGAATGCCACGCGACCGTGGGCGATGCGGATTATCTTCTGCGCATCGTCGCGCCGGATCTGAACGCGCTGTCGGGCTTCGTGATGAAGAAACTGATGCGCGTGCCGGGCGTCGACAGCGTGCGCTCGAACATCGTGCTGACGACATTCAAGCGCAACGGCCCTTTACCGCTTTCTCACCTTTCCGATGACGCTTCGGGATTGAGCAAATCCACATAAGCGAGCGGCACGAGATCCGTCTGCGCAACACCGAGGTGCGCGAACATCGCGTGCGCTTCCTGCTCGCCGCCGGCTTCGTCGTCGTCCTGGCCGAGCACGACTTCCAGTTCGATGAAATCGCCGAGGCCATCGACGCGATCCAGATGAATGCGCGTGCGTCCGACGAGATACACGTGCCGCTCCTTGGACACGATGCCGCGCGTCGTCAATGCTTGCGCGAGCAGCGTGTGCATTGCTTCCGGATTCGTGACCGGGCTGCGCGAGTAATACGAAACCTTCGGGCCGTCGCGGTCGTCGCGCTGATAGAAGATCAGCTCGGACGGCGTGCCGTCGTCGAACTGGCGCAGCTTGAGGCGTCCGGTGGGCACGTCGTAGAAGAAGTCCTGCTGGCGGAACACCAGTGGCGCGTCGGGGGCGAGCGCGGCCGCCCGCTCCCGCAATTGTTCGAACTGATGCGCGCGCGCCTTGATTTCGATGTTGCGTGCCATGAAGACTCCCTCTGACCCGGTTGGATGAATGAGCAAGGGATCAGCCTAGCAAACAATTGATGAAGCGCACTGGAATGCCCCTGCGCGTCTGCTCGGGACTTTCACTTAGACGGCCCATTGTGCGTCGATCAGCCGCAGCGCTGCCGCGATCGCCGGTTCCTCGCGACGCTCCGCGAGCGCGACGAAGGACAACTGCGTCGGCACGGTGACGCCTTCGACGATCGTCAGCGCGTGCGCATGCGCTTCTCCGAGCGCGATCGAATCGCGCACGAGCGAGAGACCGACGCCGGATTTGACGAGATCGAGCATCGACGGCTCCTGATCCACTTCCGCGACGATCACGGGCGTCGCGCCTGCCTCGCGAAAGATGCGCGACAGGAGGCGGTTGTGCGCGGACTCGGGCGGCGTCCAGATCCACGGCAGCTTGGCGAGCGCGGCCCAGTTGCGCTTTCCTTTGTTCACGCGGCTGTGCCAACCGGCTGGCGCGAGCACGCGATACACGAACGGCGTGAGCTTGACCACGTGAAAACGATCGCCGTCGCGCGTGCCGTCGATGACGGGATCGCCGATGTAATAACCGACGTCGAGTTCACGAGCCTTCACGCGCTCCAGCACCCAACCTGACATGCCATGCCGCAGCGACGTTTCGATGCGCGGATGCGTCTCCACGAGTTGCCGCAGAAATCCGCCGAGCCGAAGAAATTCGGGATCGAGAATCGTGCCGATGCGCAGCGTGCCGCTTACTTCGTGACGCAGCGCGGCAGCGGCGCGTTGGACATCGGCGGCGGCGGCGAGTGCGCGTTCGGCGTGCGGCAGGAGCGCTTCGCCGTCGCGCGTGAGCAGGAGCCCGTGCGACGTGCGGGAAAACAGCACGACGCCGAGCATCTCCTGCAAATTCTTGATTTGCAAACTGACGGCTGGCTGCGTGAGATGCAGTTGCGCGGCGGCACGTGTGAGATTGCCTTGGCGAGCGACGGTGAGAAAGGCGCGCAGAAGGGTGTAGTCCATGCCTGATATTAGCGCGACTTATATCGCATTTGAACATATCTCATTGGATTCGGAGGCAAAGACAGAAGTACTCTGAAATAACACCGATCGCCCGCGCGAAGCGCAGGGGCGGAACGAACCGGAGCCGAACCAGTTGCGTTAAACGATTGGCGAGTCAGACCGTGTGCGATCCACGCCCGATCGGACCTATGAGGGTACTCGCTACTCTGGGGGCCATTAGGTCGATCGCCTGTGCCGCGGCCGGTGTGAGGCACTTTGGATGGGATAGCTGCTTTCTTTGGTGACTTTCTTTGCGTCGACCAGAGTTGGCGCTTTAGCGCTTACTCTGGTCCCGAGCAAAGAAAGTTACCCCCGCCCCGGGGAGGGGCAGAGCCAATAGACCGACACGACCACAGGCCATCCACGAAAGCGAAAGCAAGCCGCAAAAAAGACGGCATCGAAAAAAGGAGACAAAAACCAATGAACCAAACCGCCCGCAAGCTCGAAGGCGAATTCGACTACATCATCGTTGGCGCTGGCACGGCCGGCTGCGTCCTGGCGAATCGCCTTACCGAGGACCCAAACGTAAACGTGCTGCTGCTCGAAGCAGGCGGCAAGGACGACTACCACTGGATCCACATTCCCGTCGGCTACTTGCATTGCATAGGCAATCCGCGCACGGACTGGCTCTACAAGACGCAGGCGGAACCGGGCCTCGACGGCCGAAAACTCTCCTACCCGCGCGGCCGCGTGCTAGGCGGATGCTCGTCCATCAACGGCATGATCTACATGCGCGGCCAGCGCGAAGACTACGATGACTGGGCGCATATCAGCGGCGATCCGAACTGGTCGTGGGATTCGGTGCTGCCTGTCTTCATGCGCAGCGAGGATCATCACGGCGGCGGCAATCAATGGCACGGCGCGGGCGGTGAATGGCGCGTCGAGAAGCAGCGCCTGAAGTGGAAGATTCTCGAGACCTTCGCGCATGCCGCGCAGCAAAGCGGCATTCCCGCCACCGATGACTTCAATCGCGGCGACAACACGGGCGTCGGCTATTTCGAAGTGAACCAGCGCGGCGGCATTCGCTGGAACGCGGCGAAAGCTTTCCTGCGCGAAGCCATGAAGCGACCCAACCTCACCACGATCACCGGCGCCCACACGCAACGGCTCGTGTTCGAAGGCACGCGCTGCGTTGGCGTGGAGTATCGCGGCGGCGATGTGGACTACATCGCGCGCGCACGATGCGAAGTCATCCTCAGCGCGGGCGCGGTGAACTCGCCGCAGATTCTCGAACTGTCGGGTATCGGCAATGGCGCGCGCCTCCAGCGGCTCGGTATCGATGTCGTGAAGAGCTTGCGTGGCGTCGGCGAAAATCTGCAGGACCACTTGCAATTGCGCATGGCCTACAAGGTCGATGGCGTGCGCACGCTCAACACGTTGTCCGCGCATTGGTGGGGCAAGCTCTTCATCGGCATGCAGTACGCGGTGATGCGAAGCGGCCCGATGTCGATGGCGCCCTCACAGCTCGGCGCGTTCGCGAAGTCGAATCCGGACGATGCATCTATCAAACGGCCCGATGTCGAATATCACGTGCAGCCTTTGTCGCTCGAACGTTTCGGCGAGCCGCTGCATGCGTTCAACGCGTTCACGGCATCCGTGTGCAATCTGCGGCCGACATCGCGCGGCAGCGTGCATATCGAATCGCCGGATGCGCATGCGGCGCCGCTGATCGCGCCGAATTATCTGTCGACGGACCGCGACCGCGAAGTCGCCGCGAACTCGTTGCGTCTCACGCGGCGCATCGTTTCGGCGCCCGCATTGAAGCAATACGCTCCCGAGGAAATTCTTCCGGGCATCCGGTTTCAGACACAGGAAGAGCTTGTCGAAGCGGCGAGCAAGGTCGGCACGACGATCTTCCATCCGGTCGGCACGTGCCGCATGGGCACGGACAACGATCCGGGCGCGGTCGTCGACAGCCGCTTGCGCGTGATCGGCGTGCGGGGTTTGCGCGTGGTCGATGCATCGGTGATGCCGACCATCACATCGGGCAACACGAACTCGCCGACGCTGATGATCGCCGAGCGCGCGAGCGACATGATTCGCGAAGACCGTCGCAGCGTCGAAACGCAGGAAGTCATCGCGACCGCGCTTGCGTGACATCTGCATGACGCATCATGCATCGGGACGACATCGCAAGATGTCGTTTCATGCATTGCTTATACGCGCCGCATATAAGCGCTTTCATGCCCTTATTGCGTGCATGCGTTTCGATTCCAAGCCATTCGTTAGTTAGTGCAAATCCCAATGATTGCGCTGCATCAATGAGGCGACAATGGCCCCGGAACACGCGATGCTCGGCTTATCTCGTGCACGCTTTGTGCGGATGCAACAGCGATGGTCGAAGCGAAGCAGTACCGGAAATGTCGACTACGTTCGGGTGCGCGCGGAAAGAAAAAATCAAAGCGCAGGCGAACCGGGTTTGCCCAGCGCTTCACTTCGCATGGAAGGGGACATGATTCTCGGCGACACCATTCTGGAAACGCGAGGGCTCACCAAGGAATTCAAAGGCTTCACGGCCGTGAATGGCGTGAACCTGCGCGTTCGCCGCGGTTCGATCCATGCGCTGATCGGACCGAACGGCGCAGGCAAGACCACCTGCTTCAACCTGCTCACGAAGTTTCTCGAACCCACTGCCGGACAGATCGTTTTCAACGGCACGGACATCACGCGCGAGCGTCCGGCGCACATCGCGCGGCGCGGCATCATTCGCTCGTTCCAGATTTCCGCCGTGTTTCCGCATCTGACGGTGCTGCAAAACGTGCGCATCGGCTTGCAGCGTCAACTGGGCACATCGTTTCATTTCTGGCGCAGCGAACGTTCGCTCGACACGCTCAATGACCGCGCGATGGACCTGCTCACGCAAGTCGGCCTCACCGATTTCGCCGACACCAAAACGGTCGAACTTTCCTATGGCCGCAAGCGCGCACTGGAAATCGCGACCACCTTGTCGATGGAGCCCGAGCTCATGCTCCTCGACGAGCCCACGCAAGGCATGGGCCACGAAGACGTGGATCGCGTGACGGCGCTCATCAAGAAGGTGTCGGCGGGGCGGACCATCCTGATGGTCGAGCACAACATGAACGTGATCGCGGGCATCTCCGACACCATCACCGTGCTTCAGCGCGGCGAAGTGCTGGCCGAAGGCAGCTACGCGGAAGTGTCGAAGAATCCGCTCGTGATGGAAGCCTACATGGGCAGCGCCGATGCGGCGCTCACCGGAGCGCATGCATGAGTACGATCGTGGAGGAACGCCGCTCGCTGAACGCGAACGGCGGGGCGAACAATGCGCCCGCGCTGGAAATTTCGGGTCTGCAGGCGTGGTACGGGGAATCCCACATCCTGCACGGCGTGGACCTCAAGGTGAGCCGCGGCGAAGTGGTCACGCTGCTGGGCCGCAACGGCGCGGGCCGCACGACGACGCTGCGCGCGATCATGGGTCTGACCGGGCGTCGCACGGGCTCGATTCGTGTCGCCGGACAGGAAACCATCGGCCTGGCCACACACAAGATCGCGCATTACGGCATCGGCTATTGCCCGGAGGAACGCGGCATTTTCTCGAGCCTGTCGTGCGAGGAAAACCTGCTGCTGCCGCCGCTCATCGGCAAGCAAAAGGACGCGATGTCGCTCGACGAGATCTACTCGATGTTCCCGAATCTGAAAGAGCGCCGCGCCAGCCAGGGCACGCGTCTTTCGGGCGGCGAGCAACAGATGCTGGCCGTGGCGCGCATTCTGCGCACGGGCGCGAACCTGCTTCTGCTCGATGAAATTTCGGAAGGCCTCGCGCCGGTCATCGTGCAGACACTCGCGCGCATGATCCTGATGCTGAAATCGCGCGGCTACACGATCGTCATGGTCGAACAGAATTTTCGTTTCGCGGCGCCGCTCGCGGACCGCTTCTACGTGATGGAGCACGGAAACATCGTCGAGCATTTCGGCGCGGGGGAACTCGAAGCGAAGATGCCGGTGCTGCATGAATTGCTCGGCGTCTAAGCATCGGGCCGCATGTCAGGTTCGGCAGGTTGGGAAGGGCAACACCAGTAACACCGCAACAATCAAAACTCATGGAGACTGGAATGAAAAAGAAGACCCTCGCGCGCCTCTCTACTCTTTGCTTTGCGGCTGCGGCGGCGAGTGTGGCGGTGATGAGCACGAGCGCCAGCGCCGCCGACGGCAACAGCGTGAAGATCGGCTTCGTCACCGACTTGTCGGGCCTTTATGCCGACATCGACGGGCCGGGTGGACTCGAAGCGATTCGCATGGCGATCGCGGATTTCGGCGGCAAGGTGAACGGCAAGCCCATCGAGCTCGTCTACGCGGATCACCAGAACAAGGCCGATATCGCGGCGTCGCGCGCGCGTGAATGGATCGACCGCGACGGCGTGAACGTGATCATCGGCGGCACGAATTCGGCCACGGCGTTGTCCACCGCGCAAGTCGCGGCGGAGAAGAAGACGCCGTACATCAACATCGGCGCGGGCGCGGATAACCTGACCAACGAGCAATGCTCGCCGTACACGGTCCACTACGCCTACGACACGATGGCGCTCGCGAAAGGCACCGGTTCCGCGGTGACGAAGCAGGGCGGCAAGACGTGGTACTTCCTGACGGCCGATTACGCGTTCGGCAAGGCGCTCGAAAAGAACACGGCTGACGTCGTGAAGGCGAACGGCGGCCAGGTGCTCGGCGAAGTGCGCCATCCGCTTTCGGCGTCCGACTTCTCGTCGTTCCTGTTGCAGGCGCAGGGATCGAAGGCGCAGGTGCTCGGCCTCGCGAACGCGGGCGGCGACACCATCAACTCGATCAAGGCCGCGAAGGAATTCGGCATCACCAAGTCGATGAAGATCGCCGCGCTGCTCATCTTCATCAACGACATCCACAGCCTCGGGCTCGAGACGACGCAAGGCCTCGTCGCGACGGACAGCTGGTACTGGAACAAGGACGAGAACACGCGCAAGTGGGCGCAGCGCTACTTCGGCAAGATGAAGAAGATGCCGTCGAGCCTGCAGGCCGCGGATTACTCGGCGGTGATGACGTATCTCAACGCGGTGAAGGCGGCCGGCACCACGGACAACGACAAGGTCATGGCGCAGCTTCGCAAGACGAAGATCGACGACTTCTACGCGAAGGGCTATATCCGCGAAGACGGCGCGATGATCCACGACATGTACCTGATGGAAGTGAAGAAGCCGTCGGAATCGAAGGAGCCGTGGGACTACTACAAGATCACCGCGACGATTCCGGGCGACCAGGCGTTCGGCACGAAGGCGGAGTCGCGCTGCAAGCTCTGGAAGTAAGCGTTCGGTAGTGATTCATCGCGTTCGAATGGCGGGCGGCCCGGAAAGGCCGCTTGCCGTCGCAACCGCGTCAACCCGTTTCTGACGGCAGGTTCAATGGAAATATTCGGCATCCCGCTCGCCGCAATGATGAGCCAGCTGCTTCTCGGGCTGGTGAACGGCTCGTTCTACGCGATCCTGAGCCTCGGGCTCGCGGTGATCTTCGGCTTGCTCAACGTCATCAACTTCGCGCACGGCGCGCTCTTCATGCTGGGCGCGATGCTCGCGTGGATGGGCTACTCGTACTTCAACGTTCCATACTGGGTGATGCTCGTGGCGGCGCCCGTCATCGTCGGGCTGTTCGGCGTGATCGTCGAGCGCTCGATGCTGCGCTGGCTCTACAAGCTCGATCATCTCTACGGGCTCCTGCTCACCTTCGGCCTCACGCTCGTGATAGAAGGCGTGTTCCGCTCGATCTACGGATCGTCGGGGCAGCCGTATGACGTGCCGTCGCTGCTTCAGGGCGCGACGAATGTCGGGTTCATGTTCCTGCCGAACTATCGCGCGTGGGTCGTCGTCGCGTCGCTCGCCGTGTGCTTCGCGACGTGGTTCGTGATCGAGAAGACGCGCATCGGCGCGTATCTGCGCGCGGGCACGGAGAACCCGAAGCTCGTCGAGGCTTTCGGCGTCAACGTGCCAATGATGATCACGCTCACCTACGGCTTCGGCGTCGCGCTGGCGGCGTTCGCGGGCGTGCTGGCGGCGCCTGTCATCCAGGTTTCGCCGCTGATGGGCCAGTCGATGATCATCACCGTGTTCGCGGTCGTCGTGATCGGCGGCATGGGCTCGATCATGGGCTCGATCCTGACGGGCCTGCTGCTCGGCGTGATCGAAGGCTTCACGCGCGTGTTCTATCCGGAAGCGTCCGCGACGGTCGTCTTCGTGATCATGGCGATCGTGTTGATGATTCGCCCGGCAGGACTCTTCGGCAAGGAAAAATGATGCAGAGAAAAGCGCTCTACGGCCTGTTGCTGATCGGCCTGATCGTGGCGCCGTTCGTCGGCGTGTATCCCGTGTTCATGATGAAGGTGCTGTGCTTCGCGCTGTTCGCGGCGGCGTTCAATCTGCTGATCGGCTATACGGGGCTGCTGTCGTTCGGGCACGCGATGTTCCTCTCGACCGCAGGCTATGTCACCGGCTACGCGATCCAGACGCTCACCGTCACGCCGGAGCTCGGCGTGATCGCGGGCACGGCGGCGGCGACGCTGCTCGGGCTCGTCGCCGGGCTGATCGCGATTCGCCGCCAGGGCATCTATTTCGCGATGGTCACGCTCGCGCTCGCGCAGATGGTCTACTTCGTGTTCCTGCAGGCGCCCTTCACGCACGGCGAAGACGGTCTGCAAGGCGTGCCGCGCGGCAAGCTCTTCAACGTCGTCGATCTGGGCAGCGACATGACGCTCTACTACGTCGTGCTCGTCGTGACGCTGCTTGCGTTCGCGCTGATCGTGCGCATCGTGCATTCGCCGTTCGGACAGGTGCTCATCGCGATCAAGGAAAACGAGCCGCGCGCGACATCGCTCGGCTACGATACGTCGCGGTACAAACTGCTCGCGTTCGTGTTGTCCGCGGGTCTCGCGGGGTTCGCGGGTGCGCTGAAGACGGTCGTGCTCGGTTTCGAAACGCTCGGCGACGCCTACTGGACGATGTCCGGTCTCGTCGTGCTGATGACGCTCGTCGGCGGCATGAGCACGATGTTCGGACCATTGCTCGGCGCGGCGATCATCGTCGCGCTGGAGGACCGGCTCGGCGATATCGGCAGCGGCATCGCGCGGCTGACGGGCGTTTCGTGGTTCAACTCGCTCGGCGAATCGGTGACGATCGTGACCGGCGTCATTTTCATCGCGTGCGTGCTGGCGTTCCGTCGCGGCATCGTCGGGGAAATCGTCGCGCGGGTTCGGCCGCTGCAAGGATGACGCGATTTGGTTCGAAATCCGAACGAAAACGAGCGAAGCGGGCAAATGCGAGATACGCGCTGTATTGCAAGAAATACGCCCCGTTGGGGTGCTTCTATGCACCACTAGGGTAAGTGCTAGGTTGCCGGACAGTGTTGCAGTCTTTAACATGCGTCCTAGTTCTGTTGCACCCAGATTTTTGAGGTGGAGAACGAGGAGACATGAGGCACAAAGTGCCCGACCGAAAAGCGCTGTTGGATGAGTCCAACAGCGCTTTTTTTATTGCCCGTCGCGATTATACGAATAACCCCGCGGCGCATTTTAAGCGGGGTTTTCCCGAGGGTGTCGGGATTCGAGTCGCCGCAGTGCGAAGGCACGCACAAAGCAATGCCGACACGCATCGGAAACCCTTCAAAACGCTTGCTGCACGGCGCTTCAGTCCGCTAAACTGCATTTCCCGACCCGCTGGTCGGCGATTCGCCTTGGGGTGCGGATCAGACGCGAATCGCGGGCATTTTCGCAAGCAGTCCATTACGCAGAAACACGATTTACGGGGCGCAAATCAATGAAGTTGGCTTTACGCGGTAAGGCGGTCGCAATGGCCGTCGCGGGTATGTGTGTCAGTTTCTCGGCGGCATTCAGCAATCAGGTTTGGGCGGACGTGAAAATCGGCGTGACGGTCTCGGCGACGGGTCCGGCGGCGTCGCTCGGCATTCCGGAAAAAAACACGATCGCACTGCTGCCGAAGGAAGTCGCGGGGCAGAAGGTGGAGTACATCGTCCTCGACGACGCCACGGATTCCACTCAGGCCGTGAAAAACGCGCGCAAGCTGACGAGCGAGGATCACGTCGATGCGCTCGTCGGCTCGACCGTCGTGCCCAATTCGCTCGCGATGATCGACATCGCCGCCGAAACGCACACGCCGATGATCTCGATGGCCGCGGCCGCGAGCATCGTCGAGCCGATGGATAGCAAGCGCGCATGGGTCTTCAAGACGCCGCAGAACGACATCCTCATGGCGACCGCGATCGCGCAGCACATGTCGAATCACGGTGTGAAGACGGTCGCGTTCATCGGCTTTTCCGATGCTTACGGCGAGAGCTGGTTCAAGGAGTTCGGCAAAGCCGCTGATCTGGCGAAGCTGAAGGTCGTCGCGAACGAGCGCTTCGCGCGCAACGATGCATCGGTTACGGGCCAGGTGCTCAAGATGATGTCGCGGAACGCGGACGCGGTGCTGATCGCGGGCGCGGGCACGCCGGCGGCGCTGCCGCAGAAGACGCTCAAGGAGCGCGGCTACAAAGGCAAGATCTATCAGACGCACGGCGTCGCCAATAACGACTTCCTGCGCGTGTGCGGCAAGGATTGCGAAGGCACGTTCCTGCCCGCGGGACCGCTCCTGGTCGCGGAGCAGTTGCCCGACAGCAATCCCGCGAAGCAGGCCGCGCTCACGTACAAGAAGGCGTACGAAGGCGCGTATGGCGCGTATGGCGCGGGCTCGGTGTCGACGTTCGGCGGTCACGCGTGGGACGCGGGTCTCATTCTGCAACGCGCGATTCCCGTCGCGCTGAAGAAGGGCCAGCCCGGCACGGCGGCGTTCCGCGACGCGCTGCGCACGGCTATCGAAGAGACGAAGAATCTGCCCGCGTCGCACGGCATTTTCAACATGAGCCCCAACGATCACGCAGGACTCGACCAGCGCGCGCGCGTGATGGTGGAGATCGTCGGCGGCAAGTGGAAGCTCTCGGGCAACTGACGGCAAAACGCATGTGAACTGATTCGGAGAACAAAGGCGCGTCGCAAGATAACGCGCCTTTTTTTCTGTGCTGTGCAGTGAGAGAACGGCGGCGAAAGAAGAGGGCGCGAACCCTCGCATGCAGCCGCGCAACAGTCAGGGAAATCCACCCTTGGCACGCAGTAACGCGGTACATAGATTGGGGCGGCCTTTCGATCTGGCTTCGGGGGCTCGCATCGATAACAGCTCGCAGCAGCGCACCGCACGGGTGCGTGTTGGCAAAACAAGCAAGTCGCGTTTGGAGACAAGCAATGAAAACGAAGAAGGCATGGATCAGGACGGGCATCGCGTTCGCCGTCGCAGGCAGCATGTTCGCAGGCGCGGGCGCGGCGTTCGCGCAAGTGAAGATCGGCGTGACGCTCTCGGCGACGGGGCCGGCGGCATCGCTCGGGATTCCCGAGAAAAATACCGTCACGCTGTTGCCGAAGGAAATTGGCGGGAAGTCGGTCGAATGGATCGTGCTCGATGACGGATCGGACACGAGCCGCGCCGTGCAGAACACGCGCAAGCTGATCGACGAAGATCATGTCGATGCGATCGTCGGCTCGACGGTCACGCCGAACTCACTCGCGATGATCGATCCGGTCGCCGCCGCCAAGACGCCGATGATCTCGATGGCCGCATCGGCCGCGATCATCTCGCCGATGGACGCGAAGAAGGCGTGGGTCTTCAAGACGCCGCAGAACGACGCGCTGATGGCCGACGCCATCGCGAGCTACATGGAGAAGCACGGCGTGAAGACGGTGGGCTTCATCGGCTTCGCGGATGCCTACGGCGACGGCTGGTACAACGTCTTCAACACGGCGGCGAGCGCGCACAAGCTGAAGATCGTCACGAACGAACGCTATAACCGCACGGACACGTCCGTGACCGGCCAGGTGCTGAAGACGATGGGCGCGAACCCGGACGCGGTGCTGATCGCGGGCGCGGGCACGCCGTCCGCGCTGCCGGCAAAGGCGCTGAAGGAGCGCGGCTACAAGGGCAAGGTGTATCAGACGCACGGCGTCGCGAATAACGACTTCCTGCGCGTGTGCGGCAAGGATTGCGAGGGCGAGATTCTGCCCGCGGGTCCGGTGCTCGTGACCGAGCAGTTGCCGGAGAGCAATCCGGTGAAGAAGTCGTCTGCGGCGTACAAGGACGCGTACGAGAAGGCTTTCGGTGCGGGTTCGCTTTCGACCTTCGGCGGGCACGCGTGGGACGCCGGCCAGATGCTTCAGCGCGCGATTCCCGAAGCGCTCAAGAAAGGCCAGCCGGGCACGCCGGAGTTCCGCGAGGCGTTGCGCGCCGCGCTGGAAAACCTGAAGGATCTGCCGGTGTCGCACGGCATCATGAACACGACGCCGAACGATCACAACGGCTTCGATACTCGCGCGCGCGTGATGGTGCAGATCGTCGACGGGAAGTGGAAGCTTTTGAACGACTAAACGGCGCAAGACGTTTTATCGGCTTATTTTCAAGACAAACGGCGCACCGGCAACGGCGCGCCGTTTGACCATGTTTCACAAGAAGCTTCGAAGAGGAAGTATGGACTTATCGATTGCGGCGATCCTCGCGCAGGACGGGATCACCACGGGTGCGATCTACGCCTTGCTCGCGCTCGCTCTGGTGCTCGTGTTCTCCGTGACACGCGTCATTTTCATTCCGCAGGGCGAGTTCGTCGCGTACGGCGCGCTCACGCTGGCCGCGTTGCAAACGCAGAAGTTGCCGGCGACCTGCTATCTGCTCATCGCGATGGGCGCGGGCTGCTTCGTCGCCGAAGTCGCTGGCATTGTGCGGCATCCCACGCGATATCATCAGATCGGCCGTTTTCTCGCGGTGCTTGCAGGCAAGTATCTTCTGTTTCCCGTGGCGGTTTGGGGCATTACGCAGGCGGTTTCCACGCAGCCTTTGCCGATGATCGCGCAGATCGCGCTCACGCTGCTGATCGTCGTGCCGATGGGCCCGTTCGTCTATCGGCTCGCCTATGAGCCGATCGCGGAGGCGAGCACGCTCTTGCTCCTGATCGTCGCGGTAGCGGTGCACTTCGCGATGGTCGGCCTCGGGCTCGTCATGTTCGGCGCGGAAGGCTCGCGTACGACCGCGTTCTCCGACGCCACCTTCAATCTCGGCGACGTGTCGGTTTCAGGGCAGAGCCTGTGGGTCGTCGGCACAGCGGTCGTGCTGATCGTCGCGCTGTACTTCTATTTCGATCGCTCCATTTCCGGGAAGGCATTGCGCGCGACGTCGGTGAACCGGCTGGGCGCGCGGCTGGTTGGCATCGGCACGACGCAGGCGGGGCGTCTCGCGTTCACGCTCGCCGCCGGCCTCGGCGCGCTGTGCGGCGTGCTCGTGGCGCCGATCACGACCATCTACTACGACTCGGGATTTCTGATCGGTCTGAAGGGATTCGTGGGCGCCATCGTCGGTGGTCTCGTGAGCTATCCGCTCGCGGCGGCGGGATCGCTGCTGGTCGGTCTGCTCGAATCGTATTCGTCCTTCTGGGCGAGCGCTTATAAGGAGGTGATCGTCTTCACGCTGATCATTCCGGTCTTGCTGTGGCGAAGTCTCGCGAGCCCGCATTCCGATGAAGACGAGGAGTAAGCCGATGAAATTCCGTTCTTTCTGGATCTTCCTGCTGATCGTCTTCGCGTTGCCCGTGCTGCCGGGGCCGGTCGCCGTGCCCGAGTACTGGATCACGCTGCTGAACTACATCGGCCTATATTCGATCGTGGCGATCGGGCTCGTGTTGCTGACGGGCATCGGCGGCATGACGAGCTTCGGACAGGCCGCGTTCGTGGGCGTGGGCGCTTATGCGACGGCCTTCCTGACGACGCGCTACGGCGTCTCACCGTGGCTTGCGCTGATAGCGGGCGTCGTCTTGACCGCGTTCATCGCGCTCTTGCTTGGGCTCGTCACGATGCGTCTCTCCGGACACTTCCTGCCGCTCGGGACGATTGCGTGGGGCCTGTCGCTCTTCTACCTGTTCGGCAACATGGAACTGCTCGGCAAGTACGACGGCATCAATGGCATTCCAGTGCTCAATCTGTTCGGCTGGGAGCTTGAATCGGGCCGCAGCATTTACTACCTGATCTGGGTCGTGGTGCTGCTCGCGGTGGTGTCTGTTCAAAATCTGCTTAACAGCCGGCCGGGGCGTGCCATTCGCGCGCTACGCGGCGGTGGCACGATGGCCGAAGCGATGGGCGTGAACACTGCCTGGATGCGCGTGGTCATCTTCATCTATGCGGCGGTTCTGGCGGCTGTTTCGGGCTTTTTATATGCGCACTTGCAGCGAGCGGTGAATCCGACGCCTTTCGGCCTGAATCACGGCATCGAGTTCCTGTTCATGGCGGTGGTCGGCGGGGTTTCGCATGTGTGGGGCGCGATTCTCGGCGCAACGATTCTCACGGTCCTGCAGGACTATCTCCAGACGCTGTTGCCGAAGCTGCTCGGCGCAAACGGCAATTTTGAGATTATCGTTTTCGGCGTCTTGATGGTGCTTTTGCTGCAATACGCAAGGCAGGGTGTGTGGCCGTTCGTCGCACGAATTTTCCCGCGTGGGCCGCGTGCTCACGTATCGGATCACGGCGAGGCTTTGCCGCAGCGCAGCAAACCTGCGACCGGCGAGCGCTTGCTCGTTGTTGATAAGGCGCGGAAGCAGTTCGGCGGACTCGTCGCGGTGAACGACGTCAGTTTCGAGGTGAAAGCGGGCGAGATTATCGGACTGATCGGGCCGAACGGCGCGGGTAAGTCGACGACGTTCAATCTCGTGACCGGCGTCCTCCAGGCAACCAGTGGCGCGATCAGCTTTCACGGTGAGCGCATCGAGAAGCTCACTTCACGTGAAATCGTGAAGCGCGGCATCGGGCGGACGTTTCAGCACGTCAAAATGCTCCCCGGCATGACCGTGCTGGAGAACGTTGCGATCGGCGCGCATTTGCGGGGCACTACGGGTGTATGGCGGAGCATCGCCCGCCTGAATGCGCCGGAGGAAGCGCGGTTGATGGCGGAGGCGGCGAAGCAGATCACTCGCGTCGGTCTGGAAAAACACATCTACAGCGAGGCGGGCAGTCTTGCGCTTGGTCAGCAGCGGATTCTCGAAATCGCGCGTGCGCTGTGCTGCGATCCAACGTTGCTGCTGCTCGACGAACCGGCCGCGGGCTTGCGCTATCAGGAAAAGGTGCAGCTCGCCGATTTGCTGCGGAAGCTTCGTGCGGAGGGTATGAGCATTTTGCTGGTCGAGCACGACATGGATTTCGTGATGAATCTCACGGATCGGCTCGTCGTGATGGAATTCGGCACGAAGATCGCGGAAGGATTGCCAACAGACGTCCAGAAAGATCCGGCGGTTCTTGAAGCATATCTGGGCGGGGTGGAATGATGGCAAACGAATCGAACGCGGTGCGAGACCCGATCTTGCAGGTTCAAGGCTTGTCGGTGCGCTACGGCAAGGTCGAAGCGTTGCACGACGGGAAGCTTACGGTCGGAGCGGGGAAAATCGTTTCGGTGATCGGGCCGAATGGCGCCGGTAAGTCGACCCTGCTGAACGCGATCATGGGCGCGTTGCCGCAGACGGGACACGCAAAGGGCCTCGTGCGCTATCTCGGCGAGGATGTCTCCGCGCTGGCGATTGAACGTCGCGTCTCACGTGGAATGTGCCTCGTACCGGAGAAGCGCGAGTTGTTCGCGACGATGGCGGTCGAGGACAATCTCGTGCTCGGCGCCTATCGGCGAAGGAGAGCGGGAGAACGGAATTTTCTCGATCAACTCGATCACGTCTTCGAGTTGTTCCCTCGGCTGAAAGAGCGGCGGAAGCAAGCGGCCGGCACGCTCTCTGGCGGTGAGCGTCAGATGCTTGCCGTCGGCCGTGCGCTGATGGGGAAGCCGCAGTTGCTCATGCTCGATGAACCGAGTCTAGGTCTGGCACCGCTGATCGTGAAGGAGATTTTTCACATCATCAGCGCGCTTCGCCAAACGGGCGTCGCCACGCTGCTGATCGAGCAGAATGCGCGTGCCGCTTTGCAGATTTCCGATTACGGCTACGTGCTTGAAACGGGCGAGTTTGCTCTGGAAGGCAATGCGGACGCGCTCCAACACAATCCGCAGGTGATCGAAACCTATCTTGGTCTAACGAAAAAGAGCGCTTAAATTCGGCGCGGATGGCGTTCAGCGATGGCGTGTTTCACGTGAAACACGCCATTTTTTCGCCATTAGCCGATCGGCCGAATTCGAGAGAGGGAAGAAACCGTTATAATTCAAAGCTATTCTCTCTTCAGGTTCGTGTCGTTCGCACGCGAAATCCCAATGCTTTATCCCACAGAATTTGATGTGATCGTCGTCGGCGGCGGTCACGCGGGCACTGAGGCCGGGCTTGCCTCGGCGCGGATGGGCTGCAAAACGCTACTTTTGACCCACAACATCGAGACGTTGGGGCAGATGAGCTGCAATCCGTCGATCGGCGGAATCGGCAAAGGCCATCTCGTCAAAGAAGTCGATGCGCTCGGCGGGGCGATGGCTGCCGCTACCGACGAATCCGGTATCCAGTTCCGCATTCTGAACTCCTCGAAAGGACCGGCCGTGCGGGCGACGCGCGCGCAGGCAGATCGGCTGCTTTACAAGCAGGCCATCCGTCATCGTCTGGAGAATCAGTCGAATTTGTGGCTTTTCCAGCAGGCCGTCGATGATTTGATGGTCGAGGGCGATCGCGTCGTCGGCGCTGTCACGCAGGTCGGTCTACGCTTTCGGGCGCGCGCTGTTGTCCTTACGGCGGGTACCTTCCTGGACGGCAAAATTCACGTCGGGCTGAATAACTACGTCGGCGGACGCGCGGGCGATCCGGCCGCGGTGTCGCTTTCTGCGCGACTGAAGGAACTGAAGCTTCCTCAAGGCCGGCTCAAGACAGGCACGCCACCGCGGATCGATGGCCGCACCATCGATTTCTCGAAGCTTGAAGAACAGCCGGGCGACCTTGATCCGATCCCGGTGTTCTCATTTCTCGGGCGAGTAGAGCAGCATCCGCGTCAGTTGCCGTGCTGGGTCACGCATACGAACGCGCAGACGCACGACATCATCCGTTCGGGCCTGGATCGCTCGCCCATGTACACGGGTGTGATCGAGGGGGTGGGGCCGCGCTATTGCCCGTCGATCGAGGACAAGATTCATCGTTTTGCGTCGAAGGACGCGCATCAGATCTTCCTTGAGCCGGAAGGCCTGACAACGAACGAGTTCTATCCGAACGGCATCTCGACGAGTCTCCCGTTCGATGTCCAGCTCGAACTTGTCCGTTCGATGCAGGGTCTCGAGCACGCTCATATCCTTCGTCCTGGCTATGCGATCGAGTACGACTACTTCGATCCACGCGCGCTCAAGGCGTCGCTTGAAACGAAAGCGATCAACGGTCTGTTCTTTGCCGGTCAGATCAACGGGACGACAGGTTACGAAGAAGCAGCAGCCCAGGGCCTTCTCGCGGGTATCAACGCTGGTTTGCAGGTTCAAGGTAAGGGCGCGTGGTCGCCGCGTCGCGATCAGGCTTATCTGGGTGTGCTCGTCGACGATCTGGTGACGCGTGGCGTGTCCGAGCCGTATCGGATGTTTACGAGCCGCGCCGAGTATCGTCTTTCGCTGCGTGAAGACAACGCCGATATGCGTCTGACTGAGATCGGGCGTGAGTTGGGCATCGTTGGTGACGTGCGTTGGGACGCGTTCAGCCGCAAGCGTGACGCTGTTTCACGTGAAACACAGCGTCTCCGCTCGAC
The DNA here is from genome assembly GCF_001544755.2 of Caballeronia catudaia. Classification (GTDB taxonomy): domain Bacteria; phylum Pseudomonadota; class Gammaproteobacteria; order Burkholderiales; family Burkholderiaceae; genus Caballeronia; species Caballeronia catudaia. Next base: position 63,704 of record NZ_FCOF02000001.1, on the reverse strand, counting down.
TTGGGTGAATCCCAAGACGCTGTCCGCCGAGGAGGCGACGGCGTTGCTCGGCAAGCCCATCGACCACGAATATAGCCTGGCAGATCTCCTGCGGCGCCCCGGCGTTTCGTACGATGGAATCTGCGCGTTGCGTGAGGGTGCGTGCGGTCCCGACGCGCCGCTCGCAGAAGATCGAGTGCTGTTGGAACAGATCACGGAACAGATAGAGATCGGCGTGAAGTATCAAGGCTATATCGACCGACAAGCGGACGAAATCGTGCGAAATGGCGCGCAGGAAAACACGCGCTTGCCCGAGAGCCTTGACTATAACGACGTTCGCGGCTTGTCCTTCGAGGCACGTCAGAAGCTGATCCAACATCGCCCTGAAACGATTGGGCAAGCGTCGCGTATTTCGGGAATTACGCCAGCCGCGATCTCGCTGCTGATGGTTCATCTGAAGCGCGGCGCGGGTCGCCGTGGGCGCAATTCGGCCAGCGATGATTCGGCAACAGGTAACACCACCACGGCGGTTCAATGACGGAGCGCAATCAATCCCTGACGACGACGCTCGATAAGGGCGTCGCCGAACTCGGGCTTGCGCTGACGGTCTCGCAGACGCAAAAGCTGCTCGATTATGTTGCGCTGCTTGGGAAGTGGAACGGCGTCTACAACCTGACGGCGATACGCGATCCTCGGCAGATGGTCATTCAGCACATTCTGGATTCGCTCGCGATCGTGCCGGCAGTATCGGCGCGAAAGCCGAAGACTGCGCTGGATGTGGGCTCAGGAGGCGGGTTGCCTGGCATCGTCTTGGCCATCGCTCTGCCGGAATTGAGTGTCACGTTGAACGATATCGTTCATAAGAAAACGGCTTTCCAGTCGCAGGCGAAAGTGCAACTAGGTCTGGGCAATCTGGCAGTTGTGACCGGTCGCGTCGAAAATTTGCGTCCGGGCATCGAGGTGCCAGAAAAATTCGATGTAATCGTGTCGCGCGCATTCGCAGAGCTCTCCGATTTCGTTACACTTTCGCGTCATCTGGTTTCGAACGACGGACGGATTCTGGCGATGAAGGGCGTAAAGCCCAACGCCGAAGCCGCACGCCTGCCGGAGGGCGCGACGGTGCTTGGCATCGAGCGTCTGATGGTGCCGATGCTCGACGCCGAGCGGCATCTCGTCGAGATTGCCGTTGCGCCAGATTGACGGTCCGCCGCACGGTTTCCATCCGGCATTCCAGGCACGCTGATCTTCTGACAGCGAGATAACGAGGACACTAAACGATGGCAAAAATCTTCTGCGTCGCAAATCAGAAGGGCGGCGTTGGAAAGACCACGACAGCGGTCAATCTCGCGGCGAGCCTCGCGGGGCTAGGTCAACGCGTCCTGCTGATCGACCTGGACCCGCAGGGCAATGCGACGATGGGCAGCGGCATCGACAAGTCGGCGTGCGAGAACACCGTCTACGAAGTGCTCGTCGATGGCGTCACGCTGCGCGAGGCACGTGTGCGTCCATCGGCAGTCGAATACGATGTGCTCCCGGCAAATCGCGAACTCGCGGGCGCCGAGGTCGAGCTCGTGGAGATGGAAAATCGCGAGCGCATTCTCCGCGCCGCAGTCGCCGAGGTAGTCGATGACTATGACTTCGTCCTGATCGATTGTCCGCCAGCACTCTCGCTGCTGACGCTCAACGCGTTGTGCGCGGCGCATGGCGTAGTCATCCCGATGCAGTGCGAATACTTCGCGCTCGAAGGCCTTTCGGATCTCGTGAACACCATCAAGCAAGTCCACGCGAATCTGAATCGCGATCTCAAGGTCATCGGCCTGTTGCGAGTGATGTTCGACCCGCGAATCACCTTGCAGCAACAAGTGTCGGATCAACTGAAGGAACACTTCGGCAGCAAGCTGTTCGACGTCGTTATTCCCCGCAACGTGCGCCTTGCCGAGGCGCCGAGCTACGGGCTGCCCGGCGTCGTGTTCGACAAGTCGTCGCGCGGTGCGCAGGCTTACATCCAATTCGGCACTGAGATGATGGAGCGTGTGCGCGCGCTCGAGGTCAGCTAAGCCAACCCATTCGATGCGGCAGAGAACGCCGACGGAGGAACCGAAATGAGCGCTGTAATGAAGAAGAAGGGTCTGGGCCGTGGCCTGGATGCATTGCTCGGCGGCAGCGTCGATATTACGGAAGCCGTGCGCGGCGAGGGCCTGCCTTCGGTGCTGTCGCTCGATAAATTGCAGGCCGGTAAGTACCAACCCCGCACTCGCATGGACGAAGGCGCGCTTCAGGAGCTCGCCGCGAGCATCCGCGCGCAGGGTCTGATGCAGCCGATCCTCGTGCGCTCAGTCGGCGACGACCACTACGAGATTATCGCGGGCGAGCGACGTTTCCGCGCCGCTCGCCTCGCCGGACTTGATGAAGTGCCGGTGCTCGTAAAAAACGTGCCAGATCAGGCCGCCGCCGCGATGGCGCTGATCGAAAATATCCAGCGCGAGGATTTGAATCCGCTGGAAGAGGCGCAGGGCATCCAGCGTCTGCTCGACGAATTCAGCTTCACCCATGAGCAGGCGGCCGAGTCGGTCGGACGCTCGCGCAGCGCCGTATCGAACCTGCTGCGTCTTTTGAACCTTGCTACGCCCGTGCAAACGATGCTGCTCGCCGGCGATCTCGACATGGGCCACGCGCGCGCGCTGCTGGCCGTCGATGCGGCGACGCAGATCCAGCTCGCCAACCATGTCGTGAATCGCCGTTTGTCGGTGCGTGAAACCGAACGGCTCGTCGCCGCGACGACCAAGGAAGCGCCCGCGACCAAGGCGCGTGTCGCGAACGACGGCGGCCGCGATACGCGCCGCCTGGAAGAAGAACTGTCGGATTTGCTCGCGGCGAATGTCAAGATCAAGCTCGGCGGAAGAGGGCGCGGCAAGGTGATGATCGATTTTGGCAATCTCGACGCGCTCGAAGGCATCCTTACGAAGCTGCGCGGCAGCATCGAAACGCCGACGCCCGCAGCCTGACCCGCGCATCACTTGTCCGAATACAACATCAATCGCGCGCGGACCGAGCGTTTTGCGCGACTGTGGCGAGCCGTCTCCAAAGAGCCGGTCCTCGCGATTCTCGTCGTCGCGCTCATCGTGCTGCAGATCGCGCATCCGCGGCCGTGGATGTCGCTGCCGGGTCTCGTCGACTGGCAAACGGTGCTTACGCTCGCCGGATTGCTGATCCTGACCAAGGCGATCGAATTATCAGGATTCCTGATGTGGGCCGCGCATCGGCTCGTGCATCACATCCACGGCGAGCGCACGCTCGCGCTCCTTCTTGTCGCGCTGGCAGCGGGCCTGTCGACGGTGCTCACCAACGATGTCGCGCTCTTCGCCGTCGTGCCGCTGGCGCTGTCGTTGCACAAGCTTGCGCCGCTGCCGATCAAGCGGCTCGTCATCGTGATCGCGCTCGCGGTGAACGCGGGTTCGGTTCTGACGCCGCTCGGCAATCCGCAGAACCTCTTTCTATGGCAGACGAGCGGCGTCGGGTTTCCCGCCTTCGTATGGGCCCTGCTGCCGCTGTGCGCCGCATTGATGGCGCTCCTCGGGCTCGTGACGTTCGCCATGTTTCGCGCCGCGCCTCTCGACCTTTCGGGCGATGTCGAAGAACATCGCGTCGATCGCGTGTTGTGTGGTGTGAGCGCCCTTGCATTCGCAATATTCGTCGCGCTCGCCGATGCGCATCACGCCGGCCCCGCGCTCGCGGCGCTGGCGCTCGTGTTCCTGCTGTGGCGTCGCGAAGTCGTGTTCAAGATCGACTGGCTGCTGCTGCTCGTCTTCGTGATGATGTTCATCGTGTTGCGCAGCGCCGCCGCGTTGCCGTCGATCCACTCGGCGATCGCGCATCTCGGCATCGGCACGCCGGTGCGCGCGTATGTGGCCGGCGCGGTGCTTTCGCAAGGGATCAGCAACGTGCCGGCGGCGATCGTCCTCGCGGAGTTCTCCAAAGATTGGCGCGCGCTCGCGTTCGGCGTGAGCGTCGGCGGTTTCGGCCTGGCGATCGGTTCGCTGGCCAACCTCATCGCGGTGCGGCTGTCGGGTGAAAGGGGCATGTGGATCCCGTTCCACATCGTGTCGATCCCGTTCTGGATCGTGGCGATGATTATCGGTTGGGCGCTCGTCTGACGTCCCGCGAAGCCTCTGCCATCAGTTGAGAATCTCCTTGCAATTGCAAGAAAAGTCTCGCTTTCGAGATCATTTTTTAAGGTTCGTCTGCTTGGCTTTTGACACACCTAAACTATTGAATCCGTGACAACAATCGCTTACAATCGCCCGGATTTATCAGCTACGCCACCTCGAAAGCGCCGCGAAAGCGCAAGGTGATTTCCCCGGACTTTTGGTTGAAGGTTTGAAGACGGTGCGAGAGGAAAATCGAGCGCCGGACGCTCACGCAACCGGTAACGCGAAGGCCTCCGGAAATCAGCCGCGCAGTTCGTCGAGCGAGTCGTGGGACGCCGAGGCGCAAGATAACAATATCGTTCCGCTCACGCGGGATCAGGCAGAGAAGCTGTTTGGCCCCGATGTGAGTCGTCCATCGCGTGTCACGCCGTATCGGGTGGTGGCAGCGCAAATGGTTTTGTCCCTGGGTGCGACGCTCTTGTGGTGGCTGTTCTACAAGCCGCCGGGCGATGCTGCGCTGTCCGCGTTCCTGGGTGGCGCAATCTGCTGGGCGCCGAGCGCTTTGTTCGCCGCGCGCCTGAGGGCGAAGAGCGGCGCGGAGACGATCATGAGCTGGATGATCGGCGAGGCGCTCAAGATGGGAGCGACGATTGCTATGTTCGTGGCGGTCGCGTACTGGTACAAGAGCGCGTTGTGGCTGCCGCTGCTCGTTACGTACATCGTCGCCCTGAAGACTTACTGGGTTGCAATGGCGCTGCGGTGACAATTCTTGACGCCCCAGGTAAGTGCCTGCGGCACGGGTTGTAAGTAGCATCACGAATGAACAGGTGCGGATCATGTTCCGCACGCGGGCCGCGCGGTCCGGAGCTGCAGCGCGAAGCGCCGGCTCGGACGCGCAGGCGGCGAAAGATTTTTGACAATTTGGGTGGCTTTAACGATATGGCAGCTAGCGAAGGAACGCACGCTCTGGATCCGTCCGAGTACATTGCGCACCACTTGCAGAATCTTTCCACGCACGCGCAGACGTCGATCTTCGATATCCACGTCTGGAATCTCGACACGCTGTTCTGGTCGATCGTGTGTGGCGTCCTCACCATTTTCATTCTCGGTCTTGCCGCACGCAAGGCGACGTCCGGCGTCCCCGGCCGTTTTCAGTGCGCAATCGAAATGCTGGTCGAGATGGTCGAAGACCAGTCGAAGTCGATGATCCACGGCAGCCGCCGCTTCATCGCTCCGCTCGCACTGACCGTGTTCGTCTGGGTCGCCCTGATGAACTCGCTCGACTTCATCCCTGTGGATCTTCCTGGCCGCATCATCGGCTGGCTCGGTCTCGAAAACGTGCTTCCGCATCATCGCATCGTGCCGACGGCCGACCTGAACGGCACCATCGGCATCGCGCTCGGCGTGTTCGTGCTGATGATCTACTACAACTTCAAGATCAAGGGCGCCGGCGGCTTCGTGCATGAACTGCTGTCCGCTCCGTTCGGCGCGCATCCGCTCCTGTGGATTCCGAACCTCGCGCTGAACATCATCGAGTTCGTCGCCAAGACGGTTTCGCTCGGCATGCGGCTTTTCGGCAACATGTACGCCGGCGAACTGCTGTTCCTCCTCATCGCCCTTCTGGGCAGCATGTGGACGTTCGGTGCGGACACATCGGTGCTCGGTTTCATCGGCCATATCATCGCGGGCACGGTTTGGGCGATCTTCCACATTCTGATCGTGCTGCTGCAGGCGTTCATTTTCATGATGCTGACGCTGGTGTACCTCGGCCAGGCGCATGACTCGCACTAACGCCTCGCGGCAGTTCCGGAATCGTTCGAGTTCCAAGTTTTCGTTTTTATAAATCCAGTTCCAAAGTCTTTAATCAAAGGAGTGATCATGCAAGCTTTCATCGCCAACATCCAAGGTCTGACCGCCATCGGTATCGGCATCATCATCGGCCTGGGTGCAATCGGCGCCTGTATCGGTATCGGTCTGATGGGCGGCAAGTACATTGAAGCATGCGCCCGCCAGCCGGAACTGATGAACCCGCTGCAGACCAAGATGTTCCTGCTGGCTGGTCTGATCGATGCGGCGTTCCTGATCGGCGTTGGTGTGGCAATGCTGTTTGCGTTCGCGAACCCGCTGCTCTCGAAGCTCGCAGGCTGAGGTTCCTCGGAAGTTTGCGCCTGATCTTTTGAACAGGACGCTGAACGGAACGGGTGAGGCGCTGATCGAGCTCAACAAGCCGATGAGCGCCTTTTAACCGTTTCACCTCCGACCAAGCAACGTTTAAGGAAACACCGTGAATCTCAACGCAACCCTGTTTGCGCAAATGGTCGTGTTTCTGATCCTCGCGTGGTTCACGATGAAGTTCGTGTGGCCGCCGTTGATCAACGCCCTCGACGAGCGCTCGAAAAAGATAGCCGACGGCCTCGCCGCCGCCGACAAGGGCAAAGCGGAACTCGAAGCAGCGCACAAGCGCGTCGACCAGGAGCTCGCCCAAGCACGCAACGACGGCCAGCAACGTATCGCCGACGCTGAAAAGCGCGCTGCCGCCGTCGCAGAAGAAATCAAGGCTAACGCGCAAGCCGAAGCCGCGCGCATCGTCGCGCAGGCCAAGGCCGACGCCGACCAGCAAGTCGTGAAGGCTCGCGAATCGCTGCGTGCCGAAGTCGCGGCGCTAGCTGTCAAAGGCGCCGAGCAGATTCTGAAGCGCGAAGTCGATCAGAAGGCTCATGCCGATCTGCTGAATCAACTCAAAACCGAGCTCTGATCATGGCCGAACTTGCAACCATCGCTCGTCCTTACGCAGAAGCGCTGTTCCGCGTGGCCGAAACCGGCGATCTCGCGGGTTGGTCCACCTTCGTCGAGGAGCTGGCACAGGTTGCGCGTCTGCCCGAAGTGGAATCGGTCGCTTCGAGCCCGAAGGTGAACCGTCAGCAAATCGTCGATCTCCTGCTCGCCGCAGTGAAGTCGCCGCTCGCGCAGACGGGTTTGCCCGGACATGCGCAGGCGAAGAACTTCGTCGGCATGCTGGTCGAGAACCATCGCCTGCCGCTGCTGCCGGAGATCGCCGTTCAGTTCGACGAGCTGAAGAACGCCCGTGAAGGTGCTGCCGACGCTCACATCGTGAGCGCGTTTCCCCTCGAAGGCGAACAGTTGAACGACCTCGTTGCAAGCCTCGAACGCAAGTTCAAGCGCAAGCTGAAACCGATCGTTTCCGTCGATCAGTCGCTGATCGGCGGCGTTCGCGTGACGGTCGGCGACGAAGTGCTCGATACCTCGGTCCGCGCGCGCCTCGCCAGCATGCAGACGGCTCTGACCGCCTGACGCTTCTTGGAAGCGCATAGCTGGCACGCAACAGAATTGACTATCAGGAGCGAATAATGCAACTCAATCCCTCTGAGATCAGCGAGCTGATCAAGAGCCGGATCCAGGGCCTTGAAGCGAGCGCGGACGTTCGCAACCAGGGCACCGTGATCTCCGTGACCGACGGTATCGTGCGTATCCACGGCCTGTCGGACGTGATGCAGGGCGAAATGCTCGAATTCCCGGGCAACACCTTCGGCCTCGCGCTGAACCTCGAGCGTGACTCGGTCGGCGCCGTTATTCTCGGTGAGTACGAGCACATCTCGGAAGGCGACATCGTCAAGACGACGGGCCGCATTCTCGAAGTGCCGGTCGGTCCGGAACTTATCGGCCGCGTGGTCGATGCGCTCGGCAACCCGATCGACGGCAAGGGCCCGATCAACGCGAAGGCAACGGACGCAATCGAAAAGATCGCTCCGGGCGTGATCTGGCGTAAGTCGGTGTCGCAGCCGGTGCAAACGGGGCTGAAGTCGATCGACTCGATGGTGCCGATCGGCCGCGGCCAGCGTGAGCTGATCATCGGCGACCGTCAGTGCGGCAAGACCGCGGTGGCCGTCGACGCGATCATCAACCAGAAGGGCAAGGACCTCATCTGTATCTACGTCGCGATCGGCCAGAAGGCTTCGTCGATCATGAATGTGGTGCGCAAGCTCGAAGAAACCGGCGCGATGGCTTACACCATCGTCGTGGCGGCTTCGGCTTCGGAATCGGCAGCGATGCAATATCTCGCGCCGTACGCCGGCTGCACAATGGGCGAATATTTCCGCGATCGCGGTCAAGATGCGCTGATCGTCTATGACGACTTGACCAAGCAAGCATGGGCGTATCGCCAGATTTCGCTGCTGCTGCGCCGTCCGCCGGGCCGTGAAGCGTATCCGGGTGACGTGTTCTATTTGCATTCGCGTCTGCTCGAGCGCGCGGCTCGCGTCTCGGAAGAGTACGTCGAGAAGTTCACGAACGGCGAAGTGAAGGGCAAGAGCGGCTCGCTGACGGCCCTGCCCGTCATCGAAACGCAAGCCGGCGACGTGACCGCGTTCGTTCCGACGAACGTGATCTCGATTACCGACGGCCAGATCTTCCTTGAAACCGACCTGTTCAACGCCGGCATCCGCCCCGCGATCAACGCGGGTGTATCGGTGTCGCGCGTCGGTGGTGCGGCTCAGACCAAGGTCGTGAAGAAGCTGTCGGGCGGCATCCGTACCGACCTCGCGCAGTATCGTGAACTGGCGGCATTCGCACAGTTCGCATCGGACCTCGACGAAGCCACCCGCAAGCAACTCGAGCGCGGCCGCCGCGTGACGGAACTGCTGAAGCAGCCGCAGTATCAGCCGCTGCAAGTGTGGGAACTGTCGGTTGCGCTGTTCGCGGCCAACAACGGTTACCTCGACGACCTCGAAGTCTCGCAAGTGCTGCCGTTCGAAAAGGGCATGCGCGAATTCCTGAAGACGAGCCACGGCGATCTGATTAAGCGCATCGAAGACAACAAAGACTTGTCGAAGGACGACGAAGGCGCACTGCATGCCGCGCTGAAGGACTTCAAGAAGTCGGGCGCTTATTGATCGGGATAGAGAGGCATCGCGCGGCGTTCAAAGGCGCCGCGCGGCTTCGATCAAGGAGTAAGCAATGGCTGGAATGAAGGAAATTCGCGGCAAGATCAAGAGCGTGCAGAACACGCGCAAGATCACGAAAGCGATGGAAATGGTCGCCGCATCGAAGATGCGCCGCGCTCAGGAGCGCATGCGTTCCGCCCGTCCGTATGCCGACAAGGTCCGTGCAATCGCCTCGCACATGAGCAAGGCGAACCCCGAGTATCGCCACCCGTTCATGGTGGAGAACAAGGGCGTGAATACGGCCGGTCTGATTCTCGTCACGACCGACAAGGGTCTGTGCGGCGGCATGAACACGAACATCCTGCGTGCGTCGCTGGGCAAGATCAAGGAACTCGATCAGAGCGGTGTGAAGATCGAAGCGTCGGCGATCGGCAGCAAGGGCTTGGGCTTCCTGAACCGGCTGAAGGCGCAGGTCGTGTCGCAAGTCACGCAGCTGGGCGACACGCCGCATCTGGAAAAGCTGATCGGCGCGATCAAGGTGCAGCTCGACCTGTATTCGGAAGGCAAGATCAACGCGGTGTACCTGGCGTACACGCGCTTCATCAACACGATGAAGCAGGAAGCCGTGATCGAGCAGTTGCTGCCGTTGTCGGCGGATGACCTCCACGCGAAGGACGAAGAAGGCGCCATGCCGACGACCTCGTGGGACTACATCTACGAGCCGGATGCGCAAACCGTGGTCGACGAGCTTCTGGTCCGCTACGTCGAGGCGCTCGTCTATCAGGCGGTCGCGGAAAACATGGCGTCGGAGCAATCCGCGCGCATGGTCGCGATGAAAGCCGCGTCCGACAACGCGAAGACCGTGATCAACGAACTGCAGCTCGTCTATAACAAGAGCCGCCAGGCCGCGATTACGAAAGAGTTGTCGGAAATCGTCGGCGGCGCCGCAGCGGTCTGATTTTGCTGACCGCGTGAAAGAACACAGTATCTAAAGGAAATGCGATGAGTACTACTGCTTTGGTAGAAGGCAAGATCGTACAGTGCATCGGCGCCGTTATCGACGTGGAATTTCCGCGTGCGCAAATGCCGAAGATTTACGACGCGCTCATTCTGGAAGGCACCGAACTGACGCTCGAAGTCCAGCAGCAGCTGGGCGACGGCGTGGTGCGCACCATCTGTCTGGGTGCATCCGACGGCCTGCGCCGCGGCACGATGGTCAAGAACACCGGCAAGCCTATCAGCGTGCCGGTCGGCAAGCCCACTCTGGGCCGCATCATGGACGTGCTCGGCCGTCCGATCGACGAAGCCGGCCCGATCGACTCGTCGACGCTGCGCTCGATTCACCAGCACGCGCCCTCGTTCGAAGACCTGTCGCCGTCGACGGAACTGCTCGAAACCGGCATCAAGGTTATCGACCTGATCTGCCCGTTCGCGAAGGGCGGCAAGGTCGGTCTGTTCGGCGGCGCTGGCGTCGGCAAGACCGTGAACATGATGGAACTCATCAACAACATCGCGAAGGAGCACGGCGGTTACTCCGTGTTCGCGGGCGTGGGTGAGCGTACCCGTGAAGGGAACGACTTCTATCACGAAATGAAGGACTCGAACGTTCTCGACAAGGTCGCGCTGGTGTACGGCCAGATGAACGAGCCGCCGGGCAACCGTCTGCGCGTTGCGCTGACCGGTCTGACGATGGCCGAGCACTTCCGTGACGAAGGCCTCGACGTGCTGTTCTTCGTCGACAACATCTATCGTTTCACGCTGGCGGGTACGGAAGTGTCCGCTCTGCTCGGCCGTATGCCTTCGGCAGTGGGCTATCAGCCGACGCTGGCTGAAGAAATGGGCAAGCTGCAAGAGCGCATCACGTCGACCAAGACCGGCTCGATCACGTCGGTTCAGGCCGTGTACGTCCCTGCGGATGACTTGACCGACCCGTCGCCGGCTACGACCTTCGGCCACCTGGACGCAACCGTCGTGTTGTCGCGTGACATCGCTTCGCTCGGTATTTATCCGGCAGTGGACCCGCTCGATTCGACCTCGCGTCAGATCGACCCGCACGTGATCGGCGAAGAGCATTACTCGATCACGCGCGGCGTGCAGCAGACGCTGCAGCGCTACAAGGAACTGCGCGACATCATCGCGATTCTGGGCATGGACGAACTGTCGCCGGAAGACAAGCTGTCGGTCTCGCGCGCGCGCAAGATCCAGCGTTTCCTGTCGCAGCCGTTTCACGTCGCTGAAGTGTTCACGGGCTCGCCGGGCAAGTACGTGCCGCTGAAGGAAACGATCCGCGGCTTCAAGATGATCGTCGAAGGTGAGTGCGATCATCTGCCGGAGCAGGCGTTCTACATGGTCGGCACGATCGACGAAGCCTTCGAGAAGGCCAAGAAGATCCAGTAAGGGTCGGGTGTTTTTCAGGCGGACGTCTGCGCACTGCGCCGACGTCCACGAAATACACTGACCGACAGGAGTCGACACATATGGCAACCATCAAGGTAGACGTCGTCAGCGCGGAAGAGCAGATCTTCTCGGGCCAGGCGAAGTTCGTCGCGCTGCCGGGCGAAGCGGGTGAGCTGGGCATTCTGCCCGGCCACACGCCGCTCATCACGCGCATTCGTCCGGGCGCGGTGCGCATCGAGGCGGAAGACGGATCGGAAGAGTTCGTGTTCGTTGCTGGCGGGATTCTCGAAATCCAGCCGGGCATCGTGACCGTTCTTGCTGATACCGCCATCCGCGGCGCCGATCTCGACGAAGCGAAAGCCGAGCAAGCGAAGAAGCGTGCCGAGGAAGCGATTCAAAACAACACCTCGGAGCTTGAGTACGCTACCGCGCAAGCGGAACTCGCCTACGCGACGGCTCAACTCGCGGCGATCCAGCGTCTGCGCAAGGCGCACGCGAAGCATTGAGTGCGCAGCGCCCTACGCGGCGTTCAGCAGTTTAGGAAAAGCAGCCTTCGGGCTGCTTTTTTTATGCTCCAAATCGGCAAACCGCGCGCGCATATCTGCATATCGGTTATGTGCTGCGGCGGCCTCGTTCGCCTAAGCCGTTGATTCGGCGCGCCTTTCAAGCCGAGGCAGAAAACGGCATTGCGGGGAAACACTCAATGCCCGTATGCGACTCCGCGATGCACAATGGCCTCCATTTAAGCCTTCATCGGGCGGCGATTCACATTGGCGGAGACCATCGATGGCAACTGAACCGACGCAGTCCGGCGCGCAGATCGAACCGCGCGACGGCGTTTCCTATGTTCGCGGCGCGAGCGACATTCCCCTGAGCGGTGCAACCGTCGCGCGGTTTCTTCTCGAAACAGCTGGCCGCTTTCCGGAGCGACCCGCAGTCGTATTCCGCGAGCAGAACGTCCGCTGGACATGGCGCGAATTCGTGAACGAAGTCGACGTGCTCGCGAGCGGCCTGCTCGCGCTCGGCATTCAGGCGGGTGATCGCGTCGGCATATGGTCGCCGAACCGCGTCGAATGGCTGCTGACACAATTCGCCACCGCGCGCATGGGCGCGGTGATGGTGAACATCAATCCGGCGTACCGACTGGCCGAGTTGGAGTACGCGCTCAACAAGGTCGGTTGCAAGGCGATCATCGCGGCGGAGCAGTTCAAGACGTCGAAGTACCTGGAGATGTTGCAGTCGCTCGCGCCGGAACTGGCCGACGCCGCACCCAACGCGCTCAACGCCGCGAAGCTTCCGGAACTGCGCGCCGTCATCCGCATGGGCGACGGCAAGACGCCCGGCATGCTCAATTTCGACGAAGTGATGCGCACCGGCCGCGCGCAAACGGACAAGACGAAGCTCGACGCCATAGAAGCGAAGCTCGTCCCGGACGATCCCATCAACATCCAGTTCACGAGCGGCACGACCGGAAATCCGAAGGGCGCGACGCTCACGCATCGGAACATCGTCAACAACGCGCGTTATATCGCGATGGCGATGCGCCTCACCGAGCAGGACTCGCTCTGCATACCGGTGCCGCTCTATCACTGCTTCGGCATGGTGCTGGCGGTGCTCGCGTGCGTGTCGACCGGTTGCACGATGGTGTTCCCCGGCGAAGCGTTCGATCCGGGCGCGACGCTGGCCGCCGTGCACGAGGAGCGCTGCACCGCGCTGCATGGTGTGCCGACCATGTTCATCGCGGAACTCGATCATCCCGACTTCGCGAAGTACGATCTGAGCCGCCTGCGTACGGGCATCATGGCCGGTTCGCCGTGTCCCATCGAAACGATGAAGCGCGTCGTGTCGAAGATGCATCTGGCTGAGATTACGATCGCCTATGGGATGACGGAGACGAGCCCGGTGTCATTCCAGAGCTCGACCACCGATCCGCTCGACAAGCGCACGACGACCGTCGGGCGCATCCAGCCGCATCTCGAGGTCAAGATCGTCGATCCGTTGGGGAATATCGTGCCCGTCGGTGAGACAGGCGAACTCTGCACGCGCGGTTACTCGGTGATGAAGGGCTATTGGGGCGATGAAACCAAGACACGCGAGGCGATCATCGACGGATGGATGCACACCGGCGACCTCGCGACGCTCGACGCCGAAGGCTACTGCAATATCGTCGGACGGCTGAAGGACATGCTGATTCGCGGCGGCGAGAACATCTATCCGCGCGAAATCGAGGAATTCCTGTTCCGGCATCCGAAAGTGCAGTCGGTGCAGGTGTTCGGCGTGCCGGACCAGAAATACGGCGAGGAGGTCTGCGCCTGGATCGTCGTGCGGCCGGGCGAGCAGGCGAGCGAGGAGGAAATCCGCGAGTTTTGCCAGGGGCAGATAGCGCACTACAAGATTCCGCGTTACATCCGCTTCGTCGACGAACTGCCGATGACGGTCACTGGCAAGGCGCAGAAGTTCGTGATGCGCGCGCGCATGATTGATGAACTGAAGCTCGCCGAAGCGAAGACTGCCTGATATTAGGGCGCTGCAGCCACGAAAAGACAAAGGGAGCGCTGCTGCGCTCCCTTTGTCATTGGATGAAACGTCGCTGCTCCAAGTCGACGGAAACCGCAAACGTTTGTCCAGACGAAAAAAAAGCGGGCCTGGAGCCCGCTAAAAACCACACGCTACGGGGTTAGCGCGAGGAGACCAAACGTGGGATGTTTCGAATGTTTCCATCCGAAGAACGATCCCAACACGGATGCCCCCAACGAGAGAGCTTCGACTAAATCCGCCACCCGACGCGCGGCCTTTGCACAGCGCGCCCGAATACATCCGTGTTGAAACCGTTTCAACAGATTGTGGGCGAATTGATTCCGGGTCGCCGTAACAAAGTGTTTCAGGTTGTAACCCCCGTCCCGTAAGGCTCAGAGGAAATTATCTCCGGAGAAATGGGCAAATTCCGAGAATATATTGTCTGCTAGTCAGATGATTTATCCGATCGGATTGACGCGATCCGTAAATGCCGCTTTTTCGGAGTAGTGCCATTATTCGAAATGTGCGAAAAAGTGAACGGGCGGGCGCATGAAATCGAAATGCAGGCCTCTTTCCTGTCAAAAATTTCACCCACGAAAAGCTATGGAGACACGCATGACCATCGATGCAGGCTTGCTTCGCTACCACCGCGCCATCGCGGAAGGTTATCCGCCCATGAGTCCGAACGCGGATGCGCGAACGGTGCGAGCGCGTTTCGGCGATATCGCCAAAGCATACTCGCAGGCGCGCAGTGACGCCGTGGCCGCGGAAAACGTCGAAATCCCGCTCGAAGGCCGCACGCTCGCCGCGCGCGTCTACAAGCCCAAAGCGGCGCCTGGCCCGCTGCCGCTCATCGTCTATTTTCACGGCGGCGGCTGGGTGGTCGGCGATCTCGACACGCACGATGGTCTCGTCGAACGGCTTGCGCAGGATTCGCAATGCGCGGTGGCGAGCGTAGATTACCGGCTCGCGCCAGAGCATCCGTTTCCGGCGCCGTGCGATGACGCCATCGATGCGCTGATCTGGTTCGCGGAACATCGCTCACGGCTCGGCTTCGCGACGGACCGGTTGGCGGTCGGCGGCGACAGCGCGGGCGCGCATCTGGCGGTCGTTGCGGCGCGTGAAGCGAATCAACGCGTGGCTGGCCTCGTCAGCGCGCAATTGCTGCTCTATCCGGTGATGCGCCGGCAGTTCGACAGCCCGAGTTGTATCGCCAACGCGAACGGCCCGGGCCTCACGAGCGACGAACTGAAATGGTACTGGGCTCAGTTTCTGTCGGGCGAGACGCCGCGCGATCACGACGTGCGCGCGTTTCCGCTCTCCGAGCCGTTCGAGCGCACGCCGGCGCCCGCGATCATCGTCGCGGCGGCCTACGATCCGCTCTACGACGACGCCTTCGAACTCGAGCGCTTTCTGGGGGCCAACGGCGGCCGCGTCGAAATGATCGACGCCCGCGACATGGCGCATGGATTCGCGCGCGTGCATTCGCAATCCGATGCTGCGCTCGGCTGGCTCCGCAGGATCGGCGAGCGCACGGGTGAACTCGTGCGCGCCGTGCGCTGACGGAAGAGCGTGGCGCGTTATTTCAGCCACTTGTCGTAGACCGCCTGAAACTCGCCCGACGAACGGGCGAGGTGCAGCCATTGATCGACATATTGCTGGAACGGCACGTCGCCGCGCGGCAGCAGATACGCCTTCTCGCCGAACTGGAACGGCTTGTCCGGATGCACCGAGCACAGGCCGGGATTGAGCTTCTGCTGAAGCAAGGTTTCGGAGGCGTCCGTGACCATGACGTCGGCTTTGCCTTCGAGGATCTGCCTGAAGATCGTCACGTTGTCCGGATACTCGATCAGCTGCGAATGAGGAAAGAACTGCTTCGCGAAGCGCTCGTTGGTGCCGCCCGGATTGACGATCGTGCGCACGTTCGGCTGATCGATTTGCGCGACCGTCTGATACTTCTCGACGTCGTCGCAGCGCACGATGGGCGTCTTTCCGTCCTCCATGTACGGCGCGGTGAAGAACGCGCGCCTTTGCCGCTCGAGCGTGGTCGATACGCCGCCCACGGCGATATCGCATTTGGCGACGAAGTCGTTCATCAGGTTCGACCACGACGTTTTCACGTAATCCGCCTTCGCGCCGAGCGACTTTGCCAGGCTTTCCGCGAGATCGATGTCGATGCCTTCGAACTGGCCGTCGGTCCGCAAGAACGAATAGGGTTTGTAATCGCCCGTCGTGCAGACGCGCAGTGTCTTGCGCGCGAGCACGTCGTCGAGCCGCGAGGGCGCGGCGGAAGGCGCCGGCGCGTTGGGCTTCGCGCCCGCGATGGTGCCGGCCTGAATCGTTTGAGAATGAGCGGTGTGGCTCGCGATCGTGAGTGAAAACGCGATTGCGGCGAGACTGACAGACATGCGTTGCATCGATTCTCCTGGTTCTAGTTGTGTAAGCACGTCGATCATAACGATGCAATCTCCCGCCCGAAACCCGGCCAAACGGCATAGGCCGCGCCGCATGCGACATTCCGAATCGGGAGGCTAGGCCGGCTAAAACGCCCGCCCGCTCCGGTAGAATGGATGATTCTTTGCCTTCAGCATCGAGCGACGTGGCACACACTCTTCTGAACGACACCTTCCTGCGCGCGCTGCTGCGCCAGCCGACCGACTACACGCCGATCTGGCTGATGCGCCAGGCAGGACGCTATCTGCCGGAATACAACGCGACGCGCGCCCGCGCGGGCAGTTTTCTCGGCCTCGCGAAGAATCCGGACTATGCGACCGAGGTGACGCTTCAGCCGCTCGAGCGCTTCCCGCTCGACGCCGCGATCCTCTTCTCGGACATCCTCACCGTGCCCGATGCAATGGGCCTCGGGCTGAACTTCGTCCAGGGCGAAGGCCCGCGTTTCGAGCGAACGGTGCGCACTGAAGACGACGTGAAGCGCCTCGCCGTGCCGGACATCGGCGCCACGCTTTCCTATGTCACCGACGCCGTCAGCGAGATTCGCCGCGCGCTCACCGACGCGCAAGGCCGCCAAAAGGTGCCGCTCATCGGCTTTTCCGGCAGTCCGTGGACACTCGCGTGCTACATGGTCGAAGGCGGCGGCTCGGACGATCACCGCACCGTGAAATCGATGGCTTATGCGCGGCCCGACCTGATGCATCGCATTCTCGACGTGAACGCCCAAGCCGTCACTGCGTACCTGAACGCGCAGATCGAAGCGGGCGCGCAGGCCGTGATGATTTTCGACACGTGGGGCGGCGCACTTGCCGATGGCGCGTATCAGCGTTTCTCGCTCGACTACATCGCGAAGGTGGTTGCGGGACTTAAGCGCGAGCACGACGGCGAACGCGTGCCGGTCATCACATTCACGAAGGGCGGCGGCCTGTGGATCGAGGAAATCGCCGCAACGGGCGTCGATGCAGTCGGTCTCGACTGGACCATGAACCTCGGCACGGCGCGGGAGAAGGTCGGCGCGCGCGTGGCGCTGCAAGGCAATATCGATCCGAGCGTGCTGTTCGCGCCCCCTGCGGCCATCCGCACGGAAGCGCGCGCCGTGTTGGAGAGCTTCGGGAATTTTCCGGGCCACGTCTTCAATCTCGGCCACGGTATCTCGCAATTCACGCCGCCGGAGCATGTCGCGGAGCTCGTCGACGAGGTTCATCGTCACAGCCGGGCAATGCGCTCGCGCTGAGCGCACACGAAAGTCGAGTCTAAACGCGGATGCTGCAGTGCGGCACTCGCTCGCCGGAAGCGGTCGTCAGGGGCTGGAGCATTCTTTCCCAATCGCCCGGCGCGAGTGGCGTCACCCGATGTCAAGACTGAACTTATGCACAGTTTGTTCGCTGCGGCGCGCCATCAGACGTATGGACCCGAACAACCCATAACGTCTCTCTATGTGTGCCGCAAGTCAATGATTCAGAACGATTTTCGAGAGCTTCGCCCGAAATGTGGGCTGGCGCACATAGGGGATACGTGACTTTGTTTGCCTCGGCGTCGGACGCACTTCTCAACAAAGTTATCCACAGGCCTGTGGAAAGCATCGGAAATCCAAAAATAATCGGCGGTTTACGGGCGATTCTGATGTTTCACTTTAAGTTTGCCCCGCCAACGCCCGTACCTGTGTCGAACTCCCGTGCGCGGAGCCGTGCGCGATGACCGACGTCTTCGTGCGCGTCGCCGTCGATCAGCCTTTGGCCGTGCTGTTCGACTACCGTTACGCATTGCCGGACGCGCCCGCCATCGGCAAGCTGGTGCAGGTACCGTTCGGGCGCCGCGAGGTCGTCGGGTTGATCTGCGAAATCGCCCATACAAGCGACGTGCCTACCAGCAAACTGCGCAACGTCACCGCGATCTGCAACGGCTGCGCGCCGCTGTCCGGCGCATGGATCGCGCTCGCCAGTTTCGCTGCTGATTACTATCAGCGTGGCCTTGGCGAAGTCGCGTTGCCGGCGCTGCCTCAGGCGTTGCGCGATGCCTCGCGCTGGGATCGGCTCTTCGCCGTCGAGCCGCGCTTCAGGCTGCTGGACGAAGGGCGCGCGCATCTTCCCGATGCGTTGCCCGCGCGCGCAAGCGCCTTGCGCCGTCTTGCCGACGCGCTCGCCGAAGCGCCGTCGCTCGGTCTGTCAGACGCCCGCACGCTGCATCCCAAAGCCAGCGCGACGTTCGACGACTGGCTCGCGCGCGGATGGATCGAAGCCGCCGCGCCGGACATCGCAGCCGCAGAGGTGCACACTCCAACGCCGACCGCCGACGTCGCGCTTCCCGTTCTGACCGGCGAACAGCGCGATGCCGTCGACGCCATCGCGCAGTCGCAAGGCTTCGCGCCGTTCCTGCTTCACGGCGTGACGGGCAGCGGCAAGACCGAGGTTTATCTGCACGCGCTCGCCGCGCTGCTCGCCGGGCGGCCGGACGCCCAGGCGCTCGTCCTCGTTCCCGAAATCAATCTGACGCCCCAGTTCGAAGCCGCGTTTCGAGCGCGCTTCGCGGCGCTCGCGGACGGCTCCATCGTCACGATGCACAGCGGTCTTGCCGAAGGCGAGCGCGCACGGCACTGGCTCGCGGCCCATACGGGCAGCGCGCGCATCGTGCTCGGCACGCGCCTCGCGATCCTCTCGTCGATGCCGAAGCTCGCGATGATCGTCGTCGATGAAGAGCACGATCCCGCGTACAAGCAGCAGGAAGGTTTGCGCTACTCCGCGCGCGATCTGGCGATCTATCGCGCGAAACAGCTCGGCATTCCCGTCGTGCTCGGATCGGCGACGCCGTCGCTCGAAACCTGGTGGCAGGCCGATCAGGGCCGATACACGCGCCTGACGCTCACGCGCCGCGCCGTCGCGGAAGCGGCGCTGCCAACCGTGAAGCTCATCGATCTCGAAGAGGAACGACGGCGCGGCCGCGCGTCCGTCGACGGACTCGCGGGGCCGCTCATCGCCGCGCTGAAGATGCGCGTGGAACGCGGCGAGCAAAGTCTCGTGTTCCTGAATCGGCGCGGCTACGCGCCGATCCTTTCGTGCGACGCCTGCGGCTGGGTCGCGGGCTGTCCGCGCTGCAGCGCCTATGCGGTGCTCCACAAGCCGGAGCGGGCGCTGCGTTGTCATCACTGCGGCTGGGAATCGCGCATTCCGAAGTCGTGCCCGGAGTGCGGCAACATCGATATCGCGCCGATGGGCCGCGGCACGCAGCGTGTCGAGGAAACGCTCGCGAGCGTGGTGCCGGGCGCGCGCGTGCTGCGTATCGACGCCGACAGCACGCGCCGCAAGGGCAGCGCGCAGGCGCTTTTCTCCGACGTCCACGCGGGCGAAGTCGATATTCTGGTCGGCACGCAGATGATCGCGAAAGGCCACGATTTCCGCCGCGTGACGCTCGTCGGCGTGCTCAATGCCGATACCGCGCTGTTCTCGCACGACTTCCGCGCAAGCGAGCGGCTTTTTGCGCAACTCACGCAGGTGAGCGGCCGCGCCGGCCGCGCCGGCTTGCCTGGCGAGGTGATGATCCAGACGCGCTATCCGCGCCACGCGCTCTATCAGGCGTTATCGCGGCAGGACTACGTGGGCTTCGCCACTTCGACGCTCGCCGAGCGGCGCGACGCGTGCCTGCCGCCGTTCGTTTATCAGGCGATGCTTCGCGCCGAAGGCCGCACGCTGGAAGCCGCGCTCGGTTTTCTCGCGGAAGCGGCGGCGGCCTTTGCGCCACTGCCCGGCGCCGATCGCGTCACGGTTTACGACGCGGTGCCGCTCACCATCGTGAAAGTGTTCAATGTCCATCGGGCGCAACTGCTGCTCGAAAGCACGTCGCGCGCGGCGCTTCAGGCGTCGCTGCGCGCATGGCAACCGCTGCTGCGCTCGCTCAAGGGCGTGCTGCGCTGGAACGTGGAAGTCGATCCGCTGGACGTTTGATTCGCGGTCGCCGCGTGGCGCAACGCGGCGCTTCAAACCTTCGTGCGTGAAATATCGCTGTGCGGCAGGCCGGCTTCTTCGGACGCCTCATCCATTCGATGATGGCGCAGCGCAGCGCCTCGCACGAACAAAATCGCGCAAACGGCCAACATCGCCCAAACGCTCACTACCACGATCCAAGTGCTCATGCCCGTTGCTCTCCCGAGACCGCGGCGCTACCGCGGATACAGCGCCATTGACGGCGCGTTGCGTTTATAACGGCGGATGGCGGTCATTTACTTAGGGGCTATCCCAAAAATATTCCGACTAGGGAAAGTACTAGGTCGCAACCGCTCGCCGCAGGCAGCCCGATTACAGCGCAAACCCTTGTGCCATAACGGTTTCGTCGCGGTGCAACCCTAGCAAAAATCTCGGTTGCACCTTTTATATCAGCGGGGTACGATTCGCCAACTTTTTGGTCATTGGCCGGGTGAGCACGACCGGCAAACGAAGGAAATATGGCGAGCACAACCTTAGGCGTCAAAGTCGACGAGCTGCTGCGTTCCAGGCTGAAGGATGCCGCGACGCGCCTCGAGCGCACTCCCCACTGGCTGATCAAGCAGGCGATCTTCGCTTATCTGGAGCGCATCGAGCACGGCCAGCTTCCGCCCGAGCTGTCGGGCGCGAATGGCTCGTCCGACATGGCCGACGCCGCTCCCGTCGACGGCGACGAAGACGGCGCGATGCATCCTTTCCTCGACTTCGCGCAGAACGTGCAGCCGCAATCCGTGCTGCGCGCGGCGATCACGGCGGCGTATCGCCGGCCGGAGCCTGAGTGCGTGCCGTTTCTGATCGGTCAGGCGCGCTTGCCCGCGAGCGTCGCCGCCGAAGCCGAAAAGCTCGCGACGAAGCTCGTCGAAGCGCTGCGCGCGAAGAGTTCGGGCGGCGGCGTCGAAGGGCTGATCCACGAGTTTTCGCTGTCGAGCCAGGAAGGCGTCGCGCTGATGTGCCTCGCCGAAGCGCTCCTTCGTATTCCCGACCGCGCCACGCGCGATGCGCTGATCCGCGACAAGATCAGCAAGGGCGACTGGAAATCGCATATGGGCCAGGCGCCGTCGCTGTTCGTGAACGCGGCGACGTGGGGCTTGATGATCACCGGCAAGCTCGTGACGACCAACAGCGAGACGGGCCTGTCTTCCGCGCTGACGCGTCTGATCGGCCGGGGCGGCGAGCCGCTGATCCGCAAGGGCGTCGACATGGCGATGCGCTTGATGGGCGAGCAGTTCGTCACCGGCGAGAACATTTCCGAGGCGCTCGCGAACAGCCGCAAATACGAAGCGCGCGGCTTCCGCTATTCCTACGACATGCTCGGCGAAGCCGCGACGACGGAAGAAGACGCGCAGCGCTACTACGCATCCTACGAGCAGGCGATCCACGCGATCGGCAAGGCCGCCGGGGGACGCGGCATCTACGAAGGCCCGGGCATTTCGATCAAGCTGTCCGCGCTGCATCCGCGCTATTCGCGCGCGCAGCAGGAACGCACGATGAACGAGCTGCTGCCGCGCGTGCGTTCGCTCGCGCAACTGGCGCGCCGTTATGACATCGGCCTGAACATCGATGCAGAGGAAGCCGATCGCCTCGAAATCTCGCTCGATCTGCTCGAAGCGCTGTGCTTCGATCCGGAGCTGGCGGGCTGGAACGGCATCGGTTTCGTGGTGCAGGGTTATCAGAAGCGTTGCCCGTTCGTGATCGACTATCTGATCGATCTCGCGCGCCGCAGCCGTCATCGCTTGATGATCCGTCTCGTGAAGGGCGCGTACTGGGACACCGAAATCAAGCGCGCGCAAGTCGACGGCCTCGAAGGTTATCCCGTCTACACGCGCAAGATCTACACGGACATTTCGTACCTCGCGTGCGCGAAGAAACTGCTCGGCGCGCCCGATGCCGTGTATCCGCAATTCGCGACGCACAACGCGTTCACGCTGTCGGCGATCTATCACCTCGCGGGCCAGAACTACTATCCCGGCCAGTACGAGTTCCAGTGCCTGCACGGCATGGGCGAGCCGCTCTACGAGGAAGTGACGGGCCGCGACAAGCTGAACCGTCCGTGCCGCGTGTACGCGCCGGTCGGCACGCATGAAACACTGCTCGCGTATCTCGTGCGCCGCCTGCTGGAGAATGGCGCGAACACGTCGTTCGTGAACCGTATCGCCGATGAGTCGATTCCGGTGAAGGAGCTCGTGCGCGATCCGATCGACGAAGCGCAAGCCATCACGCCGCTCGGCGCGCCGCACGCGAAGATTCCGCTGCCGCGTCAGCTTTACGGCAACGAGCGTCCGAACTCGATGGGCCTCGACCTCTCGAACGAGCATCGTCTGGCGTCGCTGTCGTCGGCGCTGCTGGCGAGTGCCAATCATGCGTGGCGCGCGGAGCCGATGCTCGAAGGCGGCGAAGTCGGCAACGGCGTCGCGCGCGATGTGCGCAATCCGTCGGATCAGCGCGATCTGGTCGGAACCGTGGTCGAAGCGTCGTCCGAACAAGTCAGCGCCGCGATCGCCAACGCGGTCGCCGCCGCGCCGATCTGGCAGGCGACGCCGGTCGAAGACCGCGCCGATTGCCTCGCGCGCGCCGGTGACCTGCTCGAAGCGCAGATGCACACGCTGATGGGGCTGATCATTCGCGAGGCGGGCAAATCGTTGCCGAACGCCATCGCCGAAATTCGCGAGGCCGTGGACTTCCTGCGCTATTACGCGTCGCAGATTCGCGCGGAGTTTTCGAACGATACGCACCGTCCGCTCGGTCCGGTCGTCTGCATCAGCCCGTGGAACTTCCCGCTCGCGATCTTCATGGGTCAGGTCGCCGCCGCGCTCGCCGCCGGCAATCCGGTGCTCGCGAAGCCCGCCGAGCAGACGCCGCTGATCGCCGCGCAAGCCGTGCGTATTCTGCGCGAAGCCGGCGTGCCGGCTGGCGCGGTGCAACTGCTGCCTGGCAACGGCGAGACCGTTGGTGCGGCGCTCGTCGCTGATCCGCGCACGCGCGCCGTGATGTTCACCGGCTCGACGGAAGTCGCGCGCCTCATCAACAAGACGCTGTCCGAACGCCTCGATTCCGACGGCCGTCCGATTCCGCTGATCGCCGAAACCGGCGGGCAGAACGCGATGATCGTCGATTCGTCGGCGCTCGCCGAGCAAGTGGTCGCGGACGTGCTCCAGTCGTCGTTCGATTCGGCCGGCCAGCGCTGCTCGGCGCTGCGCGTGCTGTGCCTGCAAGACGACGTCGCCGATCGCACGCTCGAAATGCTCACCGGCGCGATGAACCAGCTTGCGGTCGGCAATCCGGATCGCCTGTCGACGGACGTCGGCCCCGTGATCGACGCCGACGCGAAACGCGGCATCGACGCGCATGTCGCCGGAATGCGCGACAAGGGCCGCAATGTCACGCAACTGTCGCTGCCGGACAACTGCGCGCAAGGCACGTTCGTGCCGCCGACGCTCATCGAGCTGGACAGCATCGACGAGCTCAAGCGTGAAGTGTTCGGCCCGGTGCTCCATGTGGTGCGTTATCGCCGTTCGAACCTTGATAAACTCCTCGACCAAATTCGCTCGACGGGTTATGGGCTGACGCTCGGCATCCATACGCGTATCGACGAAACCATCGCGCATGTCATCGCGCGGGCGCACGTGGGCAACATCTATGTGAACCGCAACGTGATCGGCGCGGTCGTCGGCGTGCAGCCGTTCGGCGGCGAAGGGTTGTCGGGGACGGGTCCGAAGGCGGGCGGCGCGCTGTACTTGCAGCGTCTGCTGGCGAAGCGCCCGACCGGTTTGCCGAAGTCGCTGGCGAGCACGCTCGTCGTCGACCAGTCCGCGTCGAAGGACACGCCCTCGGCGGCGCTCACGGCATTGCGCGACTGGGCGATCGGCGAACGCGACCCGCAGACGGCCGCGCGTTGCGACGGCTACTTGCAACACGTGATGGCGGGCGCGACGGCCGTGTTGAACGGCCCGACCGGCGAACGCAACACGTACACGCTCGGCGCGCGCGGCACGGTGCTGTGCGTGGCGGCGACGTCGAGCGGCGCGCGCGCCCAGCTCGCCGCCGTGCTCGCGACGGGCAACCGCGCGCTGTTCAGCGGATCGGCGGGCGAGCAGCTGGCGGCGTCGCTGCCTGCGTCGCTCAAGCCGTATGCGCGGGTCGGGAAAGCGGCGGAAGACTTCGACGCGGTGCTGTTCGAAGGCGACAGCGATGAATTGCTGTCGCTCGTGAAGGAAGTGGCGAAGCGTCCGGGGCCGATCGTATCGGTGCAGGGCGTGGCTGCGGGGGCGTTCGCCGACGCTGGCCACGACGGCGAGGACTACGCGCTCGAACGCCTGCTGACGGAACGCTCGGTGAGCGTGAACACGGCGGCGGCGGGCGGCAATGCGAATTTGATGACGATCGGTTGAGACACCCCTCGAACGCCCGATTCAAACGAATTCAAACAAGCGGCAGCAGGCACGGCGATCCCGGCACAAGCTGCCAATCCACACTGGAATAAGGAGAAGCTATGAAGCACACGATGACCAGGCTGGCAGCAGCCATGACGCTCGCCGGACTGTCGCTCGCGGGGACCGCATTTGCGCAGCAAGTCGAGGACGTGAAGGTCGGTTACGCCGGACCGCTGACCGGTGCGCAGGCGCACTACGGCAAGGACATGGAGAACGGCATCACGCTCGCCGTCGAAGACTTCAACGCCACGAAGCCGACGATCGGCGGCAAGCCGGTTCGCATCGTGCTGAACTCGGCCGACGATCAGGCCGACCCGCGCACGGGCACGACCGTCGCGCAGCGCCTCGTCGATGACGGCATCAAGGGCATGCTCGGCCACTTCAACTCGGGCACGACTATTCCCGCATCGCGCATCTATGCGAACGCGGGCATCCCCGAAATCGCGATGGCGACCGCACCGGAATACACGACGCAAGGCTTCAAGACGGCGTTCCGGATGATGACCTCCGACACGCAGCAAGGCTCGGTCGCGGGCGAGTTCGCGGTGAAGAACCTGAAGGTCAAGAAGATCGCGATCGTCGATGACCGCACGGCTTACGGCCAGGGTCTCGCCGACCAGTTCGAGAAGGCGGCGAAGGCGGCGGGCGGCACGATCGTCGTGCGCGAGTTCACGAACGACAAGGCCGTGGACTTCAAGGCGATTCTGACCAAGATCAAGTCGACGAATCCCGACCTCGTGTACTACGGCGGCGCGGATTCGCAAGCCGGCCCGATGGTCAAGCAAATGAAGACGCTGGGCTTCCGCGCACCGCTGATGGCGGGCGAAATGGTGAAGACCGACACCTTCGTCAAGATCGCGGGCGACGCGGCGGATGGCACGGTGGCATCGCTCGCCGGCCTGCCGATGGACGAGATGCCGGGTGGCGCGGCGTACTCGGCGAAGTACAAGAAGCGCTTCAACGAAGACGTGCAGACGTACTCGCCGTATGCCTACGACGGCGCAATGGCCATGTTCACCGCGATGAAGGCGGCCAACTCGACGGACCCGGCGAAGTACCTGCCGTTCCTCGCGAAGACGGACATGCAGGGCGTGACGGCGAAGCACCTGTCGTACGACTCGAAGGGCGATCTGAAGAACGGCGGGATCACGCTGTATAAGGTCGTTGGCGGCAAGTGGACGACGCTGCAGAGCGTGGGCGGGAAGTAAGCGGTTTTCGCTTCTGCCCTGAGTTGGAAGAAAGCCTCGTGATTCAGGTCACGGGGCTTTTTTGTTGCCCGTCACCATCGCCCGAATCAAATTCTCCCGCGTCCACAGGCTCATCAAAATCGCCGCGACGACATGGAGGCACACGCAAACCTCGACGGCAATCGACAGCCACGCATGAATCTCCCGCGGCCAGTCTTCGCCCCAGAACGCATCGAGCCGCATGATCCAGCCGGACACCGCGAGCGCGAGAATCAGGAACCACAGCAAGAGCGCCATCACCCCGCCGAGCGGATTGTGCGACAGGTGATGTATCGGCTTGCCCTTCGCGAGCGAGCGCAGATATTCGACGAGATGTGAAAACGTCGGCCACCACGCGGAAAACCGCGCATGACGCGGTCCGGCGAAGCCCCACGCGATCCGCGCAACGACCAGCCCCGCCGCGATATAACCCAATAAGCGATGCGTGGAATCCGTCGGTCCGAACAGATTCCACAGCACGATGCCCGCGACGGCCCAGTGCGTGAGCCGGACGAAGCCGTCCCAGACTTTCACTGCGTGAGCGTCATTCGACTTCCGACTTCACGACAGCCAGCGTCTTCGTGTCGTAATAGATCTCGACCTTCTTGCCGTCCTTGTTGTGGCCGTAGATCTCGTAGCAGTTTCCATCGACCTTGAATTTGCGAATCTTGTAGCCCTGGGCTTCGAGCTGCGCCTTGGCATCCGATTCCTTCATCCATTCGCTCTTCGGATGCGCCGTGCAATCCGCTTTCGCGAACGCCGCGCCCGAAAAACTCAATGCCAACGACAAAGCCAGAACCCTAAGCATCGCTAACTCCCGGTGGTTTCGAACTGGCTACTCTACTGCCACCGGGAGCGTGCCGCAAGCAGATCGAAAGTTTGTCTCTTAGCGCTGCCCTTGCTGGCGAATTTGTTCGAGTGTCGCGCCCGGCGTGCTCTGATCCTGCGGAATACGGATCTCGATGACCGCCGGCAGTCCCGACGCCTGCGCGCGCTCGAACGCGGGCATGAACTGATCCGTCGTTTCGACGAGCTCGCCGTGGGCCCCGAACGCGCGCGCATACGCAACGAAGTCCGGATTCGTGAGCCCCGTGCCGTGCACGCGATTCGGATAATGCCGCTCCTGATGCATGCGAATCGTGCCGTACTGCGCGTTGTTCACGACGATGAAAATCACCCCTAACCCGTACTGCATCGCCGTGGCGATCTCGTTGCTCGACATCATGAAGCAGCCGTCGCCCGCGAACGCGATCACCGTGCGCTCCGGATACAGCGACTTCGCGGCGATCGCGGCGGGCACGCCATAGCCCATCGCACCGCTCGTCGGCGCGACCTGCGATCTGAAATGCCGATACGAATAGTGCCGATGCAGCCACGTCGCGTAATTGCCCGCGCCGTTCGTGAGGATCGAGTCGGCGGGAATCGTCTCCGCGAGCTGGCGCATGATCTCGCCGAGTTGAACGTCGCCGAGCATCGGGCGCGGCGTGCGCCATTCGAGATAGGCCGCGCGTGCGGTTTCCGCGCTGCCGTCCCATGACATGCTGGCGGGCGGCTGCAAAGCGGCCAGGAGAGACGCGATCTCCGGCATGCCCGACACGATCGGCAGATCGGCGCTATAGACGCGCCCGAGCTCCTCCGCGCCCTGATGCACGTGGATGAGCGTCTGCTTCGTCTTCGGGATGTCGAGCAGCGTGTAGCCGCCCGTCGTCGATTCGCCCATGCGCGGGCCGAGCACGAAGAGCACGTCGGCGTCGCGCACGCGCGCGGCGAGCGCCGGATTGATACCGAGGCCGACATCGCCCGCATAGTTCGGATGCTCGTTGGAGAGCGTGTCCTGATAGCGGAAGGCGCAGCCCACCGGCAGTTTCCACTGCTCGACGAAGCGCGCGAAATCCTGCGTCGCCTCGGTCGTCCAGCCGCTTCCGCCTGCGATCACGAACGGCTTCTTCGCGTTCGCGAGCAATTCGCGCAAGCGTTCGATCTGCGCCGCCGACGGCGATGCCGCCACGCGCTGATAACGCGGTGCGGGCGGCGCGGCGTCGACGGCTTCGGTCAGCATGTCTTCCGGCAGCGCGAGCACGACCGGACCCGGACGGCCCGACGTCGCCGCGTGGAACGCATGACTCATATATTCCGGCACGCGGCGCGGATCGTCGATTTGCGCGACCCACTTCGCCATCTGCCCGAACATCCGCCGATAGTCGATTTCCTGGAACGCCTCGCGATCCATGTGCTCCCGCGCGCATTGCCCGATGAGCAGGATCATCGGCGTCGAATCCTGAAACGCGGTGTGCACGCCGATCGACGCGTGCGTTGCGCCCGGCCCGCGCGTGACGATCGCGATGCCCGGCCGGCCCGTCAGCTTGCCGACCGCTTCGGCCATGTTCGCCGCGGCCGCTTCGTGACGGCAGACGATCGTCTGGACCTGCGACGTTTCGTCGTGCAGGGAATCGAGCACCGCAAGGAAGCTTTCTCCGGGCACGCAAAACACGCGTTCGACGCCGTGATGCACGAGCGCATCGACGAGAAGACGCGCACCGGTGGTCTGAATCTGAGCGGGGACAGCGGACGCCATGCGAAGAAGTCTCCTTTTTTAATGTCCGGACCGTCGTGGATGCGAGCCGGACCGTGAGCGAATTGCCCTAGAGCTTACGCTGTCACGCCGAAGTCGGGCGAGAAGCGAGGCGGAATCTTTTTCCGGTGTGCGCAGCCGACCAACCCGGCGCTGCATTCCCATCAGCCGAAATACCCCTTTTTCTCACCTTTTATCCAGCGATGGACGACAGGTGAAGTTCGTAATAATGGGTTCACTGAAAAGCGGACACGGCAACGAGCCAAGTGGGTCCGCCTCGCAAAGATCGCAGTCTCATACCTCATCGGGGGCAAGTTTGAACATTCGTAAATTCATCGGCGCGAACAGCCGCGACGCATTGCGCCAGGTTCGTGAAGCGCTCGGCCCCGATGCCGTGGTGTTGTCCAATCGCACACTGGATGATGGCTCCGTCGAAATCGTCGGTGTCGCGGACAGCGATATCGCATCGATCTCGCCCGCCGCGAAGGAACAGGTCGTGCGTTCGTCCGGCACGTCGCGCGCCGCGCTGGCCGCCGCCGCAGCGACGATGCCGGTCCGACAATCCGCCGCGAATCCTTATGCGAGCGGCGACGTGTTTTCGTCGGTTTTCGGCGCGAACACCGATGTCGACGATGAATTTCACGCCGAGCCCGAAACGCATTCCGACAACGAAGCGCCGCGCACGATGGCCGACACGAATCCGTGGCTGATCGAGCACGCAAAGCGCATCGCGCAGCAGGCGTCGATGCCGTCGAACCGTCCGCTGACGGCGTCCGCGGCGATCGCTCGCGGCATGGGCGTGCCGGTGCAGGTGTCGGCGCAGGAAGCGCGCGTCGAGAAAGCGCCGGAAACGGGCAAGTACGCGGTGCGCCAGCAAGCGAAGCGCGCTGAAGCTGCCATCGAACCTAAAGTCGAAACGCCCGGCTGGGCGCGCGAAGCCGCTCAGGTCGCCGCGCGCCGCGCCGCGCAGAAGATCAACGCGAGCGCGCCGCAAGCGGATGCGCCCGAAGCGGGCGCCGCGCCTGCATCGAAGGAAAGCGCATTCGAAGGCTTGCCCGCGAACGCGGCGGCCGTCGTCACGGAAGCGATCCGCGCACGCATGGAGCAGGTCGTCAACGAAACCGTGATGAACGAGCTTTCGTCGATGCGCACGATGATGGAAGAGCATTTCTCCGGTCTGCTCTGGGGTGAGCGTCAGCGCCGCAACCCGACGGGCAGCGCGCTCACGAAGCGTCTTTTCTCGGCCGGTTTCTCCGCGCAGCTCGTTCGCATGATGGTGGAGAACATGCCGGAGATGGAGAGCGTCGAAGGCGCGCTCGAGTGGGTGCAGCAAGTGCTCGAATCGAATATCCCGGTGATGGACAGCGAAGACGCGCTGATGGAACGCGGCGGCGCGTTCGCGCTGATGGGCCCGACGGGCGTCGGCAAGACGACGACGACCGCGAAGCTCGCGGCGCGCTGCGTGATGCGCTTCGGCGCGAGCAAGGTCGCGCTGCTCACGACCGACAGCTACCGGATCGGCGCGCACGAGCAACTGCGCATCTTCGGCAAGATTCTCGGCGTATCGGTTCACGCGGTGAAGGACGCCGCCGACCTGCAACTCGCGCTGTCCGAGCTGCGCAACAAACATATCGTGCTGATCGACACCATCGGCATGAGCCAGCGCGATCGCATGGTCTCCGACCAGATCGCGATGCTGTGCGGCGCGGGCCAGCCGGTGCAACGCATCCTGCTGCTCAACGCGACCAGCCACGGCGACACGCTCAACGAAGTCGTGCAGGCCTACAAGAGCGCGCCGGATCAGCCGCCGCTCGCGGGCTGCATTCTCACGAAGCTCGACGAAGCAACGAATCTCGGCGGCGTGCTCGATACGGTCATCCGCTACAAGCTGCCGGTGCATTACGTGTCGACCGGCCAGAAGGTGCCGGAGAACCTGTACGTCGCGACGAAGCGTTTTCTCATCAAGAGCGCGTTCTGCATTCCGCGCGACGGTTCGCCGTTCGTGCCGCAGGACGAAGAAGTGCCGGCGCTGCTCTCCGCATTGTCCGCGCGCGCCACGACCGAAATGCATGGGGTGCACTTTGGATAAGTTAGTGCTCGACCAGGCGGAAGGTCTGCGACGGCTCCTCACGCGCGCCGGTTCGCGCGTGGTGGCGGTCGCGGGCGGGCCGGCGGGCATCGGATGCACGTCGGCGGTGGTGAACCTCGGCGCGGCGCTGTCCGTGCATGGCAAGGACGTGCTCGTGATCGACGAGCATCGCGACGCGGGATCGGTCAGCCGTCTCACGGGCCTCGATGATGCGGGCGCGCTTGCAGCGGTGATGTCCGGCCGCCGCGCGCTTGCGGACGTCGTCGAGCGCACGCCGTTAGGGTTCTCGCTGATCGCGGCGTCCCGCGATGAACGCATCGTCCACGATGCCGCGCAGTGCCGCGCATTGCTCGACGGTCCTGCGGATATCGTGCTGATCGACGCGCAACTCGATCGCCACGGCGCGCTGTCGACACTCGCGGCGCAGGCGCATGACGTTCTCATTGTGACGCGGGTAGCCGCGTCGGCGATCACCGAAGCGTATGCGTGCATGAAGCGCCTGCACTACGCCCATGCGATCGGCCAGTTCCGCGTGCTCATCAATCACGTGCAGAACCCGGCTGACGCGGCGGTCGCGTTCGACAACCTGTCGGGCGTCGCGAGCCGGTATCTGGCCGTGTCGCTCATGCAGGCGGGATTTGTGTCCGAGGATGCGCGCGTCGCTCGGGCGAAGGAACTCTCACGCTGCGCAGTCGAAGCGTTCCCGGCCACGGCCGCGGCACGCGACTACCGCGCGATTGCGGCCGAGCTCCTCCACTGGCCGATGCGTCCCGCGCAGTACATGCGCGCAGCGGGCCGCCAGGCAGACGCGCAAATTCCGGTTGGCGACTCTGAACAGGGTGGGCGGGAGGCGGCGCGACGAGCGGCCGCGTTTCACGACCTTGCAATGAGCAGCACGGCGTCGATGTGAACAAGATAGGTGACCAAGATGTATAACGCCCAAGGCAAACTCTCACAGTCGGAAGTGCTGACGAAATATGCACCGCTCGTTCGCCGGCTGGGGCTTCAGCTCGTCGCCAAGATGCCGGCGAGCGTCGATCTCGACGATCTGATTCAGGCCGGCATGATCGGCCTCCTGGACGCGGCTGGCCGCTACAAGGAAGATCAGGGCGCGCAGTTCGAAACCTACGCGAGCCAGCGTATCCGCGGCGCGATGCTCGACGAGCTGCGCGCGAACGACTGGCTGCCGCGCAGCATGCGCAAGACGTCGCGCGAAGTGGAATCGGCGGTGCACAAGGTCGAGCAGAATCTCGGCCGCTCGGCGAGCGAGATGGAAATCGCGGACCACATGAAGCTGCCGCTCGACGAGTATCAGTCGATGCTGCAGGATCTGCACGGCAGCCAGCTGATCTACTACGAAGACTTCGACCGCTCCGCCGACGACGAGCCGTTCCTCGATCGCTATTGCGTCGATCGTTCGGACCCGCTGTCCGCGCTGCTCGATGACAGCCTGCGCGGCGCGCTGATCGAAGCCATCGACAAGCTGCCGGAACGCGAAAAGCTGCTGATGAGCCTTTACTACGAACGCGGCCTGAACCTGCGCGAAATCGGCGCGGTGATGGAAGTGAGCGAATCGCGCGTGTGTCAGTTGCACAGCCAGGCGGTCGCACGTCTGCGCACGAAGCTGCGCGAGCAGTCCTGGACGACCGTCGAGGCTTGAGGCTTTTGATTTAGTTAGTGTCGAAGTCGCGCGTCTCGGCGAACACGGTTTTACCTTCGCCGAGACTTTTCGCGCGATACATCGCACGGTCGGCGGCGCGCAGCACGGCGGTCATGCCGGATTGACGCGCGGCGGCCGCACTGGACAGCAGACATGCGCCGATGCTCGCCGATACCGACACCGGCCGTTCCTGAACCGACGTGATCGCGCCCAGCACCGAATGGATGCTGTCGGCGACGGCGAGCACCGCGGCGCGATCGCGCACCTGATGCGCGAGCACGACGAACTCGTCGCCGCCCAGACGCGCGGTGGTGTCGCTCTTGCGCATGCGCCTGGCGAGCGACTGCGCGAAGGATTGCAGCAGCATGTCGCCGACGGCGTGACCGTAGGTGTCGTTCACTTCCTTGAAGCCGTCGAGATCGATGAGCAGCAGCGCGGTGGCGGCGTCGCCTTCGGCTGCGGGCGTGGTCATCGCGCGATCGACGATCTGTTCGAGCGCGTAACGGTTCGACAGTCCCGTGAGCGGATCGGTCGATGCCTGGTGCGCGAGAACGCGATTGGCGTTTCCGAGACGATCGACGAGCACGCTCAGATACACCGACGCGGCCAGCACGCTCAGACCCAGCCCGATCGCGGCGGCGATATTCGCGTTCCACCACGGCTGCCCGATGCCCAGCGTCACGACGATGACCAGCGCCGTCGCGCACGAGACGGCGAGCGTGCGCTTCCCGTAACGGCATCCCGAGCCGATCAGAAACCAGAACATCACCCAGATGAGCGGCAGCGCGACGGCGCCGCCCGCGGCGAGCGCGAGCCCCAGAATCGACTGATCGGCGATGGTCGTCGCGGTGAGACGTATCTGCGATGGCGACGTTGCGCGGCTCAGGATGAGCAGCGTAATCGCGCCATACGACACGTAAAGCGCGATGATGCGCATGACCAGCAGTGCATCGCGCGAGGGATGGAGCCAGGAGAAGACGCTGTAGGCCACCAGAACCGCTGCACCCATCCAGACACGTAGTGTGGCCTGCTCGCGTTCGGGATTCCGGTTTCCTGACCATGGAAAGACATGGCCCCGGCGTGCCGGCTGATGCGCCTGCTCCATACTGAACCCCTGGATGGTGATTTCTTTCTTTTATCTTGCTGTTATGTACTGCTGCCCCGTCGCACGGCGCCGGTGAGGTTGCATCGGGCGCGCGATCCGCTATTTTGCAACGTTTTGCGAAGATGCTGTGTTTCGTCTAAGTACGGCTTTCGCACGACCTTTTCGACTTCACCGTGATGCGCGACGAATCTTTTCTTTCTCTCGCCAGCGAATGGCTGCCGGTCTGCAATAGCGAAGACGTGCCGGAGGACGGCGCGCGCGGTTTCATCGTTGCCGATGAAAGGATCGTCGTATGGCGCGACAGTATCGGCGTGGCGCATGTGTGGCGCGATTACTGTCCGCATCGGGGCGCACAGTTATCGCTCGGGCATGTGATGCGCGATCAGATCGTGTGTCCGTATCACGGCTGGCGTTACGACATCGAAGGGCAGTGCTTGCATATTCCGTCGAATCCGTCACTGCGGCCCGCGAAGCGCGCCTGCGCAACGACGTTCGTCAGCGAGGAGAAGTACGGCGTCGTGTGGATGTGTTTCGGCGAACCTGCGCATGCGCTCGATTTCTTTCCCGAGGCCGCGATTCGAGGTGGCAGGCGCATCAATCTCGCGCCGCGGACGGTGAGGTCATCGGCGCCGCGCGTCGTCGAAAATTTTCTGGATATGGCGCATTTCTCGTTTGTGCATGCGGGAATTCTCGGTGAGGAGGCGCACACGGAGGTGAGCGACTACGAAGTCGTTTCGGTCGATGGCGGCCTCGAGGCGCGGCAATGCCGATACTGGCAGCCTGCGGGGATGCCGGGGCAAGGCGGCGGCGCGATGATTGATTACGTGTATCGCGTGAAGCGGCCGTTGGTCGCGAGTCTCACGAAGATGGCGTCAGGCGGGCTGGGCGCGTTGCATATCATGCTGGCGGCGTCGCCGGTCACGCAGACGGAGACGCGTGCATGGCTCGTGTCGATTCATGAGGACGATGCGGTGCACAGCGATCGCGAGCTTCATGACTTCAATATGGAGATCTTGATGCAGGACACGCCGATCGTGGAGTCGCAATGGCCTCGGCTTTTGCCTCTCGATCCGGATGCGGAGCTGCATCAGCGATGTGATCGGATGGCGGTGGAGTATCGGAGGTGGTTGAGGGGGATGGGGTTTGAGTGGGGGACGGTGCTCGGAAAAAGAGTCGTCGAATGATGGCGCTTCTCTCGAGACGATTGGCGCGCCCGGCTGGGATCGAACCAGCAACCCCTGCCTTCGGAGGGCAGTACTCTATCCATTGAGCTACGGGCGCATCGGCGGGAGGCCTTGCGAGGCGGAAGAACGAAAACGCCGGTAAAGGAAACCGGCTGCAAGGCCCATGCGAATCCGAGAGGATACCTGCTTTCCGTGACTTCGTCCATCGCGCGGGCCTGAGCCCGCTGCGCAAGAACAGTCGCAAAGCATCACACGATTCGGGTAAACGCCCGTTCCAGTGCGTCCGCCACCTCGCGCCGACAGTTAAGCGTTCCGTCTATAATCGACCGTGCCTTTCCCCAAGGCGCGCGCTTGAGCGCATTGCCTTAGCTGTCACGCTGTCACTGAACCGACTCACACCAAAAAACGGGAGACGAGACAAGCATGAGCGAAGCACCCCACGGAGCCCCGATCAAGACACCCGGCCAACTCATCGCCGCGGTCATCGCGGGATTCGGCATCCCGGTCGCCATCATCATCCTGCTCGCGGTGTACGTGAACAACGCGACACGCACCGGCGCGGGCACGGACATCGAGCAGTCGGTGAAGGAGCGCATCGCGCCCGCCGCGCAGGTCGATATCCGCGACGCCAACGCGCCGCGCGTCTACAAGACCGGCGAGGAAGTCTACAAGGCCGTGTGCTCGGCCTGTCACGCGGCAGGCACGGCAGGCGCGCCCAAATTCGGCGATGCAGGCGCGTGGTCCGCGCGCATCGGCGAAGGTTACGACACGCTCCTGCATAACGCGCTGAACGGCAAGGGCGCGATGCCCGCGCGCGGCGGCACGAGCCCCGACGACTACAGCGACTTCGAAATCGCGCGCGCGGTCGTCTATATGGCGAACGGAAGCGGCGGCAAGCTCGCGGAACCGGCTCAACCCGCACCCGGCGCAGCGGCATCCGCCGGCGCTTCGGCGCCCGCCGCAGCAGCGGGTGCGCAAGGCGCGTCGGGTGCGCAGGAAAATGCGCAGGCAGCGGCAGCCGTCGCGGCACTCGCATCCGTGCCGCAGGCCGCCTCGGCGCCGGCAGCGGGCGCGCAAAGCGCCGACGCCGCGCAAGCCGGCAAGGCGCTCTACGAACAAGTCTGCCAGGCATGTCACGCGGCCGGCGTGCTCAACGCGCCGAAGTTCGGCGACAAGGCCGCCTGGGCGCCGCGCCTCAAGGAGCCGATGGACACCGTCTATAACTACGCGCTGCACGGCAAGGGCGCGATGCCGCCGAAGGGCGGATCGAACGCGCCGGACGCCGATGTGAAAGCAGCCGTCGATTACATGGTGAACGCGTCGAAGTAAGCGGCGCGATCAGCTTTTCTGCAGAAGCGCCTTCAACATCGCCATGCGGTCTTTCGGCGACAAAGGCGCTTCTTCCTTGGTCGGTGGCGGGGCATCGTCGAGCAGCATCTCGGGGATGAACCGCGACGGCTCGCACACCACCGTCTCGCGCGCGCGCTTTCTCTTCTTGCACCAGTTCAGATGCAAACTGCGCTGCGCCCGCGTGATCGCGACGTACATCAGCCGCCGCTCTTCCTCGATGCGCGAATCGTCGACGGGCGCGTCATCGTCCGAGGCGCCGCGATGCGGCATGATGCCTTCCTCGACGCCCACCAGAAACACGTGCGGATACTCAAGCCCTTTCGACGCATGCACCGTCGATAGCCGCACGGCGTCGGGGTCTTCTTCCTTGCCTTCGAGCATCGACATCAGCGCGACGGTCTGGATCAGGCCGAGCAGGTTTTTGCCTTCATCGGCGAAACCGTCGGCGGTGTCGTAGCCCGTCTGTTCCGTCCCTTGCGCAGGCTCCGGCTTCGTGCCCTTCCTCTTCAGCCATTCGAGAAACTCGAGCACGTTCTGCCATTTCGACTGCGCCTGGCGCTCGTCGTAGGCATCGTAGAGATAAGACTCGTAGTGGATGGCTTCCATCATGTCGTCGAGCACTTCGGTCGCGGGATCGCGCGCCGCGCGGTCCGACAGACGCCGCATCCACTCGCAGAACGTGCGCAGCGGCTCGACCTGCCGCGCCGACAGACGCGCCTCGATGCCGCCCATGAACACCGCCTCGAACAGCGACACCTTCGCCGCGCCCGCAAACGCGCCGAGCGCTTCGAGCGTCGTGTTGCCGACGCCGCGTCGCGGAGTCGTGATCGCGCGGATGAACGCGGGATCGTCGTCGGGATTCGCGATCAGACGCAGATATGCGATGAGATCCTTGATCTCGGCCTTGTCGAAGAACGATTGACCGCCCGAGAGCACATACGGAATGCGCTCGCGCCGCAGCACCTGTTCGAAGATGCGCGCCTGAAAATTCCCGCGATAGAGAATCGCGTAGTCGCGAAACTGCGTGCGCCGTTCGAACTTGTGCGCCGACAAACGGAACACGACGGACTCCGCCTCATGCTCTTCGTCATTGCAGCCGGTGACGGTGATCGTGTCGCCCATGCCGTGCTCGGACCACAGCTTCTTCTCGAACAGCTTCGGATTGTTCGCGATGACATTGTTCGCCGCCGTCAGAATCCGCACCGTCGAGCGATAGTTCTGCTCCAGCTTGACGACGTGCAGCTTCGGAAAATCCTTGCCGAGCTGCGCGAGATTTTCGATGGTCGCGCCGCGCCAGCCATAAATCGCCTGATCGTCGTCCCCGACCGCGGTGAACGCCGCGCGCGGGCCGGCCAGCAGCTTCACCAGTTCGTACTGGCAGGCGTTCGTGTCCTGATATTCGTCGATGAGCAGATAGCGCAAACGGTTCTGCCACTTGTCGCGCACCTGCTCGTTTTCCGCGAAGAGTTGCGCGGGGCGCAGTATCAGATCGTCGAAATCGAGCGCCTGATACGCGTGCAAGGTCGCGGCATAGCTGCGATACACGATCGCCGCCTGATGCTCGTCCTCGTTGCTCGCGAGCACGGAGGCCTGATCGGGCGAGACCGTCGCGTTCTTCCACAGCGAAATGATCGACTGGATCTTGCGGATCAAGCCCTTGTCGGTCGTGCCGAGCTGCTCCTGAACCATGCCGAAGCAATCGTCCGAATCCATGATCGAGAACTGCGGCTTCAGCCCGACGTGCTCCGCTTCCTGCCGCATGATCTGCACGCCGAGCGAGTGGAACGTCGAGATCGTCAACTGATTGACGGGAATCTTGCGGCCTTCCTTGCCGGGCGTCGTGAGCGTCTTGCCTTCGAGAAGTTTTGCCGTGCGCTCGCGCATTTCGAGCGCGGCCTTGTTCGTGAAGGTGAGCGCGGCGATGTGCTTCGGCTCGAAGCCGCGTCCTTCGATCAGATGCGCGATCTTCTGCGTGATCACGCGCGTCTTGCCGCTGCCGGCGCCGGCGAGCACGAGACAGGGACCATCGAGATAGCGCACGGCTTCGCTTTGCGCGGCGTTCAGACCTGCGGACATCGTGTTGAGCTTGGAAGTTTGGCGCGCGCGGCGAGGCCGGCGCATGGAGGAGAGCGCGATGTTAACACGATAGAAGCGGCGCGGTTCCGGCCCCTGTTCGTGCCACAATATCCGATCGAATTCACGACAGGACGATGCCCGCATGAGCACAGCACTGAAAGTCGGCGTCATGGGCTACGGCCTCGCCGGGGCGACGTTTCACGCGCCCGTCATCGAGCACTGTGGCCGTGCCGAAGTGACGGCCATCGCGACGAGCCAGGCGGAGCGCGCGCAGGCTGATTATCCGAACGCGCAGATCGTCGCGGACTTCGACGCGCTGCTCGCCATCGAGGAAATCGAGGCCGTCGTCGTCGCGACGCCGAACGACACGCACTTCGATCTCGCGCGCCGGGCGTTGTCGGCGGGCAAGCATGTCGTCGTCGACAAACCCGTGACGCTTTCCTCAGCCGACGCCCGCACGCTCGCCGATCTCGCCGCCGGTCGCAATCTATTGTTCGCGCCGTTCCACAACCGCCGCTGGGACGGCGATTTCATGACGGTGCGCGCGCTGATCGAAAGCGGGCGGCTCGGGCGCATCACGCATTTCGAATCGCATTTCGACCGGTTTCGCCCGAAAGTGCCGCAGCGCTGGCGCGAGGAAGCGGAGCGCGGCGGCGGCCTGCTGTTCGATCTGGGGCCGCATCTGATCGATCAGGCGCTGACGTTGTTCGGCGCGCCGCAGACGGTGACGGCGTTCGTGAAGGCGCATCGCGATCACGCGCACGCGCCGGATTACGTGCATCTCGTGCTCGGCTACGGCGACAAGGAAGTGATCCTGCATGCCAGCGCGCTCTCGGCGCTCGAACCGCCGCGTTTCGCGATCCACGGCACGCGCGGCAGTTATGTGAAAAACGGACTCGATACGCAGGAAGACCAGTTGCGCTCGGGCATGCGGCCGGGCAATCCGGAGTTCGGCAAGAATCCCCCGGGTTTGCTGCGCGAAGTCGATGGCGATCACGATCTGCGCCACGAATTCGCGACGAAGGACGGTGCGTATGTCGAGTTTTATTGCGCGCTGGCGGCGTCGATTCAGGAGGGCAAGGCGTTTCCGGTGTCGCCGCAGGATGCGGTCGATGTCATGACGATTATTGAATTGGCGATCCGGAGTAATGAGGAGGGGCGGCGCGTGCCCTTCGAGCGGATCGGCTGAATACCTGACGGGGGGCGCGTGCGCTGTCCATCGGCGGCGCCCGAATCCGTTTGACAACCCAATTTCCGTCGCGTAAATTCTGCCGCACGCGTCGGGAGAGCGCGTGGTCTTTCGTCGCAATAAAAAAGGCCGCGCCGCCGAAGGGGCATACCCGCAAACTCTCAGGCAAAAGGACCGACGGCGTCGAGGAACGAAGTTTCCTCGCACTCTGGAGAGCGGCAGCGGCTTCATCGACCGAAGCCAGTTGCCCACCGAAGGGGCGCGCGATGAATCGCAGCACGAACGTGCACGGTTCACGCAATCTCTCAGGTACCGAGGACAGAGGGGTCACGCATCGCAATCGCTCACGGCATGAGCCTTGCGCGCTGCTTCCGGCAGCACGAAAGGCGCATTCCTGAGGCGGAAACCGCGCTGCGTGGCCTTTTTTGTTTCGCGAACCGAGGCCCCGATGACTTCACTTCAACAGACGCCCCTGCACGCCGCCCACCTCGCGCTCAATGCGCGCATGGTCGATTTCGGCGGCTGGGACATGCCCGTCAACTATGGTTCGCAGATCGACGAGCATCGCGCCGTGCGTACCGACGCCGGCATGTTCGACGTGTCGCACATGCGCGTCGTCGATTTCGAAGGCGAGGCCGTCCGCGAATTCTTCAAGTATGCGATCGCCAATAACGTCGACAAGCTCACGACGCCGGGCAAGGCACTCTACTCGTGCCTGCTCAATGGCGACGGCGGGGTCATCGACGATCTGATCGTCTACTACTTCTCCGAAACGAGTTTCCGCGCGGTCGTGAACGCGGGCACGGCCGAGAAGGACATCGCCTGGTTCGGGCAGTTGAATGCCGAAGGCGAGTTCAATCTTTCCATCACGCCGCGCCGCGATCTCGCGATCATCGCCGTGCAAGGCCCGAACGCGCGCGAAAAAACCTGGCAAGTGCTGCCTGAAACGCGCGCGCAAACTCAGGACATCAAGCCGTTCAACGCGGTCACGATTCAATCGACAAAATTCGGCGAGCTGATGCTCGCGCGCACCGGCTATACCGGCGAAGACGGTTTCGAGATCGTCGTGCCGGCGGCGCACGTCGAAGCGCTGTGGAACGCCCTCGCCGACGCGGGCGTGAAGCCCGCTGGCCTGGGCGCGCGCGACACGCTGCGGCTCGAAGCAGGCATGAACCTGTACGGCCAGGATATGGACGACAACGTCTCGCCGCTCGACGCCGGCCTCGCGTGGACCGTCGATCTGAAAACGGAACGCGATTTCGTCGGCCGCAGCGCGCTCGAAGCGAACGGCTCGAAGGCGGACTTCGTCGGACTCGTGCTCATCAAGGAAAACGGCAAGGCGGGCGGCGTGCTGCGCGCGCACCAGAAAGTCGTCACGCCACACGGCGACGGAGAGATCACGAGCGGCACGTTTTCGCCGTCGATGCAGGAGTCGATCGCGTTCGCGCGCGTGCCGACGGGCGTTGCCGCGGGCGACACGGTGCAGGTCGTCATCCGCGACAAACAGCTTCCCGCGCGCGTGGTAAAACTTCCGTTCGTGCGCAACGGCAAGGTTCTCGTCGAACTCTCGTAACGCCGTCGCGC
The DNA here is from genome assembly GCF_001544755.2 of Caballeronia catudaia. Classification (GTDB taxonomy): domain Bacteria; phylum Pseudomonadota; class Gammaproteobacteria; order Burkholderiales; family Burkholderiaceae; genus Caballeronia; species Caballeronia catudaia. Next base: position 22,872 of record NZ_FCOF02000001.1, on the reverse strand, counting down.
CCGTTCCCTCCGATCAAGAAACTCACGAAAGAACCACGCAAGGAGCATCCAATGAGCATCCCGGCCGATCTGAAATACACCGAATCGCACGAATGGGTCCGCACCGAATCTGACGGCACGCTGACCGTCGGCATCACCGATCACGCGCAGGAAGCGCTCGGCGACATCGTGTTCGTCGAACTGCCGGCGGCGGGCAAAGCCGTCGCGGCGGGCGATGCGATCGCCGTCATCGAATCGGTGAAGGCCGCCTCCGATATCTACGCGCCGGTCTCGGGCGAAATCGTCGCATCCAATGATGCACTGACCTCCGCGCCGGATCAGGTCAACGGCGCGCCGTACGAAAGCTGGCTCTTCAAGATCAAGCCGTCGAGCGACGCCGGCCTCGAAAAGCTGCTCGACGCCGAAGGCTACGGCAAGTCGATCGGCGAATAACTTTTTTCATCGGCGAAAGCGGTTCTGTCGAAAAGAGCCGCCTTCGCCGCCAGCAGGAATTCACATGAAGCTCGAACACCCGGATCGCCTGATGAACCGCACCTCCCTGTCACTCGCCGCGCTCGAATGCCACGATGCGTTCGGGCAACGGCACATCGGCCCCGATGATGCGGACCAGCGCGCCATGCTCGACGCGCTCGGTTTCGCGTCGCGCGCGGCCTTCATCGACGCGGTGATTCCTGAATCGATCCGCCGCAAGGAAACGCTGCCGCTCGGCGCGTTCACGCAGCCGAAGAGCGAGGCGGAAGCGCTCGCGTACCTGCGCAAGCTGGCGGACGAGAATCTGGTGTTTCGGACTTACATCGGCCAGGGTTACTACGGCACGCACACGCCGGCGGTGATCCTGCGCAACGTGCTCGAAAATCCGGCGTGGTACACGGCTTACACGCCGTATCAGCCGGAGATTTCGCAAGGGCGTCTCGAAGCGCTGCTTAACTTCCAGCAGATGGTGATGGACATGACGGGCCTCGCGATGGCGAACGCATCGCTGCTCGACGAAGCCACCGCCGCCGCCGAAGCGATGACACTCCTGCAACGTGTCGGCAAGCCGAAGTCGAATGTGTTCTACGTCGCCGACGATGTGCTGCCGCAGACCATCGAAGTGGTGAAAACGCGCGCGAAGCCGGCGGGCATCGAAGTCAAGGTCGGTCCCGCAGCCGATGCCGCGAGCGCGAACGCGTTCGGCGTGCTGCTGCAATATCCCGGCGCGAATGGCGATGTGCGCGACTATCGCGCGCTCGCGGAAGCGATTCACGCGGCGGGCGGTCACGTCGTCGCGGCGGCGGATCTGCTCGCGCTCGCGCTCATCACGCCGCCGGGCGAATGGGGCGCGGATGTGGCCATCGGCAACACGCAGCGTTTCGGCGTGCCGGTCGGCTTCGGCGGCCCGCACGCGGCATACATGGCCGTGCGCGATGATTTCAAGCGTCAGATGCCGGGGCGTCTCGTCGGCGTGACGGTCGATGCGCAAGGCAATCCCGCGCTGCGTCTCGCGCTGCAAACGCGTGAGCAGCATATTCGCCGCGAGAAAGCGACGTCGAATGTCTGCACGGCGCAGGCGCTGCTCGCGATCATGGCGAGCATGTACGCGGTGTATCACGGCCCGCGCGGGCTCAAGACCATCGCGTTGCGCGTGAACCGCGTGGCGTCGATCTTCGCGGCGGGTGTTCGCAAACTCGGCTACACGATCGCCAACGACACGTTCTTCGACACGGTAACCGTGGAAAGCGGCGCGAACACGACGGCGCTGCATCAGGCGGCGTACGCGGCGCGCATCAACCTGCGCCGCGTGAGCGGAAGCCAAGTCGGCGTATCGGTCGACGAAACCACCACGCGCGACGACTTGCAGAAGCTTTTCGCGCTGTTCGCCGAAGTCGCGGGCAAGACCGGAACGTTCGATATCGACGCGCTCGATGCGGCGCTGAACGATCCGATTCCGGACGCGCTGAAACGCACGAGCGACTACCTCACGCATCCGGTCTTCAATCGCCATCATTCCGAGCATGAAATGCTGCGTTATCTGCGCAGCCTCGCCGACAAGGATCTCGCGCTCGATCGGACGATGATCCCGCTCGGCTCGTGCACGATGAAGCTCAACGCGACATCGGAAATGCTGCCGGTCACGTGGCCCGAGTTCGCGGCGATTCATCCGTTCGCGCCCGCCGAGCAGACGCTCGGTTATCGCACGATGATCGATCAGCTCGAACAGATGCTCGTCGCATGCACGGGTTACGCGGCGGTGTCGTTGCAGCCCAACGCGGGTTCGCAGGGCGAGTACGCGGGTCTGCTCATCATTCACGCGTATCACGAGTCGCGCGGCGAAGGACATCGCAATGTGTGCCTGATCCCGGCGTCCGCGCACGGCACGAATCCGGCGTCGGCGCAGATGGCGGGCATGCAGGTCGTCGTGGTTGCGTGCGATGCGAACGGCAACGTCGATATCGAAGATCTCAAAGCGAAGGCCGGCAAGCATTCGGCGAATCTCGCGGCGATCATGATCACGTATCCGTCGACGCACGGCGTGTTCGAACGCAATGTCCGCGAGATTTGCGACATCGTGCATTCGCACGGCGGCCAGGTGTATGTCGACGGCGCGAACATGAACGCGATGGTCGGACTCTGCGCGCCAGGCCAGTTCGGCGGCGATGTTTCGCACCTGAATCTGCACAAGACGTTCTGCATTCCGCACGGCGGCGGCGGACCGGGCGTCGGTCCGGTCGCGGTCGGCGCGCATCTGGCGAAGTTCCTGCCGAATCAGGCATCGACCGGATATAAGCGCGATGAAGCGGGCATCGGCGCGGTGTCGTCGGCGCCGTATGGCTCGGCCGCCATCCTGCCGATCTCGTGGATGTATATCGCGATGATGGGCGCGCAAGGCCTCACCGCCGCGACCGAAAGCGCGATTCTCGCGGCGAACTATGTCGCGAAGCGTCTCGCGCCGCACTATCCGGTGCTGTACAGCGGCCCGGGCGGGCTCGTCGCGCACGAATGCATTCTCGACGTCCGGCCGATCAAGGAATCGAGCGGCATTTCGGTGGAAGACGTCGCCAAGCGCCTGATCGACTACGGTTTCCACGCGCCGACGATGAGCTTCCCCGTGCCCGGCACGCTGATGGTCGAACCGACCGAATCGGAATCGAAGGAAGAGCTCGATCGTTTCATCGACGCGATGATCGCGATTCGCGAAGAAATCCGCGCGGTGGAAGAAGATCGCGCCGACCGCGAAGACAACGTGCTGAAGAACGCGCCGCATACGGCGGCGGCGGTGACATCGGACGAATGGGCGCACAAGTACACGCGCGAGGCGGCGGCGTATCCGCTGAAATCGCTGATCGCGCGCAAGTACTGGTCGCCGGTCGGCCGCGCGGACAATGCGTATGGCGATCGCAACCTGATGTGCTCGTGCGTGCCGATCTCTGACTACGCGGAGTAAGCGGACAACGTAAAGCATTGTCGGGCGGTATCGCGGCGCTCGTCGAACCGGCTAACATCTCACCCCGGACCAAAGCCAATCAAGGAGTTCGCATGGCGCGGAAGGTGCGAGAGATGAAACAAGTAAGTCGATTCACGGCGCTGGCGATGCTGTTCGCGTGGTCGCTGACGGCGCAGGCCGCGATGAATTTCTGCGCCGCGCCCGCGATGCAGACGAGCGAGCGCACCAATGCCGATCCTGGCGTGAAGGCGCTGGTGAAGACGGTGCAATCGCACGTGAACGACCAGCCGAAGCCGCGCGCGAAGCTGCATACGGAAGGCACGCTGCCGCACGAAGGCATTTACGACGAGAGCGTCGATGCCGAAAAAGACCTCGGCCTGATGCGCGATGCGGCGCTGGCGTGGCGCGCGACCGGCGACGAGCGCTATCTGCGGCTCGTCGACCGCTTTCTGTTCGCGTGGGCGACGACTTATCAGCCGAGCTTCAACCCGATCGACGAGACGAACTTCGAATCGCTGATTCTCGCGTACGACCTCACGGCGAGCGCCTTGCCGGTCAAGACGCGCAACGCGGCGAACGCGTTCATCACGAAGATGGTGACGGGCTATGTCGCCGATATGGACAAGCAGCCGCGTCCGCTCACGGGCAATTACCGCAACAACTGGCAGAGCCATCGCGTGAAGCTGGTCGCGATGGGCGCGTTCACCATCGACGACCGCAAGCTCATCAACGCGGCGCAGCGGTTGTTCGTCGAGCATATTGGCGACAACATCGCGCCGGACGGATCGACGGTCGATTTCGCCGAACGCGACGCGCTGCGCTACGTCACCTACGATCTTCAGCCGCTCGTGACGGCGGCGCTCGCCGCGCGGCGGCACAACCGCAACTGGCTGCCGGAGGGCGCACAGTCGGGCGCGACACTCGCTATTGCGCTCAACTGGCTCACGCCGTACGCGCTCGGCACGAAGACGCATGACGAATTCGTGAAGTCGTCCGTGCCTTTCGACGCCAAGCGCCGCGAGGCAGGATTGCCGGGATTTTCGGGTCAATGGGATCCGAAGAACGCGGCGGAACTCTTTCATCTGGCGGCCCGTCTCGACGGCCGCTACACGCCGGTCGCGCTGCGGCTCGCACCGACGCCCCCCGCCTGGCTCGCGGTGTGTCTGCCGCTGCCGGCGCGTTAATTCTTTCAGTCAGGTGATGTCATGGCAGTCAGCGTATTCGACCTCTTCAAGATCGGCATCGGACCATCGAGCTCGCACACCGTCGGACCGATGCGCGCCGCGTTGATGTTCGCGCAAGGGCTCGAGCGCGATGGGCTGCTGGCATCGACGGCATCGGTGAAATGCGAGCTGTACGGCTCGCTCGGCGCGACGGGCAAGGGCCACGGCACCGACCGCGGCGTGATGCTCGGCCTGATGGGCGACGCGCCCGATACCGTCGACGCGTCCAGCATCGTCCCGAGGCTCGACGCCGTGCGCGCGTCGAAGACGCTCGCGCTGCTGGGCACGCACGAGATTCCGTTCACGTTGAAGGAATGCATCGCGTTCTATCGGCAGGCGCTGCCGGAACATCCGAACGGCATGAAGCTCCACGCATTCGATGCGAACGGCGCGTTGCTGCGCGAGGCTACGTATCTGTCGGTCGGCGGCGGCTTCGTCGTGACGGCGGGTGCGCCGAATACGGCGGTGCTGAGCGCGCACGAGCAGTTGCCGTATCCGTTCCAGACCGGCGACGAACTCATGAAGATGTGCGCGGAGTCGGGCAAATCGATCGCGCAGTTGATGTGGGAGAACGAGCGCGTCTGGCACAGCGAGGACGAGATTCGCGCCGGCCTGTTGCGCATCTGGGACGTGATGCAGGATTGCGTCGCGCGCGGGTGCGGCATCGGCAACCCGGATGCGGATGGTTGCTTGCCTGGGCCGTTTCAGGTGAAACGGCGTGCGCCGCAGTTGTATCGCGCGCTGGCGGGCAAGCCCGAGCAGGCGCTGCGCGATCCGCTGTCGATGATCGACTGGATCAATCTCTATGCGATCGCGGTGAACGAGGAGAATGCGATCGGCGGACGCGTCGTCACGGCGCCGACCAATGGCGCGGCCGGGATCATTCCGGCGGTGCTGCATTACTACGACCGGTTCGTGCCGGGATCGAACACGCAGGGTGTGATCGATTTTCTGCTGACGGCTGCGGCCATCGGCATTCTGTACAAGATGAATGCTTCCATCTCCGGCGCCGAGGTGGGCTGTCAGGGCGAGGTCGGCGTCGCGTGCTCGATGGCGGCGGGCGCGCTGGCGGCCGTGCTTGGCGGAACGCCGGCGCAGGTGGAGAACGCCGCGGAAATCGGCATGGAGCATAACCTCGGGCTGACGTGCGATCCGGTCGGCGGGATGGTGCAGATTCCGTGCATCGAGCGCAACGCGATGGGCTCGGTGAAGGCCGTCAACGCCGCGCGCATGGCGATGCGCGGGGATGGGTCGCATTATGTTTCTCTGGACTCCGTCATCAAGACAATGAGAGAGACCGGCGCGGATATGAAGACCAAATATAAAGAGACTTCGCGCGGCGGGTTGGCGGTGAATATCGTGGAGTGTTGAGGTAGCTAACTGCTTTAACGCAGCTTTCTCCACGGAGAATGAAACATTCGTTAAACGAAGCATTGCACGTCGATTGGTGCGGTTAGCATCGGCAGATCCATGCAAAGATCTGCCGATTGCTTCGCTCGTCGATCGTCGAAGAAGTGATACGGCTGATTGCAAACCTGAGAGAGCCGTATTGAAACCCGATCAATTGCGTTCGCACAAGCAGGCGCTCAAGACGTTGACTGCGTCGCCCAAGTTCAGGCAAATGAACAAGAGCAAGTGGCCGAAGCCTTTCAACAGGATGGCCCGTCCGCGTGTTCAGGCGACCGATCTCATCCCCGTTTCGGACGCGCACCGCGTGCTGTTCATGTGGCGCGACGGCGACGAAATCACGGATCGATCATTTTACGGACACTTGATCTTCACTTCGCCGAAGGGCGATTTGTATCCACTGTTCGAGTTTCACTATCATCCAAGTCATAAGGGCGTGCATTGCAAGCTGCCCTGCGAAACGACCATCGATTATCGGAATCGCTTGCTGCCCGGTGCGCCAGAGCTTAACCTCGAATCATCTCGAGTTTTTGATCCGGGGGTTTCCGATGATCGCTCGGCACTCATCGTTCTGTTCTGCAGGGCCACGGGCATAACGATTTCGAACGAGCAAAACGGTCAGGGCGATCTACTGTGCAAGCTGAATTCTTGAAGCGAACCATCTGCGCGCTCTTTGAAGTTCACGAGGACGCTCGCGACGTGTACCGAATCGTCACACCGCTCGAATACGCGGGCACCGGAGATCGCGTGGTCGTTCGAGTGCGCATCCGAAACGGCGCGTTTTCGATCGATGAAAACGGAGAAGCTTGCCTCTGCGCAAGCATGATTGGCGGGGACGTCGAGTCCGGCGCCGTCGAGCAGTGGTCGCAGGGTCTATCCCAGTACAGTCCCGCGCGCCTGTGCGATGACGAAGTCATTCGCGCAACGACGACGGACGAGCGGTTGGTGGTCCCCTACGTTTTTCGCGTCGCCGAATCGGCGCAGCAACTGTATGGCGTCGCGACGTCTCGCGCCGAACGCCGGTCGGGTAGCGATTTTAAGGGCCGTCTATCGCGGACGATTGGCGAGATCGCCGAGGAGTTCGACCTGAAGCACCATTCGGAAGTCGAACTACCCATTTCGGGGAAGTTCATGGCAGACCACGTGATCGAAACGCCGACGCCTTCCATCGTCATCGCGGCAATGAGCGACACGCGGCTTCTCGAGGGAGAACTGATTCATATGCAGTATCGGGAAGCGAAGAAGCCGGGACATGTGCTGGCGATCGCAGAGAGCCAGTCAACTGTCGGCAAGGCACAGTTCGAACGCGCCAACTATTACACGTGGAAAACGGTGGTTTTCGATGCACGGAACCTTCGCAGCCTGATCGCCTCCGTGCTGCATTGAACTGGAACCTCAAGCCCCAATCAAGTTAACCACCTTCACATTCCGCGTATCCGGCACTTCGGCGTAAGACAGCACCTTCAACTGCGGCAAGCTTCTCCGAAGGAACCGCGCCAGCATCGCGCGAAGCGAATGCTGCACGAGCAGCACCGGCGGCAAGCCCAGATTCTGCTGGCGCATGATCGCGTTCTGCGTCGAGTTCAGCAGCGTTTGCGCGAGTCCCGGCTCCAGACCCGGATTCGTACCCGTCGACAAAGCCTGCGACAACACACGCTCCAGCGTCGGATCGAGGCCCATCACCTGCAGGTCGTCGGCGCCCGGATACCACTGCTGCGTGATCGCCCGGCCCAGCGCGAGGCGCACCGCCGCGGTGAGATCGTGCGGATCGGACATGCGCGGCGCGTGCTCCTGCAGCGCGTCGAGAATCGTGCGCATGTCGCGGATCGGCACGCTTTCGTCGAGCAGATTCTGCAGCACCTTCTGCAGCGTCGTGAGCGACAGCACCTTGGGCACCAGATCGTCCGTGAGCGAAGGCGTGTCCTTGCCGATGCGCTCGATCAGCGCCTGCACTTCCTGACGTCCGAGCAACTCCGCCGCGTGCGTCACGACTAGATGGTTCAAATGCGTCGCGACGACCGTGCTTGCATCGACCACGGTGTAGCCGTACACCTGAGCCTGCTCGCGCAGGTTCGTGTCGATCCAGACAGCCGGCAGGCCGAACGCCGGGTCCTGCGTCTGCGCGCCCGGCAGCGCGGCCGACACCTGTCCCGGATTGATCGCGAGCCACTGTCCGGGGAACGCCTCGCCCACGCCCACTTCCACGCCCTTCAGCGCGATCCGGTATCCGTTCGGCCGCAGTTCCAGATTGTCGCGAATATGAATGACCGGCGGCAAAAAGCCGATTTCCTGCGCGAACTTCTTGCGGATGCCCTTGATACGCTTGAGCAGTTCGCCATCGCTGTTGCGATCGACGAGCGGAATCAGGCGGTAGCCCACTTCCAGCCCCAACGGATCGATGAGCGACACGTCCTCCCAACTCGCCTCCGAGTTCTCCGCCGTGGCAGCCGCGGCGTTCGCCGCGAGCGGCGTGACATCGGTGACGGCGCTCTTCTTCTTCGCCTCGGCGCGCTTGTTCATCGTGCGCGCGGCATAGATGAGGCCGCCACCGAGCAGGATGAACGCGAAGTGCGGCATGCCCGGAATCAGGCCCATGATGCCGATGATCACGCCCGTGATCATCAGCACGCGCGGATTCTGGAACAACTGGCCGGTCAACTGCGTGCCAATGTCTTCCTCGGTCGCGACGCGCGATACGATCACGCCCGCCGCCGTCGAGATGATGAGCGACGGAATCTGCGCGACGAGGCCATCGCCAATCGTCAGCAGCGTGTAGTTGGTCGCCGCGTGCGCGAAGTCCATGTCGTGTTGCAACATGCCGACGATCAGCCCGCCGACGACGTTGATCACCATGATCAGCAAGCCCGCGATCGCGTCGCCGCGCACGAACTTCGATGCACCGTCCATCGAACCGTAGAACTCGGCTTCCTGCGCCACGCTCTGACGGCGCTTCTTCGCGGTTTCCTCGTTGATGAGACCGGCGTTCAGATCGGCGTCGATGGCCATCTGCTTGCCGGGCATCGCGTCGAGGGTGAAGCGCGCGCCGACTTCCGCGATACGTCCCGCGCCCTTCGTGATCACCATGAAGTTGATGATCATCAGGATCACGAACACGACGATACCCACCGCGAAGTTCCCGCCGACGAGAAAGTGCCCGAACGATTCGATCACCTGACCCGCGGCGTCGGGGCCGGTGTGGCCTTCGAGCAGCACGATACGCGTCGACGCCACGTTCAGCGACAGCCGCAGGAGCGTCGAGAACAGCAGCACGCTCGGGAACGCCGCGAAATCGAGCGGCTTTTGCGTGTACATGCTGACGAGCAGCACCATCACCGACAGCGCGATGTTGAAGGTGAACAGCAAGTCGAGCAGAAACGCGGGCAAGGGCAGAATCATCATGCCCAAGATCATGCAGATCAGGATCGGGCCGGCTAAGGCTCGCAAGTTCTGCGTGCCCAGCGCGTCGGGCCGTTTGGCGAAAAATCCAGCGCGCGCATTCATGCTGCGGCTCCATTGTCAGGGTTGTCGCCGGCCAAAGCCTCTGCGGCTTCGCGGTCGGCGTCGGCGTCTGAAACGCCGCCTTTGTCCAGTTCCTTCGGCACGTCGAGATCGGAAGGTTCGTCCGGCTTCGTGCCGCCGTCTTCCTTGTAGCGCTTGAGCTGGTAGACCCACGCCAGCACTTGCGCGACCGCGCCGTACAGCGCGCCCGGAATCTCCCGGTTGATCTCGACGTTGTGATACAGCGCGCGCGCCAGCGGCGGCGCTTCGAGCAGCGGCACGTTGTGCTCGCGGCCCAGTTCGCGGATGCGCGCCGCGACCAGATTCACGCCCTTCGCGACGACCTTCGGCGCGCGCATCTGGCCGTCGGTGTATTGCAGCGCGACGGCGAAGTGCGTCGGATTCGTGACGATGACATCGGCGGTCGGAATCGCCTGCATCATTCGCCGACGTGCGGCCGCGCGCTGCTGCTGGCGGATCTTGCCCTTGATGTGCGGATCGCCCTCGCTTTCCTTGTGCTCGCGCTTCACTTCTTCCTTGCTCATGCGCAGCTTCTTGGCGTGCGAGTAGAGCTGATACGGCACGTCGACGGCGGCGACGAGAAACAGCCCGCCGATCGCCATGCCGCAACACACGAAGATCAGATGCATCGCGTCGGCGAGCGCCAGATCGAGCGGTTTGGTCAAGAGGCCGAGCACTTCGGCCTTGCGGCTCCAGATCGCGGAGCCCGCGATGCCGCCGACGATCACCGTCTTCAGCACAGACATGCCAAGCTGCACCGGCCCCTGGATCGAGAAAATCTTACCGAGGCCGCTGATCGGATTCAGCCGACCGAAGTTCGGCGCGAGCGGCTTTGTCGTGATGAGCCAGCCGCCGAGCGCCATTGGCGCAGCGAGCGCGGCGAAAGCCGACAGCAGCAGCACCGGCAGCACGGCGAACAAACCTTCCTTGCTCGCGTTCGCCGCGCCGATCATCATTTGGCGCGTGTCGAGCACGGTTTCGTGGTTGAACATGAACGCGCCGCGCAGAATCGACTGCAAATGCGCGCTGATCGGACCCGCCATGCCCCACACGCCGAAAAACCCCGCCGCGAGCAGCGCGAAAGACGCGAGTTCCCGCGAGCGCGCAACCTGGCCTTCCTCCCGCGCCTTTTCCAGGCGCTTGGGAGTGGCTGATTCGGTTTTTTCGAGATCGCTTTCTTCTGCCACCGGGCCTTACTCCGTTGCTTGCATCGTTTGCATTGCGAGCGGCGCGAAGCCGCTTTTTGATGAAAGCGATTATTGCGGAAGGCGTCGAGCGGCCATCGGCGGATAAAGCCGGGGAAAAGGGGGTTATTCGGTAGATGAAAGCGCGGGAAACAAAAGCGGCGCGTGCCTCGCAAGGAAGCACGCGCCGTTCTGCATGAAGAAGTGAATGCGGTCAGGCGCCAGGCACGCGCCCGTCCGGACCGTAAAAGCCGCTCTTCGAGGGCGCGACCTGCAACGCCGCGAGCGCCTTGCGGTTGTATTCCATGCGCGTGCGGATCAGCACGCCGTTGTTGTTGTTGCCCTGTTTCGCGCGACGGGCGGAAGCGGTGAGCAACGCCCATTGCCCGGCGATCGCCTCGTCGCTGGCGGCGGCGGCTTCCATGCCGGCGAAGCCGCCCGGGAAACCGAGCGCGTTCAACTGCTCATCGCGGGTCTTTTCGAGAACGGAGATGCGCTCGGTCAGCGCGGTCTTGTGCTCGATGATCGAAGGCAGCGCCGGAAGCGGCTGCGCTGCGATCAGCGCTTTTTCCTCTTCGACGAGGAGGTTTTCGAAGGCCTGAACAGCGGCGACTTCTTCGGTGACGGTGGCAAGCAGGGCGTCTTTCATTGCATCGCTCGAAAAGCGGTTTCAAAAAGCCGCCCGGTTTCGCGAACGCCTGCCGTCACGCGCCTGTGCGCGCCCTGGAAGCGTTCAGCCGCCGGTCGGCGGGGTTCTCGTTTGCAGCAGGTCGCGCGCGGTGCTCAGAATGCCGTCGGCGATCTTGCTCGTGTCGATCTTCAGGCTGCCGTCGCGGATCGCGGCCTTGATCGATGCGACTTTCGCCGTATCGATGTCCGAGCCGTTCGATGCGCGCAGGTCGCTCGACAACGACGACAAGCTCACCGTCGAATTCGTCGCCGGGTTCGCGCCCGACTGTTGCACGGTGCCCGTGGCGCCTTTTGCGTCGTTTTGCGACGCGCGCTGCAGGTTGTCTTGAAGGCCTGCCAGATTGGTGTTGCTATTCGATTCGATTTTCACGATGTCCATTCCCGAACGTGTTGAGTCCTTTATCGGCGACGGTGCTTGAAAACTTTACCCTGCCGGGGGACTGCCAACTGCCGTGCGGCGTGCTCATCGTCTTCAAAGCCTTATCTGGCGGCCTTTAGGCGCATTTGCAACAAAATGCAACAAGCGTGGGGGACCGAACACTCCGGTTCTTTACAGCGAAATCTCCACCGTCTGGGCGTCCTTCACGATGCCCGTGATGATCTGTCCCGCAGCGGTTTTCACACGAATCTGCTGGCCGGGCGCCGCGTTGTTCATCGCGGTGCCTTCGGCGGAAATCGAAAAGCCGGAGCCGCCCGCGACCACATGCACGTTCTGGCCGATCGCCACCGAGCTCGCTGCGCGCAGCATGTCGGTGCGCAGCGGCAAGCCAGCCGGCACGCGTCCGAGCGCCACCGCGCCCACGGCCTGCGCCGGATCGGTGACGATCGCCTGCGGCATCGCGGTGATATCGCCGTCGCGGGCGACGAGATCGGCGTTGGACAGCACTTCGCCCGGCGCGATCGCGCGCGCGGCCTGATAGTACGTAGCGTTGATCGACACGCGCGCTTGCACGTAAAGCGTCCACGGCCGCTCGCCGACGCAGCGCACACCGACGGTCATGCGGCCCCAGAGCCGCGCGCCGGTCGGCATGAACGGATCGAGCGCGGAGCAGGCGGCGAGTCCGCGCGGAAACACCGGCGTGACGGTGATCTCGACCTTGCCAGGCAATCCCGCGGCCTGCTGTTGAAGAAAGCCGAGCGCCGCGACGCGGATCGATTCGCCATCCTGCATCGCGGCGTTCGCGTTCTGGGCTTGCGGCAAGGCGGCGGTCGCGGACGGATTGAAGCTGACGCGCTTCATCGGCGATGCCACCGGCGACGCGGAGCCGGCCGCGACGGGCTTGGCATTCGTGCCGCGCGCGATGCCATCGTCGCGTGTCACGACGACGGGAATGACATCGCGTGATACGGAAGCGGCAGGCGCTTTCGCAAGCGACGGAGCAATGGCGGGCGCGACGGCCGCGGACGGCGCAGCAACCCGCGCAGGCTTCGCTTCGCCCGGACCGGGAATGACGATCATGCCACCCGCGTCATTCATGGAATCGTCGGCGGCGTCGGCGCGGGCTTCGAGTTCGAGCGCGGCGTTGCGCATCGCGGCGTCGGCGGCTTTCGTCGCGGCGCGATAGCCGGACTGCATCGCCGCAACGGGAGCGGGCGCGGGCCGCGCAGCCGGTGCAGCGGGTGCGTTCAGCTTCTGCGCCATGCCGGCCGCGGCGGCGGGATTGGTTTCGGCGTTGCCCGGAATGACGATCATGCCGTCGCTTTGCTGAGCCTGTGCGCTCAACACGACGCCCATGAACAGCGACGCGCCCAGCGTGCGGCGCGCGAACGTCGCTGCGGCGCGAGCCGTAGGGTTCGATGCACGCTTTGCGGACCTGCTCATCACTTCTCTCCGTTGCCGATTCGATCGAGCCGCACCTGCGCGGCATTAACGAAACGAATTCTAGATATCCGCCACAACGGGCAAGCGTCGAATAGAGGCCGCGTTTCCCGGTTATTCGTCGGATTAGTTCTTGCGCGCCGCTCCTAAGATGCGTGTCATGCAAAAAGCCCTCGGCGCCGCCGACAGGAGAAACCGCAATGCTAGACAGACTCGACAAGGAATTCGCTTTTGGCCGTGAGGCGCTCGACGTGCGCGCGTATCGGCAGGAATTGCTGTCGTCGAATATCGCCAACGCCGACACGCCCGGCTACAAGGCGCGCGACGTCGATTTCTCCACCGCGCTCGCGGGTGCGCTGAAGCCGGGCGGCGACGCATCGAACAAGGCGACGTTGAAGATGGCGCACCCCGTCAGCGTAAGCGCGAGCGCCTCGATGAGCGTGACGTCGAAGGGCCATATGTCGGGCACGTCGACGCTCTTTGCATCGGGCGGCTCGAGCGACGACTACGGCAAGCTCGCCTATCGCGTGCCGAACCAGCCGTCGCTCGACGGCAACACGGTCGATCTCGATGCCGAGCGCGTGCAGTTCGCGGACAACGCGCTGCACTTCGAAGCGGGCATGACGGTGCTGAGCTCGCAAATCAAGTCGATGCTCTCGGCGATCACGTCGAATAGCTGAGCGCATCAGGAGAAGAAATGCCCTCTTTGATGAACATCTTCAACGTCGCCGGCTCGGCGATGTCCGCTCAGGCGCAGCGCCTGAACGTCACCGCGTCGAACCTCGCGAACGCGGACAGCACGACCGGCCCGGACGGCCAGCCGTACAAGGCAAAGCAGGTCGTGTTCGCGGTCGATCCGCTCGGCGGCGCGCGCACCGCGTCGGGCCAGCAGGTCGGCGGCGTGCAGGTGACCGGCGTCATCGACGATCCGAGCCCGATGAAAACCAGCTATGACCCGAGCAACCCGGCGGCGAACGCGGACGGCTACGTGACGATGCCGAACGTCGATCCGGTGCAGGAGATGGTCAACATGATTTCCGCCTCGCGTTCCTATCAGGCGAACGTCGAAACGCTCAACACAGCCAAGCAATTGATGCTCAAGACTTTGACCATCGGCACCTGATTCGGACATTCAAGGAAAACAACGTGACGACCAGCACAACCATCGGCAGCAACGGCACCAATGTGTCGCAGACGCTGCTCGACACCATGAACGGCACGTCGTCGAGTTCGGCGGCGTCTTCGTCGAGCTCGGCGACCGGCGCGCAATCGGCGTCGGATCTGCAGAACACCTTCCTCACGCTGCTCGTGACGCAGTTGAAGAACCAGGACCCGACGAATCCCGCCGACAGCTCGCAGATGACCTCGCAGCTCGCGCAGATCAACACGGTGACGGGCATCGGCCAGTTGAACACGTCGCTGTCTTCGCTCGCGACGCAGCTTTCCGCCGGCCAGCAGACGCAAGCCGCGCTGCTCATCGGCTCGAACGTGCTCGCGGCGGGCAACGGCATGACGGTGTCGAGCGGCGCGTCGTCGAGCTTCGGCGTGCAACTGGCCAACAATGTGAGCGACCTGCAGATCGTCGTGAAGAATTCCTCCGGCCAGATCGTCAACACGCTCGATCTCGGCGCGCAAGGCGCGGGCGTCGTGCCGGTGACGGGCTGGAAGCCGGTCGACTCGAAGGGCAATACGCTCGCCGACGGCAGCTACACGATCGCCGCGCAAGGCACGATCAACGGCCAGCAGGCGACCGCGACGACGCTTTCCGCTTCGCAGGTCCAGAGCGTCGTGCAGATGACGGGCGGCGCGCCGGGGCTCAAGCTCGCGAACGGTTCCACGGTGGCGCTCACGAGCGTCGCGTCGATTCTCTAAACAGACATTTTTTAGGACGAGCGCGAACTCGTCGCGGAGAAACACATGAGTTACCAACAGGCATTGAGCGGTCTGGGCGCGGCATCCAGCGACCTCGACGTGATCGGCAACAACATCGCGAACGCGAATACCGTCGGCTTCAAGCAAGGCGCCGCGCAATTCGCGGACATGTACGCGAGCTCGATGGCCACGGCCGTCAGCAATCAGATCGGCATCGGCACGCGCATGTCCGAAGTGCAGCAGCAGTTCTCGCAAGGCACGATCACGACGACCAATCAGGCGCTCGACGTCGCGATCAACGGCAACGGTTTCTATCAGTTGTCGAACAACGGCTCGGTCGTGTATTCGCGCAACGGCGTGTTCCATCTCGACAACAGCGGCAACATCGTCAATTCGTCCGGCCTGCAACTGATGGGCTACGCGGCGGATTCGAGCGGCGTGGTCAACAGCGCGAGCACGGTGCCGCTGACGGTGCCGACCGCGAACATCGCGCCGACCGCCACGAAGAAAATCACCGCCGCGTTCAACCTGAACTCGCAGGACGACGTGAAGGCCGCCGCGGATTTCGATCCGGCCAACGGCAATACATACAACGCGTCGACGTCCGTCGATGCGTACGACTCGCTCGGCGGCACGCAAAAGGTCTCGGTGTACTTCACGAAGTCCAGCACGAACACGTGGGAAGCGTTCGCGGGCTATGGCGATCCGGTCACGCAAAAGAAGGATCTCGGCCCGGTCACGTTCGATTCGTCGGGCAACATGACCAGCGGCAAGACCTTCTCGTTCACGATCCCGGACGGCGCGAGCGCAACGTCGGGCGCGACGCAGACGCTGACGCTGGACCTCTCCGGCACGACGCAGTACGGCGCGAAGAGCGGTCTCACGAACCTGCATCAGGACGGCAACAGCACGGGCGAACTGACGGGCTTCACGGTCGGCACGGACGGCATGCTGACGGGCAACTACTCGAACGGCGAAACTAAGGCGCTCGGCCAGATCGCGGTCGCGAACTTCAACAACCAGAACGGTTTGCAGAACCTGGGCGGCAACGTGTATGCGCAGACGGCGGCCTCGGGCGCGGCGCAGGTCTCCGTGCCTGGCTCGACCAACCACGGCACGTTGCAAGGCGGCGCGGTGGAGAATTCGAACGTCGATCTGACGAGCGAGCTCGTGAATCTGATCACCGCGCAGCGCAACTATCAGGCGAATGCGCAGACGATCAAGACGCAGCAGACCGTCGACCAGACGCTGATCAATCTGTAAGCATCGTCCATAAGCAATAGGGAAGGAAGCGATTCATGGACCGTCTGATCTACACCGCGATGACCGGCGCAAGCCAGGCGCTCGAACAGCAGGCCGTCACGGCGAACAACCTCGCGAACGCGTCGACCACGGGTTTCAAGGCGCAGCTCGCGGCGTTCCGCCAGGTGCCGATGTCGTTCGAGAACCAGTCCGCCGATGGCACGACGCGCACCTTCGTGCTCTCGTCGACGCCGAACGCGGACTACTCCGCGGGCCCGATCCAGCAGACCGGCAATCCGCTCGATGTCGCCGTTCAGGGCCCCGGCTGGCTGTCCGTGCAGGCGGCCGACGGCAGCGAGGCATACACGCGCGCGGGCAATCTGCACGTGGATCAGAACGGCCAGCTCGTCAACGCGAGCAACCTGCCGGTGCTCGGGAACGGTGGTCCGCTGTCGATTCCGCCGGGCGCTGAAGTGACGATCGGCAAGGACGGCACGATTTCCGCGCTGATTCCGGGCGACCCGCCGACGGCCATCGCGGTCGTCGATCAACTGAAGCTCGTGAATCCCGATCCGGCGACGATGACGCGCGGCGACGACGGCCTCTTTCGCACCGCGACCGGCGACCCCGCCGACGCGGACCCGAACGTCGTCGTGGCTGGCGGGGCGCTCGAAGGCAGCAACGTGAACCCGGTCTCCGCGATGGTCTCGATGATCACCAACGCGCGCCAGTTCCAGATGCAGACGAAGCTGATGGAATCGGCGGACCAGAACGAACAATCGGCCAACAAGCTGCTGAACTTCTCCTAAGCGGCGACGCAACAGACACTCAGGAAACGCAAGAACATGAATCGCTCTCTTTACATCGCCGCGACCGGCATGAATGCGCAGCAGGCGCAGATGGACGTGATCTCCAACAACCTCGCCAACGTCGGCACGAACGGCTTCAAGGGCTCGCGCGCGGTGTTCGAGGATCTGCTGTATCAGACCACGCGCCAGCCGGGCGCGAACTCCACGCAACAGACCGAGCTCGCATCGGGCGTCCAGCTCGGCACGGGCGTGCAACAGGTCGCAACGGAGCGCCTGTACACGCAGGGCAACCTGCAGCAGACCGGCAACTCGAAGGACGTCGCGATCAACGGCCAGGGCTTCTTTCAGGTGACGATGCCCGACGGCACGACCGCCTACACACGCGACGGCTCGTTTCAGACGAACGCGCAGGGCCAGCTCGTCACGTCGAGCGGCTATCAGTTGAATCCGGCGATCACGATTCCGCAGAACGCGACGGCGATCACCATCGGCTCGGACGGCACGGTGTCGATCACGCAGCCGAGCAGCACGGCCAGCACGACGGTCGGCTCGATCCAGCTCGCGACCTTCATCAACCCGGCCGGCCTCGAAGCGCGCGGCGAAAACCTCTTCTCCGAAACGGGCAGCTCGGGCGCGCCGAACGTGTCGCAGCCGGGTCTCAACGGCGCGGGTTCGCTGCAGCAAGGTTACGTGGAAGCGTCGAACGTGAACGTCGTGCAGGAACTGGTGAACATGATCCAGACCCAGCGCGCGTACGAGATCAACAGCAAGGCCGTGACCACGTCCGACCAGATGCTGCAGACGCTCTCGCAGATGCAGGTTTAACCCTCTATTCGACGGATCGGAATCAGGCGGATGGCGTCACACTGACGCTTCATTCGCTTCAAAAGAGTTATCACGATGTCGTCTACTCACATTCTTTCGCGCTTTTCGATGGCCGCGCTCATTTCAGCGCTCGCCGCGTGCGGCCTCGTGCCGAGAGAGCCGATCGTCCAGCAGCCGATGACCGCGCGTCCGCCGCAGCCGCCCGTCGGCACGCGCTCGCCCGGCGCGATCTACAACGCGGGCTACGCCGGCCGGCCGCTTTTCGAAGACCAGCGTCCGCGCAACGTGGGCGACATCCTGACCATCGTGATCTCGGAAAACGTCAACGCGACGAAGTCGTCGGCGGCGAATACGAATCGCAACGGCACGGGCGCGTTCCAGGTGCCGACCGTGCCGGGCATCTTCGGCGGTCTGTTCAACAACACGAATCTGTCGGCGACAGGCGCGAACAAATTCACGGCGGCGGGCGGCGCGAGCGCGGCGAACACGTTCAGCGGCACGCTGACCGTGACCGTCACGGACGTTCTGTCCAACGGCAATCTGATGGTGAGCGGCGAAAAGCAGATGCTCATCAACCAGGGCAACGAATTCGTGCGCTTCTCGGGCGTCGTCAACCCGACGACCATTTCGGGCACCAACACCGTGTTCTCCACGCAAGTCGCCGACGCGAAGATCGAATACTCGGCGAAGGGTTACATCGACGAAGCGCAGAACATGGGCTGGCTCCAGCGCTTCTTCCTCAACGTCGCGCCGTTCTGATCATGAATCCGCTTCTCCGTTTCGTTTCGTTCTCGCTCGCGGCCGCGCTGGTCGCGATCGCCTCCGCGCCGCATGCTCACGCCGAGCGCCTCAAAGACCTCGTCTCGTTCCAGGGCGTGCGTGACAATCCGCTGATCGGCTACGGCCTCGTCGTCGGTCTCGACGGCACCGGCGACCAGACGATGCAGACGCCGTTCACGACGCAATCGCTCACCAACATGCTCGGCAATCTCGGCATCACGGTGAACTCGGCGACGACCCAGAACATGCAGTTGAAGAACGTCGCGGCCGTGATGGTCACCGCGACGCTGCCGCCGTTCGCGCGTCCCGGTGAAGCGATCGACGTCACCGTTTCCTCGCTCGGCAATGCGAAAAGCCTGCGCGGCGGCACGCTCCTGATGTCGCCGCTGAAGGGCGCCGACGGCCAGGTGTATGCGATGGCGCAGGGCAACCTCGTCGTCGGCGGCGCGGGCGCGAGCGCGAACGGCAGCAAGGTGCAGGTGAACCAGCTCGCGGTCGGCCGCATTTCGGCGGGCGCGATCGTCGAGCGCGCGGTGCCATCGGCGTTGCAGCAGCAGGGCGGCGTCATGCAGATGGAACTGCGCGAGATGGATTTCGACACGACGCAGCGCATCGTCGCGGCGGTGAACAACCAGTTCGGCATGGGCACGGCGCTCGCGCTCGACGGCCGCACGATTCAATTGCGCGCGCCGCAGGACGCCAGCGAGCAAGTGTCGTTCATGGCGCAACTGCAGAACATCGACGTGCGTCCGGCGCAGGCCGCCGCGAAGGTGATCCTGAACGCGCGCACCGGCTCGATCGTGATGAATCAGATGGTCACGCTGCAGAACTGCGCGGTCGCGCACGGCAACCTGTCGGTCGTCATCAATACGAAGACAGCGGTGAGCCAGCCGGGCGCGTTCTCCAACGGGCAGACGGTCGCGGCGAAGGAATCATCGATTCAACTGAAGCAGGACGGCGGCGCGCTCAAGATGCTGAGCGCGGGCGCCAATCTCGCGGATGTCGTGAAGGCGCTCAACGCGCTAGGAGCCACGCCGGCGGATCTCATCTCGATCCTTCAGTCGATGAAGGCGGCGGGTGCGTTACGCGCCGACCTCGAAATCATCTAGGAACGAACAAGAACCTATGAACTCGAACACGAACGGAATCGCCAGCACCGCGCTGGCATCGACCGATACGACGAGCGGATTCTCGGGCCTGTCGAACCGTTTCGCGCTCGATACGCAGGGCTTCGATGCGCTGCGCGCCCAGGCCAGCGCCAATCCGCAGCAAGGGCTCAAGGAGGCCGCGAAGCAGTTCGACGCCGTCTTCACGCAGATGATGTTGAAGAGCATGCGTGACGCGACGCCTTCGGACAGCCCGTTCGAATCGAACGATACGAAGTCGTTTACGTCGATGCTCGATCAGCAGTTGTCGCAGCAGATGTCGTCGAAGGGTATCGGCGTCGCGGACATGATGCTGAAGCAGTTGATGCGCAACGCGGGCGCGCAGAGCGGCGCTGACGGGAAGGGCGGCGGCGGCGCGATGGGCACGACGAACGCGATGCAGGCGCTCGGCGGCATGTCGGGCGGCAGCGGCGATCTCGAAGCGAACGCGGGCAATCTCGCCGCGATGAACGCGATGGCCAAGGCTTACGCGGCGGCGCAGGCCGGCAAGAACAACGCGCCGCTCGCGGGCAAGGGCTATACGGCGGCGGATTCGCTGGAGCCGCCTGTGCGCGGCAACGGCACGGACAAGGTCAACGCATTCGTCGACCGGCTCGCCGTGCCGGCGCAGGCCGCGAGCGCTGCGACGGGCATTCCGGCGCGCTTCATCATCGGCCAGGCCGCGCTGGAATCGGGCTGGGGCAAGCGCGAGATCAAGCATGCGAACGGCGCGACGAGCCACAACATCTTCGGCATCAAGGCGACGAAGGACTGGGGCGGCAAGACGGTCAGCTCGGTCACGACGGAATATGTGAACGGCCAGCCGCGGAAGATCGTCGAGAAATTCCGCGCCTACGATTCGTACGAGGAAGCGCTCACCGATTACGCGAGCGTCATCAAGAACAATCCGCGCTATGCGCCGGTGATTCAGGCTTCGCGCGATGTCGCGGGCTTCGCGCACGGCATGCAGAAGGCGGGCTACGCGACCGATCCGCAATATGCGAAGAAGCTCATTTCGATCATGCGCCAGATCGTCTGACGAAGCGTGCGCTGCGCATTTTCAAAACAGCCGATGATTGCGGTCGCGTTCTTGCTGACTAGTTCGGAGGCGAGTATTCGGCGCTGATGCGGCAGCAAACGTTTTACGTTATAAGGGACGGCGCACCACATACTTTTTACGCGTGCGAACCCTAAACTTTCAAAGAGGCATGCCGCTAACCTGAATAATCGAAGTGCCGGGCCAATAGGGGTTCGGATCGACGCGCGACGTTCGGGGAAGTGGGCGGAAGCGCGGGCACAATGAATACGGCTAGCACCATGAACACCAATCACAAGCATGACGTTGCCGACGACGATATCGCGCCGATCGTGGATTTTGGCCGGCGCAATCCGCTGGAAATCGGCGTGGCGCTGCGCAATCTCGCGAATCGCGGAGACTTTCTGACGGCGCAATATGGCGACGGGCAGATCGTGACGCGTTTGCTCGATGTCGATGTGACCGCGCATCGGTTCACATTCGACTGGGGCGGCGTGCCGGAGCAGAATCGCGGCGTGCTTGCATCGCCGAAGCTGATTTTCAGCGCGGCGCCGGATGGCGTGCGTGTGGAATTCACGACGCCCACGCCGCGCGAGACGGTATTCGACGGGCGTCCCGCGTTCGAAGCGGAATTTCCTCCGGTGTTGTATTACATGCAGCGGCGCGAGTATTTCCGCGTCGAGGCGCCGGTGCTCGATCCTTATATGTGCACGGGCTCGCTGCCGGAAGGCGATCGGTTCCGTTTCGAGGTGCATGATCTTTCGCTCGGCGGCGTGGCGTTGCGCACGACGGATGAGCGCGTGGCGAGTCTCGAGATGGGCATCGTGGTGCAGGATGCTGAACTGCATTTCAGCGCGAATGGGCGGATTACGGTGGATATGATGCTCGTTTCGCATCGGGAATCGACTACGCCTAAGGGGGATCGTCGGTTTACGATCGGGTTCAAGTTTGTTTCTATGCCGGGGTCGGCGGAGAATACGCTGCAGCGGCTTATCACTCAGCTCGAAATGAAGCGGCGGTCGTTGGCGAAGTAGATTTTTTTCGGTGGGTCCCGTTTTCGTGTCGGTTTATTAGCGTTGCCCCTGTGCGGGGCGGCACCTACATTCTTTGCTCGGGACCAGAGTAAGCGCTAAAGCGCCAACTCTGGTCGACGCAAAGAAAGTAGGCAAAGAAAGCAGCTTTCCCCAGCCTAAGCACTTCATGCCGGCCGCGGCACAGAACTAATTTCGTGGTCCAGCAGTAGCGAGTGCCCCCACAAACCTCACCGGGCTTGGATCGCGCACGGTCTGATACATCGCATCGCTTAACATACTGGTTCAGCACCTGCTAGCTCCAGCCCGCTTCGCGGCCGACGGGTCCATCGGGTTTGCGCGCTCTATCTCGCTGCATCTCTTCTCGCTGGTTCCCCTCGCAGACCCTTCGGCAGCGCGTAGCGCTGTGCCGAAGCTATTTCGTGCGGAACCAGCGCCCTTGAAGTTATGGTTTGTCGGATCGTGCGCGGTCCACGCCCGATAAGACCTTTGAGGGCACTCGCTATTGCCGGACCACTAATCGATCGCCTGTGCCGCGGCCGGCATGAAGTGCTTAGGCTGGGGATAGCTGTTTCTTTGGTTGCTTTCTTTGCGTCGACCAGAGTTGGCGCTTTAGCGCTTACTCTGGTCCCGAGCAAAGAAAGTGACTGCCGCCCCGCACAGGGGCAACGCTAATAGACCAACGCGAAAACGGGACGACCCCACCGAAAGCGAACCAAAAAGAAAAATAAGCGGCGGTTTCAAACCGAAGTGCAACGAGGGGGTTAATGTTTAGCGTTTTGAGGTTGTCCCGCTGAGGCAAGTGTCGCAGCGAAAACCTCGAATGGCGAATGGAACGCGTGGGTTGCGCGCGGCCGGCTGTTCAG
>NZ_FCOF02000022.1 GCF_001544755.2 Caballeronia catudaia | reverse complement strand
TCCGTATCGACATCCCGGGCCTTGCGCGCGTGGTAACCACTGGGGCTGACGCCCAGCGTCTGACAGAGCAGCGAAACTGGCCATTGTCGGCTGTGACGCTCAATCCAGACGTACCTCATGCCGACCCCTTCGCGAAGTACGCCGCTGCTTTTTCCAATATGTCGCGCTCCATCTTCACACGCGATAACTCCGCGCGCAGTCGGGCAATCTCCATCTGCTCTGCAGATGTCTGCTTGCCTGCACCGTTCAGCTTGCCAGCAGCATCGGCCTTCACCCAGTTGTGCAGCGTCTTCGGGCTGATCGCCAGTATCTTTGCCACCGCCGCCATGCTCTGGCCGCCTCGCACCATGCGCACGGCCTCTATCATGAATTCCTGCGTGTATCGTGCTCCGGGATTACCCATGTTTCTTTCCTCCTTGCGTGAGTTTTACATACTCAGCAAGGGATCCATTTTGCGGGGGCAAGCTCAGTCCGACGACATGATTCATCTCCTGATTGCGCAATTCGACCGCTCTTATTGCTTGGTACTGCGATATATCTGCGATATACGCGTGGGTCGTTACACTGCTGGGTTATTCAGACCGACCCATAGTCGCGTGCCGACATCCCGCCTTGATGACGCTCGACGACGGACGCGGCTGTCAGCAGGCGCAACTCCCGGAAGCCATCGGCCACCAGTTGCACACCTACCGGTAGGCCACCACTGAAACCCATCGGAACGCTGATGCCCGGGAGGCCGAGTGCTGCACTGGCGATCAAAGGACTCTGGGCGGCTATGAGCGTACGCGTCTCTTCGGTCGTTCCGAGGTCCGCGCCCCACGGTAAAGGCAGGCGGCATGAAACCGGCAAAAGTGCGATTGGATAACGGCCGAGAAATTCGTTCCACTTGCGACGCAATTCGTCCCGCCGTGCGATTGCCTGGACGTAACCGCCAAGATCGACGGTTGGAGCGCAATCGGCCATGCTGCGGATGAATCGTTTGACATCCGGATCTCCCGTCGAATCCGCCGCGGAAATCATGCCGAAACGAGCCTCTGTCATTACGATCGATTGCCACACGTTGACGCACTGCTCGATCTCGGGAGGGTGCGCCCGCTCGATAATATAGCCGGCAGCCGCGAGGGCATTCGCTGCTTCGAGCAATGCCGCCTTGATCTCGGGACAAACCGTGGATCCCGGAATCTCATCGATCAGGGCGACCTTCACTGCCGAAGAATCGTCGGCGTGTTCCAGACGCGCATCGACCCACGTTGCATCGCGCGTGTCGGCAGCGGTCATCGCACGTAGTCCGAGTAACACGTCGGCGACCGATCGCGCCAACGGACCCTGTGCAGACATGGATTGCAGGCCAAAGAAGCGCTGGCTGACAGTCGGATGATGGGCGGGCACACGCCCGGGAGTAGTACGAAGCCCCACTACACCGTTGACGTACGCGGGATATCGAATCGACCCGGCGATGTCGGTGCCATGCGCGAGCGCACACATGCCCGTTGCCACCGATACCGCGGCGCCGCCGCTCGATCCGCCTGAGGTAATATCGGCCCGCCAGGGGTTCAGCGTCCGGCCGTATAACGGGTTTGCGCTATGAGAGACCTCACCGAACTGGCTATTGCATAGAGGCCTGTGCGTGAGCACGTCGTCTCGCGCCGCGAACTCAATCGCTGCCTTCGTTCCTTCCTGACGCCGTGCTTAGCCGCGCCTACAAGCCGCCGGACGGCACGCCAACGCGCTTGGCGCGCGTGTGTTGTTGACGATCGAGCAGTGCTCGCGTCTTCCGGATTCACCGACATCACGCGATCCTAACTCTCATGCGTGGCAAACGCGCAGGCTCGCGGCGCGATCTCGCACTCCAGCTCCGTCTAGCGCCACGTCGAGCGTGCCAAAGCGCTCGACCGTCGAACGCACCTCGCATAAACAGCCTTGGTCCGTCTCGCATCGACATCGTTGAACATCTCTTGCTCCTTCCCACTGCGCCGCGATGAGCCTAGCCGCTTTGCGCCGGCTGCGACATCGGCGTCCGTCACCGTTCCGAGCAAATTCGAGCGCCGCGTGCCGGTCGACGCCCAACGCCCCACTGGTCGCCAGCGCGAACCCTGCCGACTCTTTCCAGATTTCTGCGGCCAACGCGTCCGGACACGACGCATGCGAGCTCGAGCCGTGTGCGACGAGCTCGATTACATCGGGCAGAACGCGCCGCGGGTTCGGCGCAACGAACGTCGTTCGTGAGAACGGTTGCCAACTCCTTGCCACGAACGGGTTTCGCATCCAGGGGCAATGCTAGTACTCTCCTGAGTAATCAGTTGGCCATGCCACGGTACACGAATGTGCAGATCGTTCAGGATCGCGGCGACGCCGGCCAGCGACGCCCGGATGGACGGTGGCGACTGGCCGCGGTTGCAATTCGGCGGAAAGACCGGTCTTTGCATGGACGTGCCAATGAGCGTGAAAGACGCCTTTACCTGTCCGCGTTGAATCTAAGAGCGCATACACGGAGGAAGTCAGCCCCACCGAGAGTTCAGGATGATGCTGCACAAATTCACGCGCTCGAAGCCCGGATCCTTGTACGCCAGGAAGTCGTCGTTGAACGTGCCGAAGGTGGTGCCTGGCCGATGTTTCATGCCGTCGCAGAAGGCGTCGATCATCTTGCCGGCGAAATCAGCGCCGCGCGGGAAACGTGCGACCACCGCCGCGCGCTGTTCCTCGGTGAAGTCGTCAAATCCCCGTCCCGCCACGTCCATGCCAGCGCCGGCTTGCACCAGCGCGATCTCGCCGAGCATGTGCTCGGGAATGCCCGGCGTCGTATGGAGTGCCACAGCAGTCCACACCTTGGTTACGTCCGCCTCGTCGACATGATGGCTGCGTAGAAAATCGCGCGCAGCGTTGGCGCCGTCGACTTCAAAACGCAGTTCGCTTTCGCGATATGCCGGCGTCAAACCGATGTCGTGGAACATCGCCGCAACGTAGAGTAGCTCTGGGTCGAAGGTGACGCCCTTTCTTTTTCCCAAAAGCGCGCCCCATAGGTAGACCCGTGTCGAGTGGTTGAAGAGCAGTTCGCTTTCGGTGTCGCGAACGAGCTGGTTTACCTCCCGCACTAGTTGACTGTCGGGCATTACGATGTCGAGCATTTGGTTCGCCGGCGTTGCTTTATCTTGGTTCATCGAGATACTCGATTTGTGAAGAGGTGCGATTCATGCCTCACGGTTGACTGCAGAACCGCCCCACGTCGGCAGCTAGTTCCGCTCCGAAAGCGGGTGAAGAAGTTACAGCGATGAAGTTACGCTTCCCACGCGTTATGGAAAAGGCTCAAGATTGAGAAATTCCAATGTACTATCGCCCCCATGGCAATGCTCTCTGTTAGCGTCGATCGCGCCGGACGCGTCCCGCTGTCCGCGCAAATTTACGGCTCGATTCGAGGTGCGATCGAGTCGGGCCAGCTTGCCGCCGGCGCGAGGCTGCCTTCCTGGTCAGATTTGGCTACCCAACTCGGCGTGTCCCGGGGCACCGTGCGTGCCGCCTATGAGCGTTTGATCGACGAGCAGTTCGCGGTCGGCTTGGGTGCTGCGGGCACTCGGGTAGCGGCGCGTCCCTTGCCGGCGACAACAAAATGGTCACCGGACGCAGCACCGCTTCCGGATCTCTTTTACGACTTCAGCACGGCGCCTTTGGCGTTTCAGATGGGCGTGCCCTCCCAGGACGCCTTTCCGTTCAAGCTGTGGTCACGCATTCAGTCACGAGCGGCGCGCCGCGCCGCAGCCGCCCCTGTCGGATATCCCGATCCGAGGGGCGACCCGGAGTTGCGACAGGAGATCGCGTCATATCTTGGCGTCTCACGCGGGCTTCAATGCAGTCCCTCCCAAGTATTCGTCACGGCAGGATTCGCCGGCGCGCTCAACCTGGCGATTCGCGGGTTGCAACTGGAAGGCAGACAGGCCTGGATGGAAGATCCCGGCTTCCCGCTCACGCGTACCGCGCTCGGGCTTGCCAGCATAACCGTGGCAGCGGTGCCGGTGGACGCGGACGGGATCGATATTGATGCAGGCATTCGAAGTGCGCCTGAAGCCGCCCTCGCAGTGGTGACCCCTGGCCAGCAAGCGCCACTCGGAGTGACGATGTCACTCCCGAGACGAATTTCACTGCTTGGCTGGGCAAAACAAAACGACGCATGGATCATCGAAGACGATTATCTCGGCGAGTTGCAGCTGAAAGGACGGGCCGCACCGGCACTGGCCTCGCTGGATCAGGACGGTCGGGTACTGCACATCGGCTCCTTCAGCAAGACGATTAGCCCGGCACTGCGCCTGGGATTTCTTGTTGTTCCGCTCGCCATGGCGCGCCGGTTCGGCGACGTTGCGGCAAGCCTCGCGCCCGCCCCGACTTCATCCGTGCAGCATGCCGTAACGGAGTTCATGCACGATGGACACTATCTTCGCCATCTTCGGCGTATGAAGCGTCTCTATGCTGCCCGACAGGCCGCCCTGGTTCGTTGTCTTAATGAACTGGCTTCGGAATCAATCAAAGTCCACGCCGCGGCAGGCATGACTGTGGTAGCCGCGCTGCCTCAATCCGTATCGGATACGGATATCGCTTCCCGGGCGCGACTATTTGGGTTGGCCCCAGTTCCTCTCTCGCCTTGGTACACACGCAAGCCCGCGCAACAGGGCCTGCTGCTCGGCGTCACGAATCTCGATGAAAGAACAGTGGCGGCCAACTGTTCTCGCCTCCTGGAAATCGTTCGCGGGCGCCACTGACCCAGCGAATCCGGCCCGCGCTCGCTTCTTGGTGCAGCCAAATTGTTCATTCCTGGTGCTTTCGCGTGCCCCAACGTCACATGACAATGGAGCAACACAAAGGAGCTAGACATCATGAACATCCAATCTATCGCGAGAGCCGCCGGCGCAGCCATGGCCTTCGCCATCGCCGTGCCGGCGTCGGCGCATGGCGCGACTGAAACAGTCACACTGAACTTTCAGCACGCCATTCCCAACGTTCCGGGGAAGTCGTTGACCGCTGTCGTCGTCGATTATCCACCGGGTGCAGCGTCGCCCGCTCACAGGCACGCTGGCTCGGCTTTCATCTATGCCTATGTCGTGTCGGGCGAGGTCGAGTCGCAGGTAAGCGATGGTCCGAAGCGCGTCTACCGCGCTGGCGAGAGCTTCTTCGAAGAGCCTGGCGCCGTTCACCGCATAAGCCGCAATGCGAGCAAAGCGAAGCCTGCAAAGTTGCTCGCCGTCTTCATTGCGGACACCGATGACCACGCCCTAACTACCCCAGTCAAGTAACCACCTCATCAAGGAGTCACATCATGAGCAAGCGTCTTGACTATACAAAGATTGCGCCTGCCGGCGTGAAAGCCCTCGGCGGCGTGTACGGCTACGTCATGCAGAGCGACCTGTCGCCGATTCTCGTGGACCTCGTCTACCTGCGCGTTTCGCAGATCAACAACTGCGCTTATTGCCTCGACATGCATACCCGCGACCTCCTGCAAAAAGGCGTGAAAGTCGAGAAGCTGGCGCTTGTGCAGGCGTGGAGGGAAGCGGGCCAGCTGTTCGATGATCGCGAGCGCGCAGCCCTCGCATGGGCGGAATCGGTCACGCTGGTGGCAGAGACCGGCGTGCCAGACGCGTCGTATGAGGCTGCCAGAACCGTTTTCAACGAGCGCGAGCTGGTTGACCTGACCATCGCGATCAGCCTGATGAACACCTATAACCGTATGGCAATCAGCTTCCGGAACACGCCTCAGGCTGTGCTGGAACAGTAACGTCACGGGGTGTGCGCACCATGGAAGCACCTCGAATTCGGCAGATACCGCGCCCATAGCCGGCTGGCCTCGAGATGGTCGATGTCATGCGGGCCGTACTCTGCAGCAGCTACTCTATCCGCTGCTTATAGAATGGCTGGAGTTGGCCAAGCCCCGTCGGATGTCTGGCGGGCGAGCTTCGGCCATAGCCGACCTTCGCCGGTCACGGACTATGTGGCGGCTGCACCTCCGTTGCTCTCGTTCGCCGGCGGCGCTGGTCCACGGCAGCTCGGCAACCGCGAATGAGTCTTGACGACCCACTACGGTCGGTCGCACTGTCAGGGCGTTGACGGCGGCTAACCGAATGTTTCGGTCATCCAGGCTGCCGTCTCGGCAGCAAATCGCCTGGCGGAGGTTAGCGCGATACCCTCAACGACCCAACGCGTCGCTTTAGGTTCGCACCCCCGGAATCCTAGCCGACTCGGAAGTGCTCTTCGCCGCCACACCCTAGCTATCGCCCGCTCGCGACGCCCAATTCCCAGTGCATGCGGGTCACCGCGCCGAGCAACGCGTCCCTTCCGAAGTCAGACTCCCACTGCGCGGGCAGCGACGTGGTGAATGACAGCGCGACGATATGGACCTCCTGCGCCGCCACCGCGTCGGCAATATCGTGCAGCGGCGTCTGCAAGCCCCGTGAAATACATTCGCATGGAGAGCGTGAACATCGCTTCAGCCATCAGAATGCCGAGACCTCGCCCTTCGCCGGAGAGCGTCGTGAGCAGCACGCGCGGGCGGAAGCCGCGCCCGTGCACGGCGTCCGAGAGCGGCACATCAGGTTGCGCATCGTCAACTGGAGCGTCTCGCTGAACAAGGGTTTCCATCAGCTCCGCGTGGCCTTGAGAAAGCTTCGAGCCTTGTACTGAACATCCTCCCCCTACCTCGGAGAAGAAGCGACCGCGCAAGCCACCGAGGAATTCAAGCGCCTTGAGGCGGTGGCAGGCGAAACGCGTGATTGCGCGAGCGATCCCTAACCGCTGTTCATGTGCGCCGGGAACATCGCACGTTTGGCCGGGGTACCACTCAAGCAGCACCCTCCTGTCCACGGGCGGATTGCAAAATGTTAGTTCAGTCCGAACCTCTAAGAGGTCGCTTCGGAGCGCGCGCCATGCGTTTGCGTGACGTTGGCTAGCGGTTTCGATCTCCTGTGGCAGCGCTGTCGCGCGGACGGTCGTGACGCTGGGGCGGGACGTTCAGGTATCTGAGGCTGAGGAAAGCATAACAAATCACCGCAGCGGTAAGACCGAGCAAGATGTAACCGGTTCTGGACAATAGCAAGGCAAACCCGGTCAACACGAAGACGACCACGGTGTTGACGACCAGTTGGCGCCGCAACTCGGGCCGCTCCAAGAAGTAGCCGTACTGCTTTCCGAGGAAAAAGCAGAACGCGCCGATGACCGACAGGACCCGGAAATCGGATACCACCATGTCGTCCAGGGTCGCGTGCCGGATCAGGCTCGCTAAAATCGACAGGCCGATGAAGACGAAAAAGTGCGAGTACAGGACCGAATGGCCGGTCGTGAGCTTCTGTTTGGTCAGCAGGTGAAAACTGTCAAAGTAGACCCACCAGATGCCGGATATCATCACGAAGCCGCTGCCGGCCATGAACAGCCTCTCCACAGTCCAGCTGATGTTGGCCAGTCCCGTGGACAGGCTGCTAACGGACTCTCCCAGCATGATGATCGTGAGCAGGCCCACACGCTCGATCAGGTGCTCGGTATGCACTGGGATGACCTGGAGACGACGCGGCAAAAAAAAGATGAACACAACCAGATCAAACAGTATTCCAAGGTAAAACACGACATATCGCTGTGGCGCCGGGAACAGTATCGAAGCGAGGCTGATGGTGGTGCCAGCGACGATTACCCAGCCAACTACCGTTGTGAGTGCCTCGCTTCCCGTATGCCGGTATTTGGACATGAAATACATTACGGCGACGATGTATTTTGAACCGGCGTAGCAGACGATGATAGCCTCAAAGCTAGTCAGGAATCGTCGGTCGATCAGGCCGGAGATGATGATCAGCAAGAACATGATGAACAGGGTTGCCAGCCGATGCTTCCGGTCATCGGCATCGAAGCGGTTTGCATACATCGTGTGGCTTGCCCAAATCCACCACAAAGGTATGAAAACCAGGACGAATTTCCAGAACTGGAGTGCGTCAAGATGACCCTCGCGCGTGTGGCTCAAGATATGCGTCACGTCACCGATCGTCACCGCAAAAATCAGGTCGAAGAACGCCTCGAGCCAAGTGGTATGGCGATTAGACTCGAAATACTTTATGTTATGCATACCGCCTCTTTTTCGTGCTTGCGCCGGGGGCACGTCCGCGGGTTGTCGCGATGAGAATGGGAGGGCAAGGGGCTGAAGTGCTCGGCAACTGTTCGCTGAACCCTGCGCCTGCCCTTTCCTGACCATTTCCATAATTTCGATGCGTGACAGGGCGTGGCAGTTGAGGCATGGCAACCTGTGCAGAACGGTGAGCTCCATTGCGCGCGTCCCCGGCGGGGGCAGGCCTCACGGTCGTTAAGCAATGAATGATAGTGTTCAGTTTCCGTCGATGTAAGCCAGTTTTGTTCTAGGCATGCCTCCCGTACACTCCAAATGTAGCTCTAGCTCGATGCTTCGCGCCGGCATGCACATCCAAGAGGTAGGTGACTCCGATCGCACGCTCGCGCCTGGCAGTTGGACGCATTCGCTCACGCCAGCCACCAGGTGACGATCGCACAGGCGCGCAGTCAGATCGTGGACCAGCCGACCGCTGGCTCGCGGTGATGAGCTGAGTTCAGGGGCCACGCCGAGCAGCGTACGAATCTTCTTTAGATTTGCACAGCGCACCGGGTTAGCGAGCAGCCTATGTAGCACGCAATTAGGCGAGCAGATATGAACGATTTCGGCTTCCACCTCGCGCCACAATTGATCGATATCCTCGCTATATCGGTGGTTGCCCATGCCACGTCGTCATGCGAGGTATGGAAATTCACTTGGCGAGGATTTGTATGGAGGCGTCGACTATTGACGCGATGGAATGGCGGCTGCCGTCAGGCGGTCCGCGCGGTGACGAGGCTCGAGGCCGCCTGAGGTGGACACACGCAGCGTGGGCGGCACCCGCGTCGCAACGCTCAGGTACGCGCGTGGCGTTCGCGTGAAAATCGTCCTGACACCGCGCAAGGGCAGTGTCATGAACCCAGCAGCCCCGCCACGATGTTCACGCACAAGCCGAGCACGCAACGTTGAAATAGAACGACAGGATCGATTGAGCGAGCGTCGCGCAGCGAATTTCGCGTGAACGTAGCACGACGTCCGAGGTCTGCGACGCAACCGCGATCGTGAACGAGTAGTAGAGGAGGTCCCAGTAGTTCGGCAGCAAATGGTGGTCAGGGAACTTCAACGCGGTTTCGTGTGCGTCGGTGTCGTAGTAGAGCCGCGCGTAGTGGAGCGTGAAGATTGTCGGAATCAGAAACCAAGCGCCCATCAACGTCAGACCGGTCAGCAGGTAGTGCGATAAGATCGACGGGCCTCGCGCGCCCTTCGCCGAGGCGAGCTCTAGTACGATCGCGGCGATGCTCGCGACCGTCGCGATACAGATTACGAACAGCACGACACCCGCGTTTTCGCCGTCGCGTATCGCGTATTCGCGTACGTATGGCCGGGGACGACGAGCGCGACCATGACGCCGATCGCGAGACCGATCACCGTGCGGGGACGATTGCGAGAAGCTGCGTATAGTAATTGATGGACATGGGACTCGATGAACGATCTTTCGCAGCGGCCTGACCCTGCACTTTCAGTGGACAGTCGATTGCGCTGCCGCGGCGCAACCCGGGTCGTCATATCGCCGTCATTGCAATGATGCATCAGAGGTTTTGTCGCGATAAGGATGACAGAGAAAACTGGACCGGCACGATGAGGAGTGCCTATATCGCCAACAGCTCGATACCGCCCAGTAAAATGCGGGCACGCCGAAAGGTCTTGAAGCCGAGTATCGGCCGGGTACGGCGCTTGATAGCCCGGTTTCGACTCGCAAGCGGGACTGCTCCATCCTGTTCCGGTGTCACAGCCTTTGTCCCGGCGCCGTTCAGCTTGCCTACCTCTGCAGTCTCACCAAGTTGCGCAGTGTCTGCGGTGACAGCTTCCATTCACGAGACGCGGCACGGACGCTTTGTCTATCCTGGCCAGTTACACGGCGGCCGCCCTGAACTCCGCTGTATATTCCTGGTACCTTGAACATTATTTTTTCCATTCCTTCCGATCGAGCTTACACACGACCCGCTGGAAGTCGAAATTGTGGGAGAAGCTCAACATACCAGCGCACACACATCAGGCTCACATCAAGCGGGTAATGCAGGAGTTTGAGGCCGCGCGCTACAACTGGGTTCATGGCCGACATCATTGACCACGCCGTTCGTTTTGTCGCCCGCAGCATAGCAGGCCATCTTATTGCGACAAAGCTCGGGCTGCGCCCGTGCGTTGCTTGACGCCCCCCGCGTATTACCAGGCGATCATCCGCTCCTCCTCGGTGCCGACGACGGCTGTCGGCAGTCGTGATGCGCCGGGCGTGGCGGTGAGCGGATAGAAAGCGCCGGTCGTCGCTTCCCAGCACCATCCCGGCTCATGTTGACAAGACGAAGTCGGGTAGAACGAACTCGCCGAGCTCCTCGATGACCTCACCTGCGGGGCGTTGGCCGTATTTCAAATTGATGATCACATGGTTAGCGCCGACCTCCTCCTGCAAGCTGTGCAGCAGCGCGATCAGGTGATTTCGCCCCAGTTGATAGCCTAGGTGGATCGACCGCGGCGGTGTCTGCGGGTTATCCGTCAGATCGATGTATAGCGACTGGGTGAAGGGTTTGAACACTTCGCCACATTCGGCACGAACCGCCGTGCGCCAGCGCTCGACAATCAGTTGCTGAGCCTTCGGTGCACGCGGATAGGTAATCCAGCCATGACTGCAGCGGGCGATCCACTCGAGCGTCTGGCGGCTATGGCCGGTGACGAAAAAAGGAATCTCCGCCGTGGTCGGCTTGGGAATCAGATCTGCCCCTTCAAGCCTGCCGCCTGACCAGCTCAAAGGCACGAAACTGGTGAGCTGAACCTCGCGAAATACCTTGAGATATTCGCGGAACAGGCTGCCGCGTTGCTCCGGGTCGACACCGAATGCTGGAAACTCCACTGGACGGTCACCGGAAGCCACGCCGAGCAGCAGGCGACCACCACTGAGCTGATCGACACTGGTTGCGGCCTTGGCGGTGTGTAGGGGATTGCGGATCGGCAGGATGACCGACGCGGTACCCAGCGCAATCGAGCGAGTGTGTGCCGCCATGAAACCCAGGTAGACCCAAGGATCAAAGACCTGGCCCGAATCACCGAAGCTGGGGTCGCGTAACGGCACGTCGCGAAACCAGAGGGCAGAGAAACCCAGCTTTTCGGCACGTTGGGCCAGGCTCACTTGGTCGAGCATACTCGGCGTATCGCCGGTGAAGGCTTCGAGGGGAAAGAAAAGACCTAGACTCAGGCGGCCTTGGCGGTAGGTGCGTTGAAAGCCAGGTTGTTGCTGATAGGGAATGGAATTCGGAGTGAACATGCTCTACCCTACAGCCCTTCGGGCGACGGGATTAAGTCTACGATGAGAGGGCCGGCGCTTCTTTCTAGTTTCTCTCAAAACGTTTCGAAATCTTGCTTCATGGCGAGTTATTCTGAATTACTGAATCGTGAGCGGGGCGGTCTTCGCGCGAGCACTGCACGATGCTGCTCACGACGCTGTCCAGCCGACGCCTCGCGTGCGGTCGCGAGTGAGCAGCATTTCGAAATAACTGCGCACGCACCGGGCAGAAATGACGGCTAGCACACTGTACTGTCGACGGGTGCGTGAACACGGCGTGGCTCGCGTAGAGACGTTGGTCACTTTTTGATTAGTAGCAGTGCTGAGACCGACGAGTGCGGCGCTGGTGAGAGAAACGGGGATGCTAAACAGACGTTGCACGCGGCGCCGAGCGGCGAAAGGAAAAGGACTGGCCGTGCAAGGCGATGGCAAAAGTCCCGGTTTTATCGCGATAAGGGTGAGAGAAGCCGGGCCGGCATGATGACGAATGCTTATATCGCAAACAAATTGAACTGCTAGGCGCGAGTTTGGTCGCTACCGCTGTCTTTCATCCTTCGCAATCAAGTGGCGGTTTCAAACCGAAGTGCAACGGGGTGTTAATGTTTAGCGCTTTGAGATTGGCTCGCTGAGGCAAGTGTCGCAGCGAAGACCTCGAATGGCGAATGGAACGCGTGGGTTGCGCGCGGCCGGCTGTTCAGGCTGTCGGCGATGGCATGGAGCTCGTCCTGAGTGTAGACCGAGAGGTCGGTGCCCTTAGGCAAATATTGACGGAGCAATCCGTTGGTGTTTTCGCAGGTCCCGCGCTGCCAGGGGCTATGGGGGTCGCAGAAGTACACGCGCACGCCAGTGGCTGCAGTGAGTTCTTGATGCCGCGACATTTCTTTTCCCTGGTCGTAGGTAAAGGTTTGTCGCAGCGGTGCTGCAATCGAGTTGAGTTTGGCAGAGAAGCCCGCCAGCGCTGAAGCGGCGGTGGCGTCTTCCATCTTGGCGAGCAGCACTAGACGGCTGGTCCGTTCGACCAGGACGCCGACAGACGATTGATTTGCGGCGCCCTTGATAAAGTCGCCTTCCCAATGACCAGGCAGCAGGCGGTCCTCGATTTCGGGCGGGCGCACGTGAATACTCACCATGTCGGGAATCTGCCCGCGCCGGTCGGTGCCGCGCGTACGGGACATACGGGTGTTGTGGCCGTGGCGCAGGCAGGCAATCAACTGGCGGCGCAATTCGCCACGCGGCTGAGCGTAGATAGCCGTGTAGATGGTTTCGTGCGATACGTGCTGGGTCGGGTCGGTCGGATACATGCGCTTCAGATCCTCTCAAGAAACCTAGCGGAATAGAGATCGGTTTTCAGGGAGTCGGCGCGTTTGGCTGGAGTTCGAATCCGAGGGCGGATGCACGTCGCCTGAGGGCGGCGATGCTGCGCTGGCGCTGCTGTTCCTCATATCGCTGCTGCCCCTGGTCGACGAACGCTTCACCGCGAGTGAGCATGAAGTACACCATCCGGGCGAGCTTATGGGCCACTGCGGTGTTGGCGCGTGGTTTGTCCATACGCGTGCACAGTCGCCGATAGAAGGCGCCGAGGGCCGAGTCGCTTCGCGACAGGCTCATCGCCGCCATTTTCAGCGCCTGCCGGGCGCGGTTGGCCGAAGGGCGGGTGCCCGAAGTCAGGGTCTTGCCGCCGCTGATTTTCGTGGCTGGGCACAGGCGCAACCATGAGCAGAAGTGTTTGACGTTGGTAAAGCGGCTCAGGTCCGGGCCGATCTCGGACAGGAGCGTCATCACGGTTGCCACTGACAGGCCGTTGATGCGCTTGAGGTCCACGCCCGCCCAGCGCGCGAGCGCTGCACGCGCGTCGAACCGTGGGGTGTTCTTGTGGCGCTTCTTGTCCGGGCCGGCCAGTTCGACGTCATGACGCCCGAGTGGCACCGGTAGCGCGTCGATCCTGGCGTCGCACTCGAGGATGCGCTGGGCGAGACTGTCGAACATCGCCAGTGCCTGCCCGAGCACGAACAGGTGCTCCTCGCGCCAGTTGCCCGTCAGCGCGCTGATGACACTGATCTCGAGCTACAACCGCCGTTCGTGCATCCTGATTTGCATAAGGCCGTGATGGGTTGCGCTGGGACGTTTCTGCGATTGGTGTTGGCATACTACTTTTTCGGGCCACCTGAGTCCCGCGAAGAAATTCTGGTGACGCCGACCGAGCGACTCAACAAAGGGAAGCCGCGTAACGGGCAAAGCTTATTCGCTATGACCCGATTGCGATCGTTTGCAAAGGTCGGTAGGCCACAGCATACGATTCCTTCGTCATGGTCTTTATTAGAACGTCAGGAGGTTGACGGACATTTCAAGCTTCAGGCCTACGGTTCCCAATGGTCGCAACGGCGATTGATCTGGGTCTCGGGTTATGAACGAGGGACTATCGACGCACCCATCCGACCGAAGGGCATCCAGATTTAGTGAGCGGATTTGTTGGGCGATTCGCGACTATGCCCCCAGACCGAGCTGCTCTACCTCTCGCCGGAACAAGGGTTGCTCGGCAAACCGGTCCGAGGGACAATGGTTTCCTCCGAGAGAGAGGTGAAACCCTGTGACACAAGGCGAAGATGAGTTTGAAGATCGCGATGTTTCACGGCTCACGTCACAGCTCGACAAAGCGATAACGCTGAAGCGCCGCACGGCGGCTGAGTGGCGGACTGTCCAGAGCAACGCTTTACCTGCTTTGCCGATCAGACCGTCGAGCGTTGAATTGGCAGTGCTCACCACGCTTGCGCGGACCTACGGGTCGGCGCTGTTCGACGAGCCTCATTTCGCAGCAGCGCTTGACTGCATCGCAGAGCGCGGCGCCGCGGTCCTGGTCCAGCGAGCCCTGTGGGGCGAGCAACGCGAGGATATGCGGTTGGCGCTGCAGCTTGAGGAAGCGCGCATCCAGTTTGAGCGTCTCTGCAGTGCATGGCCTCATGTGTTTTTTGCACAGGCCAGGGCCGTTCTCGCGCGAACCTCGTGGCGCCCGCCCCTTCCCTTAGAAGACGAAGGCGACAACTGACGATTCACTTTGAGCGGGCGGGCCTCGACGCGCATAAGTTCCCGGATGGTCGAAACGTTTCCTCGCCAAACTGATATTGGGTCTCGTTGTCGAATTTCGACTGTTATCAAATCCTGCTCAATCGGGGACAGCGTGGGCCGTACTGGATTCGGACGATTGATCAACGGATTAAAAGTCCGCTGCTCCAACCAGCTGAGCCGACGGCCTGGCTGATCCGACATATCCACTTGCCATCAGGGCACTTGCCCGCTTGCCCTAGCCGATGTCGATCGTGCGGCTCGCGGATCGCGCCAGCTCCAATTTCGGCACCGTCAACGTGAGCACACCGTTGTCAAACTTTGCCAGGGCGTGGTCGGGATCGGCGTTCTCCGGCATCGGGATCGTGCGCATAAAGCGTCCATGGGCGCGTTCCAGCCGGTAGCAGCCATTCTCTTCGCTATGCACATCCTGCTTTTTCTCGCCGCGCAGCACGATCGCCCCGTCCTCGACGCTCACATTCACGTCTTCGCGCTCCATCCCCGGCAGTTCGGCGGTGACACGCAGCACGAGACCTTCGTCGACCACGTCGATGCGCGGCTGAAAGCGCGACGAACTGAAGTCCCCGAACCATCGTTCGACCACACCACGACCGGCAAACGGGTCATGAAAGAACTCTTCCACTGCGCGCCACGGTTCGCGCGAGAACAGTCGCGGCATGTCAGGCCGAAAGGCACGCCACTGTTCGTCTGCCGGCCGAGTTTCCCCGTTCTCGTCCGCATCGGACTTGCGGGCTGCGCCGCGAAGGAACTTAAAGGGATTCCACTTCTTCGGATCAGTGCTCATCGTATCCTCCGCTGTGATTTGCCCGACGACCATCCTGACCAGCGCGACACGGTCATCAAGAACGGAAAACAGCTCACGCGCCGACGCCGCCCCTTCGCTGACCGAATATCCATGTCAGTGCTCCTGTATGACGTCCCGCATCCGGGTCTCCGCCGTCGAAAGGTGGCAGCCAAACGGCTGCCACCCTGTTCTCTCTCTGCCGTTGCCGCCGGCCTGCTTCCCTACTCCGTCCGCACTTCGATCCGGCGCGGACGGGCTTCGTCGCGCCGGGGTATCGTCAGCTTCAGCACGCCGTCCTTCAGGTTCGCATCGATTTTCGATGCGTCGAGATCGGCCCCAAGAGTGAACGCTCGCGCGAAGTGGGGCTGGCGGATCTCCGCGTGCTGTAGGCGCAGCCCGGCAGGCGTGGGCACCAACGCCTCGGCCTCGATGTACAGGTTGCCGTCGTGTACCTTGACGTCGAGCCGGTCCTTTGTCACGCCGGGCAAGTCTGCCCACAGCGTGACACCCTGGCTATCCTCGAAGATGTCCACGGGCGGCGTTAGGGTGATCCGGCGTTGCGACTGCTCGCCGTCGCGCCGGGATACCGCCGTTTCATCTTTCTTGGCAAGCTCTGTCGTGTCGTTCATGATGTTCTCCTCAATTCGCGAAGGGTTTCATTGAACGGTGACGGCCCGCGGTTTCGACGCCTCCCGCTTGCCGATACTCACGGTCAGGCAGCCATTGGTGTACTGCGCCGTGACCTTGTCGGGGTCGGCGTGCTGCGGCAGTTCAATGACGCGCCGGAAAGTGCCGATGAACCGCTCCTGCGCGTAGGTGCGCATGTCGTCGCCGGTCGATTCCGGCTGCGCACTCCCGCGCTCGCCGCTGATGCTCAGCAGCCCCTTGTCAATCGATACGTCGAGCTTCTGCGGGTCGACACCCGGCGCGAACGCGACAATCTCGATCGAGTCGTCGGTCGAGCCGATGTTGATCTGCGGGAAGGCGCCAAAGGGCCCGGAACGGATGCTGGATGGGAAGCCGCCGAAAACGCTGGCCATCTGCCGTTGCAGACGGTCGAACTCGCTGAACAGGTCGGCCCCAAAGTTGAGATCGCTCATGGTCATTTCCTCCTTCAAACCAGCAGGAAGACGAACCGGCCTACGCGCTCCAGTTCGTCTGCCGTGCCGCGGGCAAACAAATCGAAACACGCAGCGCGCCGGACGGCTGGCGCGACTGCCTGAGCGGAATTTAAGATAGGATTTCAAGCGGAAATTTCAAGGGCGAGCCGCGATTTTTTGTTCTTGAATTCAGACGGCCGCACCCCTATTTTCACGGCGCTCTTGGACAGACCATGCGAGGACACCATGGAATTTGAATACGAGTGGTTCACCTTAGGCCGGCACCGCATCCGGTTGCGTTCCACCAAGGGTTTCCCGACCGAGACGATGCGCACGGCGGTTGAAGTCGTCCGGCTGGCGATCGACAACAACATGAGCGCCCGTGCGCGGCTCGTTGAAGTGATATTCCAGCGGGAATCCGCTTACGAGATCGCGGTTGGCACCACGTTCGCCGACGACCGGCTATGCGCGCCGCAGTTGGAAGCGGCAATTGCGACGATTCTCGGCCTGGAGGCCGAGCAAATCAATATTTTCGTGACTGCGGTCACACAGGAAGAAGTCGATCTGCATTTCGGCGTCTACGAGAGAATGCTGGCTGAAAAGCTCGGCGTGGTGCCGCCGATCCAGTGACACGCGCGGAAACAAATTGTTGGGCGGGACAGCTCGCATGGCCCCGTTCGCTGTCGAGGAGACAAGAACAGTGGCTCCAGTGTACTGGGCGGGTTTCTCGTATGCGGCGCAATCGCTCGATCAGTTGCTCGTGTTCAAGGAAGTTTTCAAAGACGCGCAAGGCGAGACATATGATCGTCTGCTTCGCTCATTTCCCTCTCCTATCGGACATCACCTCATGGCGCATGGATCTATTGCAGCACAGGCAGTGCTAGGTCGGCCCCTGCATGCTTTGTACCGTCTGGAAATATTGCTTACCGAGAACCGGTAAGCAACGATGGGTAAGACGCGCGGCGCTGGCCGCATTCCGGTCACGATCGAGCACGGCCGCCCTGCGTGGCGCTGACGGCATCGAGCGCGGCGGCCAGTAGGCCGTCTCGCGCGTCCGGCCGCTTCGCGCTCAGCTCGGCCGCTTTCAGGCTGCGTGCAGCGGCCGCATTCCTCGGCAGTCGCGCTCGAGCGCTTCTTTGCCATGACTCAACCCTCCGCGCGAATAGAACCCAGCCCGCGAGGGCCAGCGAGGCGTGCGGCAAACTAGGCGCGTGCGACCTTGCACGGCATTGCGCACGTACGCCGACGTGCCGACTGGCGAGCGGCGGGCTGAACGCGAAGGCATTGCGCTTCATCAGGCCGCGCACTTCCTTCGCGGGCTTGGCGTCGAACAGGAACACGGCGCGATTGTCTTGGGTGTCCTCGCGGTACGTGTAGCCGTGGCCTGCTTCCTCGAGGTCGGTGCGCTCGGCGACCTTGTTCAGTGCCTCGATGCGCTCCCGCACGCGGCGGATATCGGGCGCCCTCGAGAAACGGATTTTTTCGTACTAACGCGCTAAAGCGTCGTGCTGGTCGATTTCAGCGCGCGCAACGGCCGGAATCGGCCTTTCGCAACGCCCTTATTGGCATGCCAAACGTCGTCGCCAGTCAGAGCGGCGCGACGTGCGAGATCAGGCCGTCGTCGATCTCGCGCTGCGGCCGCAAGGCGGCGATTGAAGGTTCCAGATATACCGTGTTCCACAGCGTGATCGCAGCCACCACCAGATTCAGGCCACGGGCCCGGAGCGCTGGTTTTCGTAGGAACGACTCCGTCTCTTACCCAGACGGTAGAAGAACACCGCCTGCGCCAGAGAATTTCGGAAGAAAGGTGAGGTACCCCCTCCTCCGCCGCCACGTCGACGGCGGCGGGGAGCTCATGTGGAGTGGTGTCAAACATGTGCCATCGGATGCGAGCGTTTGCCGCTGCGCTGCTGATATTTCTTACCGGGACGGGTGCGTTGTTGGCACCCATCTGTGTGCGCGCAGCCGATTGCCAGGCTGGCACGCTCGTCACCGTCGTGTTCGACTCTGCCTTTATCCCCGTTTCTGGTGGCTCCATTACGCCGCCCATCCCCGGCTCATTACGCCGCCCTGTGACAACGAGTAAGCGACCATATCGGCAACGGATTGTACGATGTTTGCCTTAAGATCACGACTTGTCGTCGGCCGAACTCGTCGCATCGGCCGTTGCATCCGCGCGAGCGACGAAGATGCGATCCGATGTGCCTATAACAGAGCGGTGCGAGTGCTTCACGCCGTAACGCCGGGGTGGCGGTGAGTCGATGGAGGAGTGAGATGCAACCTATACTGTTTCCGACGCTGACCTGACCTACACGTTCGGGGACACCGTTCATCCCACGACGCGCCTGCATGCGTTGTTCGCGCAGCTCGTCGAACAGGCGGTCACGGCCGCAAAGCAGTCGTGTTTCGAACCGCCATGCATCAACCTGGCGAGTAGCAGTCGTGTGACCGGCTGTTCAAGCCGACTTCGGCTCTTCTGCAATGATCGGCAACTGCATAGATCGAGCTAACCCATCCGGAGCGAGGAAAAGGACTATGCGGAGAGCGATTCGGCGGCATTGCCTGAACGTTACCGCGCTGGCGACCTATCTCGCGTCGGCAGCCGTCGGTACGAGTTTGACTGGCTGCAGTTCACTTTATAGTGAAGGCGCCACCGCGGGTGCCGGTATTGCCGGGGCGGCCGTCGCCGGCACGGTGACCAACAACGCGGCCGTTGCCACTGGTATCGGCCTCGGCGCAGTGGCCGCTGCCCGAGCCGGCGTGCAGTACTCGGAACGCGTGATGCACACGTATACGCAGGAGCAGATTGCGACCGCGGCCGGACCGCTCGTGGTCGGCGCGGTGGCACCCTGGTTCACGAAGCACAGCGTACCGATCGAGCCAGACGAAAAAGGTCGCGTGACGGTGAGCCGGGTGATTAGCACCGGTACGCTCGACTGCAAGGAAATTGTCTTTTCCGTCGATACCGATGCTAAGAAGGATCAGCCCGCGAGCAGTTCGTTCTACATCGCTGCGGTGTGCCGTGATGGCGATGTCTGGAAATGGGCGTCGGCGGAGCCGGCCACGGCACGCTGGGGTGCGCTGCAATGAAGCACCGCCTTGAGGCGATGCTTACGGCCGGCGTCGTGGCGAGTTTGACGGTGATGATGAGCGGCTGCGCGTCGATCGGCGCGGTGGCCGGTGCGGTCGCCGCCGTATCGACGGGCGCCGTCACCAGCAATCCAGCCATCGGCATCGGCGTGGGCATCGCGGTGCAGGCCGCCGCCGACGAAGCCGTCAAGCGCGTGATGAAGTCACTGCATGGCGACCAGCAGATGGCGATCGCGGCTACGGCGGGTGAATTGCCGGTCGGCGAAACGAAGCCTTGGCGAGTCAAACATGTGCTGCCGGTCGAAAATGGTCACGGCGAGGTCCGCGTGCTGCGCGAGTTCGATAATGCGCTGGCGACCTGTCGCGAGTTTGCATTTTCGGTCATTGCCGGCGAGAAGCCTGGCGCGGCCGCTGACTGGTTCGTCGCGTCGATCTGTAAGGATCAGGACGGTTGGAAGTGGGCTACGGCCGAGCCGGCAGTCGAGCGATGGGGCACCTTGCAGTAAAGCCCAGTCGGAACGCGCGCGCAATCGCTTGCTACCGCGTGCTCGGCAACAGATGGACGGTCAGGAGGGTAATGTCCGAGCGAAGATGCGCCAAGATGGGCGTCGATCGCGCGCCTGGCGAGGTCTATCGCGTCGCTGACCTCGGCCGCTCCACTGACCAACGAGCGTTAGTGCTCGGCTCAAGTATGCGGCCGCTCTTGCGGTCAATGCCGCCACTCCGCGACATCCGCTCCGCCAGTACCGTGACGGCCGACCTGCCGTCACAGTCATCTCGCACGCTGACAGTTATAACGAAGCCTCGGTGCAGTTGTTGCTCTTCCATGTTATTCAGCGATCCCGGTGAGCTCCTCGATGTCGTTTTCATCACGCCCTCTCGCTTCAACCGCCGCTTCCTCCGTCGTTTTTGCGATCAGCGGGAAAACCAGCCCATTCCCTTTGAATGCGCCCGCGAAATGGACCCAAGCCACGTAGGAAGATACGCCCGATTCCAGCTGGCGAATATTCAGAACTACATCGTAGGTACGCTGCAGGCCCTGTCGACGTGTGTATTGAAATTTGTACACCTCGGTATCAGGCATCACGACCTCACATGCACGGACCCGTGCAACGCACGTTCCCGCACGCGCGTGTGCAGAAGGTTGACTCCGTGCGCGACGCCAGGGGCACCGCCTTGGCCGAACGTCGCCAACCTGCTCGGCAATGTATATTGGGGGCCACTTGATCTGGTTCGTTCACCGGCCATCAGGAGACATTCAACCAGCGCCATCGAATGGCCACAGTTCGGCGCCGAGCCAACGTCGAATATACGTCTACGTTCCTCGGGCACAAGACCCACACGCTGAAGCGGGCGCGTCGACCGGTGGGAAACTGCATACGGCGTGCTTCTGCCTCGCGTCCAGTGCCTATGCGCGACGGACCTTACTCCTCGTAGGCTGCCATCACCGGCCACATATCGCGCTGATCGTCCCGGATTCCCGCCGCCAGGCGTAAGGATCCCGGGGATCGCGGGTCTGCTCCAGTATGTTCCGCGCCGCTTCTCCCGTCGGTGAACGGCCCGGCAGACAGTCGACGGACTTTCTGTCTGCCTTCTACCAATTTGATACCCGCTCACTTGCAGGCACCGTGTACGGGCTACCGTGTTTTCCGTTATTTGGCGCCCGATGCTGCCGCCGGGCCGCTTGCGCCCATCGCTCCGGTCGCTGCGGGATTAGCCATCGTGCCGTTACTGCCCGCCGCTGCTCCGCTTGTTTCGCTACCGTTGTCCGCCCGCTTGCATCCAGATGCACCCATCGTCAGCAGCACGACCGACGCCGCAATTACAAGATGTCTCGCAGTTAGTTTCATCGCAGATTCCTCCAGGCCTGGCTACAACCCCGGCTTTCGGTGAACGGAATTTACGCCATCCATCTGCGCGCCTGTTGCACCTCGACCGGTCATTGCAATTGTCGCAAATCGCGTTCCCGTTCACTCGAGCGTCTTCATAAGCGGACCGTAACGGGTCGTCCCCGGTCTTTCGCCATCGCCGGTAACGGTTGTCGGTGTAGAGAACAACAATTGGGAGGACCAAGGACAGCGAAACGCGAAGACCTTGATGCAGATCCTCGGCGGCAACGCGATCCAGCCTTGAACGCCATCAGGCAGCAACCGGCCCCAGACCGTGTCAAAACACCTTTTTGAATTGCTAAAATAGCTCACCCGATGGCGGAGGGAGCGAGATGAAGCGGTTCGTTCAAGGCGACAATCGTACGCAAAGCTTTCTTCTTCCCGAAGCGCTCGACGACTACGTGACGGATACGAACCCCGTGCGCGTA
The DNA here is from genome assembly GCF_001544755.2 of Caballeronia catudaia. Taxonomy (GTDB): domain Bacteria; phylum Pseudomonadota; class Gammaproteobacteria; order Burkholderiales; family Burkholderiaceae; genus Caballeronia; species Caballeronia catudaia. The sequence goes on along the minus strand of NZ_FCOF02000022.1, from coordinate 79,763 downwards.
GTCGATGTCTTTGTAGATGAGCTTGATCTTCGGAAGCTCGGGTTTGACGGCGTCGAGCCAGCACTTACCGGACGGCCTTCATATCACCCTGAGGTGATGCTTAAGATTTACATCTACGGTTACCTGAACCGTATTCAATCCAGTCGTCGCCTTGAGCGCGAGGCCCAGCGTAACATCGAATTGATGTGGCTAACCGGCCGCCTGGCACCGGACTTCAAGACCATTGCGCGATTCCGCAAAGACAACGGCAAAGCGATCCGCAGCGTCTGCCGTCAGTTCGTCATGCTATGCCAACGCCTGGACCTGTTCTCCGAAGCGCTCGTTGCGATAGATGGGAGCAAGTTTAAGGCAGTGAACCATCGCGACCGCAATTTCACCAGCGCAAAACTAGAACGGCGAATGCGGGACATCGAGCAAGCATCAGCCGTTATCTTCTGCAAATGGACACCGCCGATCGCCAAGAGCCGACGATCGCGAAAGCAAAGACAGAACGGCTGCAAGATAAGATTGCGGCTCTCAAGGAGCAGATGCAAGTCCTTAAGCAAGTCGAAGTTCAGCTCGACGCAGCGCCGGACAACCAAGTGTCGCTCACGGACCCGGACGCACGCTCGATGAAGACGCGGGGGACAGGCTTCGTCGGCTACAACGTTCAAGTAGCGGTCGATGCGAAGCACCATCTGATTGTCGCGCACGAGGTCACCAACAACGGCATTGATCGTGACCAACTCACGTCGATGGCCAAGTTGGCACGTACGGAAATGGGCGTCGATAAACTCACGGCGGTTGCAGACAAAGGCTATTACAAGAGCGAGGAAATACTCGCCTGCCACGAGGCCGGCATCACGGCGTTTGTTCCCAAGCCGAAGACCTCGGGCGCAACGTTCGACGGCCGCTTCGGCAAAGAAGATTTTATCTACGACGCTGAGAAGAACGAGTATCGATGTCCAGCGGGCGAGCGTCTCATATGGCGCGACAGGACAACTGAGCGTGGCCTGAAGTTGGATCGCTACTGGAGCTCGCAGTGCCAACAGTGCTCATTGAAAGATAAATGCACCCCAAGCACCGAACGCCGGGTAACGCGCTGGGAGCACGAAGGGTTGCTCGAAGCGATGCAGGTCCGGCTTGATCTCGCCCCGGACATGATGCGTATCCGACGACAGACCGTCGAGCATCCCTTCGGCACGATCAAGGCCTGGATGGGAGCGACTCATTTCCTGACGCGCACTATCGAGCGTGTGAGCACGGAGATGAGCTTGCACGTGCTTGCCTACAACATGAAGCGGGTTATCAAGGTGCTAGGTTCAGACACGGTTATGAAGGCGATGCGGGCGTGAAAGACCGCGCGGCGGACGAGCCCTAGAATACGTTCGGCGCTGACTTACGTTTGTGGTGCCGCAATCAATTAGTCGCGATCTGTCGTTGCGGCAGCCTGTCGTCAAAATCCCGGCGCCTACGCGTTTTGACACGCTCTGGGCCACAAGCGGCCGTTGCGTTGAAGGTCCGGCGAGACGATCGGAGGTCTCAAATACTCATATACGAGTCAGTCGTGCGCCGGAAGAAAGTGCTCGCCGTCCGTACAGAAGAGCCGACGACCGCGTACTGATCCACGAGCCGCCAGCGAAACCCGCGTAGAGGTTGAGTGGTAGCCGGCCGAACCCGACCCGCAGTGTCGCATGCGCTAACGAAAGAGTGCCTCGCCATGAAGTTCGAGGATCATCGTCGTCGCCAGTTCAGATAGATGGTCGAAACGATAAAGGCAGTCACGAAGTACGCCATCACGAGCACCAATGTCCTTACCCCGACGAACTCTGCTGCGACTACCAACGCGACGCCGACGTGCCGCATTGCGCAGGTAATTGCCAGCGCCGTTCGGTCATTCGTGTTGGGTCCGCCAAGAATCTGACCGACGAACAATGCGACGACCATCAGCGCCGCGAGCGAGAGCACGCCTTGCCAACTGAGCCCCACGAGGTGCTCTCTATGGACGACCAGCAGGAGGATGGCGGAGACTGCCAGAACAATCCACGCGATCGTCATGACCCGGTTCGACGCAGGTTCCGCGGAGAACGGGAAAATGGAGCGAAGCCCCATGCCGATCAGAATCGGCAGGAGAATGGTCTTGGCAATGTCCGTCACGACAGTGCGTATGCGCTTTTGTTGAGAAATGGCGTAGCCCACGCTCGTGGCAATCGAGTCAGCTACCGCCGAACGCCGTCCCGAGGTATTTTGCGCGACGTGCGGTGTGACCTTCATCTCGTGGCAGGCCTCGATGAATTCCTGTGCGTCGTAACCCTTGTCCGCACCTAGCGTGATCTCTGCGCTCGCATCCTGTACTGCTTGCCGCGCGTCGTTGATCACGATCTTGGCCGCTTCACGCTCGGCATGCCCGTCAGCGTGCGGGTGGACGGCGCAGCGAGAAAGAAAGAGGAGGTATCGACGGTTAGTTGCGCGAGTAATTGGCTAAAAGGGATACGTCCAGTCCATTACTTTCTCGGCAATTTCTCTGAACCTTCCAGAGGTTGCGTGCGACTCGGAGGTGCCGCCCGGCGAGCAGGTGCTGACGATCGGCTCGCCGGCGCGCTCTCAGACGACCCTCACCGCAGGCATCATTGTCAGCGGCACCGCGCGATGGGCCGGACGGCAAGCGCCTTGCCTGCTTCCAGACCGAATGGCAAGCAATCTAGGCAACTTCGGCGCCGGGTCTTCAACCGCGCGGTGAAGGTGATCGGCATCGAGGTGCAGGTTTATGGCAGCTCGGAACTCGTGCCGAACCTGACCTTCGCCATTCCGATCGACCCGGACCGAGCGCGATGCAGCCCAAAGAAGCACGCAAGACAGCGAAAGGCCAGCTCGGCATTCAGTTGCAGGAGCCGATGCGGCGACGTCCAGTCAATGGGCTGGCGGAAGGCTGTTGATGTGATCACGCTCATATCGAAATCCGTTATCGATATAGATGCGTCTAGATTAGTCGGTGTGCCAACCGTCGGCTCGATTCACACATCGCCCATCGAGGTAAAATGCGGGCAGCCGTTGCGTCCCTCACACCTTCAGCAGGAACTTGCCCCATGACCAGGACAAACTTGCGCTCCGTCAGCATCGCACTCGATCACGACAAACCCGCCTTGTCGAGAGGGCAAAAGGGGTTCAATTCGCTGATCAAGCAGATCGACAAGCGCCGCAAGCAGCTTCGCGCCTGGGAAACGGTCACGCCCACATTCCAGCAGCGGTACGTCAGCGAATTTCTGCCCCTCGAATGCACTTCGACCACACTGCAGATCCGGATGGTGCATTTCCTCGATCAGGCCTATGTGCAAAAAGAACTGACCAAGGCAGAACGTCGGAAGATGGGTATTGTGATCACCCATCTGGCGGGCAATCTGATAGACGAAGACGAGGATGAAGGCAAGGAACTGAAAGCCATCTACGACAAGTACAGCCCCACTGACTACGACAGCCAAATGGCTGCGGAAGTCGACGGGATGAAATCCATGCTCGAGACGGTACTCGGTGTCGAACTCGGAGACGATCTCGATCTGAGTTCTCCGGAAGAACTGCTGCAGCGCGCACAGGCGCACATCCAGCAAGGTCAGGTGGAAGCGGCGGAAAAACAAGCCGAGCGGGATGTTCAGCGCGCGAAACGGAAAAAATCGCCCAGGCAACAGGCCGCCGAGGCCCGCGCGCAAGAACAGCAGGCGCAGATGAGCCTTTCCATGCGCGAAGTCTACCGCCGCAAACTCGCCAGCACATTACACCCTGATCGCGAAACCGATCCGCAGGAGCGCCACCGCAAAACCAGGTTGATGCAACGCGTCAACGAGGCCTACCAGAAAAACAACCTACTGCAGCTCTTAGAGCTGCAACTTGAGCTCGAGCATATCGATCAGCATGCCCTCAGCAGCATGAGCGACGAGCGTCTGAAACACTACAACACGATCCTGAAGGAGCAGGTACGCGAACTCGATCAGGAAATCCTCCACGTCGAGTGCGCCTTTCGGTACACGTACGGAATCGATCCTATCGAGCCGGTCTCGCCGGATACCGTTCTGCGAAATCTCGCCGTTGATCTCAAGGAACTCCGGCTCAATGTCCGAACCCTTGAACACGACCTCGCCGCGTTCGAAGACATCAAGAATCTGAAGCGCTGGCTGAAAGACATCCAAGTGATGCGTGCTGCCTCAACCTTCGACGCCATGCGGTTCTGACATCGAAAGGAACCGACCGGGTTTGCCTATCGATTGCTGAAAAGTCACGCCGGCCTTCTGTTGATCGGATCGGAGACGGTGCTTCCACGACGTCAATGAGCGGCCCTGCGAGCTGGAACAATGGCGTGAAATCCGTAACGTAATCACGCCGGCCGAACTGATTGCGCTGTTCCGCGCGCTGGCGCCGAGCTTCCCGGAGAGGACCACGGCAGTTCTTCCAGCCTCGGATGAACCAGCGCGGCGGCTCGGGGCCGCGCAGTTCAGGCGGAAGCCGAGTGGTTCGCCAATCTCGACAATCTGCGCACCCGAGCGTGTCTCAGCGACCGGCACGATTCGATGGGCTTTGCCTCGGTGCGCGACCGGAGGAATTCCGTCGCGTCACGCGGGCGCACGTGCTCGCCTGCCTCGCGGCGTTCGAGCGGACGCTGTCCGACGCGAACATCCGAACGTCCGCGCAAGCTGGCGGCGCTGTCGTTCCTGTTCAAGATAGCTCTGCGAGAAAAACGCCGTCGAAACCCAACCCAGTCGCAAGCGACCGCATGTCGAAGGCGGGCAAGGGAACACGCCGGCGCCTGGCGATCATCCGGTGCGGGCGCTGCTCTCGATGCTGATATCACGGCCAGCGCCGCGAAGAACTTTGTTGCTGAAGGTCCGCGATATCACGATCGCGTGGCGTGCCGCACAGAGCCGGCCGGAGGATGCCGGCGAACTCCCAGCATATCTCGCTGGGGCTTTCATCAGCTGATTACAATGTATCTGCATGGTCTTATTGCATTGCACAATTTATGCTAATTTGCTCTCGCCGCGCGCGGGCTTGCTTGCGTGGAACCGATTAGGGAGCAACACATGAATGACGCGAAGTCGCGGCCACACTACTGAACAGATGGGAACGAAATAATCGGGCGCAGGACGCAGCCGGCGCGGTCCGCCCCTCACGCGAGGGCGATCTTTCGTTCAGCCACTACGTTGGCGTCAGTCACGATACGTCGGATGTGTTCGTCAACGGAGTGAAGATTGCATGCCTCACGTTCGGCGATGGCTCTCGAGCTTTCCGCCTGACACCGCGGGGCGAGCCTCGTGCTTCGATGAGATGGACCGCTGCCGCCTCTGTCTCTCACGATCTCGATGAAGCGCATAGCGAGACTGACGCACAGACCTCGTTGGCTTGAATCTCGGCTGACTTGCGAGACAGTTGGCGGTGCTGGTCGCCGCCCTTCACGGCATCACGGCGTCTCGGACGGGCTCATGACTCATCCTCGCCATTTGACTTCTTTCGTATCAGGCTCACTTGTCCGTTGCGCTCAAGAACTGCCGCGCTGACGTCTTCAAGTCCGGTCGTATGCAGTTCCTGTCTCGCGGTCTCGAAGACATCTGTCTTTGTGATGAGCGCAGCCGACATCTGCTTATCGTCGAACTTGCCGTCACTGAAGACCTGCCTTTCTGCGCCGACAACAATTCTTTCCAGCTTAGGCGAATGAACGCACAACCAAGCGAGGACGCGGTGTATGAGAACGAGCACAAGGGACGCGACCACCGTGGGTATGGCGGGCGAAACGCCGACGATAACGCGGCTCAGCGTTGCGCCCAATAGTATCGCGACGACATAATCGAAAGGCGACCGCTGACCGAATGAGCGTCGGCCCGCGATGCGTATCAACACCAGTGCACCGAAAAACACCGCCGCTGCCCGTGCCGCCATCTGCACGGCGTCGAGGTCGCGTCCCTCGCCGAATATCGCAAGCATCAGGTCCATTTGCGCCTCCTATCCCAACCGCGCGGTCTCGAGCGAGTTCAGTCTGCGACCAGAAGAATCCGGGTCGACGAGACCACAGTCAATCGGCTGGTCCCAGATAGCCTGGTAGGCCTATCGCGGCTTCGCTCTTTGCCAACTTGATTGCCTCTTTGACGAGCGACTCGAACTCTTCATCGCTGTGGGGCACTGCCAGATTGCACCGAAAGAAGTCCGCCCATCTGAATTCCTCGAGAGGAACGGAAGTCTTCTCGTACCCTCCGGCGTCGCGAACCGACGCGGACAGACCGCGGAACTCGTCGTCTTCAAGGTCCCAGATATGTTCCCGCATGTCAGTGAAATGGACCCGTTGGCCTCTAGCGTTATACGGATAGGTCCAACGGTTATTTTCTAGCGTGAGCCAGAAGTCGGCGATGGAAAGGGCCGAGAGGTCTTTGATGAGAACCACCGGAACGCTCTTTACCTTTGCCCGCCAGAGCGCGGTGGCGACGTGGTGGTGGTCGATAGCGTAGGGCGTCTCTCCGGGGCCGTACACGATGGGAACCGGCTTTTCTGCTATTACCATCTCCAGGTCGTGGCTGCTGAGCTTTTCGTACGCTCGCGTCTTCTGACGAATCTCGCGCAGGCCATGGGTAATTTGTGTGGGACGAAGTTGGTCGATTTTTAGCGTCTTCATGGTGTCCTCCGCGGTACGCTGGGACGACGGTGCTTCGCGAACTCACTCGACGAAGGGCTCGCCTCCATCGACGGGTAAAGCAAGGTCCACGCCAATGACCGCCAAAGCGGGACCAAATTCACAGGGTCGTGAGTCATTGTTGACGACGGGTCACATCTCCTGAGGGAAATTCGAACGGAGGCTTCTATCGGGCTCACCCCTGTGCTGCGATCCCACGCGACCGTCGGTGCATCGGCGAGAAGACGTTCACGCGCGGGTTGCGCTAGGCGGGGGCACTGGGGACAGAGGTGCAGGCGCTTGTCTCGAATTGTCGCCCGGCGCGGAAGGACATTCGGCTTGCCGCCGCCAATCGCAAAGTCGCCGCACGGCGGCGGCTTTTTCGAACACGCAGAACTTCGACAGCGTGCCAATTAGGGAGTGCTCGGCTCTTTGAGGCGCTGGATACGCAAATATCGCCTCGCAGGCTTGAGAAGCGTGGCTGGCGAAATGTGTTCGCAGATTCGGAACCCTTCCGGACGAATTTCTTCCGGCGGCTTTTTAACGGGCTTGTTCAACTCGCTCTCACAGCTTCCGGGGCAGGACTGACGCACCTCCGGGCGGAAGTCGAAGCAAGATTCCGCAGATATCGTCCGAATTCACGGCTGGGCTCCTGATGACGCGACTGAACCTACTTACGACGAAGCCTCATCGGCATGTTGCCGGACGCCGTCCGCAAAGCGCGGGCAGCCCGTAGACTTCCGCGCTTTCCCGGCCATCCAATCGATTCCGTGCTTCCGAGTCAAATTAACGCGCGCTAGTTGAACGAATTCCGTTCCGTGACAAGGTCACGCCTCCTTCCTAAAGACCGTCGTGAACGGCTACACTGATCGAATCCTCAGTTCCGGTACCCACAATCGTTTGTTTGCAGATGTCTACGCCACGCGAACCGAAAATCCGGCCGCTCTCTGGCCTGAAAATCTCACGCCCCCCAGCAAAGCGCTCCTTCTGCCGCTGTCGGAGAGCGTGGTACGCGAGGCTTCCCTGGCTCGTCGTCTGACCTGAGTGGCCTGCAAACAAGAACTCGGTATCGCTTATCAGCATGCCGCCGAGCCGACCGTGCTCAACGCTCCAGCGTTGCATGTCGTCTGTATTTCGTAGCACTAACGAATATGCGGTAAGTTTCATTATGTAAAATCACTTCGGCAGTTGGGCCGGAATCGAACCTCGGGTCGATCATCCTTCATTTCAACTCGGTCAGAGTGTTGATCGGCGCGGTGCGCGAGCACCTCCATGAGCAGCCAGGATGGCGCCAACGCGTGAACGGAATCGACAGCGCAACCGCTACCGTCGATCAGATCGTCTTTCTAACGGCCGCTGTAGTGGTCCGCGAAGTTGCGCGTTCAGCGAACTAACCGTCGCCGCCCTCCCGATCGAAACGGAGGCCACGAGCGACTAGGTATTGAGGTCGATCGTAGGCCAATGGTTCGGCGACCGGAGCCGTGCCTCTCCCACATCCGGCAGCGGTCCCTGGTGCGTCTAAGCTATCTATCCGTTGTCTGTCGCATTAGCTCAGCGCTTCCATTTGAATCAAAATGCTGCTTGACCTGTCGGCCTTCATGCGATTACGACCCGCCTCGCTTAATTACAACCTTAAACTCAAGTACGCCCGGCTCAACAACGGTCGACCATGTATCCAGAGTCGGGTTGCCAGCCATGATGCGGGGCGGTCGCGCACGGCCAACCGCGCGATAGTCCGCTCGGCATCCTTGTTATCCCGGTTCGATTGCGGATTAGTACCCCGATTACATGTATAAAGCAAATTGAAGCCCTCATTCAGCGCGATCTCCCGATAATCGCCATCGTAAAAGCCTTCAGGCCAGCAAAGATGACGTGACTCAGTTCCCAGCCGCGCCAAGAGTTCATTTCGTCCCGCTCGCAAATCTTCTGTCAGACAAGCCCGCTTCGCCCTGCGCGAAGTCGTTAGATGATCCCAACGCCTGTGCGTGTGCGTATGGCTATGAAATTCGAAGGTTCCTGCACGTCTCATCGCTTCGATTTCGGACCAGCGCATGATGGCGTCATCGGCCTTTCCATTCTGGATGGCAATCTGCGAGTCCTCGTGGGAGAGTACGCGGGGCGATTCGGCCGATGCGTCGACTGAAGTCGGACGAACGGGTCCATCGCCGGGCCAACTCGTGACTAGGAAGCATAGTGCCTTGAATCCCCAACGCTGCAGGATCGGATGCGCGAAAACCCAGTTGTCCAGATAGCCATCGTCAAACGTGATGACCACCGACCTGGCAGGAACCCGCTCGCCGCAAAGGAATGCCGCCAGCCCGTCGCCACCGAGCGTCTGGTAGCCCGCACGACGAAGGTAGGCGATCTGTTGTGTGAAGTGCTCGACGGTGACAGTCAGCATTCCCGGTGAATTGCTGACGTGGTGATACATCAGCACAGGTACCGCTCGCGCATGGTGCGGCTTCATGCTTGATAGCCTCTCTGCTGGAGCGAGCGTCGATAGAAGCACATTGTGTCGTACACCATGTTCGTCACGCTAAACCCTTTCGACAAAATAAATCGACCTGCATGACTCAGTTCGTGTCGAAGCGATGCGTTGTCGATGAGCCGTACGAGCGCTTCTGCCAAAACGACGGGATCGCGCGGAGGAACCAGCAGACCGTTCACTTCGTCGCTGATCAGCTCGGGCACCCCTCCCACGTCCGTTCCGATGACCGGAAGGCCCAGCGACATCGCCTCGATGAAGGCTTGGCCGAGCGCCTCCTGATGCGTCGGAAGCACGAAGAAATCGCATCCGGCCATGATGTTTGGAACGTCGCTGCGGAACCCCAACAGGTGAATTCGGTGCTCGAGGCCGCGGTTCAAGACCATGCGCTCTATTTCGGCGAACATCGGGCCGTCTCCAGCCAGCACAACATGGAATTTCTCACGCGACTCCAGTAGCGGGACGACGGCTGCAATGAGGTCGTCGTGGCCCTTCCCTTCCCGCATGATGGCGACCATGCAGGCGACGACATCATCGTCCCGGAGTCCCAGCTCTGTGCGCAGTGTTGACTTCCCGCCGGCTGCGAGATTCTCAATGCCGTCATAGATGGTTTCGACCCGGTCCGCACCGACTCCGGCACCGATCAAATACTTCCGAACGTGGTGACTCACCGCGATCACGCGGTGAGGAAGCCAGTTGTAGGTCGCAAGCGAAGTGATGGGCAACGCAAGGTGACGCGTCCGTACAACCAGCGGCGTACCGGCCAGGCGGGCGGCAAAGCCTGCGACCAGGCTGTCGTGGCCGCTGTGCGTGTTGAGCACGTCGCAAGCTCGACGCCGCAACATGCATGCAATATCGATAGCGGAGGCGACATCGCCTCCCGTCCTCATCTCCGAATGATGCACGGCGAATCCGGCGGCAGCACCGTGCATTCCGATCAACGCGTCACGCGGGCAAATCAGTTCGACACGGTGGCCGGCGTCGCGCATGCCGATCATTTCCCTGACGGTGCGCATTTCCTGCCCTCCCCACCCCTTCGACGATTCGCTGTGGATGATGCTTAAACTGCGGTTCATGCGACCGATCCCTCGAAGAATTTGCTCCAAAGGGCAATGTTGAAGATGGATCGATAAGCAACGTTGGAGAACTGATGGAGAAACTGTGAAGCCGGACGAGCACTTTGAAGATGACTGCGTCTTCATCGTTTCTCCATCAAATCGCGAAGGAAACCCCATCGTTCGAACGCAGACTTCTTGCCGTTCAAGCGGGCGACTGCCTGCGTCTGATGGAGTTCATATGAAACTTGAAAGATGGTCTCTGGGTGGCAGTTTGTGCGTGCTGCTGCTGGAGGCAATGCTTGCGGGCTGCGGGCAAGCCGAACAGCTGGGCGCCTCCCCCGCGATTCCCGTGGCGTCGGCGACCGTGGTGCACGCTTCGCTCAGACTCACGGAAGATTTGCCGGGTCGGGTCGCAGCAATGCGCATCGCTGAGATACGGCCGCAGGTCAGCGGTATCGTCATGCGCCGGCTGTTCGAGCAAGGCACCGAGGTGCGTGCCGGCCAGCCGCTGTTTCAGATCAACCCTGCGCCGTTCAAGGCTGACAGGGACACGGCCGCGGCGGCGCTGCAACGCGCCGAGGCAGCGCTTGCGCGCGCGAAAGTGCAAACGGCGCGCCTGCAGCCGCTTGTCGAAGCTGACGCGATCAGCCGCCAGGTCTACGACGACGCCGTCTCGCAGCGAGACCAGGGCGTCGCAGACGTGGCGCAGGCAAGCGCCACGCTCGCGCGTCGGCAGCTCGATCTGAAGTTCGCGACGGTCGAGGCGCCGATCTCCGGCCGCATCGATCAGGCGCTGATGACCGAGGGAGCGCTGGTCGCCAGTAGCGACAGCCAACCCATGGCGCGCATCCAGCAGATCGATCAGGTCTATGTGGATGTGCGCCAGCCGGCGGCATCGCTCGAATCGCTGCGCAACATACTGTCGACGCAACAACAAGGCGGCGGCGGTGGCCTTCCGGTGGAAGTTCTGCGCGACGACGACACACCGTACGGCGTGAAAGGCCGCGTGCTCTTTTCGGGCGTCAACGTCGATTCCGGGACCGGCGATGTGTTGTTGCGCGTGCTGGTCGACAACCCGAAGCGGCAGCTTCTTCCGGGAATGTATGTACGGGCACGGATTCCGCGCGCGAACTACGCGAGCACGCTGCTTGTTCCGCAGCAGGCGGTCGTACGCGTCGCGGGCAAGCCGCAGGTCTGGGTGATCGACGCGACGAGCCACGCGCGGCCAAGGCCCGTCGAGCTCGGCGAGCTGAGCGGACGTCATTACCGCATTCAATCGGGTCTCACGTCCGGGCAGAAGATCGTGGTCGAAGGCATGGAGCGCCTGAACGACGGCGCGCTGGTCGCCGCGAACGACGGGAAATCGCCCGGTGCGCCGCTGGCTGCACCCACGCACTGAGTCACGGGAGCGTCCAGCCATGTCCGAATTCTTCATCCGGCGACCCGTCTTCGCGTGGGTGATCGCCCTCTTCATCATCCTGCTGGGCCTGATCGCGATACCGCAACTGCCGATCGAACGTTACCCTTCGGTCGCACCGCCCGCCGTCACCATTACCGCGACGTATCCCGGCGCCACGCCGCAAACTATGAGCGACTCCGTGCTGAGCCTGATCGAGCGCGAGCTGTCGGGCGTCAAAAATCTGCTCTACTTCGAGTCGTCGGCCGATACGTCGGGCACCGCGCAGATCACGGTGACGTTCAAGCCCGGCACGAATCCCGCGCTCGCCCAGGTCGACGTTCAGAACCAGCTCAAGACCGTCGAGCCGCGCCTGCCCCCGGTCGTGCGCCAGTCCGGCGTGACCGTGGAGTCGGCTTCCTCGGGCTTCCTGATGCTTATCGGTCTCAAGTCCGACAGCGGTCTCTACGACGCGAGCATGCTCAGCGACTACATGGCGCGCAACGTCGTCGAGGAGCTGCGACGCGTCGATGGCGTCGGCCGCGTACAGTTGTTCGGTTCCGAACGGGCGATGCGCATCTGGGTCGATCCGAACAAGCTGATCGGCTATGGCTTGTCGATGAACGACCTGACGACTGCGATCAGCCAGCAGAACGTGCAGATCGCGCCGGGCAGCGTCGGTGCGTCGCCGGCTCTGACCGGTCAGCGGGTGACCGTGCCGCTTACCGCACAAGGGCAACTGACGACCCCGGAACAGTTTGCCGCGATCGTGCTGCGCGCCAACGCCGATGGCTCCCGGGTCGTGCTGCGCGACGTCGCGCGGGTCGAGCTCGGGTCGCAGTCGTACAGCTTCGTCAGCAGCGAGAACGGCAAGCCCGCCGCCTTCGCTGGCGTGCAGCTCGCGCCCGGCGCCAATGCGGTCAAGACCGCGGCGGCCGTGCGCGAGCGTCTGAAGGAAGCGGGCAAGGCGATGCCGGCCGGTATCAGCTATTCGATCCCGTTCGATACTTCTCCGTTCGTTCAGATTTCGATCGAGAAGGTTCTCCATACGCTCGTCGAAGCGATGGTGCTCGTGTTCCTCGTAATGTACCTGTTCCTGCAGAACGTGCGCTACACGCTGATCCCGGCCATCGTCGCGCCCGTGGCGATGCTCGGCACATTCACGATCATGTTGGCGACAGGCTTCTCCATCAACGTGCTAACAATGTTCGGCATGGTGCTCTCGATCGGCATCATCGTCGACGATGCGATCGTCGTGGTAGAGAACGTCGAGCGCCTGATGACCGAAGAAGGTCTCTCGCCGAAGCTCGCAACGTCGAAGGCCATGAAGGAGATCTCCGGCGCGATCGTCGGCATCACACTGGTGCTGACCGCGGTGTTCATCCCGATGGCATTGGCAAGCGGCTCGGTTGGCGTGATCTACCAGCAGTTCACGCTGTCGATGGCAGTCTCCATTCTGTTCTCGGCGCTCCTCGCGCTGACGCTGACGCCCGCTCTGTGCGCGACGATGCTCAAGCCGGTCGCGCCCGGCAATCACGAGAAACGCGGCTTCTTCGGCTGGTTCAACCGTCGTTTCGAGCGGATGACGCGGTCGTACGAATCGCGCGTCGGCCGGCTCGTCGGCCGGACCGGGCGTGTGATGCTGCTGTTCGCGGCGATTTCCGGCGCACTCGTCATCGGCTTTCGCATGCTGCCGTCGTCGTTTCTGCCAGACGAGGATCAGGGCTACTTCATGACAAGCTTCCTGCTGCCCGCCGACGCGACCGCCGAGCGCACGCAGGATGTGGTCGGGACGCTGCAGCGCCATCTCGCGTCGCGCCCGGCGATCCAGTCGAGCATTTCGATCGTCGGCTATGGCTTCTCAGGCTCCGGACCGAATGCCGCGCTGAACTTTGCGGTGCTCAAGGACTGGGACAGGCGCGGCGACGCGACGACGCCCAATGAGAACGCGCGTGCACAGCAAGCCATGGCTACGGTGACCGAGGGATCCGTGATGAGCCTGCTGCCGCCCGCGATCGACGAGCTCGGCACCAGCTCGGGCTTCACGCTGCGTCTGCAGGATCGCGCCAATCACGGCGACGAAGCGCTGAAGGCGGCCCAAGCTAAGCTGCTGGAACTCGCGGCGAAGAGTGACATCGTAACGGGCGTCTACCCCGATAACCTGCCAGCGGGTGCCAGCATCCACCTGGAGATTGACCGGCCCAAGGCCGAGGCGCTTGGTGTGTCCTTCACCAGCATCAGCGAAACGCTGTCGGCAGCGATCGGCTCGACCTACGTCAACGACTTCCCGAATGCCAGACGTATGCAGCAGGTCATCATCCAGGCCGACGCGTCCGCGCGCATGCAGATCAACGACGTACTGAAGCTGTACGTGCGCAATGCCGGCGGCGGCATGGTGCCGCTATCGGAAGTGATCCGTCCCGTCTGGTCCGAGTCGCCACTGCAACTGACGCGCTTCGAGGGCTATCCGGCCGCGCGCATATCGGGCAGCGCCGCGCCGGGTCATTCCAGCGGCGCGGCGATGGCCGAGATGGAACGTCTCGCCGCGCAGTTGCCCTCGGGCTTCACGGTCGAGTGGACCGGGCAGTCACTGCAGGAGCGTCAGTCGGCGTCGCAGGCTCCGATGCTAATGGCGCTGTCGATGGTGGTCGTGTTCCTCGTGCTGGCCGCGCTCTACGAGAGTTGGTCGATTCCGCTGTCGGTGATGCTAGTGATACCGCTCGGGCTGATCGGCGCGCTCAGCGCGGTGCTGCTGCGCGGATTGCCGAACGACGTGTTCTTCAAGGTCGGGATGATCACCGTGATCGGCCTGTCCGCGAAGAACGCGATCCTCATCATCGAGTTCGCGAAGCAATTGCGCGAACAGGGCAAGGGGCTGGCGGACGCCGCCGTGGAAGCTGCCCGGCTGCGCCTGCGTCCAATCCTGATGACATCGCTGGCGTTCGGCCTCGGCGTGGTGCCGCTGATGATCGCGACCGGCGTGAGCGCGGAAACACAGCACGCGATCGGTACCGGCGTGTTCGGCGGCATGGTCACTGCGACGATCCTCGCTGTCTTCTTCGTGCCCGTCTTCTTTGTTTTCGTGATGAGCTTCCAGGAACGCATCGCGGCATGGCGGGCAACCCGCCGTCAATGCGCGGCCGTGCGTCAAGAACAAGAGAGTTGATGTCATGCGAGCCCTCATTCTTCCCGTCGTGCTGGCCGTGTCGGCCTGCTCTTTGACCCCGGCGTTCGTCAGGCCGGCTGCGCCCGTCCCCATGACATACACGACAGGCGCCGCGCCCGATGTGCGCACGAACGCAGCCGATCTGGGCTGGCGCACGATGTTCGGTGACCGGCGTTTGCAGCGTCTCATTGAACTCGCGCTCGAAAGCAATCGCGATCTGCGGCTCGCCGCGCTGAACGTCGAAGCTGCCGCGGCCCAGTATGGCATCCAGCGCGCTGCACAATTGCCTTCTGCCGACGCCGCAGGCGGTTTCACACGCCAGCGCATCGCCCCCAATGCCGAGACCGATCCGCCCATCGCCGCGATGACGCAGAAGCAATACGGCGTCAACGTCGGGATCAGCGCGTTCGAGATCGATCTGTTCGGCCGCGTTCGCTCCCTGTCGGATGCCGCGTTCGCCCGTTACCTCGAAAGCGATGACGGACGCCGTGCCGCGCAGATCGCGCTCGTTGGTGCGGTGGCCGACGCGTACTTCGCCGAGCGCCTCGCACAGGAGCAGCGCGAGTTGGCCGAACACACCCTTGCGGACTGGCGGGAGTCACTCGACCTCGCGCGCCGGCTCAGGAACGCCCATCAGGCGAGCAGCGTCGACGTGGCCGGCGCCGAAGGTCAAGTCGCCAGCGCCGAAGCAGATCTGGAGGCGCGCGCACGCATGGTCGAGCAGGCCGGCAATGCACTGTGGCTCCTGATCGGCGCCGACTTCCCGAAGGATCTGCCGGAGCCGACCCCGCTGGCGCAGCAACCGGTCATGACGCGACTGCCAGCAGGCCTGCCGTCCGACCTTCTGTTCCGGCGGCCCGATATTTTGCAGGCGGAACAGAACCTGATCGCCGCCAATGCCGATATCGGTGCGGCGCGCGCCGCATTCTTTCCACGGCTCTCATTGACAAGTTCTTTGGGTTTCATCAGTCCGGCCATGAGCGGCCTTTTCGACGGCGACCATCGGGCATGGACCTTCGCGCCGCAGGTCACAGTCCCGCTGTTTCAGGGCGGCCGCCTGCGCGCCGAGTTCCGACTCGCTGAAGTGCGCAAGACAAGCGCGGTTGCCGGATACGAACGGGCTGTGCAGATCGCGTTCCGCGAAGTCGCCGACGGCCTGGCGGGCCGCGACACCTTCCATCGGCAGATCGAGGCTCAGGCCCGGGTGGTGGCGAGCGCCGAGCGTCGCACTGATCTGTCCAGCCTGCGCTATCGCGCCGGCGTCGACGGACGGCTCGAACTGCTGGATTCCCAGAGGCAGCTTTATGCATCGAGGCAGGTTCTGCTGGACTTGCGCCGCGCAGAGTTCGGCAATGCCGTCGCCCTTTACAAGGCGCTCGGCGGTGGCCTGACCGAGACCGACGTGAGGCCTCCAGGCACCGCGCCTGAGCTGAGCCTTGTTGCGCCCGACCAATTGGCACGATCATGAAACAACCCGAAAAACGTCGCACTGTCGCTCTTCTGATTCATGGCCTCGGCGGCACGGTGCACGATCTTGGTATCTTGCGGAAGTCTTTGAACCAGATTGGGATCGATACGCACGCGCTTTCGTTGCCGGGACACGGATCGAGCCCGGAGGACCTGATCATGGCTCGCGCGGAGCAATGGATAAGCGTAGCGACGCGGGAATATGACATGCTCGCCCGTACCTATGAAACGGTGCATCTCATCGGTATGTGCATGGGAGCGCTGCTCGCATTGATCGTCGCGGAGCGTCGACCGCGCGACGGCAAGCTCGTCCTGCTCGCAGCACCGGTCTTTCTCGACGGGTGGTCGATGCCGTTTTATCGGCGACTCCGGTATTTCCTCTACCTCATTCCTTGTCTGGCCCGAAGAATGAGAGTCACCGAGCAAGATCCTTATGGAATCAAGAACGCGTTGACTCGATCCTTGATCAAGGCCCGGTTCCAACGGGGCGACGCGTTTCACTATCGCTGGGTTCCGCTGGCGTGTATTCGCCAGGTCGATCGACTGCGCTACAAGGTGTGGAGGGTCGCGAGACACATCAGACATCCGACGCTCGTGATCAATTCTCGCGAAGACGAAGTGACCTCGGTCAAGTCCGCTTCATTTCTGGTCGACGCCATACCCACGTCAAGATGCCTGATCGTAGAGAACAGCTATCACATGTTATGCATCGACAACGATCGGAAGCAGATAGCGGAAACGATGACGGCGTTCCTTGGGAACTGACAGGAAAGGGATGTTCGCTGTGTTGAGATATCATCGAGATTTCATGGAGCTGATTGCGTATTCGGCGGTGCTGTCCCACGATGTCGCTTCTGCCGGAAGCCTGTAACGACATGAACGCGCTGATTCTCATCGCCGAAGACGAACCCGAAATCGCGGAAATTCTCGACGCTTATCTCGTGCGCGAGGGGTATCGCACATATCGGGTCGGCAATGGACAGACTGCGCTCGACGTTCATTCGACACTGAAGCCGGATCTCGTGCTTCTCGACATTCGAATGCCCGGCAAGGACGGCTGGGAAGTGCTCGCTGAACTGCGCCGTCGCGGCGACACTCCGGTCGTTGTTGTCACGGCGCTCGACCAGGATATCGACAGGCTGCAGGGCTTGCGCATCGGAGCGGATGACTACGTCGCGAAGCCGTTCAACCCGGTCGAAGTCGTGGCGAGGGTCGGTGCGGTGCTGCGGCGCACGGCTGCGTCACGGACTGAAACAGTCATTCGCGTGGGCCGGCTCGAGATCGACACGGAAAGCTACGTCGCTAGCATCCGGGAAGCGGGGACGAGTGCAGCTCCAGCCGGAAACGCGGTCCAACTTGCCCTCACGCTCACCGAATTCCGGGTGCTTACCCATATGGCGAGATCGCCGCAGCGGGTATTCACTCGCAGCGAACTGATCGATGCCTGCATGCCCGGCAGTGGCGCGCTCGAACGCACGGTCGACAGCCACGTCAGCAACTTGCGCAAAAAGCTCGAAAAGGCTGGCGCGGCGGAAATCATCACGGTAGTACGGGGCGTCGGTTACCGACTCGCGAGCACGTGATGGAAAAGGCGCAGCGCAATGAAGCTCAACATCGCGGACGCCTCAGTCGTCAGATCGTGCTTTCGATGGGCCTGGTATCGATTATCACGATGCTCATCGCCTTTGTCGGATCGGTCGTGATCTACGGCTGGCTGTACGCGCTCTCGCCTCCTGAGCTTCCCAAGACGCCCGTCGACTGGCTCATTCCCGATTCGATCGATTTCCTGATTTTCGCCACGTTGCTGTTGATCGGCCTCGTAGTGGCGGTCGTCATGGCGTCTCGCCTGGCCCGCCGTATTCTCGCGCCACTGAACTCGCTTGCTGAAGGCGCGCGCCGCATCGCAGCAGGCGACCTCGAAGCACGCGCGCTTCCCGGTGACCGTTCGCTCGGCGACACCGCGCTCCTTGTCGATGATTTCAATGCGATGGCCATCAGGCTGCAGCAAATGGCGGCTGACATGACAGCCTGGAACGCGGCGATCGCGCACGAGTTGCGCACACCACTGACGATTTTGCGCGGCCGCCTTCAAGGAATGCGCGATGGCGTGTTCGAGCCCGATGATGCGCAGATTCGCGGACTGCTGTATCAGGTAGAAGGCCTTGCGCGGATCGTCGACGACCTCCACATCATCACGCTTCAGGACATTGGCCGGCTCGAAATGCATTTCGAACCGACACGCATCGACATTGAGATACGTCGAGCGGTCGATTCCATCAGCGACGCACTGTATGAGGCAGGTTTTACGATAGAACTCGACGTCAGTGACGCAATGGTCGTATGCGATGGTGCGCGCATCCGGCAAGCTCTTCTTGCGCTGCTCGACAACGCACGGCGATATGCGATTCCAGGTCGATTGCGAGTGGCGCTTGGGCTCGCGCCGGCCGCCTTGGTGCTGAGTGTCGAGGATGGCGGCCCCGGCCTTGCGCCCGAATTTGCGAAGCTGGTATTCGAGCCTTTCACGCGCGCCGACGCGTCACGCTCCAGACAGTTCGGCGGATCGGGACTGGGTCTGTCGGTGGTACGCGCAATTGCGCTCGCCCATCGGGGCCGCGCGACCTTCCGCCCGTCGGCCGCCGGAGGCTCGATTTTCGAGCTCACGCTACCTCGCATCTGACGCGCTATCTACTTTCTCCCGGATATAGATTCATCGTCATTGCACCGGCGATCGTGTGACCGCCGACCGCTTCAACTTCATTTAGAGTGAATCCGGCTCGTCTTTGCGCCAATCGGTTTTGCGCAAGGGACGTAATGATGGGCTGCATCCGCGCGTCTATCGTGTAGATACAGCCTCTGGGCAATCAGGCCTTTTTGCTATAGGCATTACACCAACCCTTGCCTGCGACCTGCTTACCGCCGAACATCGGACACGGAGCGGACACGTCATTCGGCCTGCCCTGATAAAACGTACAGTTACGGCAAGCCTGATCCGCTGTGTACTTCGCATACTTAACCTTGTCGACCGTGGCCGCATCGGCCTTATAACCGAGCGCGAGCGATGTTGGATCGGTTTCCGACGCATTGGCTGGACCAGCAAAGGCAATGCGAGACAGCGCTAGTCCCGAAGCAACGCCCGCGGTGGTGATCATAAAAGTGCGACGGGACTTCCTCATGCAAACTCTCCTTTTTGTGAAGTTGGTGTGCGACCAAGGCCCGCAAAAACCTATAGTCGGTAAGCCAACGTTGATTGGCAATGGGCAGGACCCAGGCGTTGCGTTCAGACTTTCAGCGCGCCGAAAATCTCGCTCAACATGGTCTTCGCGTCGCCGAACAGCATGCGGTTGTTGTCCTTGTAGAAGAGCGGGTTATCCACGCCGGCATAGCCGGAAGCCATGCTTCGCTTCATTACAATCGACGTCTTTGCCTTCCACACTTCGAGCACAGGCATGCCGGCGATCGGGCTAGCGGGGTCCTCCTGCGCGGCCGGATTCACGATGTCGTTCGCGCCAATGACCATCGAAACGTCTGCCTCCGGGAAATTGGCGTTGATTTCATCCATCTCCATCACGATGTTGTAGGGCACCTTCGCTTCGGCCAATAACACATTCATGTGGCCCGGCATGCGGCCGGCGACCGGGTGGATCGCGAACCGCACGTCGACGCCCTTTTCGCGCAGCAGCCTGGTAAGTTCGTACACCGTGTGCTGGGCCTGCGCCACGGCCATGCCATAGCCGGGCACGATGATCACGCTTTTCGCATCGCGCAGAAGGTCGGCGGTTTCGGCGGAGCTCACTGCCACCACCTCGCCGGCCGGCTGCGTGCCGCCGCCCGTTGGTGCCGAAACGCCGCTGCCGGTACCGAAGCCGCCGGCAATCACGCTGATGAAGTTGCGATTCATCGCACGGCACATGATGTACGACAGGATTGCGCCCGACGAGCCGACCAGCGCGCCGATCACGATCAGCAGGTCGTTGCTGAGCATGAAGCCGGTGGCCGCTGCCGCCCAGCCCGAGTAGCTGTTGAGCATCGACACCACCACGGGCATGTCAGCGCCGCCGATCGCCATCACCATGTGCACGCCGAACAACAGCGAAATCGCCGTCATCACGAAGAGCGGCGTCATGCCGTCGTGAATCGTCCCCGCATGCAGAAACGCACGGCCGAACACGATCACCACCAGCAGCGCGGCGAGGTTCAGCCAGTGCCGTGCCGGCAGCAGCAGCGGTTTGCCGCCGATCTTGCCCGACAGCTTGCCGAATGCAATGACCGAGCCCGCGAAAGTCACCGCACCGATCAAGATGCCCACGTAAATTTCGACTTCGTGGATCGCCTTCTCAGCGCCGGTGAATTGCACGGAGGTGTCGATATAGCTGGCGAAGCCCACCAGGCAGGCCGCCAGGCCCACCAGGCTGTGCATCAGCGCGACCAGTTCGGGCATCTGCGTCATCTGCACCTTCTTCGCGGCGAACAGGCCGACCGCGCCACCGACGACCAGCGCAGCGACAACGTACGGAATGCCTTCGGCCGACACGCGCGGACCGAGCACGGTGGCCAGCACCGCGATAAGCATGCCGATCATGCCGAGCAAGTTGCCGCGGCGCGCGGTTTCGGGATTGGCCAGTCCGCCAAGGCTCAGGATGAAGAGAATCGCCGCGCCAATATAGGAGACGGTAGTCAGGTTGGAAGTCATTGTTGTCGTCCCCTTATTTGCGGAACATCGCCAGCATGCGCCGCGTCACCGCGAAGCCGCCGAACATGTTGACGGCCGTGAGTGCCAATGCGCCCACGGCCAGGCTCAGGATCAGCCCCGACGGCCGGTCGCCTGCGCCTGCGGCCAGTTCGCCCAGCGGCGGTGCGACCTGCACCAGCGCACCGATGGCGATGATCGACGAGATCGCATTGGTTACGCTCATCAGCGGCGTGTGCAGCGACGGCGTGACATTCCAGATCACCATGTAGCCGATGAAGCAGGCCAGTACGAACACCGTGAAGTGCGACAGGAACGTGGCCGGCGCAAACAGCCCCACCAGCAGGAACGCCAGTGCACCGATGCCGAACACGACGGCGAGCGACCTCGCCGACATCGGCTCGCTCTGGCCGTGGCCGTTGCTAATTTTTTGCGCGGCCGCCGCGGGCGCGGCCGACTGAGCCTGGGGGGCGACGGCCGGCTGCTTGATCGGCGGCGGCGGCCAAGTGATGTTGCCTTCCTTGATGACCGTAAGGCCGCGGATGGCATCGTCGTCGAAATCGACGTTGATCGTGCCGTCCTTGGTCTTGCACAGTTCCTCGACAACACGCAGCAGGTTGTTGCCATACAGAGTGGACGACTGCCGCGCCAGACGCGATGCGAGATCCGTATAGCCAACGATGGTCACGCCGTGACGCACCGCTGCCTCGCCGGGCACGGTGAGCTCGCAGTTGCCGCCTTGCTCCGCTGCCATGTCCACGATCACGCTGCCCGGCTTCATCGACTGCACCATCTCGGCCGTGATGAGCTTCGGAGCCGGCCTGCCGGGAATCAGCGCGGTGGTGATGATGATGTCCGCGTCCCTGGCCTGCTGCGCGTACATCGCGCGCTGCGCCTGCTGGAAGCCCTCGCTCATGACCTTCGCGTAGCCGCCGCCGCCCGAGCCTTCCTCGTCGTAGTCCACCTTGACGAATTCGCCACCCAGGGACTTGACCTGGTCGGCCACCTCGGCGCGCGTGTCGTTGGCGCGCACGATCGCACCAAGACTGGCTGCGGTGCCGATTGCAGCCAGGCCTGCTACGCCAGCGCCAGCGATGAAGACCTTGGCAGGCGGGACCTTACCGGCGGCGGTGACCTGACCGTTCAGGAAGCGGCCGAAAGCATGTGCTGCCTCGATCACTGCACGGTAGCCGCTGATGCCGGCCATCGAGGTGAGCGCGTCCATCTTCTGTGCGCGTGACAGCGTGCGCGGCAGCGAGTCGATGGCTAGTACGGTAGCCCGTTTCGCGGCCAGTTGTTGCATCAATTCGGGGTTCTGAGCCGGCCAGACAAAGCCGATCAACATGCCGCCCTCGCGCATCAGCGCCACTTCCTCGCTGCTCGGGGCGCGCACCTTGAAAACGATATCGCTGCGAGCCCACAATTCGGCGGCCGAAGCCACGACCTCGGCACCGGCCGCACGGTAGGCGTCATCGTCAAAATTTGCGGCGGCGCCGGCACCGCTTTGCACAGCCACCCGAAACCCCAGCTTGAGCAATTTCTCGACTACCTCCGGTACGGTCGCGACGCGCCGTTCTCCAGTGGTTACTTCCGAAGGAATGCCAATCAGTAATGTCATAGGGAAAGTTGATTGTTCACATTGGTATCGATCATCGCAAGGAGCTTGAACCTCTGTCTCACTGAGACTTCTCCTTGCTGGATGGGGTTGCACGCGTGGATCTCCAACGAAGTAAGCGAGGTGGTGCGATGCAGGCGCGGCGGTAATGGCGGAGTCAGGCCAGCGGCGCGATGATCAATCGTCCGCGCAGAAAATCGACGGCGCGATATTGGTGAAGTTCTTCACGTCGCCAATCACCTCGGCGGCTTTGGCGGAGGAAAGAGCCATATTGATGCCGGCCTGATCGCTGAAGCGCAGTATTGCCAAGCATGCGAAGGGTTGTGGATCGGACGACGGAAACAGGACCTCGGCCGATTGAAGACCGAACTCACTCCACGCCGAGCGGACAAGCGGAGCATGGGTCGAAAGGTAATACTCGCGGTCGAACGTCGCACCTTCTGCGTTCAGGTAGGTCACGATCAGGGTAGTCATATTTGATCCTTTGTTGAGAGACGACGTGAGAGAGTCGCCTTATTAGTTGCGCCAGCGCCTTGAAAGCGATTCGGCAACGTTCGTGCGCGGCGCAGCAGCTGACCGCCAAACAACAACATCCACAGCGGCAGAACGAGCACGACCACCATCTCGCTGTAGTTCGACAGCGCCTCGAGGTCTGGAAAAAAGCCGAACAGGAAGAAGACCGCGAAGGCCCAGCCGACGATCTTTAGCAGAAACGACCCTTTCCAACCTGCCTTTTTGAGCACGTCGGCGGCGATCAGCGTCCAGAAGAATACGAGCGGACC
Source organism: Caballeronia catudaia (assembly GCF_001544755.2). Taxonomy (GTDB): domain Bacteria; phylum Pseudomonadota; class Gammaproteobacteria; order Burkholderiales; family Burkholderiaceae; genus Caballeronia; species Caballeronia catudaia. The sequence continues at coordinate 56,482 of NZ_FCOF02000022.1, read as the reverse complement.
CTCAATCCACCAGAGGCCGTTTTGTGTCCCATTGGCGACCGCAGTCCATACTGCCGCCGCGGCATTTCTCGTAGCGTCGTCGCCGCCCGCGTAGAGATGCGCCAGAGGGTGAAGGGTTGCAAACTGCATGACAGCACCGGTCAAGCCCACCATGACATACAACGCGACAGCCATCGCAACCATACTGGCCAGCGCGCCCAGTTCTTCTTGAAATGCGTGCACAAAGTAGCCGCCAATGACGACGAAGGGCAGATAGAACCCGAGTGTGTCGGCAACCATGCACCAGCGAAACAGCTCGCGAGTATCCGGTGGCAAGGCGAGCATCGATGCGCCGTGCAGCACCATATCCGCATCTGGACCTGTTACTGCAAAAGACAATCCGGCATTCGCGTACGCCAGAACGCCACCGATGATCGCGCTCCAAGCCGTGAAGCGCATTACCTTGCGCGAGGGTTGATTCATCATAATCTCCATGAAGAACGCTCAGCACTCCAAAAATAGACTTCCAGTCGCGCGGAACGTAACAATAGCGTCGTCTTCGCTTAGTTGCGGTAAGGAGCGAGACTCTTCGCCATCAGGCTCCCGCTTTGAGCACGCTCCAGGGCGCAATAGCCGTAGTAGATGGCCGGCATGAAATAGGCCCATGTACACAGCGCCAACGTGAAAAAATTGAGCACGAGGTTGGTTTCCTCGCCGGGGATTTTGTAGAAATCGTAGATACCTGCAATCGCGAGCGAGGCCACTAGCGACACAACGACGCCCAGCGCCTCAAGCATGGCGCCCACGTTTAGCAATCGTTTGACGAAATAAGCGAGATAGATCGACAGGCCGATCCACATCGCAAGATAGTAGTAAGGCAAAAACCCGGAAATAAAATCTACTCCCACTAAAACGAATGTGAGCACAAACGAAGCGGCAAACGCCGCGACGTCCTGCCGAATTGACGGCTTGTAGCCGTGCGTAATCGCCAATAAGCCGGCGACGGCGATGATGGGCATGCCGAACCCTCGAGAGAACGCGTCGAAGAAGTGCGCTATCTCATAGGAAACTGCATTGCCCGTGGCAAAGAATACGATAGCGTTCGTCGCCGAGGTGCCGACGATCCACATCTCCAGCCCAAGAAGATAGTTTTTTTTCTTGACGAACTTCCAGCCATAAAAGAATGAGCTCACCGCCAGCAAAGCACTAGAAAGCATAAGAACTAAAGATCTGAGGTCCATCGCTTACTCCCAATTCCGGTTGTATCTGATTGGTCAATCTTTCTTCGGGTCAAGGCTTGCCAGATAGGTGGCAACGGCTTTGCGATCTTCGGGCGAAAAACCCATCGCAAGGTTTTTCATCACGCCTGTGGGTTCGCTGCGGGTGCCCGAAGCAAAGTCATCGAACTGCGCAAGCAGATAGTCGTACCCCTGGCCAGCCAGACGCGGAAACTGATCGTGGCCCATCAATTGAGCACCATGACATGCGGCACAGTTGGCAGCGGCTACCAGATGCAGCCCTTTCTCGCGCAGTTGCGCATCCGGCTTGAAGTAACGATTCGCGACAGGGGGCACACCCGCGAAATATGCCGCCAGCGACTTGATCTGCGCATCGCTCATCGTCATCGCGAGAGGCGTCATATTCGGATTTCGCCGCGCCTGACTTGAGAAGTCGTGGAGTTGAGCCTCTAGGTAAGGTGCTGGTTGCCCCGCCAGGCTCGGATACCCTTGGTGGAGTGAATTGCCCTTGACGCCGTGGCACCCCATGCAGACATCGGTTACATGTGGCCAAGCGCCACCGTCGGCCAGGTAAGCGGTTGTCGAGTTCGCGATATAGCTCTGAAGCCGATAAAGACCCAGCAGATCGGAACCGAAAATGGCCAGCAACAGTACCACGGCCAAAGGAACGCAAATCAATAGGATTTTTTTCATCATCGCCCTCTTACGCCCGACGCAGGGCGTTCAGGGCCTGAAGCGCGCCCTGATGTCCTGAGCGCACGGCGCCATCCATGTAGCCGGCCCAAATATTCGCAGTCTCCGTCCCCGACCAGATCAGCCTGCCGCACGACGGGCGCAGAGCCTCGCCGTGTGCACTCCAAAATCCCGGAGGAATGGCGGAAACGCAGGTTAAGGTCCAGCGATCCGCCTGGCCCCAGTCTTGATCGTGGTAGGCGACGGGAGACAGTGCTTCGTTGCCCCATGCCTGGGCGTAGAACTGCTTATGCATAGCGATCGCCGCGTCCCGATCCGATGGCACCTTGGCGTTCTCGACGAATGCATTGATAACGCCGATCTCTGCTGCGGGCGGGGAGTTGTCATAGGCCCAGAGGATCGGACCATTGAACTGGAAGATGCTTCCGTTCATTCCCTTGTCGCGCCAGAACGGGCGGCGATACACCATGGCCGTCTTCCGTGCGGGAGAATTTGCGGGCCAGGCGCGCTGAAGGGCCGCGCGCTTTTCTGGCAACGGAGGATCGAACTGGACCTGATGACACAATGCCGGATGGATGGCCATGACGACGGTTCGTGCGCGCACTTCGCCACGGTCGGTATGCAGAGTCACGACGTCGCCGTCCCATCCGGCAATTCGGCGCACTGGAGTGGAAAGGCGCACCTTGTCGCCCAGTTGCTGGGCCATCTTGATGCTGAGGATTTGCGAGCCACCAATGAAGCGCGTTTCCTGGGCGCTATGCTTGATGCTGTCAAGCTGCGAGTAATCGCAATTCGCTGAATTGACCATCGAAAGGAAATGCAGTAATCCCATCTTTGCGGGCGCCGTGCCGCCCGAAAGGGTGATGCTGCCATTCCATGCCACCTGGTCCTCCGGCTTGATATTCTGTTTTTGCAGCCAGTCACCAACCGAGAGCCGGTCAAGTTCGCCGGCCTTCGAGGACGTCCACGGTGTGCCGCAAGGCACGTCGCGCGAGAGTCTGCTGAGCTTTGCCCCAATCGCCTCGTCGGTGCCGAACGTGCCCTTCAGATTGACAGTCACGCGACCGTCGCCGCCCAGAATGACCGTATTGCCGTCGTAGTAGGTCGGGAAGGTACCAACACCCAGTTCGCGGGCAAGATCTGCGACGGCTGTCTGGCCCGGCCCGATCCATTGGCCGCCAACTTCCGAAACGTACCCGCCGGGAATGTTGTAGTTGAGCGTTCGCCCCCCCACACGATCACGGGCTTCCAGCACCAGAAACGACTCGCAGCCTGCTTGACGCAGATCTCGCGCGGCAGTTAGTCCAGCCAGCCCCGCTCCTATGATGGCGACGTCGAGAACGTCGTCCGCGCTTGCAGCGTTCTTGGCAACCGCTGCAAACGACTGCCGAGCACCCACGGTGAGCGTGCCAACGGCAGCCGAGGCACCGGCATATTTAAGCCATTGCCTACGCTCTGGGCTTGCCGCGCCGTCAGGGGAAAATTTTTTTGCCATAGTGCCTCTGTCTGCGTGATGAGGTCCTGCTCGTCTGCTTCCCCGAAACTGCCCCTTTCAGCCTCCAGGTACCATATCCAGGCCGATATAACGTCCTGCGCATATCCTTGAAGGTCCATTCAGAACAACTGATAAGTTTTATGCGAGACTGGGGTCTGCCGTTCCAGTGCCGCATATATAGTCCAATAAGGCAAATATAGGTCGGTATACCAATCATTAAGGCGAAGAAAAGCAAGGCGACTCGCGACGTTCCGCTGTCGCACGTCTCGCTAAGCACCAAAGTGCGGCGCCATAGAAAGATCTTGATCCGGGCTCGTGAGCAGGGCCGGCCCCGGATCCCCCCGAACATCACTACGCATGTCCGGACTAGCGCTCACATTGACGACACCAGTTCCGGCACGATCTGGAAAAGATCGCCCACGAGACCGTAGTCGGCCACGCTGAAAATTGGCGCTTCTTCATCCTTGTTGATTGCGACAATCACCTTTGAGTCCTTCATGCCAGCCAGGTGCTGGATCGCACCCGAGATGCCCACGGCAACGTACAGGTGCGGTGCGACGATCTTGCCGGTCTGGCCGACTTGGTAGTCGTTTGACACATATCCCGCATCCACTGCCGCACGCGAGGCGCCGAGTGCTGCGTTGAGCTTGTCCGCGAGCGGCTCCAGAATCGACGCAAAGCTCTCGCTGCTGCCCAGGCCGCGGCCACCCGAAACGACGATCTTCGCGCTAGTCAGCTCCGGACGGTCGAGTTTCGTGACTTCACGGCCAACGAATTGCGAGAGGCCGCTGTCTGCTGACGCGTCGAGCCTTTCCACGACGGCATTGCCACCGTGTGCGGAAACTGCATCAAATGCCGTGGGCCGCACCGTGATGACCTTGATCGGATCCACTGACTGAACAGTTACGATCGCATTGCCCGCATAGACTGGACGCTCGAACGTGTCCGGCGAGTTCACTGCCGTGATTTCCGAGATTTGCGCGACGTCAAGCTTTGCAGCAACCCGCGGCGTAACGTTTTTGCCCGCTGCCGTGGCCGGCGCTAGAATGTGCGAATAGTTCCTCGCAATCGAAAGCACCGTCGCTTCAACGTTCTCTGCGAGGCCTACTTCGAGGTGCGGGGCATCGGCTAGCAGCACCTTCGAAACGCCGGCGATCTTCGCCGCTGAATCGGCCGCGGCCTTTGCGTTGTGACCTAAAATCAGCACGTGCACGTCGCCCCCGATCTTCTGTGCAGCGGCGACCGTGTTCAGCGTTGCAGCTTTAACCGACACGTTATCGTGTTCAGCAATAACCAGGTTCCTCATCTCTCTCGCTCCCTAACCTTCAGATAACCTTGGCTTCTGTCTTCAGCTTCTCGACCAGTACCTTCACGTCGGCAACCTTCACACCAGCCGAGCGCGCGGGCGGCTCAGCGACCTTCAGGGTTCGCAGACGCGGCGTGACGTCCACACCAAAGTCGTCGGGCGTAACCGTCTCCAGCGGCTTCTTCTTCGCCTTCATGATGTTCGGCAGCGTGACGTAGCGCGGCTCGTTCAAACGAAGGTCGGTAGTCACCACTGCGGGCAGTTTGAGCGACAGCGTTTCCGCACCGCCATCGACTTCACGTACGACCGTGGCCTCGCCATCAGCGATGGTGATCTTCGAAGCGAAGGTCGCTTGCGGCAAGTTCGCGATCGCGGCGAGCATCTGGCCGGTCTGGTTCGAATCGTCGTCGATGGACTGCTTACCGAGGATCACGAGCTGCGGTTGCTCCTTGTCGACGAGTGCCTTGAGCAGCTTTGCCACGGCGAGCGGTTGCAGGATCTCATTCGACTCGATGAGGATCGCGCGATCCGCGCCTATCGCGAGTGCCGTCCGCAGAGTCTCCTGCACCTGCATCACCCCCGCCGACACCGCGATGATCTCCGTGGCCAAGCCGGCTTCCTTAAGACGCACCGCCTCTTCCACGGCAATTTCGTCGAATGGGTTTATCGACATCTTCACATTGGCGATATCGATACCTGTTCCGTCGGACTTGACGCCGACCTTCACATTGGCGTCCACGACCCACTTCACCGCCACCAACACTTTCATTGCTGTTCCTCGTTTAATCCACTTGCGCTGCCTGCGCTCGTCGCGGGCACCTGAGCTGAAGCCGCGACAGTCGTTAGCACAGCAGCGAGCGGCACTGCCCTCTCATCAGCCACGTTCTGATATCTGGACCGGGGGTGCCCTGGAGCCGACGCGAAGCCAACTTGCGCCGACGGGTTGTTCACTCTTTCGTCCAACCGTTCTGATAAAGCTTTCCTGCGAGCACGCCAAGACGCAACGTGAGGTGGTAATTCTCGCCGTCCTCGATCAGTGCGGACCGGACATCACGGAACAGCTTCTCGATCGGGAACTCGCGGGTGGTGCCATTACCGCCGAAGAGCTGGAACGCCTCAGTCGTAATCTTCATGGCTTCCTCCGTCACGCTGACCTTGGCCTGGGCAGTTGCGTACGGATGGCTCTTCGGAGACAGACGTGAGAATGCGAGGCTGCGTCGCGCGATCGCACGCGCCATTTCCAGCCGACGCAGCATCTCGCCCACGCGCAATTGCGTCATCTGGTGGTCGATCAACAGCGCTCCGCCTTGTTTGCGTTCGTGGCAATATCCCAGCGCGAGTTCGAACGCGGCGCGGGCCACGCCTACGAACACCTGGCACATGTGCGTGCCGGCGAACGACCATGTGGAGGCCAGGTTGCCGAGGTAATCGTCCTGCAGCGCAATCGCGAAGCGCTTGGGCACCTTCACGTTGTCGAAGTAGATTTCGCCCTGCGGCAGTGAGCGCTGGCCAATCTTGTCGAGCGGTTTGCCTCGGGAGACACCTGGCAAATCAAGCGGAAGAATCATGCCGATTCCGTTCGTGAACGCACTTCGTTCCCCGCTTCCATAGAAGCCATCGCCATAATCCGCCGCCATGTACGCGAGCGCCACCTGAGCGACCGAGCCGTTGGAGATCCATGCGGAACTTTGACCGTTGATGACGATTTCATCCGCGACTACCTTCGCGGTAAGGTTACCCAATGGCTGCTTGCCGATCGCGCTGATCTCGTCGCGATAGAGAATCGCGGCATCGGTGCCGCGGTCAGGCTGGGTATTCATCCAACAACCAATCTTGCCGGCGCACATATCGATCAGCTCCTGGTTGCCGACCGATTGCGCCATCATCAGCGGGGCTGGCGCCACGCCGATCGAAACAGCAAGCCCTGCATCACCCCAACCGAGCTCTTCGCCAATCAGCGATTCGATGCGCACCGCCATGTCCGGCGGAAGCTGCGCGAGCAACTGCGGATCAAGGCCAAGCTTCGCGCTCTCCATCATGGCGGCCCAGTACGGCGAGCCGTGCGCGATCACTTCCTCCGGCGTCATTCGATCGAGTTCGCGGCCGACGGGCTTCAACACATCGCGTGCGAAACGGTGAACCGTGTCCTGGATCGCACGTTCTTCCTCGCCCATCGGGGTTTCGAAGCCGGTCAATCCAGCCAGCGGCAATCCTACGGACTTGTGTAGTCGAATCATTCCGATATTCCTCCTGTCCAGGATGCAACTCGACCAGACTGCCTGGCAGTCTGGCCACCTCAATCGTAGATATAAATACCAAACATAGGTCACTATACAAATTACGGCCTGGAAAAAAAAGACGGGTATTCCCTGTCCTTTTTATCCGGCCGCGACCAAATGTTTCTTCTATGGCCTGTTCACGCTGCCAGCCGGCCCTAAACAATCTCCGCGTCTATCGCTTTTCCCCAACCAAGGTATGCGCGATCTCGAACAACTTCGCCTCGAACTTTCGCATGTACGCCCGGCTACTGCGCACGGTGCCCAGATGGAAGGTCACGCCGTCGAGCATCGAAATGAGCAGCACTGCGATGTGCGCGCTCTCGGCGGCTCCACGTGCCGGATTTGCGGCATGAATGAGATCAGCAACTTGACTTGTCAAGGTGTCGTACCAGTCGTTGCGCATTTGCGCGCACTCGGGGTCAGTAGACGCAAACGAAAAGAAATGCCACCACAGCGAGATGTACTCTGAGTCCTTGGCGTCCTGCACCGACTGATGGAGAATGGCGTCGAGCGTCGCACGCGGCGAAGCATTGCTTTGGAGCGCCCGCTTCAACGCATCGAAATATGTGTCGATCGCGGGTAGCATGACCGCCCGCAGGACGGCAGAGCGTGTTGGGAAGTAATACTGGAGGTTGCTGACACTGATTCCCGCACGCAAAGCAACGGCGCGCAGCGAGAACGCCATGGGCCCACTCTCGAGCAAAAGCTTCCTTGCCGCATGGATGATGGCATTGCGCGTACGTAAGCCTTGGGCGCGCAGGCCATCAGCGGGATGTCCCATGGAACATGCTGCGCCCGATGCGCGCCGCTTACGGGGACTGGGCTCTTTTCGCACTGTCATCGCTTTCCCTCCCGAGTGAGGTAGACGCCCCCGCCGGGGCCGTAATGCAGTCACGATTGCGCCAAAGGTACACGTGGCTTCGAGTACATCGGGACGGACCTCCGTGCGCATAGTGCGTGCGCCGCAACGTCCGATCGCACTCATCCTGACCTCGGTTCGTTTTTCCGGTCATCGCGCCGCTCACCCTATGCGTTCAACAAGACAGATTCGAAACGTGGACGATACGTATCCACTGCAAGCGTCTCGTCACGCAACGCCGGTTACGACATTCGCGCCTGCGCAGCGCGCACCTTGCTGTTCACACGCTCGTCGAGCGCGTTCACCACACCCAGCGCCCCCGTCATGACGCACCATCGCAGGGGCTCAGGCAGCATCGATGGCGTCTTGTGATCCAGCGCCGAAAGCAGCGGATTGTCGGTGCCGCGAATCCGCCCTGCAATCATGCTTCCGACCATCGATTGCGAGGCCACGCCGTGGCCGGAGCATCCGGCACTGTAGAAGATGTTCTGATGCGACCCAATGGCCCCGACAACGGGCAACGCATCATTGGCCAGGCTGATGTAGCCGCTCCAGCATGCCCGCAGCGCGACGCCCTTGAGTGAGGGGAAGCGGTCATGCAGGGCCGTGCGCAGCTCGCGATATGACTCGTAGTCGGGCACGTTCGGTGTTTTGGAGCCGTACGGATAATGGATTCGCTTCGTCGTGACCACGAGCGCGTTATTCACGGTCAAGCGATGGCTTTCCATGGTCCAGTGTGCGGTCACGATCCCTTCGCGTCGTGGCCAGCCTAAGGCCTTGCGCTGAGGCTCGGAGAGCGGCTCAGTCTCGATCGCCGAGACCCGCAACGGTACGACTTTGTCTGCAAGCAGGCCGAGTTGCGGCGTATAGGCGTTGGTGGCCAGCATCATAGCCGGTGCGCTTGCACTTCCGCGCGGTGTTTGCACCTTGATGACAGGCCCTTCCGTGTAGGACAGCAGCGGCGTATTCTCGAAAATCCTCACGCCTGCCCGAAGCGCTGCGCGCCTGAGCCCCATCACATACTTGCCGGGGTGAAGCGTGCCGCCGCGCGACACGTAGTTGCCAAACAAAAACGCGGGCGGAATGCCACGTGCACGCATCTCAGCCTGATCGAGAAACTCCGACTGAAAGCCCAGCTCGGCGCCGGTTCGCATGCCCTCGCGCACCTTCTCTTCCTGTGCGGGATCGATTCCCGCACGGATGATGCCCGTCTGGTTGTAGTCGCAGTCAATCTCGTACTCTTTAAGTTTGCTTTCCACGAAGGGGACGGCGTCCTCGTAGTAGCGGACGATCTCCTTGCCTTTTTCTTTTCCTATGCTCTTGAGAAAAAGATCGCATTCGAGCGAGAGTGCACCGGCCAGATAGCCCGCGTTGCGTCCACTTGCACCAAAGCCGGCAAATTCGCGCTCAAGCACGACCACTTTCGCTCCATGCTTGACCAGTTCCAGCGCAGCTGAAAGCCCGGCAAAACCGGCGCCGACGATGACCACATCCGCATTTACGTCGCCTACGAGTTCCGGCTGGAAGTCGTCTGGTCTTTCCACCCAGCCGCCATGCGCGCGGTATTTCTCCATGTCAGCAGCCATTCTGGCTTCCTCCACCGGACTACCTGATTCATTGCTCGAGCATTGTGTAGCCGCCACTGCCGGCACCACTACGGCTGCCACCGCCGCACCCTTGAGGAACGTGCGGCGGTTCACTCCAGAACGAGAGCCGTCTTGCTGTTCTGCCTGTGTTTCCGTCGTCTCACTCATAAATGCTCCATCAAGTCTTGCTTAGAATGTGGACCGCGAGCGAGGCTTCCTCGACACCCTGAAAGCCGCCGCCGTTTTCCTGAATCGCGTGACGCGCGCCGGGTACCTGGCGAGAACCCGCTTCTCCACGCAGCTGAGTTACCAGTTCATAGAGCTGACCGACTCCCGTCGCACCCAACGGGTGCCCTTTCGATTCGAGGCCGCCAGACGTGTTGATGGGAATGCGGCCGCCGAGCGTGAACTCGCCGCGCTCGGCAGCGGGTCCGCCTTCGCCAAATGGCACCAGCCCGAGATTCTCGGCCTGGATGATTTCGCCCATCGCTGATGCGTCGTGCACCTCCGCAATATCCACGTCCTCTGGACCAATTCCCGCCTGGTCGTATGCGTAAAGCGCCGCGAGGCGGCCGATGTTCTTCTGTGGCTCATCGATGCGCCGATGCGAGAAGCTGCGGATCACGCTCGCCGCGATCCTGACACATCGGCGACGGTCGGCGCCAATGCGCCGCAAGCCCTCCTCGGTACATACGATCGCCGCCGCCGCGCCGTCCGAAACCGGCGCACACATGGGCAGCGTGATCGGATACGTGATCGGCGGTGCTGCGAGCACCTCGTCGATTGTGAATGGCTGGCGAAACTGCGAGTATGGGTTGTGCACCGAATGCAGGTGGTTTTTCGACGAAATTGCAGCAATCTGCCGTTGCGTGGTCCCGTAAGTCTTCATGTGATACCTGCACAGCGCGGCATAGACCGACATGAAGCGGCTATACGGCCGGTCGGACTCCGACCCAGGCGGCGGTTCGATGCCTTCGCCGAGCCTCATCAGATTGGCGAAGTTCTCGTCGACGCGCGACACGTCCCAGCCCGCCTCGAACAAGGCGAATGATTTCGCCTTGTCCGGGACGTTCATCTTCTCTGCGCCGAGCGCGAGAGCTACATCGCAGGCACCCGACCGAAGCGCCTGGGCCGCGAGATGCACCGCGGTGCTCCCCGATGCGCAGGCGTTTTCGACGTTATAGACGGGGATACCCTCAATTCCGATCTTGCTGAACACGATCTGCCCCGGAATCGACAGCTGGCCCTGCAGCGGCCCGTTGGTGATTCCGGCATAGAAAGCCGCGCCGATCGCTCCCGCATCGCAACCCGCATCCTTCAATGCGCCGCGTAGCGCTTCGCCCGCGAGATCGTCGATGCTGCGCTCGAAATGCCGGCCAAACACGGTCATCGCAATGCCGGCGATGTAAATGTCGCTCATGGTGTTTTCTCTCAACGTGGCTGACTCAGATCCGGCGGGCTTGTCCTTGCCAGTATTGCTCGCGGAGGTCTTTCTTCAGCACCTTGCCGGCGGTGCTGCGCGGCAGTGCCGCAATGAAGTCCACACTCTTCGGTGATTTCACCGAGCCGAGTTTCTCCTTGCATAACGCCACGAGTTCTTCAGCACTGACGCTCTGACCAGCGTAAAGCTCCACCACCGCCTTCACCGCCTCGCCCCACTTTTCGTCGGGCACCCCGATCACCGCGCAGTCCTGTACCGCCGGGTGCGCCCAGATCACCTGCTCGACTTCGCTCGGATAGACATTGAAGCCGCCGCTGATGATCATGTCCTTCTTGCGGTCGGTGATGTGCAGATATCCTTCGTCATCCATATGACCGACGTCGCCCGTGCGCAACCAGCCGTTCACGATCGTTTCGGCGGTCTTGTCGGGCGCCTTGAAGTAGCCCTTCATCACGAGGTCGCCACGAACGCAGATTTCGCCGGTTTCGCCCCGGGGCAGGGTCTCGCCACGATCGCTCATGATTTCGACACGAATCAGCGGATTGGGTCTGCCCACCGACGAAAGCCGGCTTTCCGGAGCAAGCGCACCATCCACGAAGTGCTCGGCCGGCGTGAGATAGGAGATCGACGCCGGGGCTTCAGTCTGGCCGTATCCGCCCGCCATCACCGGACCGAACACCTCGATCGCGCGTTTGAGCTTTTCCACCGACATGGGTGCCGCTCCATACAAAAAGCATCTGAGCGAGGAGAAGTCCTGGTTCTCGATACCGGGAATATCGAGCAGTCGGTAGATCACCGTCGGCGGCAGGAAGAACTCCGTCACCCGATGGTTCGCGATCGCCGCGAGCAGCAGCGCCGGCTCCGGCTTGGGCAGCACGACCACCGTGCCGCCGCGGGCGGTACACGGCAGCGAGAGCATTCCGGCGGTATGGGTCATAGGCGCCGCCGCAAGATTCACCGGACGCTCCACGCCGTACGGAAACGCCATCATGAACTGCGCGAAGTAGGTCTGAAACGCGCGATGCGTGTTCATCACGCCCTTCGGCAAACCCGTCGTCCCGCCCGTGGCAGAAAGCGTCACGATGTCGTCCATGTCGTAATCGACGCTCGGCTCGGTCGCAGGTTGCGCCGCGCTCCATTTCTCGAGCGACGGCGCCCACGGCAGATCAGCATCGATACAGATCCAGAGCCTCACTTTGGGCAGGCTGGGACGCAGCGCCTCGATCGTCGGTGCGAATGCCTGGTGAAAAAACAGCGCTTCGCAATCGAAGGCCTCGAGGAGGTACTGGTTCTCCTGCGGCGCGTTGCGCCCGTTGACCGGGATCCACACCACGCCTGCGCGCCACAGCCCGAGCGTGCAGGTCCATGCCGTGACGTCGTTATCGGCCCAGACCGCCGCCTTCGCTTCCTTTTCGAAGCCTGCCGCGAGCAGTCCGTTGGCGATACGGCACGACAGCGCGTGAACTTCACTGAACGAATAGCTTCGCTCGTCCTGAATGTAAGCGATGCCGTTGGGATTAATACGCCAACCGCGATCGAAAAAGTCAATGATTGCCATGTCCGATATTTCCCTGAATCTGTTCGGAGATTCCGTGCTCGCGCCCGTTACAGCTGCGCGACGGTCGCGCGCGCGAGTCCGCGCTGCTCGAGGAACCCGAGCAGATAGCGATGGCCGAATGCCTTCGAGCCGGATGCGAAGCCAACCTTCGCGGTGTCGCCGTCGAGAAGCTTCGCGATGCCGGAAGCATGGATGGCTCCCGTAGCGATATACGGCGTGATGCCGTGCACGGTCGCCCGAACCGCCGCAAGCTGACCGCGGCCGATCGCGAAGTCGACCGTGCGATGAAGCGACGTGCGCTCGCGCGGCGGCATCGACGGTGTCACGGAATCGACAAGCTGCTTGAGCACCGCATCCTGCTGCTCGCGCGGCAGGTGCGCGTATTCCGCATCCCACTTCTGACTGAGACCATGCACCATCTGCATCGCGTTGTTGTCGTAGAAGCCCACGCACGAGATACAGCTACGCACACGGGGATCCTGCTCGAAATACACCGGCAGCGACGTGCCGCCCCACGGCAACGCGAACACCGGCTGCAGAAAATCGGGGGAGGCAACATTGAACGAAGCGTGCTTGTCGTGCGGCACCAGCTTCTTTTCCCACAGATAGCACGACTCCTGGCGATAGCCTCCGAAGATGGTCGCCGTGGAGCCCACGCTCACACCGGCGCCGGCGCCGCGCGGGCCGCGCGTTAAGGTCGCCGTCTCCAGCGCATCGACACCCGGCGTCTCGAGCGCCAGCTCCGCCGCGATTTCCGCGAAGGTGTACATGTACGCGTTCGACGGCGACAACAGCAGCCCGGCCTGACGGTAGAGCTCGCCAAACTGCTCGCGCGCCTGGCGGATGAAATGTTGCTCGCCGGTGGTGTCCAGGTAGTGACAACCGGCCTTGAGTGCCGCCTCCACCGTAGCCAGGCCGAAGTCGAAGAACGGCCCGACGGTGGTGCACACGACCTTCGCGCCGCGAAAAGCATTCACGAGCGAATCGACGGTGTGTTCGACCTCGATGATTTCGTAGTTCGCAGATTCGAGGCGCACGACCCGCTGCGCCATCATTTCCTGCGTGCGCTTTGCGTTGCGCGCCACGGCGGTAAAGGGAATGTCCTGGTCGATCAGCCAGTCCATGATCAACATGCCGGTATAACCACTTGCGCCATATACAACCACGGGATGCTTTGCCATGCTCGTCTCCTAAAAGATGATTGGGTCCAACGGTGCGTCTTTCAAACGCGGCGGATGCCGGCGGCGGTGACGAACTCCGCTATCAGGTAATGCAGCAATGATGCATGTTCATTTTATAGAACATTGTGACCAACATAGGCATCATGTACAAACATTATGAGTTAAAAAAAGACAGGTATTTCCCGTCCCTCAAACCTCTCTTCGGTACGCGGGCCGCTATTTTGTGCCCGTGCCTGCGGTGCTGCCGACCAGCGTCAGACTGGCAAGATAGTTGGCCACCGCCTTTACGTCTTCGTCCGACAGCGTGGCCGCCAGCCCATTCATTGCGCCGCTCGGGTCGTGACGCTCGCCTGTTTTGAATGCCGCAAGCTGTCTCGCGAGATAGGTTTCGCCCTGTCCCGCCAGACGCGGAACCTGGTTTTTACCCATGAACGCCGCTCCGTGGCACGCTTGGCAACTTTTTTCCGCCACGAGTGCCATGCCGCGCTTTTCTAGCCCCGCCTGTTTGCGCGCCGGTGCGCTTTGGACCGGCGTCTGCCTCGCAAAGAAGGCACCCAAGGATGCGATCTGCTCGTCGGTAAGGTCCCTCGAAATCGGCCCCATATAAGCATTGGGCCGTTGCCCGTCGGCGAACGCGCGCAATTGGGCGATGAGATAGTCCTGTGGCTGTCCCGCCAGCGACGGGTACCAGGCGTTGACGGACTGTCCCTGCGCACCGTGGCAGAAATAGCACGTCTCCTGTGGTTGCGGCCAGGAGCCACCGTTGGCCACTTGCAACCTGTCGATCTCGCTCATCGCTTTTTCAAAATGCAGACCGTCCAGGTACTCGCGCCCGTAAAGCACTCCGACGCCCAGCACAGCGGCCAGCCCGACGACTCCGCTTACGATCCATGCCCGTTTCATTCAGGCCACCCCGGCGCGTCGAGTGAAAGCGGCCAGCGCCTGCAAGGCAGCGCGGTGGCCCGAACGCACGGCACCGTCCATCGCACCCGCCCAGAGGTCGGCAGTTTCGGTCCCCGACCAGATCAGGCGCCCCACTTCGGGGTGCAGATATTTGCCCCACTTCGTCCAGAAGCCCGGTGGCATGGGATTGATGCAATGCAGGGTCCACGGATCGACCCGGCCCCAGTCGTAGTCATGGAACTGTGTCGGATGCAGCGCGCGCGCTCCGAATGCCTTGGCATATGTCGCCGACAGCGTCTGCTCGGCCATTTCGGGGTTTTCAGGCAGCATCCCCGGCGCGACGAATGCGGCGATCACGCCGAGCGATGCGTCGGGAGGCGAGTTGTCGTACGTCATGAAAACGGGGCCGCCGACCTGGAAGATCGTTCCGCAGTAGCCGGCGTCGCGCCAGAACGGCTTGTCGTAGACGTGGACAGTTTTGCGCATAGGGGCGTTTGTGGGCCAATGCTCCTGGAGTTGAGCCCGCCCGCTGGGCAACGGCGGATCGAACACGACCTGATTGCACAGCGCCGGATTCATCGCAACGATGACGCGACTCGCCTTAATCGAGCCTTGATCGGTGAGCAGCTCGACGACTTCGCGATCCCAGCCAGTGATCTTGCGCACCGGCGAGGAAAGCCTGACCTTGTCGCCGAGCTGCTCAGCCATCTTGATGCTCAGACGCTGTGAGCCGCCGACGATGCGCGTTTCCTGCGCCCCGCCCTTGAATGCTTCGAGTTGCGTATAGTTGCAGCTAGCGCTGTTGATCATCGACAAGTAGTGCAGCAGACCCAGCTGCGCCGGCGCACCGCCCGTCGTCAGCTTCGCGGCTAGCGCGAGAAAGTAGCCGTCCTCGTATTTCACGCCCTGCTGCGAAAGCCACTCGCCGTAAGAGAGCCTATCCAATTCCGCCAGATTGGGTGCCTTCCATGGCGCGCGGGATGGCACGCCCCGCGACAGTTCGGCAAGCCGGTTGCCGATCGTGTCGTCACCCCCGGTGCCGCCATGAAAATCTTGGGCCACAATAGTGTCCTGCGCCATCACGACGGTCCTGCCTGCGTACCAGCTCGGAAATGTGTCGATCTCGAGCTGACGCGCCAGATCGAAGATCGCGGTCTGACCGGGACCGATCCACTGCCCTCCGGCTTCGGAAACGACGCCGTGGCCGAGGTCATGGTTATAGGTTCGTCCACCGACGCGATCGCGTGCCTCAAGCACGGCAAACGAATCGCATCCAGCCAGCTGGAGGTCACGGCCCGCGGTCAATCCTGCGAGACCCGCGCCGATGATCGCGACGTCCAATACCTCACGGTCTCTCGCGGGCTTCGTAACCGCACTTTGCGCGAGTGACACTCCATCGGCAGCCAGCGTCGCAGCACCTGCTGCGGCAAGGTGGAGGAACCGGCGCCGGCTCCGCGCGGGCGGCCTGCGAATCATTTTCGGTTCCGTCTCGACTTCCATCGCGCCACTCCTGTTTCAATTATATGCAGTACTGCGATATACACATGCGGCAGGAAATGCAGCATGCTCAAGGCCCCACCAGCACACCGTCCTGCGAAAACAGCAACGGCTTGCCGGTGCGATCGATCACCGCGGCCGTGAGGGACGCACGATCCGCGCGCTGTTGAACCTCGAACGAAGTACTGCCCTCGCGTTGCCGGAAAACAAGGCCATCGAGCCCGACGCCCATCAGTCCATTCCCGGTCGTCAAAAGATCGGTGATCGAACTCTTCGTGCCCGCGTTCAGCGCCGTCCATGTCGCCCCATCGTCGCTGCTCTGGTACAGGCCGCCCAGCAAACCGCCTACGATGATCCGGCCGTCGGGCAGCGCCACGCCCGTCCACAGCGTCCCTTTGCCGCCCGTCGCCTGATAATTCCAGTTCGCCCCGCCATCCGTGGACTTCAGCACCATTCCCTGCTCAGAGTCGATGTAAAGCACACCGTGACGATCAGAAAAGACGTGGTAAAGGTTGCGGTCGGCACGACCACTACCCGGTGGTTTCGGCACACTCACTTTCGTCCACGACTTGCCACCATCATGGGTGACGAGCATGAGTGACCATAGGCCCACCGCGATTCCGTCCCGAGCAGTAGTAAAGAGCACGGAGAACAACGGCTGGTCAACTGAGAGGTCTATCCGCTGCTTTTGCCATGTCTCGCCGCCGTCGCTCGTCGCGAGAATCACGCCCCACTGTCCGACCGTCCAGCCGTGCTGCGCGTCGGCAAAAGTGACCGCGGAAAGGGTTGCAGAAACCGGAACATGGTTAGACTGACGCCACGTTTTCCCCTCGTCATCTGACATCACGACTACGCCGTGCTCCCCTACGGCAACGATGCGCGATCCGGCGCGCGCCGCGTCCATCAACATCATGTGCCTCGGCGCTGTCCAGGCATGCGCGGGTTTGGCCGCCCAGTCCGCGACCGCTCCCTGTGCTTGAGCGAAGGCCGCGACGCTCGCACACAAGGCCGCGCCGGCAACAAACATCTTGATCATGATTGGTCTCCAGTCAGTGGCTGAAAAGCCCCGGCGCGCGCGCCGGCTTGCGGCGCGGAAACCAGCGCTCCAGGACCGACGCCAACGCCGGCAGCGCGGTCATCGCCATCAGCAGGTTCACAAGGAACATGAACGCCAGCAGCTTGCCCATGTCCGCCTGAAATTTCAGTGCTGAGAAGCTCCACGTCGCCACACCGATGGCCAATGTGATCGCCGTGAAGATCGTCGCTACGCCGACCTCGAGCATCGCGTGCTGCACCGCCTTCACAATGTTCTGGCCACCCGCTAGATGCACCTGCAAGCGGTTGTAGATATAGAACGCATAGTCCACGCCAATACCCACGGCCAGTACCATGACCGGAAGCGTCGCCACCGTCAGCCCGATTTGCAACTCCTTCATGAACCAATAACCAATGAAAGTTGCGACCGTGAGCGGCAAACAGCACGCGAGCATTGCACGCCAGTCACGGTAGGCGAGGAACACCAAAATCAGGATGGCAGCGTAGACATAGAGCATCATCGGCAACTCGCTCTTCTCCACCTCTTCGTTGATGGCCGCTAGCACGCCCGCGTTTCCCGCCGCAAGCCGTACATTGATACCCGGAAATACGTGCGATGCGCGGTATTGCTTCACGTCGTCGAGAATTCGGCTAATCGTCGTGGCCTTGTGATCGGTGAGAAAAAGATGGACCGCTGTCATGCCACAATTGGCCTTCATGAAGCCCTTCACTCGGCCGGCATCCACCGAAACCGCGCCGTAGTTTTCGGGGTCGATCGGCACAACGTTCATCTTCGGATAGTCTTCGTTATAGCCCTGGTTGTAGCGGCGCAGCATCCCGGCGTATGACTGCACTGACACCACGCCGGGCTCGTCACGCAGCGTGCTCGTCAGATCGTCTTCGTAGAGTCCGACAACAGGGTTGTCGCATGCCTTGCCTCCCGACTCGATTGCGAGCGTGAGCCAGTCGAGACCAATGTCGTAGTTCGCCGCGATCGACGTCGCATCTTGGTTGAAGCGCGCATCCGCACGCAGTTCGGGCGCACCCGGCTGAAGCGTACCGATCACGCGGTCGCGGCTTTGCCAGGCAGCGAGAGCGAAAACCACGAGCGTCAGCGCCACGGTCACGCCTGCATAGCGCGGCTGGGCGATGCGCGCGAGTCCACGCAACCATGACGAGCGCCGCTCGCTGCGTTTGAGTGCGCTGTCCGCATAGCTCTTTGTGAAGTGAAAGCACGAAGCGGCGACGGGCAGCAACACGAGGTTCGTCACGATTTTGTAGCCGACGCCGAGCGACGCAGTAATAGCCAGCTCGCGCACCATGGGAATCGGAATCAACAGCAGCGTGATGAAAGACACGAATGCGGTGACGAGGGCCAGCACACCCGGAATCAGCAAACCGCTGAAGCTATGGCGCGCCGCATCAAACGAATTGTTGCCATGCGCGATCTCACGCACGATGAAGTTGACCTGCTGCACGCCGTGCGACACGCCAATCGCGAAAACCAGGAAAGGCACCAGCACGGCGAGCGGATCGAGGCCGAATCCCAGCAGCTTAAGCGTGCCGAACTGCCAGACCAGTGACGTGAGGGAACAGGCGATCAGCAGCACCGTGAAGCGAATCGAATGGCAGTACCAGTAGACCGCGAGCGCAGTCAACAGTAGTGCGATGCCGCAGAAACCGAGCACGGCCGTGGCGCCATCGGCGATATCGCCAATTTGTTTCGCGAATCCGATGATCTGGATCTCATAGCCTGCGTCCTCGAACGGCTTGCGGATCTGCGCCTCGAGCAGGTGATTGAACTTGACATAGTCGAGCACCTTGCCGTTACGGTCGCGCTCGTTAAGCTCGGCCGTGATCATGGCGCTGTCTTCGTTATGCGAAACAAGCGTTCCGACGTAGCCGCCCTGGGTGGTCGCATGCCGAATCGCGGTGACAAGCTCGGGCGTCAGTTGCTCAGGCGTGACGGTGCCTGAGATGATCGGCTCGGCGCGAAAACCTTCATCAGTGATCTCGTTCACGTATGCGTTCGGCGTCCAGAGCGACTGCACGCCGATCCGATCCACGTTCGGTAGATACGTCACCGCCTGAGTCACTCTATACAGACGGGTGAGCCCCTCCTTCGTCCAGATGGAGCCGTGGCGAGCTCGTACGACGAAGGTTATCCGGTTCGCACCGAGCAGGTCGGAGCGATATTTCTGGAACGTCCGGATGTACTCGTGACCGATCGGCATCTGCTTCTCGAACCCCGCGTCCATGCGCAGTTGCACGGCGAACACGGCCATGGCGACCGTAAACACCCCGACCGTCACAAGCACCGCTGCTCGGTGTCCGAAGCACACTCTTTCCAACGTTTTAACCAGGCGATTTAGCACAGCTTTGATCCCTAAGTTGAATCAACGACCCACGGCATCGAGCCATCAGAAGTTCCGTGTCACGAACATCCCTACAAAGTTGCGGTCTGCATACGGCTGACCCCCGGTGTTGTGTCCGCCCCAGAACAACGTGTAGTTGATGCCCGCCTGCCACGTGGCCGGGTTTTGGTTGAAAAGCACATAAAGGTTCAGCGACTTCGCGCCCTGCAGGTAGTTCGCGCTGAGCGTCGGCGTATAGCCGTAGAGTCCGGTGGCGAACGTGACGCCTGGCGTCACCTGCCAGCCGCGGATCAGCGTGCCGTCGTAGGTCCAGTTGAAATCGATGGTCGCGCCTACTGAGCTCGATGTGCCCTGCGCCATCCCGATCGGATAGCCAAAATTCGAGGTGTTGTTCAGCCAGGGAAAATAGCCCGCCTGCGGCACCTGCGTAACCACTTGTCCGTCGACCGTACGGGTGACGCCCTGCGAGCTAAGACCCGGGTAGTAGACCCAGGTCAGCTCTGCAGTCAACGTCGCGGAATCCGCACCGATCAACTTGAGAAACGGATACTCGCTGCGCGTCAGGGCCAGGATGCCGTTGATGTCGAACTGGAACCGCTTCATGTCGGCCCACTGCTGACAATTGACGCCCGCCACGCCGTTCGTGTTCAGGTCGGGCGGGCCGCCCGCGCCATAGCAGCTCGACAGCGCCACGGCATCATGTGGCCGATATGACAGCTCGGTGCCAATAGCCCAGTCGCCCAGCCCGAAATTCGCGCTCAAGCCGAAGAGCTGGCGGTTCTGAAGATACGACCACTGCTCGGTCCCATTGGCCAACGATGAAAGCACCGGCGACTTGTCCGTGTAGTTGACGTAGTAAAACGCGAAGTTCGCACCGAAGGAGCGCGGTGAAAAGTTAAGCTTGAAACCGAACTGTGGTTTGTACTTCGATGGCGACTGCCATGAAACGGGGAGCCCGATATCGTTGAAAGGGGGGCCAGCATACGTGCCGTTCACGAGGCCCGTGTTGATTCCGTCGAGGACATTCTGGTTGCCACTGTTCGGTCCGGCGATCGTGCCCGCACTTGGACCGGCTACATTCAAGTTGTTCGTGCTGATGGTGAGCGGCTGCGTGCCACGCCCGAGGCTGTTCGTTGTCGACCAGTACGATCCGACTGGCGGATAGCGGTTTCCGTTCCACTGAAACTGGTAGTATTCCTCGGTGCTGAAACCATGCGAAAGATCGGCGGCGAAGCTCACCATCGGTGCAGGAAGGAGCGCCTGCTTGAGCTGCGAACCCGGCACGAGCAGCTTCTGGATGTCGAGCGAATTCGTCGCGTTGATCCCGCCCATTGCGTACATGCTCTCGCCCCAGTTAATCACCTGGTTGCCGAGTCGCACGTGCGCAGAATTCCCGGCAATCGTGAAATCCTTTTGGGCCCATAGATCAAGCAGTTGCGCATCGTAGACGACCTGCGCCGACGCGGTGCTCGACAATGGCGTTCTTGCCGTATCTTTCGCAAGGAAGTCGTACATGCCGGTGCCGCGGATCATGAACTTAAGCCCTTCGCTTGGCATCTTCAACAAGAGCTCGCTCGTCGCGCTGGCGTAGGCGCTGTATGCCTGCCCTTTGCGATAATTCAGGTCGCCGTTATCGCCGAAACCCCATTGATTTGTGTTCGCCGCCGCCCCGCAACCTGCGGAATTAGGGTCGCCAGTCAGCGAGCAACTTGGGTTCTTGGTCCGGATCCCCGCTCCCGCCGTCAGATTGGTCACCCAAGAGCCGGTGAGATCGTTTATCCCGGTCGTGAAATCGTAACCGTACGCACTTGATGCTGCCGTGCCGAATATGGCCAGCGATATCGCAACATACCTGCCGATTATCTTCGTTGTCATGGTCTGCCCCACCGTCCTCCTCCCTGCCGGCGCACGCGTGTGACGTGCGCCGGGCCCTTTGTGCCGACGTCGGGTTTCAGCGCTCGCTCGCCGAGCGCAACGATTCCGCTGTATAGAAGTCAGCCTTGAATCGCGGATTGTCGACGTGCTCATACCAGTGAATGTCCTTTCCCTGCCCGATGGACGAAGCATCCAGCACGTAGCGACCGTTGATCAGGTCGTATTGCACGAAGGGCTCGTTGTCGCAGGCCCCGCCCAACTCCCACACTGGGATGGGGTAGCTTTCGCGTACCTTCCAGAGCTTGCCCTGCGCGTCGTAGTCTTCGCCGACCAGCGCGAGCCAGCTGTCTTCATCCAGATAGAAGACTTTCTTCGATGCGACGTGGCGTGCCGTAGGCTTGAGCGTGGCCTCGACGACCCAGACACGGTGGACCTCATAGCGACGGTGATCAGCTGCGATCCCTTCGGGAGTCGCAACGTCGTGCAGCTTCGTCTTGAAGCTGTACATACCGAAGTTGTTGTACGGGACGATCATTTCGCGCTTGCCCACCAGCTTCCAGTTGAAACGGTCGATAGACCCGTTGAACATGTTCGATTCATCGATTAGGTACTGGTTTTCGAAGCCGATCAACGGCGCATCGTGCGTATAAGCGGGCATGCGTCTCACACGGCGCTGACCCGGAAAATAGTAGTACGTCTCGGAATCCTTATCGAAGAACTGGCGCTGTACGAAGGCCTGTCCAGCTAGTGCCGCGGGTGAGTTGACGGAGAAATAGGCACCCAGATTGAACTGATCGACGTCCTGCGGAGACGTCTTGCCTTCCTTGCCCGCTGGAAAATAAAAGGTTTGGGGACCCACTGCGTCGATCCAGTCACTGCTGCCGGGACGCGGCGAAATCGCCGTGACAACCGGGGACCACTCGACCCCCTCGCCGCGGTACCGTGTCTCATAGTTGAGGATCGCTTCGGCGCCACTCTTTGGCTGCGGAAATGCCACTCCGGGGAGGGTCGCCGCTTGTACTGTCTCGCCATTCGAAGCCAGTTTCGCGGTGGTGAGATTGGCCGTGGAATTTTGCTCGGCGAATTCCGGCAACTGACATTCGCGGTGGGACGGATAGACGTCCATCCGATAACCCTTCTGCTGTTTGATCAACTGGATCTCGCCCGGGGAGAGCTTGTCCGCGTACTTGTCGACGTTTGCCGCGTCGATCGAATAGAGCGGCTTCTCGTCCCGATGTTTCCAGAAGTCGCCGCGCATCTTGCCCCACTCCCAACCTGCCGGCGTGGCTTGCCTCCCGGCAAACGCCGGCACCAACCCGTCCTTGCTGGCCGCGCGTTCGGCGCCTACCGGCGTAAGTTCCTCAGCAACGGCCGCTCCGCCCGCAAGCAAGAGCGCCGCGGCGATGGCCGACAACGTTCCAATAGTGTGCTTTCTCACCGCGATTCTCCTTCTGATCTCACTATGATTGGTAGTACATATCGTAAAAAACATCAGAGCTGGCGCTGCAGAGCAAAGCACTCAACTCTCGCCGCAGCTTGCCACTGCTACCGCTCTGATCTCGATGCACAACTCCGGTAGCGCCAGTTGGGTCACGCCAACGGCCGTCCACGAGGGATAGCGTGTCGGGAAGTACGCGTCCTTGACCGTCGAAAAGGCCTCCATTTCCCCTCGCAGGTCCGTGTGAAAGGTGGTCAACTCCACGACGTCGGCCAGACTCGCCCCCGCCGTTTCAAGCACGACCTTCAGGGACTCGAAGGCGATGCGTGCCTGCGCCTGCATGCCCTCGCCGGCTTGCATATCCGGGCCGATGCCGACCTGACCAGAAACCCAGATGGTGTCGCCGACTCGGGTTGCGGGTGAAAAATGAAAAGTGTCGTAGAACGCCTGAAACGGCGGCGGGATAATCGATTGCCGCGAAGTGGACTTTGTCATGATGGTGATGGTCGGTTTGGTCAGACGAGTTGACGGAAACAGGGTGCGCGAAACGGATCGCCGTCTTTCAACGCGGCAAGTTCTTCGAGGAATAGAACTCCGGCCGACGTGAACCCCGACACGCTCGGTTGCGGCAGCGGACTGAAAACCGCGTCGTCGCCGAAGAAGCGCAGCACAAGTGTGTGGCGAGTCGGAAATGCCGCGTCCACCGCTCCGCCGCCATGGAGCACGCCCGGATGCAGGAGCAGAACATCGCCGGGCTCCGTCTCCCACGAAATGATGTCGTACGCAGCCGGGTTGCTGCGGCGCTCCGCTTCGATATTTGGCAGGCGCGGCCAGACATCCCCGCCATGCAAAGGGTCAGTGGGATCGTCCGCATTCTGAAAAGTGGTGCCGTCATGACGCGTGCCGCGATGCGAGCCCTTCACGATCTCGAGCGCATTCTGCCGGGGAACAGCCTCGAAGCTGATCCAGGCATTGCCAAAGTGCTTGCCCTCCCATGGCAGGTAGGAAGTGTCCTGATGCCAAGGCGAGCGTCCGCTCGTGCCACCAGCCTTGAGAAACAACTCTTCGGCGAAATACCACACGTGCTTCGATCCCCAGAGATCGGCGAACAGTTCGCCAAGCGGTAGCCTGCCGACCAAATCATCCAGGCGCGCCTTCGCGTAGGGATTGGCGTTGTCGTTGTGCGATTTCTGCGCGGTGCCATCGAACAGTGTCGTGGCCATTGGTCCCGGATTCTCGATACCCCAATCGAAGACGTGCCGGCAGAGGGCCAGTTGCTCTCTGTCGAGGAGGCCTTTTATCAGGATCGCGCCATCTTCGGCGAAAGCCCTATGCCCGAATTCATCCATCAATGTTCTCCCGGCTCTTCAGTCGACGGTCCAAGCGCGAGCGTGCGCCGGACGATGTCTGTACTAGAAAACTGTGGTAATGATAGGTCATCATGACAAAGAAAAATTGGAATAAAAAGACAGGGTATTCCCTGTCGTGCATCTGATTTGCTCTCGAAAATGTCGAGAATTGGGCCGTACGACGACGACCACGACGGACCCGCGTTTAACGCTGACCGTCAATAATCACGATGAAGCGGACGATCAGCGCGGTCGTCGGAAGTTTCGCTCGAGATCGACTGGAGCAAGTTGTCGGCAAAGCGCTGAAGGGCCTGGAAAGACCCGTACACGCTCTTGTACTCCACGCGGCCGATCCGGCCATCGAGCACGACCAGCATGCCCGAATCATTCGCAAGCCTTTCGATATCCATCACGTTTCCCCTTCGAAACGAAGAAAAACCCGCAGTCCCTAGTCTGCCGACAGCGAAACACTCAACGTAGGTCGATGGGGACCCGGAGGGAACACTCGCCACGATCCATCACCGTGCTGGAAGAAAAGAATCGCGAGAGGGCCTGACGACAGAAATGACTCCGCGCGCACGCACCGAATGGGCCTGCGTGAAGCGCACGAAAGCCGGGTCAACCGGATCGGTGAGGCTGTGGTCGGGGCCAGCCACTTCTCGATCATGTCGCGCAAGGAAACCACGTCGTTGCTCATTGCCTGCTCCTTCTCGTCAGCCCCCAAACAACTGCCGAATAAATGTTAATACGGTTTAACGACCTATGATTTACGTATTTGTGACCTAAGAGTAGCTGTTGATTGACCTACAATCAAGTCTGGCGATGGCGAGGGAAAACACTGATTCGGAGTGGGTTCATCTCTCGGGAGCCGCATCGGCAGGCAGAACCTAAGTGTCATTTGAAACGAAGCCTTCGCTTTCTCACGTTTATCGGTATGCCGACCAGGCGGGGACCGTTCATCCGGAAGAGGTTCTGCCACGACCTTACGATTATGTTATCTTGCCTTGATCTGACCTATAATCGGGAACGACCGAGGCAGTTTTTAGGGAGCCGCAGCGTGCAAGAGAAGGCAAAAAAAACTTTCGTTGATCCCGGAGGGCCGAGCAATGGGTCGGGACCGGCCACAGGACGAAACCGTGAACTACGCATCGCGCAAATCATCCTCGCCGCGCAGCAGACGTTTCGGGAGGATGGGTACGCCGGGTTTGCGACACGCGGGGTGGCGGGCCGCGTGGGAATCACCCTGGGAAATCTTCAGTACTACTTTCCGGCGAAAGAGGAGCTGTTACGTACAGCGCTGCAAGCTTATGTACGGCGGAAACTTGACGACTACATGAAGATCGCGCACCGGCAAGGTATCGACGCGGCGCAGCGTTGTTCCGCGTTGGTCGAGCGGATGATTCTGGATATCCACGAGACCGACCTCCCTCAGTTCCTGTTTGAAATGTTCGCATTCTCCCAGCACGCGATCTATGCTGCAGAGCTCGCCGATGAATTTCATGCGCAGTGCCGGGACGTCTTCGCGAGGTTGTTTTCGGAGATCCAGCCTGCGCTCGCTAAAGAAGATTGCCTGGTTCGTGCAACAGTCCTCCTGGCACAGACGACCGGCATGATGATCTTCAATCGCTATGTGGGCGATGGGGAGAAGGACTACGCGGAATTCGTACGCTTGACAAAGCGCTCCGTCAAATCGCTTGTCGAGTTGCCCCCAGAGGCCTTGAAGGGCGATGTTCCTGATGACGGTGTTCGCGGCCGCCAACGGGGGATCAAGCAAAGTGCCGAACTCGGTGCGCAGGTTCAAGGGAGACTATTCGATCTGAGCGTTGGACAAGCACGACCAGACAGTCTCTATTACCGGCCGACGGTCCAAGGAAAGCGTCGAGAGTTGAAGATTAACGAGATCATATCTTGCGCGGCCAACCTACTGGCGACGGAAGGATACGCACAGTTTACGCAGGCGCGAGTGGCGAGGGAACTTGGCATCCTGCCCTCCGCGCTTCAAAATTACTTCCCCACGCATGACGAACTGCTCAGCTCGACAATCGACGCGTTACTGAGGGTTTATCTGGAACGCTATACGGAAATGGGGAAGCCGAGCGGCAAACCTGCGCTCGAACGTCTGTGTGAAATTGTAGAAGATGCATTTGAGGAAGCCGTTGACCCAAGGGTGGCCCGGTTCTCGTTCGAAATATTTGCTCTGGCTCAGCACTCGGACGGTACGCGTGAACTCGTGAGAGATCTTTACACTGCCTATCGGGCGATCTATGTCGGACTAGTACGCGAGATGGACTCCTCCGCAACCGCGCGCGACTGCCTGGCCCGCGCGACGCTGATCGCCGCTCAGATGGAAGGCGCGGCGATGTTAATGTTCGGAACACAGAAACAGGCGCCAGATATCAATCGCGTTTTTGAACTGATGAGCGCCATGACAATTCGTGTGGCGTATGGGAATGTCGGCAAAAAGGGAGTGACGTGAGGCGAGAACCTTGCGCGGCCAGAACGCGACATGCGGCGATCAACTTTGAAGTGCGACGCCGGGATATGCTAAATGTGGGCACTTGACTGCGAGAAATCAGTAGCAGTTGCGGCCTAACGAACGCGTCACTTTCGCGACCGCGAAGCAGCACGATTTGAGCGAGCGGGCCATGGCCTGCTCGCTCGGTCGCTCATCTGCCTGCACGAGGCCCGCAGCATGCGCCTTCCGCTCAGTTGTTTACGAGTGGGACCTACTTAGCCTGAATGCCGAGCCATGTCGCGCTTTTCGGCGAAATTTAATCCACGGCGGTATGCCCAACCAACTGCCGGACGCCGATCGTGTTTTATGGCCGAAGCGAACTATGGCAGATCGCATCGCCGAAGGAGCCTCCCCGACAGGGGCCACGGCGCAGGTGCGCCATTACACGGTGTAGTCATACACCCCACGTCCTGACTTGCGCCCGAGGCGTCCGGCCGCGACGAGTTCGCGCAACAAGCTGCACGCGCGGTACTTCGGATCGCCGAAGTCCTTCACGAAGACGTCCATCACGGACAGGCACACATCGAGCCCGATGAGATCGGCGAGCGCGAGCGGACCGATCGGATGATTCGCGCCGAGCTTCATGCCCTCGTCGATTTCCGGCGCGGTCGCCACACCCTCGTGCAGCACGAAGAACGCCTCGTTGATCATCGGTACGAGAATGCGGTTGACGACGAAGCCCGGCGAATTGCGCACGCCGATCGGCGACTTGTCGATGCGCTCGGTGAGCGTGCGCACGGCCGCCGCCGTCCGGTCGTTCGTCTGCAGGCCGCGAATGATCTCGACGAGCGGCATCATCGGCACGGGATTGAAGAAGTGCATGCCGACGAAGCGCGACGGGTCGGCGAGCGGCGCCGCAAGCGCGGTGATCGAGATAGACGATGTATTCGTCGCGATGATCGCATCCGTCCGCGCCGCCGCTTCGATCTGCCCGAGAATGCGCCCCTTCAGTTCGACGTTCTCGGTCGCCGCTTCGATGACAATATCGGCCGAAGCAAGGCGCGCATAGTCGGTCGACGTCGCGATGCGCCCGAGCGCGGCCTCCTGCGCCGCCGCGTCGAGCTTGCCCTTGGAGACGAGCCGGGCGAGGCTCGCCCGGACTGCCGCACTGCCCTTGCCGAGCGCCGCTTCGCTGACGTCGATCATCACGACGTTGAGCCCCGCGACGGCCGCCGCCTGCGCGATGCCGCTGCCCATCGTACCCGCGCCCACAACGCCGATCGTTTCGATATTCATGGAATGTCCCTCGATTCGATCACTGAAGATTTTCGAAGATCGCCGCGATCCCCTGACCGCCGCCGATGCACATCGTGACGAGCGCGTACCGGCCACCGGTGCGCTTCAGTTCATACAGCGCCTTGACGGTGATGAGCGCGCCCGTCGCGCCGACCGGGTGGCCTAGCGAAATGCCCGAGCCGTTCGGATTGACCTTGCTCGGATCCAGTCCCAGCTCCTGCGTGACCGCGCAGGCCTGTGCGGCGAAGGCCTCGTTGGCTTCGATCACATCGAGCTGAGCCACTTCGAGGCCCGCGCGTTCGAGCGCCTTGCGCGTCGCCGGCACGGGGCCGATGCCCATATAGGCCGGATCGACACCCGCATGTGCGTAGGACACGAGCCGTGCGAGCGGCTTCGCGCCGCGCCGCTCGGCTTCGCCGCGCTCCATCAGGAGCACGGCCGCCGCCGCATCGTTGATGCCGGACGCGTTGCCGGCCGTCACCGTGCCGTTCTCCTTGACGAACACCGGCTTCAGGGTTTCGAAGTCCCTGGCGCTCGCATCGAGACGCACGTGCTCGTCGGTGTCGAAGACCGCTTCGCCCTTTTTCGTGCGCAGCGTGACCGGCAGGATCTGGTCGCGGAACCGTCCTTCCGCGATCGCACGCTCGGCACGGCGATGCGATTCGAGCGCGAGCGCATCCTGCGCATCGCGGGCAATGCCGTATTTGCGCGCGACGTTCTCCGCCGTCACGCCCATATGAATCGTCTGGAACGGGTCGTGCAGCGCGCCGAGCATCATGTCGACGAGCTTCCCGTCGCCCATGCGCTGGCCGAAGCGCGCGCCCGGCAACGCGTACAGCGCGCGGCTCATGGATTCGGCGCCGCCGCCGATGGCGATGTCCGCATCGCCCAGCAGAATGGTCTGCGCGGCCGAGACGATCGCCTGCAGGCCTGAGCCGCACAGCCGGTTCACCGTCAGCGCCGGCACGTGCTGCGCGACGCCGCCGTTGATCGCCGCGACGCGCGCGAGATACATGTCCTTCGGCTCCGTATGCACCACGTGGCCGAACACGACGTGGCCCACTTCATCGCCCGTGACGTTCCCGCGCCCGAGCACTTCGCGCACGGTCATCGCGCCCAGTTCGGTCGGCGCGAAATCCTTCAGACTGCCGCCGAAATCTCCGATCGCGGTCCGTACGCCGCTCAACACGACTACTTCACGTTTTGCTTCGCTCATTGATTCACTCCGGTTCGTTCGCGCGTGCAGGCGCACTCGCGTTACATGTTCGGATAGTTCGGCCCGCCGCCACCTTCCGGCGTCACCCATACGATGTTCTGCGTCGGGTCCTTGATGTCGCAGGTCTTGCAGTGCACGCAATTCTGCGCATTGATTTGCAAGCGGTGTTCGTCCTTGCCGTCCGTCTCGTCCTTGACGAACTCGTACACGCCCGCCGGACAGAAGCGCGCTTCCGGGCCCGCGTAGGTGCGCAGATTGACGTCGATGGGCACGTTCCTGTCCTTCAGCGTCAGATGCGCGGGCTGGTTCTCTTCGTGATTGGTGTTCGAAATGAACACGGACGACAGCCGGTCGAACGTCAGCTTGCCGTCCGGCTTCGGATAGACGATCGGCGTGCACTGCGCGGCAGGCTTGAGCGTCTCGTGATCCGCGTGCCGGTGATGCAGCGTCCACGGCACCTTGCCACCCAGCACCTTCTGCTCGATGCCCACCATCAGCGTGCCGAGGTAGAGGCCCTTGCCCATCCATTGCTTGAAGTTGCGCGCGCGGTGCAGCTCCGTGTGCAACCAGGAGCGCCGGAACCACTCCGGATAGGCCTCCAGCTCGTCCGATTCCCGCCCGGCCTGCAAGGCGTCGAATGCGGCATCGGCGGCGAGCATGCCGGTCTTGAGCGCCGCGTGCGAGCCCTTGATGCGCGACGCGTTGAGAAAGCCCGCATCGTCGCCGACGAGCGCGCCGCCCGGAAACACCAGCTTCGGCAAGGACATCAACCCGCCCGCCGCGATCGCGCGCGCGCCGTACGACACGCGCTTGCCGCCTTCGAGGAACGTGCGGATCGCCGAGTGCGTCTTGTAGCGCTGAAATTCCTCGAATGGCGAGAGGTACGGGTTCGTATATCCGAGTCCGACGACGAAGCCGACCATCACCTGATGATTGTCGAGGTGATAGAGGAACGAGCCGCCGTAAGTGTCGGTCTGGAGCGGCCAGCCTGCCGTGTGAATGACGAGCCCGGGCTTGTGCTGCGCCGGATCGATCTCCCACAGCTCCTTGATGCCGATGCCGTACACCTGCGGATCGACGCCGTCGCGCAGGCCGAAGCGCGCCGACAGCTGCCGCGCGAGATGACCGCGCGCACCTTCGCAGAACAGCGTGTACTTCGCGTGAAGCTCCATGCCGAGCTGGAAGGCCTCGGTCGGCTGTCCGTCGCGGCCGACGCCCATGTTGCCCGTCGCCACGCCTTTGACCGAGCCGTCATCGTGATAGAGCACTTCGGCGGCGGCGAAGCCCGCGAAGATCTCGACGCCCAGCGCTTCGGCCTGCTGACCCAGCCAGCGCGTCAGACTCGCGAGGCTGATCACGTAGTTGCCGTGATTCCTGAAGTTGTCCGGCAGCGCCCAGTTCGGCACGGCCCGCGCACCTCTTTCCGACAGGAACAGAAAGCGGTCCTCGGTCACCGCGACATCGAGCGGCGCGCCTTGCGCTTTCCAGTCGGGAATGAGCTCGTCGAGCGCACGCGGGTCCATGACCGCGCCCGACAGAATATGCGCGCCGATTTCCGAGCCCTTTTCGAGCACGCACACGCTGATCTCGGCGCCCTGCTCCGCCGCGCGCTGCTTCAGGCGAATCGCGGCGGACAGTCCGGCGGGCCCGCCGCCGACGATCACCACGTCGTACTCCATCGATTCACGCGGACCGTATTGCTCGATCCAGTTCGTCGACGCCTCCGTGCGGGCGTTGTCCAACGTCATACCGCCTCCTTCTCTCAGGCTCAGGACACGCGTACGCGTCAGAATTGCGCTTCGTTCAATGCGAACAGCGGATCGTCGCCGTGCGCGCAGACGATGGCGGTTTCGAGTCCGCGGGCCTGCGTCAGCACGTATTCGGAGAAGCAGTGCGCGGTCGTGATCTTCGCGCCGTAGAACTGCGGGTCTTCGGCCCGCTTGCGTTGTGCCGCGAGCAGCGCACGCGCCATCTGCCAGCCCGACAGCACGATGCCCGCGAGCTTCAGATACGGCACGCCGCCGGCGAACACCGCGTTCGGGTCGCGCTTGCCCGATTCGAGCACGTAGGCGACGACGTTCGCGAGCGCCTCGCGTCCATCGGCGAGACGCCGGTGCATCGCCTCGAAAACGCGCGCGGCATCGCCGGCATCGGTCGATCGCAACGCTTCGAGCGTCGCGTCGATTTCCTCGAGCAGCGCATGCGCCGCCGCGCCTCCGTCGCGCAGCGTCTTGCGGCCGACGAGATCGTTGGCCTGAATCGCCGTCGTGCCTTCATAGATCGACAGGATCCGCGCATCGCGATAGAACTGGGCCGCGCCCGTCTCTTCGATGAAGCCCATCCCGCCATGCACCTGAACGCCGAGGCTCGTGACGTCGATGGCCATTTCGGTGCCCCAGCCTTTCACGATCGGCACGAGATATTCGTGGATCGCCTGATGCCGTGCGCGGCTCGCCGCGTCCTCGTCGTGATGCGCGAAATCCGCGTGCGCGGCCGTGACATAGGCAAGCGCACGCGCGCCTTCGGTCAGCGCGCGCATGGTGCCGAGCATGCGCCGCACGTCGGGGTGGCGGATGATCGCGACGGAGCCCGCGTCCGAACCGTCGACGGGGCGGCTCTGAATCCGCTCCTTCGCATACGCGGCGGCCTTCTGATAGGCCGCATCGGACAGCGCGATGCCCTGCAGACCGACGCCAAAGCGCGCCGCGTTCATCATGATGAACATGTACTCGAGACCGCGGTTCTCCTCGCCCACGAGATAGCCAATCGCGCCGCCCTTGTCGCCGTACTGGAGCACGGCCGTCGGACTCGCCTTGATCCCGAGCTTGTGCTCGATGGACACGCAGTGGACGACATTGCGCGCGCCGAGGCTGCCGTCGTCGTTCAGCAGGAATTTGGGCACGAGGAACAGCGAAATGCCCTTCACGCCCTCCGCCGCATCCGGCGTGCGAGCCAATACGAGATGGACGATGTTCTCGGCCATGTCGTGCTCGCCCCACGTGATGAAGATCTTGGTGCCGGACACCTTGTAGGTGCCATCGCCCTGCGGTTCGGCGCGCGAACGCACGAGCGACAGATCGGAGCCCGCCTGCGGCTCGGTCAGATTCATCGTGCCGGTCCACGCGCCCTCGACCAGCTTCGGCAGAAAGCGCGCCTTCAACTCCGCCGAGCCCGCGGTCAGCAATGCCTCGATGGCGCCGTCGGTGAGCAGCGGGCACAGCGCGAAGGAAAGGTTGGACGCGTTGAGCATCTCGATGCACGGCGACGCGACCAGCTTAGCGAGCCCCTGACCGCCGAATTCCACCGGATGGCTGATGCCTTGCCAGCCGCCCTCGGTGTATTGGCGGTAGGCATCGCCGAAACCGGCCGTCGCCGCGACCTCGCCGTCGTGCCACGTGCTCGGGCGCTGGTCGCCCTGCGCGTTCAGCGGCGCGATGACTTCTGCGGCAAGCTTCGCCCCTTCGTCGAGAACGGCTTGCGCGGTGTCGGCATTCGAATCGCCGAGACCGCTGAACTGACTGACGCTTGCAATATCTGCCAGCTCTTCGAGTACGAACATCATGTCCTTGACGGGGGCTGCATAAGTCATCGTCGACTCCAGGTGCATGGCCCGTCAACTGGCAGGCCATATGGCGACAAATACGAATGTGTTGCCGCGCATGGTATCAACGGGTCTGCATTTCCCCGTTATCTGAAACTGCCCTTTTATTGACAAAATCTGCCAAACAGAAAATCGACGCCAGCCGATCCACGGCCGCGCTCAGCCGGCTTTCTTTTGTCTGTAGGCGGCCGGCGTGCTGCCGGTCCAGTGACGGAAAGCGCGATGGAACGCGGTCGGATTGTCGAACCCGACATCGAAGGCGATCGCCGCGATCGCATCGTCCGAACGGGTGAGACGCTGAATGGCGATGTCGCGGCGCACTTCGTCCTTGATCGCCTGGAAGGACGTTCCCTCCGCGTCGAGACGCCTGCACAGCGTCCGCACCGAGTAGTGCAGCTGCTGCGCGACGGCGTCGACGGTCGGTGGCTTCGGCAGGCCGGCGGCGATGCATTGGCGCACCTGATGACACACCATCTCGTCGGTGAACGACACGAAAATCCAGTCCTCCGGCGCGCGCTGAAGGAATGCGTCGAGATCCGACTTTCGCTGCCGGATGGGACGATCGAGATAGGCGGCATCAAACGCGATCAGCGTGCGATCGCACCCGAAACGCACCGGTCCCGGAAACAGATACAGCAGGTCGCCGGACTGCGCCGGCCGCAGAAAATCGAACGCCGCTTCGGCGAGCGGAATCTTCTGGCGTATGAGCCAGGACGCGACGCCATGCACGAGCTTCAGCACGAGCTCCCGCGCAAGCGCGCTTGCCTTCGGGCCCTGCGGATTCGCGACGAATTCGACGATCGCGTAGGCGCCCTCCCGCCGCGACACGAGCTGGAATTCATCGAGGACCAGATGAAAGAACTGGCCGAAACGATGCAGCGCCACTTCGAGACGCGGCGCATCGAGAAGGCTCAGGCACAGGAACTTGAGCGTGCCGTTGCGCAGCGGACGCGCGAAGATCCCCGGCATCTCGTCATCGAGTTCCATGGCGAGCAGGCGGTAGAGCGTCGAAAACTGCTCCTGCGTGACGCGCGCGGCGGGCATGCCGAGCAGGTCGTGCGGAATGCCGGAACGCTCGGCGAGCCGCGCAACCGCGGCACGGTTGGCACCAGAGAGGAAACCTTTGACGACAGATATCGGAACCGTGGCAGAAAATCGCTTCATGACTTGGTCGTGGCATACACTGAATCGAGCGCGTAACTCGCAAGGCGTCCGGTAAGCCGGGAGGGCAGATCGAGACGCGAAGTCGTGGTTCAACGCTGTCGAGCCATGCGCGAGCGCAGGCTGCAGCAGCGTGTCACGTATCTCAATCAGCCGTCTTCGAGCACGTTTAAAGGGCAGTATGGCATCGCGCAACAATAACCGGCCTGCTGCCAGGTATCTTCGTGCCGATAAATCCCCCTCGACAGACCACTCGTCTCAAGTCGTGTGCCACACCGGCTCGGGACGCCCTCAGAGACGCCCCTTCATTTACGCTTCATTGAAGCGATTCCCCGCTTCGCCTCGAGGGAGGTTGTCCTGGTATTCGCAATCGCCATCACCGCTACGAATACGCCCTCATTCAAGAAATAAAGTTCATCAATACCTGTGTCGCCCCTAAGCTTGCTTGAAAGACTCGGATCGCGGAAGAAGCAATGGCAGAACTCTTTTTGGTACGGCACGGACAGGCGTCACTGGGCACCCAAAACTACGATTGTCTTTCGGACACCGGCAAGCGGCAGAGCATCTGGCTCGGCGAGCACTTCGCGCTCAATGGTCTCAAATTCGACCGGGTGGTCACAGGCTCGCTGCTGCGTCACGCTCAGACGCTCGATGCGATTCGCCTGGCCACACCGGGTATAAACGTCGAATGCGAGATTCATCCCGGACTCGATGAATACGATTTTCACGCGCTCTTTCGCGCTCTGCGCGATGAAGATCTCAGGCTCGTCGAATCCGCGAAACGCAGTCCGCGCGACTTCTTCAAAGCATTGCGGGCGGTCCTGCGCCTCTGGTGCGAAGGTGCACTGGATGATCGTGTGCCCGAGACGTGGCGAGCGTTTCAGAAGCGCGTAGCGGTTGCGCGCACTGCCATTCAGCAGAGCGACGCACGACGCGTTCTGGTGGTCACTTCCGGTGGCGTAATCGGCGCGTTCATGCAGCAGATCCTGCAAGCGCCTACTGCGATGGCAATCGAGCTCAACATGCAGATCCGCAACAGCAGCGTCACGCATTGCTTCTTCAACCACGAAACGATTCAGCTATCGAGCTTCAACGGCATCGCCCATCTCGACGATCCACATCGTCACGCGTTTCAAACCTACGCTTAATCTACCCGTCAAGCATCGAACGATATGACCAGCGAACGATCTAGCCAGTCTCTCGACATTGACCGGCTCACGCCTTATCTGGAGCAGCATCTCCCGGGCTTTCGCGGGCCGGTGCACGCGACGAAGTTCGCGGGCGGCCAGTCCAACCCGACCTGGCTGCTCGACGCACAAGGCAGCCGCTATGTCCTGCGCCGCCAGCCGCCCGGGACATTGCTCAAATCCGCTCACGCAGTCGATCGCGAATTCCGCGTGTTGAGTGCGCTTGCACAAACCCCGGTTCCCGTCGCGCGCGCCTGGCATCTGTGTCAAGACCGCGAGATCATCGGTAGCCTGTTCTATGTCATGAGCTACGAGCCGGGACGCATCTTCTGGAACCCCGCGCTGCTCGAAGTCGATCGCGATGCGCGGCGCGACTATTACGCATCAATCGTCTCGACGCTCGCGGCACTCCATGAAGTCGATCCGGAAAGCGTCGGCCTTGGCGACTATGGCCGAGCGGGCAACTACTTTCAGCGACAGGTCGAACTCTGGACGAAGCAGTACCGCGCCGCCGAAACCGAGCGGATAGCGCCGATGGAGGCACTCATTGACTGGCTGCCGGCCCATTGCCCGACCCATTCCCCACGCCCGGCGCTCGTGCACGGCGATTTCCGCATCGACAACCTCATCTTCGCGGACGATGCACCACGCGTGCGTGCCGTACTCGACTGGGAACTCTCGACCCTCGGCAATCCACTCGCCGACCTCGCCTACTTCTGCATGTGCCTGCGCCTGCCATCGAAAGGGCATATCACCGGGCTGCGCGGCCAGGATCGCAATGCGCTCGGCATCCCCGAGGAGGAGGACATCCTCGCGCAGTACTGCGCGTTGCGTGGGCTCAGCGACATTGGCAACTGGAACTTCTGCCTCGCGTTCAGCTTCTTCCGTCTTGCATCGATCGCGCAGGGCGTCAAAGCGCGCGCGTTGCAAGGCAACGCGTCAAGCGCAGATGCACACGAGGTGGGCCGCATGGTCGAACCGCTAGCACGGCTCGCCGAAGAACTGCTCGCGTAGACGGCACACTTTCTCAACCTGTCAAAAGGAACGACATTGACTACGAAACTCTTTGACCTCTCGGGACG
This sequence comes from Caballeronia catudaia, assembly GCF_001544755.2. Classification (GTDB taxonomy): domain Bacteria; phylum Pseudomonadota; class Gammaproteobacteria; order Burkholderiales; family Burkholderiaceae; genus Caballeronia; species Caballeronia catudaia. The sequence goes on along the minus strand of NZ_FCOF02000022.1, from coordinate 20,397 downwards.
CATCGCTCTCGTGACAGGCGCGAGCCGCGGCATCGGCGAGGCCATCGCCGTGCTGCTGGCTGAACAAGGCGCACACGTCATCGTATCGAGCCGCAAGCTGGAAGATTGCGAATCAGTCGCCGCGCGCATTCGCGCGTCGGGTGCGAGTGCTGAAGCATTCGCGTGCCACGTCGGGCGCTTGGAAGACATCGCGGTCATGTTCAACCACATTCGCGAGACGCACGGCCGGCTCGACATCCTCATCAACAATGCCGCAGCGAATCCATACTTCGGCCATATCCTCGATACCGACCTTGCCGCCTACAACAAGACCGTCGACGTGAACCTGCGCGGATACTTCTTCATGTCGGTAGAAGCCGGCAAGATGATGAAGGAACAGGGCCGCGGCGCGATCGTCAACACGGCTTCGGTCAACGCGCTCCAGCCGGGCGATCAACAGGGTATCTACTCGATCACCAAGGCGGGTGTCGTCAACATGACTAAGGCGTTCGCGAAAGAGTGCGGTCCGCTCGGCATCCGCGTGAATGCGCTTCTGCCAGGCCTCACCAAAACGAAGTTCGCCGGCGCGCTGTTCGAGGACAAGACTATCTACGAGCGCTGGATCAACTCGATCCCGCTGCGCCGTCACGGCGAACCCGACGAAATGGCCGGCACCGTGCTCTACCTCGTATCCGATGCGGCGAGCTATACGAACGGCGAATGCATCGTCGTCGATGGCGGCCTGACGATCTAGCGAACCGCGCAAAAGGAACCCATCATGTTTTTCGCTCATAGCCCGAAAGTTGAAGACCTCATGCGCCGCGTGCGGATGTTCATGGACGAGCATATCGTGCCGCGGCAACGTCAATGGCACGACGAGGTCCACGCGGGGCACTTTCCCGTCTCGTTCATGGAAGATCTCAAAGCCATGGGCAAGGCAGAGGGTCTGTGGAATCTCTTCCTGCCGCACCTGAAGGAGGGCGAGCCGGGCACGCGTCTCACGAACCTCGAATATGCGCCGCTCGCGGAGATCATGGGCCGCGTTTCGTGGGCATCCGAGGTCTTCAACTGCAATGCGCCCGATACCGGCAACATGGAACTGCTGCACATGTTCGCGACGCCCGCGCAGCGCGAAACATGGCTCGTGCCGCTGCTCGATGGCCAAATCCGTTCCGCGTTCGCGATGACCGAGCCGGACGTGCCCTCCTCCGACGCGACCAACATCACGACCTCCATTCGCCGCGATGGCGACGACTACGTGATCAACGGCCGCAAATGGTTCATCACGAACGCGGCGCATCCGAACTGCAAGCTGTTCATCGTGATGGGCAAGACCGATTCGGATGCAGAAAGCCATCGCCAGCAAAGCATGATCCTCGTGCCGGCGGGCACACCCGGTGTGACGATCGTGCGCAATATTCCGGTCATGAATCACGTCTCGCCGGAAGGACATTGCGAGATCACGTTCACGAATGTGCGCGTGCCCGCGTCGAACCTGCTCGGCGAAGAAGGCAGCGGCTTCGCGCTCGCGCAGGCGCGGCTCGGACCGGGGCGCATTCACCACTGCATGCGCTCGATCGGCGCGGCCGAGCTCGCGCTCGAACTAATGATCGAGCGCGCTCAGGAGCGCAAGACGTTCGGCAAGTATCTGCATCAGCATGGCACGATCGGCGAATGGATCGCCAAGTCGCGCATCGAGATCGATCAGGCACGCCTGCTTGTACTGAAGACGGCGTGGCTTCTCGATGAGGTCGGCGCGAAAGCGGCGCGCAAGGAGATCTCGATGATCAAGGCGCTGATTCCGCAGGTGCATACGGCGGTGTGCGATCGCGCGATGCAGGTATTCGGCGCGATGGGCGTGAGCCCCGATACACCACTCGCCGATCACTGGACGTGGGGACGCGCATTGCGTTACGCCGACGGTCCCGACGAAGTGCATCTCCAGGCGATCGCGAAAATGGAACTGGCGCAAGGCAAGGAACGGATCGGCGCAACGGCGGCCTATCTGAACACGCCACCGCGTGACTGAGTCTGGCGAAATCGAAGCAAACGTACGCATCTCCACAGCTCCCGTTTATCATGATGGGCAAACGGAGACTGTGAGATGCGTTCGCCGAAGCTGGATCTGAATCTGTTCGTCGTGCTGGAGTCGATCTACGAGAAGCGCAACCTGACCCGCGCGGCCGAGGCGCTCTTCATCACTCAGCCCGCGGTCAGCAATGCCCTCGCACGCATGCGCAAGGCGTTCGATGATCCACTGTTTATCAGCACATCGTCTGGAATGGTGCCTACGCCGTTCACGGAGAACATCATCGGGCGCGTGCGTGAAGGATTGCAACTGCTGGAGGCGAGCGCGACGGAAGGCGACGTGTTTGTCCCGGCAACGTCTGAGCGTACCTTCCGTCTCAGCATGCCGGATCTAACCGAAGCGATCCTCTTGCCCGCGCTCGGCGAAGTGTTGCAGCAGCAAGCGCCGGGGATGCGCATCGAATCCTATTTCACGCCGCGCAGTGAACTCAGCAACGCGCTTGCGACTGGCAAGATCGACTTTGCGATCGACGCGCCCTTGATCGACGATCCGCAGTTGCATCAGACGCGCCTCGGCTGCGACCGGTACGCCTGCATGCTGCGCCACGATCACCCGTTTGCCGGCGAGGCGCTCACGATGGACGACTACCTTGAGCTCGACCATATCCAGGTGTCGAGTCGCCGCCAGGGAAGCGGCATCGTCGACGCCGAACTGAAACGGCTCGGCAAGCAACGGCGGATACAAATACGTGTGCAGCATTACATGGTCGCGCCGCTCGTTGCCTTGCGAACCGATCTCGCGCTGACCGCGCCCACGCAATTGCTCAAGCGTCACGATGCGCGGATGGTTGAACTGCCGTTTCCCATACCTAGCCTCGAATGGCACTTGTATTGGCATCGAAGCAGCGAGCAGGATCAGGCGAGCCTGTGGTTTCGAAGCAAAATGGTCGAAGTGATGAGCGGCAAAGTCAACTGATTCGTTGGCGTCACGGGGGCGTGGCTCCGTGCCATGAGCCCTTCTTATCGGCTGCGTGGCGGCACAGCGGCCTCAAAAAAAACGCTGCTCGTGTGTCGATCGGCCGCGCCAGATCCTATGAAGGCTAGAAAACCGCACACCAATTCATCGAGTTGCTCACCAGGCACTTCGTAAGGGTCAGCAACGCGCCATGACTGCAAGCCTTCGCCCAGAGCCAGCAGCGCAAGCGCGAGTGTGTCAGCCGACAGCGAAAACTGTGTGCCGTTGCGTGCAATGATTGACGAGATGCAAGTCGCCGTATGCGCTCGCTTCTTGCGTAGCAATGTGCAGAGCTGCGCACGGAAACGCGCGTCGCGGGCGGCGTACATCTTCGCTTCGATCCACAGGAAGAACGACGCGGGCCGATTGCCCAGCAGTCGAGCACAGTCAGAGGACTCCACCATCCCGCCTTCGCGGGCGGTAAGCAGGTCGAAGTTGCGCTGCGATTCCGCTTGGACCTCCTCGTGATCCCGCTGAAGCAATTCGAGCAGCAGGTCCGATTTGCCTTCGAAGTTTGAATAGAACGCACCGCGCGTATATCCAGCCGCGGCTGCGATATCCTCGACACTCGCCGCAGTGAAACCCTTCGTTGAAAAGATATCGCGCGCTGCAAACAGCAGACTATCGCGCGTCTGATTCCTTCTTTGCTCTCGTGTTAGGCGCTTCGGTTTCATGGGCAGAACCTCTAGTGCGAGTGCGAGGCGTGCTCATGCTGTGCCGCGTTCTTCGTGTGTCGGACGATTTTGTTCCCGTTCCCGTTCCCGTTCCCGAACAACATCATCGTCTTATCCATATTGAACAGTTCGTTGTCGAAACGGCGTAGTCGACCGCCGTCGACCGCTTGTCATGATAATCATGCGCGCCTTCACGCCTGGCATGCGCCCCGCAACCGGGATGAATTGCATATCGCACATCGATGCCTTTTCGACGGGCTGTCCGGTCAACTCTTTAGCGCGCGCTGCGCCGTCTTGATCGGAAGTCCATAACACGGTGCGATCACCACCCCTTGGGGATTGCCAGGCATGCACGCGGCATCACGAAGGATGCTGGATTTGACGGGACGCCGCTCCGCGAAGCCGCCCACTGTTGCGCTAGCCGACCAGTCCGCCTCAGCGAAAAACCGCTCGATGTTGTAGATAACAGTACAATACATAGGCAACTGTACCAACTAACTTCAAAAGAAAAAACAGGGAATTTCCCTGTCTTCATCGTCATGACAGCACGTCGCCAGGCCGCTAGGCAGCCTCAACGTCCAAGGACTCTCCCCAGACGAGACTACGAGCGACCGAAAGGAAAGTTGATTCGAATCCTCGCATATAGGCGCGCTTGTTGCGCGCGGTTCCGAGGTGAAGCGTCATGCCGTCGACCATCGAAATGAGCAATACGGCGATGTGCGCGCTCTCGGCGGCGCCGCGCTTTGGATTCACGGCGCGAATGAGCTCGGCGAACTCTTTCGTCATAGTGTCGTACCACTCGTCGCGCATTTGGGCGCACTCGGGATCCGTGGCGGCGAGCGAAAAGAAATGCCACCATAACGGGATGTTCTTCGAATCCTTCGCGTCCTCAAGGGACATCTCCAGGATGGCCTCGATCGTCCCGCGAGGCGATTCATTGTCCTTAAGCGCACGTTTCAGTGCATCGAAATAGCCTTCGATGACCGGAGCCATAACCGCGCGCAGGATCGCTGGCCTCGTGGGGAAGTAGTACTGGAGATTGCTGACACTGATTCCCGCGCTGAGAGCGACGGCGCGCTGCGAGAATTCCATCGGGCCATTTTCGAGCAGGAGCTTCCGTGCAACTCGGACGATGGCGTTGCGCGTCCGTATGCCCTGGGCTCGCAGGCCGTCGGGCGGCGTTGCCGAAGAAACTGCACTCGATGTGCGCCCCTTACGGGTGCTGCGCTGCTGGTTTGGCACGGTCATCGTTCCGCCTCGGTTGCAGCGAGTCTCATCTTGAACGGATGAGATCATGCTGACGGTTCGTTTGGTAAACGTGACTATACCTTACAATCGCGTCAATTCGCGAGTGGGCACTCTCGTGGCACGCACTTCGACACTGAACGAATCGTCGACCATCTGTTCGCGACGCCCAACGCGCCATTTTCGACGCACCCCACTCGTCGATCATGTGCCCCACTAGGGGCTGCCTAGCGATTCCTCATTTTGAAACTCTGCGCGTGCCAGCGTCCCAATAGCCAGTGAGCGGTTTAGTTACGGCGACCGCGTCCCCGCCCCACAATCATTTTCGGTTCGCGTACTACGCCATCGGTAGCGGGTCGGAGAAAGTAGCAGACAGGAAGTCGTTGATTTTACCAGGTTTAATATTGGGGACATGACACGAACTCTTATTCCGCTTGAGTGCTTCTAACCGGAGATTTGCATCAAAATCAAGGCTACCCCGGAGAAGCCGACGCCTGAGCGTCTGACAGCCCACTTGGGCGAACGGCGCTTGTTGGCCGAACTCGATCAGGTAGGGTCCGCCGGATGGCTTCGATTTCATCGGCGAGCCACCGCGCATCATCAGCGACTCGCTTCTCGCGATTTCTAAAAACGCGGCATGTAGGTAGCAGTACTATGTAATGGTGCTAAATTCCTTTATGTTAAGTGCGACCGAATGTGCGCGTTGACATGTTGCTTCACTAGGATCGAGTTCGATGTCGACAACGTCGAGGCGGCTACGGCAAAGCTTGCATCGCAAGGGCATCGGATACTGGTCCGGAACCGCAATGAACTGTGGGGCCAGGCCGTCAGCCGCTTCATCGGACAGAGGGGTTGCTGGTAGGGATCACCTTCACGCCACCGATGCGGGAAGATAAATGAGGGCATCCACAGTGCAGTCGTGTGTGTGGTGGCTGATCTGGTCGGCGAACAGCACATGCTTCCTCACGAGAACGGCTGATGAAGTACCGAGAACGGTCCTCGCAGTTCTTGGGACCGGTGGCTGCAATAGGTAGGCGGCAGAGAACGGCCGTCAGCGAACTTGCAATCGCTTAGTATCAGGGGATGCGCATCGCCGAACTTACTGGCAGACTATCAAGCTAACGCCTTATCACACGCGAGGTCGAACGTATAATGCGCTACTTCTCTTTCGAGCAAGGCAAGGACGCACTTCTTCTGGTCGCTCGCGTGCTCCTGATGGTACTTTTCGTGATCTTTGGCTGGCAGAAGCTTGTGGGCTTCTCAGGCACTGTCGGCTACATGACTTCGGTCGGCGCACCCGCGCCGATGCTTTCTGCGGTTGTCGCCGTCGTAATGGAATTTGTGGTGGGCATCGCGATCGTCGTCGGCTTCTACACCCGCCCGCTCGCTTTGCTGCTGGCCCTGTATACGCTTGGCACCGCGTTCATCGGCCACCACTACTGGACCATGACGGGCGCGGCGCAGTCCGCGAACATGATCAACTTCTACAAGAACCTTAGCATCATGGGTGGCCTATTGCTGCTCGTCGCGACAGGCCCCGGCCGATATTCGCTAGATAGGAAGTGAGGTAGAACAAACCACAACGGACGACACCGGCAAAGCAGTTAGCCACCTCAGGTGTCGACCTACTTAGAGTCCGGTCGAACGGCGCCAGCGAATCGCGTGCCGACGATCATGGGGCAAGACGCAAAACTGGACATGGAACCAGCGGAGCTGCTTGCCGGCGTTGGCCTGTTTAGCAGTCGATGCAAAAGGGCAATCGTTGATCAATCCGCCGTCCGTATGAAGGAACGTCGACACTCAATCGTTCAGGCGCCGGATGACGCCAGAATCGCTCCTCCAGTGCCGACCCAAGAAAGAGCGGACAACTTTTCGCTTGCACTGAGGCATGCTCAAATACTCGCGTACGTTCAGATATCGCAATTAAACGCATCTTGACGATAGATCGACCCGACGAGCTGTAGCCCATCACGGATCGATACTTTTGACCGCGATAAGCTTGAATCGCATGAAGAAGTCGTCGCCTGGCAGTCCATTATCTGCCGTTCCACTATCGCGTCGAAGCACTCGCGCGTGAGAAACCTCCGAGCGGAACGCATGCACCGGTCGGCTGCGGCGATCGAGGGCAATCATCTCCTCCGTTTCCTCCCCGATCACACGCTGCGAGCACACCTCCTGCCCTACGAGTGGATCAAACGCTCGCCGTGCCGGTTTCCTGTACCGCACGGTGGCCAGTTATTCATAGGTCGGGCGTCATTCGTATCCGTAGGCGCGAAGTCCTGCTTCATTGTCTGCCCAGCCGCTCTTTACCTTGACGAACGTCTCGAGATACACGGGGCCATCAAACAGCTTTTCCATGTCAAGCCGAGCGTCGGTGTTGATCTGTTTGAGCTTCGATCCTTCCTTGCCGATCACGATTGCCTTCTGTGATTCACGTACCACGAGGATCGTCGCGAAGATGCGCTTGAGACGTCCTCCCTCCTCGAACCTGTCAATCAATACCGTGCTCGTGTATGGCAGTTCATCGCCGGTCCAGCGGAACACCTTTTCACGCAGGATCTCGGCGGCGAGGAATCGCGAACTCCGATCGGTCAGGTCATCTTCGCCATAGATTGGCGTTCCTTCCGGCAGGTATGGCTTGATCGTCGTCAACAGATGCTCAATGTCTTTCGGGTGGGTGGCCGACAGCGGAACGAGTTCGACAAACTCTCGCAGTTTGCTCATCTGCTGCATGAACGGAAACAGCGTCTCCTTGTCCTTGACGCAGTCGAGTTTGTTCGCGATCAATAGCGTGGGCATGCCGGGCGGAATCAGGTCCAGCACCTTCTGATCATCTGGCCCGAACTTGCCCGCCTCGATCACGAACAGGATCACATCAACCGAACTCAGCGTCGACGTAACTGCGCGATTCAGTGATCGGTTCAGCGCGGCGTCGTGACGAGTTTGGAAGCCAGGCGTGTCGACGAAGATTAACTGCGCGTCCTGAGTCGTGTTGATACCGGTGATGTGATGACGCGTGGTCTGTGCCTTGCGCGACGTAATACTGATCTTCTGTCCGATGAGGGCGTTCATCAGCGTCGATTTACCGACGTTCGCCTGCCCGACGATAGCGACCACTCCGCAATGGAATCCAGGACGAAAGGAGTCAACAGCAGGATCGGTCATAGTCCATGCCTCGGGAAAGGCGACGAGTTTGGAAGGTGAGCCCCGGCGTGAGTGCTTGACCGTTTGATTATGGCGAGGCGGATTTGGAATCCGATTGGCAAATATATCGAAGCGGGCGTCGCGTTTCGCGATAGTTATTATCGGTTCCGCAACTTTTGATATGAACGATCGGGGAAATGCAAGGGGCTGAACATTGGGTTTTGTCGCATAACCGTGCCCCGTTGACGCGCGGAACGGCTGAACCACCTCATCCAGGCACAGCGCCCTTTCTCGCAATGGGTGAAGGCAGTCGTGTCAATCTTGACGAGCGCCATCCCGTCTCAGCGGACATTCGCAAAAACTGGGGAAAACGGGATGTAAAGCGGACGACCATCGCGGCGACACCCCATACTTTGTATCGGCCCGTGAACCTGTCGCCGCTTCAGTCAGCGCTACGCTCCAGTCTGTCAGGATGTGAAGACCTCGCCGTGCAACAGCAGCGGTTCACCCCGCAAGCCGCCCCGAATTGCGGCAGCGGCCTTCTCGTATATTAGCTCCGGTGCTGCTCGAACTCACGCAGCAGTTCGGATTTATGACTGCCCGGCTGAGACATCTCGTGGAGCACATTCTCGCTACGCAAAGGTAGTGGACGCTGTCCACTTTTATGCCGAATTTAACGGCATCGTGTCCGTCCATATGCATGATCCTGATACCTTCTATGGTATCGGCCATCGTCGTCCCCTTGCTTGCTGTCCAAAAAGACTAGCACGAAAAGCCTATTTGACTCCGCTTTTTTCAGGCAGTCGCGCCCTGCCCCTCTTGCGTCGCAACAAGCGCGAAACCCCAACATACGGAGCAGACGAGCCAACGCTCGTTCCTTTTCCTGAGCCCGACATCGCTCAATTTGCGATCACCACCGATCCTGATCTTTCAATTTCCGCCTATGCTTATACGCAACCGAAACCGATCGACCAGCATTCGCGCGTTGTCTGTTCAAAATTGCATCGCCGAGGCGATCCGTGGGTCATCAGAAAGGTCCCGAATGTCGAGGTTGGGATCGGCCCCTCGAAGACGCGAAAATCGTTTCAACCCTGGCGAACGAAAACGTCGACTTCTCGTCTCGCCGTCGGAAAGGCCGCGACCGCGATCTTCACCGCGTCGAGCCTGATTGTTGGAGTCGAACAAGCATCGGATGGTCGGGCATCCAATGCTCGGGAAGGGCGAACAGGCGGAGGTGGGTCATGAAGGAATCGCCAAGTCGGCGCACGGGTTTTCTAACCGACCTGAAGTGGATGTTGATTCTCTGGCTTTTGGGAATAGGCGCTGTCACCCTTCTCGTATTGCCGGTTCGTCTGCTGATAGCAGCGATAATGCGGAAATAGTAGCGCTGTTCCCCATTTTCCGGGTGCGCGGGACCACGCGACTCGCCCGCACCCACTGCTCTTCCGCTTCAGTCAACGACTTGTCCCGGCCTGTTGATTAGCGACGCTACTTTCCGAGCGCAAATCCGATACATAGTATCGGATTGAAAGATGTTAACAGGAGTCCGACTTATCAATAGGATTTGATCAGTGGCGCCGCGCGGTGCGTTCGTGTTAGTTTTGCATCCAATCATTGCTAGTTGCAGAGCGACATCGTGGCGTTCTTTCCCGCTAGTGCGTCTCAGCCGATCGGTTGTCACTTTCGGCGTGCAGAGCTAGCGCGAAAGACAAGCCTGCGAAAAGAGGCTTCGAACGCTCACACGCGGATACCTGGGGTCGAAGTGCAATTTTTGCCAAGCGAAGCGATCGACTAACGGAGTGAGCAGACCATACACATAGTGTGTGTTATCCGCTGAGCCAAGCCTGCTGTCGGTGCTCTGTCAATGACACACTCCACCTGGCGGATGCGAGACGGCGATGTTCCGAGCTACCGCCTTGACGTCATGAGAGTGGCATGAAGGGCAAACCGTTAAATGCTCGATATAGTTTTATAACGATATTTAGGGAAACGCTGAATAATGGGTCAGCGCGCGAGGTTATCGGCAGCGCTGGTTCACAATTTTCGGATGACGAAGCGAAACCAAGGTAATTCTTGGGAGTTCCGCCGAAAACGGGCTTCACTTCTCGCATTTTTCAAACACAAGACGGATTGCTTCCATGAACGGAGCGCAACAGATTTCGCGCGATCACCAGGTTCGCCAAGCCCAACAGGCTGAACAGTTGCGCCGTGTTCTTGGCCAGTCCCTTGTAGCGCACTTTGCGATGACGGAACAGGTTCTTGATGATATGAAACGGATGCTCGACCCGAGCGCGGATTTGCGCCTTGGTTTTCTCGAGCGCGATCACCAGATCCTTCAGCGGACCATCCTGCATCGCCTTGATCTTTCCGCGCTTGGCCGCTACGCGCCATTTCACCGACTTGCCCTTCATTTCGTCGCGTTTGTCCACGCCGATGTAGCCCGCGTCGCCGAACGCTTCCTGCTCATGGCCGTGCAACAGGGCATGGGCCTGCGACACATCCGACTCATTGGCCGCCGTGCCCACCACGCTATGCACGAGGCCAGATTCGGCATCGACGCCGACGTGGGCCTTCATACCGAAGTGCCACGCGTTTCCTTTCTTGGTCTGATGCATCTCCGGGTCGCGACTCTTCCCGGCGTTCTTGGTCGAAGCCGGCGCCTCAATGATCGTCGCGTCGACCAGCGTCCCTTCTTTCATCATCAACCCGCGCTCACACAGCGAGATGCCGATTTCGTCAAACAACTTGCGCGTCAGATCGTGCTCGAGCAACAGACGCCGGAACTTCAACAGCGTGGTCGCATCCGGCGCGTTCTCAACTGCCAGATCAATGCCGGCGAAGCCGCGCATCGCGATGCTGTCATAGAGCGCGTCTTCGAGCGCTTCATCCGACAACCCGTACCACTGCTGAAGGAAGTAAATACGCAGCATACGTTCCAAGCCAATCGGCGGTCGGCCTCGCTCGCCCTTCGGGTAGTATGGTTCGATCGCCGCCAGCAAACGCGGCCACGGCACGACCGTCTCCATCTCAGCCAGGAAGCGCTGACGCTTGGTCACGCGCTTCTTGCCCGCACTTTCCGCCTCTGCAAAGCTGATCTGCCGCTTCATCACTATGGTTCCGTTCCGTGAGCTTGCTTCTACAACGTCCTCGGCCACATCTGCGATGACGGCCGAGTCGAATTGATCAGCGTTTCCTTAGCGCAATTTTTATAGCAATAAGTCGGCGTTTTAATAATACACAGTACCGGCATTTGAAAACCGATATATACGGAGAAACCTAGCGCTGCTTTGATTAATCTTAGCGCATGTCAATTTTCCTCTTGTGCAAGAATTTAGATTAACTAGACTTAACCGCAGTAGCCGCCTCGTCAGCCGCGAGACGGCGAAGCCTTGAAATCAACAGGCTATCCCGTCCCTAGCAGGACTACGCTCGTTTATTGGAGGTTCATGTGGCCAAGCTACGCGACGTGCCAGGTATCAGGCCGTACGAAGGTCCCGCTGGCGGTTGGGGTGCACTCAAAGCGACCGCTCAGGCGATCCACGATCAGATGGACAGCATCGAGGCGCCGATCACGCTTCTCAGAACGAATCAGCCTACCGGCTTCGATTGCCCGGGTTGCGCCTGGCCCGACAAGGAACACCGATCCACCTTCCAGTTTTGCGAGAACGGTGCGAAGGCTGTTACATGGGAAGCGACCACCAAGCGTGTGCTGCCGGAATTTTTCGCAAGCCATACGGTCAGCTCGCTGCTTAAGATGACCGACTATGAATTGGAGGACATGGGACGGCTCACGCACCCGCTCGTGTACGACCGTGCAACTGATACCTATCGCACCGTCGAATGGGAAGATGCGTTCGCGCGGATCGGCGAGATCCTCCGCACGCTAAAACCGGATCAGGTCGAGTTCTATACGTCGGGCCGTGCTTCGAACGAAGCTGCATATCTGTATCAGTTGTTCGCGCGCGAATACGGCACGAACAACTTTCCCGATTGTTCGAACATGTGCCACGAGCCGACCAGCGTGGGATTGCCGCAGTCAATCGGCATCGGCAAAGGTACGGTATCGCTCGACGATTTCGATTCGGCGGAACTCATCATTGCGATGGGCCACAATCCCGGCACGAATCACCCGCGCATGATGGGTACGCTGCATGAAGCTGCGCGGCGAAACGTGCCGATCATCGTCTTCAACCCATTGCGCGAGCGCGCGCTGGAGCGCTTTGCCGATCCGCAGAGCATGTTGGAAATGGCGACCTTTGGGTCCACCCGAATTGCGTCGACCTATTTCCAGGTCGATGCCGGCGGCGACGCGGCGGCGCTGAAAGGGGTGATAAAGGCCTTGCTCCAGATGGAAGCCGAGCAAGGAAACGTCCTCGACCGGGAATTCATTGCGGCACACACGGAAGGGTTCGACGCCTGCGCCGCGGACGTTGAGGCGACCTCGTGGGACGACATCGAAAAGGCAAGCGGCCTCACGCGCGCAGACCTTGAGCACGTGGCCATCGCCTACGCAAAATCCAACGCAACGATTGTGACCTATGGCATGGGCATTACGCAGCATAACAAGGGAACAGCGAACGTTCGGCTGATCGCCGACCTGCTGCTCATGCGTGGGAACTTCGGAAAGCCCGGCGCTGGAATCTGCCCGCTGCGCGGGCACTCCAATGTACAGGGTGACCGCACCGTCGGCATTACCGAAAAGCCCTCCCAGGAGTTCCTCAAGCTCATACAAACGGCGTGCGGCTTCACCCCGCCTTCCGAGCACGGACACGACGCTGTCCAGGCCATGCAGGCCATGATCGATGGCACGTCGAAGGCGCTCTTTTGCCTCGGTGGAAATTTTGCTGTTGCACTGCCCGACCCCGAGCAGTCTTTCCCTGCCATGTCCAGACTCGACCTGGCCGTGCATATTGGCACGAAGCTCAACCGCACGCACCTCCTCGTCGCGAAAGAAACGTATCTGTTCCCTTGCCTTGGACGAACAGAGCTTGACGTGCAGACTGGAGGACCGCAGTCGGTCACGGTTGAGGACTCCATGTCGATGGTCCATGCGTCGTCGGGCAAGCTTACACCCGCGTCGGAGTTCCTGCGCTCGGAGCCCGCAATCGTCGCCGGCATCGCACGCGCCACGTTGCCGAATACCAAAGTGCCGTGGATGGACCTGATCGCCGACTACGACAAGATCCGTGACCTGATTGAACAGACCGTTCCTGGCTTCGAGGATTTCAACGCGCGTATCAGAGTTCCCGGCGGATTCAGGCTGCCGCTTCCGCCGACCGAGCGACAGTGGCATACGCCGACGGGCAAGGCAATGTTCTCCGTGTACAGCGGGGTGAAGGAAGATGCCGACGTCCTCGGCGCTGAGAACGTGCTGCGACTCATCACGATCCGTAGCCACGATCAGTACAACACCACCATCTACGCGATGGACGACCGCTATCGAGGCGTGTTTGGCAGGCGGGATGTCCTTTTCATGAACCAGGACGACATGGCCGAACACGGCATCGAACACGGCGATCTGGTGGACATTGAAACGATCACTTCCGGTAGGCCGCTCAAACTGAAGAACATCACTGCCATCATCTACAACATCGCAAAGGGCTCGGTCGCGGCGTACTACCCGGAGGCCAATGTTCTGGTGCCACTCGACTATATCGACAAGGAGAGCGGTACACCTTCTTACAAGTCAGTGCCCGTACGGGTGGAGCGCGTAGCGACGAACTGACCTTGCATTGGCTGCTTGCCTGATATGCCGCGCTTTGCCGTCGTGTCGGTCGGCATTCAGGCGGCTGGGGCGCGGCGTCGCGCGGTGAAGAGAAAGACCGCGCGATAAAAGCGGGGCCGCGCCCACCCCGCCATTTGCTTCGCAAACCGGTGAAATCTGTTCCAACGGGCGTCAGATTTATCGCCTAGTCGAGCACCTCCGCATGACGTTTGTCGTCACACGCTTGATGTCATCACCTGGAGCTATTGACCGATTATGGAAATCTTCGACGCCTTTCATCTCGCCAGGTTGCAGTTTGCGTTCACGGTTTCATTTCATATCGTCTTTCCGGCGATCAGTATCGGCATGGCCAGCTTCCTCGCCGTGCTCGAGTGGCGCTTTCTGCTGACTGGCGACAAAGCGTACAAGGACATGTACGTGTTCTGGTCGAGGATCTTTGCTGTCGGCTTCGGGATGGGCGTTGTCTCCGGCGTCGTGATGGCCTATGAGTTCGGCACAAACTGGAGCGGCTTCTCCATGATTGCCGGCAACATCACCGGACCGCTATTGACCTATGAGGTCCTCACGGCGTTCTTTCTGGAAGCGGGGTTTCTCGGGATCATGCTATTTGGCTGGCACCGGGTGAGTCCTCGTGCACACTTTTTCGCGACGCTCATGGTCGCGGTTGGAACGCTGATTTCGACGTTCTGGATTCTAGCGTCAAACAGCTTCATGCAGACACCGCAGGGCTTTGCCATGGAGAATGGTCGTATTGTCCCAGTCGACTGGTTCAAGGTGATTTTCAATCCGTCGTTTCCCTATCGACTGGTGCACATGACGATCGCCGCGTTTATCGTAGCGGCCTTCATTGTTGCCGCTTGCGGTGCATGGCACCTCCTCCATGGCCGGCGCGACGTACCGGTCAAGCGCAGCCTGTCAATGGCGCTATGGATGCTGCTCGTGCTAACGCCGATACAGATCCTGGTCGGCGACGCACACGGGCTGAACACGCGCGAGTATCAGCCAGTGAAGATTGCAGCCATCGAAGGTCTTTGGGAAACCGAGCATGGCGGCACCGCGCTGAACCTGTTCGGTCTGCCCGACATGGACGCGGAGACTACACGATACGCGATTCAAGTGCCTCACCTCGGCAGCTTGATTCTGACCCATAGCTGGACCGGCGAGATCCGCGGCATGAAGGAGTTTCCGCCGCAAGATCGCCCTTATTCGCCAATCGTGTTCTGGACGTTCCGCATCATGGCCGGTCTTGGCATGCTGATGTTATTGACATCGATCGTTGGACTGCTGCTGCGGCGCAACGGCCGGCTTTACGAGGCCCGCTGGTATCAATGGTTTGTATTCTGCATGGGTCCGTCGGGCATCGTGGCGCTGCTAGCCGGGTGGATCACGACGGAGGTAGGCCGCCAGCCCTGGACAGTTTACGGCGTGGTACGGACGATAGACTCGGTCTCGCCCATCGGCAGCCAGCAAGCGGGCGTCACTTTGTTGATATTGATCATCGTGTATTTCCTCGTATTCGGCGTCGGCGTCTATTACATGCTGAAGATGATGAACGCAGGGCCTGCGGAAGGTCTCGAAACCCGCGAGTCGTTGAAGTACCCTGAACTGCACAACCGTGCCCTAGACGTGCTGGAAGGAGAATAATGTCATGTCCATCGATCTTCCCATCATCTGGGCGTTTATTATCGGCCTCGGTGTCTTTATCTATGTCACGCTTGACGGCTTCGATCTGGGCATCGGCTTGCTGTTTCCGTTCTTTGAAGAAAAGGGCGATCGTCACGTGATGCTCAATACCGTCGCCCCAGTTTGGGACGGCAACGAGACGTTTCTGGTGCTCGGCGGTGCTGGTCTCTACGGGGCTTTTCCCGTTGTCTACTCCACCCTCCTGCCGGCCAACTATATGCCGCTTATCCTGATGGTCGTTGGGTTGATTTTTCGGGGGGCGGCGTTCGAATTGCGCGCAAAGGCCAAACGCACGCAGCATGCCTGGGATCTCGCATTCATTGGTGGCTCGGCGCTGGCGGCGTTCTGCCAGGGCGTCACGCTGGGCTCCCTGCTACAGGGCATCAAGATTGTCGACGCGCGCTTCGTCGGCGAGCCGTTCGATTGGCTCTCCCCGTTCAGTGTGTTCTGCGGCTTCGGCGTGCTGATGACCTATGCAACGTTAGGGTGTGGCTGGCTCATTCTCAAAACGGATGGGGAGCTGCAGCGCAAGATGCGACAATTGATGCGCCCCCTCGCGATTGCCCTGCTCGCAACGATTGCGATCGTCAGCCTCTGGACCGTGATCGGCTTGCCAGCCGTAGAGAAACGCTGGTTTGGAAGCGGCCAGCTCGGATGGTTCATTCCCGTACCGATACTCGTCATTCTCTGCGTGTGGGGCATTCTCCGCTCGATCCGGCTGCAGCACGAGGCAATGCCGTTCCTTCTGACACTCGGCATCTGCTTTCTCGGCTATACCGGCCTCGTCATCAGTATCTGGCCGTATATCCTCCCTCCGTCGCTGACGATCTGGGATGCTTCGTCGAGTCACTCAAGCCAGCTCTTTGCGCTTGTTGGCACCGTGATCGTGCTACCGATCATTCTCGTCTATAACGCCATGCAATATCGCGTATTTCGGGGCAAAGTACGGGAAGGAGACCCTGGCTACCATTGACTCGGACCGGCTAACGGACGGACGATCGTCGTGTTCGAAGCTGCGCGAGCCCTGACTCCGTTCGCGCGCGAACCTGCGCAGCGCGCCTGCCGGAGGACGCGTGATTCAGTACATGAAAAGAGCACACCATGATCGTGAGGCCGACTGAAAACTGGTTCCGCTTGTTGTTTGTGTGGAACGGTTCCGTTCTTCAATCGATCATTCCGCAGTTGGCTTTCATGGCGGTCGTCAGCATCACCGCCGCATTCACGCACGGACGGATCTTTGGAGAGAAGATTCCCCTCAACACCGCACCTTTCACCTTGTTCGGCCTCGCCCTTGCCATCTTTCTCGCGTTCCGCAATAACGCAAGCTATGGGCGGTTCAATGAAGCGCGTCATTTGTGGGGCAATCTGCTAATCTCTACGCGGGCGTTGACGTCACAAATATTATGTTACGTCCCGGAGCATGCGAACAGGCTTCAAATGACGCAGATGATGATTGCCTTCGTCTACGCACTCAAGCATGAACTGCGAGGCACAGATCCGACCTCGGATTTCGTGCGCCTGCTGGGGCTCGATCAGGTCGAGGCACTACGCCTGAAGCACTACAAACCCACAGCGCTGCTCGATGAAATCCGTCGCGAACTTGCACAGACGGAACTCCACGGACGAGCAGGTGCGGAGACGCTCTGGCTGCTCGATGCGCAGATCAACGAATTAGGCGCAGCCGTCGGTGGATGCGAACGCATCGCCTCCACCCCAATCCCATTCTCCTATAGCGTATTGTTGCACCGAACCGTCTATGCTTACTGCATCATGTTGCCGTTCGGACTGGTTGATTCGACGGAGTTCTTCACGCCCCTGCTGTGTGTGTTCATCTCCTATACGCTGATCGCGCTCGAAGCGATTGCGAGCGAAGTGGCCGAACCGTTTACAGTCGCGCCGAACGCGCTCGCGCTCGACGCCATGGCGTGCAATATCGAACGCTCTATTCTCGAACTATGCGGACGCCCCCTGCCGGAACCAATCGCTCCAATTCGTCTTTATCACTTGACCTGAGAAAAGCGCGCGTGCGTCCCCCTTCTCTCTTTTATGGCGTTGATGTAATTCGCTTTCGATGCGTGTCATGGAGTAAGGAAGAGCGAGGGACCGGGTCGCCGGAACATCAAGCGGCGAGTTGCCGGGAAACCCGACGCCGCAACTCGGGCAGCACGTCGGTCTCGAACCAAGGATGGTGCTTGAACCACCCTTGGTTGCGCGGCGATGGATGCGGCAGCGGCACCACGTCCGGGCCGAATTCACGCCATGCCTGCACAGTGTCGGTCAGCGTCGCTTTTCGTGCACCGCCGAGAAATTGCCGCTGCGCGTACTGGCCGACCAGCAGCGTGAGGCGGATCGCGGGGAGTTCGGCGAGTAGCCGGTCGAGCCACAGCTCCGCGCATTCGGGGCGCGGCGCCGTATCTCCGCTCGCGCCGCGCCCGGGATAGCAGAAAGCCATGGGCACGATCGCGAAGCGCGAGGCATCATAGAAAATGTCGGTGTCAACGTCGAGCCATTCCCGCAGCCGCTTGCCACTGGCGTCGTTCCATGGGATACCGCTCGCATGCACGCGTGCGCCCGGCGCCTGGCCGACGATCAGTATACGGGCATCGCGATGTGCCGCAGCACGGGCCGCGGGCCGAGTGGCAATTCGGCTTCGCATGCGCGGCAAGCGCGGATTTCAGTAAGCAGCGCGTCGAGTGGGGTGCGTCGTCGTTCAGGCATCTAAAGTCATCGGTATCGGAACCTGCCATTTTGTGGTCGTGGCCGGCACCGAATGCATCGTGCGCCTGCGGCTGTAAAAATCATACAATGTCGAAATGGACCGGTCGCACAGTATGATGTGCGTCGGAAGAGGTGCGCAAGCGCGCGGCTTGCGAATATGACCCCACGGTGCAGCGCAAACATGACTACGACGTCGTTCCTCAGTGACCATCTGCGGATCAAGCGTGCGTACGAAGCCGCCAACCGGATGGCGGTACGCGGATCCTCATCGATCGGCTTTGGCTGCGCGGCGTGAGCAAGGAAGAAGCCGCGCTCGACGATTGGATGAAAGATATCGCACCCAGTACAGAGTTGCGAGAATGGTTCGACGATGATCCGCAGCGCTGGCCTGAATTTCAGCGCCGCTATCGCGCCGAGTTGCTGGTGCAACAGCACCAGGATGAGCTCGATCGCCTTCGCGCGCTGACAAAGCGGCATACGGTCACGCTCGTCTACTGCGCGCGTGACGAGACGCATGATGATGCCGTGGTCTTAAAGAGACGTGCTGTTCGACAAGGCGCACCAATAGCGTCATTTGCTCGACGCCACGATCTCGGGAGGAATGGCGGATTCAACCGGTCGATGCAATAGCTTGATGGAATCTTTCAGCTGGTGTCTCGTAATCCAGCATTTTCCGGGGCCGCTCGTTTAGCCTTCTCGCCACAGCATTGAGTTTGGCTTGCGAATAAGCCGATAGATCGATCCCTTTTGGGAAGTACTGTCTCAACAGCCCGTTCGTATTCTCGTTAGAGCCGCGTCGCCACGGATGCTTGGGGTCACAGAAATACACGGCAATGTCAGTGGCAATGGTGAACCGTTTGTGCCCCGCCATCTCGGTGCCGCGATCCCAGGTAAGCGATTTGTAGAGCTCTTGCGGAAGCTTGCCGGCGTGTTTGATGAGCGCCTTAGCCACAGTTTCACTGTCCTTGCTGTCAATCTTGACTAGCATCACATAGCGTGTGTGTCGCTCGACAAGCGTAGCAATTTGGCTGTTACCGCTGCCACACAGGAGGTCGCCTTCCCAGTGCCCCGGAACGGCGCGGTCCGCAACCGTGGCGGGACGTTCACTGATCGAAACAGCATCGCGGATACGACCGTGATCTTCGGTCTTCTGCGTGTGATGACGTGAGCGACGCATGGCACGGGTGCGCCGCAGGTGCTCCAGCAGCTCTTTTTTCAGCGCGCCGCGTGCTTGAATAAAGAGCGTCCGATAGATCGTTTCGTGAGACACGTGAAAACCCTCGTTGCCCGGCCATGTTCGCTTTAGCCATCCGGCGACCTGCTGCGGCGACCATTCCAGTTGCAGCTTTGCTGCCACAAGTTTTGCCAGCGCCGGTGTCGCGACAAGTTTGCATGTCTTTGGGCGCAGCGCCCGCTGCCAGGTGTTATGGCGCGCGCTGGAATAGGTCCGGCGTCGCGTGCTATTCGAGGTGAGATGATGAAGTTCGTCGCGCGCCCGACGAGAAGTATGTTGTCTTGAGCAGTGCGCGACGGAACGGGCAGCCAGACGGGGAAGCGTCGCGCGTACGGACGCCCATGTGAAACGGCCCCGGCGCGATGAACGCCGGGGCCGAAGGTCAGAATGGATCGTCCAGGGGATCCTCGTCGAGCGGCGGAACGCCGTCGGGCGGACGATAGCGGCGTGCCTGCTTTCCGTATTCCCAGTCGAACCAGTGGTAGAGGTCGGCGAGCATGATCCGGATCAGGTAGGCCGCTTCATCGGTGAGCTCGGGACGGCGGGGCGTCGTGTTTCGGGTAAAGATGAACATGGTGTACCTCGCGGTTGAAGAATGACGGTTTAGAGATCGCGTTTAACGCATTTCCTCGATGGCTTGCTGCAACAGCTCGTCGGGGAGATGGTTGAGTCCGCGGGGGACTGCGAGCTGCATGGCAGTACGCAAGATGCGCCCGGCCTGCCGGGGTAACCCGCGCGAAGCCTGACGCAGCAGTTCGAGCCCGGAATCGGCCAACAGCGTATGGGTACAGCCGGCGGTCTTGAGCGCGTGCGTGATGAGCTGCGCAAAGCGTTCGCGCTCGATCACAGGCTGCAACTGCACGCGCGTCTGGATCCGGCTGTAGAGCGCGGCGTAAGGTGTGCGTTCGAGCATGCTGGCCAGCGGCGGATGACCGACCAGCCACACGGTGAT
>NZ_FCOF02000002.1 GCF_001544755.2 Caballeronia catudaia | reverse complement strand
CGACTGCTGCGCTGCCGCCTTCGGCTGCAACCGGATCGAATCCCGTCGATCGCACGGTGATGACCTTGATCGGATCGCTCGACTGCACGATGGCGATCGCGTTGCCCGCGTAGATCGGACGTTCGAACGTGTCGGCGCTATCGACGGCGGTGATGTCGCTGATCTGCGCGACATCGAGATGCGCGGCGATACGCGGCGCGATGTTCTTACCGTAAGCCGTCGCCGGAGCCAGAATGTGCGAATAGTCCTTCGCGATGTTCAGCACCGTCGCTTCGACATTTTCCGCGAGGCCATCGGCGAGTTGAGGCGCATCGGCGAGCAGCACTTTCGCCACGCCCGCGATCTTCGCCGCCGCATCCGCCGCGCTTTGCGCGTTCGAACCTGCAACCAGCACGTGAATATCGCCGCCGATCTTCGCAGCAGCCGCAACCGTGTTCAGCGTCGCTGCCTTGATCGACGCGTTATCGTGTTCCGCAATTACCAGAATCGTCATTTTTCGCGTCTCCCTTTACAGCACCTTGGCTTCGGTCTTCAGCTTTTCGACCAGCGTCTTTACGTCCGGCACCATGACGCCCGCGCTGCGCTTCGGAGGCTCGGTGACTTTCAGCGTCTTCAGACGCGGCGCGACATCGACGCCCAGATCCGCGGGCTTCACCGTCGTCAGCGGCTTCTTCTTCGCCTTCATGATGTTCGGCAGCGTCACATAGCGCGGCTCGTTCAGACGCAGGTCCGTCGTGACAACAGCGGGAAGCTTCAGCGACAGCGTTTCCGCGCCGCCGTCGACTTCGCGCGAAACCGTGGCCTTACCATCGGCGATCACGACCTTCGATGCGAACGTCGCCTGCGGCAAACCCGCCAGCGCAGCAAGCATCTGACCGGTCTGATTCGAATCGTCATCGATCGCCTGCTTGCCGAGGATGATCAACTCAGGCTTTTCCTGATCGACCAGCGCTTTCAAAATCTTCGCGACCGCCAGCGGCTGCAATTCATCCGCGGATTCGACGAGAATCGCGCGATCCGCGCCGATAGCCAGTGCGGTGCGCAACGTCTCCTGACATTGCGTCACGCCGCACGACACGGCGATCACTTCGGTAGCAACACCCGCTTCCCTCAACCGGACCGCTTCTTCAACAGCGATCTCGTCGAACGGGTTCATCGACATCTTCACGTTGGCGATATCGACACCGGTGTTATCCGATTTCACACGGACCTTCACGTTGTAGTCGACCACGCGCTTGACTGGCACCAGAATTTTCATGCACACGCTCCAAAGTTACGATTACGTCAACCCAGCGTCATTATACGAGCGACGCGTCGCCTCGCCCCTCCACAAGCGGGTGGGTCGGGCCGTTGTGCAATAGGAATCGGTCTATTTTTATCGAACGATCGTTCTATTTATATCCGCGAAAACCCGCATCCGTCACCGAAAACGATTACCAGGCCGTAATCACCGCCCCCGCATATTTGCCCTCGACGAACTGCTTCACCTCCGGCGAGTGATACGCCGCGACCAGCTTGGCGACCCACGGCTTGTCCTTGTCGGACGCGCGAATCGCGATGATGTTCACGTACGGACCGCGCGGGTCTTCGATTGCGATCGCATCGGACTTCGGCTTCAGGCCCGCTTCCATCGCGAAGTTCGTGTTGATGGCGGCAGCGTCGACGTCGTCTAGCGAGCGCGGAATCTGCGCCGCGTCGAGTTCGACGATCTTCAGCTTCTTCGGGTTCTCGACGATATCGATCGGTGTCGCTTTCAGGCCCGCGTCGGGGCGCAGCTTGATCAAGCCTTGCTTTTGCAGCAGCAGCAGCGCGCGCCCGCCGTTGGCCGGATCGTTCGGCACCGCGATGCGCGCGCCGTTCTGCAACGCCGACAGCGACTTCAGCTTCTTCGAATAGATGCCCATCGGGAACGTGACCGTGTCCGCGACCTTGATGAGCTTGTAGCCGCGATCCTTCACCTGCGCGTCGAGATACGGCAGATGCTGATAGCTGTTCGCATCGAGATCGCCGGATGCGAGCGCGGCGTTCGGCTGCACGTAATCCGAGAATTCGACGACCGTGATCTTCAGGCCGTTCTTCGCGGCGACCTGTTTCACCACGTCCATGATCTGTGCGTGCGGGCCGCCCGTCACACCCATCTTGATGGCGTCCTCGGCGTGGGCTACGTTGAAAAGCGTAGCGCTCAGCAGCGCGGCGGCGAACTTCAGAATGAATCGACGTTGCATGGATTGGTCTCCTGTAGATGAGTTATTTGTGGCTCAGTCGGCGCACGAGCCAGTCACCGAACGACTGCACGAGCTGCACGAACACGATGAGAATCACGACGACGGTCAGCATCACTTCAGGCAGGAAGCGCTGATAGCCATAGCGGATGCCGAGATCGCCGAGCCCGCCGCCGCCGATCGCGCCCGCCATCGCCGAGTAGCCGACGAGCGACACGAACGTGATCGTCAATCCCGCGACGACGCCCGGCAGCGATTCCGGCAACAACACCTTGAACACGATTTGCGATGTCGTCGCGCCCATCGCCTGCGCGGCTTCGATGAGCCCGCGATCCACTTCGCGCAACGCCGTCTCCACGAGACGCGCGATGAACGGCGCGGCCGCGATCGTCAGCGGCACGACGGCGGCCGCCGTCCCGATCGACGAGCCGACCACGAGCCGCGTGAACGGAATCACCGCGACGAGCAGAATGATGAACGGCGTCGAGCGCACCGCGTTCACGACGCCGCCGAGCCCGCGATTCACGCCGAGGTTCTGCAGCACGCCATCGCGGTCCGTGAGATAGAGCAAGACGCCCAACGGCAAGCCGATCGCCGCGCCGACGAGTCCCGAGATGCCGACCATGATCAGCGTTTCCCAGAACGACTGGACGAACATGTCGAACATTTCACTCAACATGGGACAACTCCTCCACCACGACGCCTTGCGCGCGCAGATATTCGATCGCCTCGGCGATCTTCACCGGCTGCCCGCCCGCGAGCACCGCGAGCGAGCCGAACGCCTGGCCCTGAATCTCGTCGATCTGGCCGTGCAGGATGTTGAAATCGAGCTCGTAGCGGCGGATCGTCTCCGAAAGAATCGGCTGATCGACGCCCGAGCCGGTGAACGCGAGCCGCAGCAAATGGCCGCTGCCGGTCTTCAGCCGCTCGATGACGCGCGCCTTCAGCGCGGGCGGCAACTCGTGCGCGATGACATCGCCGATCAGCGCGCGCGTGACTTCGTGATGCGGCTGCATGAAGACATCGACGACCTTGCCCTCTTCCACGACGCGCCCGGCGTCGAGCACCGCGACGCGGTCGCACACCTGTTTGATGACTTCCATCTGATGCGTGATGAGGACGATCGTGAGCCCGAGCTCGCGATTGATCTTGCGCAGCAGGTCGAGAATCGCGCGCGTGGTTTCGGGATCGAGCGCGGACGTGGCTTCATCGGAGAGCAGCACTTTGGGATTGCTCGCGAGCGCCCGCGCGATGCCCACGCGCTGCTTCTGCCCGCCGCTGATCTGCGCGGGATATTTGTCCTTGTGCGTCGTCAGGCCGACGAGCTCGAGCAACGGCAACACGGCCGCCTCGATCTCCGCGCGCTTCTTGCCCGCGAGTTCGAGCGGCAGCGCGACGTTATCGAACACCGTGCGCGAGCTCAGCAGATTGAAGTGTTGAAAGATCATGCCGATATCGCGGCGCGCGGCGCGCAGAGCGTCGCTCGAGAGCGTCACGAGATCGCGTCCGTCGACGATCACGTTGCCTTCGCTCGGCCGCGTCAGCAAATTGATGCAGCGAACCAGCGTGCTCTTGCCCGCGCCGCTGCGCCCGATGATGCCGAACACTTCGCCGGCGGGAATCGTCAGATTGACGTTGTGCAGCGCTTCGACCCAGCCGCGGGGCCCCGCGAAGCGCTGCGAGAGATTGCGTATTTCGATCATGAAAATGCAAACGGCGGAAGGCTTGCCGGGTCGAAGCACCCGTGCAGCCGGCCGCCGCTTGTCGTAGCTGGTTGATACGTAGCCCGCGATTTTACAGGACGCGTTACATTCTGTTTAATAATGATTTCGGATCGGCTAATAACGTGGAGGAATTTACCGGCTCATGTCACGCAATATTTATTCGACGAGCGCGGTCACGACGCGACACGGTGTCGAGCTGTTTTTGCATCGCTGGCAGAGCGCGCCGGACGTCGAAGTCAAGGCGCGCATTGCCCTGGTTCACGGTCTTGGCGAACATGCGGGACGCTACGACGCGCTTGCGGTCGCGTTGAACGCAGCGGGCATCGAGTTGCTCGCAATCGATCTGCGCGGGCACGGGAAGTCATCGGGTGATCGCGTCTGGGTGCGCGTCTTCACCGACTACCTGCGCGATGCGGACGTCCTGCTCGAAGCCTGCGCCGCAACATCGCCCGCCGACACGCCGCTCTTCCTGATGGGCCACAGCATGGGCGGCACGATCGCGGCGCTGTACGTCGCCGAACGCGCGCCCGGCAGAAAGCTGGCGGGACTGATTCTGTCGAGCCCGGCGTTGAAGATCGGGGCGGGCACGCCGCGCTGGAAGGCGAAACTGAGCCGCATCGTGGGAACGGTCGTGCCGCGCGTGGCCGCGTTCAGCATCGATCCGTCGCTGCTTTCACGCGCGCCGGGCGTAGTCGAGGCGTATCGGCGCGATCCGCTCGTGCATCACGGCGCCGTTCCCGCACGCACCGCCGCGCAGATTCTCGCCGGGATGGAGCGCGTGGCGGCGAAGCGCGGCGCGATCGCGTTGCCGCTCTATGTCTTTTACGGCTCGGCGGACGCGATCTGCGATCCTGCCGGCAGCCGCGAATTCGAGGCTAACGCGGGCTCAACCGACAGCACGCTCGCGATTGTCGAAGGCGGCGCGCATGAAACGCTCAACGACCTAGACCGCGACCGCGTGATTCGCGAGTTGATCGACTGGACGCTCGTGCGCGCCGATTACGCGCGCACGCATGCGCGCAGCTAGATTTCGGCGAGCACCCGCAGATGCGCGACGACGCTACGCCCGAGCGCCGACAAGTTGTAGCCGCCCTCCAGACAACTCACGATGCGCCCCTGCGCGTGACGTTTCGCGACCGCGCGAACCTGCTCGGTGATCCACGCGTAATCGTCCTCGACGAGGCCCATGTTGGCCATGTCGTCTTCGCGATGGGCATCGAAACCGGCTGAGACGAAGATCATCTGCGGCTTGAACTCCTCGAGCCGCGGCAGCCACATCATGTCGACGACTTCGCGCACCTGCGTGCCCTTCGTCCGCGCGGGCAGCGGCACGTTGACCATGTTCGGCGCGTGATTCCCGGCGCCGGAGAACGGATAGAACGGATGCTGGAAGAAGCTGCACATCAGCACGCGCGAGTCGCCGCTGAAGGCGGCTTCGGTGCCGTTGCCGTGATGCACGTCGAAATCGACGATCGCGACGCGTTGCAGGCCGTGCACCTCGAGCGCATGGCGCGCCGCGATCGCGACGTTGTTGAAGAGGCAGAAGCCCATCGCGCGCGCGGGCTCGGCGTGGTGGCCCGGCGGGCGCACGCTGCAGAACGCGTTGTCGTAACGCCCCTCGATGACGGCATCGGTGGCCGCGATCGCCGCCCCCGCCGCGCGCAAGGCGGCCCGATAGGACTCGGGGCACATCGACGTATCGGGGTCGAGCTCGCTTCTGCCGTGCTCCGGCGTGCGGCTCTTGATGTAATCGATATGAGCCTGCGTATGCACGCGCGCGAGCTCGGTTTCCTCGGCGAGCGGCGCTTCCTCGCGTTCGATGAGCGTGTCGATCCGGCTCGCGATCAGTTGATCTTCGATCGCCTGCAAACGCGCCGGGCATTCGGGATGCCATTGGCCGTTGTCGTGCTGCAGGCAGTCGGGGTGGGAATAAAAGCCGGTGGCCATGATGTCTCGCAATGCCGCTTTCGTCGGCTCTCGTCTCGTGTTTTTTCGTCATACGCGACCGTGCGCCGCGCATTTGACGTTAAGTTACCACACCGTTCGATACCGCCGCCCGCCGCCGGACGCACGGGCGATACCGGCGCGAGGCGTCGGTTATACTGCCTCGACGCCTTGCCGGCCAAGCGTTTGCGCGCGGAATGTTGCAGGCTGTTGCGTTCCGTTGAGCATCGTTGCGGATCGATTCGACTTCACACGCATTTCGGCCGCTCGCGAATCCGGCATCGCCCCAACCGTCCCCAACCACGCACACTATGACTTTCCCGTTTGCTCCGTTCGACTTCACGGCCTCCTTCACGCCGGCAAAGCGCGCGCTCCTCGTCTCTCTCTTCTGCGCGCTCGGTGTCGTCTCCGCCAACAGTGCCTTTGCGCAGTCGCAGCAGCCGCAGGCCGCAACGCCGCAAGGGCAGGTGTTCGAAGAAGAGATCGTGCCGCAGCGTTACGCGAACAATCCGAATGTCGACGCGTTCATCAACGACATGGTCGCGCGTTACGACTTCGATTCCTCGGCGTTGCACCAACTGTTCGCGCGCGTGAGTTATTCGGCGACGGCGGCGAAGCTGGTCCTGCCCTCGCCCACGCCGCAAGCGAAGAACTGGCGCGCGTATCAGTCGCGCTTCATCGAGCCGGTGCGTATCAACGCGGGCGTGAAGTTCTGGCGCGCGAATCAGGCCACGCTGCAGCGCGCCGCCGAACAATTCGGCGTGCCGCCGGAGGTCATCGTCGGGATCATCGGCGTGGAGACGATCTACGGGAAGTACATGGGCAACTTCCGCGCGCTCGACGCGCTGACCACGCTCACCTTCGATTATCCGAACACGCCGAACCGCGCTGAGCGCATGGCGACTTTCCGCAAGAATCTCGAAGATCTGCTCGTGTGGACGCGCGATGCGCAGATCGATCCGACGACCGTGCTCGGCTCGTACACCGGCGCGATCGGCATTCCGCAGTTCCTGCCGAGCAGCATCGTGCAATACGCGGTCGACTACGACGGCAACAGCCGCATCGATCTGCGCACGAGTCCGGCGGACGCCATCGGCAGCGTCGCGAACTATCTGAAACAGAACGGCTGGCAGCCGGGCCGCCCGGTGGTGTGGCGCATTGCGGGCGACGAAGGCAGTCAGGGCATTGCGCAGGCCGCCGCCGATGGATCGCCGGAACCGAAATGGTCGCTTGCGCAACTGACGAAGGCCGGTATGCTGCTCAATGAGCCGGGCTTGGACATCGCGGCGGAAGCGCCGACGCCGCTCACCGTCGTCGATCTCCCGACGCCCGGCCGCGCAACCGAATACACGCTCGGGCTGAAGAACTTCTACGTGCTGACGCGCTATAACCGCAGCTTCTTCTACGCGCTCGCGGTGTATCAGCTCGGCGAGGCGGTCAAAGCGCGCATGATGGCGGGCGATGCCTCGCAGTGATATCGCGGCGGCGCCTCATGTGAAAAAACCCCGGCACGCCGGGGTTTTTCATTGACGAAGCGCGGATTTACGCGGGGAACACGCCTGTCGACAGATAGCGGTCGCCGCGGTCGCAAACGACGAACACGATCGTCGCGTTCTCGACCTGACGCGCGATGCGCAGCGCGACTTCACATGCGCCACCCGACGAAATGCCCGCGAAAATGCCTTCGACCGATGCGAGGCGCCGCGCCATCGCTTCCGATGCCGCCTGGCTCACGTTCTCGACGCGATCGACGCGGCTGCGATCGAAAATCTTCGGCATATACGCTTCCGGCCACTTGCGGATGCCCGGAATGCGCGAGCCTTCTTCCGGCTGCGCGCCGATGATCTCGATCTTCTGATTCACCTCTTTCAGATACTTCGACACGCCCATGATCGTGCCGGTCGTGCCCATCGACGAGACGAAGTGCGTGATGCGCCCTTCCGTCTGCTTCCACAGTTCCGGGCCAGTGCCTTCGTAATGCGCGAGCGGATTGTCGGGATTCGCGAACTGGTCGAGGATGATGCCGCGGCCGTCGCGCTGCATCTGATCGGCGAGATCGCGCGCGTATTCCATGCCGCCCGTCACCGGTGTGAGCACGATCTCGGCGCCATACGCGGCCATGCTCTGCCGCCGCTCGATCGACAGATCCTCGGGCATCAGCAGCACCATCTTGTAACCGCGCATCGCGGCGGCCATTGCAAGCGCGATGCCGGTATTGCCGCTCGTCGCTTCGATCAGCGTGTCGCCCGGCTTGATGCGGCCGCGCTCTTCAGCTTTCCTGATCATCGACAAAGCCGGGCGGTCCTTCACCGAGCCAGCAGGATTGTTGCCCTCGAGCTTGCCGAGCACGACGTTGTTGCGGCTGCGGATTTCATCGTCCAAGACGCGGACGATTTGCACGAGCGGCGTATTGCCGATCGTGTCTTCGATAGTCATGTAAGCCATATGCGGAGCGGATTCGTGTCCCACGGAAAACTCGACGACTGTGGGATTTTGATATAGGGGTTCTTCGATTGTAGCCCAGCGGTCCTCCCGGTGCCGGCGCACCCCTGGTACGCGGATGGATTGCCGAGTCGGACTGTATCCATGCGCGCACGGCATGCGAGCGCAAAAAGCCCCGCGACGAAGCCGTTCGCGGGGAGCCCAAACATCCGAAGGCTGAAGGAGGTCACTGGCGCGCGCCGCACGCCTGGGCGCGCGCCGTCATGTCGTCCTTATTTCTTCACGACGACCGGCTTGGCCGATGCGGACGCGGAAACCGGCGTCGCGACAGCCGAGTTCGCCGCGCCAGGCGGTGCCGCATTGCCAGGCGCGACCGCCGCCGTCTTCGGCGCCGCGCCGATGGTCAGCCCTTCCGCTTCGAGGCGCTGGACGGTCTTGCCGCCCATGCCTTTGACGCGCGTGCCGAGATCGTTGGCGTCCTTGAACGGGCCATGCGCCTGACGCTCATCGAGAATGGCTTTCGCCTTCGCCGGGCCGATGCCCTTGATGCCACGCAGGGCATCGGAGTTGGCGGTATTGACGTCGACGGCCGCAAACGCGCTGCCGATGGAAAAAACGAGCGCGAACGCGGCGATCGACGAAAGTACTTGCTTGAACATGACTGAGTCTCCGTGAAGAACCGGCCGGCACCAGCGCCAACCGTGAGACCCAGTGTAAAGACGCTCTAAGCGCGTTTATAGCTGGCCGAATAGCCAACGCACGTAGCGATCGACGCCTTCCTGAACCGTCAGGAACGGCGCGTCGTAACCCGCAGCGCGCAGGCGCGACTGGTCCGCCTGCGTGAAGCATTGATACTTGCCGCGCAGTGCGTCGGGGAACGGAATGTATTCGATGAGCCCGCGCTGCACGAGCTCCGCGAGCGACAGCGCGGCCTCGTTGTTCATCGCACGCAAGGAGTTCACGACCGTCGATGCAATGTCGTTGAACGGCTGCGCGCGTCCGGTGCCGAGGTTGAAAATGCCCGACTTCTCCGGATGATCGAAAAAGAACAGGTTCACCTTCACGACGTCCTCGACCGAGATGAAGTCGCGCGTCTGCTCGCCCGCCGCATAACCGTTGTATTCGCCGAAGAGCTTGACCTTGCCTTCCGAGCGGAACTGATTGAAGTTGTGGAACGCGACCGAGGCCATGCGGCCTTTGTGCGTCTCGCGCGGACCGTACACGTTGAAGTAGCGAAAACCGACGATCTGCGTCTTTGCCTTCGGCAGCGTTTGCCGCACGATCTGATCGAAGAGGAACTTCGAATAGCCGTAGACGTTGAGCGGCTTTTCGACTTCGCGCTCTTCGACGAAACGGGTCGACCCGCCGTACGTCGCCGCCGACGACGCATACAGAAACTGCGCGCCCTGAGCGAGGCACGCGTCCATCACGTCGCGGCTGTAGCGGAAGTTGTTGTCCATCATGTAGCGGCCGTCGGTTTCCATCGTGTCCGAACAGGCGCCTTCATGGAACACCGCGCGCACCTTGCCGAAATCGCCATGCTGAAAACGCTCGACGAACTCGGTTTTATCGAGGTAATTGTCGATCTCGCAATCGACGAGATTCTTGAACTTGTCGGCGCGCGTGAGATTATCGACCGCGATCACGCGGTTCTCGCCACGCTCG
Source organism: Caballeronia catudaia (assembly GCF_001544755.2). Classification (GTDB taxonomy): domain Bacteria; phylum Pseudomonadota; class Gammaproteobacteria; order Burkholderiales; family Burkholderiaceae; genus Caballeronia; species Caballeronia catudaia. The sequence goes on along the minus strand of NZ_FCOF02000002.1, from coordinate 345,933 downwards.
TTGAGCGCCTTGACGATATTGCTGCCGATGAATCCGGCCGCACCGGTAACGATGATGGTCATGGCGATGGGTCAGGTAAGGTCAGCGAAGAGTTCGTTGTAGTCGACGGTGGCCGTGCCGAGCTTGCCCACGACGATGCCCGCCGCGCGGTTCGCATAGACGATCGAGTCGACGAGCGGCACACCCGCGCCCAGCATGGTCGCGACCGTCGCGATGACGGTGTCGCCCGCGCCCGAGACATCATACACTTCGCGTGCTTCGGCCGAAGTGTGCAGCACCTGGTTCTCCGTGAAGAGCGTCATGCCCTCTTCCGAGCGCGTCAGCAGCAGCGCGGAGAAATCGAGCTCGGTGCGCAGCTTTGTCACGCGCTCGTGCAGGTCTTCCTCGGACTTCCATTGCCCGATCACTTCGCGCAGCTCGGCGCGGTTCGGCGTGATGAGCGTAGCGCCACGATAGCGGTCCCAGTCGTCGCCCTTCGGATCGACGAGCACGGGCTTTCCGGCGCGTTTCGCGTCGGCGATCATCTGCGTGACGTGCGTCAGGCCGCCCTTCGCGTAATCGGACATGAGGATCACGTCGTGCTGCGGCAGGATTTCCGCGAAGCGCGCAAGGCACGCGTGCAGCACTTCGTGATTCGGCGTGTTCTCGAAATCGACCCGCAATAGTTGCTGCTGCCTCGACAGCACACGCAGCTTGATGGTCGTGAGCAGTTCGGGATCGCGCTCGAGATGCGCCGCGACCTTGCTCTCGCCGAGCAGTTCGACGATGCGCTCGCCCGGCTCGTCATGCCCGACCACGCACAGCAGCCCCGCCTGCGCACCGAGCGCCGCCGCATTGCGCGCGACGTTCGCGGCGCCGCCAAGGCGATCTTCCTTCTTCTGCACATGCACGACCGGAACGGGCGCTTCGGGCGAAATTCGGTTCACGTCGCCGAACCAGTAACGGTCGAGCATCACGTCGCCGACCACCAGCACCCGCGCCGCCGCGACGCGCGCGCGCGGCACGACGGGAATCTCGGTTCTACTTGCCGTCTTGGTTTCGGTCGAGTTCGACATGAGGACGTCCTATTGCGTAATAGTCGATGCCCATCTCGGCCATCGATTCCGGTTCATACAGATTGCGGCCATCGAAGATCACCGGCGTCTTCAGCGCGCTCTTCAAGTGCCCGAAATCCGGGCTCTTGAACTCCTTCCATTCGGTCACGATGATGAGCGCGTCGGCGCCCTTCAGCGCTTCGTGCTGCGTTCCGACGAGATGCAGGCGCTGCAGGTCTTCCGGCCGCTTGGCGAGATCGAGCTCCAGCACACGTTCGGCTTCCTGCATCGCGACAGGATCGTATCCGCGCACCGTGGCGCCGCGCGCCAGCAGCGCTTCGATGATGCGCCGGCTCGACGCCTCGCGCATGTCGTCCGTGTTGGGCTTGAACGCGAGACCCCACACGGCGAATGTGCGCCCGCGCAAATCCTCGCCCATGCGCTTCACGATCTTGTTGACGAGCACGTCCTTCTGGTCGCGATTCACCGCTTCGACCGCTTCGAGCACGCGCAGCGTCTGACCGTTTTCGCGCGCCGTCTGCGCGAGCGCCTGCACGTCCTTCGGGAAACACGAGCCGCCGTAGCCGCAGCCCGCATAGAGGAAGTGATAGCCGATGCGCGGATCCGAGCCGATGCCCCGGCGCACCGATTCGATATCGGCGCCGACGGTATCCGCGAGATTCGACAGATCGTTCATGAACGAGATGCGGGTGGCGAGCATCGCGTTGGCCGCGTATTTCGTGAACTCCGCCGAACGCACGTCCATGTACAGCGTGCGCTCGTGATTGCGGTTGAACGGCACGTAGAGGCGCTTCATCTTCTCGCGCGCGAGGTTGCCCGCGCGGTCGTCGTCGATACCGATGACGATGCGGTCCGGACGCATGAAGTCGTCGACTGCCGCGCCTTCCTTCAGAAACTCCGGGTTCGACACGACCGAGAAGCCGTGCGAGTCCGATCCGAGCCCGCGCGCCTTCAGCTCTTCCTCGACGACGTTCTTCACCTGCTGCGCCGTGCCGACCGGCACCGTCGATTTATCGACGATCACCTTGAAGCCGTTCGAATATTTGCCGATGTTGCGCGCCGCCGCGAGCACGTATTGCAGATCGGCGGAGCCGTCTTCGTCGGGCGGCGTGCCCACCGCGATGAACTGAATATCGCCATGCTCGACGCTCGCTTTCACGTCGGTGGAGAACTGGATGCGGCCCGCCGCGCGCGTGCGCCTCAGCATTTCCTGAAGGCCCGGCTCGTGGATCGGAACGCCGCCATTGTTGAGAATATCGATCTTGCGCGGATCGACGTCCACGCAAAACACGTCATTGCCGATTTCGGCGAGGCACGCGCCGGTCACAAGACCGACATAACCCGTGCCGACGATGGTCACTTTCATACGCTTTCCGGTGGTTTTGAAATGCCGGTGGCGGAAGCGGCGCTTGCGCGCCGCCTGATCTCATTCTAGTCGCGCGCCGTTCAGGCCGAACTCGTGATCGGCTCGACGCGGCGCGGCGCATAAGTCTCCCAGCCGCTGCAGCCGGGACATTGCCAATAGAATAGGCGCGCGCGGAAGCCGCACGTTTGACAGGTATAACGCGGCAGATTCTTGGTGCGCTGCTTCACCAGATTGCGCATCAATTCGAGCTCGCCGCGGCGCGGCTCCTCGGCCGTTGCTTCCTGGGCTTCGAGCAGGCGCGTCATGCCTGCGAGGTTCGGTGCGCTCTGCATCTGCCCGCGCGCGAGCGCGTGCGCCGCGTCCAGGCCGCGCAACTCCTGGACATGCTTGTATGCGACATCGAGCAGATCGTTCGACGGATAGCGCCTCGTGTAATCGGTCAGCAGATCGACGCCCTCTTCCTTGCGTCCGAGCGCGGCGTACACCTTCATCAGCTTTTCGGCAACGAGCGGCAAATACGCTTCGTTCTGCTGTTCGACGCGCTTCCAGTTCGCGATCGCGGCTTCGAGATTGCCCGCGGCCGCCTCGACGTCGCCTGCGAGAATCGTCGCGCGCACGTTGTCCGGGTTCGACGCCAGCGCAAGCTTCAACTCCGCGCGCGCACCATCAGGATTCTTGCGCTGCAACGCTTCCTGCGCAAGCTCGCAGTGAAAATGCGCGATCTCCATGTGCAGCGACGGTGCGCCCATCTTTTCGATCTGCTCGGCCGTCGTGATCGACTTCGGCCAATCCTTCTCGATTTCATAAATCGTCAGGAGCGCACGCTGTGCGCCGAGCGAATATTCGCCCGCGTCGAGCGAGCGGAACGTTTCCTCCGCGCGATCGAGCAAGCCCGCCTTCAGGAAGTCCTGTCCGAGCTCGTAGAGCGCGTGATCCCGCTCGGCGACCGGCAAGTCGGAGCGGCTCAACAGATTCTGATGCACGCGGATCGCGCGATCGGTTTCGCCGCGACGGCGAAACAGGTTACCGAGCGCAAAGTGCAGTTCGATGGTTTCGGGATCGAGCTTGGCGACCTCGACGAACGCATCGATCGCCTTGTCGTGTTGCTCGTTGAGCAGAAAATTGAGGCCGCGAAAGTACGAGCGCGGCAGATTCGCATTCTCAGACAGCAACGTTTTCAGGTCATAGCGGGACGTCATCCATCCCAGCGCGAACGCGACGGGAATGACGAGCAGCCACCAGAAGTCTAGATCCATGCGATTAGTCGTTGATTGTTGGGTGTCTGCTGTCGCGTCACGTCAGATGAGCGGCGGCATCGGCGGCTCTTCCTTTACGACCGGCGTTTCACGCACCGCACGCAGTTCGCGCTTCAGGCGGCCGTTTTCCATGCGCAGTCGCAGCTTCGCGGGCAGGCCGGACACGAGACCCGCGAGCAATCCCACGACGAAAAACGCAAGGCCGATCAGGATCAGCGGCGCGGTCCAGGCATAGCCTGCGAGAAAGTTCAGCGTTGCAGTCTGGGTATTGGCGAGCGCCAGCACCAGAAGCAGCACGAAAACCAGAACGCGGATAAGCCAGACGAGAAATTTCATGTAGGGTCTCGCAAGAGCGGTTTCACCAGACGGCCCCGCCATTCCGGCCAGGCCTGCGCGGTTGAACACCCAGGTCAAAGTGACCGGTATTGTAATTGATGCTCACGAGCGCAGACACCCGCCCGCTCCCCGCACGCCTTTTAGCAAGTCGCGCACCCGTTGCCGCCCGAAGACGACGCGCATAAAAAAAGCACCCCGAGGGGTGCTTTCCTGGTCGATTGCCTCGTGGCCGGACGCCGCGAACCGAAGATCCAGTGAGATCGTCAGCAAGGATGCGCCGATCAGAGATCGTCCGCATCGTCGTCATTCGACTGCTTCAACGGCTCGCCCGCGCGACCGTCGACGCGTTCGCGCAACTCCTTGCCCGGCTTGAAGTGCGGCACGAATTTCTCCGGTACCAGCACTTTTTCACCCGACTTGGGATTGCGCCCGACGCGTGATGGACGACGGTTGAGCCCAAAGCTGCCGAAGCCGCGAATCTCGATGCGGTGACCGTTGGCCAAAGCCTCCGACATCGCATCGAGCATCGTCTTCACCGCGAAATCCGCATCCTTGAGGACAAGTTGCGGAAATCGCGACGCCAACTGGGCGACCAATTCCGATTTGGTCATTCTGCAGCTGTGCCGTTAAGGGCTTAGCTGTTCTGGCCGTCGAGCTTGGCCTTGAGCAGCGCGCCGAGGTTGGTCGTGCCGGTCGCGGCGGCATTCGAGTCGCCCTGCAGGCTGCGCATGGCTTCCTGCTGTTCGGCCGAATCCTTCGCCTTGATCGACAGGTTGATGCCACGCGACTTGCGATCGATGTTGATGATCATCGCGTTGACCTTGTCGCCTTCCTTCAGCACATTGCGCGCATCTTCCACGCGGTCTTGCGCGATTTCCGAAGCACGCAGGTAGCCTTCGACTTCGCCGGACAGCGTGACGACCGCACCCTTCGGGTCCACCGTCTTCACGATACCGTCGACGATAGCGCCCTTGTCGTTGATCGCGACGAAGTTGTTGAACGGATCGCCTTCGAGCTGCTTGATGCCAAGCGAGATGCGTTCCTTGTCCACGTCGATGCCAAGAACCACGGCTTCGACTTCGTCGCCCTTCTTGTACTTGCGGACGGCTTCTTCGCCGGTTTCCGACCACGACAGGTCCGACAGGTGAACCAGACCGTCGATGCCGCCAGGCAGACCGATGAACACGCCGAAGTCGGTGATCGACTTGATGGCGCCGCTGATCTTGTCGCCCTTCTTGAAGTTGCGGCTGAAGTCATCCCACGGATTCGGCTTGCACTGCTTCATGCCGAGGGAGATACGGCGGCGGTCTTCGTCGATTTCGAGAACCATGACTTCGACTTCGTCACCGAGTTGCACGACCTTCGACGGCGCAACGTTCTTGTTCGTCCAGTCCATTTCCGACACGTGAACCAGGCCTTCGATGCCCGATTCCACTTCGACGAATGCGCCGTAGTCGGTGATGTTCGTGACCTTGCCGAACAGGCGCGTGCCCGACGGGTAGCGGCGCGAGATGCCTTCCCACGGATCGTCGCCGAGTTGCTTGATGCCGAGCGAGACGCGGTTCTTCTCTTGGTCGAACTTGAGGATCTTGGCGGTGACTTCCTGGCCAACCGACAGGACTTCGCTCGGGTGACGCACGCGGCGCCATGCGATGTCGGTGATGTGCAGCAGGCCGTCGATGCCGCCGAGGTCCACGAACGCACCGTAGTCGGTGATGTTCTTGACCACGCCTTCGACGATCGCGCCTTCCTTCAGCGTCTCGAGCAGCTTCGCGCGCTCTTCGCCCTGCGTCGCTTCGATGACGGCGCGGCGCGACAGCACCACGTTGTTACGCTTGCGATCGAGCTTGATGACGCGGAATTCGAGCGTCTTGCCTTCGTACGGCGTCGTGTCCTTGACCGGACGCGTGTCGACGAGCGAACCCGGCAGGAACGCGCGGATGCCGTTGACCATCACGGTCATGCCGCCCTTGACCTTGCCCGTGATCGTGCCGGTCACGAGTTCGTTGTTGTCGAGCGCTTTTTCCAGCGACAGCCACGAAGCCAGACGCTTCGCCTTGTCGCGCGACAGGATGGTGTCGCCATAGCCGTTTTCCAGCGCGTCGATCGCGACGGAAACGAAGTCGCCCGCCTGCACTTCCACTTCACCCGCGTCGTTCAGGAATTCTTCGAGCGGAATATAGGCTTCGGACTTGAGACCAGCGTTGACGACCACGAAGTTGTGGTCGACACGCACGACTTCGGCGGAGATCACTTCGCCGGCGCGCATGTCCTGCTTGGTCAGCGACTCTTCGAACAGAGCCGCAAAGGATTCGGTATTCGGGGTGGAGGTTTGCAGGTCGGACATAAAAATCGATATTTGCACGGCCTTTGCGCGGTGGTCTCGGTATTGAGACCCGGTGAGGCGCAATGCCATACGGGGTTAAAGGGTTTAACACACGCCCTGCCTCCCGGCAGAGCACCTTTCTTCTACTGCACTACACGAATCTCGCTGTACCAGCCGATGATCTGCTCGACCGCTTGATCGATCGACAAACCGGAGGTGTCCAGCGTCTTCGCATCCGCCGCGGGCTTGAGCGGCGCGGCGCTCCGGTTCATGTCCCGGTCGTCGCGTGCACGCAAATCTCGCAGCAAGTCATCCATATTAGCAGAAAAACCTTTTTGCATCAATTGCTTATACCGTCTGGCGGCGCGCGCCTCGTCGCTGGCGGTCAAAAAGACTTTCAGCGTGGCGTCGGGGAAGATGACCGTGCCCATGTCGCGGCCATCGGCGACGAGGCCGGGGCGCTTGCGGAAGGCCCGCTGGCGCGCGACCAGCGCCTGGCGAACCTCGGGATGGACCGCGATCGCGGAGGCGCGGTTGCCGACTTCCTCGGCGCGGATTTCGCCGGAAACGTCCACGCCGTCGAGCTGGGCGCAACCTTCGCGGAACGTGATATGGAGCGCCTCGATCAGTCTTGCAAGGCCGGCCGCGTCGTCCTTCGCCACGTCGTAGCGCAGGCTCGCCAGCGCCGCGAGCCGGTACAGCGCGCCGCTGTCGAGCAGATGGAAGCCGAGCGTCGCCGCGACGATCGCCGCGACCGTGCCCTTGCCCGACGCCGTCGGCCCGTCAATGGTGATCACTGGAGTGGGGTCGTATGGACGGGTCGGTTTCATCGTGTCCTGGCGTTCTGGCCCGTTATTACGGTTGTTGAAGTCGATGGCATCGCGTTTCACGTCAGGCCTTCACGAGTGTGGCGAACCGGTCGAAATAGTCCGGGAAAGTCTTGTTGACGCACTTCGGATCGTTGATGCGCACCTGCACGCGTCCGAGGCTCACGAGCGAGAAGCACATCGCCATGCGGTGATCGTCGTAGGTGTCGATCGCGGCGTTCGCCGTCAGTTTCGCAGGCGGCGTGACGACGAGATAGTCCGCGCCGTCTTCCACCGTCGCGCCAACCTTGCGCAGTTCGGTCGCCATCGCGGCGATGCGGTCGGTTTCCTTCACGCGCCAGCTCGCGATGTTGCGCAGCGTCGTCGTGCCGCTCGCGAAAAGCGCGGCGACGGCGATCGTCATCGCGGCGTCGGGAATCAGGTTGAAATCCATGTCGATGGGCGCGAGCTTGCCGTCGTCGGACTCGACGCCGCGCACTTCGATCCAGTCCTCGCCCATCATCACGTTCGCGCCCATGCGATTCAGCGCATCGGCGAAACCGACGTCGCCCTGAATGCTCGCGCGCCCGACGCCTTCCACCCGCACCGGTCCGTGGCCGATCGCGCCCGCCGCGAGAAAGTACGACGCCGACGACGCGTCGCCTTCGACCATGATCGCGCCCGGCGACGTGTAGCGCGCGCCCGCCGCCACCGTGAACCGCGCCCAGCCGTCGCGCTCGACGGTCACGCCGAAACGCTCCATCAAGCGGATCGTGATGTCGATGTACGGCTTCGAAATGAGTTCGCCCTCGACTTCGACCGTAACCGGACCGTTGCGGCCTTCGATCACCGGCAGGCTCATCAAGAGCGCGGTGAGGAACTGGCTCGACACATCGCCGCGCACGCGAATGGGCTTGTCGACGGCGATCTTCGCAGCGTGAATCTTCAGCGGCGGAAAACCGTCGTTGAGCTCGTAATCGATGCTCGCGCCGATCTGCCGCAGCCCGTCGACGAGATCGCCGATAGGCCGTTCGTGCATGCGCGGCACGCCATGCACGCGATATTCGCCGCCGTTCACCGCGAGCGCCGCGGTCAGCGGACGCACCGCCGTGCCGGCATTGCCGAGGAACAGTTCCGCCGATTTCGACGCAAACGCACCACCCGTGCCGCCGACGATCACGCGCTCGCCGTCCTCACGGACATCGACGCCGAGCGTCTTGAGCGCGGCGATCATCACGCGGGTGTCGTCGGAATCGAGCAGATTGGTGATCGACGTTTCGCCCAACGACAAAGCCGCGAGCAGCAGCACGCGGTTCGAGATGCTCTTCGAGCCGGGCAGGCGCACCGTGCCGGACGCGCGGGAGAAAGGTCCGAGATCGAGATGTTCCATAGTGTTTCTGTTTCCTTATTTCGCAGCGACGTCATTGGAAGGCTTGATGCCGCCGCGTTCCTGCCATTCCTTGCGCGCGACGCGCGAGCGCGCAAACGCGGCTTCGAGCGCTGCGCCGTCCGATGCCTCGATCGCCGCTCGAAAACGCGCGAGCACAGCGGTGTAATCGTCGAGTTCGGCGAGCAGCGCGGCGCGGTTCGCGACACAGATATCGCGCCACATTTCCGGGCTCGACGCCGCGATGCGCGTGAAATCGCGGAAACCGCCCGCCGCGAACGAGAATTTCAGCTCCGCATCGGGCGTATCGAGAATCTGGTCGACGAGCGCGAACGACAAAACGTGCGGCAAATGGCTCACCGACGCGAACACGCGGTCGTGCTGCGCCTCGCTCATCTGACGCACGCACGCGCCGGTCGCGCGCCACATCGAGGCGATGCGCTCGACATCGTCGGCCGCGTTTTCGGGCAACGGACACAGCACGACATTGCGATCGACGTAGAGATCGGGCAGCGCCGCATCGACGCCGCTCGACTCGCGCCCGGCGATCGGGTGGCCCGGCACGAACTGCGCGACACGCGGGCCGAGCGTGCGCCGCGCCGCCGCGACGACGTCGCTCTTCGTGCTGCCCGCATCGGTGACGATGGTGCGCTCGCCGAGAAACGGCGCGATGCGCGCGAGCAGCGGCTCGGTCTGCGCGACGGGCGCGGCGAGCAGCACCACGTCCGCGCCTGCGAGCGCGTTGGCCAGCGCGGTGTCGTCGTCGAGCGCGGCGGCTTCGTCGATCACGCCGAGTTCGATTGCGCGCGCAACCGACGCCGCTGTTCGCCCGACGCCGACGACGCTGCCGCCAGGCCCCGCGCGCTCACGCAACGCGCGCGCGAGCGATCCGCCGATCAGACCGACGCCGAAGATAACCAGTTTGTTGAATGAGAACATCGATGCAGCCTGAAGCTGAAAACGAAACGGCCGCTCAACGCGCCCGCGGATACGAACCGAGAATCTTCAGGAACGCGGCTTTGCGCCCAAGCTCATCCAGGGCCGCGGCAACCGAAGCATCGTCGCGATGTCCTTCGATGTCGATATAAAAGTAGTACTCCCACGCGCCCGAGCGCGCCGGGCGCGATTCGAAACGCGTCATCGAGACGGCGTGATTGGCGAGCGGCTCCAGCAGCTTGAACACCGCGCCCGCTTCGTTCGTCACCGAGACGATGAGCGACGTCTGATCGTGACCGCTCGAATCGGTCGGCTGCTTGCCGACGATCACGAAGCGCGTGCGATTGTGCGGATCGTCCTGAATCTGCGAGAACACGATGCCAAGCTCGTAGTGCGTCGCGGCGCGGTCGCCGGCGACGGCCGCAACCGTCGGATCGTTGACTGCCATGCGTGCCGCTTCCGCATTGCTCGACACCGCCTGGCGCTCCAGATGCGGCGCATTCGCCGTGAGCCAGCGCTGGCACTGCGCGAGCGCCTGCGGATGCGCGCACACGCGCGTGACGCCATCGAGCGTGCCGGACGCGGTCAACAGATTGTGATGAATCGGCAATGCGAGCTCGCCGCCGATCAGCAGCGACGTCTGCAAGAGCAGATCGAGCGTGCGCGACACCGCGCCTTCGGCCGAATTCTCGACGGGCACGACACCGTGTTGCGCCGCGCCCGCTTCGACCGAGCGAAACACTTCATCGATGGACGGACACGGCAGCCCTTCGATCGAATGCCCGAAGTATTCGAACATCGCCTGTTCGCTGTACGTGCCGACCGGCCCGAGATAGGCGGCGCGGATGGTCTGCTCGAGCGCGCGGCTCGCGGCCATGATCTCGCGCCAGATCGACGCGATGTGCTCATCGGCGAGCGGCCCTTCGCTCATCTCCTGAAGGCGCGCAATGACCTGCAACTCGCGCTCCGGACGAAACACTGGCGCATTGAAATGCTTCTTCACCTCGCCGACTTCGAGCGCGACGGAAGCGCGCTGATTCAGCAGTGCGATGAGCTGCGCGTCGAGCACGTCGATGCGCTCGCGCAGCGGTTTGAGTCTTGAATTGAGATCGTCGTCCATGCGGTGCTTTGGTGTCTGATGCGGTTTAAGCGCTCGTGCGCTCGAATTCCTTCATGTAGTCGATCGAGCGTAGCGACGGGAGTTGGCGCTTTAGCGCTTACTCCCGTCTTATGCGCTTGTCCTCTCGAAATCTTCCATGTATTGGACGAGCGCCTTCACGCCCTCGACCGGCACCGCGTTGTAGATCGATGCCCGCATGCCGCCGACGGACTTGTGGCCCTTCAGTTGCAGAAGCCCGCGCGCCTTCGCGCCGGCCAGAAAATCGGTATTGCGCGATTCGTCGGCAAGGAAGAACGGCACGTTCATCCGCGAACGGTTTTTCCGCTCGACCTTGTTGACGTAGAAATCGCTGGAATCGATGGTGTCGTACAGCAGCTTCGCCTTCTCGACGTTACGCGCTTCGATTGCTGCCAGGCCGCCCTGCTTCTTCAGCCACTTGAAGACGAGCCCGGCGATATAGATCGCATACGTGGGCGGCGTGTTGTACATCGAGTTGTTCTCCGCGACGATCTTCCATTCGAATGCGGACGGGCAAATGGGCAGCGCGCGGTCGAGCAGATCCTCGCGCACGATCACGACCGTCACGCCCGCCATGCCGATGTTCTTCTGCGCGCCGCCGAAGAGCACGCCGTACTTGGCGATGTCCATCGGGCGCGACAGGATATGCGAAGAAGCATCCGCGACAAGCGGGATGTCGCCCAGATCGGGAATCTCGAAGGCCTCGACGCCGTCGATGGTTTCGTTCGAGCACAGATGCACGTACGCCGGATCGTCCGACAACTGCCATTCACTGAAGGCCGGCACGCGCGTGAAGCCCGCTTCGGTTTTGCCGCTCGCCGCGAGATGCGGCGTGCCGTATTTCTGCGCTTCCTTGAACGACTTGGTGGACCACGAACCGGTCACGACGAAATCGGCGGTTTGCTTCTTGCCGAGCAGGTTCATCGGCACGATGGCGTTTTCGCCGATGCCGCCGCCCTGCAAGAACAGAATTCGGTGCGACGCGGGGACCTTCAGCAACTCGCGCAGGTCGGTCAGCGCCGCCTCGTGTATCGACATGAACTCCGCGCCGCGATGGCTCATTTCCATCACGCTCATACCGCTGCCTTGCCAATCGAGCATTTCTTCGGCTGCCTGCTTCAGAACTTCTTCTGGCATGGCGGCGGGGCCGGCGGAGAAATTGAACACGCGCATCTGGAGATCCCGGAATTCCAATTGGCCAGGCGCGAAAGGAACGGCAGATGGAACGATGACCGCGTTTTTCACGCCCGAAAAAGAAATGGCTGCTTGCACTTGCGCGCAAACAGCCATTATCGCACTGTCCTGAAAACCCGCCAATGCACGGGGCGGTGAGCCCCGTCGGCGGATGTCCGTCAGGACGATATCACCGTGCTTACTTGCCCGGCCTGACGCTCGCCACTTCCTGATCGGCTTGCGTGCGCGTCGCCTTGATGGCTTGCGGCATGTACTTCTGCATCAGACCGTTCACGACGTCGCGGCCAACCTGGTCCTGAACCTGGATGAACTTGCGGCCGGTCGGGCTCTTGTAGAAGTTGGTCAGATCCTTGATCTCGTCGGTCGAGTAGTACTTCGCGTACGCGTCGAACTGAGCCTGCATTGCGTCCTTGCGGAATGCGTCGGTCGCGAACACCTGGCCAGCGGAATCTACCAGCTTCGGCACTGCGTTCTTCTGCAGCGCCGGAACGGCAGCCTGCTTCTGCTTGTCGTTCAGCGTCTTGTTCTCGGACAGTGCGTCCGAGAGGATCGCCGGCACGAGCTGCTTCGACTGCATTTGCGCGCTGTTACCGATCGCACCGACCAGCTTCTGTGCGTCGATCGCGTCGAGCAGATCCTTGATCGCGGCTTGCTTGGCCGGATCAACCGGTGCTGCTGCGGCCGGCGCCGGTGCGGCCGACTGTGCAGGCGCCTGATTCTGAAGCGACTGAGCCATCGCGAAAGTCGGCACGAAAGCGGCCAGCAACATCCACTGCTTGAAACGTCCTTGCATCATTACTCCCTGTAAAAAATATCCAGTTCAGCACTGGCGACGAGCTTTTGCATGTCCGTCCGATGCCGGCTTCGCCTGTTGCGAAGCACGAACAAGCACAAACGTCAGCAAGGCGCTCAGGTCGCGCAGCTTAACCAATTCAGGCTTTCAAAAGCGATAACGAGAGGTCCGTGACACAAAAAATATCAGGCGCTTTCTCCACCTTCACCATTCTCCGTGCCACCGTTCCCGCCCGCAGCATCGTCCGAACCGGCGTCGCCTTCGAGCTCGGCCTCGGCTTCCGCTTCGGCGATATGCTGCAGTCCCGACAACTTCGTTCCTTCGTCAAGGCTGATGAGTGTAACACCTTGAGTTGCACGGCCCATTTCGCGTATCTCTGAAACACGCGTGCGGATGAGCACGCCCGAGGTCGTGATCAGCATGATCTCGCTCTCCGGTTCGACGAGCGTCGCCGCGACGACACGGCCGTTGCGCTCGGAAGTCTGGATCGCGATCATGCCCTTCGTGCCACGGCCGTGGCGCGTGTACTCGTTGATCGGCGTGCGCTTGCCGTAGCCGTTCTCGGTGGCCGTGAGCACCGACTGGTTCTCGCCGCCCGCGACCAGCATTGCGATGACCTGCTGTCCGTCTTCGAGCTGCATGCCGCGCACGCCGCGCGCCTCGCGGCCCATCGCGCGCACGTCGTTCTCATCGAAACGCACGGCCTTGCCCGCGTCGGAGAACAGCATGACGTCGTGCTCGCCGTCTGTGATTGCCGCGCCGATGAGGTAATCGCCATCATCCAGGCCGACCGCGATGATGCCCTTCTTCATCGGACGGCTGAAGGCTTCGAGCGGCGTCTTCTTGACCGTGCCGAGCGCGGTCGTCATGAACACGTACTTGTCCGCCGAAAATTCGCGGATCGGCAGGACGACGTTGATCTTCTCGCCATCCTGCAACGGGAACATGTTGACGATCGGACGGCCGCGCGAGTTGCGCGAGCCCTGCGGCACTTCATACACCTTGATCCAGTACACCCGGCCGCGGTTCGAGAAGCACAGCATGTGATCGTGCGTGTTCGCGATGAAGAGCGTGTCGATCCAGTCGTCTTCCTTCATCTGCGTCGCCTGCTTGCCGCGCCCGCCACGCTTCTGCGCGCGATATTCGGAAAGCGGCTGCGACTTCACATAACCGGAATGCGACATGGTCACGACCATGTCCGTCGGCGTGATCAGGTCTTCGGTGTTGAGCTCCGTCGCGTTCATCTCGATGCGCGAGCGGCGCTCGTCGCCGAACTCGGCGCGCACCTGGCCCAGCTCCTCGACGATCATCTGGCGGATACGCTCCGGCCGCGCGAGGATGTCGAGCAGGTCGGCGATCTGCGCCATCACGTCGCGATACTCGCTGACGATCTTGTCCTGTTCGAGCCCGGTCAGGCGTTGCAGGCGCATCTGCAGGATTTCCTGCGCCTGGACGTCCGACAATTTATATAGACCGTCCGCCTGCAGACCGTACGCCGGATTCAGCCCTTCCGGACGATACGCCAGGCGCCCGCCCGAAGCCTCGGTCTCGGCGCGCGTCAGCATTTCGCGCACGAGCGACGAGTCCCACGGTTTCGCCATCAACTCCTGCTTGGCGATGGGCGGCGTGGGCGCGGCCTTGATGATCGCGATGAAGTCGTCGATGTTCGCGAGCGCGACCGCGAGACCTTCGAGCACGTGCCCGCGATCGCGCGCCTTGCGCAGTTCGTATACCGTGCGCCGCGTCAGCACTTCCCGTCGATGCGACAGGAAGCACTCGATCATTTCCTTCAGGTTCAGCAGCTTGGGCTGGCCGTCGACGAGCGCGACCATGTTCATGCCGAACGTGTCCTGAAGCTGCGTCTGCTTGTACAGGTTGTTCAGAATGACTTCCGGCACTTCGCCGCGCTTCAGTTCGATCACGACGCGCATGCCGCTCTTGTCGGATTCGTCGCGAATGTCGGAAATGCCTTCCAGCTTTTTCTCGTTGACGAGTTCGGCGATGCGCTCGAGCAACGTGCGCTTGTTCACCTGATACGGAATCTCGTCGACGATGATCGCCATGCGCTGGCCGCGGTCGATCTCCTCGAAGTGCGTGGTCGCGCGCATCACGACGCGCCCGCGCCCCGTGCGATAGCCGTCGCGCACGCCCGCGACGCCGTAGATGATGCCGGCCGTCGGGAAATCTGGCGCAGGCACGATCTCGATCAGTTCGTCGACGGTCGCTTCGGGCGTGTTCAGCAGATGCAGACAGGCGTCGACGATTTCGCGCAGATTGTGCGGCGGAATGTTGGTCGCCATGCCGACCGCGATGCCCGCCGAGCCGTTGATCAGGAGATTGGGGATGCGCGCCGGGAGGACGAGCGGCTCGCTTTCGCTGCCGTCGTAGTTCGGGCCGAAGTCGACGGTTTCCTTGTCGATGTCGGCCAGCAACTCGTGGCCGATCTTCGCCATGCGGATTTCGGTGTACCGCATCGCCGCGGCATTGTCGCCGTCGACCGAGCCGAAGTTGCCCTGACCGTCCACCAGCATGTAGCGCAGCGAGAACGGCTGCGCCATGCGAACGATCGTCTCGTAGACGGACGCGTCGCCGTGAGGATGGTACTTACCGATGACATCGCCGACGATACGCGCCGATTTCTTGTACGCGCGGTTCCAGTCGTTGTTCAGCTCGTGCATCGAGTAGAGCGCCCGGCGATGCACCGGCTTCAGGCCATCGCGGACATCGGGAAGCGCGCGCCCGACGATCACGCTCATCGCGTAATCGAGATACGAACGGCGCATTTCCTCCTCGAGGGAGATTGGCAGAGTCTCTTTGGCGAATTGATCCATTATCCGTGTCTTGAACTTGCAGCGGCGACACGGCAACGCGCGGCGATGTGGCAGGATCTTCCGCCAGCCGCGCGACATGCGCCGGCGTGGCGCATAGCCGACGTACGCTGCGCGCTGCATGTGCAGCGCATGCATTTATTATGTGCTGCGAACGCAGCGCATCAGAAGATTCTACCATGCGCGACTTTCGCGCCCGATGCCTGCTGTATACATACAGTGCAAGCCGAAAAAACCTGCCTGCGATCCGCTATGCGCGCGGATACTTCGCGATGCGCAACGCTGTACCAATTACTTACAAAAACTGGGGAACGTATTCCGTCAATTCGTCATCCGGGCGGGCTATCATGCCGCCTCGTCGTTTTGCCAGACAAGGAAAGTACCGCGATAAAAACACGCAGGAAACCGCTTTTAGGCACGCAATGTGCGCGATTTTCGCGCCTTCTTTGCGGCCTGGGCGTCTCCTGTCCCCTTCTTGTTGCGCATGCACCACATAAGGTTGCGGGCGTACAGCGTGCGGGGATATTTTTATCGTTGCAAGGGAACGATATGGCAAAATGCCAACGCACAAAGTTAGACACTGCTCGAAGTCTATACAGCGCGTTTTGTTCCGCGGGAATGTTATACTTCGAGCAATGTATGACTTGTCTTCGTCTACAGGCTCGCAGTAAACCTGCGGTAATCTCAATTTCGAGAGGAGAAATATGAATAAACTTTCAAAGCTCGCGTTCATTGCAGCTACCGCAGTTATGGCTGCATCGGCCTCGGCACAATCGGTGCCGGCCTCGCGACAAGCCGTGAATGACAACTGGGTGAACGGTACGGGCGAGTATGTGTGGATGAACGGCACGAACGAACTGTGCTGGCGCGACGCATTCTGGACGCCGGCTACGGCAAACGCAAAGTGCGATGGCGCGCTGGTCGCGCAAGCACCGACGCCGCCGGCACCGGTCGCTCCGCCGCCTGCTATCACGAGCCAGAAGGTTACCTATCAGGCTGACGCTCTGTTCGACTTCGACAAGGCTGTCCTGAAGCCGGCTGGTAAGGAAAAGCTGGACGATCTGGCATCGAAGATCGGCGCGCTGAACCTCGAAGTCGTGGTTGCAACGGGTTACACCGACCGCATCGGTTCGGACGCTTACAACAATCGTCTGTCGCTGCGCCGTGCGCAAGCTGTGAAGGCTTACCTGGTCAGCAAGGGCATCGAAGCCAACCGCATCTACACGGAAGGCAAGGGCAAGCGCGACCCGGTTACGGGCGGCAAGTGCACGCAGAAGAACCGCAAGCAACTCATCGCCTGCCTCGCACCGGATCGTCGCGTGGAAGTCGAAGTTGTTGGCACGACGCGTCAGCCGCAGCAGTAATAGCGAGCTGGATTGCCGCAGATCAAACCCCCGCCTCGGCGGGGGTTTTTTTATGCCCGAAGCCCTCCGGGCTTTCGCTTGCCGAAGGGCCAATTCAGGCAGACCGACGCCTTCCGGCTTTTGCCCACCCCTTGCTGCGCTGCGCCTATATACTCGGTCCTAATCGATTCACGACTCAAACAAGGCACCTCAGAACATGACCAATGTCGATCCCCACGAATTGCAGAAATTCAGCGAGCTCGCGCATCGCTGGTGGGACCCGAACGCCGAGTTCAAGCCGTTGCACGAACTGAACCCGGTGCGGCTCGACTGGATCGACGCGCACGCGCATCTGATGAACAAACGCGTCCTGGACATCGGCTGCGGCGGGGGCATTCTTTCCGAGTCGATGGCGACACGTGGCGCGAACGTGAAAGGCATCGATCTGTCGTCGAGCGCGCTCGGCGTCGCGGATCTGCATAGCCTCGAGAGTGGCGTCGAAGTCGCCTACGAGGAAATTTCCGCGGAAGCGCTCGCCGCGCGCGAGCCCGGTTCGTACGATGTCGTCACGTGCATGGAAATGCTCGAACACGTGCCGAATCCGGCGGGAACCGTCGCCGCGTGTGCAGCGCTCGTGAAACCGGGCGGCTGGGTGTTTTTCTCCACGCTGAACCGCAACGCGAAGGCCTACCTGTTCGCCGTCATCGGCGCGGAATACATCGCGCGCATGCTGCCGCGCGGCACGCACGATTACGCGCGCTTCATCAAGCCGTCGGAGCTCGCGACGTTCGCGCGCATGGCCTCGCTCTTGCCCGTCGATATCAAGGGCATCACTTATCGGCCGATTTCCAAGCACTTCGGCCTGTCGAACGACTCGAGCATCAACTACATGATGGCTTGCCGCCGCGAAGCCTGACGCCATGACCAACGAAGATCCCTTGTCCACGGGTACCATCGACACCAAGCCCCTTCCCGAAGAGACCACGCCCCTGCCGCAGCGCGTAGCCGAACGCGACGGCCTCGGGTTGTGTCAGGCCGTGCTGTTCGATCTGGACGGCACGATCGCCGATACCGCGCCCGATCTCGTCGCCGCGGTGAACAAGATGCGGCACGATCGCGGCCTGGAGATGCGTCCTCTCGAAACGCTGCGGCCATTTGCGTCGGCGGGCGCGCGCGGACTGCTGGGCGGCGCCTTCGAGATCGGGCCGGAGCATCACGACTTCGCGTCGATGCGCGACGAGTTCCTCGCCAACTACGAAGCCGACCTGTGCATCGAGACGACGCTCTTTCAGGGCATTGCAGAGATACTCGATGAGCTCGATGCGCGCGGTGTGCGCTGGGGCATCGTCACCAACAAGGTGACGCGTCTCGCGGCTCCGCTCGTCGCCTTGCTCGGTCTCGACACGCGGGCGGGCTGTCTCGTTTGTGGCGACACCACGCCGCATTCGAAGCCGCATCCGGCGCCGCTTCTGCACGCGGCTGAGTTGCTCGATGTCGCGCCTGAGCGCATCGTCTATGTCGGCGACGATCTACGCGATGTGCAGGCGGGCTTCGCAGCCGGCATGATCACCGTGGCGGCCGCCTACGGCTATTGCGGCGACGACATTCCGCCGCGCCGCTGGCACGCCAATCACGTGGTCGATTCAACCGACGAGTTGCAGCAACTGCTGCGCGACATCGCGTGAGTCGTGGGGCGAGACCGGCACCTTGATTTGCGCGCCATTCGCCTCATATGGTTTTTCGTGGGATAATTTCAGTTCCGTTTCGGGGGCGACCTGGTTTCGACAGTGGTTGTGAAGCGGTCAGGGCATACCGAGGACCCGTCACCTCGTTAATCAATGGGAAAAACGTAACTGCAAACGACGATACGTTCGCACTGGCAGCCTAAGGGCTAGCCGTCCTCTCACTAATTCGCTGACGGGTTAGGGTAGCAATACCACGAGAGGTCATATACGTCAGATAAGCCTTTGCGGCGTCACGACGCCAAGGTCGAAAATTTAGTGAATCGCCGAAACGCAGCGTGTTCGTCCGCGTCGTTGCGGTTAAATCAAATGACAGAACTAAGTATGTAGAACTGGTCGTAGAGCGCTTCTGGACGCGGGTTCGATTCCCGCCGCCTCCACCAAAACACCCTAAGGAGCCCGCGATTGCGCAAGCATCGCGGGTTTTTCTTTTGCACGCAGCAGGACGCAATCCCCCCGGCACCAAAAAAAAGCCCCGCACGGGGCGGGGCAAACATCCTTGAGAGACGTAGCGAGGACAGAGACAGCCTTCACTACGTCCGAGAGAATAGGCGTACCCGCGGATTGTTCGTATCAGACCGGTCCGAATGCTATTGCCTCATGTCAATTATCAACTGATCTTCATGTTGTGGCCGCAGCCATCCGTTTGGAATCGTTGTCTCAGAAAGCTCCGATTCTTTACCATCGATGGGGCTTTTATCCTTCCATCGCACCTCGAGCCGTTGCCTCCGTTCTGCGGCGGATCGAGTGCCATTCCAAGTACTTTGACCTCGCCTTGTGCGAGGTCTTTTTTTTCGGAGCAGGAAAGAGATGCGCTGCAGCAGCGCGAAGGCGAGACCAAAGTCGAACGATGTCAGTTCGTGCCGTCCTTCGGACACTTCAGATTGCAGCCGTCAGGATCGCCGTTGTCGCCGCGGCGGCGCATCGACGACTTTCCGTTCTGGTACTTGTCCGACGGCGCGGACGCGGCGTACTGAAGCTGCGGATGTTGGTTGAGACGGAACTGATCCTGCAAAATGCCGCCCGGCATGCCCGGGGAATTCTGAGCGAAAGCAACAGGAATCAGATACATCACGCCGGCGACGAGCGCCGCGGAAGAACAGGCGAGCAACGGAAGTTTCATGACGGTATATCGGGCGTAGAGCCAATAAGTCGACAGCAAACCGTTAGGTTATCCCAATTTGACGCCAATCGCAGCCTGAGACCCGCCCCGCTCTTTTACCGCATGTTTCGAGTCTTCGTCACGCCTTTATTTCAACCGCGTAATCCTTCGTCGATATCCACGAGCGAGCCGCAACGCGCGGGATCGTAGCCTTCGAGATGGGAGACGCTGTCCGTGAAGCCCTCGCTGCGAAGAATGCGCAACACGGAAGCGAGCCGCGCCTCGTCGAGCCGCGCGCGTTCGCAGGCGAAGAAGTAGTCCTCGGCGATGATCGGAATGAAGTCGAGCGCAAAATGCTGCGCGGCCGGCTGCACGCCGAAACCGAGATCGGCCATGCCGCTCGCGACGAACGCGGCGATCGCCGAATGCGTGAGCTCGGTCGTCGCATAGCCGTTGATCTGGTCCGGGTCCACGCCCACGCGCCGCAACGACAGATCGAGCAGCATGCGCGTGCCCGAACCCGGCTGGCGATTGACGAAGCGCACGTCGCTGCGCGCGAGATCGCGCAAACCAGAGATATGCTTCGGATTGCCTTTCGGCAGAAAAAGCCCTTGCGTGCGGCGCGTGAGGCGGATCAGCTGATGCTTGTTCCGGTCCAGATACGGTCGATAGATATCCGCGCAGGTCGAGCGAAATTCGCCGATCGGCAAATGGAAACCCGCCAGCTCGCATTCGCCGCGCGCGAGCGCGCTCACCGCTTCGGCACTTTCGCGGTATTTGATGTCGACCGGCACGCGCTGATCGCCAAGGGCGCGCACGAGCGTAGCGACGGCGTAACCGTGCGACGCATGAATCCGCACCTGGCTGACCCCGCCCGCGAGACGCCGGTTCAGCTCGACGGCCACGTCGTTCGCGACCGCCTGCAGCGGCGCCTCGAGCCGGTCGCCGCAGACCCGTTGCGCGCGCAGCACGGACTCACCCAGCTCGGACAGCACCGAGCCGCGCCCGCGCGATTTGGTGATGAGCGCACCGCCCAGACGCGCTTCGATTTCGCGCAACAGCCCCCACGCATGCCGATAGGACAAACCCTTAGCGTTCGCCGCATTCGCGATGCTGCCTGTCTGAGCGACAAGCTGTAAAAGCGGCACAACCGCGCTGAGACTGGTTTCCCGGCCATCGGCGTCCCGCAGGACCAGCTCGGCCCGGCATTCGACGTCTACCATATGAACTCCCCCATCCTATTGCCAAGATATATCACGACGCCTATTGTTCTTTTACCGGCTCGGCACCGTAATTATATCGACTCAAATATGTACCGACAAAGCATATGCCGAGTGTTGGAGGAGCCCCATGACACACACGCAGCTATCCGCCGCTGCATCCGTTGAACTCGTGCGTCGCCACGCGGTACAAGGCGCGACGTTGATGACCATTCTCCACGCCATCCAGGACGAAACCGGCTATGTGCCGGGCGAGGTCGTCGCGCCGCTCGCGCAGACGCTTTCGCTGTCGCGCGCCGAAGTGCATGGCGTCATCACTTATTACCATCACTTCCGGAGCGCGCCGCCCGCGCGCGTGACCGTGCAGCTCTGCCGCGCGGAAGCGTGCCGCAGCATGGGCACGGAAGCGTTGAAGGATCACATCGAAGCGCACACGGGCTGCCGCTTCGACAACGGCCACGCCGAGGACACCGAGCTCGAATCGGTCTATTGCCTCGGCCAATGCGCGCTGTCGCCGTCGATGATGATCAACGGCGAACTTCACGCGCGCGTGACACCCGCGAAGTTCGATCGCCTTTTCGCCGCGGCGCAAACCAAAGTCGCGGAGGTGACGGCATGACGCGCATCTACGTTCCCATCGATTCCGCGGCGCTCGCGCTCGGCGCCAATGCCGTGGCCGAAGCCGTCGCGAATGAAGCGCAGAAGCGCGGCCTCGACGTGCAGATCGTGCGCAACGGCTCGCGCGGCCTCTTCTATCTCGAACCGCTCGTCGAAGTGGAAACGGACGGCGGGCGCATCGGCTATTCGAACGTCGAAGCCGAAGACGTCGCCGCGTTGTTCGATGCCGGCTTTCACGAAGGCCGCGCGCACGAGAAAAGCGTCGGCGTCGTCGACGAGATTCCGTATCTGAAGAACCAGCAGCGCCTGACGTTTGCGCGCATCGGCATAACCGACCCGCTTTCGATCGGCGATTACACCGCCCTCGGCGGCCTGCAAGGCCTGCGCAACGTGCTCGACATGAACGGCGACGCCGTCTGCGAAGCGCTGCTCGACTCCGGCCTGCGCGGCCGCGGCGGCGCGGCGTTCCCCGCGGGCATCAAGTGGAAGACGGTGCGCGCGGCGCTCGCGGATCAGAAATACATCGTCTGCAATGCCGATGAAGGCGACTCGGGAACCTTCTCCGACCGCCTCGTGATGGAAAGCGATCCGTACATGCTGATCGAAGGCATGATCATCGCCGGCGTCGCCACGGGCGCGACCAAGGGCTACATCTATGTGCGCAGCGAGTATCCGCATTCGATCGACACGCTGAACCGCGCCATCGACCGCGCGCGCGACGCGGGCTGGCTCGGCGCGAGCGTGCTCGGCACGTCGCATGCGTTCGAACTGTATGTGGCGAAGGGCGCGGGCTCGTATGTGTGCGGCGAGGAAACGGCGCTGCTGGAATCACTCGAAGGCAAGCGCGGCATCGTGCGCGCGAAGCCGCCGGTGCCCGCTTTGGTCGGCCTGTACGGGAAACCCACGGTCATCAACAACGTCATCACGCTCGCGACGGTGCCGGTCATCTTCGCGAAGGGCGCCGCGTTCTATCGCGACTACGGCATGGGCCGTTCGCGCGGCACGCTGCCCTTCCAGGTCGCGGGCAACGTGAAGCAAGGCGGACTCGTCGAGCTGGCGTTCGGCGTCACGCTGCGCGAACTGATCTACACCTACGGCGGCGGCACCGCGAGCGGACGTCCGGCGCGCGCCGTGCAGGTGGGCGGGCCGCTCGGCACGTATCTGCCGGAAAGCCAGTGGGACATTCCGCTCGACTACGAGGAATATGCGAAGGTCGGCGCGGTGGTCGGCCACGGCGGTCTCGTGATCCACGACGACACATCGAATCTCGCCGAGCTCGCGCAATACGCGATGCACTTCTGCGCGATCGAATCGTGCGGCAAGTGCACGCCGTGCCGTATCGGCTCGACGCGCGGTGAGGAAGTCATCGCGAAGATCCGCGAGGGCGATACGTCGGTGAAGCAGATCACGCTGCTGCGCGAACTCTGCGACACGATGATCGCAGGCTCGCTCTGCGCGATGGGCGGCATGACGCCGTTCCCGGTGGTGTCCGCGCTCGATCATTTCCCTGAAGACTTCGGCCTGCCGCGCTCGCCGGCACAGAAAGCGGCATAAGGAGACAAGACAATGTCCAACACCATCAACGGCTGCGGCTCCGGCAACTGCGCGTGCAAGAGCGCGGCATCGGTGCAGCGCCGCGATCCGTTCGACGAGACCGATTACGGCACGCCGCTGCGCCACGCCGACATCGACGTGACGCTGGAAATCGACGGTCAGCCCGTCACGGTTCCCGCGGGCACGTCGGTGATGCGCGCCTCGATCGAAGCCGGCGTCAACGTGCCCAAGCTCTGCGCCACCGATTCGCTCGAACCGTGGGGTTCGTGCCGTCTGTGCCTGGTGGAGATCGAAGGCAAGCGCGGCTATCCGGCATCGTGCACGACGCCCGTCGAAGCGGGCATGAAAGTGCGCACGCAAAGCGACAAGCTGCAATCGCTGCGTAAGAACGTGATGGAGCTCTACATCTCCGATCACCCGCTCGATTGCCTCACCTGCCCCGCCAACGGCGACTGCGAACTGCAGGACATGGCGGGCGTCGTCGGCCTGCGCGAAGTGCGTTACGGCTACGAAGGCGCGAACCATCTGAAGGACGCAAAGGACGAATCGAATCCGTACTTCACCTACGATCCGTCCAAATGCATCGTCTGCAATCGCTGCGTGCGCGCGTGCGAAGAGACGCAAGGCACCTTCGCGCTGACCATCGCCGGACGCGGTTTCGAATCACGCGTCGCGGCGAGCGAGAACGTGCCGTTCATGGAATCGGAATGCGTGTCGTGCGGCGCATGCGTCGCCGCGTGCCCGACCGCGACGCTGCAGGAAAAGAGCGTCATCATGCTCGGCCAGGCGGAGCATTCGGTCGTGACGACGTGCGCGTATTGCGGCGTCGGCTGCTCGCTGAAGGCGGAGATGAAGGGCGACACCGTCGTGCGCATGACGCCGAACAAGAACGGCCAGGCGAACGAAGGCCACGCATGCGTGAAGGGCCGCTTCGCGTGGGGCTACGCGACGCACAAGGACCGTATCAAGAAGCCGATGATTCGCGCGAAGATCACCGATCCGTGGCGCGAGGTGTCGTGGGACGAAGCGATCAACTATGCGGCAAGCGAGTTCCGCCGCATTCAGGACAAGTACGGGCGCGATTCGATCGGCGGCATCACGTCGTCGCGTTGCACGAACGAAGAAACGTACCTCGTGCAAAAGCTCGTGCGCGCCGCGTTCGGCAACAACAACGTCGATACCTGCGCGCGCGTGTGCCACTCGCCGACCGGTTACGGCCTGAAGACGACGCTCGGCGAATCCGCCGGCACGCAGACCTTCGCTTCGGTCGAGAAATCCGACGTGATCATCGTGATCGGCGCGAATCCGACCGATGGCCACCCGGTCTTCGGCTCGCGTCTGAAGCGCCGCGTGCGTGAAGGCGCGAAGCTGATCGTGATCGATCCGCGTCGCATCGATATCGTCGATACGCCGCACGTGAAGGCGCAGTATCACCTGCCGTTGCGGCCGGGCACGAACGTCGCGATGCTCAACTCGCTTGCGCACGTGATCGTGACGGAAGGCTTGCTGAAGGAAGACTTCATCGCGGAACGCTGCGAGACGCGCGCCTTCGGTCAATGGCGCGAGTTCGTCGCTCGCGAAGAGAATTCGCCCGAAGCGATGGAAGCGACCACCGGCGTGCCCGCGCACGCGGTCCGCGAGGCCGCGCGCGTCTACGCGACGGGCGGCAACGGCGCGATCTACTACGGCCTCGGTGTCACCGAGCACGCGCAGGGGTCGACGGCCGTCATCGGCATCGCGAACCTGGCGATGGCCACCGGCAACGTCGGCCGCGAGGGTGTCGGCGTGAATCCGCTGCGCGGCCAGAACAACGTGCAGGGCTCGTGCGACATGGGCTCGTTCCCGCACGAGCTGCCGGGCTATCGCCATATCGGCGATGCGGCCGTGCGCTCGCTCTTCGAAGAAGCGTGGGACGTGAAGCTGCAGCCGGAGCCGGGCCTGCGCATTCCGAACATGTTCGACGCCGCCATGCACGGCACCTTCATGGGCCTGTATTGCCAGGGCGAGGACATCGTCCAGTCGGACCCGAACACGCAGCACGTGGCGGATGCGTTGTCGTCGATGGAATGCATCGTCGTTCAGGACATCTTCCTCAACGAGACGGCGAAGTACGCGCACGTGTTGCTGCCGGGCTCGACGTTCCTCGAAAAGGACGGCACCTTCACCAATGCCGAGCGCCGCATCTCGCGCGTGCGCAAGGTGATGCCGCCGCTCGCGGGCTACTCCGACTGGGAAGTGACGATCATGCTCTCGCGCGCGCTCGGCTATGAGATGAACTACGCGAATCCGTCCGAGATCATGGACGAGATCGCGCGCCTCACGCCGACGTTCCACGGCGTCTCGTACGAGCGCATCGAGGAGCTCGGCAGCATCCAGTGGCCGTGCAACGAGAAGGCGCCCGACGGCACGCCGACGATGCACATCGACGAATTCGTGCGCGGCAAGGGACGCTTCGTCATCACCAAGTTCGTCGCGACGCCGGAGAAGGTCACGCGCAAGTATCCGCTCCTGCTCACGACCGGGCGCATCTTGTCGCAGTACAACGTCGGCGCGCAGACCCGCCGCACCGAAAACTCGCGCTGGCACGAAGAGGACCGGCTGGAGATTCATCCGGTGGATGCGGAGGATCGCGGCATCAAGATGGACGACTGGGTCGGCATCGAGTCGCGTGCGGGGCAGACCGTGTTGCGCGCGAAGATTTCCGAGCGCATGCAGCCGGGCGTCGTCTACACGACGTTCCACTTCCCGGAATCGGGCGCGAACGTCATCACGACGGATTCGTCCGACTGGGCGACCAACTGTCCGGAGTACAAGGTGACGGCGGTCCAGGTGATGCCGGTCGAGCAGCCGTCGCAATGGCAGAAGGACTACTCGCGCTTCAACACGCAGCAGCTCGAACTGCTCAACCTCGCCACGACTTCTTCAGGAAAGTAAAAAATGGATGTCGATAACCTGATCGAGATGGCGAACCGCATCGGCGAATTTTTCGATTCGATGCCGGACCGCGCCGAAGCCGTCGATAGCGTCGCGGATCATATCCGCCGCTTCTGGGAGCCGCGCATGCGGCTCGCGATTCTCGCCGCGCTGGACAATCCGGAAGCGAGCGCAACGATGGCGCCGATCGTGCGCGAGGCCCTCAACCTGCACAAAGCGGACCTTCAGCCGAAGACGGCGCCCGCATGAAACCGTTCATCGCATCGTCTTGAACCGAAGCCCTGCACCGCAGGGCTTTTTTCAGTCTTCGCGATATTCGCGCTCGACGTGCCGCTCCGTGCTCGTGTCGTGCGCGCCGAACCACGTTTCGCAGTGACGCAGGAGCGCTTGCACATCCGACGGCGCACGTCCGCGCGCCGCGATATAGCCATCCGGACGCACGAGATAGAACGCGGGGCGCGTGCGGCCGTAGTTGTCGGTGAGCGAATGCGCGCCCTCGCCGCTCGTATCGGTGATGCGCCACACGCGCACGGCGTTCGGCATGATCGTTTCGATGGAGGCAGCGAGGCCGTCGAGGTCCGGCTCGCCGATCGCGTGCGCGACGGTGATGGTCGCGGGCGCAAGCGCGATGTCGTCCTCGCCCGACGGATTCAGGAGCAGAAAGAGCGAGAAGCAGCCGGGATCGTGCAGATCGTACAGACAGCCGACGCCCGGCAGACGCCCGAGCGGACCGTCGATGACATGCACGCGTGCATCGGGCGCGCGCTCGCCTGCGCGCGGGCCGCCGTCGAGCAGGCGTTCGAGCGTGAGCGGGCTCTTGCGGTAGTTGATCGACAGCTCGCTCACCGTCCGCCGCATCGCGTCGCGCAGCGGGCCGATCGCGGCGAGCGCGGGCATCACGTGCTCGCGCATCAGCTTCATCGGGCCGTGCTCGGCGCCGGCCATCTGCGTGAGCATGCTGGATTGCCTGAGCACGTCGCGCTCGATCGGATGACGCTCCGCGTGGTAGGTGTCGAGCAGCCGCTCTGGCGCGCCGCCCGCGAGCATGCGCGCGATCTTCCAGCCGAGATTGAACGCTTCCTGAATGCCGGTGTTCATGCCCTGCGCGCCGGCGGGGCTGTGCACATGCGCCGCATCGCCGGCGAGAAACACGCGCTCCATGCGCAGCCGGTCGACCATGCGGCTGTTCAGGTGAAAGTACGACGACCACGTGAGATTCGACAACGTCACGCGATGATGCACGCGCCGCGCGATGAGCGCCCGGCATTCATCGAGCGTCGGACCTGTCTTCAATTCGGCGGCGTTGCCCGCGCTCGCGACCGGCGCGGGCAGATCGGCGATAAGGCGCGCGCGGTCGCCGCCCATCGGAAAGAGCGCGGCGAGGCCTTCGCCCGACGCGAAGATATGGAACTCGTCGTCGGGCCAGTCGGAGTCGGCCTGGAGATCGGCGAGCAGAAAGGTTTGCTCGAAGGTCTTGCCGTCGAAGCCGATTCCGAGCCGATGCCGCACGAAGCTGTGCGCGCCGTCCGCCGCGATCAGATATGACGGCCGCAGCAGTTCGTCGCGTCCGTTCGGATGGCGCAGCGTGGCCTGCAAGCCGGCCGAGCCCTGCGAGACATCGACGAGTTCGACACCGCGCTCGACATTCACGCGATAGCCCGCCAGGTGCGCCGCGAGCAGGCGTTCGGTCTGCGATTGTTCGAGAAAAAGCAGATACGGATAACGCGTCTGCAGCGGATCGAAGTCGAGGCGCGCGAGGCGCTGCCCGTTCGAATAGAGGTTCGCCACCCGCGCACGATGACCGAGTTCGAGAAACGGCTTGACGACGCGATGCTGCTCGAAGAGTTCGAGCGTGCGCGCCTGTATGCCGATCGCGCGTGAATACGGCGAAGGCTCGCGCGCCTTATCGACCAGCCTGACCGGGATGTGCGCGCGCGCGAGGCTCATCGCGGCGGCGAGGCCCGTGGGACCGGCGCCTGCGATCAGAACGGGCGCGACGTCCAGCTTGTCGTTCGGATTCAGCTTTGGCGCGAACATCGGTCGGTCCTCCCGAAAGTCACGCGCTCTAGTGTACGCCGCTCAATGCCCGTGGCCGCGCTCGTTCAGCACGCACGCCTGGCACGCTTCGCCGAACTCGACCTGCACGGTCGCGTGATGCATCGCGTATTCGCGGCGCAGCGTCCCGACGACGCCCTGCACGAACTCATCGCCGGGATGGCCTTGCGGCATCACCAGATGCACGGTGATTGCGTTTTCGGTCGTCGAGAGCGCCCAGACGTGCAGGTCGTGGACGTCGCGCACGCCGGGCAACGCCGTCAGATAGCTCGTGATGCGCGTCATGTCCACGCCCGGCGGGACCGCGGCCATCGCGAGGCGCATTGCATCGCGGCCGAGTCCCCACGTGCCGTAGACGATCACCGACACGACGACCAGGCTCATCAGCGGATCGAGCCAGCTCGCGCCCGTGAACAGGATGATGAGGCCGCTCACCGCGACGGCCGCGGAAATCGCGGCATCGGCGGCCATGTGCATGAAGGCGCCGCGCACGTTGAGGTCTTCCTTGCTGCCGCGCATGAAGAGCCATGCGGAAAAACCATTCACGACCATGCCGATGGTCGCGACGATGAACACGTCGAGGCCCGCGACGGGCGCCGGATTGATGAGCCGCTGGACCGACTCGAGCACGATCGCGCCGCACGCGAGCAGCAGCAGCGCGGCGTTGGCGAGCGACGCGAGAATCGATGAACTGCCGAGCCCGAACGTATAGCGCGCGTTCGGCCGGCGCGCGCCGAGCCAGAGGGCGCCCCACGCGAGCAGCAGGCCGAGGACGTCGGAGAGATTGTGGCCGGCATCGGCGAGCAGCGCGGTCGAATGCGCGAGGAAGCCGTAGACGGCCTGCACGACGACGATCAGGACGTTCAGCCCGACCGCGAGCGCAAATGTGCGGCCCTGCCCTTCCTGCGGCGCATGGTGATGATGATGGCCGCCCGAGGCGTGGTCATGGCCTTCGTGCCCGCCATGCGCGTGATCGTGCCGATGTTCGTGTTCTTCGTGTCGATGGGTGCTCATGGCGTGTTCATCGTGGTGCGCGTGGTTTGATGGTGGTCATTCGATATCCGTGGCTTCGGCCTGCGGCTCGGCGACGTGCTCGAGCATTTCGCCGAGCATCGCGCTGATGTGGCGGTCGGCGGCGACGTAGAACACCTGCTTACCCTGGCGCTCGGCGCGCACGATCCGCGCCGCGCGCAGCAGACGCAGATGATGGCTCACCAGCGACGCCGACAGCCCGAGCAATTCCGCAATCGCTCCGACCGCGCGCTTCTGTTCGACGCACGCGAGCACGATGCGCAGGCGCGTGGGATCGCCGAGCAGGCGAAACAGATCGGCGAGCGGCACGACGCGGTCGTCGGACGTGTTTGCGCCAGTGGAGGATGCGGAATCGGATGACACGGTTGGGACTAACATATGAATAACTGTTCATATGTTAAGTGCCTTCGCCGCAACATGTCAACCGCGCTTCTGAAGGACCGGTGCCGCCGATGTGGGAAAATGCGGGGTTTGCTTTTCCGGCCAGAAGTTTTTCCGTCATGGACACCGTATTCGCCCGCGGTTTCGCGGCCCATCGTGACGGCCGCCTGACCGACGCGGAGCGCGACTATCAGGCCGCGCTCGCCGCCGAACCTCACCACGTCGACGCACTGCACTACCTCGGCGTGCTGCGCCATCAACAAGGCCAGCACGCGGAGGCGGCCGAGCTCGTGCGCCGCGCCGTCGACCTGCGCCCGACCGATGCCGGCCTTCAACTGAATCTCGGCAATGCGCTGAAGGCGCTCGGCCGCCTCGACGACGCCATCGAGCGCTTTCGCAACGCGCTGACGCTCGCGCCGGGCTTCCCGATCGCGCAGTACAACCTCGGCAACGCGTACACGGCGGCCGGCCGTCACGAAGACGCCGCCGATGCGTTCGAGAAGACGCTGCGCCTGCAGCCCGACGATCCGGCCGCGTGGAACAACTTCGGCAATGCGCTCTCGTCGCTGCGCCGCTTCAAGGATGCCGCGCACGCCTTCAGGCGTACGCTCGCGCTGCGTCCGCGCCATGCCGGCGCGCACAACAACCTCGGCATGGCGCTGAACGCGCTCGGCGACACGCTCGGCGCGATCGCGCACTTTCGCGCCGCGCTCGACGTCGAGCCGAACTACGCCGCCGCGCATTTCAATCTCGGCAATCTGCTCGATGCGAACGGTCATCCGGACGACGCGCTGCCCGTACTGCGCAAGGCCGTGGCGCTGCAACCGCATTTCGCGCCGGGGTATTTCGGGCTCGGGCACGCGCTCGCCAAACTCGGCCGTCACGACGAAGCCGTGCCGCACTTCGAGCGCGCGGTCGGGCTCGATCCGAAATACGGCGTCGCGTGGCTTTGTCTCGGCAATACGCATCTCGCGCTCGGCGCGCACCGCGCGGCGCTGCGCGCGTTCGATCAGGCATTGCGTATCGATCCCGCGATGCCCGCCGCGCATCTGAACCGCGCCCTCGCGCTGCTGACCATCGGCGACTACGCCCGCGGACTTTCCGCCTACGAGTGGCGTCTGCAGACGCCGGGCAGCGAACCCGCACCGCGCTTGCCGCGCTGGAACGGCGAGCCGATGCCGGGCCGCACCTTGCTCGTGCGCGCCGAGCAGGGATTCGGCGATACCCTGCAGTTCGCGCGCTTCGTGCCGTTCGCGGCGAAGCTCGCCGGCAAGCTGGTTCTGGAAGTGCAACCCGCGCTCGTGCCGCTGCTCGCGCCTGCCGCGCATGCGGCGCGCGTCGAACTGAAAAGCAAGTCGGATGGCGTCCCGACGCCCGCCGACGCCTTTTGCCCGCTGCTCAGCCTGCCGCTCGCACTCGGCATGACCTCGCCCGATGCGATTCCGGCGCGCGCGCCGTATCTCGTCGTGCCCGCCGATTACCGCAGAAAATGGCGCGGCTCGATCGGCGGCCAGGCACGGCGCAAGATCGGCATAACGTGGTCGGGACGGATGCAGCCGGGCGAGACGCGCTCCGTCGAAGTCACCGAGTTGGGGCCGCTGTTCGCTCTCGAAGGTATCGACTGGGTCGTGCTCCAGCCGTTCGTCACCGACCGCGAGCGCGACGTGCTGCGCGCGCATCGCAACACGAAGTCGATTCACCTGCTCGAGGCACGTCTCGAGAACTTCGCGGACACGGGCGCGATCGTCGACCGGCTCGACGCGGTGGTGTCCGTCGATACGTCCGTCGCGCACCTCGCGGGCGCCCTCGGCAAACCGGCATGGGTGATGCTGCCCTTCGCCGCCGACTGGCGCTGGGGCGTCGATGCGGACGCAACCGTGTGGTATCCGCGCGCGCGGCTCGTGCGTCAGCGCGCGCCGGGGCAATGGCGCGAGGTCATCGAAGCAACGGCGGCGGCGCTGGCTTCGGTTCCGGCTTAACGTTTATCGCGCGCCGTGCGGCTCATCGAACGCACAGCGTCATTTCGATATTTATTGAAATATAAAAGCGAGCGCGTTATCGTTGCGAGCATGGACTCCAAACTCGTTGTTCGCGCGCTCGGCGCGCTCGCTCATGAATCGCGTCTCGCGATCTTCCGAACGCTCGTAGTGGCCGGCCACGAGGGCATGGCCGCTGGTGACATCGCACAGCAAGTCGGGCTTGCACCGTCGAGCCTCTCGTTCCATCTCAAGGATCTCTCGCACGCGGAGCTCGTCAGCGCGCGGCAGGAAGGCCGATACGTTTTCTACACCGCAAATTTCGAAGCCATGAGCAACCTCTTGGGCTTCCTCACGGACAACTGCTGCGCGGGCGCGCCTTGCGCGGCGAGCGGCTCATCGAACTGCTGCGGAGATTCGGCATGAAGCGCATTCATATTCACGTGTCGGTTCAGGATGTGTATGGACAGTCGCGCGATCGAGCTTCGGAGGCCACCGCATGTTGTTCGCCCGCCGCCAATCTGGATACGTGCGGTCCGCAAGCCACCCGTCGGGAAATCCGGTGAGCACGACGGACACCGCGCGTATCGACGCAACACCGTCGATCGGCCTTTTCGAGCGCTATCTGACGATCTGGGTCGCGCTGTGCATCGCTGCAGGCATCGGACTGGGACAGCTTTTTCCGGAGCTTTTTCACGCGATCGGCGGCATGGAAATCTCGCAGGTCAATCTGCCGGTCGGCGTGTTGATCTGGGTGATGATCATCCCGATGCTGATCAAGATCGACTTCTCCGCCCTCGCGCAAGTCGGCAGCCACTGGCGCGGCATCGGCGTGACCTTGCTGGTGAACTGGCTCGTCAAGCCATTCTCGATGGCGCTGCTCGGCTGGATCTTCGTGCGGCATGTGTTCGTTGGCTGGCTACCTGCCGATCGACTGGACAGCTACATCGCGGGCCTGATTCTGCTGGCGGCCGCGCCTTGCACGGCGATGGTCTTCGTATGGTCGCAACTGTGCAAGGGCGATCCGTACTTCACGCTCTCGCAGGTCGCGCTCAACGACGCGATCATGGTGGTCGCGTTCGCTCCGCTGGTGGCGCTGTTGCTCGGGCTATCCTCGATCACGGTGCCGTGGGGCACGCTGATCGTCTCGGTCGGCCTGTACATCGTCATTCCCGTGTTGCTCGCGCAATGGCTGCGCAAGCGTCTGCTCTCGCGCGGCGAAGGGCGTTTCAGGCGCACGGTCGCGCGCCTGGGACCGTGGTCGATCGCCGCGCTGCTCGCGACGCTCGTGCTGCTGTTCGGATTTCAGGGCGAAGCGATTGTCAGGGAGCCTTTCGTGATCGCGATGCTCGCCGTTCCGATCCTTATCCAGGTGTTCTTCAATTCGGGGCTCGCTTACCTGCTGAACCGCCGCCTGGGTGTTGCGCACTGCGTCGCGGGGCCGTCGAGCCTGATCGGCGCGAGTAATTTCTTCGAGCTCGCGGTCGCCACCGCGATCAGCCTGTTCGGTTTTCACTCGGGTGCGGCACTCGCGACGGTCGTCGGCGTGCTCATCGAAGTGCCGGTCATGCTGCTGGTCGTAGGCGTCGTCAATCGATCGCGACGTTGGTACGAAACCGCCTGACTGCTCCGCATACATCTCCATGTTTTCGAATCTTCCCAATCTGAGCGCGGTCCACGTCGACATTCCCGACAGCGGGAAGCTGCAGCCGGCCTCCGTGTCCACGCACGCGCCACGGATACTGCTGCTGTACGGCTCGCTGCGTCCGACTTCATACAGTCGCTTGCTCACGCTGGAGGCCGAGCGCCTGCTGCAGGCATTCGGCGCCGAGACGCGCGTGTTCGATCCGCACGGCTTGCCGATGGTCGACAGCGTGCCGCCCGATCACCCGAAGGTGGCCGAGCTGCGCAAGCTTTCCGAGTGGTCCGAAGGACAGGTGTGGTGCAGCCCCGAGCGTCACGGCACGCTCACATCGGTGTTCAAGAATCAGATCGACTGGCTGCCGCTCGAAGCGGCGGGTGTCCGGCCCACTCAGGGCCGCACGCTTGCGGTCATGCAGGTATGCGGCGGATCGCAATCGTTCAATGCGGTGAACGCGCTGCGCGTGCTTGGCCGTTGGATGCGGATGGTCACCATTCCCAATCAGTCCTCTGTCGCGAAAGCCTGGCAGGAGTTCAACGGAAACGGCCGGATGAAACCCTCCGCCTATTACGATCGTGTCGTCGACGTGATGGAGGAGCTCGTCAAGTTCACGCTGCTCGTGCGCGATCGCTCGGATTACCTCACGAATCGCTACAGCGAGCGCAAGGAAGCAGCGCCGGAGCAGGCCACCGCGCTCGCCGAGACCGCGATGGACCACGAAATCAACGCCGACACCGACGACAGCGAAGCGCAGTAGACGGCGTCGCTGCGTCAGGCCGTCTTGTACTGATTACGCGCCTCGGGCGAGCGATACAGGACGAGCGTCGCGATCAGGCCACAGATCGCGGCCAGTCCCATCCACAAACCGGGCGCGGCCTTGTTGCCGGTCGCGTGGATCAGATACGTGGAGATCGCGGGCGTGAAACCGCCGATCGTCGTCGCGAGACTGTAGGCCATCGAGAAACCCGTCGTACGCACGTCGGCCGGCATGACTTCGGTCAGCGCGACCACCATCGCGCCGTTGTAGCTGCCGTACAGGAACGAGAGCCACAGCTCGCACATCAGCAGGCGCACGAACGACGGGTCCGCCACGAGCCACTGCACCACCGGATACGACGTCAGAATGGTGAGGATCGTGAACACGAGCAGCACCGGGCGGCGGCCGACGCGATCGGACACCGCGCCCATCAGCGGCAGCCAGACGAGGTTCGAAAGGCCGACGCACACGGTGACGACGAGCGCGTCGATGGATGAGAGCTTCAGCACTTCCTTGCCGAAGGTCGGCGTGTAGGCGGTGATCATGTAAAACGACACGGTCGTCATGATGACCATGCCCATGCCCGCGAGCACGACGCCCCAGCTTTGCGCGATCGAGCGCGCGATCTCGCCCATGCTCGGCCGATGCTTCTTCGCGAGGAACTCGTCGGTCTCCCGCAGCGAGCGGCGGATGATGAAGAGAAACGGCACGATCAGACAGCCGATCAGGAACGGCACGCGCCAGCCCCAGGCGGTCATCTGATCGGGCGGCAGCAGGCGGTTCATGATGACGCCGATCAACGCGGCAAACACCACGGCGACTTGCTGGCTGCCGGACTGCCAGGAACAATAAAAGCCCTTGTTGCCCTTGGTCGCGATCTCGGACAGATACACCGATACGCCGCCCAGCTCCACGCCGGCCGAAAAGCCTTGCAGCAGGCGCCCGCCCAATACGACGACCGGTGCGAGCACGCCGATGGTCGCATAGCCCGGCACGAGCGCGACGCACGCCGTGCCGACCGCCATCAACGCGAGCGTAAGGATGAGGCCCTTGCGCCGCCCGTGATGGTCGATATACGCACCGAGCACGATCGCGCCCACCGGCCGCATCAGGAAGCCCGCGCCGAACACGGACAGCGCGAGCATCAGCGAGGCGAACTCGTTGCCGCTTGGGAAATAGGTCTTGGCGATCGCCGAAGCGTAATAGCCGTAGACCATGAAGTCGTACATTTCAAGGAAGTTTCCGCTGACGACGCGAAAGACCGTCTTGAACCTGGATTCGTTGGCGGGTGTTACGTGGCTTGTGGACATGACTTTCTCGAAAAGCTGTGGGCGCATTTCGGTTCTGCGCGGGAGCGCGGAACCGTGCACGGCCGTACCGACGATCGGCCGTAACGAACGCGGCTGAATGTTTCTTTTTTCAAAATGCGATGCCGCCGATTTTAACGCCTCCCCGCTCGTGCCCGACGCAACTTCGTTCAATTCCGACCAATTGACCATTAAAATCCGCTTACATATGCCTAACTCTAAGCCAACATCCGAACAGAAACTCGACAGCGTGTCGCTGCGCATCGCGACCTTGGCGGACACCGGGCTCATCGCGTCGATGCACGCGCGAAGTTGGGCGTCGGCGTATCGCGGGATACTGCCGGACCGCTATCTGGACGAACTGCCAAGTGAGCGCGCCGCTCATTGGGACGCGCGCATGAAGGGAATTGCCGGCGGCGCGGGGTGCGTGCTGATCGCGGAGCACGAAGGCGAGCCGGTCGGCTTCATGTGCCTGGTCGAGCCGGACGAAACGGGCAGCGTGCTCGTCGACAATCTGCATGCGCTGCCGGGCCATCGAGGTCTCGGCACGGGCAGCGCGATGCTCGACGAAGCGGCGCGCTGGGCCCGCTCGCGCGGCGCGCGGCAGTTGCATCTTTCCGTGCTTGAGCAGAACGCGGCGGCGATCGGCTTCTACGAATCGCGCGGCTGGAAGTTTGCCGCACGTGAGGCGGACCATATGGCGGGCATCGATCTGTTTGCGTTGCGCTACGTCCTCCCGCTCGACCAAGCACAAGAACACCGAATTGGTCAATAAGCAATCCTGTTAAAAATCAATAATAAGATTCGTCTGGTCGTCGGGTTCGTGACCGTTTCGTATGATCGCGGGTCGAAATTTCAGCCATCTCGCGCCGAGCCTCGGTGCTATCTGTTGCACCACGGAGGTCCGGGCGGGCTGTCCCGTTGTCCGTTCCGGACGCATGCATGTGGAACCCTCATGACCGAAGACTTGATCGAAGTGGAAGGCAATCTGCGTCTGCCTACGCTGCGCGCGCTGATGGACCCGCTCTTGAACTACGGTCGCGAGTGGTCGCCCGCATTCTCGCGCCCTCTTCAATCCGGGTCCGAGTTCGCGCTCTTCGCCGCGCAATTCAGGACCGCCTACGTCCCCGCGTTGAGTCTGTCCGATACGAATTCGCCCTATGGCGCCACGAGCCTCTGGGGTGTCTTCGCCAAGGAGCACATTCCCCGTGCGATGCTGCGCCTGATGGAAGGCAAGCACCCGGACGAGGCCGGCATCGATCGCGCCGCTCCCGTCCATCTGAACGTCGGCGCGCCGATGGCGCCAGGCGCGGGGAAGCGCTACTTCAGCAAGCCCGTCGCGGCGCTCACCGCTGTGGCGTGCGCGGCGCTCATCGCGTGGCTGTTCTTCGAATATGATCGCGACGCGCCGGGCAACTCGCGGGCTGCCCCGGCAATGGAAGTCAGAGTGCAAAGCCCCGAGCCTGATGTCAATACGCAACCGGACCGCCCCGAGTCGTCGTCGGCGGCGGCAGCGGGCATCGCTGCGGTCGAGACGGGCATTGCGGCTCGACCGGCGAACGACATTCAGCCATCTCAGGCGGCGACGCCGCCAGAACCAGCGAGCGCGAATGCCAATGTGATCGCGAGCGAGAACGCCCCCGCCGCGACGAAGCGCGAGGCGTCGGGCGTGCATCTCATCGCCGAAACGACAGTCCGCCGGCGCAACGGCCGCGTAAGCGCCGTGCTCGCTCCGCGCACGCAGCAAACCGCCGCAGTCCGTGCTCCTAAAGCCGACAAGCCTGCAACCGACAAGCACTTCGCGAAGCGTGAAACTGCGGCGCATGCACGCGCGCCATCGGCCCGGGTTCATGCAGACCGTGCATCGAAAATTTCGGATCCGATGAACGCCGCCGCGCTTTACGCAATGCTCCAGCATTCACCGACACTCGATAGCAACGCAGGCGGCGCATCCAGCCGCGGCGGCGCGAAAACCCAGAACGCGCGCTGAAAGACGAACCGCGCGCGACGCATCCGCGAGCACGCTCAGCCCGCCCGATCAACCATTCCGGCCGAGACGCCACTATGACGCAACACCGATATATCCGTTACGCGACGCTCACGCTCGCCTTGTCCCTCTGCGGCGTGCTCGCGCCGTTCTCGAGTGTATTCGCCGCATCCGCAAAGGCGGACGCCGCGCAGACACCTGCGGCAAGCGCACCCGCGCAGGCCGCCCCCGAAGACCTGTCCGACCTGAACGCCGATTCGAACGCGCCGCGCGTCGAAGGCAACATCGCCGAATTGCAGAACCTCGTGCAGGCCGGCAGCCTCACGGAATTGCGCGCGACGCACAACGGCA
This sequence comes from Caballeronia catudaia, assembly GCF_001544755.2. Classification (GTDB taxonomy): domain Bacteria; phylum Pseudomonadota; class Gammaproteobacteria; order Burkholderiales; family Burkholderiaceae; genus Caballeronia; species Caballeronia catudaia. Next base: position 308,511 of record NZ_FCOF02000002.1, on the reverse strand, counting down.
GCTACGGCGCGAAGCTCTTCTTCCTCGCACAGGAGATGCTGTACTACGTCGCGCTGTCGCAGGACGCCCGCTGGTGGCGCGTCGTGAAGACGCAGGACGTGGCGCGCGCGGAATCGATCTACGCGCAGTTCTCGCGCAAGAGCTACGAACTGGCCGATGGCGAAATCCGCCGCATGCAATTGCAGGCGCAGAAGGCGCTGCTCGATCGCGTGATCGCGAAGTCGGCGGATCGCGCGAACCGTCTCTCCGCCGATCTCGCGCTTTCGCAGCAGCAGGATTCCCAGGTCACGCAGCGTCAGCAGCAGTTGCAGGCCGAGTCGGCGGCGCTGCAGACGGACAAGCTCGAAGCGGAACGCAAGCTGCGCGCGCTGCAATTGCAGGTCGAACAGCTTCAGAAGCAATCGGAAGCCGGACTCGCGCCGGTGAGCACGGCGCCATCGCGTTGATGCCGGCAGTACATGCCTGAAAACAACGAAGGCCCGCTCGAATCGAGCGGGCCTTCTCGTTTTGCGTCGTATCGCGATGCGCTCGGGCTCGGAAGCAAGCTCAGAAGCGCGTCTCGCGCGCGACGCGCAGGAACGTATCGAGCAGCGGCGTGCAATCGAGCAACTCGGCGCCGCCCGCGCGATGAAACTCCGGATGCCACTGCACGCCGACGACGAATGGCGACTTGCGATACCGCACCGCCTCGATGATCCCGTCCGACGCCGACACCGCCTCGATGTTCAGATCGCGGCCGAGCGTCTTCACCGCCTGATGGTGAATCGAGTTGACGATCGCGTCGCGCTGATTCGGGAACATGTTGACGAGCGTGGAGCCTTCGGGGAAGCGGATCGAATGCCGGTGCTGGTCGTAATGCTCGTTGACGTGGATGCCGGCCGTCGGCACGTCGGTGGCGATATCGCCGTAGAGCGTGCCGCCGAACGCGACGTTGATCAGCTGACAGCCCCGGCACACGCCGAGCACCGGCTTGCCCGACTCGACGAACTCGTGCAGCAGCTCCAGCTCGTACATGTCGCGCACGCGGTCGCCCGGCCATTCGGGCCGCGTCGTGCGCTCCTCGTAGGACTGCGGAGAAACGTCGGCGCCGCCTTGCAGCAGGAGACCGTCGAGATGCTTCGCGTAGTCGCGCAGACGGATATTGCTCGGATGCAGCATGCCCTGCTGGCCGACCGTCGGAATCATGAATACGAGCACGTCGCGCGACATGACCCAGTGCGCGATCGATTCCTCGAGATATTGCAGCGTCTTGCCTCGCAGCCCTTTCGCGCCCGGCTCCGGATGAAAGATGCGCGCCGACACGCCGATACGCAGCGTGCGCTGCGTGATGCGCTGCCCCGCGCGGTCGAAAATCTGACGCGCGCGCGCCGCGACGATGCGGCCGAACACGGACCACGCCGAATCCGACTGCTTGAGATAGGCGGGTGGCGCCGGTGCCGCGGCCTGTTCGGGCGGCGGCAATGGCGGCGGATTGAGCGTGCCGAAGTCCGGCGCCTCGCTGATGCTGGGCGGCAGGCCGACGGCAGGCGACGGCGCGGCGCGGCCGGTCGGTGAATCGGACGAGGCGGATTGCGCGTTGGCCGTGCTCGCGGCTTCCGCTTCCGTCGCGGCTTCGAAATTCTCGGCGAGGCTCGCCCTGGGTTTCGCCGATGCAGGTTGCTTCGCACGCACCGCGGCTTCCTGCGCGGCGGTCGCGCTCGCCGCCGATGCGCGCGCGTCGCGAGCCTCCTGCCTTGCGGCGTCGCGCCGGGTCTGCGCTGCATCGACCGGTTCGACGTTCGATGCGCTCGAAGGCCCGTCTGTCGATGCCCGTTCGGTCGCGCTTGCGTCGGGACCGGGCGCCGCAGCCGCCGCGGCTGCTTCGGGCGGCGCCGTGGGATTCGCGCCGCCTGCCGCATCGTGCCTGGATGTCTCGTTTCGCGAATAACCCGCGGCTGAGGAGTCGGCGCCGCTTCGGCGTGCGTCGGTGCTGCTTGCGTCGTTGGACGTTTTGTTATCGCTCATTCCGGTTTCAAGCGCTCGCGCGCCGTAAGGAGAATGCACAAGCCCTAAATTATCCGCCTGTCGACAGGACGGGGCAAACGAGCACACATTTGGTCACATTATCGCGAGAAGCGGTCATGCGTCGCTGTCAGGGCTATCCCGCGAAGAAGCCGTCAATGATCGCGCGGTTCCTCGAAGGTCTCGCGCAGTGCGATCTGCATCGTCGCGTGGATTTTGACGCACCAGCGCCACAGCACCGTGAGCAGCAGCGCCGCGCACAGCAGCACGCCGACCATCAGGCCGAACGGCGGCAGGATGCCGCCCGACAACGCCGCAACAAGTAGAAAGACGCCGAACATCGCGACGATCGGAATCAGCCCGGAAACGCCTAATCGAATCGCGCGCGTGAAGCGCCCCGCTTTCGCGGGCTGCACGCTCACTTCGGCGAGCAGAAGCGCGAGCGATTCGAGCTTGCGATACACCGCGACCAGAAACGGCAGCGCGACGACGAGCGCCGCGCTCCACAGCACGACGCGCCGCGCGTTGTCGGTGTCGAGCCAGCGCGCGAGATAGCCCGACGCGAACGGCGCCGCATACGAAGCGCCTAAAAAAATCGCCGCGACGAGCGCGAGATTCACCGCGATCTGCAGCACGATGCGCCGGGTCATCGAGAAGAGCGTCGGGCCGCCGGACGCGGGCGTGAGGCTCGCGAGCCACTGCGAATAGAGACCGAAAGTGTGCGCGAGCGGCGCGGGCATCGCGCGCGAAAGGCGTATCGTGGCGGGATCGGCGGCGCGGATCAGATACGGCGTGAAGAGCGTCGTGAGCGCTGATACCGCGACCGCGATCGGATAGAGAAAGGGGCTCGTCACTTTCAGCGACAACCCGAGCGACGCGATGATGAACGAGAACTCGCCGATCTGCGACACGCTCATGCCGACGCGCATCGCGGTGCGCCCGTCCTTGCCCGCGAGAAACGTGCCGAGCCCGCACGACACGATCTTGCCCGCCACCACCGCGATCGTGATGACGGCGATCGGCCACGCATAATCGACGAGCACCTTCGGATTCAGCAGCAAGCCGATGGTCACGAAAAAGATCGCCGAAAACATGTCGCGCACCGGCGCGATCAGATGCTCGATGCGCGCGAGATGCTTCGACTCCGCCATGATCGCGCCGATCAGGAACGCGCCGAGCGCGATCGAATAATCGAGCTTCACGACGAGCAGGCAAAAACCGAAGCAGAAACCGAGCACGGTGACGAGCAGCATCTCGTCGCTCTTCGCGCGCGCGACGTAATTGAGCGCGCGCGGCACCGTGAGAATGCCGACGACCAGCGACACGGTCATGAAAAGCAGCAGCTTGCCCAGCGTCACGACCGCGACGCCCGCGCTCACCGAACCCGTCTGCGCGATGCCGGACAGCAGCACGAGCATCGCGATGGCGAGAATATCCTCGACGATCAGAATGCCGAACACGATCTGCGCGAAGTGCTCGCCTTTCATGCCGAGCTCGGACAGCGCTTTCACGATGATGGTCGTCGACGAGATCGCGAGCATCGCGCCGAGAAAGAGCGAGTCCATGACGGTCCAGTCGAACCAGCGCCCGATCTCGTAGCCGATCCAGATCATCAGCACGATTTCCGAGAGCGCCGCGACGAACGCCGTCGCGCCGACCTTGAACAGCTTGCGCAGGCTGAACTCGAGCCCGAGCGAGAACATCAGGAACACGACGCCCAGCTCGCCGAGCGTCTGGATGGTCGCCTCGTCGTGGATCAGATTGAACGGCGGCGTGTACGGCCCGATGATCACTCCCGCGGCGATATAGCCCAGGACGACCGGCTGTCGCAGACGGTGAAACAGCACCGTCACGACGCCCGCGATGGCCATGATCACCGCGAGATCCTGAATGAAGCCGATCGCGTGATGCATCAAACAGTTCCTTACAAAGAAATAACGAGATTTCGATGTTACCGCACGGATGAGAAACGCTTGCGTTCAGGCAGGAAATGGCGTGAAAAAAAAGAAAGGCCCGCGCGAACGGCGGGCCCGGGAAAAAAGCGCAAAAAAGCGGACGCTCAGACAGCCGCTTCGTTTTCCTCGCCGGTGCGGATACGGATCACGCGCTCGACGTCGGCGACGAAAATCTTGCCGTCGCCGATTTTGCCGGTGCGCGCCGCGCCGATGATCGCGTCGATCACCTGATCGGTTTGATCGTTCGCGACGACGACCTCGATCTTCACCTTCGGCAGAAAGTCGACCACATACTCTGCACCACGATAGAGCTCGGTATGTCCTTTCTGGCGTCCGAAGCCCTTCACTTCCGTGACCGTCAGCCCGGTCAGACCGACTTCGGCCAGCGCTTCGCGGACTTCGTCGAGCTTGAACGGTTTGATGATGGCGGTGATGCGTTTCATGGCGTGCCTCGCTTCGATGTGAATGGATGTCCCGGATGGACGGATTCGGAGAGATGCTTTCGATTCTAGTCGCGTTTGATCAAGCCAGTGATTCATTGAAGCGCGAGGTGATCGGATAGCGCCAGTCGCGGCCGAACGCGCGATGCGTCACGCGAATGCCGATCGGCGCTTGCCGGCGCTTGTACTCGTTGATCTTGATGAGGCGCGTCACGCGCGCGACGTCGTCCGCGTCGTAGCCCGCAGCGACGATCTCCGCGAGCGAGCGGTCTTCCTCCATGTACATGCGCATGATCGCGTCGAGCACGTCGTAGGGCGGCAGGCTGTCCTGATCGGTCTGGTTGTCGCGCAGCTCCGCGGAAGGCGCGCGCGTGAGAATGCGCTCGGGAATCACATCGCGTGCGCCGTACGCATCGGTCGCGTTGCGGTAGTGGCAGACCTTGTAGACGAGCGTCTTCGCGATGTCCTTGATGACGGCGAATCCGCCCGCCATGTCGCCATACAGCGTGCAATAGCCGACCGCCATTTCGCTCTTGTTGCCCGTCGTGAGGACGATCGAGCCGAACTTGTTCGACAGCGCCATCAGGAGCGTGCCCCGAATGCGTGCCTGCATGTTCTCTTCGGTCGCGTCTTCCGCGCGGCCCGCGAACTCTTGCGCGAGTGCGCCGCGGAACGCCTCGAACATCGGCGCGATGGCGATCTCGTCGTACTTCACGCCGACGCGTTGCGCCATGTCGCGCGCGTCGGTCGCGGAGATGTCGGCGGTATAGCGCGAGGGCATCATCACGGCGCGCACGCGATCCGGGCCGAGCGCATCGCAAGCGACGGCGAGCACGAGCGCCGAATCGACGCCGCCCGACAAGCCGATGATCGCGCCCGGAAACCCGTTCTTGCCGATGTAATCGCGCACGCCGACGACGAGCGCCTTGTACACCTGCGCTTCGAGCGGCAAGTCCGGCGCGACACTTCCACGCACCGGCGTGGTGCCGTCGAACTCGACATAGCCGATGGCCTCGTCGAACTGCGCCACTTTCGTGACGAGCTCGCCGTTCGCATCGAGCACGAAGGAGCCGCCGTCGAAGATCAGTTCGTCCTGCGCGCCCGCGAGATTCACGTAGACCATCGGCATGCCGGTCTCGCGAATGCGCGCGCGCAAAATGTCGAAGCGCACCGATTCCTTGTTGACATGAAACGGCGAGCCGTTCGGAATCAGCAGCACTTGCGCGCCCGCCGCCTTCGCGAGCTGCGCCGCCGATGCGTGCCACGCGTCCTCGCAGATCACGACGCCATAGCGCACGCCGTCGAGATCGAACACGAACGGACGCGGATCGGTGGCGAAGTAGCGCTTCTCGTCGAAGACTTCCGTGTTGGGCAGATCCTGCTTCAGATAGGTGCCGGCGATGGCGCCATCGACGATCAGCGATGCCGCGTTGTAGGTATCGCGCGGCGGCACGCCACGCGCGATCGGTGCGTTCATGTCGGCGCCGTCTTCCTGCGCGCGATGCGGATGCCCGACGAGCACATGCAGGCCCGCGAACGCTTTGAGTTGCGCGGCGAGAGCGTCGAGCGCTTCCGCACTCGCGCGATAAAACGCCGGACGCAGCAGCAGATCTTCCGGCGGATAACCCGAGAGCGCCAGTTCCGGCGCGATCATGAGCCGTGCGCCATGCTCGTGCGCGGCGCGCGCGGCATTGACGATGCGCGCGACGTTGCCGGCGAAATCGCCGACGGTGACGTTGATCTGGGCCAGTGCAATGCGGGTTTTCATGTCGATGCAATATTGAGGGTGCGATGACGGCGGGAATTATCGCATCAAGCTTTCTTCCTGAACGGCGTATGCGCTTCGAGTTCCTCGATGTGATGATCCATCGCTTCGGTTTCGGCATCGAGAAACTCGGCGATCGCGTGGGCGAAACGCTGATCCGCGATCCAGTGCGCGGACCATGTCGGCGTCGGCAGAAGACCGCGCGACATCTTGTGCACGCCCTGCGCGCCGCCTTCGAAGCGCGCGAGCCCGTGCTCGATGCAATACGCGATGCCCTGCATGTAGCACGTCTCGAAGTGCAGCCCCGAGATGAACTCGCGCGTGCCCCAGTAGCGGCCGTACATCGTGTCGCCGCCGATCATGTTGAGCGCGCACGCGAGGCGCTCGCCGTCCGCTTCGGCGATCACGAGCAGGATGCTGTCGGGCGCGTCGGCGTGAATCTGGCCGAAGAATTCGCGCGTCAGATACGGCGCGTTCCAGTGCTCGCGATACGTGTTCTCATAGCAGTCGTAGAAGAAGTCGAGCGCGCCCTGATCGATCTGCGCGCCGCGCAGCCACGTGTAGCTGACGCCCGCTTCCGTCACGCGCCGCCGGTCCTGCTTCACCTTCTTGCGCTTGTCATGGCTCATCGTCGCGAGGAAGGCGTCGAAGCTCGCGAAGCCGTCGCCGGGCAGATTTTCCCAATGAAACTGCACGCCTTCGCGCAGCATGTAGCCCGCGTCCGTCAGCGCCTCGACGTCCTGCGCATGCGGAAACAATACGTGCAGCGATGAAAGTTCGAGCCTGCGTGTGAGCTCGATCGCACCACGCGCGAGCAGCACGCGATCTTCGTGGTGCGCGGCGATGAGGCGCGGGCCCGTCACCGGCGAAAACGGCACCGCCGCGAGCGCTTTCGGGTAATAGCGCAGACCGTGGCGCTCGAAGGCATCGGCCCATGCGTGATCGAACACGTACTCCCCGCGCGAGTGCGACTTCAGATAGAGCGGCATCGCCCCGGCGAATTCTCCACCGCGTTTCAGTATCAGATGATGCGCGCGCCAGCCGGTGCGCTTCACCGCGCAGCCCGTCTCCTGCAGCGCCGACAGAAACGCGTGACGCACGAACGGGTTGTCGCCCGCGAGCCGGTTCCAGTCGCCGGCGGGGATGTCGGTGAGCGCATCGACCACATGAATTTCGATCTCGCGATTCAACAGGCTACCTCGCTGAAATATCGATGGACGCATTCAAGAACCGCGCCCGAAAGCGGCTATTCTCGCGCAAGTCGTTGAATGACGCCCGCGCGTTCCCGCGCCCTGAGACGGTGCTTTCAGCGATAATGCGCGGCAAATCATCGACACGCGCTCATGGCCTGGTTCCTCTATCTGATCGAATGCGACGACGGCAGCCTGTACACGGGCATCGCCACGGACGTCGAAGCGCGCTTTGCCGCGCACGCGAGCGGCAAGGGCGCGCGATATACGCGCGCGAAGAAGCCGTTGCGTGTGCTGGCGTCGTTCGAATTGGCGGGGAAATCGGAGGCGTTGCGGGCGGAATATCGCGTGAAGCGCTTGTCGCCGATGCAAAAACGCGCGCTGATCGCGGGGAAAAGAACGCTGGAATCGGTGTTGCCCCAGACCGAGGCAAGCGAAGAAGAATGAAGCGCCGCCGCGCGAGAAGCGTGCAGCGGCGCTTGTTCGCGGAACTTACTTCTTATAGTTCGCGACGCCTTCCGAAATTTCCTTGTGCGCGGCATCGATGCCCGCCCAGCCTTCGACCTTCACCCACTTGCCCTTTTCGAGCGCCTTGTAGTTCTCGAAGAAGTGCTTGATCTGGTCCTTCAGGAACTCGGGCACGTCGTCGATCGACTTGATGTTCGCCGTCATCGGGCAGACCTTGTCGTGCGCCACGGCGATCAGCTTCGCATCCACGCCCGATTCGTCCGTCATCTGCAGCATGCCGACCGCGCGCGCGCGCACGACCGAGCCGGCCAGCAGCGGATACGGCGTGATGACGAGCACGTCGACCGGGTCGCCGTCGCCCGAAAGCGTCTGCGGGATGAAACCGTAGTTGGCCGGATAGCGCATGCCGGTGCCGATGAAGCGGTCGACGATGAGCAGGCCCATGTCCTTGTCGGCTTCGTATTTGACCGGATCGCTTTGCGCGGGAATCTCGATGATGACGTTGAAATCCTGCGGAAGGTCCTTGCCGGGAGGTACGTTATTGAAGCTCATGAGCACTCTCTGGAGAAGTTGAGAAGGGAGAAGGAATCGCACGGACGGACGGTCTTCGAGGCACCGCCGCGGCGCGCGTGCGGCGCTTGTGCGTGATCACGCCATTATAGCCAATCGCGCCCTGCGCCTTTGTGCGCAAGGCACGCGCCGCGCGTTGGCGTGATAATCGAAAGACCAGATCGAATTCCGGCACAGGAAGCCCCGATTTCAGGAGACATGCATGGAAGACGCGAAGCATTTCATCAACAACCACTGGGTCGCGGCATCGGGCGGCGAGACGATTCCGGTGGTCGATCCGTCGGACGGCCAGATTTTCGCGCAGATCGCGCGCGGCAATGCGGGCGACATCGACCGCGCGGTCGCCGCCGCACGCGCCGCCTTCGACGGCCCGTGGGGCACGACGAGCGCCGCCGAGCGCGGACGCATCCTCGCGCGCCTGTCGATGCTGATCGCCGCGTGTCACGAGGACATCGCGCAGGTGGAGGCGCGCGACACCGGCAAGCCGCTCAAGCAGGCGCGCGCCGACGCGACCGGCATCGCGCGCTATTTCGAGTTCTACGCGGGCGCCGCCGACAAGCTGCACGGCGAAACCCTGCCCTATCAGTCCGGCTACACCGTGCTGACGATCCGCGAAGCGCATGGCGTGACCGGCCACATCGTGCCGTGGAACTATCCGCTGCAGATTTTCGGGCGCAGTGTCGGCGCGGCGCTCGCGACCGGCAACGCGTGCGTCGTGAAGCCGGCGGAGGACGCGTGCCTGTCGCTGTTGCGCATCGCGGAGCTCGCGGCGGAAGCGGGCCTGCCCGATGGCGCGCTCAATATCGTCACCGGCTACGGGCACGAAGCGGGCGCGGCGCTGGCGCGGCATCGGGGCATCGATCACATCTCGTTCACGGGTTCCCCCGCGACGGGCGCGGCCGTCACCAAAATGGCCGCCGACAACCACGTGCCCGTCACGCTGGAACTCGGCGGCAAGTCGCCGCAGATCGTTTTCGCCGATGCCGACCTCGACGCGGCGTTGCCCGTGCTCGTCGCCGCCATCGTGCAGAACGCGGGACAGACGTGCTCGGCGGGCAGCCGCGTGCTGATCGAGCGCTCGGCTTACGAGCCTTTGCTGGAGCGTCTCGGGCAAGCGTTCGCCGCTTTGCGGGTCGGCCCGAGCAAGCTCGATCTCGACTGCGGCCCGCTCATCAGCGCGAAGCAGCAGCAGCGCGTGTGGGACTTCCTGTCCGACGCGCAGCACGACGGCATTCCGATGGCCGCGCACGGCGAAGTCGTCGGCGATGCGCCAGAAACCGGCTTCTATCAGGCGCCGACGCTCCTGCGCGACGTCCCGCCGACGCACCGGCTCGCGCGCGAGGAAGTGTTCGGTCCGGTCCTTGCCGCGATGCCCTTCGACGACGAAGCCGAGGCGCTGAAACTCGCCAACGGCACCGACTACGGACTGGTCGCGGGCATCTGGACACGCGACGGCGCGCGCCAGATGCGCCTCGCGCGCCGCGTGCGCTCGGGGCAGGTGTTCATCAACAACTACGGCGCGGGCGGCGGCATCGAACTGCCGTTCGGCGGCGTGAAGCATTCGGGACACGGGCGGGAGAAAGGCTTCGAGGCGCTGTACGGCTTCACGACGCTGAAGACCATCGCAATCAAACACGGATAAGGAGACACCATGCGACTGCAAGGGAAGACGGTGATCGTGACGGGCGGCGGCTCGGGTTTCGGCGAAGGCATTGCGAGGACGTTCGCGCGCGAGGGCGCGAATGTCGTCGTGAACGATCTGAACGGGCCGGCCGCCGAGCGTGTGGCGAGCGAGATCGCGCTCGCGTCGTCGCCCGAAGTGAAGCACGGCCGCGCGATCGCCGTAGCGGGCGATGTCACGAAGCGCGCCGACTGGCAAACCCTCTTCGATGCGGCCATTCAGGACTTCGGCAGCGTGCAGGTCGTCGTCAACAATGCGGGGACGACGCACCGCAACAAGCCCGTCATGGATGTGACCGAGGCCGAGTTCGACCGTGTCTACGCGGTGAACGTGAAGAGCATCTACTGGAGCGTCGAGCAGTTCGTGCCGTATTTTCGCGAGCGGGGCGGCGGCGCGTTCATCAACATCGCGTCGACGGCGGGCGTGCGGCCGCGCCCCGGCCTCGTCTGGTACAACGGCAGCAAGGCGGCGGTGATCGTCGCGAGCAAGGCGCTCGCGGTCGAGCTGGGCGCGGACCGCATCCGCGTGAACTGCATCAATCCGGTGATGGGCGAAACCGCCCTGCTCTCCGAGTTCATGGGCATGGAAGACACGCCGGAGAACCGCCGCAAGTTTCTCGCGACGATTCCGCTGGGCCGTTTCTCGACGCCGCAGGATGTCGCGAACGCAGCGCTCTATCTCGCCTCCGACGACGCCGAGTTCATCACCGGCGTCGCGCTCGAAGTGGATGGCGGGCGCTGCGTCTGAGCGTCGGGCGCACGCCGCGCGGCGCTTGCGGCGTGCGCTCAAACATCGGGGCTTTCCCTAGCGAAAACACGCGTTTGGCGTGGTTGCCGAAGGGCTAGAATCCTTACGCGTCCGTAAACATGAGCGGGCCCATCCGCTCGGCTTCGTGCGTTAAAAACTAGAGGAGACAAGCAACATGGCCAGCACCGCCAACCCGGCGCCCCGCCCCGCCGCGGGCGCCAATTCCGCCTTCGAAGAGGCCACTTACCGCAAGGTCGTCTGGCGGCTCGCGCCGCTTCTGCTGATCTGCTATATCGTCGCGTATCTGGATCGCGTGAACGTCGGCTTCGCCAAATTGCAGATGGCCGCCGACCTGCAGTTGTCCGACACCGTGTACGGCTTCGGCGCGGGCATCTTCTTCTTCGGCTATTTCATCTTCGAGATTCCGAGCAACATCATCCTGCATCGCGTCGGCGCGCGCGTGTGGATCGCGCGGATCATGATCACGTGGGGCATCATTTCCGCGCTCACCATGTTCGTCAAGACGCCGACGATGTTCTACGTGATGCGCTTTCTGCTCGGCGCGGCGGAAGCGGGCTTTTTCCCCGGCATCATTCTTTATCTGACGTACTGGTTTCCGGCGCGCCGGCGCGCGCGCATCACGACGCTGTTCATGACCGCGATCGCGCTGTCGGGTTTGATCGGCGGGCCGATCAGCGGCTGGATCATGGACGCTTTCCACATGAAGAACGGCTGGCATGGCTGGCAATGGCTGCTGCTGCTCGAAGGCATTCCGTCGATCATCGTCGGTATCGTCGTGCTGATGAAGCTCGATGACCGCATCGCGAAGGCGAAGTGGCTCACCGCGGAAGAACGCGATCTGCTCGAACGCAACATCGCGGCGGATAACGTCGAGAAGGAAGATCATTCGATCGGCAAGATTCTGTCGAGCCCGAAGGTATGGCTGATGAGCCTGATCTACTTCTCGTTCGTGATGGGTCTGTACGGCGTGAGCTTCTGGCTGCCGACGATCATCAAGTCGATGGGCGTCTCCAATGCGCTGCACGTGGGCCTGTTGTCCGCGATTCCGTATGGCGCGGCGGTGATCGGCATGCTGTACGCTGCGCGCAGCGCGGATCGCAGCGGCGAGCGGCGCTGGCATATTGCGATTCCGGCTTTCCTGGGCGCGATTGGATTGGTGCTGTCGGTGATCTGGTCGTCGAACACGACGCTTGCGATGCTCGGGCTCACGCTTGCGACGATGGGCATTCTCACGACGCTGCCCTTGTTCTGGAGCCTTCCGACGGCGTTTCTCGCCGGGACGGGCGCGGCGGCGGGTATCGCGATGATCAACTCGCTCGGGAATCTTGCTGGTTTTCTAAGTCCTTATCTTGTGGGGTGGTTGAAGCAGGCAACTGCTTCCAATTCCAGTGGGATGTATATGCTTGCTGGCTTTCTCGTGCTCGGTGCTTTGCTCGTTTTGAGCGTGCCGGCGCGGACGGTTAATCGCTAAGCGTTTTTGGGGCGGCGGTGCTTTGGGCTTTTTCCATAAGAGCACCTTCGCACCGCAACGATGCACAAAAGCCCCTCTGTGCACCAAAACCCCGCCGCGCATCGAACACATCAAACCCAAAACCACGACGAAACCCGCACGGCTAGTGCATCCCCGCCAATTGGCACACCCCTTGCAAAACAAACCGAGGAACCTGCTCAAACAAACCAAATCGGCAAGGGGAACGTAAAAATGAAACGACGCAGTCTGCTGAAGTTCGGCTCCATGTCGAGCGCGCTGGCCCTCGCAGGCCAGCTTCCGATCACGAAAGCCCACGCCGCCGATACCGGCCCGATCAAAGTCGGCATCCTGCATTCGCTCTCAGGCACGATGGCGATCTCCGAGACGTCGCTGAAAGACACGGCGCTCATGACCATCGCCGATATCAACAAGAACGGCGGCGTGATGGGCCGCCAGATTCAGCCCGTCGTCGTCGATCCTGCCTCCAATTGGCCGCTCTTCGCCGAAAAAGCCCGCCAGCTTCTCACGCAGGACAAGTGCGCGGTCGTGTTCGGCTGCTGGACCTCGGTGTCGCGCAAGTCGGTGCTGCCCGTCTTCGAAGAACTCAACGGCCTGCTCTTCTATCCCGTGCAATACGAAGGTGAAGAGATGTCGCGCAACGTCTTCTATACAGGCGCGGCGCCCAACCAGCAAGCGATTCCCGCCGTCGAATATCTGATGGGCGCGGAAGGCGGCAGCGCCAAGCGCTTCTTCCTGCTGGGCACCGACTACGTGTATCCGCGCACGACCAACAAGATCCTGCGCGCGTTCCTCCATTCAAAGGGCGTCAAGGATGCAGATATTCAGGAGGTCTATACACCGTTCGGACACAGTGACTATCAGACCATCGTCGCGAACATCAAGACCTTTTCCCAAGGGGGAAAGACGACCGTCATCTCTACGATCAACGGCGATTCGAACGTACCGTTCTACAAGGAACTCGGCAACCAGGGCCTGAAAGCGACCGACGTGCCCGTCGTCGCGTTCTCGGTCGGCGAGGAAGAACTGCGCGGCATCGATACGAAACCGCTCGTCGGCCACCTCGCCGCATGGAACTACTTCATGTCGGTGAAGAACCCGAACAACTCCAAGTTCGAAAAGGAATTCCTCGCGTACGCGAAAGCGCAGAACCTGCCCGGCGGCGACAAGCGCGTCACCAACGATCCGATGGAAGCGACCTTCGTCGGCATCCACATGTGGAAGCAGGCAGTCGAAAAGGCGAAGAGCGCCGACGTCGACAAGGTCCGCACCGCGATGCCCGGTCAGACCTTCGCCGCGCCCTCGGGCTTCACGCTGACGATGGACGGCAACCATCATCTGCACAAGCCCGTGATGATCGGCGAGATTCGCGGCGACGGCCAGTTCAACGTCGTGTGGAAGACCAAGACCGCGATCCGCGCGCAGCCGTGGAGCCCGTATATCGCAGGCAATCAGGGCAAGCCGGATGTGGTCACATCGATTCCCGCGTTCCTGCGCCGTCAGCGCGTGCGCATGGCCTGACGCATTGATGCCGTGAAGTCATGGCCGCGCGCCAATGGATGACGCGCGGCCGTTCGAGTCATACAAGAAAGGCCACCATGACCGGTTCCTTCGTGCGCGTTCTGCTCGCACTATGCATTGCGCTGACGTCGCTCGCGGCCCATGCGCTCACCAGCGACGATCTCGCCCCGCTCGCCGGCGACGATTTCGAAGCGAAGTCCGCAGCCATCGACAAGCTCATCGCCAGCGCCGACGCATCTTCGGTCGCCGTGCTCAACGCCTTGTCCGATGGCTCGCTCGTCGCGACCGATGATGGCCACGTCACCATTCAAACCGATGAAGGCAACAAGGACCCGGTAACCGGCAAGATCGTCGAAGCGCCGGAGGCGCAGCCGATCACCCTCTCCAACATCCTGCGCACGAAAGTGGCGGGCGCGTTGTCGGGCCTGCAACTCGCATCGACCGATATCGCGAAGCGCCGCGAAGCAATCATTGCGCTGCTGAGAAACCCGGACGCATCGATGAAACCGATGATCGATCGCGCCCGCGCCATCGAACGCGATCCCGATTTGAAGAAGCGCCTGGACACGCTCTGGGCGATGACCGCGCTGCATGATCCCGACGTGAACAAGCGCCTCGAAGCCGCGCAACTGGTGGCCGCGCGGCATGACCTGGACATGTACGAACTGCTGCGCCCGATCGTCGCGAAGAATTCCGATGGCGCGTTCAACGAGCCCGACGCGCGCGTGCGCAACGTGGCGCAGGAAGGCCTCTACGCGCTGGACTCGCTTCAACGCCGCAGCGAAGTCTTCGGGACGATCTTCGCAGGCCTGTCGCTCGGCAGCGTGCTGCTGCTCGCCGCGCTCGGGCTTGCGATCACGTATGGACTGATCGGCGTCATCAACATGGCGCACGGCGAGTTCCTGATGATCGGCGCCTATGCGACTTATGTCGTGCAGAACCTCGTGCAGCATTACGCGCCCGCCGCGTTCGACTGGTATCCGCTCTTCGCGGTGCCCGCCTCGTTCGTCGCGGCGGCGCTCGTCGGCATCGTGCTGGAAAGGCTCGTGTTGAAGCATCTCTATGGACGCCCGCTCGAAACGCTTCTGACGACCTTCGGCGTCAGCCTGATCCTCATTCAGGCGACGCGCACGCTCTTCGGCGCGCAGAACGTGCAGGTGACGAATCCTTCATGGATGAGCGGTGGCGTCGCGGTGATGCAGAACCTCATCCTGCCGTACAACCGTTTGACGATCCTCGCGTTCTCGCTCGCCGTCGTCGCGATCGCGTGGGGCGTGCTCACGAAGACGCGTCTCGGCCTTTTTGTCCGCGCCGTGACGCAGAATCGGCGCATGGCCGCGTGCGTCGGCGTGAAGACGGCGCGCGTCGATTCCTATGCGTTCGCGTTCGGCGCGGGGATCGCGGGGCTCGGCGGCTGCGCGCTTTCGCAGATCGGCAATGTCGGGCCGGATCTCGGGCAGAGCTACATCATCGATTCGTTCATGGCGGTCGTGCTGGGCGGCGTCGGCCAGCTTGCGGGCACGGTGATCGGCGGCTTCGGGCTCGGGCTCGTCAGCAAGACAGTCGAGCCGTTCTGGGGCGCGGTGCTCGCGAAGATCGCGGTGCTCGTGCTGATCGTGTTGTTCATCCAGAAGCGACCGCAGGGCATGTTCGCTCTGAAGGGCCGCAGCGCGGAGGCGTGAGTCATGACCGCATCGACCAATTTCCCCGCGAATCTCGACGTCACGCCGCAGCCCGATGCGAGCGCCGCGCGCGCCGGCTTCGCGCTCGGCCTTCCGCCGCGCGCCGCATTGCTGCCGCGCAATGGCTGGATCGCGTTGATCGCGCTCGTCGTTGCGATGGGCGTCCTCGTGCCGATATCAGCGCTCGTGTTGCCTGAGACGAGCGCGTTCCATCTGTCTGCTTACGCGATGACGCTCACGGCCAAGCTCATGTGCTACGCGATTGGCGCGCTCGCGCTCGATCTCGTGTGGGGATACTGCGGCATCCTAAGTTTAGGTCACGCGCTCTTTTTCGCGCTCGGCGGCTATGCAATGGGCATGTACCTGATGCGTTCGATCGGCCGCGAGGGCGTGTACAAGAGCGATCTGCCCGACTTCATGGTGTTTCTCGACTGGCATGCGCTGCCGTGGTACTGGCAAGGCACGGAGCATCTCTGGTACGCGCTGCTGCTCGTCGTGCTCGTGCCTGGCGTGCTCGCGTGGGTGTTCGGCTTCTTCACGTTTCGCTCGCGCGTGAAGGGCGTGTATCTGTCGATCATCACGCAGGCGATGACTTTCGCCGCGATGCTGCTTTTCTATCGCAACGAAACGGGTTTCGGCGGCAATAACGGCTTCACGGATTTCAAGCGTATCGCGGGCTTTTCCGTCACGCATCCGGGCACGCGCACCGTCCTCTTCCTCATCACCTTCGCGGTGCTTGTGCTCGCGTTTCTCGCGGCGCGCCGGATCGTCACGTCGAAGCTCGGGCGCGTCGTCACCGGCGTGCGCGATGGCGAGACGCGTCTCATGTTCCTCGGCTACAGCCCGCTCGCGTACAAGCTGTTCATCTGGACGGTGTCGGCCGTGCTATGCGGCATTGCGGGGGCGTTGTATGTGCCGCAGGTCGGCATCATCAATCCGGGCGAAATGTCGCCGGCGAATTCGATCGAAATGGCGATCTGGGTCGCCGTCGGCGGACGCGGCACGCTGATCGGGCCGATCCTCGGCGCGTTCGCCGTGAACGGCGCGAAGAGCTTTTTCACCGCGCATTTCGCGGAGTACTGGCTGTTCTTCCTCGGCCTCATCTTCACGCTGGTGCCCTTGCTTTTGCCGAACGGCATCATGGGACTCATTGATCTCGCGCGCCGCGGGAAGGCTCATGGAGACGCAGCGGAATGACCGCACACAACGCATTGATTGTTGATCTGCCGCCGCTTCCGCCTCTTGAAGAGCAACTCAATCTCAATGGCGTTGCGGGTCTGGGCCATGTGCTGGCGCCCGGGGAGATCGATGTATCGCACGGCGCGATTCTTTATCTCGAGGACGTGACCGTGAGCTTCGATGGCTTTCGCGCGTTGAACGCGCTCACGCTTTCCATCGACGTGGGCGAGTTGCGCTGCGTGATCGGCCCGAACGGCGCGGGCAAGACCACGATGATGGACGTCATCACGGGCAAGACGCGGCCCGATGCCGGCCGCGTGTTTCTCGGGCAGACGCTGGATCTCACGCGCATGTCGGAGCCGGTGATTGCGCGCACGGGCATCGGACGGAAGTTTCAGAAGCCGACGGTGTTCGAGAATCATCCGGTGTGGGAGAACCTCGAGCTCGCGATGAAGACCGATAAGCGCTGGTTTGCGTCGTTGCGTGCGCGGCTGGATGCGCAGGCGCAGGCGCGCATCGAGGAAACGTTGGAGTTGATTCGCCTGCAGCACGAGGCGACGCGGCTTGCGGGGGAGCTGTCGCATGGACAGAAGCAGCGGCTGGAAATCGGCATGTTGTTGATGCAGCAGCCTGCGTTGCTGTTGCTCGATGAGCCTGCTGCTGGCATGACGGATCATGAGACGATGGAACTCGCCGATCTTCTCAACAAGCTGCGTGGCTCGTGTTCGATGATGGTCGTCGAGCATGATATGGAGTTTGTTGCTGCTCTTGCGGGGGCTTTTGGGAAGGTTACTGTGATGGCCGAAGGTAGGGTGCTTGCTGAAGGCTCGTTGGATGAGGTCAAACGCGATGACGCGGTTATTGAGTCTTATCTGGGGCGGTGAGGGTTTTTTGTCGGGGAATGCCTGTTTTCGTGTCGGTCTATTAGCGTTGCCCCTGTGCGGGGCGGCAGTCACTTTCTTTGCTGCTGCAAAGAAAGTGACCAAAGAAACAGCTATCCCCAGCCTAAGCACTTCACGCCGGCCGCGGCACAGGCGATTGGCTGAATGGAACCCAGAGTAGCGAGTGTTCCCATTGTTGAGCCGGGCGTGGACCGCGCACGGTCTGACAAGCTAGTACCCGAAGGACCCTGGTTCAGCACGAAATAGCATCGGCACAGCGCTATGCGCTGCCGCCGGGTATGCAAGGGAAACCAGCGGTGGGCGTAGCAATACGCAGGCTCACGCAATCCCGATTGACCGGTCGGCCGCGAAGCGGGCTGGAGCTATAAGGTGCTGAACCAGTGTGTTATGCGGTGCGATGTGACGGACCGTGCGCGATCCAAGCCCGATTAGACCTTTGATTGCACTCGCTATTGCCGGACCACGAGAGTAGTTCTGTGCCGCGGCCGGTGTGAAGTGCTTAGGCTGGGGATAGCTGCTTTCTTTGGTGACTTTCTTTGCGTCGACCAGAGTTGGCGCTTTAGCGCTTACTCTGGTCCCGAGCAAAGAAAGTTACCCCCGCCCCGGGGAGGGGCAGTGCCAATAGACCGACACGAAATCAGGATTCCATAGAAGAAAGCGAACCACGAAACATGCTAAACATAGAAAACCTGAACCAATACTACGGCGGCAGCCACATCCTCCGCGGGGTAAAGCTGACCATCCCCGAAGGGAAACTGACGGTACTGCTAGGCCGCAACGGCGTCGGCAAGACGACACTCCTACGCTGCCTGATGGGCGTAGTCCCAACAAAAACCGGCACGATCACCTGGCGCGGCAGCAAAATCTCCTCACTGCCAACGCATGCACGCGTTGCCACCGGCCTCGCCTACGTCCCCCAGGGCCGCGACATCTTCCCTCGTCTCTCCGTCGAAGAAAATCTGCTCGTAGGCGCAGCGAGCCGAGCCGCACCAAAAGAAATCCCCGACCATATCTACCGCCTCTTCCCCGTGCTGAGAGACATGAAACACCGAAGAGGCGGCGATCTCTCCGGCGGCCAGCAACAGCAACTCGCAATCGCCCGCGCGCTGATGAGCGAGCCGCAACTGCTCATCCTCGATGAACCCACGGAAGGCATCCAGCCATCCATCATTCGGGACATCGGCCGAACACTAAGACAGCTCGTCGACGAAATGGGCATGACAGTGCTGCTCGTCGAACAGTATTACGACTTCGCACGCGAGCTCGCTGACCACTATTGGGTGATGAGCCGCGGCGAAATCGTCGCTGGCGGCGCGGGATCGGACATGGACGCGCATGGAGTGCGCGAATTGATCGCCGTATGATGACGGCTTGTCATCGATCGCGACCCAGTCATGCATCATGAATCACACACGGCGCTCGCCGACGCGGAAATCTGGCGCGGCGCGCTCGAACTCGGCTACGCGCGCCAGCACGGCCGCACGGTCTGCGTTCATCGCAAGCACGAAGGGCCGCTGCGACTGCAACGGCCGCTCTATCCCGAAGGCGATATCTGTCACTCGGTGATCGTGCATCCACCAGGCGGCGTCGCGGGCGGCGACCGTCTGTCCATCGACGTTCGATTGCAGGAGAGCACGCACGCCGTCATCACGACGCCAGGCGCGACCAAGTGGTACAAGGCCAACGGCAGGCTCGCGACGCAACGCATCGATATCCGCCTCGCGCCGCACGCGAAGCTCGACTGGCTTCCGCAAAACAACATCGTGTTCGAAGCGTCGAACATCGAGCTCGAATTCAATCTCACGCTCGATGAAAGCGCCACTGCGATCGGCTGGGACGCGATGCTGCTCGGCCGCGCCGCAGCAGGCGAGAAATGGACGCACGGACATATCAGGGCGAGCTCGCGTATCGCACATCGCGATGGCCGCACGCTCTGGTTCGAACGCACGCTGCTCGATGCAGCCGATCCCCTGCGCGATGGCGCTCAAGGGCTCGCAGGCTTTCCCGCCTACGGCACACTCTGGGCAATCGGCCCCGCCTGCGACGATGCGCTCGCCGAAACGCTCACGGCCCGGTTGCCATTCGACGATGCCCTGCGCGCGGCTGCATCGTGCGTCGCGCCCGGCGTATTGATCGTGCGTGCAATCAGCCGTTCGATGGAGCCGCTGCAACGCGCGCTCACCGAGTGCTGGACGCATCTGCGGCCAATCGTGCATCACGTCGAGGCCCAGCCCTTGCGCTTATGGACGACGTAGTTACGCACCAACCTGATGCGCGCATCTGCCCCGACATGGTGCGCACACGAGCCGAAACGCATAGAAACAGCCGTTGGCACGACTCTCGCTAGGGAGCATCGGCCGATCAAAACAACGAACTCATGAAACTCACGCCTCGCGAAAAGGACAAGCTGCTGATCTTCACCGCAGCCTTGCTCGCAGAACGCCGCCGCGCACGCGGCCTGAAACTGAATCATCCGGAAGCGGTCGCTTTCATTTCCGCAGCCTTGATGGAAGCGGCGCGCGACGGCAAGACCGTCGCCGAAGTCATGCACTACGGCACGACGCTCCTCACCCGCGACGACGTGATGGAAGGCGTGCCCGAGATGATTCCCGACATCCAGATAGAAGCGACGTTTCCCGACGGCACGAAGCTCGTCACGGTTCATCATCCGATCCCCTGAAAACATGATCCCCGGCGAATATTTCATCGATGACGGCGAGCACGAGCTCAACGCGGGCCGCGATACCGTGACGGTCGTCGTCGCGAATCATGGCGACCGCCCCGTGCAGGTCGGCTCGCACTACCACTTCTACGAAGTCAACGCCGCGCTGAAGTTCGAGCGCGAGAAGGCGCGCGGCTTTCGCCTGAACATCGCGGCGGGCACGGCGGTGCGCTTCGAGCCGGGACAGGAACGCACGGTCGAGCTCGTCGCGCTCGCGGGCGATCGTCGCGTGTATGGCTTCAACGCGCTCGTCATGGGCCCGCTTTAATTCGGAATCCAAAGGAATACTATGACACTACGCATCGGCCGCCGCGCTTATGCGGAAATGTTCGGCCCGACCACCGGCGACCGCGTGCGCCTCGCCGATACCGATCTCATCATCGAAGTGGAGCGCGACTTCACGACCTACGGCGAAGAAGTAAAGTTCGGCGGCGGCAAAGTGATTCGCGACGGCATGGGCCAGTCGCAACGCCCCGCCGCCGATGTGGTCGATACCGTCGTGACCAATGCGCTGATCCTCGATCACTGGGGCATCGTGAAAGCCGATATCGGCATCAAGGGTGGACGCGTCTTCGCAATCGGCAAGGCAGGCAATCCGGACATTCAGCCGAACGTGAACATCGCCATCGGCGCGGCGACGGAAGTGATCGCGGGCGAAGGAATGATCGTCACCGCGGGCGGCGTCGATACGCATATCCACTTCATCAGCCCGCAGCAGATCGACGAAGCATTATCGAGCGGCGTCACGACGATGCTCGGCGGCGGCACCGGGCCCGCCACCGGCACGAACGCGACGACCTGCACGCCGGGTCCGTGGCACATGGAGCGCATGTTGCAAGCCGCCGATGGCTGGCCGATGAATCTCGGCTTTCTCGGCAAGGGCAACGCGAGCCTGCCCGCGCCGCTGATCGAACACGTGAAAGCGGGCGCGATCGGTCTGAAGCTGCACGAGGACTGGGGCACGACGCCCGCCGCGATCGACAATTGCCTCTCTGTCGCCGATGACACCGATACGCAAGTCGCCATTCACACCGATACGCTGAACGAAGCGGGCTTCGTGGAAACGACCATCGCCGCGTTCAAGGGCCGCACGATCCACACGTATCACACTGAAGGCGCGGGCGGCGGGCACGCGCCGGACATCATCAAGGTCGCGGGCGAACCGAACGTGCTGCCCTCTTCGACCAACCCGACGCGCCCGTACACCGTCAACACGCTCGACGAGCATCTCGACATGCTGATGGTGTGCCATCACCTCGATCCGTCGATTGCGGAAGATATCGCGTTCGCGGAATCGCGCATTCGCCGCGAGACCATCGCCGCCGAGGACATTCTTCACGATCTCGGCGCGCTGTCGATGCTTTCATCCGATTCGCAGGCGATGGGCCGCGTCGGCGAAGTCATCATCCGCACGTGGCAGACGGCGCACAAGATGAAAGTGCAGCGCGGCACGTTGCCCGAAGACGGCGCGCGCAACGATAACTTTCGCGCGAAGCGTTACGTCGCGAAGTACACGATCAATCCGGCGATCACGCATGGCATCGCGCATGAAGTCGGATCGATCGAAGCGGGCAAATGGGCCGATCTCGTGTTCTGGGAGCCGGCGTTCTTCGGCGTGAAGCCATCGCTGATACTCAAGGGCGGCATGATCGCGCTCGCGCAGATGGGCGACCCGAACGCATCGATTCCGACGCCGCAGCCGGTGCATTACCGCGAGATGTTCGCGACGCGCGGCGGCGCGCTCGGCAAGACATCGCTCACGTTCGTATCGCAACTGGCGATGGACGCGCGCGTCGCGGATCGCTATGGCCTGCACAAGCAGATCGTCGCGGTGAAGAACTGCCGCCATGTGACGAAGGCCGACATGATTCACAATGCATGGCAGCCGTCCATCAGCGTCGATCCGCAGACCTATCAGGTGATCGCCGATGGGCAATTGCTCACCTGCGAACCCGCCACCGTTCTGCCGATGGCGCAGCGCTATTTTCTGTTCTGATTCCCTCATGCGTACCATCGACAAACGTCTGACCGCAAAGCTCGCGCCCGTGCTCGTCAAGCGCGCGCCCACCCTGACTCTGCCCTTCGATGCGCGCAGCAAGAGCCGGCTCGCCGCCACGCTCGACAACGGCGAGGAAGTGGCGCTCGTGATGCCGCGCGGCACCGTGCTCGCTGACGGGGACATGCTCGTCGCGGATGATGGCGGTTTCGTGCGCGTCATGGCGGCGGCCGAAGACGTGCTCGTCGTGCGCGCGCCGAGCGTGCGTCTGCTCACGCGCGCCGCCTATCATCTCGGCAATCGCCATACGCCCGTCGAAGTCGGCGCGGACTATCTGAAGCTCGAAGCCGATCCCGTGCTCGAAGGCATGCTGAAGCGTCTAGGCGTGGTCGTCGCGCATGAATCGCAGCCGTTCCAGCCCGAAACAGGCGCGTATGGCGGCGGTCACAAGCACGGCCACGACGAAACCTTCAGCGAAGACCATGCGCTCGCGCAAAAGGTCTTCGACGAGCATCACGGGCACGATCACGCGCATGACCACGATCATTCGCAGTGCGGCCACGATCACCACCACCACGGCCATGCGCATCGCTGAGCTGACGGCGCTTCTGCATCTCGCGTCGCCGGCGCTGCCGATCGGCGCGTTCAGTTATTCGCAGGGGCTCGAAGCGGCGATCGAGCACGGCCTGATCCACGACGGCGACAGCGCGCGCGACTGGATCGCGAACGGTTTGACGAATGTGCTCGCGCGCGGCGAATTGCCGTTCATCGCGCACCAGATGCGACGCTGGCATGCCTGCGACGAAGCCGCGTTGACAGCCGCAAACGACGAATACATCGCGAGCCGCGAATCGGCGGAACTGCGACGCGAAACCGAGCAGATGGGCTGGTCGCTCGCGCAGCTTTGCGCATCGCTCGAATGGGGCGACGCCGCCCGCCGCGCGACGCTCGCCACGATCAGGCCCATCGCGCAGCCGACCGCCTTCGCGTTCGCCGCGTTCGCGCACGATGCGGCGCCGGACGCGGCGCTCGCGGCCTACGCATTCAGTTGGGTCGAGAATCAGGCGGCCGCCGCGCTGAAGGCCGTGCCGCTCGGACAGCTCGCGGGGCAGCGCATCATCGTCACGTTACGCGGGCCGATCGATGCCGCCGTGCGCCGCGCGCTCGATACATCGCCCGACGCCATCAACACGTTCGCGCCGCAGCTCGGCATTCTGTCGGCGCGGCACGAATCGCAATATTCACGACTCTTTCGCTCCTGACTCGCACGATGAACGTTCCCGCCTATTCCGCCGCCGCCCGCCGAACCAAGAAACTGCCCCCGTTGCGTGTGGGCGTCGGCGGGCCGGTCGGCTCCGGTAAGACCACGCTGCTCGAAATGCTCTGCAAGGCGATGCGCGATCAATACGATCTCGTCGCCATCACCAACGATATCTACACGAAGGAAGATCAGCGCCTGCTGACGGTGGCGGGCGCGCTGCCGGCCGAGCGCATCATGGGCGTCGAAACGGGCGGCTGTCCGCATACGGCGATTCGCGAAGACGCATCGATCAATCTCGAAGCCGTCGATCGCATGGTGTCGAAGTTTCCGGATGTCGATATCGTGTTCATCGAATCCGGCGGCGATAACCTCGCGGCGACGTTCAGTCCCGAGTTGTCCGATCTGACCATCTATGTGATAGATGTCGCGGGCGGCGAGAAGATTCCGCGCAAGGGCGGGCCGGGCATCACGAAGTCGGATCTGCTCGTCATCAACAAGACGGATCTCGCGCCGCATGTGGGCGCGAATCTCGACATCATGGCAAGCGACGCAAAAAAGATGCGCGGCGAGCGGCCGTTCGTAATGTGCAATCTGAAGGCGCTCGATGGCCTCGATGAAGTCATCGGCTTCATCGAGAAGAAAGGGCTGCTGCTCGCCTGAGACGCAACGTAGAACCGCTACGACAGCGCGATCGAGTTCGATATGGAGATCGCGTTCTCGCCCATCTGCACGAAGTCGCGCTTCATCTCGACGTGCCATTGCAGGAAGTTGCGGCTATTGGATTCGCCGGGCAGCATCCAGTCGTGCAGCTCGATCACGACGAGCGGAAACGTGTTCAGCACTTCGCTATGCCGCGAGAACAGGTCCGACTCCGCGCCTTCGATATCGATCTTCAGGATGAATGGCGTCACGCCGGGCGGGATCACGTCTTCGAGCGTGAGCGCGTCGACGGCATAACCTTGGTCGACAGGCTGCTCGGCCGTCCGGAACGCCCACTCGCCGCCGCCGGGATCGTTGAGATAGAGCGTGCCGTGCTTCGCCGCGATCGCAGCGTTCAGCGGCGTGATCTGCGGGAACGACGCAGCGTTGCGTTTGAGCAGCGCGAAGTTCGATATGTCAGGCTCGATGGCGACGACCTTCGCCTTCGGATAGGTCAGCGCATACCACACGGCGGACGCGCCGATATTGGCGCCCGCATCAATGATCAACGGATTTTCGCAAGCCTCGTAGAACGCCGCGATTTCCTTCGCGCGCCAAAGCGTATCGGTGGCGTAGGAGCGGAGAAAGAAGATCTGCTTGCAGACGCCGCGATCCGCGACGCAGGGCCGGTATTCGAAGCGCCGGTTGCCCGGCAGCACAAGACTGCCGTGCAAGCCCCATCGGGCGCTGCCCCACGCATCGGTCGGTTCGTTGGATGGCTTCAGCAGGCGGAAAAGCCGGGGCGGCATTACATCTTTGACGAGGTGCTTGATGAGATCTTGCATGCGGGTCCTCAATGTCAAACTGAAAACGCATTCGCAGGCATCCGGCCGCTTGTCCGCGCGGTCGGCTCGGGGCGATCAGTATCCCTCTTACGTCCGACACGTTCAACCCTCGTTAACGTTCGACATATAGGGTGGCAACGTTCGGAGAACGAGCTTTTATCAGACGAAATGGACGCGCCCGGCAAGCCGCAGACTTCACTTCGCCGCGTCGCTTTCCGCTTCGAGCAGCGCGCCCAGCACGCTCACCGTTCTTTCCGTCGCGCCGCGATGACGCGCCGCGAATGCCGAGGCCGCCGCGCTCATCGCGAGGCGTCTGGCTTTGTCGTCGAAGATTTCACGCAGCCCGCGCGCGAGAGCCTGCGGGTCCTGCACGCGCAGCGCGGCGCCGGCCGCGATGGCGTCGTTGGTCGCCTGCGTGAAGTTGAACGTGTGCGGCCCGATCAGCACCGGCACGCCCGCCGCGCACGCTTCGATCAGATTCTGCCCGCCGAGCGGCAGCAGACTTCCGCCGATGAACGCGAGATCCGCCGCCGCGTAATACGCGCCGAGTTCGCCCATCGAATCGCCGAGCAACACCTGCACGTTCGCCGGTAACGGCTCCGGCACGTCCGCGCCCGAACCCGCCGCGACAGGCTTCGGCGCCCATACCGAGCGGCGCGCGCTCGTGAGCCCGAGGCTCGCGATCAACGCGGAGACTTCATCGAAACGCTGTGGATGACGCGGCACCAGTATCAGCAACGCATCGGGCACGTTCAGCGCCGCGAACGCGCGCAAGACCAGCGTCTCCTCGCCTTCGCGCGTGCTCGCCGCTACCCACACGGGCCGCTCGCCGATCGCCGTGCGCCACGCCTGGCCGCGCGCGACGAGTTCGGGCGGCGCAGTCATGTCGAACTTCAGATTGCCGAGCACCGCGACGTTGCGCGCGCCGAGCGCGGTCAGCCGCTCGGCGTCGGACGGCGTCTGCGCGAGCACGCGCGAAAAACCGCCGAACACTTCGCGCGCCGCGCGCCCGAACTTCGCCGCGCGCCGGTACGAGCGTTCCGACATGCGCGCGTTCGTCAGCACGAGCGGCACGTCGGCGCGTTTGCATTCGTCGATGAGCGTCGGCCAGACTTCGGTCTCCATCACGATGCCGAGCGACGGACGCCACGCGCGCAAAAACCGCCGCACGAGAACGGGCAGATCGTAGGGAAGATAGCTGCGCAGCACGCGATCGCCGAACAGCTCGACGCCGGTCGCGCGGCCGCTCGGCGTCATGTGCGTGAGCAGGATGCGGGCTTCGGGATGCGCCTTCAGCAAGGCGTCGATGAGCGGCTGCGCGGCGCGCGTCTCACCGACCGACACCGCATGCACCCAGATGAGCGGCGCGAGGTCGTCGGCGCTTCTGCCGCGATGCGGCGGCACGCGCCCGAAACGCTCGCCGATATGCTCGCGGTAGCCGCGCTCCCTGCGCGAACGGATGAGGAGCCGCAGCACCGCGAGCGGCGCGACGATCCACCAGAGCGCCCGGTAGACGAGCCTCAGCATCGCGGCCGATGCGCTCGGGGAAGCCGCGCCGCTCAAACGAGCGCCCTGCCCTTCAGGCGCTCGAGAATGCCGAGCGGCGCGCATTCGGGACGCGCCATCGCCTTGACGGGCAAAAAGAACGTCTGCTCCATCATGAACTGGCCGGACATCACCGCGTGCGACGCCTGATCGGAGAAGCAGACCCACACCGAGCCGGGCGGGAACGGCATCGTTTCCTGCGGCGAAGTCTTCTGATAGGCGAGATCGGCCTTCATCGCGTCATGCAGATGCAGCATCAGATGGTCGTACGCCGAACGCTTCGACTTCGTGATGTGCAACAGATTCATGAGCCACGCCGAGCCGGGCGTCTGCGCCTTGATGCCGGGCAGGAAGCGCTTCGCCATGTCTTCGAACGGTTCGCCGACGCGCCACACGCGCGGCGCGCCTTGCGGATTGATGTTCGTGAACACGCGCAGGATGCGCTCGCCGTAGTTCGGGCGCGACGGGAAGGCATCCACGTGCAGGCGGCTGTCGTCCCTGCGCCACGACGTCTCGCGCGTTTCGACCTGATGCAGCCGCAAGCTGGTAGGCGCGACGCGCAGGTTGCCGTCGTACTCAGGGAAAAGCCCGTCGACGAGCGAGCGCGCATGATCCTGATATCGCTTGATGAGCGAGCGCACCGCCGACTGCATCACGTCGTCGCCGAGCACGCCGGCGAGCACGCCGCCATTGGGCGCGAGGCTGATGTTCTTGCGTTTCGGGTCCGCGATCTTCGGATCGAGCAGCGCGATCTCGCCGCCTTCGATCGGAAAACGCAGATTGGGAAAGTACAGCACCTTGCCGTTTTCGACGCCGGCAAGCAACGCCTCACGCGGCACGGACAGATTCTTGCCCTGCCAATCGCCCGATGCGACTTCGATGATTTGAGATTCCGTCATGTGTCTACGACCTTGAGTTACCGCGCATGACGCGCGTCGGGCACGCTATCACGGGCGCGCTACAGCAGGCCGAAGCCCGCGAGCGCGGTCTTGACTTCAGACAAAGTGGGGTGCCGGCTGGCGTCGCCCAGATTGACGACTTGCGGCGACCAGTAGCCGCCGGTGCGCCATGCGGTCGAGAAATTGTACAACTCGATGGTCGGGCGCTTCAGCGCCGCGGCAATGTGCACGAGGCCGGTATCGACGCCGACGGTCGCGGCCGCGCCGTCGATCAGGCCGACCACCGCCGGCAGCGAGAGCTTCGGCGGCACGATTGCGGCAGCGCCGAATTCCTTCGCGAGCTTTTCGCTCGTCGCGCGTTCGGCGTCGCTGCCCCACGGCAGCACGATCGACGCGCCGCGCGTCACGAGCGCCTGTCCGAGTTCGATCCACGCGGCTTCGGGCCATTGCTTGTCGGCGCGCGAGGTGGCGTGCACGAACACGACGTACGGCACCGGCAGGTTCAGCCCGAGTTCGGAGACGGCGAGCGCCGCGCGGCGCGTGTCGATGCCGAAGTCGATGTCGTCGGTCATCTGCGGCTTCGGCAAATCAAGCGCGGCCGCGACGAGCTGCCGCGTGCGCTCGACGACGTGCGTACGCGGCTCGATCGGCACGCGCCGGTCGTAGAAGAAGCGCACGGGCCATTCGTAACCCGCGCCGTCCGTGCGGTTGCCGAGGCCGGCCAGCGGCCCGCGCGCCCAGCTCGCGACCCACGCGGTCTTGATGAGCCCCTGGCAGTCGATCACGAGATCGTATTTCTCGGCGGCGAGTTCGCGCTTGAACTTGCCGATCTCGCGCCAGTTCGCGGGCGATGCGAACCCCTTGCGCCAGCGTCTGAGCGAGAACGGGATCGCGCGATGAACGCCGTGAACCAGTTCGACGAGACTCGCGAAGCTTTCCTCGACGAGCCAGTCGATTTGCACATCCGGATAGCGGCGGCGGATGTCGGCGATGGCCGGCATGTTGTGAACGACGTCGCCAAGCGACGACACGCGGACGATCAGGATCTTTTGCACGCTGGGATGGGGAGGCGCGGACGGACGCGCGGCGGTGTGAGCGGGAAAACGGGGATTTTAGCGCGGCGCGTGCGAAAAAGCGGCACGGTGAAAAACCGTGCCGCTTTGTCATCAACCGCCGAACCCGCTCAGAACGGCAGCTTCGCGTCCGGCTTCTCCGCCAGGATCACCCGGCGAAAATCCTCCTGAATCCGCTTCAGCGCCGCGTCGTTGTCCGCTTCGAAGCGCATCACGACGACCGGCGTCGTGTTCGACGAGCGCGCAAGCCCGAACCCATCCGGATATTCCACGCGCAAACCGTCGATGGTCAGCACGTCGTCCGCGCCGGTGAACTTCGCCGATTTCTGCAGACGCGCGATCAGCTCGAAGTTCTCGCCCTCTTCCAGCTTCAGTTGCAGTTCGGGCGTCGACAGCGAATTCGGCAGATCGTTGAGCAGCTTGCTCGGATCGGCCACGCGCGACAGGATTTCGAGCATGCGCGCGCCGGTGTAGAGACCGTCGTCGAAACCGTACCAGCGGTCCTTGAAGAACACGTGGCCGCTCATTTCGCCCGCGAGCGGCGCGCCGGTTTCCCGCAGCTTCGCCTTCACGAGCGAGTGGCCCGTCTTCCACATCACCGGCTCGCCGCCCTGCTCGCGCACCCACTTCGCGAGATTGCGCGTGCACTTCACGTCGTAAATGATCTGGCCGCCCTTGTTGCGCGACAGGACTTCCTGCGCGAACAGCATCAACTGACGGTCCGGATAGATGACCTCGCCGTCTTTCGTGACGACGCCCAGGCGATCGCCGTCGCCATCGAACGCGAAGCCGATTTCGGCGTCGGTTTCCTTGAGCGCGCGGATCACGTCCTGCAGGTTTTCAGGATGCGCCGGGTCCGGATGATGGTTCGGGAAGTTGCCGTCGATGTCCGTGAACAGCTCGACCAGCTCGCAGCCGAGCGCCTTGAACAGCTTCGGTGCGAGTCCGCCGGCCACGCCGTTGCCCGTATCGATGACGATCTTCATGCCGCGCACCGGCTTCACGTCGGACACGATGCGATCCAGATACATCTGCGACACGTCGAACTCGGTGTAGCTGCCCTCGCCCTGCGTGAGATCGTTGTCGACGATGCGCTTGTACAGGCCCTGGATCTGCTCGCCGTAGATCGCGGCGCCGCGCAGCACCATCTTGAAGCCGTTGTAGTCGGGCGGATTGTGGCTGCCCGTCACGACGATGCAAGAGTCCACGCGGCGCTCGCCCGACGGCAAGGGCAGCGGCACGCTCGCCGCGAAGTAGCCGACGGGTGTCGGCACCATGCCGATATCGACGACATCGACGCCCGCCGAGCGCAAGCCGTCCGCCAGCGCGCCGACGAGCTCGGGGCCGGAGAGACGGCCGTCGCGCGCGACCACGACCGAATCGCCGCCCTGCTTCCTGATTTCGCTGCCGAATGCCTGCCCGATGCTTTTCGCGACATCACGGTCGACCGTCTTGCCGACGATGCCGCGAATGTCGTATGCCTTGAAGATGGATTGGGATATTTGGCTCATGAGATGGCTACCTCTTCTGTATTAATTGATGTTTTCCGGCGATGCAGCCATGAGGCATGCAGGTCGTGACTGTCGGCGCGCCGGTCTTGCTGCGGGTAAGCGCGCGAACGGCTGCCAGATGACGTATCGAATTTTGCCTATGCGTGTGTCAAATCAATACGAAAGAAACAATTCGAAGCAAGTCGAAGCAAAATGAAGCGGAACCGCGGCAGCGGGCGGGCGTCGGATCGCACTTATAATCGCTGTCTTTCGTTGCTTTTCGCGGTCGCGCGCGCCGGGATCGAAACCCGGTTCAAGCCTGCGCGTTCATTCTAATCCAATGCTTAAACGCCCTTTCGCCTCGATGCCTTCGGATGAGGCGCGTCCGCGCGCAAACACACAAAACTTCACCGATGACGCGCGCCTTTCAACAGTCGATCAGGCTCGGGAAGCACGCGGCGTGCCCGGCACCTTGACAGGATCGGCCGAATGAAGGCGCTGACGCGCTCCGGCAATCCGGACGTCGCGCGGGCGCTCGCCAACATCGTATGGCTCGGCCTGGAGCGGCTGACGCAGATCGCGGTCGCCATCGTCATTTCGGGATTGCTCGCGCGCTACTTCGGCCCCGACGATTTCGGCAAGTGGCAATACGCGAACACGCTGCTGCTCGTGATCGCGCCGCTCACCTGGATGTGCGGCGCGGAGATTCTCGTGCCGACGATCGTCAACCGCCGCACCCCCGCCGACACCGGCGCGGTGCTCGGCAGCGCGTTCGTGCTGCGCATCGGCATGTCGGTCATCGCGCTCGCACTGACGTGGAGCTGGATCGCGGCCGGCGGCCCTGAT
Organism: Caballeronia catudaia; assembly: GCF_001544755.2. GTDB lineage: Bacteria > Pseudomonadota > Gammaproteobacteria > Burkholderiales > Burkholderiaceae > Caballeronia > Caballeronia catudaia. The sequence continues at coordinate 277,584 of NZ_FCOF02000002.1, read as the reverse complement.
CCGATGGTCGGCCTGATGCTCACCGGCCTCGTCGTCACGTTGCTGTTTCGCGATCCGCTCATCGGCGTGGTGAATTGCTGGCTGCAGAGCATGACGTACAGCAAGCCGCAGCTCATCGCGAGCATGATGGCCGCGATCGTCAAGGCGATGCTCGTCTTCGCGCTCGTGCGCCTGGCGGCGGCGCCGCAAAGCTTCGGCTGGCTCTGGGCGCTCGAAGCCGCGGCGATCGGCGGCGCGCTCGTCGTGTATTACATGCGCCGGCATGGCGGCAAGCTCGACTGGCGTTTCGATCGCGCGCTCTTCAGACATTTCGCGAGCGCGGGCACCGTGTTCTGGCTCGGGCTCATCTGCATGTATCTGTTTCTGAAGCTCGACCGGCTGATGCTCGCGCATCGCGTGTCGTTCGCGGAGCTCGGGCTGTATTCCGCCGCACAGCAGCTCAACGAAAACTGGATCACGCTCGCGCTGATGCTGTCGCAGACCATCGCGCCGGCGTTCGTCTATCGCGTGCAGGACGCCGCACGGCTCAAACGCAACCTCGTGCGCCTTTTCGCGATGACCGCCGTGCTGATGATCGCGGGCGCGGCCGTTCTCGACGCGCTCGCGGGCTTCATCATCGCGCGCGTGTTCGGCCCGAATTACGTGGGCGCCGCCGATATTTTCCGCTGGGCCGTGTGGCTTTCCGTGCCGGCGGGCATCGAGGCGATCGGCAATCTCGTCGTGCTGAAATATCAGGCGAAATACGTGCTGCTGGCGAAATGGCTCTTTGCCCTCGCGGTCGCGTTCGTCGTGAACGGGATCGCGATTCCGCGCATGGAAGGCTACGGCGCGCTGATCGGGCTGGCGGCCGGTTATCTCGCGGCGGCGGCGGTGAACTTCTACTACATTCGATACCGGCTGCGCGCATGAACGATCTATCCGACGTTGCGGTGTTGATGCCCGCGTTCAACGGCCAGGCCGATGTCGAGCGCACGCTCGCGTCGCTCAGGGAAACGAGCATGGTCCACGTGCTGATCGTCGATGACGGCAGCGCACCGCCGATCGTCGCGCCCGCGATCGGCGGCATGAACATCGACATTCTGCGGATGCCGAAAAACGGCGGCATCGAGCGCGCGCTCGAAGCGGGCATGACGGCGCTCGCCGCGCGTGGCATACGTTACGCGGCGCGCATCGACGCGGGCGATCTCGCAACGCCTGGCCGGTTCGCGAAGCAGCGCGCGTATATGGAAGCGCATCCGCGCGTCGCGGCGCTGGGCATGTGGACGCACGTGGTATCGACCGAAGGCGCGCCGCTCTTCGATCTGACGCCGCCGACCGAGCCCGCCGCGATCCGCCGCACGATGCTCGCGCGCACGTGCTTCACGCATCCGTCGCTGATGCTGCGTGTCGACGCCGTGATCGAAGCGGGCAACTATCGCGCGCAGTATCGCGCGGCGGAAGATCTCGATCTTCTGCTGCGCCTCATGCAGCGTCACGACGGCGCGAATCTGCCCGAGTTCGGCCTCTTCTACGAGCTGAACGAAAGCGGCATCAGCGCGACGAAGCGGCGCGCGCAGGTGATGTCGACGCTGCGATTGCAGCTTCGCTACCTGCGGGTGACGAATCCGCTCGACTGGGCGGGCGTCGTGAAGAGCGTCGCGCATCTGCTGCTGCCGTATCGCGCGTTGCGTGGCCTGAAAGCGCGGCTGCTGAAGCCTGCGTCGTCGGCATGACACTTTTTTTGTTTAGCCTGGCGTGTCATCGGGCGCGCGGTGAACCATGATTTCCGAATGACGAAACAACGGTCGAATCTTCGCATCGCCCTCGTGTGCAACACGGCGTGGGCGATCTACACCTACCGGCGCGGCGTGCTGCGCATGCTCACCGCGCTCGGCGCGCAGGTGACGATCATCGCGCCGCGCGATCGCACCTTCGAGCCGCTCATCGAAATGGGCTGCCGCTGCGTGGAACTGCCGGTGGCTTCGAAGGGCACGGACCCGCGTCAGGATTTGAAGACGCTCGGCGCGCTCTATCGCGAATATCGCGCGACGCGCCCGCATATCGTGTTTCACTACACGATCAAGCCGAACATTTACGGCTCGCTCGCCGCGATGCTCGCGCGCGTGCCGTCGATCGCAGTGACGACGGGCCTGGGCTACGTCTTCATTCAGAAGAGCCGCACGGCGCAGGTCGCGAAGCTGCTGTACCGTTTCGCGTTCCGCTTTCCGCGCGAAGTGTGGTTCCTTAACAAGGACGATCATCACGCGTTCAAGCATGAGAAGCTGCTCGCGCATCCGGATCGCGCGCGGCGTCTGCATGGCGAAGGCGTCGATCTCGACGAATTCGCGCTGGCGCCGCTGCCCGCGCGCGAGGATTTCGTGTTCATCCTGATCGGGCGTCTGCTGTGGGACAAGGGCGTGGCGGAATATGTCGAAGCCGCGCGCAGAATCCGCGCGAAGTTTCCGCACGCGCGTTTCCAGTTGCTCGGGCCGGTCGGCGTGGACAATCCGAGCGCGATCAGCCGCACCGACGTAGAGAGGTGGGAGGCCGAGCATATCGTCGAATATCTGGGCGAAGCGAACGACGTGCGGCCGCTCGTGGCCGCGGCGGATTGTGTCGTGCTGCCCTCGTATCGCGAAGGCGTGCCGCGCACGCTGATGGAAGCCTCGGCGATGGGCCGCCCGATCGTCGCCACCGATGTGCCCGGCTGCCGCGAGGTGGTCGAGCATGGCGTGAACGGTCTGCTGTGCGAGGTGAAGAGCGCCGACAGCCTCACGGACGCGATCGAGCGCATGCTGACCCTCTCCGCCGCCGAACGTGAAGCCATGGCGCAGCGCGGCCGCGAAAAGGTCGCCCGCGAATTCGACGAAAAAAATGTCGTCGAACGCTACAAGGGCACAATACATGCCATCACCGGCATTTCACTCTGATTTCAGCAATTTCAGCAATACGGAGAGCACAAGATGAATGACAACCAGTCGATGAAGGGCACGATTCTCGTCACGGGCGGAGCCGGCTTCATCGGTTCGCATACGTGTGTCGAATTGCTCGATGCGGGCTACGGCGTCGTCGTCATCGACAATCTCGTCAACAGCCGCGCGGAATCCCTGAAGCGCGTGGAGCGCATCACGGGTAAAAGCGTCGCGCTGTACGAAGCGGACGCGCGCGATGAAGCCGCGCTCAACCGCATCTTCGACGCGCACCCGATCACCGGCGCGATTCACTTCGCCGCGCTGAAAGCCGTGGGCGAATCGGTCGCGAAGCCGATCGAGTACTACAGCAACAACATCGGCAGCCTGCTCGCCGTGCTCGAGGTGATGAAGGCGCGCAACGTGCGCAACTTCGTGTTCAGCTCGTCCGCGACCGTGTACGGCGTGCCGAAGAGCGTGCCGATCGACGAATCGTTCCCGCTTTCCGCGACCAATCCTTATGGACAGAGCAAGCTGATCGCCGAGCAGATTTTGCGCGATCTGGAAGTCTCCGATCCGTCATGGCGCATCGCGACCCTGCGTTACTTCAATCCCGTCGGCGCGCATGAAAGCGGGCTGATCGGCGAAGATCCGGCGGGCATTCCGAACAACCTGATGCCGTATGTCGCGCAGGTGGCCGTCGGCAAGCTGGAGCGCCTGCGCGTGTTCGGCAGCGATTACGATACGCACGACGGCACCGGCGTGCGCGATTACATTCACGTCGTGGACCTGGCGCGCGGGCATATCGCGGCCATCGGCGCGCTGAAGACGCTGGATCGCAGTTTCGTCGTGAATCTCGGCACGGGGCAAGGCTACAGCGTGCTGGATGTCGTGAAGGCGTTCGAGAGCGCGTCGGGCAAGCGCGTGCCGTACGAGCTCGTGCCGCGCCGCCCCGGCGATGTCGCCGCCTGCTACGCCGACCCCGCTGCCGCCGCCGAACTGATCGGCTGGCGCGCGGAGCACGGCATCGAACGCATGTGCGCGGATCACTGGCGCTGGCAGTCGCAGAATCCGCAAGGGTTCGCGTAACAACGTCGCGGCGCTCGCGTTCGATGCGGCGCCGCTTTCTTCATCGGTTCCATTTCATGCTTAGTTTCGCGCTTGCTTTTCTGGTCTCGCTCTTCGTGACCTTGTTGATCGTGCGCTTCGCACACTTGCAGGAAGGCGTGCTCGGCGACACCGATCTCGCCGGCGTGCAGAAGTTTCACGCGCGTCCGGTGCCGCGCATTGGCGGCGTGGGCATCATCTGCGGGCTGACCGCTTCCGCCGTGCAATTGCGATGGGGCTATCCCGCCGTCTCGGGCGGCATTCTCGGCATCATCGCGTGCGGCTTGCCGGCTTTTCTCTCCGGGCTCGTCGAAGACCTGACCAAGCGCGTCTCGCCGCTCGCGCGCCTCATCTGCACGATGGCGGCCGCGGGCCTCGCGTACGCATTCCTCAACATCGCCGTGACGCGCATCAGCGTGCCGCCGCTCGATTTCCTGCTGTCCTACGCGGTCATATCGTGCGCGGTGACGGTGCTCGCCGTCGCGGCGCTCGCGAACGCGGTGAATATCATCGACGGCTTCAACGGCCTCGCGTCGATGGTCACGTTCATGATGTTCGCCTCGCTCGCCTATGTGGCGTTCCAGGTTCACGATCCGGTCGTGCTGTCCGGCTCGCTCATCATGATGGGCGCGGTGATGGGCTTCTTCATCTGGAATTTCCCCGCCGGGCTGATCTTTCTCGGCGACGGCGGCGCGTACTTCGCCGGCTTCATGCTGGCCGAGCTGGCGATTCTGCTCGTGATGCGCAACCGCGATGTCTCCGCGTGGTATCCGGTGCTGCTCTTCATGTACCCGATCTTCGAGACGTGCTTCTCGATCTATCGGAAGAAATTCATTCGCGGCATCTCGCCCGGGATTCCGGACGGCGTGCATCTGCACATGCTCGTCTACAAGCGTCTGATGCGCTGGGCCGTGGGCGCGAAGAACGCACATGAGCTGACGAGGCGCAATTCGCTCACGTCGCCCTATCTTTGGCTGCTGTGCCTCATCGCCGTGATTCCCGCGACGCTCTTCTGGCGGCACACGCTGCATCTGTTCTGTTTCGTCGTCGTGTTCGCGGCGACGTACGTGTGGCTCTACATGAGCATCGTGCGCTTCAAGTCGCCGCGCTGGCTGGTGTTTCGCCGGCCGCATCAAGCGAAGAAGTAAGCCGACGCCGCCCTCTTTCCGGGCGGCGTTTTTCTTTCCGCGCCGCTTACTTCAGGTGCTTTCTGAAGAACTCGGCGGTGCGGCCGTTGGCGAGTCGCGCGGCCGCCGCATCGTAATGCACGCCCTGGTTGCGCGCGAACGCGTGATGGCAGCCGGGATAGGTGAACGCCTCGACATTCGCGTGCCCCTGCACTGCGGCGAGCACGCGATTGCGCGCCTCCTCGTTGATGAACTCGTCGGCTTCGGCGAGATGCAGCATGAGCGGCACCGTGATCTTCGGCAGTTCGGCGAGGTATTGGTCGGTGCCGCCGCCGTAGTAGGAAACCGATGCATCGACATCGGTGCGCGCGGCGGTCAGAAACGACAGCAAGCCGCCCAGACAGAACCCGACGGAACCGATCTTGCCCTGCACTTGCGACAGCCCGCGTGCGAAGCCGATGGTCGCCGCGATATCCTCGACGCCCGTGTTGACGTCGAACCCGTTGTAGTACTTCATCGCCTGTTGCCATTCGGCTTCGGTCTTGTCGGTCAGGACGACGTTCGGCTCCTGCCGCCAGAAGAGGTCGGGGCACAGCGCGACGTAGCCCTGGCGCGCGTACTCGTCGCAGGTTTCGCGCATGTCGGCGTTGATGCCGAAGATCTCCTGAATGACGACCACGGCAGGCGCGGGCGTTTGCGCAGGATAGGCGACGTAGGCGTCGAAATTGCCGTCGGGCGTGGAGATGCTGAGCATGTCGGACATGGGGTCTCCTGTGTGGGTGAAGTACAGGGTCGCGGTATCGCATCGCTCCCAAGGACTCTATCGACTTCGCATTTCATGTTCAACGCGGATCATCCGGATAGCGGGGCGGGCAAGAACACCGGCATGCCTTCGCGAGTCCCTCTCGCTCCCGCTTTCCTGTCTCACGACTCGATGAACGCCAGCAAGTCCGCATTCACCTTATCCGCTTCCACGGTGCACATCCCGTGCGACCCGCCCGGATAAACCTTCAACGTCGCATTCTTCACGATCTTCGCCGCCTTCTGCGCCGCCGCGCCGATCGGCACGATCTGGTCGTCGTCGCCGTGAAGGAAGAGCGTGGGCACGTCGAATTTCTCGAGGTCGGCTGTGTAGTCCACTTCCGAAAACTGCTTGATGCACTCGTATTGCCCCTTGATGCCGCCGCGCATGCCCTGCAGCCAGAACAGGTCGATCACGCCCTGCGAAATCTTCGCGCCGTCGCGGTTATAGCCGTAGAACGGCGTCGTCAGATCCTTGTAGAACTGCGAGCGGTCGGCGGCGACACCCTTGCGGATGCCATCGAACACGTCGATCGGCAAGCCGTCCGGATTCGCCTCGGTCTTGAGCATGAGCGGCGGCACCGCGCCGATCAGCACCGCCTTCGCGACGCGCTTCGTCCCGTGCCGGCCGATGTAATGCGCGACTTCGCCGCCGCCCGTCGAATGGCCGACGAGCGTCGCGCCCGTCACGTCCAACGCGTCGAGCAGCGCGGCGAGATCGTCGGCATAGGTGTCCATGTCGTTGCCTTCCGAAGGCTGATCCGAGCGGCCGTGTCCGCGCCGGTCGTGCGCGATCACGCGATAACCCTTGGCCGACAGAAACAGCATCTGCGCGTCCCACGCATCGGCGTCGAGCGGCCAGCCGTGCGAGAACACCACGGGCTTGCCGCTGCCCCAGTCCTTGTAGTAAATCGCGGTGCCATCCTTCGTCTTGATCGTGCTCATCCGTTGAAATCCCTGGCTATCCAGCAGTTGGGAAATACGCCCCGTCCGGCGAGCGCGCTCGAACGAGCGTGCGTCAGAGCGGCAGTCGAAGTGTGAAACGCTTGTGTGACGGTGAGACGCGCGCCGGGCATGAAAGGCGCGCCTTGCGGCAAGAGCTTATTTGATACGCGAAAAACGGCGCGCGCGCCAGCATTGAATCGCCGGACGGCAAGGGATGAGAGACAGCACAAAGCAGCAGGTGACGGACGACGGCTCGTCACGGCGATGATCGCGAGTCCCCGGATGATCGAGCTAGTTCGATCGATCGGGTTCCCGGCATGCGTGTCGCGCCGAACAAGCCCATGCCGTTTCCCTTCTGCGAGGGCCGCTCGTTGACGTATGGCCCGCGCGGCTGACGCCGCGCGTCCTCGTGGGCTTGCTGTCCCGCAATCGCGGGTCACCTCGTATCGGCACGCGCACGCACATCGCACCTGTGGATTGGTCTCGCCGGATCATGCAGCATCCGGCCATTCGATCTTCGGTCCTCAAGTGCGGGGCGATCCGCCAGAATCACGTCCTTTGCGGACAGCGCAACACACGCACGCGTCTCTCTCCGCACATCCGATCGAAGCGCTCCCCGCGCAGCGTTATTTGGCGCACACGTGCACAACAGGGCCGCTGATATATTCGACGCACAAATAAAAGGGGTGCCCGGGGGCGTCATGCGCAACAAGTTCGCCGTCGTCTGGATCTGGCTCGTTCTGCTTCCGCTCGCCTTCGACATCAAGGGCGTCGCAACCGTCGACAAAATCATTCCGATTCTGCTCACCGTGACCTCGATGGGCGCGGCCTGCGCGGTCTTGCTGATCGCGCCGCGCTTCGCGCGCCGCTCGCGCATGCGCACGCTCGTCACTTCGCTGCTGCTGCTCACGGTCTTCGGCAGCGCCGCCACGCACGCGCTGCAAGGCAACGACGCGGGCAACTACGCGCGTGTGATCTTGCCGTTCCTGCTGATGCTGCTCGGCTACTTCGTCGGCTGCCGTCCGTGGGATTCGCAGCGTCTCGCGCAGATCGAGCGCGCGCTGGCCGGAGCGATGATCGCCTCGCTCGTCGTGAGCGTCGGCTTCGACGTGGCGATGGGCGACGGCATCGGCTACGCGGACGCTGGCAGCGTCCCTGTCACGTTCCTCTGCCTGCAGGCGCTGCTGCTGCATGAACTCGTCTTCGCGAAGCACTTTCCGAAGCTCACCGTCGCGCTGTTCGTCGCGACCATCGTCATCGAGTGGCTGTTCGTCACGCGCAGTCTGTTCGTCGGCACCTTGCTGCTCTTCGTGTATGCGACGTGGCTCGCCGCGCCGTCGATCCGGCATTTCTTCGGCGCGAGCCTGCGCGCCGTCACGATCGTGACGCTGCTCGGCGCGATGGCGGCGGCGTCGGCGTCGTTCTTCCCCGCCGTTGCCGAGCGCTGGTTGCCGGAGGTCTCGCTCGCGCAGGACGACGCCGCCATCGCGCGTCTCGCGGAGATGAAGGCTCAGGTGGATCAGGCGACGTCGTCGGCGCTATCGACGCTCGTCGGCATGGGCTACGGCCACGACTATCGTTACTCGCCTTCGACGCTGCGCGAGCCCGGCGAAGACAATGTCCCTGCGATCAAAAACTGGACCGCCGGCCACGACTTCTGGGTTTATCAGTTCTTCGCGGGCGGACTGCTGTTCGGTCTTGCGTTGCCGATCGCCGTGCTGTTGGCGCTATGGCGCGCCTCGATGGCTTATCGCGCGTGGCGGCATAGCGCGCCCGATGCGCGCCATCTTCCCGAACTCGGGCGCGCGCTGCTGATGCTCGCGGCGCTGCCCGCGACGTCGATCGGCGGCAATCCGCTCGGCAACGGCTTTGCAGCGATCGTGTTCGGCGTCGCGCTGGGCGTAGCCGTCGCAACGTATGCGCGCATCTCGAACGCGATGCAGATTCGCGCAGCCGGCGCGGCGGGCAAACAGCCGCAGCCCGCCTATCCGCACTATGGCGTGCCGCCGGACCCGCGCGCGCACGACGAACCGCTAACCGAGTTGCTGCCCGCGGCTACGTTGCCAGCGCAAGGTCCTGCTCAGAAACCGCCGGAGCGCGACTCGCTCGCGCCCAACGCCTGATTCACTGCGCGGGCAAATGCGCCCGCAGATACGGCGCGAAACCGTTCTGCACGGAAATGATCTTCGTCGCGCAGTCGTCGAAATCGGAGCCGCGCGCGCGTTCGTCTTCATACATGCCCTTGCATTGCGCGAAGAGCGAGATCGTCGCGCCCATGCCGTTACCGCTCGCGATGCGCGTCGCGGAGAACACCGGCTTGCCGGTGCCCGAAGGCACGTCCGTTTCGATCGCGGCATCGTCGGCGCGCGTCAGGCGTTCCTTCGAATTCTGCTCGACGTAGGTCTTCGTGAGCTTCCAGGCCGCATCGCACTGCGCGGCGTCGCGGCACGCGATGGTCGCATTGCGTTGCGCCGTATCGAGCGACTCCTGCGAGAGCAGGAACGTGCGTTCCTTCTGCTGCTCCTTCTCGACGGACGAGCATGCGGTAAGGACGATCGAAGCGACTGCGAGAGCGATGAGCTTTTTCACGGGCGGAAAGCAGAAGAACAGGTCGGACGGCGATTATAACGACGCCCGCTTTCACCGCGCGGGCAAACATCGGAGGGAACCATGAAACATGCGCTATGCAAGGCGCTCCTGCCGCTGCTGCTCGCGGCATCGTCGGCCGCGAATGCAGACGATCTGGCCGATGCAGCGTCGGCTGAACTGGCGTTGTCCGGCAGCCGATCGCCGACGGCGCAACTGCTCGCACAGCAAAACGGATATGTGGGGAATCCCGCGGGAAGCGCGCGGCTTCGTCCGGGCGGACGAGCCGACACCAAGTCGATGACGGCGCCGAAGAGCGCCGCCGCGATACTCTATCCGCCGCCGCCGGGCTTCAAGACGCCGAAGACCAATCCGGCCCGCGCGCACGACATCTACAAGTCGCCGTATTGAATACGTGAGGGAGAAAGCGCCGGCATCGCAGTGCCGGCGCGCGATGCCGTGCTTATTCCGCGATGCTCTCGTAGCTGTAATAGCCGGCGTACGTGCTGCCCATCAACACCTTCGATTGCGGCACGTCGGTGAGCAGCACGCCTTTCATCTGCACGCCGCCGTTGTGCAGGCGCTTCATCGTTTCGCCGATCTCCTGCACCTGGTTCTTGCCGTGCCGCACGACGAGCAGGCTGGTGCCGGCGTGCTTGCCGATCACGGTCGCGTCGGTGACCGCGAGGACCGGCGGCGTATCGATGACCACGAGGTCGTAATGCCGCTTCAATTCCGCGAGCACTTCGCCGAAGCGGTCGCTCGCGAGCAATTCCGAAGGATGCGAAGGCAGCGAGCCTTTCGTGATGAGATCGACGCCCGGCAACACGTCGTGAAGGATCGCGTCCATCACGTCGGCGCCCATCAGCACGTCGGAGAGACCGGGCGAATGACGCACGCCGAAATGCGAGTGGATGTCGCCGCGTCGCATGTCGCCATCGATCAGCAGCACGCGCTTTCTCGTCGAGGCGACGAGCGTCGCGAGATTCGCCGACAGGAACGACTTGCCCGCTTCCGGACGCGAGCCCGTCAGCATCACGACGTTGTTGCGCGCATCCGTGAGCTGCAACTGCAGCGACGTGCGCAGGCTGCGGATGCCTTCGACCGCAGCGTCTTCCGGCGCCTGCGCGGCAAGCACATGCAGCCCTTCGCGGCGCATCCCGACCTGGCGTTGCAGGCGAAGCTGCTGCGTGCTGCGCGGCACGATCGCGAAGACGCGCGTGCCCAGTTGCCGCTCGATATCTTCCGGACGCTCGACGCCGCCATACAGCGACTTGCGGATGAACGCGACAATGACGCCGATCACGAGGCCGATGCCCGCCGAAATCAGGATCACGAGCATGCGCTTCGGACGCACGGGATCGTCGGGGACTTGCGCGAAGTCCACGACGCGCACGTTGCTGCCCTGCCCCGCCTTCGTGATGCGCATCTGCTGCACGCTGCTGAGCAGGTTCGTGTAGAGCTCGGTGTTGACGCGCACGTCGCGCATGTAGCGCAGCGCGGTCTGCTCGGTGTCGGGCAGCGTCGACACGTTCTTGCCGAGGCGCGTCTGGGCGTTGGTGAGCGATGCGATCTGCGCATCGAGCGCCTGCACCGACGGATGATTCGCCGTGAAGCGCAGCGACAGTTCGGTGCGCTGCTGTTGCAGGTCCGCGAGCTTCGTCTTGTTATCGACGATCTGCTGCAGCAACATGCGGCTTTCCTCGTTCAGATCGACGCCGCCCTGCCTGTTGCGGAACGCGCTATAGCGCTGCTCGGCGTCGTCGAGTTGCTTCTTGGCGACGGGCAACTGCTGCTCCAGAAAAGAGAGCGTGTGCTCCGCATCGGACGCGCGGTTATCCGCGTCCTGCTGCACGTAACGGCGCGCGATGTTATTGACGATCGCCGCAATTTCATTCGGATTACTACCTTCCAGCGACACACCGATGATGCCGGACTGCAATGCGGTCTCCGCCACGGTCAGGCGCTTTTGCAGACGGTCGATGGTCGTGACCGTCGAGAAGCGCTGCAGTTCGAACTGCACGCCGGGCTTGCCGTCGAGCTTGTCGACCTTGAGCGTGACCGCGCCTTGCGGCGTCATGCCGGACGCTTCCCTGCCGACGTGGCCGGTGAGCACCGCGAGGCCGTCCGGATCGTTCAGCGCATAGGTGCCGTTCTGGCCCGCGACGAGCGTGAACTTTCTGTCGTAGAGCTCTTTCGGCGTGTCGAAGAGCGGCACGTCGATCTGCTCGCCGCCCCACGCGAAGCGCGACAGATAGCCCTGCGGAACCGGCTTGCCGAGCATCGGGAACGCGCGGCCGATCAGACCGCCCACGACGGGCATCGAACGCGGCGACGCGCTGATGTCGAGATGAAAACGCCGCACCGCATCTTCAATGACGAGACGCGAGCGCAGCAGCTCGATCTGCGCGGCGGTGACGGACTTTACTTCGGAATTCTGCGGGACGCCCTGCTGTCCCGCACTGGCGGGCGCGTTCGCGTTGGTCTTGCTGTGCTCTTCCACCTGGATCACCGCGTCCGCCTTGTACGTCGGCGTCGCGAGGAAGGCGTAGACGGTCCCGATTGCGACCACGGCGAGCATGACGGCGGTCACGAGCTTCCAGTTGCGCATCACCGCCGCCAGATAGTCGGACAGCCGCAACTCGTCGCCCGTCGATACGTCCACGTACCGTGAATCGAAGTTCATCGCCATGATCTCGCTCGCTTGCTTTTTTTTAAGTCGAACAATGATTACCCGGCGCGCCCCCGCGCGCGCCGGTCAGACGCTTTCAGACGCTTACTTCGTCAGCACGGCGGCCGTCAGACCCGCGTTGATCGCCGGCAGGAGCAGGTTCAGGACGCGCGAGAAGCGGACGAGCCCGTTGTTGTCCACGTAGACGACGTCCTTCGGCTGCAGCTCGAAACCGTTCGCGAGCAGCATCGACACCGGCGAACGCGCGTCGAGGTGATACACCTCCGGCTGGTCCGTCTGGCCGTTGCGGATCACGTAGACCTGTTTCGGGTCCGACGTTTCCGCGTTGAAGCTGCCGCCCTGCGAGATCGCATCCGACAGCGTCATCTTGCCGTTGCGCATCGGGATCACGGTGGCGGGACGCGTCACTTCGCCCATCACGTAGACGCCGTTGTCGTCGCGCGAATCGACGCGCACCGCATCGCCCGGCTTCAGCATGATGTCCGACGGGCTGCGGCCCTTCGCGGTCATGCCCGCCATGTTGATGTGATACGTGACGCCGTCGCGGATGAGCGTGACGCGGCTCTGGTCCGCCGTCAGCGCGAAACCGCCCGCGCGGCCGACCGCCTCGGTGAGCGTCATCGGAATGTCGTTGATCTGCTGCGCGCCCGGTGTGCGCACGTCGCCGTCGATATACACCTGCGCCGCGCGGAACGATGCGACGCGCACCGTCACCTGCGGCTTCACGAAGACCTTCGACAGCTCCGAATAGAGCTCGCGCTGCACTTGCGTCTCGGTCTTGCCGGCGACATGCAGCGGCTTGTTCACGTACGGGAACTGGACGTTGCCGTCCGCATCGACGACGAAGCCAGGCGCGGCGTCCGAAGTGCGCGACTGAGCCACCGGCTGGCCCAGCGCGGCGACGAGCTCGGGGTGATCCCAGACCGTGATCTGCAGCACGTCGCCGATGCCGAGCTTGTACGGCGTGGGCTTGCCGTAGAGCGACGCGTTCGGATCGTTCGCGTCCGAGGGCATCGCCGCGCGCATCTTCTTGATGAGCGTCAGGTCGATCGGCGTGATCGGAATGTTCACCGTCGAGGCCGGATCGCCCTTATCGTTCGATGTCTCGACGAGTTGCGGCGGCTGCTCGAAGTGCATGCCCGGCGCGAGCCCGCAGCCCGTCATGACGATACAGATGGAAGCTGCCGCGGCCAGGCTCGTGAGGCGGAAGATACGCGACACGTTGGTGTTGGCGGCCAGTGAGGTGGTGCCCGGTTGTTGTTGGTTGTGCATGATGGTCGTCCCCTGCATCAGTAAGCGTTGGTGTGGCGTAGTCCCTTGAAGATCGTTGCGGCGATGATTCTCATATCGAGTCCGAACGACCAATTACCCAAATAGTACAAATCGTGAGCGACGCGTCCTTCCATCTTTTCGATCCGATCAGTTTCCCCACGAAAACCGTTGACCTGGGCCCAGCCGGTGATGCCTGGCTTGATCCGGTAACGATGGATGTACCCCGATACGACCTTCTGATAAAGGTCGTCATGTTCAAGCGCGTGTGGACGCGGGCCCACGACCGACATGTCGCCTAGCAGAACGTTGAAGAACTGCGGCAGCTCATCGAGGCTGGTGCGGCGCAGGAACGCTCCGACACGGGTCACGCGCGGATCGTTGCGCGTGGCCTGCTGGAGCACTCCGGCTCGTTCCGTGTGCATGCGCATCGAACGGAACTTGTAGATGGTGAAGACGCGGCCGTCCGCGCCCTTGCGGCGTTGCCTGAAGAATACCGGCCCGCGCGAGGTCAGCTTGATGGCGAGCGCGATGCAGATCAGGAGCGGCGAAACGGCGATGATCGCGCCGAGCGCGAACGCCCGGTCGAAGAGTTCCTTCTGCAACTGCGCCGACGCCGACAGCGGCGACGCAACCAGGTCGATCGCGGGCTGGCCGAGCAGATCGGTCACGCCGCTTTCGAAGAGTGCGAGGCTGCGCACGTCGGGAATGAAGCGCACGTTGACGAGATCGTCGCGGAATTCGTTCACGAAGCGCAGGATCGTGCGCTCCTCGGAAAGGGGCAGCGCGAGCCACACTTCGTGCACGTTCTGCGAGCGCACGAAGCTGATGAAGGCATCGTAGTTGTCGTAGACCGGCACGCGCGTGGTCAGACGCGCCTTGGCCGGAGCCGCGTTGAACGCCGCGGTCATGCGAAAGCCGGTGTCCTGCGAGCGTTCGATCTTGCGGACGATCGAATCGCAATGTCTGCCGCCGCCGACGATCGCCACCTGCTGCAGGTTCAGGCCGGCGTTGCGCATATGCGCGAGGATCGCATGCGTGATCAGGCGGCCGGCGATCATGAGGCCGCCGGACATCGCGGTCCAATATGCGAACCAGAGGCGCGACACATAGTCGAGCCGATGCAGCGAGAACATCAGCGCGAGCGCGCAGCCCTGCACGACGAGCCAGCCGAGCGAGACCTGACAGGCAAGCTGCAGCTTGCTGCGGCCACGCCACGACTGATAGACGCCGAAGCCGGGAAAGAGCGCGAGCGAGAACGCCGCCGCGAACGCGACGAACGCCACCGAATAGGTGTGAGCCTCGATGTACTCGAACCTGATTTGCGACGCTACCGCCGCGCCGCCGACGATCATTACGACGTCGAACAGGCGTGCCAGCAACCCTTGTAAATCGCGCATGTCATCTCCCCGAAACGCAATCAGCCCTTTACCGCTCCGCTTCGTCTCCTCCGTCGCCAGTGCCCGTCTTTTCGAATGAAAGCCGTTGCAAAAACGCTGCTGCCTCAACCCGTCATGCCGTCGCCCTTCGCGCGCTCAATGGCGCCCGTAGGTATCGTCGAAGCGCACGATGTCGTCTTCGCCGAGATAGCTGCCGGACTGCACTTCGATGATCTCGAGCGGCACCTTGCCCGGGTTCTCCAGGCGATGCCGCACGCCGAGCGGAATGAACGTCGATTCGTTCTCGCTCAGCAGGAACTGCTCTTCGCCGCGCGTGACGAGCGCCGTGCCGCACACGACGACCCAGTGCTCCGCGCGATGGTGATGCATCTGCAGCGACAGCTTCGAGCCCGGCGACACCACGATGCGCTTCACCTGGAAGCGTTCGCCGTGCTCGATCGAATCGTAGAAACCCCACGGACGGCGCACCTTGCGATGCGTGTCCGCTTCGGGCGCGTGCTGCTCGCGGATGCGCGCGACGAGCCCCTTGATGTCCTGCACGCGCGAGCGGTCCGCGACCAGCACGGCGTCGTCCGTCTCGACGACGATCACGTTGGTCGTGCCCACGCACGCGACGAGCCGTCCGCCTTCGGAGCGCGCATAGCTCGAAGTCGCGCCTTCGAACACCACGCGCCCGCTCGCGACGTTGCCGGACTCGTCCTTGTCCATCGCGTCCCACACGGCGTCCCACGAGCCGAGATCCGACCAGCCCGCGACGAGCGGCACGACCACGCCGTCGCACGGCTTGCTCGGCGTGCCGATGTGCTCCATCACCGCGTAGTCGATCGAATCCGACGGCGCGCGACCGAACAGCGCGGCCTGCGGACGGAAGAACTTGCCGTCGTGCTCGCCGTCTTTCGCGGCGGCCGAGCACGCGGCGTGCATGTCGGCGTTGAGCTGTTCGAGCGCCGCGAGCCACACGCTCGCGCGCACGATGAAAATGCCGCTGTTCCACCAGTACGTGCCCGCCGCGACGTATTGCGCGGCCAGCTCCGCCGCGGGCTTCTCGACGAAGCGGTCGATACCGTATGCGCCGTCTTCCAGCGCCTCGCCCAGGCGGATATAGCCGAAGCCGGTGTCGGGGCGCGTCGGCGGAATGCCGAGCGTCGCGATCACGCCGCGCTCCGCATGCTCCGCCGCAATCGCGATCGCGCGATGCAGCGCCGGAATATCGGCGATGGAGTGATCGGCGGGCATCGCGACCATGATCGCGTCCTCGCCGTCCTTAATCGCCGCGAGCGCCGCGAGCGTAAGCGCGGGCGCCGTGTCGCGGCGCGCGGGCTCGACGATGATGCGTGCATCGACGCCGCTCTCGCGGGTCTGCTCCTCGGTGGTGAAGCGGTGTTCCTCGCCACATACGATGATGGGCTCGCCGTCCACCTTGAAATCGCCCGAAAAGCCCTTCAGGCGCGACACCGTGGCCTGAAGCAACGAGTCACGCCCGACGACGCCGATCAATTGCTTCGGGAACTGTTCACGCGACATCGGCCACAGGCGTGTGCCCGAGCCGCCGGCGAGGATGACGGGAACGAGGCGTCGGCAAGGTCCGGCCGCCCTGGCCGGACCTGCCTCCCCACCTGCCGCCCCTTGCGCCACCCCACCTTCCGTGCGTGCTTCATTCGTCATAGAGAAACTCCTGCCTGCGTATTCGTCGAACGGCAATGCCGCCCGAGAATGATTCAGTCCCGGACCGATCGGGTCCGGCCAATAGTCCGACGCTTTACGCCATCGTTGGCGCTTGCGCGGCCCGCGTCACACTTCGCGCGGCTCAGCCGTTCGCTTCGCGCCTGCTCTGCATCCGGTATTCCGTCGGCGAGATCAGAAGACGCTTGCGAAAAATCTTGGCGAGCCTGTCGCCGTTACCCATGCCACTCCTGCGCGCGATCTTGTCGACCGGCAGTTCCGAATCCGTCAGGAGCGCGCAGGTGACGGCAAGACGCGCCTGCAACAAATAGTCGGATGGCGTGATGCCCATCTCGATCTTGAAGCGGCGCAAAAAGTTGCGCTCGCTCATCGCGGCCACCTGCGCCGCATCGACGACCGAAATCGGCCGTTCGCAGTTGTCCTGCAGCCAGCGCGCCGCCGCGCGGATCTTGTCGCCCGCGGACGCCGCGCCGCTCTCGCCGAGAATCGACACGAGCTTCGCGGCGGAACCCGGCATCAGGCGCTCGGCCACGCTGCGCGACACGTCGATGCCCAGATCGCGCTTGACGATGACGAGCGCGCCTTTCATCGATTCATAGCGGTCGCCCGCATCGCCCTGCTGCTCGTCGCGCACGAGATGAATCGTCGCGTTGCCGTAGCGCTGCGCGTCCTGCGCATGGCCAATGCCGGCGGCATCGAGCACCTTGCGCCCTTCGGAGATCGCGCGCACGACCGTGGTCTTCGACTGCACCCGGCGCAGCCATTCGACGATGCGATCGTCCTTCGCGGCGGCGTCGGCGCCGCGGCCGCCCGCGACGAAGAGCGCGTCGAAGCCGCCGTAGTGGCGCGCATCGAGACCGTCGGTCCACACGCGCACCGACGACGAGCACGCCACATTGCCGCCCTCGACCGACAGAAAACGCACGTCGTACTGCACTTCCGCGCGGGACTTCGCCGACGACAACTCGTTCGCCATATGGAAGACCTCCGCGACGATCCCCGCGCCGAGCAGGGAAAAGCCGTCGAACAACAGAATCGCGATGTTGCGGACCTCGGTCTGCGAGGCTCTCGTCGCGGTGGGCGTCCAGCCCACCGCGGCGGTTTCTACATTGGCGTAAGGCATGGTCATCCTCTGCTGCTGTTTCCTGGAAGGCGCGGAAGAATTTCGGCCATTGCGGCGCATCAAGGAACTATCCCGAACTTCGCCGGGTTGCCGTGACCGATTGGAACGAAGTGTTGGCGGAATCGATCCGCTGGGATGAATAATAAGCAGACAATCTTTTTTGTGCTTCGGATTTTCGCGCTTAAACCACAATTTCTGTTCCGCTGTGAGGGTGACCGCACATTTGCATATGCTATCTCGAATTGGCTTCGTCGCGTTTTTCAGCAGGTGAAAAACAAAATCGGTCTTGTCATACAAACTTCCATACGTTGTGTTAGCGCATTTTGCTATCCATGCCGCCGAATCGGCCAGTCTGCCGCGCGCAGAGGCCCGGTGCGCGGCCATCCGCGGGTTTCCGGGAAGTTATGGCGTTTGTCTGACAAAGCAAATTGATTCATTAATGAAACATCTATCGCCGCGAGATCGATCGTTCGGTCCGGCTGAATCGGAAATTTTTGGTCCCGCAGTTACATTTTAAAACTTTCTGTAATCCGCCGCGCAGACGCGTGCGTAACAGTGGAATTAGATTGCCCGTTAATTAATCCTGATTTTCCAATAATCCGATTCAGCCGCCGCGAATTGATTTTGATTATCCGATTCAGCTTTTATTCAACGGCATAATGCGGTAGTTTCATATGAGGGTGATGCTGCGATGCAGCGTGCGCATGAAGGCGCTGAAGCTGCGCGCACGCGGGACTCGGGAGGCGATCGCAGCGAAACTCGTCTCGCCGGTTTGCGGCGGCGCACGCGTCGACGCCCATTTCAGTGTCGACGAATTCCGACTTTGTAATCATCGGTGGATTGAGATTAATTCCGCGTGAGGGAATTGTGTCCGCCAAACAGCCGTTTTGTGCGGCCAGCGCGGTTCGCAAATCGGTCAGCTTTGCCGGATTTGCAACGATGCGGCCGGCGCACCGCGTCGCCGCGCACGATGTTTCAATCGTGAGAAAAAGGTCGGGCGTGCGCGCGCGCACGGTCGGCTGGGGCGCGGCGACGGCATCATCGTTTGCGCCCGGCGCGCATGCAGGCCGATGAAGCAGGCCGGCACCAGACACGGAGAGACGATGCTCAGCCACGCTGATTTTTTGACGGTGGTGCGGCTCACGCCGCTCGTGGCGATCGACCTGATCGTCACCGACGGCAACCGGCGCATTTTGCTGGGGCGTCGGCGCAACCGGCCGGCGCAGGGCACCTGGTTCGTACCGGGCGGACGCATCAAGAAGGATGAAACGCTCGACGCCGCATTCAGGCGCATCGTCAGCAACGAACTCGGCGTCGCGAGCGCGGCGCGTTCGGCATCGCGCTTCTTCGGCGTCTACGAACATCACTACGACGACAACTTCGCGGGCGCCGACGGCATCGGCACGCATTACGTCGTGCTCGCCCACGCCATGACCCTGAGCGGCACCGTGCCGATCGGCCGCTTCGACCAGCACAGCGGCTATCTCTGGCTCCCGCCCGACGAACTGCTCGCACGCGACGACGTCCACGAAAACACGAAGGCCTATTTCCGCTGAGCGGATGACACGCGCGAAGCGCACGCCGCAAAGACGAGCGGCGCGCATCGCTGCGCGCCGCCCGCCCTCCCGCCAAGAATCCAGTGCATCGCATGCCGTCGAAGCGCCCCGTTTCATCAGACGACATCAATGATGTGAGCTTATCCCGCGGGTATCGAGATCATCTGCCAACAGTTCGTCAATTTCGGCCTCGGCGCGCGGCGACTGTGGGCTGCCGCGTATAGTGCGACCCATGTAACTCGCTTTCCCGCTACTTGCGTTCCTTCATGGATCGGACCGGAACGAGGCGCCGAACGCCGGCTCCGGTCCGCACAGGGGAGAAGTCGATGGTGTACGCCAATGGCACGGGCAGGCTCCAGGTCGTGCGGGCAGCCGCCGAACCGCCGCCCGCCGACACGGCCAGCGCGGCGAAGCGGATCGGCATTCTGATCTTCGAGGAGTTTTCGCTCGTCGAAGTCAGTTCGATCTCCGAGGTCTTCGCGCTTGCGAATCAGGTTCGTCTGCCTGCGGAAGCCGGGCAGCCCGCTCGCGCACCGAATTACTCGCTGATGTTTCTGTCGAGTGAAGGCGGCAGCGTCGCGAGCACCTGCTCGATGCGCATCTGGACCGAAGGCCTCGAAACTCGCTGGATGAACGAGTGCGACGCGCTCTTCATCGCGGGCGGCGCGGGCGCGCGGCAGGCGCGGCACGACGCGGTCCTGAGAAAGCGCCTCGGCCGCGTGGCGCCGAAAATTCCGTTCGTCAAGGCGATCGGCGAAGGCGCGCACATTCTCGCCGCAGCCAATCTGAGCGTTCTGAACCGCTCGCTGGATTTCGTCGGCGACACCGACGAGCGGGCGACCTCGCCCGCGCTGATGTCCACGTTGTCGAACCCGCTTTTCATCGCCGAGCAGACGCTCACGCTCGACGACCCGAAAGGGCCGATCGCGGCGGCGCTGTCGATCATCAAGCGCGATCATGGCTCGGCCGTCGCGCGCGAAGTGTCGGAGCGCTCGATTCCCGGCGCGTGGCAAAAGCTCGCCACCGTGCTGGACGACACCGAAGGCGGCGGCGTGCGTCAGAAGATCGAAGCCGCGGCGCGCTGGATTCGCGAGAACTATGTGCAGCCGATTTCGATCACGGATGCCGCACGCGTCGCCGCGATGAGCGAGCGCAATTTCCTGCGCCGCTTCAAGGCGCAGATCGGGCTGACGCCATCGGAATATTTGCTGCGCGCGCGGCTGGATGCGAGTTGCATGCTGCTCGCCGCGACCGATTTGCCCGTCGACAAGATCGCACGGCGTTGCGGCGCCGGCAGCGGCGACGGCCTCGCGAAAATCTTCCGCAAGCGGCTGTCCATTTCTCCGACCGAATACCGGATGGCGGGCCGCCGAAAACAGGGCGACACTTCATAAGCGGGTTCGACGACGCCCGCGAGACCTGAACGGACACGCATGGAATCAAAGGTACTCTGGGCGCTTTCTAATCTCGGCGACGCGGCGTTTCTACTGCCGCTCGCGCTCGTCTGCGCAATCTGGCTGCGCTCGGTCGATATGCGCCTCGCGCTGCGCTGGGCCATGTTGCTCGCGCTCGGCATGGGGCTCGTCGGCCTTTCGAAGATTCTGTATGCCGGCTGCGGCCTCGAATTCGCCGCCATCGAATTGCGCATGATCAGCGGTCACACGATGCTCGCCGCTTCCATCTACACGGTTGCGGGCGGCTTGCTGCTCGGCGGCTTCGGCGGCGGCTGGTATCGCCTGGGCGCGGCGGGCGGGCTCGCGCTCGCGGCGGCCATCGGTGCGAGCCGCATCATGCAGGACGCGCACACGCCCGCCGAAGTCGTCGCGGGCTGGATGCTCGGCGCGGCCATCGCCGCCCTGTTCCTCGCGCGCGTCTTCGACCGGCCGCGCAAGATGCCGGGCGCGCTCGCCGCGGGCCTCGGATTTCTCGCCGTCTCATCGATCGCCTACGGCCATCACGCGCCGTTTCAGCGGATGATCGAACACTACTCGTGGTGGTTCTGTCAGGGAATCGGGCTCTGAAAGACCGACGTGCTCCGTTCCGGCGCGCGTCCGGCGATCCCTAGTATGATCGTCGCTTAAAAAATCACCTTCGTTCCGGACCCCGAGCATGGATCGCTTCCTTGCAATGAAAGTGTTCGCGCGCGTCGTCGAGGCGGGCAGTTTCTCCAAAGCCGCCGACGCGCTGCGGCTGCCTCCCGCGAGCGTCTCGCGCACGCTCCAGGCGCTCGAAGCGCATCTCGGCGCGCGCCTCATCAACCGCACGACGCGCAGCATCAGCATCACGGAAGACGGCGAAGCGTATTACGACCGCTGCGTGCGCGTGCTCGGCGAAGTGGACGACATGGAAGCGTCGCTGTCGCATTCGAAGCTGAGTCCGAAGGGCAACGTTAAAGTCAGCCTGCCGCAAGTGATGGCGAAGAACACGATCATTCCCGCGCTGCCGGAATTCTTCGCGGCGTATCCGGACATCGGCGTCGAACTGCTGCTCACCGACCGGCAAGTGGATCTCGTCGAGGAAGCGGTCGATTGCGTCGTGCGCGTGGGCGCGGTCGGCGATGTCGGGCTGGTCGCGAAGCGCATCGGCGCCTATACGCAGATCACGTGCGCGGCGCCGAAATACATCGAGACGCATGGCGAGCCGACCTCGCTCGACGATCTCGACGATCACCTTGCCGTCGGTTACGTGCTGAACAACTCGGGGCGCGTGCGCAACTGGGAATTCGTCTCCGATGGCGAAACGCGCACCGTCGCGATGAAGCACAAGATCGCCGTCAACGATGGCGATTCATACATCGCGGCGGGCGTGAACGGGCTCGGGCTGATCCAGAGTTCGAGCTATACGCTCGATCCGCTCATCAGGAGCGGCGCGCTCAAGGAAGTGCTCAGGGATTATCCGTCTCACCCGCGTGTGGTGTCGGTGCTGTATGCGGCCAATCGCCATCAGCCGCGCCGGGTGCGCGTGTTTATCGACTGGGTCGCGGAGCTGTATAGCCGGCTGCCCATCTTTCAGGTCAGGCCGAACTGAGCGTCACTCGCGGTCCGACGCTCGCGAAAGGCATCGCGCGCCAGTCGAATTCGCGATAGGCGCGTTCCAGCGCGTCGAGGTCCGCCGGGCGCGCGCTCGCGTGCATGCCTTGCAGATGCGGCACATTCATCTCCACCGCGACGCAGTCCGCGTAATCGCGCGCGCGCATCGACGCGGGAATCGTCGAGAAGAAGGCGGTCGTCGGCACGTCGAAGCCAGCCGCGGCATGCAGCGCCGACGTGTCCGCCGTCACGAGATAGCGCGCGTGCCTGATCCACGCGAGGAAGTGGTCGGTATCGGCGCAAAGCAGCGCGATGTTGCGATAACGCGGGTGATCGACCGCGCCGAAGCCCGCCACCGGCAGACCGGTTTCGTCCGCGAGCCGCGCGACGATGCGCGCGCGCGCCGGCGCGGGAATGCTGCGCACCGGCGTGCTCGCATCGGGACAGAAGAGCGCGTAAGGCTCGCTGCGAGGCGAAGGCAGCGGGACATCGGCAAGCCAGCGATTGCGCTTGTCGGCGGCGGCGATGCCGTCGGGCGCGACGCCCATCGCCCAGAGGAAGAAATCGATCATCGGCATCGAGGCGAAGCGCGGCCAGAAAAGCTGATTGCCGATGTCGATGCGAAGTTCATCGCACGGAAGGCTCGCGAGCGGCACCGGCAGATCGACGAGATCGCACATGTGACGCGCGAGCTCGTAGAGACGCTGCACGTAGCGCGGCGCGCGCGCCGGACGATACACCGTGAACGCGAGATGCGGATGACGCCGCATGATCGCGGCGAGCGCCGACAGTCCGATGATCGAATCGCCGAGCGTGACGCCGAACGCATTGATGAGATGAACGCGGCGCGCACGCGCATAGTCCGCTTCGAAGGGCTCGCGGTCCGCGTTGAGAATGCCGGCGGGCAAGGCAGTGAAGCCCGCTGCATCGGCGTGCGTCACTTCGAGATCGTACGGTGCGACGATCTCGCCGCTTCCCGACAGCAGCGAGCCCGCGTGGGTCAGCGCATGAACTTCGTCGAGCGTCGTCATGCGGGAGCCTTCCGTGTCAGCCTGCCGCGCCGTGCCCGCGCGCCGTCTGCGCGTTCGCCACACTCTGCAGCACCGGCAACACCGCCGTCTGATACTCCGGCACCCAGCGGCGCAGATCGCGGCGTACTTCTTCGTCGGACAGCACGCGATGCTGCATGAGCCACGGCAGAAGTTCGTCGATGAAATGATCCGGCACGCCCCGCGCCTGCGCGATGCGCAGCTTCGGATGCGGCGTGCGCGTGGTGGTTTCGTCGTCGGCGAGGAGTTCTTCGTACAGCTTTTCGCCCGGACGCAACCCCGTGAACACGATGCGGATCTGCTCTTCCGAGAAGCCGTAGAGACGAATCAGGTCGCGCGCGAGATCGACGATCTTCACGGGCTGGCCCATGTCGAGAATGAAGATTTCGCCGCCGCGCCCCATGCTCGACGCCTGCAACACGAGTTGCGCGGCCTCGGGAATCGTCATGAAAAAGCGCGTGATCTCCGGATGCGTGACCGTCACCGGCCCGCCCTTCGCGATCTGCTGCTGGAACTTCGGGATCACGCTGCCCGCGCTGCCGAGCACGTTGCCGAAGCGCACCGTCTCGAACTGCGTGCGCGGCGCGGATTGCTGCAGCGCCTGACACGCCATCTCGGCGAGACGCTTGGAGGCGCCCATCACGTTGGTCGGGTTGACGGCCTTGTCGGTGGAAATCAGCACGAAGTGGCGCACGTCGTGGCGGATCGCCGCGCGCGCGACGCGCAGCGTGCCGAGCACGTTATTGCGCACCGCCTGCCACGCGTTCTGCTCTTCCATCAGCGGCACGTGCTTGTAGGCCGCCGCATGGAAGACGATATGCGGCGTGAAGCGCGCCATCGTCTGATCGAGCAGCAACGAATCCTTGGCATCGCCGACGACCGGAATCACCGAGCACTCCGGAAACTTCTCGTGCAACTCTTCGATGAGCCGGTACATCGCGTATTCGGAGAGGTCGTAGGCGACCAGTTGCGCCGGCGAGAACCGCAGGATCTGGCGGCACAGCTCCGAGCCGATCGAGCCGCCGCCGCCCGTGACCATCACGACGCGCCCGTGCAGCAGTTGCTCGACGTGCGGCATGTCGATCTTCACCGGCTCGCGGCCGAGCAGATCTTCGAGGTCGATCTGGCGCACGCGCGACAGGAAGTTGGTGCCTTCGGTGAGCGGCGAGAGCGCGGGCAGCACCATCACCTTCACGCCTGCGCGCACGCACAACGTGGCGACGCGCCGCTGTTCGTCGACCGACGCCGACGGAATCGCGATGATCACGTAGTCCGTCTTCAGTTGCTCGGCGAAGCGCGGCAGATCGCCGAATGCGCCGAGCACCTTGTGCCCGAGCACTTCGCGGCCTTGCTTCGCGGGATCGTCATCGAGCAGGCCGACGAGACGCCACTCGCTCGAGCGCGCCAGCTCGCGCGCGAGCATCGCGCCCGCGGTGCCCGCGCCCAGCACGATCACGGGCTTGCCCTGGCCGACGAGTCCGCCGTACAGATAGAACTCCTTGCCCGCGCGATAGAGCGCGCGCGCGCCGCCCATCGCGAGGAACAGCAGGAGCGGCGAGACGATGAGCACCGAGCGCGGGATGATGGGCGTCGGCTGCGACATCACCGCGCCGATCATGACGACGAGCGCGCCCACGACGACCGACTTGGAGATGCGCATCAGGTCCGGCAGGCTCGCGAACACCCACATGCCGCGATAGAGACCGAAGACGCGGAAGACGACGCCGTAGACAGGCAGCACCCAGATAAGCGCGGCGAGCGCGCCTTCGCGGAAATCGTGCGGCACGGCGCCGTTGAAGCGGATCACGTATGCGGCCAGCCACGACCCGGCGACGGCGACCAGGTCGAAGAAGAACGCACCTGCCGATAGCCATGAAGCTTTTATTCGATTCATCAGCATGGACCCTCAAGATTGTCCGGAATGGCGCGTCTCATGACGCCGCCAACGCGCGTCGATCACCGCGCCCGCTGCCACAACCACGACTGCCCAGCCCGCCACCGCCGCCCACTGCCCGGCGAAGGAAAACCGTAGCGCCCAGTTGGCGAGGATGATGCCTGCCAGCATGAGCAGATACCACGCGAGCGCGGTGCGCGCGTGCCCCATTCCGAGGCGCACCATGCGCTGATAGTAATGCTCCCGGTGCGCTTGCCAAAATTTTTCGCCGCGCGCGAGACGCCGCAACAGCGTCACCGACGCATCCGCGATGAACGGCGAGAATACCAGCGCCGGGAACCAGACCGGCCACGCGCCCCGCTGCCAGCCCCAGTAGCCGAACGCGCCGGCGAGAAAGCCCAGCGGGATCGATCCGGCGTCGCCGAGAAAAATCCGCGCCGGATGGAAGTTGAGCGTGAGAAAACCGAGCGCCGCGCCCGCGACGCCCGCGCTCGCGAGAGCGAGGTCGGCATGGGGCGCGGGCCCGGCCAGCGCCGCGAGGGCGTAGCCGCCGAAGCCGAATAGCGCCATGCCGCCGGCGAGCCCGTCGGAGCCGTCCATGAAGTTGTAGAGATTGACGAGCCACAGCATCAGAAAGCCGACGAGCGCGAGCGCCCACCACGGCACGTCAGCCGGATGCGCGGCGATGACGAGCACCACCGCGACGATATGCGCCGCGAAGCGCACGCGCGCGGGCAAGCCGCGGCGGTCGTCGATCTGCGAGACCGCGGCGAGGAAGACCGCGCACGCAGCGATGAGCCACATCGACGGCGCGGTGACGAGGAGCGCGATGACCGCGACCGGCACGACGCCCCAGCCGCCGACGCGCGGCGTCGGACGCTCGTGCAGGGAGCGCTCGTTGGGGATGTCCGTAGCGAGGCGCCACGCGAGGCCGGTGCGGATGAGCGTCTGAAGAATCAGCGCGCACGCGGCGAACGCCAATACCGCGACCGCCGACGCGGCCAGCAGCGGTGAAGCTTCAAAATACGAAAGCAGCATGCAGTGTTATCGAGTTGTCGAAACGACGCCCTGTTCGTCCTGGCAATTCGTTTGTTTTGTAAAGACCCAAAGGATACGCGAACGCTCGCCGCGTTTTGCTTTAACTGTCTGACGAACAACGAAAAATCGCGATAACACCTATTTTAGCTTTCATGGCTGACGGATTCGAAACCACGCGGCCGTGGCGGCGAGTCCGTCGTCGAGTGATTGCGGCGCCTGCCAGCCGAGCGACTCGCGGATGCGCTGGGAATCGACGCGCAGACTGCCCGTCAGACGATCGACTTGCGCCGTCTTGCCGGCGACACGCGCGAGGCCGCGCAACAGGCCCGCCGGCACCGGCACGAGCCGCGCCGGCTTGCCCAGATGCTCGCCGAGCTTGCGGGCCAGCTCCGTCACACTCGGGTCGTAGCCGTCGGTGACATGGAATATGCGGCCCGCGGCGGCCGGATTGAGCGCGCATTCGATGGTCGCGCTCGCGAGATTGTCGACACTGACGAGACTGCGCCGCGCATCGATCGCGCCGAGCGGCAGCGGCATGCCGCGCGCGATCGCGTTCATCATCGCGAGGAAATTGGCGCGCACGCCGGGACCGTAGACGAGTGGCGGCCTCACGATGGCGATTTGCAAGCCCGTGCGGCTCCCGAATTCGAGCAACCGGACTTCGGCTTCGGCCTTCGAGACGCCGTAGGCATCGGGTGGATGGCGCGCGTCGTCTTCGGTGAAGGGACGGCCCGGATCGCGCTCGCCGAGCACCTTGATGCTGCTCATCAGCACGAAGCGCGCGACGCCGGCGCGACGGGCGGCGTCGGCGGCGGCGAGCGTGCCGTCGACATTGATCGCCCGATACGCGTCCAGCAGGACATCCGCCCGCGATGCCGATTTTTTCTGCGCGGCGGCGTCGCTCATCATGTGGACGCGCGCGGCGAGGTGGATCACCGCGCCGCAGCCCTCGAACGCGTCGGGCGTGAGCGCGTCGAGTTCGTCGATGGCGTGCACGTCGACGCCCGGCTCGCACTGCGCGCCGCGCCGCACGAGGCCCGTCGCGGCGATGCCGCGCGCGAGCAAGGCGCGGCTCACCGCACGGCCGACGAAACCGTTGGCGCCGGTGACGGCGATGCGCCGAGCGGCGTCGCTCATAGCCACTTCCAGCCGAAGCGGTTGAAGAACCGGCAAGCCGACGTCACAAAGAGTTTGATGTGCGTCGAGCCTTTCTTCGACGCGCCGCCGCCGTGATGCAGGATACGCACGGACGGCACATACGCGATGCGCGCGACCCGGCGCGTGCGCAGGCTCAGGTCGTAGTCCTCGAAGTAGAGGAAATAACGCGGATCGAAGCCGCCGAGCGACTTCAGCACGTCGGTGCGAAAGAGCATGAAGCAGCCGCTCACGATCGGCGGGTCCCACACGACGTTCGTCTCGCCGATGACATCGCGCATTTCGTAGCGCGCGAGACGCCGCGCGAACGGCTTGCGCAGCGAGGACGGCAGGAAGCCGCGCGCGAAGAGATCGAGAACGGTGGGATAGCGCCGGCAGAGATACTGCTGCTGGCCATCGTCGCCGCCGATCCACGGCGCGAGCAGGCCCGTTTCGGGCGAGTCGCGCAGGAAGGCGAGCGCGCGGCGCAGACCGTCGGCATTGAGTTCGACGTCGGGGTTCAGGATCAGATGGAAGCGGCTCTTCGCGCGTTCGATCGCGAGATTGTGGCCGCGCCCGTAACCGACGTTGCCGTGCCCTTTCAGCACGACGGTGTCGAATTCGGCGTCGGAAGGCACGGGCAGGGCCGCGAGTTCGCCAGGATTGCCGTTGTCGATCAGATACAGGCACGGGCGGCCCGCGACGTCATGCAGCTCCGCGAGCGCGGTTTCGAGCGTTTCGACCGTGCGCGCGAGCAACGCGGCGTCGGGACGGTAGACCACGATCGAAATGCTGAGCGTGATGGCGGAATCGGACGGCTTCGCCGATTGGCTGTGCGGGGCATTCGCGTTCATCGGACAGAGGGGGTGTCCGCGCCACGAGAGGAAAACGGACCGCATCGACGAGTGAAAAACTCCCAGATTGTCCTCAATGTCGGTCCTTTCGGCAACCACGCGACGTGGCCTGCAGCGCGGTAAGGCGAACTGTTCTTGTTACAAATTGTGCTAAATTCCGCCAGCAAATGGAGCGTTCCGCCGCCCGATCCGCCATCCAGGGGCTCGGACCGGACGCGCCGTGGGCTTAACCGATCACCCCAGGTGAATTGTATGAGCAAGCCCATCGTCGTCGATCTGGACGGTACGCTGATTCGCTCCGATATTCTCGTCGAGAGCGGGTTCGCGTTTCTCAGAGCATTCCCGCAGAAGTTCTACAAGCCGCTGCAATGGCTCGCGAGCGGCGGCAAGCCCGTGTTGAAATCGCGGCTCGCCGAGCATGTGACGATCGATGTCACGACCCTTCCCTACAACCTGCAGGTCGTCAACTGGCTGCGGGACATGCGCGCCGCGGGCCGCACCATCGCGCTCGCGACCGCGAGCCATGAGTCGTTCGCGCAGCGGATCGCGGAGCACCTCGGCGTCTTCGATCGCGTGTTCGCTACCGACGAGCACGTCAATCTCTCTTCGCATCGCAAGCGCGACCGGCTCGTTGCAGAGTATGGCGAGAAGGGCTTCGACTATGTCGGCAACTCGCACGACGACCTCGCCGTGTGGGCTGCCGCCGATCGCGCGTATGTGGTCAATCCGCATGCGGGCGTTGTGCGCGCGGCATCGAAGCACGACAACATCGAGCAGATCTTTGAAAATCGCCAGCCGACGCTCAAGGTCTGGGCGAAGTCGCTGCGGCTGCATCAGTGGCTGAAGAACGTGCTGGTGTTCGTGCCGCTGCTCGCGGCGCATCAGATGAGATCGCCCGCGGCCATCGGGTTCGCCGTGCTCGCGTTTTTCGCGTTCGGGCTGTGCGCGTCGAGCGTGTATCTGCTCAACGACCTGCTCGATCTGCAGGACGACCGCCAGCATCCGGTCAAGCGCAAGCGCCCGCTCGCCGCCGGCACGATGCCGCTCGTCTGGGGCGTGGCGCTGTGCCCTGTCCTGCTCACCGCTTCGTTCGCGATCGCGCTGACCTTCCTGTCCTGGAAATTCATCGCGTCCCTCCTCGGCTACTACGTGATGACCCTCGCCTATTCGCTCGTGCTCAAGCGTCAGGTGATGATCGACGTCGTCGTGCTGGCCGCGCTGTACACGTCGCGCATCATCGCCGGGGCGGCGGCGATCCACGTGCCGCTCACATTCTGGCTGCTGGCGTTCTCGATGTTCGCGTTCCTGAGCCTCGCGCTCGTGAAGCGCTACACCGAGCTCCACTCGATGATGAAGGCCGGGCGCGAAGGCGCGCGCGGGCGAGGCTATCTGGCGAGCGATCTCTCAATCGTGTCGTCGCTGGGCACCTCGTCGGGCTATCTTTCGGTGCTCGTGCTCGCGCTGTATATCCAGGACGGGCATACCACCGTGCTCTACCGGAATCCGCAATTCATCTGGATGGTTTGTCCGCTGATGCTCTACTGGTTCAGCCGGACATGGATCATCACGCATCGCGGCCGAATGAACGACGACCCCATCGTGTTCGCGGCCCGCGACCGCATGAGCCTCGCGGTCGTCGCGCTGTGCGGCTTCTCGTTCTGGCTCGCAATCTGACGATGAGCGCATAGCGCATCGTCCTCTGGAGGCCGGCGCACGGCCGCTCGTTTCTCGCGAAAGCACCCGCGGTGCCTGCATCGAACGCTCCTGCGAGCGAGCCAGGGCGCGCGCTCGATGCGTTCTTTAGCGCACATATACGACTAATTGCTTGCCGTAATCTGCGGCA
Source organism: Caballeronia catudaia (assembly GCF_001544755.2). Classification (GTDB taxonomy): domain Bacteria; phylum Pseudomonadota; class Gammaproteobacteria; order Burkholderiales; family Burkholderiaceae; genus Caballeronia; species Caballeronia catudaia. The sequence continues at coordinate 247,566 of NZ_FCOF02000002.1, read as the reverse complement.
ACTATCCGGCTCCGAGCTTGTCGCCGCTGGCATATCGATACCTAGATCAATATTCCGAGGAAAGGACATGGCGGAAGCGGGCGTTCCCCTTTGCGTCGACTTGGACGGCACGCTGACCGCCACCGACCTGCTTGTCGAATCCTTCCTCGTGCTGGTCAAGAGGAATCCGATCTACGCATTGCTCTGTATCGGCTGGCTGCTGCGCGGCAAGGCTTATCTCAAGGCGCAAATCGCGCAGCGCGTGGCCATCGATGTTTCGGTGCTGCCCTACAACGCGCGTTTCGTCGATTACCTGCGCGAACAGCGCTCGACCGGGCGGGACCTCTACTTGTGCACGGCTTCGAACCAGCACGTCGCCGAGCAGGTCGCCACGCATTTCGGCTTTTTCAAGGGCGTGCTTGCCAGCGACGAGGCGCACAACCTGTCCGGAAACAACAAGGCGGGCGCGCTCACCGAGCAGTTCGGTCTGCATGGTTTCGACTACTGCGGCAACGCGCGCGCAGACGTGCCGTACTGGGTCAGTCGCCTGTGGATGCTGGCGTTTCGCGGCAAGATGACCGACGATCCGATCGCCTACGCGATCAAGAACCGCCTGAGCCTTTTCGTCATCAGTCTGTGCGTGGCGACCGTGGCCGCTGCGATATGACCTCAACGCTTTCCGCCATGTCGTATATCACGCTTGTTTTAAGCGGCACCTTCAGCGCGCTCGCCAGCGTCCTGTTGCGCTTCGCCGGCAAGCTGCCCGCTAGCGGCGAAGCGCTGTTGTTCGGCATGGCCGCGCGTCCGCTCGCCTACCGGCTCGCAGCCATCGGCGCATACGGCGCGGGCTTCGTGCTCTATGCGCTCGCATTGAGGCGCATGGAGTTGAGCATCGCGTATCCCCTGATGGTCGCGGTGACGATTCTGGAGATCATGGCGTTTGGCGCGCTGTCAGGCGAAGCGATGTCCATGCGCACGCTCGCCGGCGCGACGCTCCTGATCGCCAGTGTCGTGCTGCTGTACGCGCCCACCGCGAGCACCGCCTGAGTCGCTTGTGACCGAGACTCTACGGAAGAACCATGCGCAAGGAGCGTGTCCATGTATTCCCGTAAAACGTTGGGGCTTCAGGCAGCGCCTGCCGAGGCTGGATCCGCGACGACACCGGCGCGAACGCAACTGTTTCGTGCAGCGCTCTTCGTGTTCGTCATCTCGCCGATCGCGGATGTCGCGCTCTGGTTCATCGACCGCGTCGTCACGCACCAGGACAACTACTATCCCACCGCGGTTTTCATGCGGCGGTGGTTGCAGTTCTTCGCATCGCCATCGCTGGCGGGCAACGATTCGTGGATGCCCATGCGCGGCGCGCTCGCGTGGTTCGAACAACATCCGGGCGGCAGGATATTCGAGCAGCTGTTCTTCGTCGAGCATGTGAAATTCCAATATCCCCCTAGCAGTCTGTTGCCGCTTCATGCGTTGCATTCGTTCGGGATCGATCCGACCGACGCCCTCCTGAATGGCATTGGCTGGTTCGTCATGCTGATCAATGTGATCGCATCGGGGGCATTCGCGTTCGTGCTGGCGAGCCGTTCGGCGAACCATGCCGGATTGCGCTGGCATTGGGGCATCTTCGGCGGGCTCGCGGCACTGTCGTTTTTCCCTATCCTGATGGCGTTCAGACTAGGACAGGCGCAGGTCTGGATCAACGCCTTGTTCGCGTTGGCGGCGCTTTCGTATGTTCTCCGGCGAAATGCACTGACGGGCGTCTTGATTGGACTGATCTGCTTGTGCAAGCCACAACTCGCACTCTTTATTCTGTGGGGCGTGTTGCGGCGGCAATGGCGCTTCTGCGTGGGCATGCTCGTCACGATTGCAGTGGGCGGCGTGCTGTCGCTGGCCGTGTTCGGTTTGCAGAATCACATCGACTACCTTCACGTGCTGCGGGAGCTGTCACGAACGGGCGAAGCGTACATGCCCAATCAATCGGTCAATGGATTTTTGAACCGGCTGTTACACACGGTTGCCGAGCCTCGCGTTTGGCAGGCGCACGGCTTTCCGGCATTCCATCCGATCGTCTACGCCGGCACGCTGTTGTCCTCGGCGGCGCTGATTGGCTCCGCGCTGTTGCTCCCATTACGTGCGGATTCGAAACCCGGGTTGCTCGACTTCCTGATCGCCGGTTTGACCTTCACGGTCGCGTCGCCGATTGCATGGGAGCATCACTACGGCATCATGCCGGCCATGTACCTTGCGGTGATGTTTGCGATCTTGAGCTTTGGGCCGTCGAAAGGCAAATCGCTTGCTCTGGCGGCTCTCGCTGCATCGTACTTCGTCACCGACCATTGGCTCGGCAGTTCGTGGATGCTTTGCGGCGTACTCGCGGTTCTCGGTCTGATGTACTGGACCGGACCTTTCCGCGACAAGGCTGATAAGCAACCGGCTTCGGCGTTGCGTTGAGGTGAAGCGAAGTCGCGGGGCACTAGCGTTGCCTCGTGCGAAGCGCCCGCCGGCTCGAATAGAACGCTCGTGCGCGCATGCCTGAAAGTGCGATGTCGGTGTGTCCTTCAGCGCACAGATACGACAAATTACTTCCCGTAATCTGCTGCTTCGTCATCAGTCTTTGCGTGGCGACGGTGGTCGCCGCGATATGACTCTCAACGCTTTCCGTCATGTCGTATATCACTCTTGTATTGAGCGGCACCTTTAGCGCGCTCGCCAGCATCCTGTTGCGCTTCGCCGGCAAGCTGCCCGGTAACGGCGAAGCGCTGTTGTTCGGCATGGCCGCGCGTCCGCTCGCCTACCGGCTCGCAGCCATCGGCGCATACGGCGCGGGCTTCGTGCTCTATGCGCTCGCATTGAGGCGCATGGAGTTGAGCATCGCGTATCCCCTGATGGTCGCGGTGACGATTCTGGAGATCATGGTCTTTGGCGCGCTCTCAGGCGAAGCGATGTCCATGCGCACGCTCGCCGGCGCCACGCTCCTGATCGCCAGTGTCGTGCTGCTGTACGCGCCCACCGCGAACACCGCCTGACTGCAACGGCTTTCGCAATACGCCCATGCACGCGCGTCAGCTATGTACTGACCGGCGGCTCCAATCCGAGGACATTCTTATGTCGTCTTCCAGAACGATAGCCAGCAAGTCGGCGTTGAGCCTCGGCACGATCGCAAAAGTGCTTTTGGTGCTCGCAGCATGTCTCCTTGCGGAACGTGTGCCGCGCTCGCTCTACGCGGACTTCCGCGCGAACCCGGCTGATTTGTTCTGCGATTTCAATTACTACCTGTACGCTTTCACCAAGGTGCTGCAGCACCCGGGCGATCTGTCACAGCTTTACGATCACGACGCGCTCGTCGCGTTTCTGCGGTCGATGGGCGCACGCAACACGGGCGAGGACGTCTTCTATGGCTACCCGCCGCAGTTCGCGCTGCTGTTCTCGCCGCTCGCCCGTCTGTCGCCGCTGGCGGCAAAAGCTGTGTGGGCGCTCGGCTCCGTCGTGCTGTTCGGCGCCGGCGTGGCGATGCTCGCGAAGCTGGCCTACCGCGGAGAGAACAGAGCCGTGCCACTGCTCATCGTGGCGATCGCCCTCCTGAGCCGCCCCCTGCTCGACGACTTTTACCTCGGTCAGTCGAACGAGTTGCTGTTCTTCCTGATCGTCGCGACGTTCTTCTTCATCGATCGCGGCAATCACTTTCTGGCTGGCCTGTTTCTCGGTACGGCCATCGTACTGAAGGTGACGCCGCTCGCGATCGCAGGTCTCTTGCTGTTGCGCCGCGAGTGGCGCACTGCGATCGCGACCGCAGTGACTTCCCTGGCGATTACGGCCTTCACCGCATGGCAGCTCGGTTTGCAGGTGATGTTGCATTACCTCGTCTCGGACATGCCGCGGCTCAATGCGCAGAACCTCCTGCTCGGCGGTGCGCCCGCCAACAACTCACTGCGGGGCGCGGTTCAGGCGTTGTCGAAGTTCGCGGGAATGTCACCTTCGCAGTCTGTGCTGGGCGCGATCTGGCTCGCCACTGCGGTCGTGGTGTGCGGAATCGCGGTGGTGTTGGTATATCGCCAGCATGCTGACCGCCGCATCGACTTCGCCCTCGCCTGCACGACGATGCTCGTCGCCTCGCCGATGCTGGAGCCGGTGCATCTCGTCGCGTTGCTGATTCCTCTTGCTGTTCTTTTCGGCACCACGCTGGAGTGGTCGGAGACGCGTCTCTCGGCGATCGGCCCACGCGTTGAACTCGTGCTCGCGTCATGCGCGGTTCTGATTCTGTTCTTCAGGGCGCGCAATGTTGGCTATTTCGCCGCAGTATCGATCGTTTATGCGCTCTGTCTGGCGAGGTACTTTGCGCCACTCGCCGCCGCGCAGCGGGGCCACTGGCAAGGGATTTCGGCGGGAGGGCGGAGCTGAACGGAGGCTGAGCTTCACAATGTTGATGGCGACCTAAGCTGAGGGGAACGATCGCCGGAAACGTTTGGCGAGAAAGTCCCGTTCATCGGCCCGGTAGGTTTCTGCGCCACAAGAAGGCAAACGAACCGGCCGACTACTTCAAGAGGACGCTTTTTGCTTCATCTCGGTCGTTTCGCAACACACCCTATGGCGTCGGAAGCATGCCTCTGGAAAGAGGTTTTATCCGAGCGAGCGTCGGCCGGCCCTCGGCATCAGGCATCTGTCTGAAAACGAAAATTCCTTATCCGATCTCTCGAAGCCTTTTCGGGTGATTGTCGACAGGCCGTGCGCAGCGATGTCGTGGGTGACGACGACAGCAAAACGGAGCGGAATGTAGTTTTACGTCTCCCCGACTGCGAAGAGCTACAGCACAACTCGGCGTTCAATTTACACTTGCTTACCGAACGTAGCCTTATCCGCGTTTCAACGGCAGTCTATCCGGAGTCCCCGATCATTTGCCTTCGGTTCGGCGCTGGTCGCGCTCCCGGAGACCGATCGGCGCCCGCCGTACGAGCTTAAACCGGCATGACTGAAACCTTTTGAAGCACTTGCATATAAGCAAGAAAACACTGCCAAGACGAGTACAATCCCGCCTAGACTGTAATTTTTAGAAAAATCCATGTCAAATTTACCGATTAAAGTACTCGTTCCTTCGCTTCCCTCCGTCGACCAAATAGAACCGTACTTGCGTCGCATCGATTTGGCACGCGTCTATAGCAATTTCGGCCCGCTCGCGACCGGGTTTGCGCAACGACTGGGCGGCTTGACGGGTGCAAACTCGGTGACTTTGACATCGAACGGCACGTCTGCTATCGAGATTGCCTTGCGTCTCAGGGCATTGCCGAATCGCAGACTTTGTGTCATGCCTTCTTTCACGTTCGTGGCAAGCGCTCATGCCGTTTGCAACGTAGGCCTCACTCCAGCGTTTGTTGACATCGATCCCGTGTCGCTCGTCCTTACGCCGGAGATCGTGGAGGCAACCCTGCCGCAACTGCCGGAACTACCGGCTGTCGTCCTGGTGATCAGCGCATTCGGCGCGCCTATCGATCAGGAAAGCTGGGCAAGGTTCCAGACCCGCACTGGAATTCCGGTGGTGTTCGACGCAGCCGCGGCCGTGACGGCCCTTTCGCACGTTGGAGATGCTCCCGTCTGCGTGAGTCTGCACGCCACAAAGGTACTCGGCATCGGTGAAGGCGGCGCAATTCTGAGTTCCGACCCGAAGTTCAGCGAGCGTGCTACCGCGATGACCGGCTTCGGTTTCATGGGCGCGGAGCGCACGTCCGCCATTCGCGGTGGAAACTTTCGTATTTCAGAATATGCAGCGGCTGTGGGCCTGGCGGCACTCGATGCACTTCCCGCAAAGGTCGACATGCTTCGAAACGTCGCTCTCGCATACCGGACAAAGATCGAAGCGACGGGCCGTCGTGCGCGCCTGCAAGAAGGTGCTGGCGATTGGGTCACGATGAGCTTGAATATCATTGTCGAACCGGAAGACGTTCAGGCGACCATCGCAAAACTCGACGCTCAGAAAATTCAGTGGCGTCGGTGGTGGGGCCTGGGTTGCCATCTGCATCCTGCCTTTGCAGATTGCCCAAGCTTCGGCCTTGACTCCACCAATAAGGTCGCTCCGACGGTCATCGGCGTGCCCTGCCATGATGGGCTAAGCGCCGAGGATATCGACCGGATCGTCGCCTGTTTTCCGATTGCGACTCATGCCCCAAAGGTGCACGAAAGATTGCCCGCTGGAGACCTGATCGAGCAAGATGTCTCGATGCTCTGACTTTATCAATAGGCGTCGTGCGAAACGCCAATTTTCACATTACCGTGATGACACAATCAAACGTAGGCCGCGAGCCGGGCTTCTGCGATCTCTTGATCGTGGACGAGATGCTTCCGTGCGACTTCTCCCCTTTCAGAACGATCGAGTATTCGCATTATCTGACTCATTTCGATACGGCACAGCTGATCTGCACGGAAGGGTGGCATTCCTGGGCATCGAATCTGTGCTTTGAAGATCAACTTTCTTCAAGCAAGTTGGATCCGTCGATCAAGGAACGCATTCATCCGTTCACATTCTTTAAAGACACGATCCCGAAGCTCGCCTATATCACGTTCCTGCATAACGCGTGGCAAATGCTTCCCGCGCTCACCGAGCGAAACATTCCGTTCATTCTGCAGCTCTACCCGGGTGGCGGATTCGAATTGAACGTGGAGACGAGCGACCAAAGGCTCATGGCGATCGCTCACTCACCGCTGTGCCGCAAGATCATCGTTACGCAGAATCTTTCACGCGACTATCTGCTCGAGAAAATCAAATGCGATCCGGCAAAAATCGAGCTCATCTATGGCGGCGTGTACGACACGCGCAATGACTTCGACTTTTCTCGCGACAAACAGCGTTACGGCGTACACAAAGATACGGTCGATGTCTGTTTCGTGGCGCATAGGTATGGCGACGACACGAAAAAGAAGGGATACGATCAATTCGTTGCAGTCGCTCAAGCGCTGAGCGAGCGGTTCGAGCAAGTTCGCTTTCACGTCGTGGGAGACTACACGCCGGATCAGATCCCCTTGGGTGCAGCGGAACGAACGATGACGTTCCACGGCAAGCAGCCGAACACCTTTTTCCGCGAGTTCTATCCGCGCATGGACATCATTCTGTCGGTGAACAGGCCGACCGAGGATAGAAAAGGCGCATTCGACGGATTCCCGACCGGCGCATGTATGGAGGCGGGCTTTCGAGGTGTGCTGAACTGTATCAGCGATCCGTTGGGCCTCAACGTAGCGTTCACGGATGACGTGGACTTCGTTTTGGTGGACCTGGACACTCAGAAAACGATCGAACGCTTGTCGAAGTTAATCGGCGACACCGAACGTCTGTACAACGTCGCCTACGCAAACTGGCAGAAATTCCTCGCTGTATTCGACACGGATTATCAGTTGTGGCGCCGCACTCGAATAATCACGACCGAGCTTCTGCGTCCCGAGTATCTCATTGTTCGTCCGGCGCCGAATCGGAGCATGATGGATAGCGAACTTGGCGACAACGGAGCGCGGCATCAGATCGAAGAAGCGAACCGCCACTATCGGAATTTGCAGGCGCAACACCATACCGTTGCGACCGCTTACGAGGCGCTAAGGGCCGACTATAGCCAGGTCATTGAATACTACGAGAAGAAACACAGCGGCCTGCTTGATGATTACAAGATGCTCGCGGAAGGATTCGAAGCATTGAGGCTTGAAAACACGGCGCTACGCGAAAAGATCGATGCGCTCGATGGGACCATTTCGCGCCTCCATGCAGACATGGAGTTGAAGGAGCTCGAGGCATTGCTTCAGAACGAGAAAGCAAACCGCATCGTTCAGGAATTGATCGATGCAGCGCCGTCCGGACGAGTCGAGAAAGGCCTGCTCCGACTACTTAGATCAAGGTCCGCAATGTCGATCCGAGCCGGCTATTCGCGGCTTGGCGGTCAACACTCAATTGTCCAAAACGAAAAGCAGACATGACCACAGCAGTATCTACCTTTTCCATGAGCGCCGTCCGCTCGAGTCCTGCCGGCGCTTACGCGGTCATACTTACTCGTAACGATATCGACCGGCACAAGCACAACGAGACTTTTGCGCGAGAGCTGACAAAAGCGTTTTCTTCGCTCGGTGTGCAACTGTTGTCGCTCGACTACATCCGTGACATACGCCAGATTTCCGAGGCCATGCGCGACGACAACTGCCAGTTCTTCGTCTGCTTCAACGGCTTCGGCTCGGAGCTGGTGCACGCGTCGGGAACGCCCGGCAAGCTCGTATCGGCCTTTGAACTGTGGCGGAAGCCGTTGTTCGATCTCATGCACGATTGCCCTGTGCACGAGACGATGCAGCATCAGTTCAATTCGGTGGGACAGTTCCGCAAGGCCCTCTTCACGGACTATTCGTACGCACATCTGTCACGGATGCTTGGCGCCAGAAGCGTTCGAACCGTGCCGAGCATTACCTTCCCAGAAGCAGTTCCGGCAAAAACAAAGCCGCTCGCTATCCGATCCTTCGAGATACTGCTCCCGGTCGGTCTTTGCGATCCGCAAGTCGTGATCGACAGGTTCAGATCGCCGGTCTCGTATCGGGATAGGCTTTTTCGCGAACTGTTCGACAGCGTGACCGCGATTGCAGTCGATGACTTGACAGTGGATCCGTTGACGCAAACGCTCATCGCATGTCAGGACGGGAATATCGCCGTGGATTTGCGAAATCCGGATATCCGCTTTCTCATCTCGGCCGTTCTCGACTATGTCAAGTTCGCCCGTCGCGACAGGCTGGTACGAGCGCTTTCAGGGCTACCGGTCACGATCGTTTCCGATCGCGATGTGTCGCACCGGTTTTCCGGTTCGAAGCTGACGTTCGTGCAGCACCGCTCGTTCCCTGAACTGATAGACACGATGGGCGATTCAAAAATAGTCTTGTGTCCGTTGCCTCATTACACCGGATTCCATGAACGCGCCTTGGCGGGATTTACTGCTGGCGCAGCTATTTTCGCCGCGCCAAACGAGGTCCTTGAAACGAATTTCTGGCAAGGACGCGATATGTTGACCTACGGGAATCCAGAGCATCTTGCAAGCCTGCTGGATAGTGCTTTGTCGGGTCAACTGGACCTTCAGGCGATGGCATCCAATGGGGAGCGAATTGCCCGCGAGCGCTTCTCCCCCGATCGCCTGGCCAGCATTATCGTGTCGCAATGGGAAGACATGGCACGTTAGCGCGCTGCCCGTAACTCGCCAAGTTGAACCGCGATCCAATGTGCGCAGCGACGCGCACTTCGTTCCTTTAGCGAAGTGCGCAGATAGTCTACATTTGCAGAGATCGGCTTTTCTGCGCAGACGGCTCGGGGCGGCGGATCGGGGGCGACCGTTCTCTCCGAGCCTCAGCGCTTCGAGGCCAGAAGGTTTTACGATCAGCAGCGAATACGCTCGAGCACAAGGCCGCCCAGCCGCTTCACGCAGGTATCCACAGACTCGGTTTCGGTGTCGAGAATGATGTCGGGTGCGAGCGGCGCCTCATAAGGAGACGACACGCCTGTGAATTCCTTCATGCTACCTGCCTTGGCTTTTGCGTAGTGTCCTTTGGGATCGCGCTGCTGGCAGACGGCCAGACGGCATGAGCAGAACACTTCCAGAAAGTCGCTTGTGGATACCGTTCGCCTGGCCTGCTCTCGGGCTTCTTGCAGCGGCGAAACTAGTGCGACGATGACGACCATCCCTCTGTCCAGGAATAGCTTGGCGACTTCCGCCGCGCGACGGACGTTTTCATTGCGGTCTTCGAACGAAAAGCCGAGGTCCGAGCATAAACCTAGGCGCAGCGCATCACCGTCCAGCACGACGGACGCGATTCCTTCACTACTCAGATGGCGATCGAACGCGTAGGCAATCGTAGACTTGCCCGATCCCGGTAGTCCCGTCAACCACACCACCTGTCCTCGATGCCCTTGCTTCCCCTCGCGCTGATCGCGGCTGATGGGCACTGGATGACGAACGAGGTCAGAACTACTTGGGTGAACAAACTGATCGTATTTCATAGAAAATCAATAATTCTTGCTTGAGCCATCGCCGATGTCGCATGTCGCGTCACGTCGAGCGACGCCACACGGAGATAATGGTTTCGACAATCGCAATGGAAGGAAAACGCGCGAGCGCACGCTCGCGTCCGTGACACGCCATAGCATCGAGCTGGAGCCGTCCGGCGAACACATCTTCGAGCATGGCGACGAGCTGATCCTCGGATTGATAGGTGAGCATGTCGCGGCCCTGAACAAAATGCGTCTCCAGAATCTCGTTCGGCCCGGCGATCACGCCCGCGCCCGCTGTGAACGAGGCAAGCGCGCGCTCATGAAACCCCGTGTAATGCGGCAGCGGACAAATTACGCACTTCGCGTCATTCATCGTTTGCAACAAGCTTGGGAACGATCTCTGGCCGATCGATTTTAGACGGGTGTTCGCGTATAACTCCTTTACGTCGTAGTCCGATATAACTGTCACAGGCAAGTGATTGATGGCTCGGACGAGACGGTCGCGTCGCTCAAACTTGACGTAGTCAAGCACGGAGGTAATCAAGAAACGCATGTCGAGATCGCGCATGTCAGTGTGAACTCCCGCCTCCTGACACGCGAGCAGGATTTCCACGAGCGGATCGACTTTCAGACTCTTGAGCGAGGCTTCGACGACGCTCTCAAAGAGTTCTCGGAAGACCCGCTCTTTGTGATTGCGCGCGTGAGTGTACCGCTCACGGGCCTCGCCGGAACGAGACAGGCCGACTGGAAGCAGAACGTCGATGCTGCGCAACGCGTGAGGGCGTTGCGGGTCGGTAATCGTCTCCGGAAAGGTGATACTGGGCACCGCTCGCACGTTCTTCACCCCGAGCATCCGCGCGATGTGGGCGTACGTATAGTCGGTGGAGAGCAGCCAACGGAATTCGCCGACCGAATCGATCTGGTGCGACATCGATTCGTGGATGGGGCAGTCGTGCATGAAATCGAACACGAGTTTGCCGTAATGTTCGAACACCGATTCGAGTGTCCCGGGCTGGCCCGCTGCGTGCAGGAGTTCTGTGCCAAAACCGTTGAAGCAAACAAAGAAAACGCAATGCTCGTCACGAATCGCCTCGGTCACCGGCCGGACATCTCGTAAGTAATCGAGGCTACGAACGCGCAAACCTTCCGCGAGAAACGCGGGTGCGAGTTCATTGCTGAAGCATTCGCTGTGCTTGTGTTTGTCAATGTCACCACAGGTCAGAATGACGGCATAGTCGTCAGGCCCAAACGTTTTCATTCGAAGCGAACCAGCCGCGGCGTCCTCGTTCATTTGATGACCCTGTTCTTTTTCTGTTGCGAGCGCAATGCACGATTGCCCACGCGCGATACCGCCGTGCGAAGCGACATGGCGTAACGCGACCGCAACATACCAAGGGCAGCACGTTCCAACCTGCCACCGGGCATGACTTCGTTCTGCCGCTCCAGATCAGCGGTTGCAGCATTGAGCACTCCCGCTGCTGGCTTGCGCTCTTCCAGCGCGCGCGTCAGTTCCAGCAATTGCAACGACTTTTCGGCGTCCTTCGAGCGCACTTCATCGAGTTCCGCTAGCAGCGTCTTGAGACGCTCACACAGTGAATCATTTTCGGCGCGCACCGCTTCGAATCCTTTGGCGAGCGTGGCATAGGCGCTCGCCAGATTATCGTGACGCATCAGCGCGTCTTGAAGATTTGCATCCAACTGACGCGACACCTCCTTCTGAACGGCAAACGCCTCCGCCCCCTCTGCCCGGATGCGCTCTAAAACTCTGGAATCCATCAGGCTCGTCTGCGGGAAGGGACGCACGATCAACGGTTCAGTATTGAGCAATTCCTCCGAGATGATACGCGTGCGTGCCCACAACTGGCGGTCAGTGTCGAACACTTCCAGGAACCGCCGCCAGTTTGCGTAAGCCAGATCGTAGAGTCTGCCTGGGTCGCCAATAAGTCGCGATAACCTCTCGATGGTTTTATCCATATCAAGATCGACGAGCATGATGTCCTCGCCGTCGGTAAACGCGACATTGAGGTTCAATGGATCGCTCACGCAATTGAGCACACCGCGGAAGCCCGCTTCCATGCATGCGCCTGTGGGAAAGCCGTCAAACGCACCTTCATGCAGTTCGGACGGCCGGTTCAGGGACAGTATGATATCCATCCGCGGGTAGAACTCCTTAAAGAAGCTCCCAGGCTGCTTTCCGTGGAATGTGATGTAATCAGCAGCATGTTCGAGCGGAATCTGATCCGGCGTATAGTCTCCCACTACATGAAAACGCACGGCCTCAAACCGCAGGCTCAGGGCCTTGGCGACGGCTACGAACTTGTCGTAACCCTTCTTCTTTGTATCGTCGCCGTAGCGATGCGCTACGAAGCAAATGTCGATTGTGGACTTATCCCGTCCGCAGAGTTTCTTGTCGCGCGTAAAATCGAACTCATCGCGCGTGTTGAAAACTCCACCGTAGATAAATTCTATCTTCGACCGATCGCAATGAATTTTCTCCAGCAGGTAATCCCGCGAAAGCTTTTGCGTCACGATGATTTTGCGGCATAGCTGCGAGTGTGCGATTTTGCGCAACATCTCATCGCTCGACGCCACGTTAGGCTCGAACGCGCCGCCTGGATAGAGCTGCATGACGAACGGGATACGGCGTTCCGTGAGATGCGGAAAAACCTGCCAGGCGTTGTGCAGGAACGTGACGTAAGCTAGCTTCGGGACTATCGAGGCGAACAAGGAGAACCGTTCGATTTTTGCCTTGATGGATTCATCCAACTCGCTCTTCGCAAGTTGTTCGTCAAAGCCGAGATTCGATACCCAAGCGTGCCACCCTTGAGTCGAAAGAAGCGCCGACGACCTGAAAAAGGTCAGATAATGCGCGTACTCGAGGGTTCGGAAAGGCGAGAAGTCACACGGCAACATCTCGTCAATGATCAATAGGTCGCGGTAGCGCAAGTTCACTGTGAATGGCCCTTTGACTTGGATCCGGAAATCTCATCACGTCCACGCATATGGGAACTTTGAAGCGTCAGGCTCCAATTTTTTCCCGCGTACCTATCAGTACACACACGCACATTGCCACGCGCGCCTCTTGCCGCCGAAACAGCCGCACGCTCATCTGGGTGCAGCGCTTGATTCGTACCGGTATCAAGCGGCCCCTCGAAACGCACGCATCTGGAACCCGCGCGAGCCGGCAAGTGACGCCAGCCGGCAGATCGGATAACGGTGTGCCCCTCAGTCGGTTGGCAACAAGGCAGCGCCACTCCAGCGAATACCGAGCTGTCCATCCATGCCCTCTAAAAACTCGTCCGGAATTGCGCGCCCCTCGATAAGGACCTGTACGCGATCCTCACTTCGTACCACCCGAACCCGCCCACCCAGTGGCATGCCGGATAGGGGCTCCAGACTCTGGACGTCCCAGCGCTGGCCGTCGTGCACCCACCGGGATACGATTCCTTCGCGTTCGTTGGCACCCTGAATGAGCACGGCAACCATATTAGTATCAAAGCCCATGCCTCGATATGCGACCACGGATACGTGACCGCCCGGCTCTTCTGCATTGAGAGCATATTCGAATCCGAACTCGCTCGGAACGTTCGAATCCGTGCCGTTCCGAGTCATCAGGCAGAGATGGTCTTGATCGACCCTCAACGCTTCATCGGCGCCAACTTTAGGCGTGCCGAAAATCACGTTGAACTCTTTCCACACCTCTCTCGAACGCTGCAAGCGCTTGGACGCCCGAATGCGGCCTTCCACTCGTTCCTTGTCCCTGTCTCTCGCGAGAAGTGCTTCCGTTCCGGCGAAAACATGGCCATGATGCGCGTCGTCACTGACATTCAGGAGCCGAACATCATGAACTCCGCCATAGGGTCCCAGTTGGAAAAAATCGATAGGCTGCCACGTTTTGCGGTCGAGCATCCATAGCCCGCTCATCGTGGCGCGCCGCAACTCCCGGGACGACTTCTCGCTTTCGCCGACGAGTACAAAATCCGGCGTCGCGGCGAGGCCGCGAGTGTATATCGGGCAGCCGGACTCCCAAAGAACGGCATCGGAATTCAGTTCGATCAACGATCCGGATTCGCTATGACAAGCGATGCGCTGACCTTCGCTGGTCACCCAAATATTGTGCAGGCCAGTGCGATTCTTTACTGGCTCGACACTCAGCACATTCATGTCGGGATAACTGAAGATGGCGAGCGCCGAGCCGTTGCCGTGCCCGTGCGCAATGACGTATAGCCGGCCATCCTTTTCGAACACCGAATTCAGGTGATCGCCGATGACATGCTGCGGATCGAGCCGATCCCAGCGCGCCGATGAAATGCGTGCCTCCTGGACGATATCCGGTCGGGCGACATCCAGCACGCTGATCGCGTTCCGACCCGTATTCGTGCAAATCACACGGCCGTCAGAGCCACACACGATTTGGTGAGGCTGTGAGAGAAAGCCCTGAGTCTGCCGATCGCCGATCGACAAAATGCCGACTTCGGACTGCGCATATGCCGTCAGATCCAGCAGTTCCGCGTTGTTGACCAGCGAATGGGTCAGAACGAGATGCTCGCTTCGCGGAAACCACGATACGCCATAGTATTCCCCTCGATCCCATTCAAGGGGAGAGACGCGTTTCGAACTAAGTTCGATCAATAACAATGCACGCGTCGTCGTGACGAGCGCATACACCTCTTGCTTGACATCGGTCATCGGACTTTTTCGATCAGATTCTTAAGGAAAGCCTAAAGCTCTTTTCTTTTTAACACACTCGCTACCGGCTCAGAAAAAACAATCGAGCGACATCTGATTCAACCCCAGAGATCGACTGGACTGCCCGCTCATTCCGCAGGATCGGAGCACGTTGCGGGCCAGCCTTCTGTCGAGTTGCCCCTTGTTACAGACCGCGCCTTTCGCATTCTTTCCGAGAAAGAGGTTATCCCACGGACTGAGCCGGCGCCATGGTACGCCGTTGAGAACGGTGATCCGTCGGAACGTCCGATAGCCGCGCGTTCCTTACCAGGCGAGAAGTGTCGGTCCAACCGCCCGTGCTTTTTTCCGTGATCGGGTTAATGCCTTTCGCGCTGATTCACGAAGTTCCGAAATGCCTGCTCGTACCCGTCGAGCATCGCTTCCCGGCTAAAGCGTTTCTGTGCGAGTTCGAGCGAGCTTTCTTTGAGGCGCTGCAAGACTTCGGGATGCTCGATCCATTCGCTCAGATGCTCCGCGATGCGCACCGTGTCACCGGGAAAGGCAAGATAGCCGTTTCGTCCTTCCTCGATCATTTCCGGCACCCCGCCCACCGGCGACGCGATCACGGGCACGCCGCACGCGTTCGCTTCCATGACGATGTTGGGTCGTCCGTCGAACTTCGACGGCACGACGAGCACATCGAGATTGTGCAGCGCTTCGGGCGTGTGCTCGATGAATCCCCGATACTTGATGCGCGAGCGCGCCTCGCTTTCCGCTATTCGTTGACGCACTGCATCGGACTGGTTTCCGGCGCCGTAGAGTTCGAACGACACGTCGAGGCCGCGCGCGACGAGCGCCTCCGCCATCGACACGAATCCGAGCGGATTTTTCTCATCCGACATGCGCCCGATGTAGCCCACCACGGGCAACCGATCGGCAACGCGCAGCTTCGAGCGGCTGAACTTCTCGAGATCGACGCCGTTGTTCACGACTACGACGTTCGGGTCCGGCTTGAGCGAGGAGCTTTGAACGAAGCGCCGCATGTACTCGCTTTCGACGATGACTCCGTCGTAGCAATTCTCGTAGAGAAAGTGATTAACCGTGTGGCCGAACTCGTTGTAAAGAGTATCGACGAGCCGCACGCCCGGGCGGCGCTCCTTGATATACGGCAGTTGGTGATAGAGATCATTCGCGCCAATCTGCAGAATCAGATCAATATGGCGGTCATCGATTTCCTTCAGCAGCATTTGCGGCCGCTGCGGGAGATTCGCGTTGATCAGATTGATGGCACACCCGTCGGCAGCGAAGTCCTCGAGCGCATCCGGCTTGTAGACCGACGACGCGTCGTCGCAGTAAGCGATGGCGATTTCGAAACCGCGGGCTCGCATCGTGCGCATGACGTTGATGGACAGTGCACCCTGAACGAGAAACGGGAGCAGGACGAGTATGTTTGGCTTGTTCATTGCTGCAAACCTAGAGTGGCTGAAGATCGAACCATTCTTTGCGAGGGTCCCGATCTCAGTTGAGAAGCCACAGCCTCAGGAAGCGCGCGCGACATTCATATATTCGCGCTCCCAGTTCTGTGCGGTCTGTCGCCAGTATTCGGCGGCGGCTACTTGCGCGGCGACTTCCCTTTGAAGCGTGCGTACGTCCTGATACGGACCGGCGCCGTCGATGAACATGGCCATTGCGCGGCGCCCTGACGTCGCCCATTTCTCGTCGTTTTCGGGATTCGAAAGCGCAGCCTTGAAGCTCGCGAAATCACCGATCTCCGTGGCCTGCATGAGCATGCCCATCAAGCGATAGCGCTGGATCGGAGCAAGGCGGCTCACTTCCGGATTCCGGCAGACCCACGCCAGGATTCGCTGGATTGTCGGGTATAACGAGCGCTTCTCGGCAAGCGGCATCAGATTGCGCAGCATCGCATAGGAAAGTTCCAGCAACGTGCCGAGCGGGTCGGCGTGCGTCACGCCGCTCGAATGAAGCCGCAGGTACGTGAGCTTTTCCGGCACGGTGGCGATGCCGCAGCCTTCTCGCAGCGCGCGCGTCCAGAGTTCGTAGTCGGGCGCCCGCGCCATGTTCGGATCGTCCAGGCCGATGCGCATGTGGGCCGAACGCCGCATCATCACGGACGAGCGACAAAGATTGTTGGTGCCGACCCAGGTGTCCACGCGACCGAAATCATGCGGCTGGTTCACCGTGTTTTCGAGCACTTCCGCGTTGGGGTGCGGGGCGCCGTCCGCATCGAGAAACGCAACATAGCTTCCGATGACATCCATTTCCGGATGCTTCTCCGCAAACTCGAGTTGAACTTCCGCCTTGTGCGGCGCGATCCAGTCATCTGCGTCCAGATTGACGAGCCACTCGCCCCGCGCCGCGGAAACGGCACGGTTGTAGCTTCCGGCGCCGCCGAGATTGCGCTCGTTGCACAGCAGACGAATGCGCGGGTCGCGAAAGCTTTTCACGACTTCGACCGAGTTGTCCTTCGAGCAATCGTCGACGACCACGATCTCGAAGTCCTGCACGGTCTGCCGCAGAATGCTTCGAATGGTGTGGTCGATGTAATGCTCGTAGTTGTAGGACAGAACGATGTAGGAGAGGAGAGGCGTATCGCTCATGGCAGGCACCGAACTATTCGATCCAGATCGGCGTCAGAAAGAAGATTGTGGAAAGGCAGGCCGATGACCCGTTGCGAAATCGCTTCGGTGGTCGTCAGATCGGCGCGCGGCACGTCGGCGAACGCGGGATGCGTGTGGCAGCCGAAGCCCCACCAACGGCGCCATTCGACCTGCGCTTCGTCGAGGCGCTTCGCCGTCGCCGCCACTGCATCAGGCGGCACGATCACGTTGAGCGTCATCGTGAGCCAGCTCTCGCCGACGCCTTCCTGAAAACGCGATTGCTTGTCCGATCCGATCCGCGCCCGGTAGCCGTCGGTGAGGCGCTGCAATTCCGCCAGCCGTTCGGGCAAGGCGTCGAGCACCGCCAGGCCGACCGCGCCGGCGTATTCGGAAATGCGGTAGTTGCCGGCCCGGATAGCCGAAACCCGCTCAGCACCGAGGAAGCCAAAACCCGTGATCGCCGTCGCTCGCTCGATCAGGCTTTCATCCGAGCACAGTATCGCGCCGCCCTCGCCGATGCCGAGCGCCTTCGTGGCGTGCAGACTGACGCACAACGGCTGCTTACCCACCGACTTGATCGACGTCGTCGCTGCGGCCGCGTCGAAAACGACGGGCACGCCTGTCTCTTCTTCGAACGATCGCCATGCGGCCTGATCGGGCGGCGCTCCGAACGCGCTCACGACCAGCACCGCCGCCGGCTCCTCGTCGAGATCGCGCAGCGCGGCCTTCGCGAGTTCGGGCGTGAGCGTCAGCGTGCGCTCCGACACGTCGAGCAGATAGGGCGTGAGTCCCGCGTTGCACACCGCATGCGCGCTCGCGATGAAGGTATAGGAAGGCATCAGACAGTAACGCGCGCCCGGGCGAGCCCGGATTCGCAGCGCGACTTCGATGGCCGTCGTGCCGTTGCTCGTGATCGTCACGCCCGTCGCGCCGGTCAGCACGCCCAGCCGGTCGCGGAACTCGGTCGCGAGTGGCCCGTAGTTGCTGTAGGTTCGCTTCTCGTCGATACGCCTCATGTAAGGCAGGATTGCATCCGCGAGAGGAAGTTGAGGAATCAGAACCTTGATCTTTTCGGTACTCATGTTTGCTCTGTATCGATAGTCGAGCGAATGCTCGGTCTTCAATGTCTTATCAGGTGGCCGCTCGAACCTCGCGGCCATGAACGAACGCGCGCAGTTCGCCAGAACCGCTCATGCGCCCTGCGGCTCGCGTCTCACGATGGGGCGCGCGGGAACGCCCACTACCGTCGCGCCAGGCTCGACGTTCCGGATCACGACGGCTCCCGCCCCCACTGTCGACCATGCGCCCACGACGACGCCGGGCGCGACCACCGCGCCGACGCCGAGATTCGCGCCCTCTTCGATCGTCACCCTGCCGGCGAGTGACACGCCCGGGCCGAGGCTCGCGAAGTCGCCGACGCTGCAATCGTGGGAGATGTTGCAGCCGGGATTGATCAGCGCATGCCGACCTATCTTGATGTCGGTCGTCATGCTCACACGCCCTATGATCATGGCGCCCGCCTCGATTTCGACGTACGGCCCGATCGTCGCGGCGGGATGAACCACGCTCGCATAATCGGCCTGCTCGCCGAGCGCCTGCATCAGTCTGCGGCGAGCGTCGTTGACGCCGACCGCAAGCACGTAGCGCGCGTCGTCTCGCGCGACCCCTGCGCCTTGTGCGATCTCGCGGACGGCGATACCGCGAACCGGCTCGCCCGCAAATCCCGGCTCCACGAGGAAGCACTGGACCTCTTCGCCGAGCGCGCGTAACGCGGCAAGGGTTTCGCGACCCAGCGCCCCGGCGCCCACGATCCTGACGGGATTCATATCAGCCCTCGAGGTCCGACGCCGACGGCATGCCGGTCCGGAATTGCACATCGGTCAGCAGCCCGTGGAACGCGGCTGCGTAAGCGTCCAGCATGACATGCATGTCCAGACGCTGTTCGGCGTAGCTGCGCGCCTTGCGCTTGAACTCACCGAGCAACCTCGGATTCATCGCGAGTTCATGAACGCGGTTGGCGAACGCCGCGTAATCGCCGGGTTCGCACAGATATCCGGTGACGCCCTCTTCCACCATCTCTGGCAATCCGCCCACACGGGACGCGACGACTGCTGCGCCGCTCGCGAGCGCTTCCATCACGGCATTGGGCCGTCCATCGACACGTGACGGAACGAGCAGCACGTCACAGGCGGCCATGTACCGCTTCACGTCGTCGACCGGTCCCACGATGATCAGCCTCTCCGGTGCAAGCCCGGCGTTCTGCGCAGCATCACGCACGGCGTTCTCCAATGCGCCGGCGCCGAGCATGATGAACGTGACGGGCAAATCGGCCGGCATTCTCTTAGCGATTTCCACTACCGCGAGCGGATCCTTTTCTTCCGCCCAACGTCCCGAGAATGCCACCAGAACCGCGCTCTCCGGAGCGCCGAGTTCGCGAATGAGCACACGATCTTTCGTCGCCGGACGGAAAGCATCGAGGTCGACGCCGCTCGGGATGAGCTTGATCCGTTCTGGCGCTTCTCCCGCCTCGATCAGCCACTGACGCGCTTCGTCGTTCTCGACGAAGTGCAGGTCGATCACGTTGGCATAGCGCCGATTGTTCGCCGTGTGGCCCACGGTGTTGAAGAGCAGATCGGTAACTTTGAGGCCGGGAAACCGCTGCGTCAGCGCGGGCAGATAATCGTAAAAGAAGATGCTGCCCGCATTCCACAGAACGCTGACATGACGGGTGGCGAACAGATAGTCGACGAAGTCCTTCCAGCGATCTTGCGGCAGGAATCGCGGCAAGTGATAGATCTCGCTCGTGTACGGCTGGAACCAGTCTGTCGTGTCCCCATGGATCGCGTCGACGGGCACCGTCGAAACGATGATGATGCGCCAGCCCTGCCCGGCGAGATGTCCGACGATCTTGCTCAAGAGACGCTCCGCGCCGCCGAGAATGAGGCACGGCACCGTCAGCACGATGGCTGGACGCTGGTCGTCCGCCATCGCTTTGCGCAGCAGATTGTCGAGCGGCCTCGGCGCGCGGCGATCTTGCAAACTGCGCTGCCGCGAGGCCGCAAGCGCATCTGGCGAAAGCACGTCCGCGTTGAACTCGCTGACGTAACGCGCCTGCGTTTCGTTGTCTATGACCGAGCTGCCCCTGCTCAACGTCTCGCCATGTGTCCGATACAACAGCAACGGTTCCCGGAAATTGAAGAATCGTGCTCCGAGCGCGGCAAGACGCGTCCAGAAAAGCCAGTCTTCGTGTATGTGCCCGTATTGCGGGTCCGAATCGCGGAAACCGCCGGCCGCCTTCCATAGCGAGCGCGAATAGACCGAGCAGGTGAGGACGGAGTTTGCCTTGAGCAGGTTGCCCAGATCAGGTTGCTCGATCGGCGCGAAAACGTCGCTACGTTCGCCGAAGTATTTCATTCCGGGCGAGACGACGTCATAGCCGTAGTATTCGAGCAGAAAGACTGCCTTCTCGAGGAACGTCGGAGCGAGCCGGTCGTCCGCATCGAGGCAGCACACATATTTGCCACGCGCCTGGCTGATGCCGTAATTGCGATTCGCGCCGGCACGCTGTGCCTTGTCTTGCAACAGCACGCGAACCCGGTCCGATGCGCCTTCGATGAGCGACTCGAAGTACTGCCGCGACTGGGCGTCAGTCGAGCCGCCTTCCACGACGATGATCTCGATATCCTGAAAGGTCTGAGCCTCTACGGACGCAATCGCCTCGCGCACGAGATGACCGTAGTTGAAGCATGGAATGACCACGCTGACGAGCGGCCGCTCCGGCGGCCAGGCAAGACCGCGCACTTCGCTTTGCAGTTCGGGGCTGAAATTCTCGACGGGCAGCAACTTCACCGCAGGCAGGTCGCCCCTTGCCGAAAGACGCGCCGCAGCAGCCTGCTCTTCGGCGAATGCGAGCCGGCGACGCTTCACCTCGCGCAGGTTCGCGCGCAGCTTCAACTTGGCGGTCCACCACATGACGCGTGCGAACTGGCGCGCGCGTCGTGCGATCTGCGGATGCCGAATGAGGATATTGCGCAACGGCGCAGTCAGGCGCCAAAAGGAACTATTGCGCATCGCCTCATATTCGCCGAACACCGCGAGCAGCCGTTGTTCCGCCTGAATGGCCCGCAGTTCAGCGCCGTTCGCGCGGGCCTCGAGCAACGACGACCGCTGCATCTCATAGACAACCGCCCTATTCGCCTGCGCGACGTTCAACTTTCCGTCGCGCACAGCGACATCGAGCTTGGCAGCCAGGCGTCCCGTCTGAGCTTCCAGTTGCTCCGACTTCTTCCGCCACGACTGCTCCCATCGCAGCGCGCGATCGGACTGCTCGTCCCGGCTGGTCTTGAGCGATTCGATTTGCGCGGCATTGTCGCGTAGCAGATGCAGATCCGACGCCCACAAACGCGCGGCGTTTTCAAGCAGCTCACGGCTTATTTCGGCTTGATGCACGTGCGCAAGATCGTCGACAAACTGGCTGTCCGCGTGACGCAAATGATTCGCGTTGAAATGTAGCCGCGCCAGCCGTTCTTCGCGCCGAAGGTTCTCTGCATTTGTGGACAGCAGTTTGTCGAAGACACTTCGCAGTCGTCCAACGTAGTCGGAATTCGCAGTCAGAAAACCGACGAAAGCAGGTAAATAGCGGTCTTGAGGCAACTCGGCATGAATTAATTGACACCCGCGCTCGGCAGCAATGCGCTGAAGGCAAGCGGTGGTGGGATAGAAGCGTTGGAGCGGAGCAGGCCGGTGTTCCTTCAGCACGGGCAGCGTGGCGAGACTCAGCAGTGCAATGCCGTCTGGCCGAATGCTGTCTACCAGTCGTCCGAAAGCAGCGCCGAACTCGTCGGCATGCTCGAGCACGCCCGTCGAAACGATGATGCCGCCGTCGTTCCCCGAATCAGTTTCTTTCGTCACAGGCTGCGCTTCGTCGACGATCTGCCCCCCACCGTCGAGATCGCGACGGGTGCCTTCCAGGTCCGCATTCGCCGGCGAACGAGTGCAGGATGCCCCGATGCTTGTCAGTCCAGCAACCGCGTCTGCACCGGCGGCCGCGTTATCGCCTCGACGGACAGGGCCGCCGACGAGCGCCAGAAGCCGCTCGATCCATTCCGACCGCTTGACCGACTCAGAAGGCGCCGCCTTCGTGCGGACGCCTTCCGCGACGCCAAGACTACACGTCCGGCATTGCATGACCTGCGCACCATCCGCTCTGACGGCGAACGGGGCGAATTGACGGCCTCCACAGCAGGTGCAAGGTAGAAAGTTGTAAGTCGGCTGACGCATAGTGTTTCATTTAACCGGGTTTGGCACCGGGACACGACGAGCGGCGACCCTTTGACCACGTGCTCGACAACTCGACGTGACTGCGCCCTGAGCGCACCGCGCGGCCTGCGCTGCATCCCGTTCTTGCGGAAGACTCATATAGCGACGACGCGATGCCCAGCCGGTCAGCCGAGACCCATCCCTTATTGCGGCGACCGAAAACCGGTCGCCAAAGTGGCGGAGAAGCATGCGTCGCATTTTGAATATAACGACAGACGCACAAAATGCGTTCGGCGCAGCAAATAGCGCTGAGAATATTTCGGAAACGCCAAATAATCTCACAACTGGGGGGCAATTTCCACCGAAACCACCCCCTTGAAAAGGGCCAAAGCCGTTAAGAAACGAATCTTGACACGCGCGGCGACTACCATTAAGGGCCAATTCGGTCTTCGTTTTTCTGTAAAAATCGAGACGCATTCCTATTGCGCAAAATACCCGTGAGCTTCGCCCAAATGAGCGCCCCAAAATGCCTGCGGAAATCTGTCGCACTTTCTGCAGAAGATGGGAACGGGTTTACGGCCCTCAACTCACCGTTCGCTGCCTTACTGTCTTTTACGAACGGCGGGATTACGCACCGCTCCAGAACGGCCCACGATTCCGTCCCAGAGTCCGGTTCCCATGAGCCGCAGACGCCTGATTCGCGGCGCGGCGACAGCGCCGAAAAACACGATCGTCAGGATGAGGCGCACGATAAGAAAAGTGCGCCATGCCAGCGACATGGGAATGTTCCGGACGATCGCGACGGTATTTCGGCAAATATAGTAGTCACGCACCGGCGAATGTACGAAGACCTCACGCCACCTCCCCATCCATACGCGCACGACCGCATCGCCGAGGGTGTGCAGGAGACGGGCACGGCACGCGCCGAAAAGCGCATAACCGCAATGCACTGCCCGCAGGCACCACTCAGTATCGACATGATCGATGAACAATCCTTCGTTCATGCCGCCGACGTCTTTCAATACATCTACGCGAATCAGCGTGCCGGAGGAAATCAGGAAATCGACCTTCATCTCGCGACAGTCGGCGCGGCATGTCCGGCGGTGGATCCACCATCGACCTTCCTGCATGAAGCGCCCGTCGGTATGCGTGCGCTTGTCCAGCGTGAGCGGCCCGACCGCGCCCACACGCACCCCCTTCTCGCGCATGCGGGCATCGGTCGCGAGCAGTTCCCGCACCATGTCGCCTTGCGGCACGCTGTCGTGGTCCAGGAACAGGATGAAGTGCTCACTGTCCGTCGCCGCCGACAGTCCGCAAATCAACTCGCTCACGCCGCGATTCTGCGCCGCCCCGATACCGACGTTCGTCGTCAGTCCGATGAACTTGCAGTCGCGCTCAGCCGCGATCTGCCTGAGCGCTTCGGCGGTTCCGGCCGCCGAAGCATTGTCGACTATCGCGATGCCTTCCACCTGCGGACGCACGGACTCCAGGATGGTGACGACGTTCGTCAGGTCCGGATTGAACGTCACGATGACTGCCGATACTCGCGGCCGATTTCCGGAACGACCGCGCTGTAATACCGCATCCGTGTCACTCATCCGTCGCCTTCGCGGAGGGATCGGTTCGCGGTGCGGAGAGCATCGTCCTGGCGCGACTCACGAGCAACAGCGAGCGCAAGCGGATGCGGCTCGCCGTCTTGCGCGCCCAGAGTCGCGCCTTGGTCGACGTACTCGGCATCTCGACGCTCGCGAACGTGCGGTATTCGCGCGCGAAACCGACGAGCGTGTCCCGCCATCTCGATGCAACGACGTGTTGCGCGTAATTCGCAGCCACGTCTTCGTATGCGGCGTTCGCGATGTCGGTGCGCAGCCTCGAGTCCGTGACGAGCAGCTCCATCGCGTCATACCACGCTTTGGGGTCGTGTTCGATCAGCAAGCCGGTCTTGCCGTGCGCTACGGAATCCTTGTACGGCGACATGTTGGTATAGATGCCCGCCACGCGCAGCCCGCCGTACTCGCGATACTTGTTGTTGGTCTTGTACCGATTGGAGGCCGTATCGGCCATCGGAGCGAGCCCGATATCGAGTCCGTACGACTCCTTCAACGCGATGAATTCGGCGTAGTCCCTGACGGTCGGGACGTCGATCACGCGTTCGCGTCCAACGAGCTCCGGCGGGCAATAGCCGAAAAAAACCAGCGTCACGTTCGGATATTTGTCTAGCAGGCGCTCGAACGCCGGAATGATCTCGACGAAGTCGGCCGCGCGCGAAACGTTGCCGGCAAAGCCGATGCGCACTTCTCCCGGCGCCTTGTTTCGCGGCTCGACCTGACGAACCAGCGAAAAATCGAACGGTGCATTGAGCACCTGCACGCGCGCGCGCGCATGACGCTTCTTGATGTATTCGCCGAGCAAGGGCGAATTGACGATTACGCCCTTCGAGTGCCGAATGGCAAGCCGCAGGGTTTCGCGCACCGGCTCGCACTGGTAGTACTGCGCGAGCGGGGTATCACCGGTCAGTTCCCAGAAATTGTCGTCGATGTAGTACAGATACGAAACGCCGTGCATGTCCATCCATTCGATCATCGGAATGGCTGCCGGACTCGATATGCGGCTGAAGACGACCAGCCCGCCGTCGAGCACGACATCGGGCGTGAAGTCGGTGAGCAAGAGCGGCTCGACGGAGCCCTCGTCGCCCAGCGCTTCCTCGATGACGCGCGCGATGATCTGATTCGTCGGAATGTCGCCTTCGATGATCAGCTTCACGTTCACAGGCGGCGTCGCCGCGCCAGCGCCCATCGCAGCCGTCCCGCCGGCGTTCGCCGTTTTCGCATGACGCGCCCTCGGCGCGAGCAGTTGCATGAACGGACTGGGCATGCCGTAAAACATGTTCAGCCAGCGTCGATTGACCAGTTCGTACACGTACACGGGTGTCGCCGAACGGCAGCGCAGCCGCAGACGCCACGTCTGCGCTTCCTCGATGGTCACCGGATCGAATGTGAATTCGACTGGCTGCGACAAATCAAGCCGTTTCAGATCTCGCGTGGCCCGCCCGGCAACGGTGCCCGACGGCGCGATCAGTTCCACCGAGACGCGGCCCTGTTTCAGGCCATCGACCGTGAAAGCAAGGGCCACGCCGCCAAACTCGCCCTTCGGCATCGGCACGTCGAATGTGTAATAGGGGCGGTCGTGCAGGCTGTCGCTCATCTCGAGCGAACCGCCGCGCCGTTTCCACCCGTACTTGAGCGTGTCCTGCTGCAGCGGCCAGAACGCCGTACCGCAGCCGTTCCAGAGGTCCGAGGGCCGCGCCAGAATGCGATGCCGCCACGAATACCGCCGCCCGCGACGCAGCGCGAGCAATTCCTCCGCGCTGCGCTGCAGGGCATGCTCGTCACGGGAGCCGCCGAGGCCGATGCGGTCTTGCACGAGGGGCAGCGAAGCGAGCCGGCGATATTGCAGTTGCCACGACGGTAAGCCGCCCGCCTTGCTGATCAGGCCGCGCAAGACGTCGGCGTTTTGCTCCCCGGAGAAGGCTTCGTCGCAATACTGGCGGTTGCGTCGCTTGATTGCCTCGCTGTCGACCCGTCCTTCGACAATGCGCCTCAGCACGCTCTCCCACGCATCCTTCTCGAACGGCTCTTCGACGACGAGCGCAATCGAATCCGGTTCGATGTCGAGATACGGGGCAAGCTTCGGCAGGACAGGCACCGCATCGATGAGGCTCGCAGTCAGAAGCGGATGACGCGTCTTGAACGGATTGTTCGGCGTGTCATTGCCTGCGAGCAGCATGAAGTCCGGTTTGAAACGCGCGAAGCGGCGCACGACATACGCATAGCCCGGATCCCACGGCAGCAGCGTCACGCGCAGCGAGGCCGGCAGACGCTTCAGCGTGTCCGCGTCGGTGTTAAGCCCCGGCGCCACAAAGTGGATGCGCGCGCCCTCTTGCGTGAGCCGCTCGAGGCACGGGATGATCAGTTCCCACACGACCTTCGAGCGCGCGAGACCACCCATGAACGCGAGCACGATTTCGTCCGCATCCTTGCTCGCGGCCTGGCCGATACGGGCGCGCTCCTCGTCGCCGATGCGCCCTGCTACCGGAAAGTAATGCAGATGCTCGTGGAAATTCTCCTGGCGGAAGAAGTCGATGAGCGGCAGGCTGCTCAGCAACACGCCATCGAAGCGTTTGAGGTCCGCTTGAAACGCCTTGCGTCCGAAATCCTCGCCGTTCATGCTCGCTTCGCCGATCTCCTGGAGAAGCGGCATGTTGTCGTCGAGAAAGTAATACGTCGGGATGCCCAGTGCCTTCGCCGCGTCGGTCCACGGCTGATACGCACGCAGCGCGCGCGACACGACCAGGATGCTTGCCCGCGCGAGGGCGTCGAGATAGCGCCGTGGATCGTTCGGCACCACGCGCACGCGACGCCCCAGCGCTTCCGGCAGCATGTCGAAATAAAGTGCCGCCGACGCGTCGTATTGCACGGAAACGACGAGGACATAACCTTCGTCATCGCGCGCGGGCGCGGCCGTGTCCATGGAAATGTGCCCGTGCGCACGCGCGGCCGCCGCACAGGCGTCGCGCGTCGCGCGTCCGTGACTCGGATCGGGAGAATGCACGTCGTATTCGCCGATGCGATTTGTCGTCAGGCGCGCGTTGCGCTCCGTGCGCATCCATTCCTCGACCGCCCAGCGATCGACGTCGAGCACGCCGCCGAGCGCCGCGCCCGCGTGGCTGAAGCTCACGAGCACGTCCGTGAACCTGAATTCGAAGCGCTCCGACGCGCGACGCCAAAAATCCCAGTCCGATGCGTACGAAAGAAGCACGTGCGGATCGAACAGCCCGATGGCGTCGAAGACCTGGCGCGGGATCAGCACCGCGTTGCGGGCGATGAAGTTCGCGACGCGCAGCATGATCATCGACTGCGCGCGCTGCTCTGCGCTCGACGCATTGCGTTCGCCGGCGGGGTGATCGGTAGAAACCACCTCGACATAGCCAAACGCGATTTGACGAGGGTTTTCCCGCGACGCGTGCAGCAAACCCTCAAGCGCCTCGGCACAAAATTCGTCCTCATCGCGCGCGAGCATCACGAATGCGCCCCGCGCGCGAAAGAAGGCTTCATTCCAGCAAACCGCCGCGATGCCAACGCGCTTGACGTGACGCAATACCGCGACCCGCGGATCGAGACTTTGCACACCCTGCAAATATTCGGCTACCGCCGCATCGCCACTGTCGTCGGCTACGATCAATTCAATGGAGGTGAGCGTCTGCGCGAGAACCGACTCGACGGCACGGCGCGCCGTCTGCGCGCCCCCTTCAGACAGGGACAGGAGAACCGACACGTCCGGCGTCGACTCTTCGCGCGCCGCAAACCATTGTGTATCGCGAATCAGAGTTTCAAATTTCATCGGAGATCCAGCCAGACGTATTCCGCATTGCACCGAACCGCATGGGCAGCACGGCCGTTGGTTCGCGCTCACTGCCCGGCAGCGCGCTCATACTCACCGAGTACATGCTTCGACGGGCCGTCCATCACGATCTCCCCCTTGCGCAGCCAGATGACGCGCTCGCAGAAGGCCTCGAGCATTTCGAGACTGTGGCTCGAGAACACAAGAATCTTTCCCTGCTCCATGAACTCATGCATGCGACGCTTTGCCTTGTTGGCGAATTGCACGTCGCCCGCGCCCATGACTTCGTCCAGCAGCAAAATTTCCGGGTTGATCGCCGTTGACACTGAAAAGGCCAGCCGGATGAACATGCCGGCCGAATACGTCTTGACCGGATAGTCGAGGAACTCGCCGAGTTCCGAGAATTCCCCGATCTGCTGGATGCGCTCTTCCACTTGCGCCGGCGTGAGTCCGAGAAGCATGCCGCGAATGCGGATGTTGTCCCAGCCGGTTTGCGTCATCTCAAAGCCGGTTGCGAGCTCGAACATCGCAGAAACGTGGCCGCTTATGCGCGCTTCTCCCGAAGTCGGCGGATAGATGCCCGCCATGACTTTCAGGATCGTGCTCTTGCCCGCGCCGTTCAGCCCGATGAGTCCGACACGCTCCCCATGCTCGATCTCCAGGGACACGCCCTTGAGCGCGTGGATCATGCGCCGCTCGGGCCGTTGCTTGTTTCGTCGCAGCGCGTTGGCGATGGTCGATTTGAGACTGTCCTGCCGCGCAGACACATCAAAGCGCACGCCCACGTCGCGCAGACTGATTTTCAGTTCCTGGGTCATAGCACGTAGACGATCCGGTGCGACATCTTCTTGACAATGAGCGACGCGACGAGTCCGGCCGCCACGCAGTAACCGATGGACACGTAGATGACTTCCGCGGGAGGCGCTTCGCTGTTCAGCAGTGGATATCGAATGAGCTCGAGCAGGTAGTACAAAGGATTGACCATGTACACGAACGCCAGGCCGCGGTCCTTGAGCATCGCTACCGTGAACATGACCGGCGTCAGATAGAACGCGATCTGAATCGCGCTGCCGAGCAGGTGCGGCAGGTCCCGAAAACGCGCGCCGATATGCGCGACGATCACCAGGTGAAAGAAGTTGACGATGAGAAAAAGCACGAAGCACGGCAGCACCCACAGCGCGCCCCAGCCCATCGGACGCTGATAGATCGCCGCACAGACGAAGAACACCCCGAGCCCGATGGCGAACACGATGATGTACGGCACCATCGCCCGATAAAGGTAGATGGTCTTGGGAAACGGGAACTGCTTGATGTAGCCCTCGGCGACGATGAATGCGTTGCAGCCCTCGGTGAGCGAGGAGCCGATGAACGCCCAGGTCACGAGGCCCAGCGTCAGAAATGGGAGGAACTCATTCATCGGCTGATGAAACAACCGCCCGTAGATCATGCCAATTGCGCCGATGATGGCGGCCAGATTCACGAGAATCCAGCCCGGTCCGAGGAACGAGCTGCGGAATCGGCTTTTTACGTCCTGCAGACCCATATGAAGCCACACGCGCCACAGTTTCAGCGCGCTGACAAACTCCCCAAAGGTCGGGCGCGAACTCGCGCTGTTATATGTAATCATCAAATAGTTCGCTCCATTCGCGCGAGTCCGTCGATGAAATCGGTCTTTACGAAACCGAGGGTCTCGTAAAGGCGCTTCGCGCGGGCGTTGGTGTCGAGCACTTCGAGGTATACCGACGTGAGGGACAGCTCGTGAGCCGCGAAGCGCATCAACGCTTCGATACCCCGTCGCATGAATCCCTTTCCCTGAAATTCGGGCGCTGCGACGAACCGCCCGATTTCAGCGGTTCGCTTGTCGCGATCGATGGCATAGATGGCCGCCTGACCCACTCGCGCGCCCGTCAGGACATCTTCGACGATGAAGACCAGATCGTCCGCCTTGTCGCTGTAGCGGACGAACCACGCATGATGAGCCTCCCATTCCAGCAAGGCCGAACTCTTGAACTGCTGACGTACACCGTCGCGGTTGCGCCATGCAAGCGTGATTCGAAGATCGTCTTCGGCAAGAAGGCGCAGCCGCACGCCACCGAGCTCGAACGGCGCGTGGTTTTGCTTCATTCTGCGGCGTACTGACGGACGAGGGATGTGATCCGCTCCGTATCCGCGCGGGTCACGCGCATGTGCATGGGCAACGACAGGATTTCCGAGCTCGCGAGATGCGCGTTCGGACACTGGCCCTTTCCGCTCGCGTACATGCGATATTCAGTGTTGTCGCGATAATGCACGCCCGGGTACACCTCGTGTTCGTTCAGGGCGAGCATCAGTTCGTCACGATTCTTCACGCGAATCTGGAACAAATGGCGGGATGATTCGCAGTTCTTCGCGATTTTGACGAGTCGAATCTTCGACTGTCCGGCGAATTGCTCTTCATACCATGTCGCGAGCTGGCGACGGTACGCATTGTCGCCGTCGAGATACTTGAGCTGCACGAGACCGATCGCGGCCATGATCGAGTTGCCGTGATACTTGAAGCCAACCTCTTCGACGTCGTACATCCACTTGTACGCGCCCTGCGACGCGGTGCGCGCGTACGTGTCCTTGTTGATGCCGAGCCAGCTCATCTTGCGCACGCGCACGTCGTCGTCCGCATCCTGGAAGCAGATCATGCCGGAGTCGGCCGTGGGCAGATTCTTCACCGCCTGGAAGCTGAACACCGACACGTCCGCGTCATATCCGGCATGCCGGCCTTCGATGCGCGTACCCGCCATGTGTGCCGCATCGAGAATCATCTTGATGCCGCGCTCCTTGCACAGCGCCAGCACCTCATGGTAGCGGCCGATATTGCCGCCGATACCGACAAAAATGATCGCCCGGGTCTTGTCGGTGATGCGCGCCGCTACGCTGTCCGGGTCGAGGCACAGCGAGTCGTCGACGTCCGCGAACACGGGCGTGAGCCGCGAGTACAGGATTGCGTGATTCGAGGAGACAAAGGTAAGCGGAGTCGTGATGACTTCGTCGCCGTCGGCCCAGCCGAACTTGGTCTTGAAGAGCTCGATCGCGAGATGCAGCCCGACCGTGTTCGAACTCAGAAAATGCGCATGCTGCAAGCCGGTGTAGGCCTTCCACGCCTCTTCGAACTGATTGGTCTTGAATCCCAGACCTGTCCAACCTTTTTCAAGGCATTCCCGGATTTCTGCGAGACATTCGTCGATACGGAAATTCGGCACGAACAATTGAATAGCCACACGCTTCTCCTTAGATCTTGTCAATCGAACAGCTGAGCGCCGGCGAACGAAGAGCCGTCCGCATCTTTCTTCGAAAGAATCGGCTCAATGCCGGCCGGCCAGCGAATATTAATTTGCGGATCATCCCAGCGAATGGACTGTTCGAATTCCGGCGCGTAATAATCAGTGGTTTTATAGAGAAACTCCGCGAACTCAGAGATCACGACAAAACCATGCGCAAACCCTTCCGGAACCCACAGCTGACGCCGGTTTTCCGCCGATAACTCCACTCCCGCCCATTTGCCGAACGTCGGAGAGCTTCTGCGGATATCGACCGCTACATCAAACACGGCGCCTGCAATTACCCTCACCAGCTTGCCCTGCGTGTGCTGCGTCTGGTAATGCAAGCCTCGTAATACGTTTTTCGCCGACCGGGAATGGTTATCCTGAACGAATTCCCGCTTCAGGCCAGTGGCCGCCTCGAAGTGCTTCGCGTTGAAACTCTCATAGAAGAAGCCGCGATCGTCGCCGAATACTTTTGGTTCAAGAATGACGACTTCCGGAATCTCCGTGCTCACGGCATTCAGATTCATGCGACCGACTCCTTGAAGACACGCTGCAGATACTGACCGTAGCCATTCTTGGACAATTCGGCGGCGAGTTTCTGCAATGTTTCGGCGGAAATCCAGCGGTTGCGGAACGCGATTTCTTCAGGACACGCCACCATCAGCCCTTGCCGCTTTTGCAGCGTCGCGATGAACACGGACGCCTCCTGCAGCGAGTCATGGGTGCCCGTGTCGAGCCACGCGTAGCCGCGGCCCATGATTTCGACGTTCAGCGATTTTTTCGCCATGTAGGCGAGATTCACGTCGGTGATTTCGAGTTCGCCGCGCGCGGACGGTTTGATGCTCGCAGCGATGTCGCAGACCTGGTTGTCGTAGAAATACAAGCCGGTCACCGCGTAGTTCGACTTCGGCACGGATGGCTTTTCTTCCAGCGACAAAGCACGGAACGACGAGTCGAATTCCACGACGCCGTATCGTTCGGGATCCTGGACGTGATAAGCGAAAACCGTTGATCCCTCAGTGCGCGCCGCCGCTCGCTGCGCGCGAATCTGCAAATCGTGACCGTAGAAAATGTTGTCGCCGAGGATGAGCGCGGACGGGTCGCTGCCGATGAAATCGCGCCCGATGATGAACGCCTGCGCAATACCGTCGGGTCGCTCTTGCACCGCGTATTGGAGATTGAGCCCCCAGCGCGAACCATCGCCGAGCATTTCGACGAAGCGCGGCGTGTCCTGCGGCGTGGAAATGATCAGAATATCGCGAATACCCGCCAGCATCAGAGTGCACAGCGGGTAGTAAATCATCGGCTTGTCGTAGACCGGCAGAAGCTGCTTCGACACGGATCGCGTGATCGGATACAGGCGCGTTCCGGAGCCACCGGCGAGGATGATTCCTTTTCTATTCATGTTTATTTTCTCCAATACACTAGAACGCTCGCCTCATTGCAGAACGTCTTTCGACGCGGCAATCTGCAGCAGAACGTCTCGAACGCCAGCTTCCCACTGGGGAAACTCCACGCCCAATGCCTTTCGCAGCTTCGATGTATCGAGCCGCGAATTGGCCGGACGGCGCGCTGCGGTCGGATAGTCGGCTGCCCCGATGCTGCGGATGGCATCGACGGCGGTAGACATCGGCACGCCGGCGCGCGAGAGCGTATCGACGATGAACCGCGAGTAATCGTACCAATTCGTCTCACCCGAAGCCGCAAGATGATAGACGCCGTTCGCAAGCGGACGGTCGTCCCGCAGATAAGCCCGCACCGCCAGCGCCGTGACATCCGCAACGAGCGCCGCCGACGTTGGCGCGCCAAACTGGTCAGCCACGACCGACAAAGCGTCGCGCGTGCGTGCGGCTCGCGCGATCGACTTCAAAAAGTTGGCGCCGCGCAGACCGAAGACCCAACTCGTACGAAAAATGTAATGCTTGCCGCCCGCTTCCATGACGGCGCGCTCGCCAGCCAGCTTGCTTTCGCCATACACGGACAACGGATTGGGCTCGTCCTCTTCGGTGTAGGCGGTGGCCTTTTCGCCGCTGAATACGTAGTCGGTCGAGTAGTGCACCAGGAGCGCATCCATTCTCGACGCCGCACGCGCGAGAACACCCGGCGCCTCCGCGTTCACGCGATGGGCTATCACGCTGTCACTCTCTGCGCGATCGACTTCCGTGTAGCCGCCCGCATTCAGTATCACGGCCGGCCCGACTTCGTTCATCATCGACTCGACTTGCTCCGACCGGCCCAGATCGCATTCGCTCCGCGTAACGGCGACCACGCGCCCCAGCAAACTCATGCCGCGGATTAGCTCGGTGCCGACCTGCCCGCCCGCGCCCGTGATCAGAATCACGGGCGCGGTCCGTTCGCCCTTACTCATTCCCAAGCGACTCCACCCTGCGATATTCACCCGATGTCACGTGCTCCCACCATTCGCGGTTGCCGAGATACCACTGCACCGTTTTGCGCAGACCCGTTTCGAACGTTTCCGCCGGTTTCCAGCCGAGTTCACGTTCGAGCTTGCGCGCG
Organism: Caballeronia catudaia; assembly: GCF_001544755.2. Taxonomy (GTDB): domain Bacteria; phylum Pseudomonadota; class Gammaproteobacteria; order Burkholderiales; family Burkholderiaceae; genus Caballeronia; species Caballeronia catudaia. The sequence goes on along the minus strand of NZ_FCOF02000002.1, from coordinate 213,838 downwards.
TCAATCGCGTAGCGCTGATCGTGGCCCGGCCGATCCTTCACAAAGGAAATCTGTTCGCGATAGGACCCGTTCTCCTTCGGCCGCAATTCATCGAGGAGATCGCACAGCGTATTGACCACGTCGATGTTCGCCTTTTCGTTCCAGCCGCCGATGTTGTACGTTTCGCCCACCTTTCCCTGTTCGAGCACGCGGCGAATCGCCGCGCAGTGATCGCTGACATAGAGCCAGTCACGCACGTTCTTTCCGTCGCCATACACAGGCAGCGGCTCGCCAGCAAGCGCGCGGGTGATAACGAGCGGAATCAGTTTCTCCGGGAAGTGATATGGGCCGTAATTGTTCGAGCAATTCGTGGTGAGCGTCGGCAAACCATAAGTATGATGGTAGGCTCGCACGAGGTGGTCCGACGCCGCCTTGGAGGCTGAATAGGGACTGTTGGGCGCGTAGGGCGTGGTTTCCGAGAACTGCGGATCCTCCGAACCTAGCGAGCCGAATACCTCATCAGTGGAAACCGCCAGAAAACGAAACGCGGCTTTTTCCTGCGGTGCCATTGCCTGCCAGTAAGCACGCGTGGCTTCGAGAAGCGTGAACGTACCGACGATATTCGTCTGTACGAAATCCGCCGGACCATGAATCGAGCGGTCGACGTGACTTTCAGCAGCAAAATGCAGAATGGCGCGCGGCTTGTGCTCGGCCAGCAGCGCGTCGATCGCCTGACGATCACAGATATCGACTCGCGCAAAGACGTGTTTTGGATTTCCTGCAAGCGGCTTGAGCGTTTCGAGATTGCCGGCGTAAGTCAGCTTGTCGACGTTCAGGACGGGTTCATCAGACCCTTTGAGCCAATCCAAAACGAAATTTGCGCCGATGAATCCGGCGCCGCCTGTCACAAGAATCATGAAAGTCCTCTTCTGCTGCCTACAGTCTCAAGAATTGAAGGTCCTTACGCGCAGACCAAGAATGTGCGCCCGTGCTGCCCCGCAGTTGCGCGGAGCTTCTGACCAGCCCCGAATGCGTACGAGGTCCGGCCCAGTTCCGGTCAACCGTTTATTATACGGCCGAGCAAAGCAAAAACGACATGGCTAACAACTTGATACAGCTACGCCCGACGGTTGCACCAGGTTGCAATTTGTGACGTTGTCCCGGACTTTCGTACGAAAAGACAGCGTTAGCCCTTTGTTTCATAATCCCGAATGTCCCAATCAGGCCGCGCTCCGGTGCTTCACGCGCACTTTTCTGCATGACCGACGCCCTCACCTCCAGCATCGACATCTCGCACGCCCCTCTCGCTTTCGGCGATCTCCAGGGCTGCTGCGACCCGTACCAGCGTCTTCTGAAAAAAGCCGCGCCCGAGCCCGGCACGCCGCTGTGGTTCGCCGGCGACCTGATCAACCGCGGGCCCAAGTCATTGCAGACGCTGCGCGAGGTGATCGCGCTCGGCTCGCGCGCGACCGTCGTGCTCGGCAACCACGATCTGAACCTACTCTCAGTCGCGGCGGGTTTGCGCAAGCCGAAGAAAGGCGACACGCTCGATGACATCCTCGACGCGCCCGACGCCGCCGATCTGATCGAATGGGTGCGGCACAAGCCCGTCGCGCATTTTGAGAACGACATCCTGATGGTCCACGCAGGCGTGCTCCCGCAATGGGACGCGACGATGACGATGGAACTCGCGCACGAGCTGGAGCAGGCATTGCGCGCGCCGAACTGGAAAGAGACGCTCGCGGCGCTCTACGGCAACGAGCCGCATCGGTGGGAAGACACGCTGACGGGCATGGATCGGCTGCGCGTGATCTATAACGCGCTGACGCGAATCCGCTTCTGCACGCCCGAAGGCGCGATGGAATTCGCCAACAACGGCGGCCCCGATGCCGCGCCGCCCGGCCACATGCCGTGGTTCGACGTGCCGGGCCGCCGCACGCAGGACGTCACGATCGTGTTCGGCCATTGGGCCGCGCTCGGCCTGATGATTCGCGACGACGTGCTCTGTCTCGACTCGGGCTGCGTGTGGGGCAATAAACTATCGGCGGTGCGCATGGCCGCCGATCCCGCGCAACGCGTGCTCACGCAGGTGAGTTGCGCGATGAAGAAGTGAGCGGCATCTCCGCCATCGTTTCGACCACGGCCGGCGCACCGCGCATGCGCTGCAACGCCGTATCGACCGCGGCCTGCGCCTCGCTCGCGAGCACGCGCCGGTCCGCGCCCGGCGCAAGCGGATCGCACACATACAGATGCGCGGTGAGCGGCGCCGCGCGCAAGAGCGCACTGAGCGAAGCGTCGAGCGTCATGTCGCCGATATACGCGGGCGCGGTCGACTGCCTGCCCTGCGCATCCTCGTACATCAGGCAGACCGGCTGCACCGGACACGACGCCGACACCGCCGCCTGAAACATGTTCGCGTGAAACGGCAGCAGCGACTGACCATCGGTCGTCGTGCCTTCGGGGAACACGCACATCAGCTCACCGGCGTGCAGGCGTTCCGCCAGCTCGTGCATGATGCGCTTCGCATCGCTGCGCTTCTCGCGCTGCACGAACACCGTGCCCAGTTGTTGCGCGAGCCAGCCGACGACCGGCCACTTGCGGATCTCCGCCTTCGACACGAACGGCGTCGGACGCCACGCGTTGATCACATAGATGTCGATCCACGAGATGTGATTGCCAACGACGAGCACGCCGCTATCGAGCCGCGCTTCGTCGTTATGGACGACGAGCTTCATGCCCGACAGCCGCAACATCTCGAGCGACCACGCGCGATTCGACGTCATGCGCTCGCGCGCCGACGCGCGCGGAAAACGCGTCGCGACGATCCACATGCCGCGCAGCAGGTGAACGGCGAGCCGCAGTTTGCGCAACACGAGCGTCATGATCAGCGGCTCTCGTAAGCGACGTGTCCGCCGACGAGCGTCGCCCGCACGCGCGCTGGCAGTTCATAGCCGAGGAACGGCGTATTGCGGCCCTGGCTCTTGAGCTTCTGCGGATCGACGCGCCAGTCGCCCGATGCATCGAACACGCAGAGATCGGCGAGCGCGCCCGTCGTGATGCGGCCCGCGGGCAGTTTCAGCACGTCGGCTGGCGCGGACGTGATGCGCGCCAGCGCCTTCACGAGCGGCACGTTCGCTTCACGCGCCCACTTCACCGTCAGCGACAGCAACAGTTCGAGCCCGGTCGCGCCCGGCGTCGCTTCGGCGAAGGGCAGAAGCTTCTCGTCGTCGTCGAGCGGCGTGTGATCGGAGCAGATCGCGTCGATGGTGCCATCGGCCAGGCCCGCGCGAATCGCGTCGCGGTCGCGTTGCTGACGCAGCGGCGGATCGAGACGGAATTGCGAATCGAAATAGCCGATGTCGATATCGGTCAGATGCACGTGATTGATCGTCACGTCGCAGGTCACGGCGAGCCCTTCGGACTTTGCCGCGCGCACGAGCTCGACGCCCGCCGCCGACGACAGATGCGACAGGTGCACGCGCGCGCCCGTCACGCGCATCAGTTCGAAGATGGTATGCAGCGCGATGGTCTCCGCCGCTACCGGCACGCCCGACAGCCCGAGCCGCGACGCAACCGCGCCGCTCGCCGCCACGCCGCCCTTCGACATGTACGCGTCCTGCGGGCGCAGCCACACGGTGTAGCCGTAAGTCGTCGCGTATTGCAGCGCGCGCTGTAGCGTGCGCGTATCGACGATCGGGTTATCCGCCTGCGAGAAGCCGACGCAGCCCGCTTCGGTCAGTTCGACCATCTCGGTGATAGCCTCGCCTTTGAGACCCATCGTGAGCGCGCCGAGCGGATACACATGCGCCAGATGCAGCTTCTGTGCCCGGAACTTCAGCATTTCGACGAGACCGGGCTCGTCGAGCGTCGGATCGGTGTCGGGCGGGCACACGAGGCTCGTCACGCCGCCCGCCATCGCGGCGGCCATTTCGGATTCAAGCGTCGCCTTGTGCTCGAAGCCCGGTTCGCGCAGGCGCGCGGACAGATCGACGAAGCCCGGCGCGATGTAAAGCCCGCTCGCGTCGATGACCTTCGCCGCGTTGAAATCCGCGGGCGCCTCGCCGAGGCCGACGATCCTGCCCGCCGCGATGAACACGTCCTTGCGTTCTTCCGTGCCCGCTGCCGGATCGATGAGCGTGCCGTTTTGAATTTGAATCTTCATGTTTAGTCGCTATTCCCAGCCACGATGCCCATCACCGCCATGCGCACGGCGATGCCGAAAGTCACCTGATTCAGAATGACCGACTGCGGGCCGTCGGCCACTTGCGAGTCGATTTCGACGCCGCGGTTCATCGGGCCGGGGTGCATCACGATCGCGTCGGGCGCGGCGAGCGCGAGGCGCTCGGGCGTCAATCCCCAGCTCTTGAAATACTCCTGCGCGGAAGGCAGCAGCGCGCCGCTCATGCGCTCGTTCTGCAGGCGCAGCATGATGATCACGTCGACGCCCTTCAGCCCTTCGTCGAGGTTGTGATAGACGTGCACGCCCATCTGATCGAGATTGCCCGGCAAGAGCGTGCGCGGACCGATCGCGCGCACTTCGGGCACGCCGAGTGTCGTGAGCGCATGAATGTCCGAGCGCGCGACGCGCGAATGCAGAATGTCGCCGACGATCGCCACGCGCAGCTTCGTGAAGTCGCGCTTGTAATGGCGGATCGTGTACATGTCGAGCAGACCCTGCGTCGGGTGCGCGTGACGGCCATCGCCCGCATTGATCACGTGCACGTGCGGCGCGCAATGCTCGGCGATCAGATACGGCGCGCCGCTCGACGCGTGACGCACGACGAACATGTCGGCGTGCATCGCGGAGAGATTGTTGATGGTGTCGAGCAGCGATTCGCCCTTGCTCGTCGACGATGCGTTGATGTTCAGATTCAGCACGTCCGCCGAAAGACGCTTCGCCGCGATCTCGAACGTGGTGCGCGTGCGCGTCGAGTTCTCGAAGAAGAGGTTGAACACCGACTTGCCGCGCAGGAGCGGCACCTTCTTCACCTCGCGATCGGTAACACTTACGAACTGCTCGGCGGTATCGAGAATATGCGTGACTATCGAGCGCGGCAGCCCTTCGATGGTGAGCAGGTGCTTCAGCTCGCCGTTTTTCGTGAGCTGCGGATTGCCCTTGAGAAAGCCGTACCGGAACGTGTCGGCGCTCTTTTCCGATGACGGCGCGCCCGATCCGGCTGCGCCCTGGGTGGCGATGTTCATGATGAATCCCGGGTGTTTCTTTGAGAAACGCGAGCGCGCGTCAGTTTGCGCGCGGCTCGGTCGTGAAAGTGAACGTGTTGTCGTCGCGGCGCGCGAGCACGAGATTGGCACTCGCCGGAACATCGACCGTGCCGCCGGTGAAGCGCGCGCCGATCGGCATTTCGCGCCCGCCGCGATCGGCGAGCACCGCGAGATCGATCGACGCCGGACGGCCGTAGTCGTACAGCTCGTTGACCGCCGCGCGCACGGTGCGGCCCGTGGACAGCACGTCGTCGATGAGCACGATGCGACGGCCATTCACATCGAACGGCAAGTCGGTCGGGCGCGCCTGGCTGTGCAGACCCTTCTTCGCGTAGTCGTCGCGATGCAGCGCCACGTTCACCACGCCGAAGCTCGGCGCGTTCAGGTCTTTGGCGAGCCGCTCGGCCAGCCACACGCCGCCGCTGTAGATGCCCGCGAGCACGGGGCCATCGTTCTCTGCGAACGACGATCCGAACGCCAAGCGAATCTGGTCGACGAGCGCGCGATACAGCGCCTCGGCGTCAATGGAACTCATGATCGTCGGCAAGTCCGTCGAGATATTGTTGAAGGATGACGCGGGCGGCTTCGGCGTCGATCTCGTCGAAGCGGCCGCGCGCATTGACGCGCACGCCGCGCTCGCGCAGCTCGGCCTTGGCGTCGACGGACGAATAACGCTCGTCCACCCATTGCACGGGCACGTTGAAACGGCCGTTCAGTTGATTGCCGAAGCGCTTGGCGAGTGCGCTCATTTCATGCGGCGTGCCATCGGGATGCATCGGCATGCCGACGACCACGGCGTCGGGTTTCCATTCGTCGAGCAGCTTGCCCACTTCGACGAAGCGATGTTCGCGGCTGAGATTTTGCACCGTGACGAGCGCGCGGGCGTGCTTCGTGAACGTATTGCCGACGGCGACCCCGATGCGCTTCTCGCCGTAATCGAATGCCAGCAGCGTGGCCTCGCGGCTCATGCGTGCCCTGCTTCGCCGGACAACATCGAGCGCGACACGCCGAGCAGCGAGAGCGCCGCCTCCAGCCGGTCTTCGGCGGGCACGTCGAAGATGATGCGCGGATCGGCTTCCACGGTAAGCCAGCCGTTCTTCGAGATTTCTTCTTCGAGCTGGCCCGCGCCCCAGCCGGCGTGACCCAGCGTGAGCAGGAAGCGCTCGGGGCCCTTGCCGCTCGCGACCGCTTCGAGCACGTCTTTCGACGTGGTCATGGCGAGGCCGCCGGGCACGCTCATCGACGAGCTATAGGGCTCGCCCTCGCCCGCTTCGTGCAGCACGAAGCCGCGCTCGGTCTGCACGGGACCGCCGAAATACACGGGCAAATGGACGAGCGGCTCGATCTCGAGCTTCAGATCGATGCGATTGAAAAGCGACTGGAGATCGATGTCGGTCGGCCTATTGATGACGAGGCCGAGCGCACCTTTCTCGGTGTGATCGCAAAGATAGACCACCGTTCCCGAAAACGTCGGATCGACCATGGATGGCATGGCGATCAGGAACTGATTCGTCAAATTGATGCGATCGGAAGTCTTGGACATAATTCAGAATTTTAACAAAGGCGCTGCGAGATGGCCGACTTTGATGTGGGTCTGGTCTGGTTTCGGCGGGACCTGCGCGCGGCAGACAATGCTGCACTCTATCATGCGCTTACACGTTGCCGCCGCGTGCTGTGCGCCTTCGTTTTCGATCGCGATATTCTCGCGCCGCTCGCCAAAAACGATCGTCGCGTGCCGTTCATCCATGCGAGCGCCGTCGAGTTGGAGCGCACGCTGCGCGAGGCGGGCGGCGGGCTGATCGTGCTGCATGGACATCCCGTTCACGACATTCCGGCGCTCGCGCGCAACTGCGGCGTGAATGCCGTCTTCGCCAATCGCGATTACGAGCCTGACGCCCTGACGCGTGACCAAGCCGTCGCCTCCAGGCTGGCGAGTCAGGACATCGCGTTCTTCACGTTCAAGGATCAGGCCGTCTTCGATCATGACGATGTGATGACAGGCGCCGGCAAGCCCTACACCGTCTTTACGCCGTACAAGCGCAAGTGGCTCCAGACGCTCACGCCGGATGCGCTGATGCCGTATGCGTCAGAAGGTCATCTGAACGCGCTGGCCATGCCGCCTACGCGCATAAGGCATGCGTTTCCGTCGCTGGCCGCGCTCGGTTTCGCCGATGCGCTCGCGCCCGCATTTCCGGCGGGCGCGAGCGGGGCCTACGCGCTTTTCGACGACTTCCGCGAACGCATGTCCGACTACGGCCGCACGCGCGATTTCCCCGCCCTCAGAGGCCCGAGCTATCTCGGCGTGCATCTGCGGCACGGCACGGTGTCGATCCGCGCGCTCGCCCGCACCGCGCACGATGCGCAGCGCCACGGCGACAAGGGCGCTGAAACGTGGCTGGGCGAGCTGATCTGGCGGGAGTTCTATTTCTCCGTGCTGCACCATTTCCCGCACGTCGGCGTGGCCGGGGATCATCGCGCGTTCAAGCCGGAATACGATCGCATCGGCTGGGAAACCGGCGACGCCGCCGACGCGAACTTCGCCGCGTGGTGCGCGGGGCAAACCGGCTATCCGATCGTCGATGCGGCGATGCGTCAGATCAATGCATCGGGATATATGCACAATCGCCTGCGCATGGTGGTGGCGAGTTTTCTGACGAAGGATCTCGGCATCGACTGGCGGCGCGGCGAAGCTTATTTCGAGGCGCTGCTGAACGATTTCGAGCTCTCGAACAACAACGGCGGCTGGCAATGGGCCGCATCGAGCGGTTGCGACGCCCAGCCGTACTTCCGCATCTTCAATCCGGTCACGCAATCGAAAAAGTTCGACGCTGCTGGCAAGTTCATCCGTCATTACGTGCCGGAGATCGCAGGTTTATCCGACCGCGATATCCACGCGCCGTGGCTCGCGAAACCCGATGCGCTCAAAACGGCGAAGCTATCGCTCGGCGCGGATTATCCGCAACCGGTCGTCGATCACGCCGCGGCACGACAACGCACGCTCGCACGCTATGACGTGGTGCGCAAGCCGGGCGCGAGAAATACCGCGCCCGACGACCGCGATGACGATTAACGCGTGATCGGCATCGGCCGCTCGATCATCGCGGTGAGCGCGACGATCGATCCGCGCCCTTCGGAAGGCGCGATGCCCGCGGCCGCCTGATGCAGCATCGAGCGCAGCATTTGCGCGGCGCGCTCGGGCACCATGGCGTCGAGCCCGCGCGTCGCGCCTTCGGCGCCGTCGGCGTGCGTTTCGCCGTGATGCGCGACGCGCCGCCACGCAAGGCCGAGCGTGTCCGCGAGCAGCGCGACGTGCCCGAGCCCGAGCGCGCAGGCCGCCGTGCCCAGCCGATGCGAAGCGTCCGCCGCGGACAGCGCCGCGGCCTCGTCCACCGTACCGGTTTCGCTCGCCTGCGCGCCGCGCTCGACCAGCGCGTCGATCGACGTTTCCGCGCTCTGCAGGAAGTCTTCGTAGGCGGCCGAATTCACGCGCAGCACGCCGAGATCGCGCGTCGCGGCCTCGCGCGACGCTTCTTCGCCCGCCTGCGCCGCGCCCTCTTCCCAGGCCGCTTCCGATGCCTGGGTCGCCGCCACGTGCCACGCGACGGTCAAGCCGTAGTCGCGCAGCACATCCACGTGTTCGGTGTCTTCCGGCGCCGCGCCGTAAAGCGCGAAATCGCGCCACAGCAGCGCGAGCGTCGCGCGCACGAGCGAGCGCGGCGCGTACGACAGCGCGTGCGCCTGATCCGCCAGAACGAGATTGAAGCGCGCGTAGAGGCGCTTTGCATCGGCGATATGGTCAAGCTCCGCGCCGTTGCGCTCGGCACGCTCGCGCAACGCCCGCACCGCGGACGACGCAAGCCGCCAGAAGTCGTAGGGATCGGAGCCGCGCAGTTCGTCCAGACAGGCATCGAGGCGCGCGAACGCATCGGCGGATGCTTCTACCGGTCCGCGCAAAAGCTCGAGCAGCGTCTCCTCGTAGTGCGCCCGCACGTGCGCGAGCCGCTCGGGCGCGAAGCCGCGCAGCGTCGCTGGTGCGATCGCACGGCCGACGAGGGCGAGATCGTCGTAAGAAACCGGCGCGACCCGCGTATGCGCCGCGAGCAGCGCATGCAGCCCGCGATAGTGATCGAAAAGCACGGTCGAACAGGACAGCTCGCGCAGATTGTGGCGCTCGACCGCCGCGCGGAACACCGCGAGCGCCTCCGCGATGCGCGCGTGACTTCCACCCGATTCCTCGCCGAGCGGCGCGACGAGCGCAAGCGCCTCGGCGAAGCGCTGCGCGGGCAGCCAGCCCGCCGAGTGCAGCGCGGCGATGGCGCGCTTCAGCGCAGCGCCGGTTTCACCTTGACGCTGAAAAGCGTGCAGCGCGTCGGTAAGCGCCATTTCGGCGAGTCGCACCGATCCGCCGCGCGGATTGGGCAGGGCTTCGAATGGAACGGGCAGATCGGGACGAGAAGTCATAACAAGCGCTCACAAGCCGGTTCGCGGGCGCGGCGGTCGATAGCCGCCGACGCACGCGGTTTGATTGCATCATCCGTAGGCGGGCGACGGACGTCAGCCATCACCGCGCTCGGAACTCCTCGCGGGCGGACCGCGCGCCGCTCGCTGCGCCTGCCTCAAGCGTATGCGCTAACGAGCCGGCAGGGAAACGAATGCGCCTGCCGCCGCCCTTCGCACCTTCGTTCGCCGCAACGAACTTGCCTCACGCTGCAAAGCCCGAAACCCACGCGACTCGCGCCGGCGTGTCCGAACGCAGTCCGCAAAAAACGCGCGCCGCATGACGCGAGTCATGCGGCGCGGCAGAACGACAAGATCAGATCTGAACCATCTCGAAATCTTCCTTGCGGGCTCCGCATTCGGGACAGGTCCAGTTGATCGGAACGTCCTCCCAGCGCGTGCCCGGCGCGATGCCCTCTTCGGGCAATCCCGCCTCCTCGTCGTAGATCCAGCCGCAGATCAGGCACATCCAGCTTCTGTATTCCATACTTATGCCGCATCGATTGGTCGGTTGAAATTAGGACATGATGGTACCGTGTTGCCGTGTCGATGCCTAGCAAGCCGCCCGCCCGGATGCGCGCGCCATGTGACATCGGTCGAAACGGCCGTCATGCGGGCGGACCGTGCAAAGGCTAGCGCGCCGGAAAAAAGTGCGCAAAGAAAACAGCCGGGCGGCATTAGGACGCATAATCAGCCATGACCGGGCGGGCCTTCGCTCACGCGCCCGAGGTGCGGACGAGTCCGCTCCACGCCGATCATCCAATCAAGCAATCCAATACCATAATGTCCGCTTTTGCCATGACCGGCGACTCCCCACCGATCGTACTCACCTTCGGCCTCTCGGACCCCACGGGCGGCTCCGGCCTGCAAGCCGACCTGCTGACGCTCGCGAGCATGGGCTGCCACGGCGTGACCGTGCTCACCGGCTACGCGGTGCGCGACTCCGCCACCTGCGATGAAGTGACGGGCCTCGACCCGGACGCCGTCGCGACTCAGGCGCGCATGTTGCTAGAGGACATGCCGATCGCCGCATTCAAGATCGGCGCGGCGACGCGCGCGGAGCTCGTGTCCGCCATCGCCGAGGTCGTATCCGACTACGACGACGTGCCGCTGATCCTCGCGCCCGATTTCACACTCGACGACGAACACGTCCTGTCCGCCGACGAGCTGCGCGAATCGCTCGCCGATCTGCTCGTGCCGCAGACCACCATGCTGATTGCCGATCACGCCACATTATTGCAACTCGCGCAGCCGGACAGCGACGCGGAATCGCCCACGCTCGATTCCGCGATTTCGCACATCCTCGCGCAGGGCTGCGAATACGTGCTCGCGATGGAAACCGGCACGCACCGGCACGTGAACACGCTTTACAGCGAGGAAGGCCAGGTGCGCCAGGATACCTGGGAGCGCGGCGTGCAACGCATCATGGGACTGACCGATACGCTCGGCTCGGCGGTCGCCGCGCTGCTCGCGAACGGCCAGGAGCCTGCCGAAGCCGCGCGCGAGGCGCAGGAATACGTGTTCCAGGCTGCGCGCGCGGCGTTCCGGCCGGGGATGGGCGCGTATCTGCCGGACCGTTTCTTCTGGGCGCGTTCGAACGACGCCGACGAAGACGGGGACGCGTCCGCGCTGCCCGACGATCCGGCGGGACTGCCCGGAGAAGCGCGCCACTGAATCCGCGTCGACGAAATCAATAAGGGAGGCCACGCGAGCGCATGCCATACCGACTGCCCCATCTGCACAAGCCCGGCCCGCAAGGTGCGATCCGCATCGGCTGCGCGGGCTGGGGACTGTCGAGCGCCGTCTCGGCCAGCTTCCCTCATGAAGGCACGCATCTCGAACGCTATTCGCACGTGCTGACGTGCGTCGAGATCAACACCAGCTTTTACAAACCGCACCGCGAACAGACCTACGCGCACTGGGCGGAGAGCGTGCCCGAGTCGTTTCGTTTCTCCGTCAAGCTGCCGAAGGCGATCACGCACGATGCGCGTCTCGCCGACACCGAATCCCTGCTCGACGAATTCTTCCATTGCGCCGGGCAACTCGGCGACAGGCTCGGCTGCTGGCTCGTGCAAGTGCCGCCGAGCCTGCCGTTCGATGACGCCACCGCCGAGACATTTTTCAAGGCGCTGCGCGAGCGCACGAAGCTGCCGATCGCATTCGAGGCGCGCGAACACAGTTGGTTCACCACGCACGCGGCGGCGCTGCTGAAGGCGCATCACATCGCCTACGTGGACGCCGATCCGATACCCGACGATTGCGAGATCAAGCACCGCGCGGACACGTCGCTCGTGTATGTGCGGCTGCATGGCTCGCCCGAGCTCTACAAGTCTTCCTACGACTACACCTACCTCGACGATCTCGCCCATACGCTACACGCGCGCGCGAAGAAAACGGCCGAGGTCTGGTGCGTCTTCGACAACACGGCGGAAGGCAACGCGCAGCCCAATGCGCTGCATCTGATGGAGCGCTTGCGGATTCATCACAAGGTCTGATTCTCTGGAGGATTGCCCGATGCGAAAGTCTGCGGGACGAATTGCCCATTTGCTTGGAGTCACACTGCTCGCCTCGCTGCTCGGTTTCGCCGCGCCGAGTCAGGCGCAGACTGCCACGCCCGCGGGCGACGGCACCTTCCTGCTGACGATTTTCCTCAAGCACGACGAATCGAAGACATTGCCGCAGATCAATCAGCAGTTGAAAGAACAAGGCTACTTCAAGACGTTTCCGCCGCCGGGCATCGAAGTGGTGTCGTGGTACGTGATGATGGGCATCGGGCAAGTGGTGACGCTGCGCGTGCCCGCCGACCGTCTGCGCGAAGTGAACCGGGCTATCGAAACGACCGCGTGGGGCGGCTATCGGACGGAGTTTTATCCGACTTACGACTACAAGGCCGCCGCGCAGAAGCTGCGCGACGAGATGAACAAGTAACGCGTTTCCTTCAGGCGAAAAAAAACCCGCATCGCTGCGGGTCTTTTGGCATGATGCGGGCCTCTTTCGAAGCCCGCGCCGATATAACCTGGCGTGACGCCAAATTACATATCCATGCCCATGCCGCCCATGCCGCCGGGCATGCCGCCAGGCATCGGAGCATCTTCCTTCGGCAGTTCGGCAACGGCTGCGTCGGTCGTCAGCAGCAGGCCCGCCACCGATGCCGCGTTTTGCAGCGCCGTGCGCGTGACCTTCGTCGGGTCCACGACACCTGCGTCAACCAGGTCGACGTACTCGCCGGTTGCCGCGTTGTAGCCGTAGTTGCCCTGGCCAGCCGCAACAGCCGCCACGACCACCGAAGCTTCTTCGCCGCCGTTCGTGACGATCTGGCGCAGCGGCTCTTCCATTGCACGCAGAACAATCTTGATACCGGCGTCCTGATCCGGGTTTGCACCCTTCACGCCTTCGATTGCCTTGCGAGCGCGGATCAGCGCGACGCCGCCGCCAGCCACGATGCCTTCTTCCACAGCCGCGCGCGTTGCGTGCAGTGCGTCTTCGACACGTGCCTTCTTTTCCTTCATTTCGACTTCGGTCGCAGCGCCGACCTTGATCACTGCAACACCGCCGGCCAGCTTGGCCACGCGCTCTTGCAGCTTTTCACGGTCATAGTCCGACGTCGCTTCTTCGATCTGCGTGCGCACTTGCTTCACGCGCGCTTCGATGTTCACGGCTTCGCCAGCACCGTCGATGATCGTCGTGTTTTCCTTGCCCACTTCGATACGCTTCGCCTGGCCCAGTTCAGCCAGCGTTGCCTTTTCCAGCGTGAGGCCGGTTTCTTCCGCAACCACTTGACCGCCGGTCAGGATCGCGATGTCTTCCAGCATGGCCTTGCGACGGTCGCCGAAGCCCGGAGCCTTCACGGCGACGGTCTTCAGGATGCCGCGGATGTTGTTGACGACCAGCGTTGCCAGAGCTTCGCCTTCGACGTCTTCAGCGATGATCAGGAGCGGACGGCCAGCCTTCGCGACTTGTTCCAGAACCGGCAGCAGATCGCGGATGTTCGAAACCTTCTTGTCGTGCAGCAGCACGAACGGGTTTTCGAGGACGGCGACTTGCTTGTCCGGGTTGTTGATGAAGTACGGCGACAGGTAGCCGCGGTCGAACTGCATGCCTTCGACGACGTCGAGTTCGTCTTGCAGCGACTTGCCGTCTTCGACGGTGATGACGCCTTCCTTGCCGACCTTGTCCATGGCTTCAGCGATGCGATCGCCGATCGACGTGTCGCTGTTCGCCGAGATCGCGCCGACTTGCGCGATTTCCTTGTTGGTCGTGCAGGGCTTGCTGATCTTGCGCAGTTCTTCGATGGCTGCTGCGACGGCCTTGTCGATGCCGCGCTTCAGGTCCATCGGGTTCATGCCCGATGCGACGTACTTCATGCCTTCGCGAACGATGGATTGCGCCAGGACCGTTGCGGTCGTGGTGCCGTCACCGGCGTTGTCGCTGGTCTTGGAAGCGACTTCCTTGACCATTTGCGCGCCCATGTTCTGGAGCTTGTCCTTCAGTTCGATTTCCTTCGCGACCGAGACACCGTCCTTGGTGACCGTCGGGCCGCCGAAGCTGCGCTCGAGCACGACGTTGCGGCCCTTCGGACCCAGCGTGACCTTGACCGCGTTGGCCAGGATGTTCACGCCTTCGACCATCTTCGCGCGTGCGGAATCGCCAAAAGTGACTTCTTTAGCTGCCATATCCAAACTCCTTGAGTCTATTCAGTGTGCTGGCTTCGCTGCGGCGCTTATGAAAGCGATATCGCGCGAAGCCAAACGTGCAGGAAGGATGCTTACTTGACCAGAACGGCCATGATGTCTTCTTCGCGCATGACGAGCAGTTCCTGCCCGTCGACCTTGACGGTCTGGCCGGCGTACTTGCCGAACAGCACGCGGTCGCCGACCTTCACATCGAGGGCGTTTTGCGTGCCCTTGTCATCGCGCTTGCCCGGGCCGATGGCCAGGACTTCGCCTTGATCCGGCTTCTCAGCCGCGGCTTCCGGAATCACGATGCCCGATGCGGTCTTGGTTTCCTGGTCCAGACGCTTGACGATGACGCGATCGTGCAAAGGACGAAGGTTCATACACACTCCTCTCTAGATTGAGACTGAAAACGCGGGAAAACCCGTCCTTGGAGAACATTCTCGCCGGACGGAAATCTTGTTAGCACTCTCGTGCAGTGAGTGCCAATTATATGGACGGGCTTTGACAATTTCAAGGAGGGGAGGAGCGGGGAATCCCGTAGAGGGTGCGCGTCACGGGATAAGCGCCCTAATCGGACCAATGATGATGCCGCATCCGATAGAGAGGATTGATGCTAATCCGCGAAGGCTGATTTGTTCAGATCAGGGTTTTTACCTAGATCGGTGCGGCCTAGACTGCCTCTAACGACGAAGCAGTGGAGAGACACCTCACCACCCGCAACGTTCCTCAAATCGGCATTCGGAGGTCATCATGTTCAAGTCCATCGTTCCCGCCATCGCCATTGCGGCCGTTCTCTCGATCCCGGGTTTCGCTCAGGCGCGCGAAGACGGTCCCGTCACACGGGCGCAAGTGCGTGCCGAACTGGTTCAACTGGAGCGCGCAGGTTATAACCCGACGGGCGACCAGACCACCTACCCCGCGCAGATCCAAGCCGCGGAAGCGCGCGTGGCCGCGCAGCAAGGCGAATCGCAAGCGTCGTATGGCGGAGCGGACGAAGGTGCGTCGACCTCGGGCCATGCAAGCCGTCCGAGCTTCCTTGACCGCATCGTCAGGCCGTCCGCGGCAAACCCCGTCGACTTCAACCGTCCGTAATTCACGCGGCTCTTGCGTGCGGCAGCCCGGCCCCAAGCCGGGCTTTTTTACATTCAAAAACGACGAATTGAAGAAATTGACGCCTTTCACCGCGCTGTAAGGCATGAATTCGACGATGTTTTTCAGACCGTGCTTTTTCATCGGTCAGCCGGGCAGGACTACAATTTGTGTCCGCCGCCGATACAAATTCTGGATTCGCCGCCTCTCATGCCCATGCCGTCCCCGCGTCTCGTTCTCGCTTCTTTCGGATTGATCGCCCTCGCCGCGTGCGGAGGCCGCGCCGCCACCACGCCGAGCTATCAGCAGGAGCTGTTCAACACCGGAGTGAGCCCGTATGCGCACAATTTCGACGCCACCGTCAACGAAACCTGCGAAGCCGCGCGTCGCGCGCTGCTTTCGCAAGGCTTTCTCACGACGATGGGCCAGCCCGACACCGTCGACGCCACCAAGAATTTCCAGCCGAACGCCGACACGCACGCTGTCGTCTCTTTCCACGTCGTCTGCACGCCCGGTGAAAACGCGACGAACCAGAGCATCGCGTACGTGAACGCCGTACAAGACGGCTATGCGCTCAAGAAGAGCGATACATCGGCCAGCGTCGGGCTTTCGGTGCTCGGCTCGCTGTCGCTGCCGATCCGCTCGAACAGCGACGCGATGGTCAAGATTTCGAGCGAGACCGTGCCTGCGGGCAAGTTCTACGATCGCTTCTTCAACCTGATGAGCCATTACCTCAATACGGTGCCGCGCAGCTCGCCCATCGCGTCCGATGAAGTAAAGAGCAAGCCGCTCGCGCCGTCGCTCATCGTCAGCTCGCCCGAACTCACGCCGACGCCGATCGTCGTGCAGGCGCCCGAAGCCGCCACAGCGATTCAGGCATCGGGCGCCGCCGCCGAAACGAAGCGCCAGGCGCAAGCGGCGGCATCGGAGGCGGTGGCCGCATCGGCGCCGAACGGGACGTCGGCGCCGGCGCATTGAGTCCAGGTAACGCCTTCATCACGCACGTCTCGCGCCGCACCGCCATCAATTCGGCACGTTGACGGCACCTCCGCTCACCGTGATCGCGTTCGCGCCCGGATCGGTTGCGATAGGCGGCAGGTTCGTCGTCGAGAGCGCGGGCGCCGCCCCCGCCGTGCCGCCACGCGCGACCGCGCGCACCACTTGCGAAGGCGGTAGCGGCGCATTGTTCTTCAGGTGATTCCACATCAGGTTGAGCGCCTGAATGTCGTAGTAATGCACCGGAATGAAGCGCGTGTCGAAGCCCGCCACGGACAGGAACGCGTCGAAGTGCTGACCGTTCATGATCTCGTAGAGCGAAAGCTGGCTCTTGCTGCCCTCCGCCACGCGATTCGCGCCGAGGTACGGACGCGACGCATGGTTGATCGGCACCAGCGCGTCCGCGCGGCCCTGCACGATGATCGCCGGTTTGCCGCGCAGGTTCGCGTTGACGCGGATCGCGTTCACGCTGTCGACCATCGTCGGATTGCCATTCGTCCACAGCGCGCGCATGCACGCGGCGCCGGCGTAGCTGGCATCGGGCGTCGCGAAGCGATGATCCGCCGCGCCCGTCGTTCCGGCGTTATAGACGAGGTTGATGCCGCTCGTCGGCGGGATGCCGTTGCCGGTGCCGAAGATGGTCGGCATCGGCGAGACGATGGGCGTCACGCCCGCCGCGCCCGTCACGGCATTGGTCGTGCCGAAGCTGAAGTTGCACAGGTTGTCGAGCACGCTCGCTTTCATGTAGGCATCGACGTAAGTGACGGCCACCGCCGGCACCGCCTGCGAATCCCACATCGGCGCGTGCAGCGTATCGGAATCGGTCTGATAGCCCGCCTGATGAAGCTGGTTCAGCGCGTCGGTGGCCTGAGCGACCGTATTGCCGCCCGAGACGAAGCCGTTCGTGGCGAGCGTCGCGCAGCGCGCGGTGCGAATCGCGTTGGTCGTCGAGACGGCAAGCGTCGTCAGATACGGCGCGCCCGCGGCCGCCGGCGCAAGCGCCGCGCACGGCTGCAGCAGATTGGCGAGCGTCGTGTAGTCGACGAGCGGACGCCCGAACGAGCCGACCGGCACGCCGCCCTGCCGCACGGAAACCTGCGACGGCAGATTCAGGTTGATCTGCGGCTCGCCGACGACGACCGCCGTGATCCAGCCGTCGGTGTCCTGCTCCGCGGCCGCCAGCGACGCGCCGCCGCCGTTACTCACCGATGCCGCGATCGTCGTGATGTCGCCTTTGTTGTAGCGCACCTGACGCGTCGAGCCGCTTACCGGGCCGAACATGTCGTTGAGCGCCCAGTACGCGAACTGGATCGCCTGCAAGGTGTTCTTGCCCCAGCTCGCTTCGGGGTTCTGTTGCGAATGCGCGTGCTTGTACGCGTAGCGGTTCGGAAAAGCCGAATTGAACGACGCCAGGTCCGACGCGCTCGCGTTCGCCTTGAAAATGGCCTTGGTCCCGGCGAGGCTGGTGCTGGCGAGCGTGCCATCGATCATCGTGACGAGACTGGTTGCCAGTTCGTGCGCGCCGTTGCCGCCGCCCTTGTCGTTGTAGGCCACCGCGCAGCCGCGCTTTAGCCCCCACTCGCCCGCGGCGGAGATCGCGCCGTAGACGCCGCGCGATCCCGACGACGTCGCCGTCACGATGCAAGGCTGATCCGGATCGAAGCTCGCCGGAATCTGCACGAGCAGACTGACGTTCTGCGTGCCGCTGCCGTCGTCCGAATACGCGATGTATTCCTTGCCAGCGATCTTGCCTTCGCCGAGTGTGTCGTTGCCGTTCAGGTCGACGTTCGGCCCCCAGAAGCGGCCATAGCCGCCATTCGCCGACATGTCGACCAGCGCGCGATAGTTCGAGTAGATGGCGAGCCGCCGCAGTTCGGCCGACGTCGGCGCCGCGGGCTTGGCGATGCCGGGCGCGCTCGCCGAAGCGAGGCCGGTCTTGCCGAGGCCGGCCGTCAGCAGATCGTCGGAGGTGCCGTCGTAAGTCTGCGTATTGACCGACCCGGAGACGAAGGCCGGCAAGGTGTTCGGCGCCGGGCCGCCGCTGCTGCTGTCGTCATCGCCGCCGTGGCATGCGGCGAGCGTCGCCGCAGCGAGTATCGCGAACGCGCCGGACGCGGCCGTGCGCGGCGACGTCTGCAAGCTCTGGAAACGCGCGAATCTTTTCATTTTGAGTCTCCGCCTTCCGTTCCGATCGAGTGGTGCAACCCAAGCACTGCAACGCAGATGCCAGTATCGCGTCGGATGAATGCGCCGTCGCTGCTGAATTTCCCTGCTCGTCGCACGCGCCCCCCGAGGCACGTGACGCGATTCAAACGACAACGGGCTCCGGCGGGTGTGCCGGAGCCCGTTCAAAGATCCGCGAGACGAGCGACGAGAGCGGCATCGCGCGATGCCCCCCGCTGTCCGCGACTCGTGTTATTGGCCGCCGCCTTGCACGCCGAGCGTGATCTTGTTCGACACGGACTTCACGCCGGGCACGCCCTTCGCGACTTCCTCCGCCTGGGCGATCTGGCCGCCTTCCGGCACCGTGCCGGTCAGCGTGATCGCGCCGCTGCGCGCACGCACGTACACCTTCGATACGTCGAAGCCCTGCGCCTTCGACAGCGCGCGGCGCACCGAGTAGCCGAGCTTGCGGTCTTCCTTCTTGACTGCCGATTTCTGAGCCTTCGTCGGCGACGCCGATTCCGTGCTCGTGGTGGCCGCCGCGTCGCTCGACTGCGCATAGGCGCTCGAAGCCACCGCCACGCACACCACCACGCCCAGCGCCTTCAACAGATCGACTGCTTTCATGATTTCTCCTTTTGTTTCGCTTGTTGACTTCGCACAGTTGCTACTTCGCTCGTTTTGCACTTCCAAACCGGGCCGCATTCCCAGCGGCTGGGCTACGACATCGGGTGACTCACCGTGGCCGCGCGCGCCCGTGGCCCGAAAGGCGCAAAGGCAAAGCGGCGGCAAGCCGGCGAATGCGGCTCACGATGCTGCGAGAGGCTGGCGAAACGAAACAAACTGCGGCCGGTTGGTCGGGCGGCAAAACCCGTCGGCTCGAATATGTGCTGCCGCATGGCGCGTGCTTGGCGCGCCCTTCGTCACGGTGTGCGGCGCGTGGCGCGCGGCTCGCATGCCCACATTCCGGGCTGCGGCGCGAGAAAGGCCATGTCGTGCGGCGGCGAACGTCAATTTAGCCCAGCGCGGCCATTAGCGCAAAACATTTAGCGACGCGCCCATCCGCGTAGCCGCGCACGAGCAACAGCGCCCGCGGCCTCCCCGCGCGCCTACACGCGCATGTCACACCCGGCGCGCGGCAGGCGGCTTGCGTTGCGTCCGGACGCCGAGCGATTCCGTTCGTGCGGGTAGTGACGCATCGCGATCAGGTAAGCTCGTGGGCACGAGTTTCACGATCACCGACGAGATGACCCACCCTTCAGGAAACAACCCGGGCGACGATCCGGACGTCCCGCCAAGACGCAAACCGCAACCGAGGATCGTCGCGCGCTTCGTCGCGATTTCCTGGCGCGATCTGGCGCTGACCTTCGGCCCGATCCTGCTGCTCTGCGCGGCCGCGCTATGGCTTGCCGTGCGGCTGATCCAGCCCGCGCCGCCGAGCACGCTGACCATCGCGGCGGGGCCGAAAGGCAGTTCGTTCTGGAACAGCGCGCAGAAGTACAAGACGATCCTCGCGCGCAACCGCGTGACGCTCAACGTCCTGGAGACGCAAGGCTCGCTCGATAACCTGACGCGCCTCGACGACCCGAAATCGAACGTCGATGTCGGATTCGTGCAGGGCGGCCTGACCAAGTCCGGCGCGACGCATGACAATCTGGAATCGCTCGGCAGCGTGTCATACGTGCCGCTCGCCGTGTTCTACCGGAGCGCGGCGGTCGTCAGCCGCCTGTCGGAGCTGAAGGGCAAGCGGCTCGCGATCGGCGCGGAAGGCAGCGGCACGCGCGTTCTGGCGCAGACGCTTCTGAAGGCGAACGGCATCGAGCCGGGCGGCGACACGGAACTGCTGCCGCTCGCCGGCGACGAAGCCGCCAAGGCGCTCGAGGCCAGCCAGGTCGACGCCGTTTTCCTGACGGGCGACTCCGCCCAGCCGCCGACGATGGCCAAGCTCCTGCGCACGCCCGGCATCCGCTTCATGGATTTCGCCCAGGCCGATGCCTACGCGCGCCGCTTTCCGTATCTGACGGAAATCGAGTTGCCGATGGGCGCGTTCGATTTCGCCCGCAACCTGCCGCCGCGCCCGGTCCACATGATCGCGCCGACCGCCGAGCTGGTCGCGCGCGACAGCCTGCATCCGGCGCTGTCCGATCTCCTGATCGAAGCGGCGCGCGAGGTGCATGGCCGCGCCAATCTGCTGCAGCGCGCGAACGAGTTTCCGGCGCCGCTCGTGCACGAGTTCCGCATCAGCGACAACGCCGAGCGCTATTACAAGTCGGGCAAAAGCTTCATCTACCGCACGCTGCCCTTCTGGATGGCGAGTCTCGCGGATCGCGTGCTCGTCGTGCTGTTGCCGCTCATCGTGGTGCTGATTCCGGGCTTGCGGCTCGTGCCGGGACTGTACCGGTGGCGCGTGAAATCGCGCATCTACCGGTGGTATGGCGCGCTCATTGCGATCGAACGGGAAGCGATCAGCGGGCCCGACACCGCGCAACGCGATGCCCTCCTCGACCGGATCGACGCAATCGAGTCGGCCGTGAATCGCATGAAGATGCCGCTCGCGTTCGCGGATCAGTTTTACGTGTTGCGCGAACACATCGGTTTCGTGCGCCAGCGTCTTGCTCACGTGCCGGTGGCGCAAGGCGCGCAGGGCGACGAGACGCGCGCGCGGGACGTGGCGCAAACAGATTCACCGGCTGTCGTATCGCGGGCAGACACGGAACAAGGCAGCACGTAATATCTAAAGATGCAGAGAGAAAAAATGGATGCGATGCCCGCGCGCCGCATCCGGCATGCAGGACACGTCCGGAAAACGAACAATAGTTGAGGCTTCACGCGCCGCCGCGCCTGAAGCGACGGAAACTCAGGGAGAAGTGAAATGAGTGCCCCGCATTCGAGCAGTGGTGGTCAGCCGTATTTTTTCTTCGACTTCATTTCGCCGTTTTCGTACCTGCTGCTGGAGCAGCACGAAAAATGGCCGGCCATGCCGTTCGAGCTCGTGCCCGTCCAGTTGATGAAGCTGCTCGAACGATGGGGCCAGCCGCACGCCGCGACGATTCCGTCCAAGCGCGTATTCACGTATCGGCACGCCCTCTTTCGTGCAGAACAATTGGGCATTCCGTTCAGGATGCCGCCCGCGCATCCGTTCGATCCGAGCAAGGCGCTGCGGCTCGCCGTGCTGGCGAAAGCCGAGATCGCCTGCGTGCGCGAAATCTTCCGCTACATCTGGCGCGAGGGGCGCGACCCCGCGACGCCCGAAGGCTTTCGCGCGCTGTGCAAGCACGTCGGAATGCCGGAAGCGGAAACGCGCATCGAGGACGAGGACATCAAGGCGAAACTGCGCGCCAACAACGACCGCGCCGTGGAGATGGGCGTGTTCGGCGTGCCGACCTTCCTCGTCAACGATCAGATTTTCTGGGGCGAGGACACGCTGCCGATGGTGCTCTACGTCGCACGCTCGCCGAACTGGCTCGATGGCGCGGAAGTGAAGCGCATCAGCGCGCTGCCGACCGCGCCGCGCGACGCGGATTTCGCCTGACCGAAGGCAGTTCGGGCGGCGCGCCTATGCCGTGCATAGGGCGTTCACTATGGCGTCAAAAAAGAGAAGCGTTTAACTTCGGGTGAGGGTTCGCGAGTTCGCGCCCGCGTCCTGATTTCAACCGCTTTACAGGCCATGAACGAACCCGCCGACTCACTCGACATCTGGCTGATCCGCGTCTTGCGCACGCTCCTGCTCGAGCGCAGCGTGACGCAGACCGCGCAGCGCCTGAACCAGACGCAGCCGGCGATCAGCACCGCATTGCGCCGCCTGCGCGAAATCCTGAACGACCCGATTCTCGTGCGCGGCAAGCAGGGCATGGTGCCGACCGAGTACGGCGAATCGCTGCTCGCGCCCGCGCAGCGCGCGCTGCGCGAAGTCGAAGTCGTCGCGACGCCGCATGGCGATTTCGATCCGGCGAGCTCGCGCCGCACGTTCCGCGTCGCCGCGCCCGATTATCTGAACGATTTCTTCATGCCGACGCTCGTCGCCGCCTTTCGCGATGCGGCGCCGCACGCGCGTCTGGAGATCGAATCGCTGAATCCGATGCGCGATCACGAGCGCATGCTCGACGAGGGCGAGATCGATCTGATGGTCGCCAACTGGACGAAGCCCGAGCCGCGTTTCGAGCGCGAGGATTTGTTCACCGACGTTTTCGTCTGCCTGATGCGCGCGAATCATCCGCTCGCGCGCGAGCCGCTGACCGCCGAACGCTACGCGCTCGCCGCCCATCTCGCACCGACGCCATACAGCGGCGGCAGGCGTCATCCGATCGATGTCGGCCTTTCGCGCGCGGGCATAGAGCGGCGCATCGTCACGACGATTCCGTACTTCGGGCTCGTGCCGCAAGTGCTGTTGCAGTCCGATCTCATCTTCACCGCGCCGCGCCGTTTCGCGCAGCACTATGCGGCGATGCTGCCGCTCGCGGTGCTCGACTCGCCGGTGCCGTTTCCGCGCATCAAGTGCTATCAACTGACGTTGCCGCAGCCCGATCAGCCGACCGATGTCGCGTGGCTGCGCACGCTGATGTCGAACGTGTCGGAGGCGCTCACGCGCAAGAGGGCCATCGCCGCGCCTTCCGGCGACATCGCTGCGGAAGTGGGCGAAGTCGCGAAATAGCGCGCGGGCGCCGGTACTTCGGTAACATCCGCAACGACACCTTCAGCCGCCCGCCCACATGGACGCTCTCGACAAACTGATCCAGCTTGCGAATCTTTCCGGCTCGCTCGATTTGCGCTGTCTGCTGAGCGGCCCGCTCGAACTGGATCATGCGCCGGCGCCCGCTGGCGAAGCGGTGTATCACGTCGTGCTGGATGGAAAATGCACGGTGTTGCGCAAGGGCCAGGCGCCGCTCGAACTGAATGCGGGCGATATTTTCTGTCTGCCGCGCGGCGATGCGCACGTGCTGAGCATCAAGGCACGCGAAGATTGCGCGGCGAAGGCGGAGCTGGAGAAGCATCACAACGGCGCGGTGACGGTGGAAAGCAATTGCGGCGACAGCGCGCCTGGCATCGATCTGCTGTGCGGGCGCTTTCTCTATGCGCCGCGCGCGCTTCTGATCGACGTGCTGCCGGATGTCGTGCATGTGTCGTTCTCGAATGCGTCGGCGCCCTATCTCGCGCCGCTCGTCCAGACGATGCGCCGCGAGGCGGAGGATGCGCAGCTCGGAGCGCCGTCGATCGTGACGGCACTGTCCACCGCGCTATTCACGATGGTGCTGCGCGCGTGGCTCGCCGATCAGCCCTCGCTCGCGGGCGTGCTCGGGTTGCTCGCGAACCGGCGGCTGGGCGCGTCGATCATCGCGATGCTCGAGCGTCCCGCCGAGCCGTGGACGCTCGAAATGCTGGCGAAAGAAGCGGCGATGTCGCGCGCCACGTTCATGCGCGCATTCTCCGCGCATTCGGACAGCTCGCCTCTGGCATTGCTGAGCCACGTGCGCATGCAACTCGCGAGCACGATGCTGACGCACACGAAGAAGAGCGTCGCGGATGTCGCGGTGGAGGTCGGGTATCAGTCCGAGGCGGCGTTCAGCAAGCGGTTCAAAGAGCTTTACGGGGTTGCGCCGGGACGCTTCAGACAGACGAATGGCCTCGTCTGAAGCGTACACGGGCGCGCCCGTGCCCGTGCCGTTCCTCAACGTGCGGCAGTAAGCGCGCGGAAGCGTTGCGTCGACGGCAAACCGAGTCTTGCCGTCATCTCCCTCACCCTCAACAACTGCGCCGCGACCGCCAGCCCGATCGACCACGGCGCTTTATCGACGATGCCTTCCACGCCGATCGGACACGTGATCTCCGGCAGGCGCTCCGGCGCGAGACCGCGCTCCATCAGCCGCCGTTCGAACTTCACCCGTTTGGTCTTCGAGCCGATGAGCCCGAAGTACGCGAAGTCATCGCGCCGCATGATGCGTTGCGTAAGGGAGAAATCGAGCGAATGATCGTGCGTCATCACGATGAAATACGCGCCGGCGGGCGCTTCGTCGACGATCGCATCGGGCAGATCGGTCGCTTCTATCTGCACGTTCGCCGGGACTTCGTCGGGGAAGAGTTCGTCGCGCGCATCGACCCATTGCACGACGCACGGCAGCGTGCCCAGCACCTTAACGAGCGCATGGCCGACGTGGCCCGCGCCAAAGAGGACGACGTGCATCATGCCCGTACCCTCCGCACCGCGTTCACCGCCTTCAGGATTTCTTCCGCGGTCGCGGGCGCGTTTAGCGGCGGATTTACCTTGTGATCGCCGACCGCGGAAACCGCGTCGCGGATCGCGAAGAACACCGAGAACGGCAACAGGAGCGGCGGCTCGCCCACGGCCTTCGAGCGGTGGATGCTGTCTTCCACGTTGCGGTTCTTGAAGAGATTCACGCGGAAATCGGCGGGCATGTCGTTCGTCGTCGGGATCTTGTAGGTGGACGGCGCGTGCGTCATCAGCTTGCCTTTGTCGTTCCACCAGAGCTCTTCGGTCGTGAGCCAGCCCATGCCCTGCACGAACGCGCCTTCCACCTGACCTTTATCGAGCGCCGGATTCAGCGATGCACCCACGTCATGCAACGCGTCCGCGCGCAGCACGCGCATCTCGCCGGTGAGCGTGTCGATGACCACTTCGGACACCGCCGCGCCGTACGAGTAGTAGTAGAACGGGCGGCCCTGCATCGTCGCCTGATCCCAGTAGAGCTTGGGTGTCGCGTAGAAGCCGTCGGACCACAACTGCACGCGCGCGAGGTACGCCTTCTGCACGACTTCGCCGAACGGAATCGCATCCCCGCCGACGATCACGTGATCGTTCGCGAAACGCACGTCGGCCGCCGCGACCGTGCCGCCGCCGAACTTCTCCGCCGCGAACTTCGCGAGCCGCTCGCGCAACTGACGCGCGGCGTCCTGCGCGGCCTTGCCGTTCAGATCGGTGCCGGTCGATGCCGCCGTCGCCGATGTATTCGCGACCTTGCTCGTGTCCGTCGCCGTCACGCGCACGCGCTCGAACTTCACGCCGAGCTCGTGTGCGACGACCTGCGCGACCTTCGTGTTCAGGCCCTGGCCCATTTCCGTGCCGCCGTGATTCACGAGCATCGAGCCATCGGTGTAGATGTGAACCAGCGCGCCCGCCTGATTGAAGTGCGTCACGTTGAACGCGATGCCGAATTTCACCGGCGTCAGCGCGAGGCCCTTCTTCAGGATTTCGTTGTTCGCGTTGAATTCGTCGATGGCCGCGCGGCGGCGACGATAATCGCTCGTCGTTTCGAGCTCGCTGAGCAACTCGTGCAGCACGTTGTCTTCGACCGTCTGACCATACGGCGTCTGATTGTTTTCGCCCTTGCCGTAAAGGTTCGCGAAGCGCACGTCGAGCGAATCCTTACCGACCGAACGCGCGACGTCATCCATGATGTATTCGATCGCGAACGCGCCCTGCGGCCCGCCGAAGCCGCGGAACGCGGTGTTCGACTGCGTGTTGGTCTTGCCGCAATAACCTTCGATCTTCACGTCCGACAGCCAGTACGCGTTGTCGAAGTGGCAGACCGCGCGCGTCATCACCGGTCCCGACAAATCGGCGGAGAAACCGCAGCGCGAGGTCATGTCTACGGAAACACCATCGATCTTGCCGTCGTCGTCGTAGCCGACTTCGAAGTCGTACACGAAATCATGGCGCTTGCCGGTGATCATCATGTCGTCGTCGCGGTCCGGACGGAGCTTCACCGGGCAGAGCAGCTTCCACGCGGCAAGCGACGCGCAGCACGCGAAGATGCCCGATTGCGATTCCTTGCCGCCGAAGCCGCCGCCCATCCGGCGGCATTCGACCAGCACGTTATGCGAATGCACATTGAGCACGTGCGCGACGAGATGCTGCATTTCCGTCGGATGCTGCGTCGAGCAGTAGACGTGCATGCCGTCGTCGTCCTTCGGCACGGCGTAGGCGATCTGGCCTTCGAGATAGAACTGCTCCTGACCGCCCAGCTTCATCGCGCCGCGTTCGTGATGCGCGGCCTTCGACATGCGGCCTTCCGCGTCGCCGCGTGAAAGCTTGAGCGGATTCAGCACGTACGATTCCGCACGGCGCGCATCTTCCGGCGTGAGGATCGGCACGAGGTCTTCGAACTCGATCGTCGCGCGGCGCGCGGCAAGACGCGCCGTATCGTGCGATGTCGCGACGACCATGAACATCGGCTGGCCGACGTACTGCACGATGCCCTGCGCGAGCACCGGATCGTCGTGGATGATCGGACCGCAATCGTTCACGCCGGGGATATCGTCGGCGGTGAAGACGGCGACGACGCCGGGCGTCGCGCGCACCGCGTCGAAGTTCATCGACACGATCTTCGCGTGCGCCTTCGGGCTCGTGCCGAGCGCGGCGTGCAGCGTGCCCGCGACGAGCGGAATGTCATCGGTATAACTCGCGCGTCCGCTCACGTGCAGATGCGCCGATTCATGCGGACGCGACACGTGGACCTGCTTGAAATCGTCGACTTCGTTAGCGAGCGACTGGGCTTCGGCGAGAAAGGCTTCTGCTTGCTGATTCATTTTTTTCGCTCCTTACTTCGCTTCGACCAGTTCGATTGCACGCACATCCAGTTGCGACTTCGACAGGGGATTCTGCGGACGCGTCTCCAGCCAGAAGCGATACAGCAGGCTCTTCGCCGTGTCGAGGCGATAGTCGCTGCTCGCGCGCATGTCGGTGAGCGGCTGATAGTCCTTGCTCAACGCGAGCATCGCGCCTTGCGCGGTGGCTTCGTGCCAGTGCGCGTCGGTCAGGATCGCTTCCGCGTGCGATGCGCGCTTCGGCGTCGCGGCCATGCCGCCGAAGCACAGGCGCGGCTCGCGGATCGTGTCGCCATCGGCGATGAAAGCGAACGCGGCGTACACGGCGGAAATATCGGAGTCGAAGCGCTTGCTCAGCTTGTACGCGCGGAACTGGAGCTTGGCCCGACGGCCCGTGCGCGTCGGCACGCGAATCGCCGAGACGAACTCGTTCTCCGCCATGTCCTTCTTCTGATATGCGATGTACAGGTCTTCGAGCGGCATCTCACGCGTGCCGCCGACGCTCTGCAACACCACGCGCGCATTCAACGCGATGAGGCCGGGCATCGAATCGCCGATCGGCGAGCCGTTCGCGACGTTGCCGCCGAGCGTGCCCGCGTTGCGGATCGGCAGCGACGCGAAGCGCAGACGCGTTTCTTCCAGTTCGGGATACGTTTTCACGAGCTCGGCATACGCGCGCTCGACGGTTACGCCCGCGCCGATTTCGATCCATTCGTCCGTCGTCTCTACATGCCTGAACGCCTCGATCTGCCCGACATAGACGATGTCGCCGAGATCGCGCAACTGCTTCGTCACCCACAAGCCGATGTCCGTGCTGCCCGCGAGGATACGCACGTTCGGATTCTTGTCCTTCAGCGTGGCGAGCGCCTCGACGGTGCGCGGCGCGTCGAACTGACGGCCAGCGTGCTCGTAATGAAAGGTGTCGTCGCGCTTCAGGCTGTCGAGCGTGCGCGCGAGCGCGGGCACGTTGACGGGCGCGAGCGGCGCGCGCTCGAACATCTGCTCCGCGGCGTCGATGATCGGCCGATAGCCCGTGCAGCGGCACAGGTTGCCCGTCAGCGCGTCGCTGATTTCCTGGCGCGACGGCTTGGTCTTCTCGCAGGCGCCGGCACAGCCGGTCGTCGCATGGCCGTGCTTTTCGTAGAGCGCGAACATCGACATGGCGAAACCGGGCGTGCAGAAGCCGCACTGCGAGCCGTGGCAGTCGACGAGCGCCTGCTGCACCGGATGCAGCGTGCCGTCCGGCTGGCGCAGGTCTTCGACGGTGAAGAGCGCGCGGCCATCGAGCGTCGGCAGGAATTGGACGCACGCGTTGACGGCCTTGAACGCGACACCGCCCTTCCCGTCCGGCTCGCCGACGACGACCGTGCACGCGCCGCAATCGCCCTCGGCGCAGCCTTCCTTGGTGCCGGTGCAGCGCGCGTCTTCGCGCAGGTATTGCAGCACGGTGCGTGTGGTCGACGCGCCGCTCACTTCCTGGACCGCGTTGCGGTGATAGAAGCGGATCGGCTGATTGGACGACGGATTGATGGGCTCGCTCATGGATGTCTCGGGGCTGTTCGATGCTTTTTTGCTGGTTGCGCGGGATACGCAGCCGGTGGCATGTGCGACTTCGCGGGACTTTTTCGGACTGGTCCTGTCGCTTCGATGGTTCGAAAGCTATCACCGTCAAAAAAGACAACCCATAGGCGACGTTGCATGAACGACATATTCTTCGTCCGATATGTGGTTTGGGCCTTATACAGCAAGGCTCTCCGCGACGCGCACCGGCCGTCCCGACGGGCAATTTGTCCCACCTGGTTACAAAAGGAGCGCGACGTTGCGTCGCAACATATGTGAGAATCATGTCTTCGCGCCGAATTCAACCCCGCAATTTCCCTATGTCCTCCGAGTCTCGCACCCAGCCGCAGAGCGATTTCGCCGTCACGCTGCGCATTCTGCCGGTCGTGCTGTACACGTTCCTCTGCTACCTGACGATTGGCATTCCGCTGGCGGTGCTGCCGGGCTTCGTGCACACGGATCTGGGCTACGGCTCGGTGATGGCGGGCGCGGCGATCAGCGTGCAGTACTTCGCGACGCTCATCTCGCGGCCGCTCGCTGGCCGCACCGCCGACACGCTCGGGCCCAAGAAGACAGTGCTTTACGGACTCGCGGCGTGCGCGGTGAGCGGCGTGCTGCTGCTCGGTTCGGCGCTCGCGGCGCAATGGCATGCGGCCAGTCTCGCGCTGCTGGTGATCGCGCGGCTCGTGCTCGGCTTCGGCGAGAGCTGGGTCGGAACGGGATCGATCACGTGGGGCATCGGGCGCGTGGGCGTGACGAACAACGCGAAGGTGATTTCGTGGAACGGCATCGCGACCTACGGCGCGCTCGCGATCGGCGCGCCGCTCGGTGTCGCGATCGATCATTCGATCGGCTTCGCGTCGCTCGGGCTGATCGTGATCGCACTCGGCGGACTCGGCTACTGGCTCGCGACGCGCATGGCGAGCGTGCCCATCGTCCACGGCGAGCGCATGTCGTATCGCAGCGTTTTTTTCCGCGTGCTGCCGCATGGTATTGGGCTCGCGCTCGGGTCGGCGGGTTTCGGTTCGATCGCGACATTCATCACGCTCTACTACGCCGCGCACAGTTGGCCGAATGCGGCGTTGTCGCTGACCGTGTTCGGCACGATGTTCATCGGAGCGCGCTTGCTGTTCGCCAACACGATCAAGGCTTACGGCGGGTTTCGCGTGGCGATCGTGTCGTTTGCGTTCGAGTGCGCCGGCTTGCTGATGCTGTGGCTCGCCGCCGAGCCCACTGTTGCGCTCGCGGGCGCGGCGTTGACCGGGTTCGGGTTCGCGCTGGTGTTTCCGGCGTTGGGCGTGGAAGCGGTTGGGCTCGTGCCGCCGGCCAGCCGGGGCGCGGCGCTATCGGCCTATTCGGTGTTTCTGGATTTGTCGCTAGGACTGACCGGACCGCTTGCGGGGTTTATCGCCGGCGAGATGGGGTATGGATCGGTGTTTTTATTCGCCGCGCTGGCGGCGGCCGCGGCGGTGGCGTTGTCGGTTGCGCTTCAGATGCGCGCGGGGCGTGGGGTGGGAGGGGCGGCTACGGCTTGATTGTCGTGGCGGTTTGCGTGGAACGACAATCGGCACGAGACCGAGTCTCCCGGAACGCCAAGCAATAAAAAACAGGCAATGAAAGGCGTGCGCCCCCAGACCAACACTCCCGCATGTCTTAAAATCCCCGCTTGCCCCCTCAGCGTCCGCTTTATGAACCCGACCTCGGAAGACCGCTGGCGCGACTTGCGCCCGGACCCGGACAGCGACACACCGCTCTATCTTCAACTCGCCCGCAAACTCGCCACCGCGATCCACGACAATCGCTGGAACGCGGGCGAAGCGCTGCCGTCGGAGCGGGTGCTGTCGGAAGCGCTCGGCGTATCGCGGATCACGTCGAGAAAGGCGATCGCGCTGCTCGTCGAACAAGGGCTGATCCGCCGCGAGCAAGGCGCGGGCAGCTTCATCACGCCGCGTTATGAAGATCCGCTTTCGCGTCTGTCGAGCTTCTCCGAAATGCTCCGGCGGCGCGGCTTCAAGCCCAGTTCGAAGTGGCTCTCGCGCACCATCGAGCCCGCCAATCGCGATGAAGTCATCCAGCTCGGCCTCTCGCCGGCCGCCACCGTCACGCGGCTCAAGCGCCTGCGCCTCGCCGACGACATCGTGATGGCCGTCGAAAACTCGACCTTTCCCGCATCGTGCATCCCCGATCCGCAAGCCATCGGCGATTCGCTGTACAGCTATCTCGATGCGCGCGGGCTTTCCATCGTGCGCGCGCTCCAGCATTTCCGCGCCGTGAACGCGAGCCCGGAAATCGCGCAGCAAATGGGCATCGCGCCGCACGACGCGCTTCTACTCATCACGCGCGTCGGATACACGGCCGATCAGCGCGCGATCGAACTCACCGATACTTACTGTCGCAACGACTACTACGACTTCGTCGCCGAACTGCGAAAGTAAGCCCCATATGACCGATACCGCCACAGCCCAGCCGTCCGACCGATCGCTCTCCATCATGCTGTGGCTCGTCGCCACGGGCTTTTTCATGCAGACGCTCGACTCGACGATCGTGAACACCGCGCTCCCCGCGATGGCCCGCAGCCTGGGCGTCGCGCCGCTGCGCATGCAGGGCGTCGTGATCGCCTACTCGCTCACGATGGCGATGATGATTCCCGTCTCCGGCTGGCTCGCCGACAAGCTCGGCACGCGGCGCGTGTTCTTCAGCGCGATCCTCGTATTCACGATCGGCTCGCTGCTGTGCGCGAACGCCCAGTCGCTGACGGCGCTCGTCGCGTACCGCGTCGTGCAGGGCGTCGGCGGCGCGATGCTGCTGCCGGTCGGGCGGCTCGCCGTGCTGCGGGTGTTCCCGGCGGAACGCTATCTCTCGGCGCTCGCGTTCGTCGCCATTCCGGGGCTGATCGGTCCGCTCATCGGACCGACGCTGGGCGGCTGGCTCGTGCAGATCGCATCGTGGCACTGGATCTTTCTCATCAACGTGCCGGTAGGCGTGATCGGCTGCATCGCGACGAATCTGTACATGCCCGACAGCCGCAACCCGGCGACCGCGCGCTTCGATCTCGCGGGCTATTTGCTGCTCGCCGTCGGCATGGTCGCGCTGACGGTCTCGCTCGACGGTCTCGCCGATCTCGGCCTCGCGCACGCGATCGTCATCGTGCTGCTCGTGCTGTCGTTCGGCTGCTTCGTCGCGTATGGCCTGCACGCGACGCGCGCCGCGCAGCCGATCTTCTCGCTCGATCTCTTCAAGATTCACACGTTCAGCGTCGGGCTGCTCGGCAATCTGTTCGCGCGCATCGGCAGCGGCGCGATGCCTTATCTGATTCCGCTGCTGTTGCAGGTGAGCCTCGGCTACACGGCGTTTCAGGCCGGCATGATGATGCTGCCCGTCGCGGCAGCGGGCATGGCGTCGAAGCGGCTCGTGACGCGGCTCATCGAAAAGCATGGTTATCGGCGCGTGCTGGTGGTGAACACCGTGCTCGTCGGTCTGATGATGGCGAGCTTCAGCCTCGCGAGCGCGCATCAGCCGCTTTGGCTGCGGCTGGTGCAACTCGCCATCTTCGGCGCCGTCAATTCGATGCAGTTCACCGCGATGAACACACTCACCCTGAAAGATCTCGGCACCGGCGGCGCGAGCAGCGGAAACAGCCTGTTCTCGCTCGTGCAGATGCTGTCGATGAGTCTCGGCGTGACCGTCGCCGGCGCAATTCTTTCGACTTTCACCGGACTTCTGCCGCACGTGACGCCACAGAACTCGCTGCCCGCGTTCCACGCGACGTTCCTGTGCGTCGGCGTCATCACGGCGGCGACGGCGTGGATCTTCGGTCAGCTCGCGCCGGAGGTGCGCGCGGCACGCAGAAAGCCTGATCCGTCCGAATCGAACTGAACCGAATCGCGTTGCGCACCGCGCCGGTGCCTTCCCGCACGTTTGCGCGGCGCGCGCTCCCACGCGTGCGGCACACGTCACGCAATCCGCACACGAATGCGCGCGAAGAACGCGCCGGCTACCCGCCAGCGCCGCTTGAATATTGAATTTGCACGCTTTTTGCTTTTACGCTCGGGCGCCGATCCGGTAAACTAATCTCGATAAAGTCACTCGCTCCCAGCATCGACATCATGAGCATGGTTGATCTCGACCCGCCCCGCTTCCAGCCGCCTCGCCCGATTGCCGGCGACGATGGATCGCGTCGCACCGTGCTGTACGGCGAGTACACCGTTTTCAGCGTGTTTCAGCCCGTGTTTTCCGTGTCGCACCGGCGCGCGATCGGCTATCACGCGTCCTTGCGCGCCCGCGACGACGCGCACGGTCACGTTGCGTCGCACGAAGTCTTCACGCAAGCCGCGCGGCGCGGCGATCTGCTCGAACTCGGCCGGCTCGCGGAATCGCTGCATCTGGGCAACTTCAATGCGTTCGACAGTCACGACGAATGGCTCTTCCTGAGCCTGCATCCCGCCGCGCTGATGGACACGAGCTACGGCGATGCGCTGCTCGCGTCGCTGAAGAACATCGGTTTGCCGCCTCAGCGCGTCGTGCTCGAAGTGCCCGAGCAGGCGGGCGGCGAGACGACGCGCTTTGCCGCGATCGTCGACTCCCTGCGCAAGTCGGGCTTTCTGATCGCGCTGGACGGCTTCGGCGTGAAGCATTCGAACATCGATCGCGTATGGCAACTGCGGCCCGATATCGTGACGCTCGACCGCTGCATCCTGCAGCAGGCGACGGAGCATTCGCATATCGAGCGCGTGTTGCCGCGTCTTGTTTCACTGCTGCACGAATCGGGGCAGCTCGTTCTGATGGGCGGCCTTGCGACCGAGCGCGACGCGCTGATCGCGCTCGAATGCAACGTCGACTTCGTGCAGGGCGCTTATTTCGCCCAGCCGAGCGTGGAGGCGGTGCACAGCGAGGTCGCGGCCGGCGTGATGGACGCGCTGTCCGCGGCATCGCGCGAACGCATCGCGTCGCGCGAGCGGGCGCAGGCCACGCGGCTCGAACCGTACGTGAGCGGGCTGGAACGGGCGTCGGTCAAGCTGATGGAAGGCGAAGCGCTCGTCGCCGCGACGAGCGAGCTGCTGCAACTCGCCGATACCGCGCGCTGCTTCCTGCTCGATCAATCCGGACGGCAGATCGGCGACAACGTCGTGCCGGTGGTGCGCACGTCGCAGCGCGCCAAGCGCTTCAGCCCGCTCCTGCATTCGGAAGGCGCGAGCTGGGAACGCCGGCCCTACTTCATCGAGGCGCTGCGCGCGCCGGGCCGCGTGCATCTGACGGCGCCGTATCTGTCGATCAACGAGGCGCACCTATGCGTGACGGCGTCGATCGCCGCGCAAACGCCGTATGGTTTGCAGGTGCTGTGCGTCGACATCAATTGGGAAGCGGCGAAGCGTCGATAGATTCTTATGAGCCGTTGTTCGAATCGGGCCGCAGAAGATCGAAGCCCGCGAGCGCGATGACGCCGGAAAGCGCGATGAGCGCGACGGAATGACGGCCGAAATACAGCAATGCCGCGGCTGACCAGGCCGAGAGGCAGAGGAAGGCGAAGCGTTTCATGATGGACTTCCGATGCGGAGAGCCTTGCGGCACTGACGTATTCTAGGCTGGCGTCCCGAATGGCGCAGCGACGGGTGTGCTGTCGATGAGCCAGCGCAAATACGTCGCCGCCAACAATTAGTGATCCGAACGATCTAGCATTGAATTCTAATGCAAGGGTGAGCATCGGGCGCGGAACGAATAAAGACGCTCGCATTCTACGGACGCAAAGGCGCTTCACATACGCGACGTCCTCCGAACCTTGCCACAAAAAAAAGCCGCATCGGCCAAGGTCGATGCGGCTTCCGATACTTCAAGCGAAGGTCGCCTGAACCTTCAACGGCTATTAGGCGCCAAAATTCTTCGCCGCGAAATCCCAGTTCACGATATTCCAGTAAGCCTCGATGAACTTCGGACGCGCATTGCGATAGTCGATGTAATACGCATGCTCCCACACGTCGATGGTCACGAGCGCCTTAGCGTCGGTCGTGAGCGGCGTGGCGGCGTTGCTCGTCGACACGATGTCCACGGTGCCGTCGGTCTTCTTCACGAGCCACGTCCAGCCCGAGCCGAACGTGCCAGTCGCGACCTTCGCGAACTCTTCCTTGAACTTGTCGAACGAGCCGTACTTTGCGTTGATGGCGTCAGCCAGCGCGCCGGTCGGAGCGCCGCCGCCGTTCGGCGACAGGCTGTTCCAGAAGAAAGTGTGATTCCAGACTTGCGCCGAGTTGTTGAACACGCCGCCCGACGACTTCTTCACGATCTCTTCGAGAGGCAGGTTCTCGAATTCGGTGCCCGGGATCAGCTTGTTGAGGTTCGTCACATAGGTCTGGTGATGCTTGCCATAGTGATACTCGAGCGTTTCTTCCGACATGTGCGGAGCGAGCGCGTTCTTGTCGAACGGCAGCGGCGGGAGCGTATGTTCCATGATGCGAGCTTCCTTTCTATGTGGTTTGTGGGGGACTGTGAGGAATGATGCAGTGGAGCATGGATTGTAGGCGAGTTGGGATAACCCGGCAAACCGTGTGCCCTTTATGAGGAAGATCGCTTTCGATTCGATTCGAGCGGCGTAAAAAGTGCTCCGGCGCGCACCTCGGCCAACGTCAAATGTACGCTGCTCCTGCGCTCAGAATTCGTCTGACAGACGCGGCTGGACATCGGCGAGAATCACATCCGCCGATCCTTCCGCGAGGTGAACCGTCAGCGGCCGCTTCGGCTTGAGCGCATTCGGCGCACGCAATGCGCGGCCAGATTGCGCGTCGATCAGCGCGGCATAACCGCGTTCGAGTGTGCGCTGCGGGCTCAGCACCTGCAAGCGCGCCGCCAGTTCCGAAACGCACGCCTTCTCGCGTTCCGCTCGTCGCGCGTACGCGCTCCCGATGCGCTGCGCGAGCCGCAATACATGCTCGCGCCCGGCCGCGACATCCGGGCGTCTGCGCTGCCAGCGGAAATGCACCAGCGCGAAGTGTGCGCGCGCATCGCGCACGGGCCGCGCGCCCGCCGCGACGAGACGGCCCGCCAGTTGACGCAGATGCGTCCGCTGGCGCGCGAGCCGCTCGGCGGGACTCACGAGCCTGCGCGCAAGCCAGTCGAGTTGCTGCTCGCGACGCTCCATCGTCCTGCCGAAAGCGCGCGCGAGCGCCGCATGCCGATGATCGAGCTCGCGCAACAGCAGCACGCGCTGCGGGCTCACGAGTTCGGCGGCGGCGGTCGGCGTCGGCGCGCGCACGTCGGCGGCGAAATCCGCGATGGTGAAATCCGTTTCGTGCCCGACGCCGCTCACCACCGGCAGCGCGCTCGCCGCGATCGCGCGGGCGAGCACTTCCTCGTTGAACGCCCACAAGTCTTCGATCGACCCGCCGCCACGGCACACGATCAGCACGTCGAGCCTGTCGACTTCGCGGCGCGCGTTGGCCGCTTCGACCATCTCGGCGAGCTTCGCGCCCACGCCCGCGCCCTGCACCGGCGCCGGATACACGACGACGGGCACATGCGGTGCACGGCGCGCGAGCGTCGTGAGCACGTCGCGCAGCGCGGCCGCCTGCAACGACGTCACGATGCCGATGCCACGCGGATGCCCCGGCAACGCGCGCTTCCTCTCCGCCGCGAACAGCCCTTCGCTTTCGAGCTGCGCCTTCAGGCGCAGGAACGCTTCATAGAGCCTGCCCTGCCCGGTGCGGCGCACCGCTTCCACGTTCAGTTGCAACTCGCCGCGCGGCTCGTACATCGTGACGAGCGCGCGCACTTCGATCTTGTCGCCTTCGCGCGGCATGAACTCCGCGTACTGCGCGCGGCCGCGGAACATCACGCAGCGCATCTGCGCGCCCGCGTCCTTGATCGAAAAATACCAATGGCCGCTCGCCGCGCGCGTGAAGTTCGACACCTCGCCCGACACCCAGACGAGCGGAAACGACCGTTCGAGCATCGAACTGATCGCGCGGTTGAGCACGGAAACAGGGATGACGGCGTCGCCGCTTTGTGATGGCAGGGTGTCGGGAGTCATGGCTCGAACGGAGAAAAGCTGGCGATGCGGCCGCCTGCCCGATGGACAAACGCCGCTGGACGCGGTGCGCAAGTGTAACAAGTGTCCACACAGAAAGACTTACCGTCGCGCACGCCGCAGCGTCGCCGGAAGCCCGACACTTCGTTCTAACAGGTTGATTTCGCTAAAAAAAATTCAAGTAATGAGTGTAAGTCCCGGAGCAACTCTTTCCTGACGCGGTTTTGCGGTTTGCGGGCCACAAGTTCTTCACAGAGTTATCCACAGGCGTCTTACCCGCGCCGCCGACTGGCGCACACGGCGCTCGCGCGCTAGAGTGCCGGGTTCGAGTAACGGACCGCGCAGCCCGTCAGCCGCGTTTCGCCGAAGCCGTTCAACGCCAACCGATATCACGAGGAGCTGCCGTTGCACGTCACGCCACGTCCGACTTCCTTCCCGACAGCGTCCCGCGCGAAGGCGGTCCATGTCTGATTTCAAGCCGCCGATCGAGAACTTCCTCGCCCGCGAATGGCGCCGGCGCGGCCCCGTTGCGTGGGCGCTGACGCCTTTCGCCTGCCTCTTCGGCGCAGTCGCGGCGACGCGGCGCGCCTTCTTCGAACTCGGCTGGCTCAAGCGCATCGATCCTGGCGTGCCGGTTGTCGTCGTGGGCAACGTGACCGTCGGCGGGACGGGAAAGACGCCGACTGTCATCGCGCTCGTCGAGGCCCTGCGCGCCGCCGGCTTCCAGCCGGGCGTCGTCTCGCGCGGCTACGGCGCGAAAGTCGCGAAACCGACGAGCGTCACGCCGACGAGCAGCGCCACGCAGGTCGGCGACGAGCCGCTCCTGATCGCGCGCCGCACGCACGCGCCGGTGTTCGTCTGCCCGGATCGCGTGGCGGCGGCGAAGGCGCTGCTCCAGGCCCATCCAAATGTCGATGTGCTCGTCTCCGATGACGGCCTGCAACACTATCGCCTCGCGCGCGCGTTCGAACTCGTCGTGTTCGACGACCGTCTCGGCGGCAACGGCTTCCTGCTGCCCGCCGGCCCGCTGCGCGAGCCGATGTCGCGCCGCCGGGACGCCACGCTCGTCAACAGTCCGTATGAGCGCACGCTGCCGCCGTGGCCGAACACGTTCGCGCTCGAGCTCGAAACCGGCGAGGCATGGCTGCTCGACGATCCGCACCAGCGCCGTCCGCTCGACCAATTCGTGGGCGAGAAAGTGGTCGCGGCGGCGGGCATCGGCTCGCCGGAGCGCTTCTTCGCGACGCTGCGCGCGGCGGGCATCACACCATCGACGCGCGCGTTTCCCGATCACTACGCGTTTCGCGAGAATCCGTTCGCGGGCGTGGAAGCCGATGCCATCCTGATCACCGAAAAGGATGCAGTAAAATTGGGTGCCTGGCGCGACGCACGCATCTGGGTCGTTCCGGTGCAAGCCGTGCTGCGGCCGCGCCTCATCGCTCTTGTTGTGGAGAAACTCCGTGGACGCACGTCTGCTTGAAATCCTCGTTTGCCCGATCTGCAAAGGCCCGCTCACTTACGATCGCGCCGCGCAGGAACTCGTCTGCAGCGCCGACAAGCTCGCCTATCCGATCCGCGACGGCATTCCCGTGATGCTCGTCGATGAAGCGCGTCAAACGGTCGAAGGCACGCCCGTCGAGCCGATCAAACCGGCCGGCGACGCCTGATCCTGTAGAAAAAACATGTCCGTTCCGTTCATCGCGGTCATTCCCGCGCGCCTCGCGTCCACGCGCCTGCCGAACAAGCCGCTTGCCGATATCGGCGGCAAGCCGATGGTCGTGCGCGTAGCCGAGCGCGCGCGTGAATCCGGCGCATCGCACGTGCTCGTCGCGACCGACTCCGACCGCGTGGTCGAAGCCGCGCGCGATCACGGCATCGAAGTGATGCTGACGCGCTCCGATCATCCCACCGGCACGGATCGCCTGGCCGAAGTCGCGACGCGTCTGAACTGGGCCGACGACGCGATCGTCGTCAACGTGCAGGGCGACGAGCCGCTCATCGATCCTCGGCTCGTGCGCGATGTCGCCGATCATCTCGCGGCGCATCCCCAATGCGCGATCGCCACGGCCGCGCATCCGATCCACGATCCGGCGGACGTGTTCAATCCGAACGTCGTGAAGGTCGTGCTGGACGCACAGAGCGTCGCGCTCTACTTCTCGCGCGCGCCGATTCCGTGGACGCGCGATCTCTGGCAACCGCACTGGCCGGACGTCGCCGCGCTCGGACAGTTGCCTTGCGTGCCGGAGAACGTGCTGCGGCATATCGGGCTGTACGCCTATCGCGCGAAATTCCTGCGCGGCTTCCCGAATCTCGCGCAGGCGCCGATCGAAGCCGCCGAAGCGCTGGAACAACTGCGCGCGCTGTGGCACGGCGAGCGCATCGCGGTGCGCGTGACACGGGACGCGCCGCCGCCCGGCGTCGATACGCCCGCCGATCTCGAGCGCGTCCAGGCGCTCTTCCCCAAAGCGAACTGAAAGCCGCGGCACAACCCGTGTAAACCCCGCCGAATGCCCGATTCGACGGGGTTTCTGGCGGTTTCCATACGCGTTATTACGGTCGCGATCGTAAAGAGCCGTGGCATAATCAAGCGATTGCGCGAGCCTTCCGGTCAGCGCCACGCTCAACGTTGCGCCGCTGTCCGCCGGTGCCCGCCGCCTCTCTTTTCGGCCGCGCGCCCTGTCGTCGACGCCGCACGAGCCAGGCCTTCCGGATGTCAAATCAGCCTCGCGGCTTGAAGCGGTTTATAGACGATTCGGAGATATCACCATGCGTTTGATCCTGTTGGGCGCACCCGGTGCGGGCAAGGGCACCCAGGCAAACTTCATCAAGGAGAAATTCGGCATTCCGCAGATTTCGACCGGCGACATGCTGCGCGCGGCCGTCAAGGCAGGCTCGCCGCTCGGCGTCGAGGCGAAGCGCTACATGGA
Organism: Caballeronia catudaia; assembly: GCF_001544755.2. Classification (GTDB taxonomy): domain Bacteria; phylum Pseudomonadota; class Gammaproteobacteria; order Burkholderiales; family Burkholderiaceae; genus Caballeronia; species Caballeronia catudaia. The sequence goes on along the minus strand of NZ_FCOF02000002.1, from coordinate 174,155 downwards.
CGCGGGCGAGCTGGTGCCGGATTCGCTCATCATCAATCTCGTGAAGGAGCGTTTGCTTCTCGACGACTGCAAGAACGGCTACCTCTTCGACGGCTTTCCGCGCACGCTGCCGCAAGCCGAAGCGATGAAAGACGCCGGCGTCGCGATCGACTACGTGCTCGAAATCGACGTACCCTTCGAGGAGATCATCACTCGTATGAGCGGTCGGCGCGTGCATGCGGCATCGGGCCGCACCTATCACGTCAGGTTCAATCCGCCGAAGGTCGACATGACCGACGACGTCACCGGCGAGCCGCTCATCCAGCGCGACGACGACAAGGAAGAAACGGTGAAAAAGCGTCTCGACGTGTATGTCGCACAGACGAAGCCGCTGATCGCGTACTACAACGACTGGGCGCAGAACGGCTCCGCACCGAACGGTCTCAAGGCGCCGGAGTATCGCAAGATTCTCGGTCTCGGCACCGTCGATGAAATCCGCACGCGCGTGTTCGACGCGCTGAAGTAAAGCTTCTCGCGTTCGTTCGTGTCCGATGAAAGCCCGCTCCCCGTGAGCGGGTTTTTTTGTGCCCATGCATCCGTATAAGCGCGCATGACCGTCGTGCGGATTTGCAGCAGGCGGCTTCGCTACAATCGACGCGTTTCCTACAAGGACACGCATCGGCGCGAGCGGCTTTCATCCCCGCCCTCGCACGCACGAATCACATAAAGGAGAAGAAGCATGGAGATGCAAGGCAACGTCTTTCTGATCACCGGCGGTGCATCCGGTCTGGGCGCGGCGACCGCGCGGCTCATCGCGAAGAACGGCGGCAAGGTCGTGCTGGCCGACATGAACGAGGCAGCGGGCGAAGCGCTCGCGCAGGAACTCGGCGGCGCGTTCGTCAAATGCGACGTGAGCCAGGAAAGCGACGGCCAGCGCACGATCAATGCCGCGCTGAAGCTCGGCACGCTGCGCGGTCTCGTGAACTGCGCGGGCATCGCGCCGGCGGCGAAGACGGTCGGGCGCGACGGACCTCATGCGCTCGATCTCTTCTCGAAGGTGATCGCGGTGAATCTCATCGGCACGTTCAACATGATCCGGCTCGCGGCGAACGTGATGTCGAAGAACGAAACGAATGACGCGGGCGAGCGCGGCGTGGTCGTGAACACGGCATCGGTCGCCGCGTTCGACGGGCAGATGGGTCAGGCGGCTTATGCTGCGTCCAAGAGCGGCGTCGCGGGCATGACGCTGCCGATCGCTCGCGATCTGAGCAGGAGCGGGATCCGCGTGATGACGATCGCACCGGGCCTCTTTGAAACGCCGATGCTGCTCGGCATGCCGAAGGACGTGCAGGATGCGCTCGGCGCGATGGTGCCGTTCCCGCCGCGTCTCGGCAAGCCGGACGAATACGCGATGCTCGTCAAGCAGATCTTCGACAACCCGATGCTCAACGGCGAAGTGATCCGCCTCGACGGCGCAATCCGCATGCAGCCGAAGTAACCGCGCGCGCGGCGATGGTCAGTCGTCGTCGTGCTGCGTGCGTTGCCGCAATTCGTGCAATTCGGTCTCGACGACCGTCGCGTCTTCGGCGTCGGGCCGAATCTCGATATAGCGCTGCAAATCCTCCAGCGCCGGACGCAGGTAATCGAGTCGCGCATACGCGAAGCCGCGATCGCGCACTTCCTCGATGCTGTGCGGCAGCGCGATCACGAGCCGTTGCTGAACCGCGAGCAGACGCTGCCAGCGCTCCGTCTGCAAGTAAATGCCCTTCAGATTGCGCAGCATGCGCGCGATGATCTCGCGGCGCGTCGCGGGCTGCAGCAGAACGCGCAGCGCGCTGCCGATCGATTCTCCCGCGCGCTGCACATACGGCTCCAGCATCTCGACCATCTGCGCTTCGGAGAGCGTCTGACCGGTCGTCGGATCGAGCATCAGATCCTGGCCGGGCGTCGCGACGCGCAGCAGGAAATGCCCCGGAAACGACACGCCGCGCGCCGGCACGCCGAGCTGCTCGGCCATTTCCAGATAGACCACGGCGAGCGAAATCGGAATGCCGCGCCGGCGCCGCATCACCACGTTCAGATGGCTGTTGTCGGGGTCGTAGTAATCGTTGAGGTTGCTGGAGAAACCCAGCTCGCGAAAGAAATAACGATTGAGCGCATCGACTTTCTGCTTCACGTCCGCGTCGTCGGGCACGCGGCGGCGCGCACGCACGACGAGTTCGTCGATCTCGGCGAGCACCGTCTGCATGTCGAGGTCGGGATACGCGTCCTGCGCGAGCGACAAGGCCGCTTCCGTGAGCGGAAGCGTGTCGTCATCCGCCATCAGCGAAGAAAAGTAGTCGAGGATACGCGTTGTCGTCATCAAAGCGTGCGTCTCTTGAAATAGGCGTATTTGAAGCCCATTGCGGACAGAATACCGAAATATAGCGCGGCGAACACGACGAGACTCGCGCCGAGCAATGCGACGCGCAGGAACGGCGTCGCGCGCATGCCGATCCAGTCGAAGTTGATCGCGACCCAGTGCATCGTGCCCGCAAGAATCAGGCACGCGCCGATCAGTTGCGCGAAAAAGCGCAACCACCCCGGCGACGGACGATAGATCTTGCGGTGGCGCAGGCCCAGGAACAACAGACCCGCATTGGCGAGCGCGCCGAGGCCGATGGAAAGCGTCAGACCCGCGTGGGAAAAGATCGGCACGAAGACGTAGTTGCTCACCTGCGTCATCACGAGCACGAAGACGGCGATCTTCACCGGCGTCTTGATGTCCTGCTTCGCGTAGAAGCCCGGCGCGAGAATCTTGATGAGGATGAGGCCGACAAGCCCGATGCCGTACGCCGACAGCGCGCGGCCGACCATCACGACGGAATGGTTGTCGAATCTGCCGTAGTGAAAGAGCGTCGCGGTGAGCGGCTCGGCGAAGAAGAACAGCGCGATCGCGCTCGGCGCGGCCAGCAGGAAAGTGATCCGCAAGCCCCAGTCGAGTAGAGCGGAATACTCGACGTTGTCTGCGTCGACATGCGCCTTCGAAAGGCTCGGCAGGAGAATCGTGCCGAGCGCCGCACCGAGGAGCGCGGTGGGGAATTCCATCAGCCGGTCGGCGTAGTTGATCCACGAAACGGCGCCCTGCCCGATATTCGACGCGATATTCGTATTGATGATGAGGCTCAGTTGCCCGACCGACACCGCGAAAGTCGCGGGCACCATCTTCAGCAGCACGCGTTTGACACCCGGATGCGCGAGCGCGCGCGGAAAACTCAGGCCGATGCGCGGCACCATGTCGATTTTCTTCAGCCCCGGAACCTGCACGAGCAATTGCAGGATGCCGCCCACGATCACCGCGTAAGCGAGCGCGTACACGGGCATTTTCAAGTAAGGCGCGACGAACACCGCCGCAAAGATGAACGACACGTTCAGCAGCACCGGCGCGAACGCGGGCAGCGAGAACTGCTTGTAGGTATTGAGCACGCCGGACGCGAGCGTCGTCATCGAGATGAAGACGATGTACGGGAACATGATGCGCGTCATGTCGACCGCGAGTCCGTAAGCGGTGCCTTCGTGCGCGAGCCCCGATGCGACCGCGAACACGACCCAGCTCGCGCCGGCCATGCCGATGATCGACAGCACGACGAGGCCCCACGTCAGCACGGTCGACATCGCGTCGACGAGCGCCTTGGTCGGATCGTGGCCCTTGCTGTTCTTGAACTCGGCGAGGATCGGCACGAACGCCTGCGCGAACGCGCCTTCCGCGGACAGGCGCCGCAGCAGGTTCGGAATTCGGAACGCGACATAGAACGCGTCGGTATAGAGACTGGCGCCGAAGGCTCGGGCGATCAGCGTTTCGCGGATCAGGCCGGTCACGCGGGACAGCAGCGTGAAGCCGCTGACCGTCAGGAGGGCTCGGAATAGATTCATGGGGCGCTTATTATACGGGGCGCCCGCGACGCGCCTACCAGACTGCGCTGATTGCGAACGCTCGCTGGCGGGCAACGCCGCACGATTGGCCGATTGCATCCACCGCGGCCCCGTCGGACGGCGTGCGTACGCCGCGCTTGTCACGTCTCATATTCCCTTGCTATAATTGCGGGTTTCGGAGCTCCGCTTTGCGTGGCTTCACGTCTTTTCCGGCCCTGCCGGCTATGTTTTAAGGTTCTCGGGCAATCGTTCCCGGGATTTCAGATCAAAGGCAGCACGCTCGAACGGCCTGTCTCCAAGGCTCTTCACGGCCCTCGCCGGCCGCGTGCTCCGGACAAGTAACAGCTGAAACAGGAAAAAGGAAACCGTCATGGCAAATACCGCACAAGCTCGCAAGCGCGCCCGTCAGGCCGCCAAGGCCAACTCGCACAACTCGGCGCTGCGCTCGAAGTTCCGCACGGCCATCAAGGCAGTTCGTAAGGCTATCGATGCTGGCGATCAGGCCAAGGCCGCCGAAGTGTTCAAGTCGTCGGTCAAGACGATGGACATCATCGCGGACAAGAAGATCATCCACAAGAACAAGGCCGCTCGTCACAAGAGCCGCCTGGCTGCAGCCATCAAGGGCCTGCAGGCCCCCGCGGCTCAGTAATTCCAGCTCGCTTCCGGCGCGCGCTCCGCTCTTAAGGACCGGCCGTTCGCCGAAGCAGCTTCCTGTTTCCGCTGCGCAGTAACGAAAAAGCCCGCTTCGGCGGGCTTTTTTGCGTCTGAGCTCTCTCGCGCTTCAGGTGTTCTGCTGCGTCTGCGTGCCGTGATGCGGCGGCAGCTCGCACGCCTCGGTCACGACGAGATCATTGTCTTTCGCGAAGTTGAGAACGAAGTCGAATGCCATCGGCTCGATGTCGCGCAAGCGCGAATCGAGGATCACGACCTTGATGTCGCCGATCATCGTCGGGCGAACGTAGATGGAATATTGCAGACGCGCGTTCGGCCCTCTCGCCTTGGGACCGAAGCCGGACATCACGCCAGCCAGGCGCTCGCACCAGTCGCTCGGCCGAAACTTCCTCCCGCTCTTGGTGATGCCTTGTATGAAGTATTCGGTAGGGGATGATTCAGCCATGTAGCAATACCTTTTGACGGCCGGTGGCGCGCACCGGAACGCACATGCCTGACGCAGGAAACCGAAAGTGCCGGCGCAGCGATGGCGCCGGGCGGTCTTGCGCGAGCCGATTCTGTGAGAGAACCGTACGCGCCCGCGACAGGAATGGCGGACTCGACAGCACTGGACAGACCACCGCGGAATCGAAAACGCGCACAATCACGCCGACCGGATTCTTGCGAATCGTTCGCCGCTGATGCGCATGAAACGCTGCTGAGTGTTGCAGAACTGTTGAAACGAGCGAGCGCAATTATACAGCAGCGGCCTCTATTCCGCAGCGCACACAGACATCCGACACGCCGCGCCGGGACACGAACGCGCCGCCGACGGGGCCTGTGCGACGACGATCGTCCTTTTGGCCAGCCTCGTCAAACATCACAAAATCCTTTATGCTCAAATGCGATACCCACTTCCGACGGCGGCGCCGTCCGGCCCATGAACGCGGCCGGTTCGGAGCCGCCGCTTGCGTTTCATGACCGCCAAGAAAATTCGCCACTATCTTCAGTTCAAGGATTTTTCGCTCGACGACTACGAGTACGTGCTCGAACGCGCGCGCATCCTGAAGCGCAAGTTCAAGAACTACGAGACGTATCATCCGCTGCACGACCGCACGCTCGCGATGATCTTCGAGAAAAGCTCGACGCGCACGCGTCTCTCGTTCGAGGCGGGCATCTTCCAGCTCGGCGGCCACGCGGTCTTCATGAACACGCGCGACACGCAGCTCGGCCGCGGCGAGCCGATCGAAGATTCGGCGCAGGTCATTTCGCGCATGGTCGACATCATCATGATCCGCACGTTCGGCCAGGACATCATCAAGCGCTTCGCGGAAAGTTCGCGCGTGCCGGTCATCAACGGGCTGACCAACGAGTATCACCCGTGTCAGGTGCTGGCCGACATCTTCACGTTCTATGAGCACCGCGGGCCGATTCACGGCAAGACGGTCGCGTGGGTCGGCGATGCGAACAACATGCTCTATACGTGGATCGAGGCGGCCCAGATTCTCGGGTTCAAGCTGCGCCTGTCGACGCCGCTGGGCTACAAGCTCGATCCCGCGCTCGTCGCCGAGGAAAGCAAGCCGTTCTTCACTGAATTCGACGATCCGAACGAAGCCTGCGCAGGCGCGGACCTCGTCACGACGGACGTGTGGACCAGCATGGGCTACGAAGCCGAGAACGAAGCGCGCATGAAAGCGTTCGCCGACTATTGCGTCGATGCCGAAATGATGGCGCGCGCCAATCCCGATGCGCTCTTCATGCACTGCCTGCCCGCGCACCGCGGCGAGGAAGTGAGCGCGGATGTCATCGATGGTCCGCAGAGCGTCGTCTGGGACGAGGCGGAAAACCGTCTGCACGTCCAGAAGGCGCTGATGGAGTATCTCCTGCTCGGCAAGCTCAACCATTGAGCGCCGACGAGCCGCGCATCCCAAATTTACGGGAGCGCGGCTTTTTAATGTCAAAATAGTATTTTTTCCGCGCACTTCATGCCCGTCGCGCGCGGCGGACGCGAAGCGGCGCACAACCGCCGCACCGGCTTTTCCGCACACGAGTTCACCATGAGCGATATCAAGAAAGTCGTGCTCGCCTATTCGGGCGGTCTCGACACCTCCGTCATCCTGAAGTGGTTGCAGGACAACTACGACGCCGAAGTCGTCACCTTCACGGCCGACATCGGCCAGGGCGAGGAGCTGGAACCCGCACGCAAGAAAGCGATCCAGCTCGGCATCAAGCCGGAGAACATTTTCATCGACGATCTGCGCGAAGAGTTCGTCCGCGATTTCGTGTTCCCGATGTTCCGCGCGAACACCATCTACGAAGGCGAATATCTGCTCGGCACGTCGATCGCGCGTCCGCTGATCGCGAAGCGCCAGATCGAGATCGCGCGCGCGTCCGGCGCACAGGCCGTCTCGCACGGCGCGACCGGCAAGGGCAACGACCAGGTGCGCTTCGAGCTCGGCTATTACGCGCTGGAACCGGGCATCAAGGTCATCGCGCCGTGGCGTGAATGGGATCTGCTCTCGCGCGAAAAGCTGCTCGCGTACGCGGAAAAGGCCGGCATTCCGATCGAAATGAAGCACAAGCAAGGCGGCGCGCCCTACTCGATGGACGCGAATCTGCTGCACATCTCGTTCGAAGGCCGCCATCTGGAAGACCCGAAGGCCGAGGCCGAAGCCGAAATGTGGCGCTGGACGGTGTCGCCGGAAGAGGCGCCGGATCAGCCGGAATATCTGGACGTCGAATACGAGCACGGCGATCCCGTCGCGCTGAATGGCAAGCGCCTGTCGCCCGCGGAAATGCTGACCGAGCTGAACCGTCTCGGCGGCAAGCACGGCATCGGCCGGCTGGATCTGGTCGAGAACCGTTACGTCGGCATGAAGTCGCGCGGCTGCTATGAAACGCCGGGCGGCACGATCATGCTGAAGGCGCACCGCGGTATCGAGTCGATCACGCTCGATCGCGAAGTCGCGCACCTGAAGGACGATCTGATGGCCCGTTACGCATCGCTGATCTACAACGGCTACTGGTGGAGCCCGGAGCGCCGCGCGATCCAAGTGCTGATCGACCACACGCAAGAGAAGGTCAACGGCTGGGTGCGCGTGAAGCTCTACAAGGGCAGCGTGTCGGTTGTCGCGCGCGATTCGAAGGAAACCCTGTTCGACAAGAACATCGCGACCTTCGACGACGACGGCGGCGCCTACAACCAGGCCGACGCCGGCGGCTTCATCAAGCTGAATGCGCTGCGCATGCGGATCGCGGAGAACGCGCGTCGTCAGCGCCGAGACTGATTCTCTGGCGTTGTGACGTAAAAAAACCCGCTGGGCTTCGAAATCCAGCGGGTTTTTATTTGCGCGGCGACGTCAGAGGCAGACCGGCTCCATCTCCAGCTCGACATCGAAACGCGCGAGCACATCGCGCTTGATGGCTTCAGCGAGTTCGAGCACCTGCGCGCCCGTTGCGCCGCCGCGATTCACGAGCACGAGCGCCTGCCGGTCGTGCACCGCCGCGCCGCCGATGCCGCGCCCTTTCCAGCCGCATCGGTCGATCAGCCAGCCCGCCGCGAGCTTCACCTGCCCGTCGTGCTGCGGATACGACACGACGCCGGGTTCACGCGCTTTCAAGGTTTCGAACGCCAGCGCGCTCACGACCGGATTCTTGAAGAAGCTGCCCGCGTTGCCGAGCACGGTCCAGTCGGGCAGCTTGGCGCGCCGCACGGCGACGACGGCATCGAAAACGGCCTTCGCATCGCATTTTCCGGCGCCTTCGAGCGCGCGCGCGACATCGGCATAGTCGGCGCGCGGCGTCCACGCTTTCGGCAGCCGGAACACCACCGACGTGATCATGAAGCGCCCGCGCCCTGCCCGCTTGAAGAAGCTGTCGCGATAACCGAACGCACATGCGGCGCGATCGAAGTCCACGCGCTCGCCCGTCGCGAGCTCCACCGCGCTCAGGCGCTCGAAGCGCTCGCCCATTTCGAGGCCGTACGCGCCGATGTTCTGAATCGGCGCCGCGCCGACCGTGCCGGGAATCAGCGCCAGGTTTTCGAGGCCCGGCATGCCATGTGCGAGCGTCCAGGCGACGAAGTCGTGCCAGTTCTCGCCCGCGCCGGCTTCGACGAGCCACGCGTCGTCGTCCTCGCCGATCACGCGTTTGCCCGCGATGCCGACGATCAGCGCGACGCCGTCGAAATCGCGCGTCAGCACGACGTTGCTGCCGCCGCCGAGCACGAGTTGCGGCAGGTTCGCGATGCGCGCGTCGCGAGCGAGCGAGGCGGCCGCATCGACGGAATCGATGCGCATGGCGTGGCGGGCGCGCACGTCGAAACCGAACGTGTTATGCGGGAGGAGCGGGAAATCCGTGAGAAGCTGAAGCGACATGAGCGAGGCGCGTCGGTAAAATGACGTCAGGTTCGTGATTATAGCGATAGCGCGAGCGCGTCCAGCCGCGCTCGCCTCAATGAAGGAGAAACAGCAATGCCATCGTTTGACGTCGTCAGCGAAGCAAACATGATCGAAGTGAAGAACGCCATCGAGCAATCGAACAAGGAAATCTCGACGCGCTTCGACTTCAAGGGTTCGGATTCACGCGTCGAGCAAAAGGAGCGCGAACTCACGCTCTACGCCGACGACGATTTCAAGCTCGGCCAGGTGAAGGACGTCCTGCTGAACAAATTGGCCAAGCGCGGCGTCGACGTGCGTTTTCTCGATTACGGCAAGCAGGAGAAGATCGGCGGCGACAAACTCAAGCAGGTCGTCACGGTCAAGAAAGGCGTCTCGGGCGATCTGGCGAAGAAGATCGTCAAGATCGTGAAGGACAGCAAGATCAAGGTGCAGGCGAGCATTCAGGGCGACGCGGTGCGCGTGCAAGGCACGAAGCGCGACGACCTGCAGGGCGCCATTGCGCTGCTCAAGAAGGAAGTCACGGACACGCCGCTCGACTTCAACAACTTCCGCGACTGAGCTTTTCCTGTTTCGACAAAGCCGTTCCGTCTCGCACCGGAACGGCTTTTTTATTTACTCGACCGCTTTCTTCTTCTCGCCGATGCGGCTTTCCTTGCCCGCGAGCAGTTTCGAGATATTGGCGCGATGCCGCCAGATGAGCAGCAAACTCATCGCGAGAACGGCGAGCGAGATGCGGCCCGGCCCGAATAGAAAGACCTGAAAGAACGGCGCGAACACGGCCGCGACGAGCGCCGCCAGCGACGAATAGCGGAAGAAGAACGCGATGATGAGCCACGTGAGCAGCGTCGCGATGCCGAGCGCCGGATGGATCGCGAGCAGCACGCCCGCCGCCGTCGCGACGCCCTTGCCACCCTGGAACCTGAAGAAGACCGGGTACAAATGCCCGAGGAACACGGCGATGGCCGCGAGCGCGGTCGCGGTATTGACGCCCGTCTGATCCCATCCGAAGCTCGCGCCGAAATGCGCGACGATCCACACGGGCAGCCAGCCCTTGAATGCATCGCCGATGAGTGTGAGGATCGCGGCTTTCTTGTTGCCGGTGCGCAGCACGTTGGTCGCGCCGGGATTGCCCGAGCCGTACGAGCGGGGATCGGCCAGGCCCATCGCGTGACTCACGACGACGGCGAATGAAATCGAGCCGATCAGATAGGACACGACGGCGACGATCAGAAAAATCATGGTGTCTTGTAGGTTGTGGCGAGAGCGGAAGGCATTCTAATCGACGCTCGCGCACTGTACGGGCGTAGCAATGAGCAGTTCGGTGAGCACCGACGGTTTCAGGCTCACGAGATAGCCGCGCCGCCCACCGTTCAGATAGATCAGGTCGAGATCGAGAATGCTCGACTCGACGTACACCGGCATGGCTTTCTTCGTTCCAAACGGCGACGTTCCGCCGACGAGAAAGCCCGAGTGCCGGTTCGCGACGTCCGGTTTGCACGGCTCGATGCGCTTCGCGCCCGTCTGCCGCGCGAGGTTCTTGGTGGATACGGTGCGGTCGCCGTGCATCAGCACGATGAGCGGCTTCGCGTGCTCGTCTTCCATCACCAGCGTCTTGACGACGCTATGCTCGTCCACGCCGAGCTGCCGCGCGGATTCCTCCGTGCCGCCGTGCTCGACATAGTCGTAAGGATGCTCGCCGAAATCGACCTTATGACGACGCAGGAATTGCGTCGCGGGCGTTTCGGAGACGTGTTTGGTTTTCGACATGGACGCATTGTAGCGGCGCGTTCAGCGCCTCACCATCGGCCATCCGGACGAGTGTGCAACGGCGCGCCGCCGTGGCACGATCGTTCGCGAATGAAGCTACCCCCGCGGATGATGCTCGCGATGCAGCTTGTGCAGACGCTCGCGCGCAACGTGCGTGTAAATCTGCGTCGTCGAGATGTCCGAATGGCCGAGCAGCAACTGCACGACGCGCAGGTCCGCGCCGTGATTGAGAAGATGCGTCGCGAACGCGTGACGCAGCGTGTGCGGTGACAGCGGCGCATGCACGCCGCCGTTGAACGCATGACGCTTGATGATGTTCCAGAACTGCTGACGCGTCATGCCGTCGCCGCGCGAAGTGACGAAGAGCGCATCGGCGGCGCGCGCGCCGAGCAGCGCCGGGCGCGACTCGCGCAAGTAGCGGTCGAGCCAGTCATGCGCCGTCTCGCCGAACGGAATCAGGCGCTCTTTCGAGCCCTTGCCCATCACGCGCACGACGCCTTCGTTGAGACCGAGCTCGACCGTCTTCAGCGTGACGAGCTCGGTGACGCGCAGGCCGCTCGCATACATCAGTTCGAGCATCGTGCGGTCGCGCAGCCCGAGCGGCGTGTCGATGTCAGGCGCGCCGAGCAGCGCTTCGACTTGCGCTTCGTTGAGCGTCGATGGAAAGCGCGGCGGTTGCTTGGCCGAGCGCAGCTTGAGCGTCGGATCGGCGGTGACGCGATGCTCGCGCAACGCCCACGCGTAGTAGCGTCGGAAGACGGACAAGCGGCGGTTCGCGGAGGTCGCCTTGTCGCCGCTTCGCAAAGCTGCGTACGCGGTCAGATCGACTTCCGTCGCCGTGTCGAGCGATGCGCCGCGCGTTTTGCCGAGCCACTCCGCGAAGAGCTTTAGATCGCGCCGATACGCTTCGAGCGAGTTCTTCGCAAGCCCGTGTTCGAGCCAGAGCGCGTCGCAAAAGAAATCGATCGCGTCATGGCTCGCGACGAATCCGGGCGTCTGTATGTCTTCAGTCGTTGCACTCATCATGCGATCGATACACCTTCGTGCGCCAGCAGCCAGCGCTTCACGTTGCGATAAAACCCTTCGCCGGGATGATGCGCGAAACCGCCGATCCCGCCCGACGCCACTACCCGATGGCACGGTATCACGATCGGCAGCGGATTGGAGCCGCACGCCTGCCCGACCGCGCGCGGCACGCTGCCGATCTCGCGCGCGAGCTGGCCGTATGTCCATACGTGCCCTGCGCCGATGCTGGAAATACCGCGCCACACGCGCTGCTGAAACGCGGTGCCACACGTTGCGAGCGGCAGGTCGAAACGTATCGACGGTTGCTCGAAATACGCACGGATCTGCGCGGCGGCGTCTATCACGAGCGGCTTTTCAGGCGCGATGCTGTCGACATCGGCGGGCAGATAGACGATCTCGCGCACGCACGCTTCATCGGCGCGAATGCCGACCTTGCCGAACGGCGCTTCGATGACCGCATCGAACGGATTCATTTGCGACTCCCTTGCGCGAGCGCCCAGTGCACATGCTCGCGAACCAGCGCCGACGGATCGTCCGCGCGTGCTTCCAATGCTTCGGTGACAGCCTTGCGTTCGACCGTATCGAGCGTGGAAGAACGCAACGCATTGCCCATCGCGACCGCGATATTGCGCAGCCAGCGCTCGTGCCCGATGCGCCGGATCGCGCTGCCCTGCATGCGTATATCGAAGTCGCCGGCGCTCCACGCAAACAGCTCGACGAGCGTCGCGCGATCGAGCCCGTGCCGCACGTCGAAATCCGCGACGGGCGCGGCCTGCGCGAACTTGTTCCACGGACACACGAGCTGGCAGTCATCGCAGCCGTACACGCGATTGCCGATCAGCGGCCGCATCTCTTCGGGGATGCTGCCGTGCAGTTCGATCGTCAGATACGAGATGCAGCGCCGCGCGTCGACCCGATACGGCGCGACGATCGCGCCCGTCGGACACGCGCCGATGCAGCGCGCGCACTGCCCGCAATGCGCGCCGTCCTCTTCGGGATGCGGATCGAAAGGCAGCGGCACGTCGACGTAAATCTCGCCGAGAAAGAACAGCGAACCGGCGTCGCGATCGAGCAGCAGCGTGTGCTTGCCGCGCCAGCCGTTGCCCGCTTTCTGCGCGAGCGCGACCTCCAGCACCGGCGCGGAATCCGTGAACGCGCGATGGCCGAACGGCCCGATCTCGCCCTCGATGCGCTCGGCCAGTTGCTGCAGACGATTGCGCATGACCTTGTGATAATCGCGGCCGCGCGCGTAGATGGACACGACCGCTTCGGATGGCTTCGACAAACGCGACCATTCGATCGCGCGCCAGTCGTTCTTCTGACCATCGGCTGTCGCGACACTTTCATCGCCTATTTTGCCGAGCGTTTCTGCCGGCAGATAGGCCATGCGAGCCGTGATGACGCGTCGCGTGCCGGCCACAAGCTCGGCCGGTCTTGCGCGTTTCATCCCATGTTTGGCCATATAATCCATTTCGCCGTGATAGCCTGCTTCCAGCCAGTCATTCAGGCCTTTCTCGGCATCCGACAGGTCGATATCGCTGATACCGACCGCACCGAATCCCAGCTCGCGCCCCCACACCCTGATGCGTTGCGCGAGCGCCGCCAGCGCGTTTTCATCGAGATCGAATACGCGAGACTCTGAGGCGGACTCAGCGGCGGCGTCGCTGGACGCGGTCGTGATTTCAACGGAATGTTCCGGCAATCGGTTCATCACGACATTTTACGAGCAATGCCCGAAAGCCCATCACGAACGACGCAAGACTTATCCGCCGCGCTTCTCGAACGACGTTTCGAACTGCGCGACGAAGCCGCGACGCTCGCTTTCGGTGAACGCTTCGCGCGCGCCATCGACGCCACGCGCAAGCACGCATCCATCGCTTCATCTGAACGTTTTCACGGTCTGCAAGTCCAGTTGATCGGGGATCTGGGCGCGGGCAAGACCACGCTCGTGCGCGCCACGCTGCGCGCGCTCGGTCACGTTGGCCGGGTGAAGAGCCCGACTTACACGCTCGTCGAGCCGTATTCGCTCGTCATCGAAAGCGGTCCGCTCGACGTTTATCACTTCGATCTCTATCGCTTCGCCGATCCGGCCGAATGGGCCGATGCCGGCTTTCGCGAATATTTCGATGCAGGCGCGGTGTGCCTCGTCGAGTGGCCACAACAGGCGGGCGGCCTGCTCGGCGTGCCGGACCTCGTATTTGCGCTTTCTCTGCCAGACGAAGGAATATCGAACGAAGAAGGCCGCGTGCTGACCGCGCGGGCGTTTAGCGAAACAGGAAAGTCATGTCTCGAAAGATGTTGATCAAGCCGTTTGCGTCGATCGAAGCGAGTGCGAGCGCGCCGCATAACTGGCGCCGCCGCCAGGTGTTGCGCGCGGGCGCGTCGACGCTCGTGCTCGCGCTCGCCGGACCGAAGCTCGCGCGTGCGAGCAGCGTGCTCGGCGTGCGGGTGTGGCCGGCGCGCGATTACACCCGCGTGACGATCGAATCGGACCAGCCGCTGCAGAACGCCAATCAGTTGTTGCAGGGACCGGACCGGCTCGTCGTCGATCTTTCGGGCATCGATCTCGATCAGGCGCTGCGCGATCTCGTCTCGAAGATCGCGCCGAACGATCCGCAGATTCAATCGGTGCGCATCGGGCAGTATCAGCCGCATGTCGTGCGCATGGTGTTCGACCTCAAGGGCTCGGTGAAGCCGCAGGTGTTCACGCTGGGGCCGATCGGCAGCTATAAATATCGGCTCGTGTTCGACCTGTATCCGGCCGTCGCGCCCGATCCGCTGATGGATCTGCTCGCGCAGACCGAGCGCAAGCAGGAAGCGCTCGACCGCGCGAATCCCGCATTTTCAAACTCGACATCGACGCCGCCGCCCGCGACGCTCTCCGGTCCGACGACCGCGCAGAAGCCATCCACGCCCGATTCCACCGACGATTTCTTCCAGAAGTACGCGCAAAGCGACACTTCAGCCGACAGCGCGGCCGCACCGAAGCCTTCGGTGAAACCGCAGCGCGTGCCGACGCCGCCGCCCGTCATCGCGAAGAAGGACGACAACGAAGACCAGTACACGTTCTCCGCGCCCAAGCAGTCGGGCACGACGCGCCTGCTGACCGTGGCGATCGATCCGGGTCACGGCGGCGAGGACCCCGGCGCGATCGGCGGACAGGGCACGTACGAGAAGCACATCGCGCTCGACATCGCGAAAAAGCTGCGCGCGAAGATCGACGCCCAGCCGAACATGCGCGCGATGATGACCCGCGACGCCGACTTCTTCGTGCCGCTCAACGTGCGCGTGCAGAAGGCGCAGCGCGTCTCGGCGGATCTGTTCGTGTCGATTCACGCGGACGCCTTCACCTCGCCCGATGCGCGCGGCTCGTCGGTGTTCGCCTTGTCGGAGCACGGCGCGTCGAGCGCGGCCGCACGCTGGATGGCGGCCAAGGAGAACGCGTCGGATCAGGTCGGCGGCATCAACGTGAAGTCGCAGGATGCGAGCGTCAACCGCGCGCTCTTCGATATGTCGACGACCGCGCAAATCCGCGATTCGATGCGCTATGGCAGCTTCGTGCTGAACGAGATCGGCGGCATCAACAAGCTGCACAAAGGCTCGGTCGAACAGGCGGGATTCGCCGTGCTGAAGGCGCCGGACATTCCTTCGATCCTCGTGGAGACGGCGTTCATCAGCAATCCGGACGAGGAAGCGCGCCTGAACGACGAAGCCTATCGCGACAAGATGGCCAGCGCGATCATGAAAGGCATCAAGCGATACTTCGCGGCGAATCCGCCGCTCGCGAAGAGCCGCATGACGTAAGGCGCGAGAACGGCCCGGTCAGCGTGTCGTCGGCAGAATGCGCTGAGCGAGCCGCGCGCCGAAGACGTTCACTACGAGCCCCGCCATCACGAGCGCCGCGCCCGCGACCTGCGCGGCGTTCAATCCCTCGTCGAGAAACACCGCCGCCGACGCGAGCCCGACCACCGGGACGAGCAGCGAAAACGGCGCGACGCTGCCCGCCGGATAGCGCGCGAGCAACTTTCCCCACAGGCTATAACCGACGATCGTCGCGACGAACGCGAGATAGAGAATCGCGAGCACCGACACGAGCGGAATGTGCGCGAGGCTCGCTTCGATCCGCGCCGGGCCTTCGAAGATCAGCGACAGCGCGAGAAACGGCAGCGGCGGAATGAGGCTGCCCCACACGACGAGCGAAAGCAGATCGACCTTGCCCATGCGCTTCGTCACGACATTGCCGAGCGCCCACATCGACGCCGCCGCGAGCGTGAAGAGAAAGCCGGTGACGGTCATCGCCTGCCCGCCGCGCACGCCGATGAGCGCGAGCCCCGCCGCCGCGATCAACAGTCCGGCGACATTCACCGCGCGGATCCGCTCGCCGAGGAACATCGCCGCGAACATGAGCGTGAAAAACGCCTGCGCCTGCAGAACGAGCGACGCGAGCCCGGCCGGCATGCCGACGTACATGCCGTAGAACAGCAACGCGAACTGGCCGAGGGAAATCGTGAGGCTGTAGGCGAACAGCCAGCGCAGCGGTATCTGCGGGCGCTTGACGAAGATCACCGGCACGGCGGCGAGCGCGAAGCGCAGCGCGCCGAGCAGCATCGGCGGCACACCATGCAATCCCAGCTTGATGACGACGAAATTCACGCCCCACGCGAGAATCACGACTGTTGCGATCAGCAAATCTTTTGGCGACATCGCCATTCCCCTCGTGTCTTGCGCGTCGTTGACGAGCCGGAAAGTGTAACGGAGGGCGGCGCGGCAGGCTTGTCGAATGCTGTGTCGATGCGCGCACACGCAAAAAGGCGCTCGCGCCGATCAAACGGCACGAGCGCCTCGCGGCGCGAAAGCGACGCTTACTTGCTCTGACCGCCCTCCGCGGCCGGATCGTTGCCGGTCGTCGCATCGGGCGTCTTCTTGCCCGCCGACGGATGCGCGGTGTGCTTGCGCGGCTTCTTGTGCTTCATCGTGGTCGAGCCGGACGCATCGCCCTGCGTCGCGGTCGATGTGTCGCCGCCCATCGCCGCCGACGAATTGCCCGACGAGGTCTGCGCGAACGCGCCCGTCGCTGCGGTAGCGGTGAAAAGGCCCGCGGTAATGGCCATCAACAGCTTGTTCTTGCTCATGTTTTCAATCTCCCATCAAGGTTGCACAGGTTGCGCGACGCTGCACGCATGCTAAAAAGCGCGGCGACGTAAAAGACGAAGGCTGTGGTGGCACGTCTGCGCCACACGGCATCGGCCGGTAGAATCGACGGAATCCGGTGCGCCATTCCGGCGTCCGATCTTTCCCTCGGAACCCGCCATGCCCTCGACGATCCGCGCACTCCTCAAGCCTCACCAGCACGACGTCGGCGGCCTCATGGTGCGTCGGGTGCTGCCCGCACTCGCGGCGCGCACCGTCGGACCCTTCATCTTTTTCGACCACATCGGTCCCGCAACGCTCGTGCCCGGCAAGGGACTCGACGTGCGTCCGCATCCGCATATCGGGCTTGCGACGGTTACCTATCTGTTCGACGGCGCGATCATGCATCGCGACAGCGTCGGCTCGGTGCAGAAGATCGTGCCCGGCGACGTCAACTGGATGACCGCGGGCCGCGGCATCGTCCATTCCGAACGCACGCCCGATGAAGAGCGCGCATCCGGCCAGACGATGCACGGCATCCAGACGTGGGTCGCCATGCCGGTCGCGAGCGAGGAGATCGAGCCGGCGTTCGAGCATCACGCGGCGGCCGCGCTGCCGCAGATCGAGCGCGATGGCGTCACGCTGCGCGTGATCGCGGGCACGGCGTTCGGCGCAAAAGCCCCGACGCGCACGTTCTCACCGACGCTCTACGTCGCCGCGCAGTTCACGGCCGGCAGTGCGATCGCGCTCGATACCGAGCACGAGGAACGCGGCGTCTATCTCGTGAGCGGCGATCTCGCGATCGACGGCGAGGCTCTGCCAGAACAACAGATGGCCGTGCTCGAACCGGGCGCGGACGTGATGCTGCAAAGCGCGAACGGCGCCGTTGCGATGCTGCTCGGCGGCGCGCCGCTCGACGGCCCGCGCTTCATCGAATGGAACTTCGTGTCGAGTTCGCGCGAGAAGATCGACGCCGCGAAGATCGCATGGAGCGAGCAGCGCATGGGGCACGTGCCCGGCGAAACCGAATTCATCCCGCTGCCGCCGCAGCGCCGTGAGAATCGCGCGCCCGAAGCTTGAGGCGCGCGCCAGCGCTTGAGAGTTGCGCGGATCGTCCCTATCTCTTAGGAACCGACCGCAAGAATTAGGAGAAAACGCATGGATACGACCCTCGCCACCTTCGAGAACGACGTCATCAACGCGTCGATGCTCGCGCCCGTTCTGGTCGATTTCTGGGCGCCCTGGTGCGGCCCCTGCAAGACGCTAGGCCCGATGCTGGAGCGGCTCGAAGCGGAAGCCGCGGGCAAGTGGAAGCTCGTGAAGGTGAACGTCGACGAAAATCAGGAACTCGCCGCGCATTTTCAGGTGCGCAGCATTCCGCACGTTGTCGCGTTCGCGGATGGCCGGCCGGTCGATCAGTTCATCGGCGTATTGCCGGAAGGCCAGTTGCGCGAATTTCTCGACCGGCTCGTACCCGACGGCGCCGATGCCGAGCGCCGCACGGCGCAAGCCGCGTGGGCCGCGGGCAAGCGCAAGGAAGCGATCGACACGATCAAGGCCGCGCTCGCGCTCGATCCCGGCTGGGACGATGCGCGTCTCGACCTGATCGAATGGCTGATCGCGGAACGCCGCATCGACGAAGCGAAGGAAGAGGACAAGCTGCTGTCGCCGAAAACGAAGCAGGGCATCGATGCGCGCTACAACGCGCTGAAAACCGAGCTCGACGCCGCCGATGCAGCCGCCGATCTTCCGCCCGCCGACGCGCTGATCGACGCGGTCAACGCGAATCCCGACGATCTGGACGCGCGCTTCGCGCTCGCCAACCGCCTGATTGCGGGACGCGATTACGACGGCGCGCTGGAGCATCTGCTCGCGATCGTCACGCGCGACCGCGCCTTCATGGACGACGTCGGCCGCAAGACGATGCTGTCGGTGTTCGACCTCGCCGCAAGTCAGCCGGATCTCGTATCGAAGTGGCGGCGCAGGCTGAGCGCGGCGATGAACTGATCCGTGCTTTCAGATCGATACGGCCAGCCTTCCAGAGCTGGCCGTATTGCTTTCAGGCGGCGCTCTCAGGCAGCACTTTTTGCCAGCGCTCGCAACACATGCGCGGCCGCCGCGAAACCGAAGCTCGCCGTCACGCACACGCTCGATCCAAACCCCGCGCAATTGAGCCCTACCGGCCCTGCGTAACCCGCGCCGGTTTCGAGATGTTCTGCGCCTTCGCTGATATCGCACGCGGCGGCTTCGGGATAGATCAGCGGCTCGTCCGAATACACCGCGCTCACCTTGAAGCGCGCCTTGGGCCCGCGCGGAAAGCCATGCAGCTTGCGCAACTGGCCGCGCACCTTCGACAGCAGCGGGTCCTGAATCGTGAGCGCGAGATCGTCAATGCGGATGCGCGTCGGATCGAGCTGCCCGCCCGCGCCGCCGACGGTGATGAGCGCCTGCTTGCGCGCGACGCACCACGCGATCAGCGCGGTTTTCGTACGCACGCTGTCGATCGCATCGACGACGTAATCGAAGCCGCTGCCAAGCGTCGCGTCGAAGTTGCCAGGCTCAACGAAGTCCTCGATCTGCCGCACGTCGCAGGCCGGGTCGATCAGCCTGATGCGCTCGGCCATCGCGGTGACTTTCGCCTTGCCGTAATTGCCGTCGAGCGCGTGAATCTGCCGGTTGGTGTTGCTTTCCGCGACGTTGTCGAGATCGATCAGCGTCAGCGTGCCGACCGCGCTGCGCGCGAGCGCCTCGGCAACCCACGAGCCCACGCCGCCGATGCCGATCACCGCGATATGCGCCCTTTCGAACGCGGCGAGCGCGGGCGCGCCGTACAGACGCGCGATGCCGCCGAAGCGGCGTTCACGGTCGGCGTCATCGGGAGGCGGTACGGTGGTGCTGGATGAAACGTTCATGTCGTGCGTCGATAAAACCGGAGTTGTTGAAAGCAAACCAAAAGCCATGAAATACCGCGCGCCTTGCGCTGCGTCAATCAGCGCTTACAGCGGGCTGTCGGTCTGGAAACTTACGTGCCCGATCATGCAAAATTCGAACGAATTGCGTATTCTGCCTTATCGAAACCCTGAACGTGATAGCCCCAAACGCCGTGCTCGGCGGCGCGTACCGCGTTAAGGGTAATCAGGGCAAGATCGTTTCTCCTTGGCTATACTGACCGCGACTGTAGCGCTTGCATAAAAATGACCACCCTAGCAGACCTTCGTAAAAATTATTCGCGCGGCGCGCTCGATGCCGCCGATGTCGATCCGGACCCGGTGCAACAGTTTCATACGTGGTTCGCGCAGGCGCTCGATGCGAAGCTGCCCGAACCCAACGCGATGACCCTGGCGACCGTCGATGCGCAAGGGCGTCCGTCTGCGCGCATCGTGCTCATCAAGGGCGTCGATGAGCGCGGATTCGTTTTCTTCACCAATTACGAAAGCCGCAAGGGCCGCGAACTCGCCGCCAATTCCGCGGCGAGCCTGCTGTTCCACTGGATCGAACTCGAGCGCCAGGTGCGCATCGAGGGCCGCGTCGAAAAGACGAGCGATGCGGAGAGCGACGCGTATTACGCATCGCGGCCGCTCGGTTCGCGTATCGGCGCGTGGGCATCCGACCAGAGTCAGCCGCTCGCAAGCCGTGAGACGCTGGAAGCGCGCGAGCGCGAGATGGTCGCCAAATATGGCGACGCGCCGCCGCGCCCACCGCATTGGGGCGGTTATCGCGTCGTGCCGGATTGCATCGAATTCTGGCAGGGACGCCCGTCGAGGCTGCACGACCGCATCGTCTATACGCGTGACGACGCGGGCGGTCCGTGGCGAATCATAAGACTCGCGCCGTGAAGTAAAACGAGCGCGAGCGCTGGCAACACCGAGATCGCAACGGCAACGAACATGAAGGCGCGAGCCTTCCCTTGATTTTCTTTAGCGCGGAGAAACAAGCATGTTCTGGGAGAAGAAGCTGACGCAGTGGGTTCAGGAAGTCCGCGACCGGGCCAACGTGCCCGCGCGGCTCGTGCTGTGGGATGGCCAGCAGCACGATTTCGGACAGTTCGCAGCGCCGCAGGTGACACTGCACGTCAAGAGCGCGACCGCGCTGCCCTATCTGCTGGAACCGAGTCTCGACAATCTCGGCGAAGCCTACGTGAAGGGCAAGATCGATATCGAGGGCAAGCTCTCCGACATCATCAACGTCAGCTATTCGCTTGCGAAGAGCACGGTGACGAGCGCGAGCAAACTCGCCCGCGTGCGACGCTACTTCAATCACTCGAAGTCGTCGGACAAGAAGGCCATTGAGTACCACTACGATGTGTCGAACGAGTTCTATCAACTCTGGCTCGACAAGAACATGGTGTATTCGTGCGCGTACTTCGAGAACGGCGACGAAGACATCGACACCGCGCAGCTCAAGAAGATCGACCACATTCTCACGAAGATCCAGGTTCAGCCGGGGCACCGCCTGCTGGATATCGGCTGCGGCTGGGGGGCGCTCGTCATCCGCGCGGCGCAGAAGTTCGGCGCGCAGTGCGTGGGCGTCACGCTCTCCGAGAACCAGTTCAGGCTCGCGACCGAGCGCGTGAAGGCCGCCGGCCTCGAAGACAGAGTCGAGATTCGCCTGCAGGACTATCGCGACATTCCGGGGCAGTTCGACCGCATCACGAGCGTGGGC
Organism: Caballeronia catudaia; assembly: GCF_001544755.2. Lineage (GTDB taxonomy): Bacteria > Pseudomonadota > Gammaproteobacteria > Burkholderiales > Burkholderiaceae > Caballeronia > Caballeronia catudaia. The sequence continues at coordinate 152,628 of NZ_FCOF02000002.1, read as the reverse complement.
ATGTTCGAGCATGTCGGGCGCAAGAATCTGCCGGGTTATTTCGCGAAGATGCGCGATCTCCTCGCCGATGACGGCGTCGCGTTGAATCACGGCATCACGTCTTCCGACGCGGACAGCGGCGAAACCTCGCTCGGCGGCGGCGAGTTCATCGACCGGTATGTGTTCCCCGATGGCGAGCTGCCGCACATCGGCCTCGCGCTCGAAAGCATGCAGCGCGGCGGGCTGGAGGCGATCGACATCGAAAGCCTGCGGCGGCATTACGCGCATACGCTCGGGATCTGGGCTGAGCGGTTCGAGCAACACGCCGAAGAAGCGAAGAAGCTCGTCGATGACGAGCATTTCCGCATCTGGCGCGTGTATCTGGCGGGCTGCGCGTATGCGTTCGAAAACGACGACGTGTCGATCTATCAGGTGGTCTGCCGCAAGGCGGGACGCAGCGCGACGACGTTGCCGTGGTCGCGGCGGTATATCTACGAGAAGGCGCTCTGATTCCATCGCCCGACTCTTCCGAGGCCGAACAGAGCGATTTGTTCGGCGAACCGCCCGCTCTCGCCGAAGCCGCGAAGCCGGCGAAGCAACCAAAGCCGCGCGGCGTCCTGCCCGCGCCTTCGCAGCCCGAGCTCGAAACGCTCGCAACGCGCCTTCCCCGCACGGTCCGGCTCGGCACGTCGACGTGGTCGTTTCCCGGCTGGCGCGGCATCGTCTACGGCGACGAGTATTCGAACGCCAAACTTTCGCGCGACGGTCTCACCGCTTACGGCGCGCATCCGCTTCTGAAAACCGTGTCGATCGACCGCTCGTTCTACGCGCCGTTGCCGCTCGCGGAATATGCGCGCTACGCGTCGCAGGTGCCGGAGCATTTCCGCTTCATCGTGAAGGCGCCCGCTTCCGTCACCGATGCCTTCGTGCGTGGCGAGCGCGGCGCGCCGGACGCGGAGAACCCGGCGTTCCTGAACGCGCAGATCGCCATCGACGAGTTCGTGACGCCTTGCGTCGGCGGTCTCGGCGCGAAAGCGGGCGCGCTCGTGTTCCAGTTCTCGCCGCTGCCCGATGCGATGGTCGTCGAACCGGCGCGCTTCATCGACCGACTGTCCGCATTCCTGAGCGCGCTGCCGCCGCTCGAAGGCGAGTCGTGCTATGGGGTCGAAATCCGCGACGCCGTGATGCTCACGCCGCGCTTCATCCGCGCTTTGCGCGATGCGAATGTGCGCTATTGCATCGGCGTGCACGCGCGCATGCCGGACGTGCGCCGTCAGGCGAAGGCGCTCGCAATGCTCGATGAGGAAAAGATGGGACCGCTCGTCGTGCGCTGGAGTCTGCACAGCGGCTTTCGCTATGAACAGGCAAAGGCGAAGTACGAGCCGTTCGACAAGATCGTCGATGAAGATATCGAGACCCGCGAAGCGCTCGCCGAGCTTGCCGCGCGCTATGCGATCGCGGGCCAGCCGGTGGTGATCGCGGCGAACAACAAGGCGGAAGGCTCCGCGCCTCTCACGTGCATCGCGCTCGCGCGCGGCATCGCTGAAAACTGCGAGCGCGCGCGAGGAAATTAAAAGCGCTGGAAACGCATCACGCCTTCAGCCGATGCACGAACTTCTTGCGGAACTTCGCGACCTTCGGCCCGACGACCGCCGCGCAATAGCCCTGATTCGGATGCTGCGCGAAGTAGTTCTGGTGATATGCCTCGGCGGGATAGTAGTCGTTATCAAGCGGCACGACTTGCGTGACGATCTTGCCGCCGTAGATATCCTCGCGCTGCAATTCGTCGATGACTTCGAGCGCCGTCTTGCGCTGCTCGTCGGAATGCGTGAACACGGCCGAGCGATACTGTGTGCCGACATCGTTCCCCTGCCGGTTGAGCTGCGTCGGATCGTGCGTCGCGAAGAAAATCTCGAGCACCTCGCGATAGCTGATGACCGAGGGATCGAATACGACCTTCACCACTTCGGCGTGACCGGTATCGCCTTCACAGACCTGCTCGTAGGAAGGATCGACGACCTTGCCGCCCGCATAGCCCGATTCGACCGACTCCACGCCCTGCACCGCGAGAAACACGGCTTCGGTACACCAGAAACATCCACCGCCGAGCGTCGCGGTTTCGAATTTCTCCTGGCCAGTTTGAGTCATAAGGCGCAACTCCTCGTCAAGTGCTTGCGGCCACGCCGCGGATCATGCATATGGATGCGCGCATCGATTTTTTCAATTTCCGCGACGCGCACGCGATGAATCCGAGCTTACTGGGTTTGGCCGACTCGCGCCGAAGCCCTCTCGATTGCTGGTGAATTGCTGGCGTTTGGCGGCTACCGGCAGCCGATTCCGATAGAATCGAAACTAATTTCCCGCTTTTACATGACTTCTGAAAAGGTCCTTCCGACTGAAGCGCGACGCGCGGCCGGCTCGGTAGCACACTCTGCCAAATGAAACGCGCCAAATCCCCGAACTTCGATCCCACCGCGTTTCGCGCCGCGCTCGGCCAGTTTGCGACCGGCGTCACGGTCATCACGACGCGCACCGAATCCGGCCAGCTCATCGGCATCACCGCGAGTTCGTTCAATTCGGTGTCGCTGAATCCGCCGCTCGTGCTCTGGAGTCTCGCGACGAAATCTGCGTCGATGCCGGTTTTTCGTGCAAATAGTCATTACGTGGTGAACGTGCTGGCGTCGTCGCAACTAGAATTGTGCAAGCGTTTCGCGACCGTGAAGGGCGACCGCTTCGCCGGCGTCTCGCACGCGGCGGGCGATACCGGCATGCCCGTGCTCGACGGCGCGCTCGCATGGTTCGAATGCCACAACCGCAGCCGCTACGACGAAGGCGATCACGTGATCTTCGTCGGTGAAGTGGAACGCTGCGGCGTGCGCGAAGACGCGAGCGACGTCGCGCCGCTCGTCTTCCAGGCCGGCGCCTTTCACACGCTCCGACCGCTCGAATGACTTACGCGATGTGGCCGCGCCCCGGCTGCTCGATCAGCGCGACGGGTACGCCCGCATCGTCTTTCATCGTCTGAAGCACGATGTTCGAGCGGATGTCGATGACGCCGGGCGCCTTGTACAGCTTCGAGAGAATGAAATCCGAATAGTGCTTGAGGTTGTGCGCGAGCACCCGCAGCACGTAGTGCGTGTCGCCCGTGACGACAAACGCGCCGACCACTTCCGGCCATTCGCGCACGGCGGCGGCGAACTTCTCGTGCCAGTTTTCCTGGTCGTTGCGCATCGAGACGTGGACGAACGCCTCAAGTTCGATGCCGAGCCGCTCGCGGTCGAGGCACGCGCGATAGCTCGCGATCACCCCTTCCTCTTCCAGCAGCCTCATCCGGCGCAAGCACGCCGACGGCGAGAGCGAAATGCGCTCCGCCAGGTCCAGGTTGCTGATCCGTCCATCTTCCTGCAGTACCGCCAGAATTCGGCAATCTGTTGCATCGAGCGTGAAGCCGGTCATTTTTGAGTCCCCTAGCCCGTTTCATCGAATTATGTTCTAAGCGCGACAGTTTTGGGTGGTTATTTCGCAAGCACTTTTCGAGATGACACGACTATGATTTGACGCATCTCCACGCTTTCTGCTAGGGCGCGTCATGACACTTTTCGACATTTCACCGCCGATTGATACCGCGACGCCCGTCTGGCCCGGCGACACGCGCGTCGGCATCGAGCGGGTGTGGCGCATGGAGGCGGGCTCGCCCGTCAACGTCGCGCGGCTCACGCTCTCGCCGCACACGGGCGCGCACGCCGACGCGCCGCTTCACTACGACGAGCACGGCGCGCCGATCGGCGAAGTCGCGCTCGATACGTACCTCGGTGCGTGCCGCGTCGTGCATTGCATCGGCGCGTCGCCGCTCGTGACGCCCGCGCACATCGCTGATTTTCTCTGCGACGCGCCTGCGCGCATCCTGCTGCGCACTTACACGAACGCGCCGCTCGACGCGTGGGACAGCAACTTCACGGCGGTCGCGCCTGAAACCATCGACTTGCTGGCGGAAAAAGGCGTGAAGCTCATCGGCATCGATACGCCGTCGCTCGACCCGCAACACTCGAAAACGATGGACGCGCACCGACGCATCCGCGCGCACGGCATGGCGATTCTCGAAGGTCTCGTGCTCGATGCCGTCGCACCCGGCGATTACGAGCTGATCGCGCTGCCGCTGAAATTCTCGACGCTCGATGCGAGCCCGGTTCGCGCCGTCCTGCGTCCGCTTTCCTGACGATCTCCAACTATATGGACTTTTCGATGAAACATCGTGACGAAGCCGTGTCGCTCGACCGCGACGATGCCCTGCGCGCGCTGCGCGACCAGTTCGCGCTCGCGGACGGCGTGATCTATCTCGACGGCAATTCTCTCGGCGTGCCGCCGAAGGCCGCCGCCGCGCGTGCCGCCCACGTGATCGCCGCCGAATGGGGCGAAGGCCTGATCCGAAGCTGGAACACGGCGGGCTGGTTCGCGCTGCCGAAACGCCTCGGCAACAAGCTTGGCTCCTTGATCGGCGCGGGAGAGGATGAAGTCGTCGTCACCGACACGATCTCCGCGAACCTCTTCAAGATTCTGTCGGCGGCGCTCAAGCTCGCGAACGAGCGCGATCCGAAGCGCCGCGTGATCGTCTCCGAACGTTCGAACTTTCCGACCGATCTGTACATCGCGCAGGGCTTGATCGAGCAACTGGATCGCGGCTACGAGCTGCGTCTCGTCGACGATCCGTCCGAGTTGCAAACCGCCATCGACGAAACCACCGCGATCGCGATGATCACGCACGTCAACTATCGCACCGGCTACATGCACGACATGGCCGCGCTCACGCAGACGATTCATCGCGCGGGCGCGCTCGCCGTCTGGGATCTCGCGCATTCGGCGGGCGCGGTGCAGGTCGATCTCAACGGCGTCGGTGCGGATTACGCGGTCGGCTGCACGTACAAGTATCTGAACGGCGGTCCGGGCTCGCCCGCGTTCGTGTGGGTGCCGAAGCGTCACCAGAATGCGTTCTCGCAGCCGCTCTCGGGCTGGTGGGGCCACAAGAAACCGTTCGAGATGGACCCGGTGTATCGTCCGGACGACGGCGTCGGGCGCTTTCTCTGCGGCACGCAGCCGATCGTGTCGATGTCGCTCGTCGAATGCGGCCTCGACGTTTTCCTGCAAACCGACATGCAGTCGCTGCGCCGGAAGTCGCTGGCGTTGGGCGATCTGTTCATCAAGCTGGTCGAAGCGCGTTGCGGCGAATTCCCGCTCTCGCTCGCGACGCCGCGCGATCATGCGCAGCGCGGCTCGCAGGTGAGCTTCGAGCATCCGCACGGCTATGAGGTGATGCAGGCGCTGATCGCGCGCGGCGTGATCGGCGATTATCGCGAGCCGCGCATTCTGCGCTTCGGCTTCACGCCGCTCTATACACGCTTCGCCGATGTATGGGACGCCGTCGAAATCCTGCGCGACGTGCTCGCGACCGAAAGCTGGCGCGCGCCCGAATTCGCCGAACGCGCATCGGTGACCTGAGAGGAATGTCGATCATGAGCAATACGCAAGGCTGCCCTTTCGGCCACGGCGCGAACATCGAAGAGAAAGACTGGCACGGCGCCAAGCTCGATTTCTCCGATTCGATGAGCTACGGCGATTATCTCGGCCTCGACTCGATCCTCAACGCGCAGCATCCTCTGTCGCCGGATCACAACGAGATGCTGTTCATCGTGCAGCATCAGACGAGCGAGCTATGGATGAAGCTCGCGCTCTACGAACTGCGCGCGGCGCTCGGGGCGGTGCATCGTGACGAACTGCCGCCCGCGTTCAAGATGCTCGCGCGCGTGTCGCGCATCTTCGAGCAACTCGTGCAGGCGTGGAGCGTCCTCGCGACGATGACGCCCTCGGAGTACACCGCGATGCGGCCGTATCTCGGGCAATCGTCGGGATTTCAGTCGCATCAGTATCGGCAGATCGAGTTCATGCTCGGCAACAAGAACGAGCAGATGCTGAAGCCGCACGCGCACCGGCCGGAGATTCTCGAACAGGTGCGCGAGACGCTCGAAGCGCCCTCTTTCTACGACGAAGTGATTCGTCTGCTCGCGCGCCGCGGTTTCGATATCGACCCGCAGCGGCTCGACCGCGACTGGACGCAGCCGACGACGCACGATCCATCCGTCGAAGCGGCGTGGCTCGCGGTGTATCGCGATCCGTCGCAACACTGGGATCTGTACGAAATGGCGGAAGAGCTCGTCGATCTGGAAGACGCGTTCCGTCAATGGCGCTTCCGGCACGTGACGACGGTGGAGCGCATCATCGGCTTCAAGGGCGGCACGGGCGGCACGGCGGGCGCGTCGTATTTGCGCAAGATGCTCGATGTCGTGCTGTTTCCGGAGCTCTGGCACGTTCGCACCGTGCTCTGAAGTTTTACGCGAGACGTGCGGCGAGCGCCTTCAGCTTCGGCCCGATGGTCTCGCGAAAGTAAGCCTCGCCCATCGACGACGCCGGCCCGCTGCTCGACAGCACGAGCCAGCGTCCGTTGCGCAGATCGCGGAACGGCGCGGCGATGGCGTTGACGTCGTCGTGCCATTCGCGGAACGAGTAGCAGCAGCCGTCGCGCTTGAAGTCTTCGATGGCGCGCCGTGCCGCGTCCACCTGCGACGCGTCTTCGGTCTTTGCCAGCTCGTCCAGAAGCGCGTCGCGGGCCGCGGGTTCCTGCACGGCGAGATACGCGCGTCCCATCGAGCTCGTGAGCATCGACAGACGCGAGCCGGGCGCGAGCCCGAGCGTCAGCGCCGTCTCGCTGCGAATGGTTTCGAGATAAATCATGTCGAGCCCGTCGCGGCAGCCGAGCGATACCGCCGCGCCGATCTCCCGCGCCAGCGAGCGCATGTGCGGACGCGCGAGCTCCAGCGTGTCCGCGCCCGCTAGTAATGTGAAGCCGAGCGACAGCACGCCGGTGTCGAGGGCGTATTTGCCCGCAGGTTCGTCGAAGCGCAAATAGCCGAGCGTCGTCAGCGTGTAGGCGAGACGATTGACCGTCGCCTTGGGCAAGCCCGTCCGGTCGACGAAATCGCGATTGCCGAGCAGCGTCTCGCCGGGACGGAACGCGCGCAGCAGGTCGAGCCCACGCGCGAGCGCGACCACGAACTTGCGCTCGTCGATGTCCTCCGACGATACGTGACGCGCGGAATTTCGGTTGGATTCGATCGGCATCGGATGATAGACTCAGGACTGATTTGCAAAACATTGTTTCGCTTAGCGGAACTCATGTCAAGCGCCCCGCGCGCCGGCCGATTACGCAATCCGATCCGCGCACGGCGCTTCACGATGAAATCAGGAGATAGCACATGGCCGACGCCGCCCGTTTCAACTGGGAAGATCCGCTCTTGCTGGATCAGCAGCTCACCGAAGACGAGCGCATGGTGCGCGACGCCGCGCGCGCCTACGCGCAGGACAAGCTGCAGCCGCGCGTGATGCAGGCGTTTCGCGATGAAAAGACCGATCCGGCGATCTTCCGCGAAATGGGCGAACTCGGCCTGCTCGGGCCGACGATCCCCGAGCAATACGGCGGTCCCGGCCTGAACTATGTTTGCTATGGCTTGATCGCGCGCGAAGTCGAGCGCGTGGACTCGGGCTATCGGTCGATGATGTCGGTGCAGTCGTCGCTCGTCATGGTTCCGATCAACACCTTCGGCAGCGACGCGCAGAAAGAAAAGTATCTGCCGAAGCTCGCGCGCGGCGAATGGATCGGCTGCTTTGGCCTGACCGAGCCGAACGCCGGCTCCGATCCGGCCAGCATGACGACGCGCGCGAAGAAGGTGCAGAACGGCTTCTCGCTGTCCGGCACGAAGATGTGGATTTCGAACTCGCCGATCGCGGACGTGTTCGTCGTCTGGGCGAAGCTGGAGGAAGACGGCAAGGACGAGATTCGCGGCTTCATCCTCGAGAAAGGCTGGAAGGGCCTTTCCGCGCCCGCGATTCACGGCAAGGTGGGCCTGCGCGCATCGATCACCGGCGAAATCGTGATGGACGAAGTGTTCGTCCCCGAAGAAAACATTCTTCCCGACGTGCGCGGTCTCAAAGGTCCGTTCACTTGCCTCAACTCGGCGCGCTACGGCATTTCATGGGGCGCGCTCGGCGCCGCCGAAGCCTGCTGGCACACGGCGCGGCAATACACGCTGGATCGCAAGCAATTCGGCCGGCCGCTGGCGGCGAACCAGCTGATTCAGAAGAAGCTCGCCGACATGCAGACCGAAATCACGCTCGGGCTTCAAGGCGTGCTGCGTCTCGGCCGCATGAAGGACGAGGGCACGGCGGCCGTCGAGATCACGTCGATCATGAAACGCAACTCGTGCGGCAAGGCGCTCGACATCGCACGGCTCGCGCGTGACATGCTCGGCGGCAACGGTATCTCCGACGAGTTCGGCGTCGCGCGTCATCTGGTGAATCTCGAAGTGGTGAACACGTACGAAGGCACGCACGATATTCACGCGCTGATTCTCGGGCGCGCGCAGACGGGCATTCAGGCGTTTTTCTGAACAAGCTTCATTAAACCGAAAGGGCCGGCACATGTGCCGGCCCTTTGTTCTTGTAACTTTCGATGCGCGCCTGAAACTTTTACGGGTCAGATCGAATCAATCCGCAACGATGTCGACGCAATGACGAGGCATCGCGCCGTCGCAAGGGTTCCCGCGGCTGGAACGGAAACTGCGACAGTCGGCGTTGCATGACTTAAGCTTCCTCGTCGGCGGTCCCATCTTTGGTTACCATTCGCGTAGCCTTACCGATTGGAGCCTTTAATGTCAGAAATCAATAAGGAGCGATTCATGTCGGATATCAAAACCGTTCTCGCTGACGCCGAAGACCTTCTGAAGCAAGCGGCTACCGCCACCGGCGAACGCGCTTCCGAACTGCGCGAAACCGCGCTCACGCGTCTCAAGCAAGCGAAAGAAAAAGCAGCGGACGCGCAGGTCGTCGTGGTCGAACGCGGCAAGAAAGCGGCGCGTGCCACCGACGACTATGTGCATGAGCATCCGTGGGCGTCCATCGGCATCGCGGCTGGCATCGGCATGGTCATCGGCCTGTTGATCAATCGCAAGTAATCGGCCTATTTCGGCCGTTCCTCAGTCGATGGCCCGCAGATTGCTAAGCTGCATGCTGTCGCGGTCCCCGTTGGACTGAACCGCGAGCGCCTGCCCGGGCGCGCGGCTCGACACTCGCACCGGCCGGCTGCCTCGCGCGCCGACCGGAATCATAAAAAGGCGGCACCAACGCGCCTCTCGCATTCAAGCCATGACGACAGAACGGCCACTGCAGCAATCGTCTCCCGGACCGCTGCGACGAATTTTGAGTTCCGCCTTCGCCATCTTCGAGACGCGCCTTGAACTCATCGGCATCGAGTTGCAGGAGGAGAAAGAGCGGCTCATCGGCGTGCTTTTCCTCGGGCTCGCCGCCATGATGCTCGCGATGATGGCGCTCATCTCGCTCACCGTGCTCATCGCCATCTTCTTCTGGGACACGTACCGCTGGCAGGCGCTCGGCGGCATCACGGTGCTGTATGCGCTGATCGCAATAGCCTGCGGCCTGCGTGCGCGCAGCAACCTGCGCGACGCGCCGAACATGTTCGACGAGACGCTCGACGAATTCCGCAAAGACCGCGATACGTTCCGCTAATCTCCGCGCGCACTCTACCCATGAGCCAACACGACACTTTCAGAACGCCCAAACGCGACAAGACGCAGAAGCTGCGTACGCCGCACATGCGCGCGCTGCGCAAGGAATTGCTGATTGCGCGCGCGGATGTCGAGCGCATGGAACTGCGGCAAGCCACGTACGACCTGCGCGCGTCGGTCACGCATTTCAGCTTCCTGCGCTTCCTGATGCCGGGCGGCGGCGGATCGCGCCGCTGGGGCAAGCGCCGCGCGTCGCCGGGCGGTATCGGCGGCATGCTCGGCGCGCTGCTCGGTTCAGGGAACATGGGCATGCTGCTCAAGCAGTATCCGATCATCGGTTCGGTCGCCTCGCTCATGCTCACCAAGCCGGTGCGAACAAAGCTGCTGCGCAGCGCGAAGCCCGTGCTCAAGTGGGGCGGTCTCGCGCTCGCCGGATGGGAAGGCTGGCGCATCTATCAGCAGATGAAGTCGGCCGCGCCCGAAACATCCAACGACGCCGTCGATCCCACAGTGTTCTGACGCCGGCATTTCAGCCCCTCCCCGTCCAGCAGGCCGCCGACTGCGCCGCATCGAGCGGCGTGCCGGAGCCTGCCGGATGATTCCAGCGCAGCCCGGTCGCGTCGATGACGAACGCGCCGCATGCGTCGTCTTCCATCGCGCCGCGGACGACGGGCGTCGCTTCGATCGCGTAGCCGCCATTCGTCGGCGATTCTGGCTGTACCGCGATGCGATATACCGCCGTTCCATTCGAAGGCGCCTGGTCGAGACCGGCGACAAGCGCGACGCCCTCGCCGCTTTCCGATGTCTGCGCGAGACGCGCCGTTTCGACAAACTGCACCGCGCGCATCAGCGCAGAGGCCGCATCGAACCGATGCGCCTTCACCACGTGCGTTCGATACATCGGTACCGCGAATGCCGCGATGATCGCTGCGACGCCGAGCGTGATCATCAATTCCAGCAGGCTGAAGGCTCTTTCCTTGTTGCGCTCGTTCATGTCCATGCCTCAAAACGGTTTGGCGACGACGCGCCGCCAGTGTTGCGTGCTGGCGCCATCGTTCACGTCGATACGAAGCTGAAGCCATGCTTCGGAATCCGCCGATGCGCCGAAGCCCCGCGCGGTAACGAGATACGACGCGCCCGCCCACGATTCGATCAGGCATTGCGGCGCGCGCCGCGCGTACGGCCAGGCGCTGAACGGTGAGATAGCGAAAGCGGACGCCCCTTCGAACGATGTCTTCATGCGCCAGCGCGACGGCTCATCGTTCACCGATGGACTCGCCGCCGGCATCGCGGACGACAGCATCCGGCTGCATCGGATGAGCGCGCCGTCCGCCGCATGAAATGCCCGGATGCGTTCGCGCGCGGCGACCGTCGTGCGCGCCGCCACGAGCGACGCCTGCAGCCATGCGCCCGCAGTGGTCAGCATCATCGCGGCGAGAATCAGCACGATCGGCAACGTGGCGCCGTGGGAAAGCGAGCGTCGCTTCATTGCGCGCCTCCGGATACCGTCGCGGCTGCATTGCGTATCGCGACGCGCCGCCAGAACGCCTGCCGGATGCGGCCGTCATCGGCATAAGCGGGCAAGCCGGTGCAATCGACGTAGTTCGTTCTTCGCCTGGCTTGCGTCGCGAAGCCGCGCACAAGTACGCAAATGTCGGCGGCGTAAGCCTCGCGCCAGCGTTCACGCGCGACGGCCGAGGCATCGAGCGCGGACGGTGAACCCGTCAGCCAATACGTGACACGGATTCGTTCGATGCCTTCGACCATCGGCTGCGCCTGTTTTCCGCTGCCTTCGCAGTAGAGCTCCGGCTCGCCTGTCGAAGCGCTGACCTTCGCATAGAAGCGATTCGTGACGATCGGATCGGAGACGGCCTGGCCGATGCAATCCGTCGGCACGCCTGCGCTCGACGACCATGTCGACACGGCATCGGCGGCATAGCGCAGTTGCACGCCGTCGGAGCGGCCTGTGAGCGCCTCACACGATGCGGCCGTTTCCGCGCCGATGACCCGGCCTTGCGCGCAGCCGAAGACCGGCGCTTCGACGCTCGCGGTTTTATCGTGGCCGGACGCGAATCCCGCCATCTGAATCTGCTGGCCGAGCATGTCGAGCGCGGTCGAAGCGGCGTCGTGAATGCGCGCGGCATCGGCGGCCCGTTCGAACGCAGCGCGTTGTGCGCGATAGAGCGACAGCGACGCAGTCACGATCAACAGGCCGAGCGCGAGCGCGATCGTCATTTCCACGAGTGTGTGACCGCGCGATGTGGAGTGCCGTGAAATCATCGTGCGAACGCCACCGCAACGCATGACGTGAGCGGCTTCGCTTGCGGCTCGGAACATGGATTGGACCGGTCTTCCGCGCGCCAGCTCACGGTCGCGACGTACACGCCATCGGCGCGATCGGTTATCAGGACTTCACCTGACGGAAGCATCGACGCCGTCCGCGTCTGCCACTGCGACACCACCGTCGCGCGGTCCGCATTGCTGCGCACGCCTTCAGCGATCGAATCGGCGACGAGCGCCGCACGTTCTCCCAGCAACGCCGCCCGCTCGCCGCGCGCGAGCGCACTTTGCATGGCGAGGATTCCGAGCGCGGTGACCGCCGTGAGCGACAGCGCGATCATCACTTCGATCAGCGAATCGCCGCGTTGCGCGTTCCAGAGAGCCCGCTTCATGCCGACGCACCGCAAGCGCCCTGCGTCATGCGCGCCCGCCCGCCTGCCGCAAGCCGGACGCACCGGCGCGACGCCGGATTCGCGGCGGGACCGGGACCGCGCGGCGCGAAATCGAAACTGCGAAATCCGCCGATCACTTGGCCTGACGGTGGCGTGAACGACAGCTCCGTCGACGTTCCCGTTATCGCGACCGAAGTCATTGCCGGCTGCATGCGCAGGAGCGCCGGCGCGCCATCGCGGTCGACGAACAATGCCCATCCGCACGACCAGTCGGTGACGCCGTTCTCGCAGCTTCGTCCCGCTGCAAGGCAATGGCGCGACGCGTCGATCCGGCAGAGCGTCACGCGCGCGCCGCGCCGCACGGCTTCGGCGCGGCCGAGGGAAAGCGTGGAAAACAGCGCGCGCGCTCGCGCATCGACCTGATCGCGGGTCTGCCACGCGAAAAAAGACGGCGCGGCGAACGTCGCGAGAATCGCCATCGCGGCGAGCACCACGCACAGTTCGACGAGCGTGAATCCCTGATTTGAAGCGCGGATCATCTGCATGCCTTATCAATCGAGTTGAGCCGAAACGCTCAATCTATCGGGAAGGAATGCGCTCCGCCATTAGCCGAACGGACGAGTGTTCACGCCGCCCGGAGCCCGGCACACTGCGCGAGCGAACGGGAAAAATTCAGGCTCGGGAGGAAAACGATGCGAAAAAGATCAGCGCTTGCGCGAACTCGATTTCTTCGGCGCGGCACGCCGAAATTCCTCGAGCACGTCTTCGAATTCGGAGACGTCTTCGAAACGCTTGTAGACGGAAGCGAAACGCACGTAGGCGATGGTATCGAGCTGCCGCAACTCGTTCATCACGAGTTCGCCGAGGCGCTCGCTTTGCACCTCGCGCTCGCCGCTGCCGAGCAACTGATACTCGATGCGCGACGCGGCGGCATCGATGGCATCGGCTGCGACCGGGCGCTTTCTCAGCGCCAGTTGCATGCTCGCGACGATCTTGCGCCGGTCGAACTCGGTGCGGCTGCCGTCTTTCTTGACGACGGCCGGCAGCGCCAGCTCGACGCGCTCATAAGTCGTGAAACGTTTGTCGCAGGCAGGACAGCGCCGCCGCCGCCGAATGGCCGCGCCATCCTCCGACACGCGAGAATCCACGACCTGGGTATCTTCGTGTCGGCAGAATGGGCAGCGCATCGGCGTTCGGCTCGCGAATTAACGGTAGACCGGGAAACGCTTGGTCAGATCGGCCACTTGCGTGCGCACGCGCTCGATGGTCGCCTGGTCTTCCGGATGGTCGAGCACGTCGGCGATCAGATTGCCGACGATCTCCGCTTCCTTCACGCCGAAGCCGCGCGTGGTCATCGCCGGCGAACCGAGACGCACACCGCTCGTGACGAAGGGCTTTTCCGGATCGTTCGGAATCGCATTCTTGTTGACGGTGATGTGCGCGGCGCCGAGCGCGGCTTCAGCCGCCTTGCCGGTGATTTTCTTCGCACGCAGATCGACCAGCATCACGTGGCTTTCCGTGCGGCCCGACACGATACGCAGACCGCGCTTCACGAGCGTTTCCGCGAGCACGCGCGCGTTGTCGATCACACCTTGCTGGTACGTCTTGAACTCCGGCGCGAGCGCTTCCTTGAACGCGACGGCCTTGGCGGCGATCACGTGCATGAGCGGCCCGCCCTGAATGCCCGGGAAGATGGCCGAGTTGATCGGCTTCTCGAACTCCGACTTCATCAGAATGACGCCGCCACGCGGGCCGCGCAGGCTCTTGTGCGTCGTCGTGGTGACGAAATCCGCATGCGGAACCGGGTTCGGATAAAGCCCCGCGGCCACGAGGCCCGCGTAGTGCGCCATGTCGACCATGAAATACGCGCCGACGCTCTTCGCGATCTTCGACAGACGCTCGAAGTCGATGCGCAGCGCGAACGCCGACGCGCCCGCGACGATCAGCTTCGGCTTGTGCTCTTTCGCGAGCGCTTCGGTCTTGTCGTAGTCGATGTCTTCGGCGTCGTTCAGGCCGTAGCTCACCACGTTGAACCACTTGCCCGACATGTTGACCGGCGAGCCGTGCGTCAGGTGACCGCCTTCGGCGAGACTCATGCCCATGATCGTGTCGCCCGGCTTCAGCACGGCGAAGAACACGCCCTGGTTGGCCTGCGAGCCGGAGTTCGGCTGGACGTTCGCGGCTTCGGCGCCGAAGAGCTGCTTCACGCGGTCGATCGCGAGCTGCTCGACGATGTCGACGTACTCGCAGCCGCCGTAATAGCGCTTGCCGGGATAGCCTTCGGCGTACTTGTTCGTGAGTTGGGAGCCCTGCGCCGCCATCACGGCCGGCGACGTGTAGTTTTCCGACGCGATCAGCTCGATGTGGTCTTCCTGGCGGCGGTTTTCCTGCTCGATCGCCTTGAGCAATTCGGGATCGACATTGGCGAGGGTACTTTCGGCTCTGTCAAACATACGTTTTCCGTGAGATCAAAACAGGTTGACCGGATCGCGCGTGCGCCACGTTTGAAGCAGACGCAAAAAACGCTGGAAACCGAAGGAGTCCAGGCGCGACGGATGAGGGATGAATCCGAATTCGCGGAACGGACAGCCACCGGCAACGCAGCAACGGCGTGCGGATCTCAGCTGCCCAGGCGAACGGCAAAACGACGCTCCGCGCTTCCTGGTGGGTCGCTCCACCTTGAATCCGAAGATTCTATCGCCAGTCACGCGGGGTTTGAGCGTTGTAGTGTAATGGGCTGCCCTGCTTTAGGCAACCGGCTTCCGGGGCCGCTCGACGCACTCGCGGAAGGCTTCAGAGCACGATCGTTCGCGCCCGCGATTGCTTGCCGCGCCGCATCAATGGAAGTACCCTTTGCGCCGTTGCCGGACGCGCTCGCGCGTGCGCTCCGGCTTTGCCCATCACACCTCATTCGGAGTCCGCTCATGATCGTTTTCGTCACCGGCGCGTCTGCCGGATTCGGCGCCGCCGTCGCCCGCACCTTCGTGAAAGGCGGGCATCGCGTGATCGCCGCCGCGCGCCGAAAGGACCGCCTTCTCGCGCTGTCGAACGAGCTCGGCGACGCGCTCCTTCCGGTCGAACTCGACGTGCGCGACGAGAACGCCGTGAGAAATGCGGTCGATTCTCTGCCCGAGGCGTTCGCGAACATCGACGTGCTCGTGAACAACGCGGGCCTCGCGCTCGGCCTCGAGCCCGCGCAACGCGCGAACCTCGACGACTGGAAAAGCATGATCGACACGAATTGCACGGGTCTCGCGACCGTCACGCATGCGATCCTGCCGGGCATGGTCGAGCGCAATCGCGGGCACGTGTTCAACATGGGATCCGTGGCGGGCACGTATCCGTATGCCGGCGGCAACGTGTACGGCGCGACCAAGGCATTCGTGCGGCAGTTCAGCCTGAACCTGCGCGCGGACGTCGCCGGCACCGCGCTGCGCGTGACCGACATTGAGCCGGGGCTGGTAGGCGGCACCGAATTTTCCAACGTGCGCTTCAAGGGCGACGACGCGAAAGCCGGCACCGTCTACAAGGACGTGCAGGCGCTCACGCCCGAGGACATCGCCGACGCGATCTACTGGATCGCCACGCGCCCTGCGCACGTGAATATCAACGCGATTGAGATGATGCCGATAGCGCAGACGTTCGCACCGTTGCAAATTCACCGCGATTAATCTGGTGATCTGCCTAAGGATTTGGCGGTGGTGCTTCGGGTTCCGGTAAAATGCCGCCGATGAATATCTGTCAAAAAGCGAGCCGGAACGCGCTTGAGCGCTTCTGCGCGAGCGGAGCGGCGCAAAGGTGAGTGATCCGTTGACTTTCGAGTGGCCGATTCGGGTGTATTACGAGGACACCGACGCCGGCGGCATCGTCTTCTACGCGAACTACCTGAAGTTCTTCGAGCGGGCGCGCACCGAATGGCTGCGCGCGTGCGGCATCGACCAGCAGCGTGTCGCGGATTCGAACGGCATCGTGTTCGTCGTGAGGCGCACGTCGGTCGAATACGCTTCGCCGGCGCGTCTGGATGACCTCATTCGTGTCGTGAGCCGTATCGAGCGGCTGGGGCGCGCATCGGTGGATTTTCATCAGGAAGCGTGGCGCGACGGCGTGCTGCTCGCGAGCGGCGATATTCGCGTGGCGTCCGTGGATCGCGCGTCGATCCGTCCGGCCGCCATTCCCGACGCGGTGCTCGACGGACTGAAACGCGGCCCGCACGCCGCGCTCGCCACAGCGCCGTGCGGCGCAAACCAGGATCGAACCTGATCGATGAACCCATCGCACCCCGAAGCGAACACGCTCCGGGAACAGAGGAAGCATTAACGAGCATGAGCCGGTCATGGCGCGGCTTTCGTTTGATTCACAGCCGTTTCACGAAAGCATGACTTTCTGGCCGGACGCCCCTTTCGGGACGTAACAGCGGACCTTTATGAACAATACACAAGATTTGTCGATCATTTCTCTCGTCGTTCACGCGAGCTTGCTCGCGCAGGCGGTGATGGCGCTGCTGCTGCTGCTGTCGCTCCTGTCCTGGACTTTCATCTTCCGCAAGTGGTTCGCGATTCGCCGCGCGCGCGCGCAAACCGAGCGTTTCGAGCGCGATTTCTGGTCGGGCGGCGACCTGCAGGCGCTTTATCAGAGCGCGGCGAACAATCGCCACACCATCGGCGCGCTGGAGCGTATCTTCGAATCCGGCATGCGCGAATTCCTGAAGGGCAAGGAGCGCCGCATCACCGATCCGGGCGCGATCCTCGACGGTTCCCGCCGCGCCATGCGCGCCGCGTTCCAGCGGGAAATGGACGTGCTCGAAGCGAACCTCGCTTTCCTCGCGTCGGTCGGCTCGGTGAGTCCGTATATCGGTCTCTTTGGCACGGTCTGGGGGATCATGAATTCGTTCCGCGGCCTGGCCAATGTGCAGCAGGCGACGCTCGCGAACGTGGCGCCGGGAATCGCCGAGGCGCTCGTCGCCACCGCGATCGGCCTTTTCGCCGCGATTCCGGCCGTGGTCGCATATAACCGCTACGCGCACGATATCGATCGCCTGGCGATCCGCTTCGAGACCTTCATCGAAGAGTTCTCGAACATCCTGCAGCGTCAGGCGCACTAAGAGAAGGAGTCCGCGATGGCAGGCCCCATTCGTTCCAGCATGCGCGGCAGTTCGCGTCGCGCGATGTCCGATATCAACGTCGTGCCGTACATCGACGTGATGCTCGTGCTGCTCGTCATCTTCATGGTGACGGCGCCGCTCGTTTCGCCGTCGATCATCAATCTGCCGACCGTCGGCAATGCGCAGCCGCAAGAGCAGCAGCCGCCGCTCGTCATCAACATCAAGGCGGACGGCAGCATGAACGTCCGCTACAAGGAAGAAGGCGGCGCGACGCAAGAGCAGAAAATGACGATGAAGGACCTGAACAGCTTCGTGCTGAATCGTCAGGAATCGCATCCGGATCAGCCCGTCGTGATCGCGGCGGACAAGACCGTGAAGTACGAAGTCGTGATGAACGTGATGTCCGATATGAAGGCGCGCGGCGTGAAGCGCGTCGGATTGCTCGTCAAATCGCAATGACCCTTTTGCACAGGCAGACACGCGCATCGTCCGCGCGACCGATCCGCCCGCCGCGTGAGCGCGGTACGGGCAAGGCGTTCGCGCTCGCGGCGTTGATGCACCTGCTGCTCGGCTGGTTCCTGTACCACGGCATCAACTGGCAGAACAACACGCCGGCGGGCGCGGAAGCGGAAATCTGGACCGAGATTCCGGACACGCCCGCGCCGACGCCCCGCCCCGCTCCGCCGCCGCCCGCGCCGGTGAAAGTGCAGCCCGCGCCGCCGCCCGCGAAGGACGAGGATGCGGACATCGCGTTGCAGGAGAAGAAGCGCAAGCAGCAGGAAGCCGCCGCGCGCGAAGCTCAACTGGCGGAGCAACGCCGTCAGCAGGAAGAGGCAAAGCAGGAAGCGGAAGCCAAGCGTCAGCAGCTCGCCGCGCAAGCCGCTCAGCAGAAGGCAATGCAGGATAAGCAGAAGCAGATCGAGCAGCAGCGGCAGGCCGAACTGCAGAAGCAGCAGCAACAGAAAGCGCAGCAGGACAAGCAGCGCCAACAGCAGCAGGCCGACGCGCAAAAGCAGGAGCAGTTGAAGGAACAAAAAGAGCAGAAGGAACAGCAGGAAGCGAAGGCGAAGGCCGACGCGCAAGCCAAAGCCAAGGCTGAGTCTGACGCCAAGGCGAAGGCCGCCGCGCAGGCGAAAGCCAAGGCCGATGCCGAAGCGAAGGCCAAGCTCGATGCCGAGCGCAAGTCTCGCCTCGCGCAGTTGCAAGGGCAGTTGGGGGGCGGCACGGCGGGCAGCGGCGAGGGGCTCGCGAAGAGCGGCACCGGCAAGGGAGCCGGCGGCAATGCGACCTCTCCGGGCTACGCCGAGAAGGTGCAGCGCCGCGTGCGGCCGAACATCGTGTGGGCCGGCGAAACCGCCGGGCTCGAGACCGTGGTGTCGGTCCGCTGCTCGTCGTCCGGCACGCTGCTTTCGGCGAACATCACCCGCTCGAGCGGCAACGAGCAGTGGGATCAGGCTGCGTTGCGCGCGGTGCAGCGCTCGGATCCGATGCCCGTCGATATCGACGGCAAGGCGCCGGATCACTTCACGATCACGCTGCGCCCGGCCGGAGGCTGAGCGGCGCCCGGAGCGAGCCGCTTCGGGAGGGAACGATTTGTGCGAGCGCGGGTCTGCTTTGCAGCCCGCGGACACTTGAAACGCTTTTATCTGGAACCTATACAGCATGAGTTTGATGACGAAGCTTGGCCTCAAAACGCTGGTCGCGTCCTGCCTGATCGCAGCCGGCACTGCCGCACACGCCCAGTTGAACGTGCTCGTGACCGGCGTCGGTTCGACCCAGTTCCCGATCGCGACGGCCAATTTCGCCAATGAAGCGAATTCGCCGCAACAAATCAGCGCGATCATTCGCCAGGATCTGCAGAGAAGCGGCAAGTTCACGAACGTCGATGCGGGCAGCGCGCCCGTCGCTGAATCCGATTCGGTCGATCTCGGCGCATGGAAAGCGAAAGGCGCGGATGCGTTCGTTTCGGGCAGCGTAAGCAAGCTGCCGAACGGCCAATACGAAGTGCGCTTCCGTCTCTACGACACGGTCAAGCAGCAGAATCTCGGCGGCCTGTCGCTCGTCAGCGCCGAAAGCGGCCTGCGCATGAGCGCGCACAAGATTGCGGACTACATTTACGCCAAGCTCCTCGGCGGCCGCGGTGTGTTCGCGACGCGTCTGTCCTATGTCATTCAGACGGGCGGACGCTATCAATTGCAGATTTCGGATTCGGACGGCCAGGACGCGAAGATCGCCCTCTCCAGCCCCGAGCCGATCATCTCCCCGGCGTGGTCGCCGGACGGCACGAAGGTCGCGTACGTGTCGTTCGAGAAGAAGAAGCCGGTGGTCTACATCCACGATCTGCCTACGGGCCGTCGCGTGGTCGTGTCGAACCAGAAGGGCAACAACAGTGCGCCGGCGTGGTCGCCTGACGGCCGCAAGCTCGCCGTCGCGCTCTCGCGCACCGGAAACACGCAGATTTTCGAAGTCAACGCAGACGGCTCCGGCCTGCGCCGTCTCACACAAGGCAGTTCCATCGATACCGAGCCGGCCTTCTCGCCCGATGGCAGCTCCATCTACTTCACGAGCGATCGCGGCGGCCAACCGCAGATCTACAAGATGCCGGCGGCGGGGGAAAGCGCCGGCGCGGCCCAGCGGGTCACCTTTGCGGGCAGCTACAACACGAGCCCGCGCGTGAGCCCGGACGGCAAGCAACTCGCGTACATTTCGCGCACTGGCGGCGGCTTCAAGCTGTATTTGCAGGACCTCGCGTCCGGCACGGCGACGGGGCTTACCGACACGACGCATGACGAATCGCCGAGCTTTGCGGCGAACGGTCAGTACATCCTCTACGCCACCCAAGTGAACGGACGTGGCGTGTTGGCAGCCGTTTCGACCGACGGTCGTACGCGGCAAGTCTTGTCAGTTCAGGGCGGTGCGGTGCGCGAGCCGTCCTGGGGTCCGTTCATGCAATAAGTTCAGCAACAACGTTTCAAATACAACGTTCAGCTACAACACAAGGAGAGGTACCATGATGTCGAAACTTCGTATCGGCCTGGCAGTTGCGATGGTCGGCGCATTGGCGGCGTGTCACTCGGGCGTGAAGCTCGACGAAGGCCAGAACAAGGGTGCAGTCGGCACGCAGCCGAACCCGACGGACGTGAAGCAGGTCAACATCGACCCGCTGAACGATCCGAACAGCCCGCTCGCCAAGCGCAGCATCTATTTCGACTTCGACAGCTATGCCGTGAAGGACGACTATCAGCCGCTGCTGCAACAACACTCGTCGTACATCAAGAGCCATCCGGAGCGTCACGTCCTGATCCAGGGCAACACCGACGAGCGCGGCACGAGCGAATACAACCTCGCGCTCGGCCAGAAGCGTGCGGAAGCCGTGCGTCGCGCGATGTCGCTGATGGGCGTCGCCGATACGCAGATGGAAGCCGTGAGCCTCGGCAAGGAAAAGCCGATGGCGACGGGTCACGACGAGTCGTCGTGGGCGCAGAACCGCCGCGCCGACCTCGTCTATCAACAGTAACGTAACCAGTCACGGGTGAGTCGCCCTATGTTGTATCGCTTTCCCTTGCTGCGCGTAGCCGCAGCCGCGTGCGTGGTTGGCTCCACGATGCTCGGCGTGCCCGCGCACGCCGGCGTCTTCGACGACAACGAAGCGCGTAAAGCCGTGCTCGATCTGCGCACGAAGACTGATAGCTTGTCCAGTCAGTTGCAGGCCGCGCAGCGCACGATCCTCGATCAGCAGAATCGGATCGACCAGCTCAATCAGCAGGTCGCTACGGTTCGCGGCCAGAACGAGGATCTGGCCAATCAGGTCGCGACGCTGCAGAAGCAGCAGAAGGACTATTACGCCGATCTCGACACGCGCTTGAAGAAGTTCGAGCCGCAGCAAGAGACGATCGACGGCGTGACCGGTTCGGTGCAGCCCGGCGAGACGGAAGCGTTCAACGCAGCGTCGACTCAGTTCCGCAACGGTGACTACAAGAACGCCGCGGCGTCCTTCAAGGCGTTCGTGGCGAAGTATCCTCAGAGTCCGTATCAGCCAACGGCGCGATACTGGCTCGGCAATGCGCTCTATGCGCAACGCGACTACAAGGCATCGACTGCTGTCTGGCAAGACCTGGTGAAGAGTTATCCGACGCATCCGCGAGCGCCGGAGGCGCTGCTTGCGATCGCGAACAACCAGATTGAGCAAGGCCAGAAAGCGGCTGCGAAGCAGACGCTGCAGCAGATCATCTCGCAGTACGCCGGTACGGAAGTCGCGCAGACTGCACAGAGCAAGATGTCGCAGGTGAAGTGAGCGGAGCTTCGCGGTTCTTTGCGCCTCGAGAAGAATGCCCGCGGGCCGTGACGCCGCAGGCATTTTTCTTTCGATGTTGTGATGGTTTCCTTGTTAGCCGGCTTGACATGGATCCCGTTCGCCGATTATAATTTCGCCTCTTTCGGGTCGTTAGCTCAGCTGGTAGAGCAGCGGACTTTTAATCCGTTGGTCACAGGTTCGAATCCCGTACGGCCTACCAAAGAATCAAGTAGAAAGCCCAGTCTCGCGACTGGGCTTTTTGCTTTGGGCCCGCATCAACGCAACCTCCCCGCGTCATTGCCCCAGCAACTTCAAGCGCGGCGTCAACTCCAGCGCGGCGACGGTCTCGAACATCGCGTTCGCTTCGCTTAACGAACGATCCGCCTCGGCCTTGCGCTTCTTGTACTTCAAATGTTTGTCGAATCCCGCGACGACAACAATGGCGCCCGCCAACGCACTCGGCCACACGAAGTCCGCCAGGAGTAACGAAACCGTCCCCCAGAGCGCATAAGGCCAAAGCTTCGGCTTGGCGGGGGCCGCACGCAGCGACAGGTCGCTTTTACTCATGGTTTTTCGCTCCTCGACATGCCTGAAATGAATCCTCGCGATCGGCGCCGCTATTCTTTCCGCTTACGTCGGGGACCGTCACCAGAAGAATCCGAAAGCCCGTCCGGCCGCCTTCGCCCATCGAGACACAATATGTCCCGATCGCCCCTATAATCGGAATCTGCCTCCTCCTCGCCCGCGCACCATGACCTCCAGTCTCGACGAAGCCATCCTCCGCGTGCTGCCCACCGAACGTGATGCAACCGCCTGGCTTTCGACGCCCGAAGTGCGCAGGCGGCTCGAAGAGCGCGGCCATCGCGTCGGCTATACGAAGAAAGTGCAACGCCATCTGACCGCGCTCGAAGCCGATGCGCGAGTCGTATCGATGATCAGCGGACGCGAACTCCTCTGGCAGCGCAAGCCGTGGCTGCACGGCTTGCAGGAAGGCATGAGCGGCCTGATGAGCGCGTCGGAGGCCGTGGCGTTCCACATCCTGCAGCGCTTCGCGGGCAACAAGCTCCCGAACGCGGTCACACGCGACATCGATCCGCTTTTCAAGGCCGCCGAATCGCGGTTGTCGCAGGAGAAGGCGGACAGCCGCATCTATCGCGCGTGGGCTGACAAGATCGATTCCGTCGATGGCGCGTTCACGCTGATTCGCCCCAAGCTGCGCCCCGAAATATTCCAGACGGTGGCGACCGCCACGTTCTTCGAACGCGAACTCCTCGTGCAGTACCGCGCCGCATACAAGACCGACAGCAGCGATTCCCAGAAAACGCGCAAACTCTGGCCGCTCGCGCTCGTCGAATCAGCCGGCGTGATGTACATGGTCGCGCAAGACCCGAATCGCGCGCCGCGTCCGGAGAAAGGCGAAACGCAATGGCTGCGCACGCTCTACCGGCTCGATCGCATCCGCTCGGTGACGGAGTCGGGCGAATCCTTCACGTACCCCGAGGACTTCAAGCTGCGCAAGTACATCGAGACGCAGCAGGTGTTCGACTTTCTGCCCGAGCCGCCGGTACGGCTCGAACTCGCCTTCGAAGGCAACGCGGGCAATCAGTTGCGCGAATCGCCGATGTCGAAGGATCAGTACATCGACACGCTGCCCGATGGCCGGATGAAAGTCACGGGCACGGTGACGCCGAGCCTCAAACTCCGCTGGTGGCTGCGCGCGCTCGGCGCGGGCGTCGAAATTCTCGCGCCGCAAGCCCTGCGCGACGAATTCGCCGATGATTTCCGCAAGCTCGCGAGCCGATATGGTCAGACACACGCGCAATGAACGACGCCGCGCGCGCGAAACACGTCAACGTCGCCGTCAGCGCATATAACGCACGTTGACCTGCGGCCCGAACACGTCGCGGACGATATCGACCAGATGATCGTGGTGGCTCAGAAAGATCACCTGCGTGCGTTTGGCGATGTGCGCGAGCACGGCGAGGCCGGCGCGCGCGCGGCCATCGTCGAAATTGATGAAGAGATCGTCGGCGACGAACGGCAGCGCCGACGCCTTCTCGCCATGCTCCTCCAGCGCCGCAAGCCGCAGCGCGAGGTACAACTGATCGCGCGTGCCTTCGCTCATCCCCGAAATGTCGACGTGCTCGCCGCTCGAACGGATCGCGGAGAGCGCCATCGGCTGACGGTCGTAATCGACGATGAGTCGCGAAAACGCGCCGAGCGTGAGTTCCGAGAAGATCGTGCTCGCGCGCGACAGCATCGGGCCTTGACGACGTTCGCGATAGCGATCGATCGCCCATTTGAGCAGCGTCGATGCCGTCTCGACTTTCACGAAGCGCTCAGCGGCGTCCGACATCGTGGCCAGCGCCTCCTGGCGCTTCGCTTCTGCGCGGGCGGCGTTCGCTTCGCCCGAGATGGCCGCGAGCTCGCGGCGCGCGGCATCGAGCGCGGTCGCCGTTTCGCCAGCGATTCTCACCGACTCCGAGAGCGCCGCGGCGATGCGCGAAAGCTCGGCCTGCACGTTCGCCATGTCCGCGCCCTCCACTTCCGCGACCAGCTCGTCGAGCGTGAGGCCGTCGCCGCCCTTGATGAGCGCGGCGCGCGCATCGTCCGCGGCGGCGCTCAACTCACGCTTTTTCTGCGATTGCGCGATCAGCGCCTGAAGCACGTCGGGCGTGTCGACGCCAGCCAGATCGTAGAGCGGACGCAGCGTTGCCTTGGCCTCTTCCACGTCTGCTGCGGCTTTACTCTCCTGCTCTCTCGCGGCCGCGTGCGCCTTCTTCAGGCGCTCCAGTTCGGCATGCGCCGCGCAAGCGCGATCGAGGCGCGCCGACAGTTCCGTTGCGATTCGTTCCGCGCCGAGCGTCGCGAGTGAATCGTCGAATTCGCGCGCAAGCTGCAACGCATCGGCGTCGAGTGCATCGAGCGCCGCGCGCATCGTGTCGATCTGGCCGGCGCGCATCGTGTCGATCTGCGTCAATTGCTCGCCGATTTTCTTCACGATCTCGATGGCCGCTTCAGCCGCCGCCTGCGAATCCGCCGCGTTCGTGAGACCCGCCTTCGCGAGCGCCGCCGACCACTCGCGCTGCCAGCGCTCGAACGCGTCGCGGGCGGCTTTCGCCGCGCTTTGACGCGCGACGCGCTCGGCTTGCGCTTCGTCGAGTTGCGCGGAGACGTTGCGCCGCGTCACGGCGGCTTCGTCGATAGCCGCGATATGCGCCTCGGCGATGTCGCATAGCATGTCGAGATCGGTGCCCGCGTTCGCCTCTTTCAAATGCCGTGCGAGCTCGTCGCGCCGCGCGGCGGCATCGGCGGAATCGCGCTCGCGTTCCTCGGTGCGCGCATCGAGCGCCTGGGCCGCTGCCAGCACCTTCTCGCGCGATACGATCCACGAAGGCGCATCGTCCAGGGACATCTCCGCGATCTGCGATTGCGCCGCGAGCGCGCGCCACGCATCGTCGGACTTCGTCAGCGCCGATTCGGCTTCACGCACGCTCTCCTCGCGCCGTTCGAGCGTCGCTTCCTCGCTCGCGACGCGCCGCTTCAGCGTCGCGAGCTGCGTCGCATGACCAACCGAGCCGAGCTGACGATCAGCGAGGCCGTCCGCCGCGTGCATTGCGGTTTCGAATCCGGGCGCGCCTCGATCGAGCGCGAGATCGCCCGATTTGATCGCGCGCCACGCGGCATCGCGCGTCGTGCGTGCGTCGCGAACCTGATCGCCTGTGACGACATCGTGTGTATCGACGAGATCGTCCAGCTCGGTTCGCGTCGCGTGCAGCTTGTCCTGCGCTTCCTGCGCGCGATCGGCGGCGAGCGTCAATCGCGACATCAGTTCCTGACGTTCCGCGCGCAATGCCGCGATGCGCTCCGCCGCCGGCAGCGTCATCGACTTCAATTCGACGATCGGCCGCGACCATCGTCCAAGCGACGCGATGCCCGCATCCAGCGTGTGCTGCGCGTCGCATATCGCGTCTTCGAGACGCTGCATCGCCGCGCTCGCATCGCGATACTTCTGCGCGGCGCGCAACGCCGCGCGCAGTGCCGGCGGCACCTCGCCGCTCGCGATGGCCGCAAGGCGCGCTTTCAGCGTGTCGATCTGCGTCGCGCTGTCTTCCGCCGCCTGTTGCGCGTTGCGCGCCGCGAGTTCGAGTTCGCCGCGCTCGAGCATCAGGCTCGTGACTGTCTGCAGCGCAAGCGCGCCGGGCATCGCGCGGCGTGCGCCCGCTTCGTCTTGCGGCCAGCCGAGCTGCGCGCCGTCATGCCCGATTTGCCGCAAACGCATGTCGACTTCGAGTTCGAGCCGGGCAATATCGCTCGCGTGATTCGTGCAGCGCTGCCGTGCGGTTTCGAGCGCACGAATGCGGGATTGCGCCGTCAACAGGCCGTGCTCGATATGCACCGCGCTCAGCTCCGCCTGCAACTGGCCGGCATTTTTCGCGTGCAGGTCGAGCGCGGTTTGCGCGGCCGCGAGCCGCGTCAGCGCGTCGTGCAGCGTCGCTTCGGCGTTGGCGGGCAGATCGACGGCATCGCCCAGTTCGCGCAAATCAGCCGCCTTCTCGCGCCACACGTTCAGATACGGCGCGACGCGCCGCACGCGTTCGAGCTTGCCGCGCTGCGCTTCGAGCGCGGCGCGGCGCGCATCCTGCTCGCGGCTTAGCTCCTCGGCTTCTTCAACCGCCACATGCGCGCGACGCCACTGCGCCGTCCTCACGCTCGCCGCTTTCAGTTCGGCGGTGGCTTCGTCGTATTGCTTCAGGCCGACGTAATACGCGCGATCGCCCGATTTCCTCTTCGCCCACAGTCGATCGGCTTCGTCCGCGAGACGCTGGCGCACGTCGCCGAGACTCGCAATACCGGCCGCCGACTGGAACAGCACCTGCCCGACATCGCTCGATGCATCGAGAATGGCTTCCCCGCCGCGGCGCAGCGCCTCGTGATTCAGGCAGTACATCTGCTCGAAAAAGCCCTTGTCGGCGGCGCCGAGAAACGGCGCGAGCGCGTCGGCGGGCAGCGCGTCGCCGTCGGGCATCGAGAGCGACGACTTGCGGCTCTTCGAGCGGTGAAACGCCAAGGCCTCGCCATTCGTCTCGATGGAAGCGCCGAGCCGCAAGTCGCTTTGCGGATGCACGAACGCGAGCGGCGAGCTGTGCGGCATGCCGAAGAGCAGTTCGGAAATCGCATTCTTGATGGTCGACTTGCCGGCCTCGTTCGGCCCGACGACGAAATGGAAGTCGTGTTCCGCCGCCGGAAATTCGACGGCGTGATCGGTGAACTTGCCGTAGCGGATGAGTTCGAGCTTGCCGATACGCATTCGTTACTCCGCGTCCGCGAGTTGCGCGATCAGGCCGGAGCGCACGTCGCCGACGAGCTTCGCGAGTTCGCCGTTGCGCACGTGCTCCAGTTCGGGCACGAACTTCTGCAACTCACTCGGCGCCTGGGACGCCAGCGCAATCAGCTTGTCCTGCAACATGCCAAGAAACTCCGGGTCGGACTCGGCTTCGATCAGCAGGCCGTGGAGATCGGCGAGCGCATCGGCGCGGCCGGCTGCCGGTTTGCTGTGCGCGAGCGGCTCGGTCGCGATCTTCACTTTCTCCAGCCAGAGGCGGTCATGGCTGATCGCCGCAATCTGTGCGAGCACTTCCGCACGTAATTGCGTTTCGAGACCGAACAATTCACCGTGCGCGCCGGTCGCGCCGGTAATCGTCACGCGCACCGCGTGCGGCACGTGCGACGCCGACGTTTCGACGAGCGCTTCGAGCGCACGGCCGACCGCGCGCGCGACTTCATCGAGCGTGCTGGCTTGGGATGCGTCGACGGTGACGGATTCCCAGCGCAGCACGTCGATGAAAAGCCGTTCGACGCTCACCGCTTCCGACTCCGACACAGTGACGATCACCGCGCCGCGCCGGCCCGTCTCGCGGATATTGCGTCCTTGCAGATTGCCCGGAAACACGATGGTCGACGCGTCCTGCCAGATCGCGTAGTCGTGCACATGGCCGAGCGCCCAGTAGTGATATTCCTTCGCGTGCAGTTCGGCGACCGAGCACGGCGCGTAGCTCGCGTGCATCGAACCGCCTTCGAGCGCGGTATGCAGCACGCCGATGTTGAAATAGCCCGCGACGGGCGGCGGATAAGCGGTGACGAGATTCGTCGTGACCGCCTTCTCCTTGAAGCTGTGGCCGTGCAGCGCGACCTTCAGCGCGTCGATGCGGTACGTCTGCGGCTTTCTGGTCGAAAACGTGTGGACGTTGTCGGGCAACTGGAGCTGGCTCGTCATTTCGCTTTCGGCGTCGTGGTTGCCGAACAGCACGTAGACCGGAATGCCCGCGCGACGCAGGCGCCCCATCTCGCGGCAGAAAAAGATGCCCGTGTTGTGATCGCGCCAGGTGCCGTCGTAGAGATCGCCGGCGATCACCATGAAATCGACCTGCTCGTCGACCGCTATGGACACGAGCTTCGAGAACGCCTCGCGCGTCGCCTGGCGCAGCATGTCGGCGGGTGCGTCTGCGTAGGCCGAAAGGCCGTGCAACGGGCTGTCGAGATGAATATCCGCTGCGTGAATGAAGCGCATGTGTCTCCCTTTGAGGATGTCTTTCTGCCCCGCATCGGTGGGGACGACGATCATAGCAGCCGATTCGGACACATCGCGTCCCGGTCAGCAATGACGCTTCGAGACGTGAAATGTCCCGTCTCGCGCTCAGAATCCATCGCTCGGATTCAACGCGACACGAGGCCAAAACGATGAACGCAACACTCGAGCGAGACGCCACGATCACGAGCCCATACACACCACGGAATGTGGATGCCGCGATCGGGCATCTGGAGCGTGTACTGTCGGCGGAAAGCGCGAACTCGCTGTTCGGCCAGACTTACTGGCGCACGCGCGTGCGGCAGGTGAGCGCGACGCGCGGCTTGCAGCGCGAGCAGCGCGCGAGACTGGAACGGCTGATGAAACTGCTGTCGGACGCCGGCTGCGCTCAGCCTTTCGAGCGCTGAACCGCCTGCGCCAGCGCGACGAATTCCGCGACCGGCACTTCCTCGGCGCGCCGCGTGAGATCGAAGCCGAGGGCGTCGAAATCGACCGTGTCGCGGTACGCGCCCAGGTTGTTACGCAATACCTTGCGGCGCTGCGCGAACGCGGCCTTCACGACATTGCTCAACACGGTTTCATCGACTTCGGGCAATTCGTGCGGCGCGAACGGAATCATGCGCACGATCGCGGAATTCACCTTCGGCGGCGGATTGAAAGATTCCGGCGGCACGTCGATCAGCTTGTCCATCACGTAGCGGTATTGCAGCATCACCGAAAGACGCCCGTAGTCCTTGCTCGCGGGCTCCGCGATCATGCGCTCGACCACTTCGTCCTGCAGCATGAAATGCTGATCAATGACCTTGTGCGCGAACGTCGTCAGATGGAACAGCAGCGGACTCGAAATGTTGTACGGCAGATTGCCGACGATACGCAGCGTCGGCTTATCGCTGTCCGCACCTTGAAGCGCGAGCGTGGCGAAATCGAAATCGAGCGCGTCCGCGGAATGCACGATGAGCTTGTTCCCGAAGCGCTTTTCCAGCCGGCCGATCAGATCGCGGTCCAGTTCCACCGCATGCAGCGGCGATTCGGGCGTCGCGAGCCGCTCGATCAGCGGCTCCGTGAGCGCCGCGAGCCCCGGCCCGATTTCGACCATGCGCTCGCCGCGCTTGGGCGCGATCACATCGACGATGGAATCGATCACGCCCTGATCGACGAGGAAGTTCTGCCCGAAACGCTTGCGCGCGAAATGGCCTTGATGTTTGGTCGACATACCGATTCGAATGAATGCGCGCGCGTTCAGGCGCTGCGCTTGTGGCGCGCCATCGTGACGGCGGCGTCGATTGCGGCGATCATGCTGCCCGGATCGGCGCGGCCCGTGCCGGCGAGATCGAGCGCGGTGCCGTGATCCACCGACGTGCGGATGATCGGCAAGCCCAACGTCACGTTGATGCCTTCGCCGAAAGTGGCGTACTTCAGCACCGGCAAGCCCTGATCGTGGAACATCGCGAGCACGCAGTCGGCGTCTTTCAGATAGCGCGGCTGGAACAAGGTATCCGCGGGATACGGGCCGGACGCGTCGATGCCGAGTGCGCGGGCGCGTTCGAGCGCGGGCGTGATGATGTCGATTTCCTCGCGACCCAGATAGCCGTTTTCTCCCGCATGCGGATTCAGGCCGGTCACGAGAATGCGCGGTGCGGCGAGACCGAAACGCGCGCGCAAATCGTGATGAATGATGGTGAGCGTTTCGACGAGACCTTCGATGCTGAGCGCCGCCGACACATCCTTCAGCGGCAGATGCGTGGTCGCGAGCGCAACGCGCAACGGCTTTTCGCTCGAACCGGCGAGCATCATCACGACGCGCGGCGTGTTCGTGCGCTCGGCGAGATATTCGGTGTGGCCGGTGAAAGGCACGCCGGCATCGTTGATCGTGCTCTTTTGCAACGGCGCGGTGACGATGGCGTCGAAGCGGCCGGACACCGCGCCGTCGATCGCGGCATCGAGCAGGCCGAGCACGTAGCGCCCGTTGGCGGCATCCAGCTTGCCTGGCTTTGCAGGCACGGCTAGCGCGTGATGCTCGATGTCGATCGCATCGCCCGCCGCGGGCCAGGCGCTGCCTGCGCGTACCGCCAGCAAGTCCCGATCGCCGAGCACCGTGAAACGCGCCGACGGCCAACGCTCGCGTGCCCCTTCGAGCGCGGCCGCCGTCAACTCCGGGCCGACACCGGCCGGCTCGCCAGTCGTGATGGCGATGGCGAGCGGTCGGGCGTCGGCGGCGCTCATGGCGTTACTGCTGTTGGGCAGCGATGCCCTTGTACTGCACGTACGCGGTGTCGCGCAATTCGCGCAGCCAGTCGGAATACGCCTGCTCGGCCTTGCGCTGGCCGATCGCCTGACGCGCGATATCGAGCTGCTGCGACGCGGAGCCTTCCGCATCGCGGCGGCCGAGCACCTGAATCAAGTGGTAGCCGTATTCGCTTCGCACCGGATCGCTGACAGCGCCGTCCTGGAGATTGTTCATCGCGCGCTCGAATTCGGGCACGGTTTCGCCCGGGCTGATCCAGCCGAGATCGCCGCCCTGCGACGCCGAGCCGTCCTGCGAATAGGTGCGCGCGAAGTTGGCGAAATCGCCGCCGCCAATCACTTGCTGCTTGATGTCGAGCAGCTTCTGGCGCGCGGTCTGTTCCGACATGCCGTCCGACACGCGCAGCAGAATGTGACGCACGTGGGTCTGCACGAGCTTGGGCGCATCGCCCGGCGTGCCCTGGCTCGCGCGGCGATCCACCAGCTTGATGATCTCGAAGCCGCCGTCGGTGCGCAGAAGTGTGGGTACGATCTGGCCCGGACGCAGCGGCGACACGGCCGTCACGATGCCCGCCGGCAGCGTGGCCGGTGCACGGTAGCCGAGATCGCCGCCCTTGCTGGCGTCGGTGTCCTGCGAATTGTCCTTCGCGAGCTTGGCGAAATCGGCGCCGCCTTGCGCCTGTTTCAGCACGGCGTCGGCCTTCGCCTGTACTGCCTGAACCTGGGCCTCCGGCGCGTCGGACGGGACCTTGAACATGATGTGCTGCAGACGCAGATCGCTCGTATTGCGCGCGCCCGGACCGCGCTGGCTCGCGATGTAGTTCGCCACTTCGCCGTCGGACACGGTGACCTTGCTGTCCACTTCCTTCTCGCGCAGCTTGGAAAGCGTGAGTTCCGTGCGTGCGTCGCGCACGAAGGTGGACCAGGGCACGCCCTGCGCCTCGATGCGCGAGCGGTAGACTTCGAGCGTCATCTGGTTTTGCTGCGCGAGACGCGCGAGCGTGCGGTTGACGGTGGCGTCGTCGATGACGATGCCGTCTTCCTTGGCACGCTGCAACTGGATGCGCTCGAGCACCATCTGATCGAGCACCTGCCGCTGCAACTGGTCCGCGGGCGGCACCGGGGCGCTCTGCTGCTGCAGACGCTTGGCGATGAGCGCCGTGCGCTCTTGCAGTTCGCGCTGCGTGATGACGCCGTCGTTCACCACAGCGACCACGGAATCGGCGACTTGCGCATTGCGATTCGACAACGCCTGCGCACCGGCCGGCGAACTCAGGATCAGCGCGCCAACGAGCATGCCCGCTGCGATTGCCGTCGATCGAAACTTATTCACGTTTGCCACAGATACTCCATCAAATACGGGCTTGACCCGTTCGTGTCCTGCTTGTGTGTGCCGCCTGCGCGGCCCTCGGCGCCGCGCTTCACTGCCTGCCGCGGGATGCCCGATGCCGTTCGCGAACGCTCGTTCCGGCCTCACTCGTAATCGCTGTACCGGGAGAGCGGCGGCGCGGCTGGCGGCGGCGGCTGATAACCCTGCACGCTCGCGCGGAATGCGCTGACGAGGCCGTTATCGACGTTCGACAGGCCCTTGAACGTCAACTGCGCAAGCACACGTGTACCCGATGCAGGCTGGCCGGAGGTGTTCACGCCGTTCGCGTAACGCTGCATGCCGAAGCCGAACGCCCAGCAGTCGGCATCGTACTGGAAGCCCAGGAGCCCGTCGACGAGACGATGACTCGCGAGATCATAATTTACGCGGGCGACGGCATAGAGGCGATTCGAGAGCGGCCACTCGCCGGACAACAGAATCTGGTTGATCGGCTCGTTCACCAGCGTGGTCTGGTTGGACCGCGTATAGCGATAGCCGACGTTGATGACCCTGCGTTCGCCGGGACTGAACGCGAAACCGATGCTCGAGCGCACGAGCTGGTTGTTGTCCACATTATATTGGAACGCAGTTTCCGAAGCGAAACCAGCGCCCAGCTTGATGGCCGCGCCCGCGATCAGGTCCGAGTGCTTCGCCTGTTCGGGCAACTGGCCCGGCGTGATCGTGACACGCTGACTCTGGAAATAATACTGCTGCGCGATGACAAAACGCGCGCGCTCATCGCCCGTCGCCGGGTTGATGAAGCGCGTCGTCAGGCCCGCGGTGATTCGGTTTGCGTCCGCGATCCGGTCGTTGCCGACGAACGTGTTCGGCGTGTAGATCTCGGCCAGGCCAAAATCGGCTTCGGCCGTATCGAAGATCGGTGCGAAGTCCTGATTGCGGTACGGCGTGTAGACGTAATAGAGCCGCGGCTCCAGCGTCTGGATGTAATCCTCGCCGAAGAGCCGCACCGAGCGGTCGAACACGAGACCCGTGTCGAAGCTGAGGGTCGGAATCGACTCGGTGAAATTCTTCGGCTGCCCCGTCACGGGCGGCGACGAGCCCGCCACCTGAGTCGTCGCGATGTGGGTCAGGTCGTACGACGCGAAATGCCACTGCACCTTCGGCGTGACGAAATAGCCCGGCGCGTTGACGCCGTAACTCAGGTACGGATTGAAGTACAGCCGGTTGCCGTCGGTTGCGCCTTCGGTGGTGATCGTGAAGCGCGTGGCGTCCGCCTCGAAGCCGTAATCGAAGCCGCCGACGTTGTACTTGTTGTACTGAACGTTCAACTGCGGCTCGCGCGCGTACGGCGGAGTCGACGGCTGCAGCGTCTGCCAGCGCTGCTCGCGCGCGAGCACCAGCCACGGACCATTGGTGTACGTGAGCCCCGCTTCCTGCTGATACAGCATCTGCGTGCCGTTCAGGAACTGATTCGACGAGTTGCCCAGATCTTCCGGATACTGATCGTCCGAAACCTTGTTGTAATTGACGTAGCCGCCGAATCCGTTACCGAAGTTCTGCCGATGCTGCCAGAAGATGGCATAGCGATTCGTATGCGTTTCGCGGTCGTTCGGCAGATAGTTGACGTCGAGCGAACCCGAATACGTGGGCGACAGATAGCGGTACGTTGCTTCCCCGAGCACGCCACGCTGCGTCATGATGCGCGGCGTGATGGTGAGATCGCGATTCGGCGCGATGTTGAAATAGTACGGGATCGACGTCTCGAAGCCCGTTGTCGAGCTGAGCGAGAAGGTCGGCGGCAGCAGGCCGCTGCGACGATCGCCCGTCAGCGGAAACGACAGCCACGGGCTCGCAAACACGGGCACGCCCTGGAAAAACAGCACCCCGTTATGCGCGATGCCGTCTTCGGCGCCCGTGTCGAAGTCGAACGACGTGCCCTTGATGTACCACGCCGGATCGGCTTCGCACTGGCACGCCGTGTATGTGCCGTGATCGACGCGCGCACGCTCGTTGTCGATCATATCGACGCGCTCGGCGCTGCCCGAGCCGCCCGTCAGGTTGAAGCGGTACTTCGGGTTCGTCATGAACCCTTCGTTGGCCTCCACCTTCAAATGCGCTTCCGGACCGATGAACGACACGCCGTTGTTGATCAGCCTGACATTGCCGAAAGCATCGGCCATGTCCGTATCCTGGTCGTAATGCAGCGCGTCCGCCTTGATGACCGTGACCGTGCGCCGGATTTCCGCCGAGCCCTTCGCCGCCATGTCTTCATCGGACGTGCCGGTGGCCTTGTCGCTCAGCAGGAAAGTGGAAGGCTGCTGACCGCCTTGCAGCGGGCGCTCTTCGAGTTGCGGCGCGAGGCGCAGGCCGCCGGGACCGTCTAGCGGCTGGGGATACGCTGCGTCGCCCACGAGCTGAGCATGCGCGAGAGCGGGCATCAGGCCCGGAACGGACAGAAGCGCGGCAACGAGCCGCCGTCTGCGTGGCTGAGCGTCGCCTTTTTTCAATACGGGAAACTGTCGTGGCGGCATGTATGGGTGGCGGTTCGATCCCGTTCGCGCCCACGCGCTCGATGCCGCCGGGCAGGCGGCCGTGCCCGTACCGCAGTCGAACTTGACGGTCCGTTGCTAAGCAGGGACGACACTCGATCGAACGGTGACGCGCACAGTCGTCGGGGGCCTGGCGCCAGGCGTGAAACGGATCGCTTCAAAAAGTCGTGGGGTATTATATGGCAAGATGTTTTGCTCCTCGAATTTATGACGCATATTACTTCCGACGCCCGCCTCACTCAGCTCCGCTCGTGGCTCGAAAACGTCGCCGGACGCTATCGGTTGAACGTCGCGAGTCTCGCCCCGGCCTCCACCGA
Source organism: Caballeronia catudaia (assembly GCF_001544755.2). Lineage (GTDB taxonomy): Bacteria > Pseudomonadota > Gammaproteobacteria > Burkholderiales > Burkholderiaceae > Caballeronia > Caballeronia catudaia. The sequence goes on along the minus strand of NZ_FCOF02000002.1, from coordinate 117,924 downwards.
CGCCAGCTTCAGACGCTACTTCAGGCTCGAATGCGATTCGGAGTTCGGCCAGACGCTCATTGCCGTCGATGCGCCACCGCCGGAAAAGTGCCGCGAGTTCATGCAAGTCGCCGGGCTGCTCGAAGCGGCGGCTGTCCATGTGCCGAAGATTCTCGAGACCGATTTCGACGAAGGCTTCATGCTCGTGACCGATCTCGGCACGACGACTTACATTTCCGTTCTCGACGAAAAAAACGCGCGCCCCTTGATGCGCGCGGCGATCGACACCCTGATCCGCTTTCAGCAAACGTCCAGTGAAGGCGTCCTGCCGCCCTTCGACGAGGCGTTTCTGCGCCGCGAGATGGAGCTGATGCCTGAATGGTTCATCGGCCGGCACCTGGGCCGCGAGGTCAGCGCCGATGAACGCAAGACGCTGGACGGCACCTTCACACTGCTCGTGCAAAGCGCGCTCGCGCAGCCGCAGACCTTCATGCTACGCGATTTCATGCCGCGCAATCTCATGGTCTGCGAGCCGAATCCCGGCGTGCTGGATTTTCAGGACGCAGTGTATGGCCCCATCACGTACGACATGGCATCGCTGATGCGCGACGCCTTCATCAGTTGGGACGAGGAGTTCCAGCTCGATTGCTTCGCGTACTACTGGGAGCGCGCGCGAAAGGCCGGCTTGCCCGTCGATGCGGATTTCGGCGAGTTCTATCGCCAGCTCGAATGGATGGGCCTTCAGCGGCACATCAAGGTGCTCGGCCTGTTCGCTCGCATCCACTATCGCGACGGCAAACCGCGCTATCTCGGCGATCTGCCGCGCTTCATCGGTTATGCGCGCAAGGTCGCGGAACGCTATGCGCCGCTGTGGCCGTTCGCGCGTTTGCTCGACTCGCTGGAAGGCCGCGCGATCGAAGTCGGTTACACCTTCTGAATCACGATGACCCACGCTTTGAAAACGGCGATGATCTTCGCCGCGGGACGCGGCGAACGCATGCGGCCGCTCACCGATACCCGTCCGAAACCGCTGCTGGAAGCGGGCGGCAAGCCGCTCATCGTGTGGCAGATCGAGCGGCTCGCGGTGGCCGGCATCGAGACGATCGTCGTCAATCATGCGTGGCTCGGCGAGCAGATCGAAGCCGCGCTGGGCGACGGATCGCGCTGGGGCGTCGCACTGCGCTACTCGCCCGAGACGGATGCGCTGGAGACGGCGGGCGGCATCGCGCAGGCGTTGCATCTGATCGGCGACGGCGTGTTCATCGCGGTGAGCGGCGACGTGTTCTGCGATTTCGACTACGCGAAGTTGCACGAACCCGCCGAAGCGTTGTCGGCGCTCGAAACACCGGGAATGCATCTCGTGATGGTCCCGAATCCGCCGTTCCATCCGAAAGGCGATTTCGCCTTGCGCGACGACGGCACGCTCGCGCTCGACGGCGAGCCGCGCTACACGTTCGGCAACATCGGTCTATACGACACGCGCATGTTCCGCGATCTCGTGCCCGGCACGCGCCGCGCGCTGACGCCTTACTATCGCGAAACGATTGCCGCCGGGTGCGCGAGCGGTGAGCTTTACGCCGGACGGTGGGAAAACGTCGGCACGCCTGCGCAGTTGCAGGCGCTGGATCAGGAATTGCGGACGCGGTGAGCCGTGCCGTCGTCCGGATTGGGACGCATCCGATGGTAAAATGCGCGGTTCTCCCGTCTTTTCCTTCCCCGCGGTCCGCACACCATGTCCGATACTCGTCCCGATACCCTCTTTGCGCTCACCGCGCTGTCGCCGCTCGACGGCCGCTACGCCGCCAAGACCGAAGCCCTGCGTGACTGGCTCTCTGAAGCCGCGTTCATGCGTCATCGCGTGACGGTCGAGATTCACTGGCTGATCGCGCTGTCGCGCGCCGGTTTCGCCGAAGTGCCGCGCTTTTCCGAGGCGTCCGAGCAATTCCTGCTGAACCTCGCCGAGCGCTTCACCGCGCACGACGCCGCGCGTATCAAGGACATCGAGCGCGTCACGAATCATGATGTGAAAGCCGTCGAATACTGGCTCAAGGAGTCGGTCAAGGGCCAGCCGGACCTGGAACGCGCAAGCGAGTTCATCCACTTCGCGTGCACGTCGGAAGATATCAACAACACGTCGCACGGCCTGATGCTCGCCGGCGCGCGCGAACGCGTGATTCTGCCCGCGCTGCGCTCGGTGCATGAGCGGCTCGTCAAGCTCGCGCACGCGCACGCCGAGCAGCCGATGCTCTCGCGCACGCACGGCCAGCCCGCCAGCCCGACGACGCTCGGCAAGGAAATCGCGAACGTCGCTGCGCGCCTGTCGCGCGCGATCCAGCGCGTCGAGAAGGTCGAACTGCTCGGCAAGATGAATGGCGCGGTCGGTAATTTCAACGCGCATCTGTCGGCATACCCGGAGTTCGACTGGGAAGCGTTCTCCAAGGATGTCGTTGAGAATCGTCTGAAGCTGACGTTCAATCCGTACACGATCCAGATCGAGCCACACGACTATATGGCGGAACTGTTCGACGCCGTCGCGCGTGCGAATACGATCCTTCTCGACCTCGATCGCGACGTCTGGGGCTATATTTCGCTCGGCTATTTCAAGCAAAGGACGAAGGCCGGCGAGATCGGCTCGTCGACGATGCCGCACAAGGTCAACCCAATCGACTTCGAGAACTCGGAAGGCAACCTGGGCCTCGCGAATGCGACGCTGCGCCACCTTTCAGACAAGCTGCCGGTCTCACGCTGGCAGCGCGACCTGACTGATTCGACCGTGCTGCGCAACATCGGCGTGGCGTTCGGCTATTCGCTGCTCGCCTACGATGCGCTGATTCGCGGCCTCGACAAGCTGGAAGTGAACGCTGCGCGCCTGAACGAAGACCTCGACAACTGCTGGGAAGTGCTCGCGGAACCCGTACAGACGGTGATGCGCCGCTATGGCATCGAAAATCCGTACGAGCAGTTGAAGGAACTGACCCGCGGCAAGGGCATCACGCGTGAAGCGCTGCAGGCATTCGTCGGCGGACTGGCGATTCCGGCCGAGGCGAAGAAGCTGCTGCTGGAAATGACGCCGGGATCGTATATCGGCAAGGCGGTCGAGCTGGCGAAGCGGATTGCATAAGTGAGAAAGCCCCGGAAAAAATCCGGGGCTTCTTTTACTTTCGTGTCTTCAACTTCTCGATCACGTTATCGACGATCTGCTCGGGCGTAAGCTCGATGCTCTCGGTGATCGCCTCGTCCTCGCCGGGTTCCTCCAGCGTATCGAGTTGGCTCTGCAACAGCGACGGATCGAAGAAATGGCCGGTGCGCGACCCGAGCCGTTCGCGCAGGACGTCCATCGTGCCGTGCAGATAGATGAAGCAGACATCGCTGTCGCCATCGCGCAGGACGTCGCGATACGAGCGTTTCAGCGACGAGCACGTGAACACCGCCGTCTCGCCCGCCCGCTGCTTTTCCTCGATCGCCGCGCGGATCGTTTTCAGCCACGGCCAGCGATCGTCGTCGGTCAGCGGAATGCCCTTGTGCATCTTCTCCTTGTTCGCGGCGCTGTGATAAGCGTCGCCATCGGTGAACGCACAATGCAGGCGTTCCGCCAACATTTCGCCGATGAGCGATTTGCCGGCGCCCGACACACCCATTGCGATCAGAATCATCGATTTCTCCTTACACGAACGCCGCAAGCACGAAAGTCAAACCGAGACCCAGCAGGGAAATAATGGTCTCGAGCAACGACCACGTCTTGAATGTCTGGCCGACCGTCATCCCGAAATACTCTTTGATCAGCCAGAAGCCGCCGTCGTTCACGTGCGAGAAGATCAGCGAGCCCGAGCCAGTCGCAAGCACAAGCAATTCCGGACTCGTGTGACCGCCCGCGGCCGCGGCGATCGGCGCGACGATGCCGCACGCGGTCGTCATCGCGACGGTCGCCGAACCGGTTGCCAGACGAATCAGTGCGGCGACGAACCAGCCCAGCAGAAGCGGCGACAGGCTGGCGGACGAAGCGCTCGCGACGATCTGTTGGGAAATGCCGCTATCGCGCAACACCTGGCCAAACCCACCGCCCGCGCCGACGATCAGCGTAATACCCGCGATTGGCGCCAGACACTCGCCGCAAAACTTCTGAATCTGCTCACGGTTGAAGCCTTGCCTCGCGCCGAAGGTCCAGAAGCTGACCAGCACGGCGATCAGAAGCGCCATATCCGACTGGCCGACGAAGCGCAGCAGATCGTTCGGCAGCGTCTTCGGCGTGAAGACGAGATCCGCCCAACTGCCGATCAGCATAAGGATGACCGGCAGGAGAATCGTGAACAGCGTGATCCCGAAGCTCGGCAGATCGCGTGTTTTCGCGGTGTCGCCATGCTTCTGCGTGAACTGGTCAGCCAGCGCGTTGGCGTCCGGCAACTTGATGTACTTGTGGATCAGCAACGCGAACAGCGGTCCGGCGACGATCGCGGTCGGCACACCGACGATCAGGCCATAAGCAATCGTCTTCCCGATATCCGCGTGATACGCCTGCACCGCGAGCAGCGCGGCCGGGTGCGGCGGAATCAGACCGTGCACGACCGAGAGGCCAGCGACCATCGGCAGGCCGATCAGAAGCAGTGACTTTCCAGTGCGTTTTGCGACATTGAACGCGATCGGAATCAGCAGCACGAAGCCAACTTCGAAAAACACCGGCAAGCCAACGATGATCGCGACGACCATCATCGCCCAATGGATGTTCTTCTCGCCGAACAGATGAATTAGCGTATTCGCGATCCGCTCGGCACCGCCCGACTCGGCCATCATCTTGCCGAGCATCGTGCCGAGACCGACCACGACGGCAATGTGGCCGAGCGTATTGCCGTTTCCGGTTTCGAAGGACTTCACGATCTTGTCCATTGGCATGCCAACCGCGAGGGCCAGCAGCACGGACACGATCATGAGGACGAGGAACGGATAGACCTTGAAACGCGCGATCATCAGGATCAGAACCGCAATCGCGATCACCGCGTAGAGCAACAGCATGCTCCCGTGGACGGCTGGCATAACGCCTCCTTGATTTTGTTGAGATTTTTGCGCTATGTATGCGTTTGCCGTCGCTGCACTGCACACATCGGCAATGTCCGGCAAGCGCGCACACGGCGCCAGGCAATCGAATTTTACTTGTAAGCGGGGAACTCGGCCGGGAAATGACCACGGGCAGCCAGATGAAAGGCGGCGAGGTCGCTTTTGGACTGTCGCGCGCACGGCCGTGAAATAAAAAAAACCGACGTTCGGATGAACGTCGGTTTCGGTAAATCAGCTCGAGTGAGACTCGCTCGAGCAATGCGCTTTTTGCATCAAGCCGCTGGCTTCGATGCTGACGCGCATGTGAAGTTCAGTTCGCGCGCATCGCTTCCGCCCGGCCTCAACTGAGGATTGTCGATCGCTTGAACAGCGACGACTTGCTGATCCTTGCAGATCTGAGCGGCCTTCGACAAGCACGACTTCTGCGATTCGAAAACCCCGGTGCAGGTGACGCGGTAAGCCTCACCTTGTCCCGCGATATTCAATTTTCGAGCGGTGTAGCTCAAGCCCGTATCTGTCGAGCATGCGGAGAGCACTCCGACAGCCACAAGCAATGTGATTAAAACTTTAGACATCTCGTGATTCTCTAGCATTCAAAGAGGGGGATCGGCTGCCCGGGTAACCGCTCAACTACGCTGTGTCCCGGGCAGCCTTGGGATAATCCCAGGACGGCAATTACCAACGATACGAAGCGTTCGCGCCGTACACCGTACCGCCATTGGCCTTCGCCGCACCCGCCTTCATCACCAGGTTCTGCGTGACACGGAGGTTCACCGCCAAGGCCGCTGCTGCATAGCCCTGATACGCCGCACCACCCACACCGAGCGACATCGTCTTGTCCTGATCGATGTTCGGGATCATCGACATTGCTGCGGCTGCCGCGACACCCGAGTACGCGCTGCGTGCAATGCCCGAAACCTGACCTTGCATGGCACCGACTTGGGAGTCCGCGTAGTTCTTGGCGTCCGCAACCGCACTGTTCAACTGATTGACGTTGACCAGGTCGGTGTCTTGGGTACCCTCAGCCACATTGGTGATCTGGCGCTCGTTACCGACTGAGCCGACAGACACCGTGCTCGCACGATCCGCCACCGAGCTTGCACCCAGCGCAACGGAGTCATCCGCCGTTGCATGGCTGTTCGCACCGATAGCGACCGCGCCAACACCACTGGCAACCGCGCTCGCGCCGTTTGCAACCGAGTTTGCGCCCGTTGCCTGTGCGCTCGCGCCGCTTGCTACCGCGTGCGTGCCGCTTGCGACCGCCGCTTCCGTAGCGCGATTGCCATCGGCGGCGAACATCGGATCGTCACCAACGGTGATGTTCGTGATCCTGCTAGCCAGATCGTCCAGTTGGGCCTTGTTGGCCAAGTCGGTCGGCGCGACACCCGTCGAAACACTGTGGATGACCGTGCCGTTCGTGCCGCCCAGCGTGATGTTGCTGTAGTCGGTATCACCCGAAGCCGTGGTGCCGAACGTGACAGCAGTCTTCGGAGTACCCGTCGTGCTATTGGCCTGGGTGATCTCCTTCAACTGACCCACCGTTGCAACGTCACTGTTGGCGATACCGTCGGCGATGTTGGTGATGCGCAGTTTATCGGTCGCATTGCCGAAGGACACGGTGTTCGCCTGGTTAGCCACCGAGTTGGTACCGATCGCCACAGAGTTTTCCGCCGTTGCGCTGGCGTTGCCCCCGATCGCGATCGAGTTCTTGCCGGTTGCCGACGAGTCGATCAAGACAGAATTGGCATGGAAGTACTTGATGCCCTTGCCGTTGACCACACTGCTCAACGAAGTCGACATGCTGGTGACGTCGCTGACGACCGTGCTAATGCCCGTCGACAGCGAGCTCACACCCGTCGACAACGAACTCACACCGGTGGACAGCGAGCTGATACCCGTCGAGATCGAAGTCGACATCGAGCTGATACCCGTGGACAGCGAGCTGATACCCGTCGACAGCGAGCTGATACCTGTCGAGATCGAGTTGATGCCCGTCGAGATCGAGCTGATACCCGTCGAGATCGAAGTCGACATCGAGCTGATACCCGTCGACAGCGAGCTGATGCCCGTCGACAGCGAGCTGATCGCCGTCGAGGTCGAGGTCGACAGCGAACTGACACCCGTCGACAGCGAGCTGATGCCCGTGGACGTCGAGGTCGACAGCGAGTTCACGCCCGTTGACAGCGAATCGATACCCGTGGACAGCGAGCTGATCGCCGTCGAGGTCGACGTGGACAGCGAGCTGATACCCGTCGACAGCGAACTCACGCCCGTGGACAGCGAGCTGATACCCGTGGAGGTCGAGGTCGACAACGAACTGATACCCGTCGACAGCGAGCTGATGCCCGTCGACAGCGAGCTCACGCTCGTGGACATCGAGCTGATCGCCGTGGATGTCGACGTGGACAGCGAACTAACACCCGTCGACAGCGAGCTGATACCCGTCGACAGCGAGCTGATGCCCGTGGACGTCGAGGTCGACAGCGAGCTGATACCCGTGGACAGCGAGCTGATGCCCGTGGACAGCGAGCTGATTGCCGTGGACGTCGAAGTCGACAGCGAGCTCACACCCGTGGACAGCGAGCTGATCGCCGTGGAGGTGGAAGTCGACAGCGAGCTCACGCTCGTGGACATCGAGCTGATGCCCGTCGAAGTCGACGTCGACAGCGAGCTGATGCCAGTCGACAGCGAGTTGATGCCCGCCGAGGTCGAGTTCGACAGCGAGCTCAACTGGCCGAAGTTCACCGCATCGTACTGGCTCGTACCGTCCGCCACGTTCGTGAGCTTCACCGGCGCATGGCTCGCGCCACCCAGCGTGACCTGCGAATGCGTCGAGTCGTCATACATCACCGCGTTCGCCAGGCCCGTCGACAGCGAGTTCACCGCCGTGGAGGCCGAGGTCGACAGCGAGTTCACGCCCGTCGACAGCGAGCTGATGCCCGTCGAGGTCGAGGCCGACAGCGAGCTCACACCCGTCGACAGCGAATTCACGCCCGTCGACAGCGAACTGATGCCCGTCGAGGTCGAGGCCGACAGCGAGCTGATGCCCGTGGAGGTCGACGTCGACAGCGAGTTGATACCCGTCGACAGAGAGCTGATGCCCGTGGAGGTCGACACCGACAGCGAGCTGATACCCGTCGACAGCGAGCTGATGCCCGTGGAGGTCGAGGCCGACAGCGAGCTGATACCCGTCGACAGCGAGCTGATGCCCGTCGAGGTCGACGTCGACAGCGAGTTGATGCCCGTCGACAGCGAGCTGATGCCCGTGGAGGTCGACACCGACAGCGAGCTGATACCCGTCGACAGCGAACTGATGCCCGTCGAGGTCGACGTCGACAGCGAGTTCACACCCGTCGACAGCGAACTGATGCCCGTGGAGGTCGAGCTCGACAGCGAGTTCAGACCCGTCGAGAGCGAGCTCACACCAGCCGACAGCGAACTCACGCCTGCGGAGAGCGAGCTCACGCCGCTCGACAGCGAGCTGATGCCCGTCGAGGTCGACGTCGACAGCGAATTCAGACCCGTCGAGAGCGAGCTGACGTTCGTCGACAGCGAGTTGATGCCCGTGGACAGCGAGCTGACGTTGGTCGACAGCGAGCTGATGCCCGTGGAGGTCGAGCTCGACAGCGAGTTCAGACCCGTCGAGAGCGAGCTCACACCAGCCGACAGCGAGCTCACGCCAGCGGAGAGCGAACTCACGCCCGAGGACAGCGAGCTGATGCCCGTCGAGGTCGACGTCGACAGCGAATTCAGACCCGTGGACAGCGAGCTCACGCCAGCCGACAACGAGCTCACGCCCGAGGACAGCGAGCTGATGCCCGTGGAGGTCGAGGTCGACAGCGAGTTCAGACCCGTGGACAGCGAACTCACACCTGCGGAGAGCGAACTCACGCCTGCGGAGAGCGAACTCACGCCAGCGGAGAGCGAGCTCACGCCCGTCGACAGCGAACTCACGTTCGTGGACAGCGAGTCAACACCCGTCGACAGCGAACTGATGCCCGTCGAGGTCGAGCTCGACAGCGAGTTCAGACCCGTCGAGAGCGAGCTCACGCCAGCCGACAGCGAACTCACGCCCGCCGACAGCGAGCTCACGCCACTCGACAGCGAGCTGATGCCCGTGGAAGTCGAGGTCGACAGCGAGTTAATACCCGTGGACAGCGAACTGACGTTCGTCGACAGCGAATTCACACCGGTCGACAGCGAGCTGACGTTCGTCGACAGCGAGCTCACGCCTGCGGACAGCGAGCTCACGCCTGCGGAGAGCGAACTCACGCCAGCCGACAGCGAGCTCACGCCACTCGACAGCGAGCTGATGCCCGTGGAGGTCGAGGTCGACAGCGAGTTCAGACCCGTGGACAGCGAACTCACGCCAGCCGACAGCGAACTCACGCCAGCCGACAGCGAGCTCACGCCGCTCGACAACGAGCTGATGCCCGTGGAGGTCGACGTCGACAGCGAGTTGATACCCGTCGACAGCGAGCTCACACCAGCCGACAGCGAACTCACGCCAGCCGACAGCGAGCTCACGCCGCTCGACAGCGAGCTGATGCCCGTCGAGGTCGAGCTCGACAGCGAGTTGATACCCGTCGACAGCGAGCTGATACCCGTGGAGGTCGAGGCCGACAGCGAGTTGATACCCGTCGACAGCGAGCTCACGCCGCTCGACAGCGAGCTGATGCCCGTGGAGGTCGAGGCCGACAGCGAGTTGATACCCGTCGACAGCGAGCTCACGCCTGCGGAGAGCGAACTCACGCCGCTCGACAGCGAGCTGATGCCCGTGGAAGTCGACGTCGACAGCGAGTTCACACCCGTGGACAGCGAGCTCACGCCAGCCGACAGCGAGCTCACACCAGCGGAGAGCGAGCTCACGCCCGTGGACAGCGAGTTGAGGCCCGTGGAGGTCGACGCCGACAGCGAGTTCACGCCCGTCGACAGCGAACTGACGCCCGTGGACAGCGACGTGACGCTGGAGGACAGCGAGTCGAAGTTGCCGTTCGAGTTCGAGATGGCCGTCGACAGCGAGTTGATGCCCGTCGAGGTCGAGCTCGACAGCGAGCTCAACTGGCCGAAGTTCACCGCATCGTTCTGGCTCGTACCGGCTGCGACGTTCGCGAGCTTCACCGGCGCATGGCTCGCGCCACCCAGCGTGACCTGCGAATGCGTCGAGTCGTCATACATGACCGCGTTGGCCAGGCCCGTCGACAGCGAGTTCACCGCCGTGGAGGTCGAGGCCGACAGCGTGCTCATGCCCGTGGACAGCGAGCTCACGCCAGCCGACAGCGAGCTCACGCCCGAGGACAGCGAGCTGATGCCCGTGGAGGCCGACGTCGACAGCGAGCTGATGCCCGTGGACGCCGAACTCGACAGCGAGTTCACGCCGCTCGACAGCGAGCTGATGCCCGTGGAGGTCGAGCTCGACAGCGAGTTCACACCCGTCGACAGCGAGCTGATGCCCGTGGAGGTCGACACCGACAGCGAGTTCAGACCCGTCGACAGCGAGCTTACACCAGCCGACAGCGAGCTCACACCGGCCGACAGCGAGCTGATGCCCGTGGAGGTCGACGTGGACAGCGAGTTCAGACCCGTCGACAGCGAGCTCACGCCGGCCGACAACGAGCTCACGCCGCTCGACAGCGAGCTGATGCCCGTGGAAGTCGACGTCGACAGCGAATTGATACCCGTCGACAGCGAGCTCACGCCTGCGGAGAGCGAACTCACGCCTGCGGACAGCGAGCTCACGCCGCTCGACAGCGAGCTGATACCCGTGGAGGTCGACGTCGACAGCGAGTTGATACCCGTCGACAGCGAGCTCACACCGCTCGACAGCGAGCTGATGCCCGTGGAGGTCGAGCTCGACAGCGAGTTGATACCCGTCGACAGCGAACTGACGCCGCTCGACAGCGAGCTGATACCCGCGGAGGTCGAAGCCGACAGCGAGTTGATACCCGTCGACAGCGAACTGACGTTGGTCGACAGCGAACTCACGCCGCTCGACAGCGAGCTGATGCCCGCAGAGGTCGAGGTCGACAGCGAGTTGATACCCGTGGACAGCGAGCTCACGCCTGCCGACAGCGAGCTCACGCCTGCGGAGAGCGAGCTCACGCCGCTCGACAGCGAGCTGATCGCCGTGGAGGACGACGTCGACAGCGAGCTCACGCCTGCGGAGAGCGAGCTCACGCCCGTGGACAGCGACGTGACGCTGGAGGACAGCGAGTCGAAGTTACCGCTCGAGGTCGAGATCGCCGTGGACATCGAGTTGAAGCCCGACGAGGTCGAGCTCGACAGCGAGCTCAACTGGCCGAAGTTCACCGCATCGTACTGGCTCGTACCGTCCGCCACGTTCGTGAGCTTCACCGGCGCATGGCCCACGCCGCCCAGCGAGACCTTCGAATGCGTCGAGTCGTCATACATGACCGCGTTGGCCAGGCCCGTCGACAGCGAGTTCACCGCCGTCGAGGTCGAGCTCGACAGCGTGCTCATGCCCGTGGACAGCGAGCTGATACCCGTGGAGGTCGATACCGACAGCGAGCTGATGCCCGTGGAGGCCGAACTCGACAGCGAGTTGATACCCGTGGACAGCGAGCTGATGCCCGTGGACGTCGACACCGACAGCGAGCTGACGCCCGTGGACAGCGAGCTGATGCCCGTGGAGGTCGAGCTCGACAGCGAGTTCAGACCCGTCGACAGCGAGCTCACGTTGGTCGACAGCGAGCTGATGCCCGTGGAGGTCGACACCGACAGCGAGCTCACGCCAGCCGACAGCGAGCTCACGCCACTCGACAGCGAGCTGATGCCCGCGGAGGTCGAGCTCGACAGCGAGTTCAGACCCGTCGACAGCGAGCTCACGCCGCTCGACAGCGAGCTGATGCCTGCGGAGGTCGAGCTCGACAGCGAGTTCAGACCCGTCGACAGCGAACTCACGCCAGCCGACAGCGAGCTCACACCTGCGGACAGCGAGCTCACGCCGGTCGACAGCGAGCTGATCGCCGTGGAGGTCGAGCTCGACAGCGAACTCACGCCCGTCGACAGCGAGCTCACGCCCGTGGACAGCGACGTGACGCTCGAGGACAGCGAGTCGAAGTTGCCGTTCGAGGCCGAGATAGCCGTGGACATCGAGTTGAAGCCCGTCGAGGTCGAGCTCGACAGCGAGCTCAACTGGCCGAAGTTCACCGCATCGTACTGGCTCGTACCGTCCGCCACGTTCGTGAGCTTCACCGGTGCATGGCTCGCGCCACCCAGCGTGACCTTCGAATGGGTCGAATCGTCATACGAGACTGCGTTGGCCAGGCCCGTCGACAGCGAGTTCACCGCCGTCGAGGTCGAGCTCGACAGCGTGCTCATGCCTGCGGAGAGCGAGCTCACGCCGCTCGACAGCGAGCTGACGCCAACCGACAGCGAGCTGAGGCCCGTGGAGGTCGACGCCGACAGCGTGCTCATACCGGCCGACAGCGAGCTGATGCCCGTGGAGGTCGACACCGACAGCGAACTGACGCCGCTCGACAGCGAGCTGAGGCCCGTCGACGTGGACGCCGACAGCGTGCTCATGCCAGCGGAGAGCGAGCTCACGCCAGCGGAGAGCGAACTCACACCGGAGGACAGCGAGCTGATACCCGTGGAGGTCGAGGCCGACAGCGAACTCACGCCGGACGACAGCGAGCTGAGACTCGTGGAAGTCGACGCCGACAGCGAACTCACGCCAGCCGACAGCGAGCTGATACCCGTGGAGGCCGAGGTCGACAGCGAGCTGATGCCCGTGGAGGCCGAGCTCGACAGCGAATTCAGACCCGTCGACAGCGAGCTGATACCGGTCGAAGTCGACACGGACAGCGAGCTGAGACCCGAGGACAACGAACTCACGCCCGCCGACAACGAACTCGCGCCCGTCGACAGCGAACTCAGGCTCGTCGAGGTCGAGGCCGACAACGAACTTAAGCTTGCGGACAGCGAGCTGACACCCGTCGAAGCCGACGTCGACAGCGAACTGACACCGCTCGAAAGCGAACTGAAACCGGTCGAGGTCGAGCTCGAAAGCGAGCTCACGCCCGTGGACAGCGAACTGGCCGTCGTGGAGGTCGAGACGGACAGGCTGCTCAGATTGCTATTGGTCGTGCTGATACCCGTCGACAGCGAGCTGACGCTGCTCGAAACCGTCACGGACAGCGACGTGATCAGTTCGACGCCCGAACTCGAAATGACTGTCGACAGCGAATCGACGCCTGTCGACATGGAAGCCGAAAGCGAAGTCAGCTGGCCGAAGTTGACGGCATCGAGCGTACTCGTGCCGGCAGCCACGTTCGTGAGCTTCACCGCGGGGCTGCTCGCGCCGCCCAGCGTGACGCTCGAATGCGTCGAGTCGTCATACATCACCGCGTTCTTGACGACGGTCGACAGACTGCCGACGGTGCTGTTCGTGGTGCTCAGACCCGTCGACAGCAGGCCAACGTTGCTGTTGGTTGTGCTAAGACCCGTCGACAGCGAGTTCACCGTGCTCGACAGCGAACCCACCGTGCTGTTGGTCGTGCTCAGGCCGGTCGACAGGCTGCTGATCGCACTGTTCGCCGTGCTGAGGCCCGTCGACAGCGAGTTGACGCCCGTCGACATCGACGACGAAAGCGTAGCCTGGCCGGTCGAGAGGCTATCGACATTGCTGTTGGTCGTGCTCAGGCCCGTCGACAGCGAACTCACGGCGCTGCTCGCCGTGCTCAGACCCGTGGAGAGCGAGCTGACGCTGCTCGACAGGCTGGTGACGCTGCTGTTGGTCGTGCTCAGGCCGGTCGACAGACTGCTCACCGCGCTGTTGGTCGTGCTCAGGCCACTCGACAGGCTGCTCACCGCGCTGTTGGTCGTGCTCAGGCCACTCGAAAGCGAAGTGATACCAGTGGAAGCCGAAGTCGACAGCGTGCTGAGACCCGTCGAAAGGCTGGTAACCCTGCTGTTGGTCGTGCTCAAACCCGTGGACAGGCTATCCACCTTGCTGCTCGTGGTGCTGAGACCCGTGGACAGAGTGCTGACTGCGCTGTTGGTCGTGCTCAGGCCCGTCGACAGGGAACTCACCGTGCTCGACAGCGAACCCACCGTGCTGTTGGTCGTGCTCAGGCCGGTCGACAGGCTGTCGACGTTGCTGTTGGTCGTGCTCAGGCCGGTAGACAGGCTGTCCACCCTGCTGTTGGCCGTGCTCAGGCCGCTCGACAGGCTGCTGACGTTGCTGCTGGCCGTGCTCAGGCCGCTCGACAGCGAATTGATGCCCGTAGAGGTCGACACCGACAGCGACGACAGGCTCGTGGAGAGGCCACTTACCGTGCTGTTCGTCGTGCTCAGACCCGTCGACAAGCTGTCGACCTTGCTCGAGGTCGAGCTCAGGCCAGTCGACAAGCTGCTCACCGAGCTGTTGGTCGTGCTGAGACCAGTCGACAGCGAACTGACGCTGCTCGACAGGCTGGTGACGTTGCTGTTGGTCGTGCTCAGGCCGGTCGACAGGCTGTCGACCTTGCTGCTGGCCGTGCTCACACCCGTCGACAGCGAATTCACCGTATTGTTGGTTGTGCTCAGCGCCGTGGAAACGCTGTTCACGCCGGTCGACATCGAGTTCACCATGCTGTTCGTGGTGCTCAGACCCGTCGACAGGGAACTGACCGTGCTCTTGGTGGTGCTCAAGCCGGTGGACAGCGAACTCACCGTGCTATTGGTGGTACTGAGACCGGTCGAAAGGCTGTTGACTGCGCTGTTGGTCGAGCTCAGGCCCGTCGACAGCGAGGCGACGCCCGTGGAAGCGGATGTGGACAGCGAGGAAAGGTCCGTGGACAGGCTGGTCACGGTGCTGCTGATCGTGCTCACGCCGGTCGAGAGCGAGTTCACCGTGGATGTGGTCGTGCTCAGGCCCGTGGAGACACTGTCGACCTTGCTGTTGACGGTGCTCAAGCCCGTGGAGAGGCTGTCAGTCTTGCTATTCGCGGTGCTGAGACCCGTGGAGAGACTGCTAACGTTGCTGTTGGCCGTGCTCAGACCGGTTGACAGCGAACTGACGCTCGCCGACACCGATGTCGACAATGTCGAGAGGCCACTCGACAGACTGGTGACGTTGCTATTGGTCGTGCTGAGACCCGTGGACAGACTGCTTACGGCGCTGTTCGCCGTGCTCAGGCCCGTCGACAGCGAGCTTACCGCGCTGTTGGTCGTGCTCAGGCCCGTCGACAGCGAGCTTACTGCGCTGTTGGTCGTGCTCAAGCCCGTCGACATTGAGCTTACCGCGCTGTTGGCGGTGCTCAGGCCAGTCGACAGCGAGCTTACCGCGCTGTTGGTCGTGCTCAGGCCCGTCGACAGCGAGCTTACCGCACTGCTGGTCGTGCTCAGGCCTGTCGACAGCGAGCTTACCGCGCTGTTGGCGGTGCTCAAACCGGTCGAGAGACTGCTCACGGAACTGGTAACTGTGCTTAACCCGGTGGAAAGGCTGCTCACCGAACTGTTGGTGGTGCTCAAACCGGTGGAAAGACTCGAGACGGCGCTGCTCGTCGAACTAACGACAGTCGACAGGCTGCTCACCGCGCTGGTGGTCGCACTCACGGTCGTAGAAAGGCTGCTCACCGTGCTCGACGTCGTACTCAGGCCGATGGAAAGACTGCTCACTGCGCTGCCCGTCGTGCTCAGACCTGTGGAGAGCGAACCGATGCCGATGGAAACCGAGCCGGACAACGAAGTCAGGCCCGTGGACGCCGAGGTCGAAAGCGAGCTGAGGCTCGTGGACAGGCTGGTCACCCGGCTATTTGCGGTGCTCACCGTCGTCGACAACGAATTTACCGTGGTCGACATCGAGGAAACGGACGTCGACATGGACGTAACCGTTGTGGAAGTGTTCGTCGAGAGGGAAGTCCACGCCGTCGACATTGAACCGATAGCCGTGGACGCACTGGTTGACAGCGAATTGAGACCCGTGGACAACGAGTTCGCCGCGGTGGACATGCTCGACGATGCGCCGACCACCGCCGTCGACATGGAGTTGACCGCCGTGGACATCGAGTTGTAGCCGTACGTAATCGTCGAGGCCATCGTGCTAATGGAAGCAGACATGGAGAACACTTGCCCGCCGTTGATGGCGTCCGTGCTGCCCGGCGCGATGCTTCCAATCGCCACGTTTGTCAGCACACCGTTGCTGAAGCTGATCGATGTAGCATTAAAAACAATCTGTTGCTGCGAATTCATCCGGATGTTTCCATCCGCGCCAACGGTTAGATAGGCACCGTTGCCAGACTGTATTACGACCCCAGTGAAATTCCCGCCAACGAAGTTCGGTGCACAATCGGTAGTCGTTGCACCGTTCGCCGTGACTCCGGTACCTACCCCGTTTGTACAGGTAGTCAGACTAGGAGTACTTGAGTCAGCCCAAGCGCTCGAGCCACCGAACAGCAAAGCAACCGAAGCCCCGACGCCGGCAGCCGCGCGCAGGGCAACCTTCGGATAAGCGTCTCTGTTCTGAGGAACGCGCGCATCAAGAGCCTCGCGACCACCTTCCGGGTCGCATACCGCGCCGCCAGAATTCTTCTTGCCCCGCGCGACCGCAGTCTCAGCGACTGCGACGAACGTTCCTACTTTCTCATTCCAAATACTGCGGTATGACTTATTCATAAACCGAATTGACCCACAAAAAACGAGCGTCTTTTACAAAATAAAAAAGGAAACAGCTTTTGACCACGACATAGGATATTCAGGAGCGCCACTTCCCTGAAGCGGACATGTCCTAAATTCAATGAACTGTGGGAAACCTGCAGAAATGCCAGCCAGCTACAAATTTTCGGAAAATGCTTATTGACTGCATTAAAATGCAATCCTAACTAAATGCGAAAATTTAAGAATTCTCCGACAACTCTTCTGAAACACTATCGAAGTGAATTAAAGAGAAAGCGCTGCGCTCAATGCGAAACGCACAAAGCGCCATTGTCCGATCATCTGATCGGACAATGGCGCCTGGACAGCACTGAGTCTACGCTGCGAAAAACACTGAATCAGCGCAGTGGTTTCTCGACGAGTGAGTCGAGCAATCCAGCATAGCCACCTACCAGCTCCGCGTTGTCCGGCAAATAACGCGCAATTGCCGTGCGCTGCTTGTCCCGATATTGCGCGAGTTGCGAATCGTGATGATCAATCGCCTCGACGACCCGCCGAGCCCCCTCGCTCACGTTGTTGTCGCGGTAGTAGTAACCCAGATCCGTGCAAAGCGTCGCATTGTGAACCAGTGGATAGCCCTGCCAGCACACTTCGAGGTAAAAATAGTTCAGCGGATTTTCCCACTGATGCGACACGACGATATCCGTATGCTCGGCGAGATACGTCGGCGTATCGAAACGTCCGAGAAACACCGCCTTGTGATTGCGAACGATATCGAGCTGGTTCATCAAGGAAATGAATTCCTTGCAGTTCGTTGCAATATGTTGCGCGTTGGTCACCTGAAGCAACTGAATATCGTTGGGACGTTCGCGATACGCAAGTTCCGCGATGAGCGCCGGATAAAAACAAAATTTCACAACATTGATATTGGGCTCCATCACGCTCAGGCGCCGCGGCCCTGCCCTCGGCTGATACTCACCCGAATGCGGCAAGGACGCGGTGCGCACGTTCAGGAACATCGGGCTCCAGATGAACGGCACGACTTGCGCAGTCTGCCGGCGCAATACCTCGAAGTACGGCGCGCTGATGTTCGCGACCTGCGGAATCATCCAGATGTCGTCGTAACGCTGATTCACGAACAGGTTGTCCCCGAAGCTCGGCCGGTTGAACAGGATGGACTCCATCGCGTGAACGTACTCGAAACCGCAGCAATACGACACGAGCCGCGCGCCGCGCCGCTTCAGATATTCGGTGGCGTTCGTATCGATCTGGCCACCGAGTTCGATCATCACATCAATATTGTCTTTCGCGCCGTCGAACGTCACCGTAGGCCAGCGCTCCAGATCCCAGGGCAACTGCTTGGTGATCGCGACATGTGTCGTATTGACGAGCACGACACTTTCCACGTTCGGACAGTTCTTGAGCGCTTCCGCGAGGAACACCGCGTTCTGCTTGATGCCGTTGTTCCACAGCGTTTCGGCCTCGTGAAACAGACCGATGGTGATGCCAATTCGCAACTTCTTCATTACGCTTTTACTCCATGCCCTGCGGCACATCCGTTGACTTCGATGCTTACGCCCTGGCGTACACCGCTTCGATCGCTTCCGTGTAGATCCGCACGTTCTCTTCGTTTTCGGGATCGAGCGTGCGAAGGAATTTGTTTGCCGTCGCGCGGTAGCTTTCGAGATTGGCGTCATGCTCCGCGAACGCGCGCAGCAATGCCTTCCCGCCTTCTTCGCAATCGAAATCGTGATAGCGGTAGCCGCAGTCGCCTATCAGATGCGAGTTGTGAATCAGCGGATAGCCGCCGTGGAGCGCTTCGTAATAGACGTAGTTCTGCGGGTTTTCCCACTGGTGGCTGACCACCGCATCGACGCATTGCGGCACGATCTGCGCAAACGGGAAGCGTCCTTCGAAGTTGCCGAGGCCGTGCTTCACGTAATCGAGGCTATGCGCGAATCCTGCGAACGCCGCATGGTCTTTCAGCTTGAATGTGTTGTACGCCCACACGCGCTCGAGCATGTCCGGATTTTCACGATGCGCTGCTTCGCAGGCGAGCATCGGGATATAGCTCGTCTTCACCATGCAGACATTCGGCTCGAAAATACCGACGCGCCAGCGGCGGCGGCCCGGCTGATAGCCAAACTTCACCCCTTCCGGAAGCTTCGCGGCTTCGCGATCGAGGACAACCGGACTCCACAGGTGCGGCATGAGCCTGACCGGCGCGCGGAACAGCGTCTCGAAGTAGGGCTTGCAGCTTACTTCGTACTCGGGAAGCGTCCAGACTTCATCGTAGGGAGCACCCGAGACGAGCAGCGCGTGCTGAAGGTTGAAGACCATGCGTTCGATATCGATGACATAGTCATTGCCGACCCGCATCGTAATGATCTTGCCGCCACGCTCCTTGAACTTCACCGACCACTCGCGGTCGAGCTGCGCGCTCATTTCGATCATGACATCGAGCTTCGACATGGCCGTTTTCATGTCGATGAGCGGCACGGGCGAATCGGAAAGAAAGCGCTTCGCGTCTTCGGGACCGCCGTCGCCGCCACCCGTCACCAGGTAGGTGGACTTAACACGCGGCGAGCGCATGAGCAGCATCACGAGATACAGGCAATTCTGGAAAATGCCGTTTTCCCAAAGCGATTGCTCGCCCTTGCGGATATAGATGGAAACGCCGACATTGATCCGCTCCGGCATACGGGATTTGTTTTGCATGTTCATACGCCTACCTTGAGCTTGCTTCCTTGACAGAGGTTGATCAACCGGTCTGCGAAAGCATCCAGGTTCGCCTGGTTGAAAGGATTCACTGCATCGATGACGCGTTGCGCGCGGGCGCGGTATTCGTCGAGCGTGTTGTCGTGCTCGCGGAACGCTTTCAGCAACTGACGCCCGCCCTCTTGCGCGTCGAAGCCCGGATAGTAGTAGCCGGCATCTTTCAGCCACGGCGAGTTATGAATGAGCGGGTAGCCGCCATAGAGCACGTCGAGATACAGATAATTCTGATCATTGCCCCATTGATGCGACACCACCGCATCGGCGTACTGCGCCATAAATCCGGCGATGTCGTTACGGCCGTG
Organism: Caballeronia catudaia; assembly: GCF_001544755.2. Lineage (GTDB taxonomy): Bacteria > Pseudomonadota > Gammaproteobacteria > Burkholderiales > Burkholderiaceae > Caballeronia > Caballeronia catudaia. The sequence continues at coordinate 98,218 of NZ_FCOF02000002.1, read as the reverse complement.
GAACGTCGCCTTCGAATCCTTCACCAGGTCCAGCGAATTCGCCAAGTACATGAGCGTGGGATGATCCTTCATGTGCACCGAATTCAGTACGTGCATGGCGGACACGCTCGAACGGTCTGCGCGATATGCCTCTTCGCACGCAAGCATCGGGATGCTCGACGTTTTCACGACCGAAATATTCGGCTCGAACATTGCAACGCGGAAACCTTGCGGCTGTATGGCCGGCTGAGCCGACTCGTTTGCTCGACGCTCATAGCCGTAGCGAAGACCGTGTTCTTCGACTTCCTCGATACGCTTCTCGAGGAACTGCGGATGCCAGATGAACGGAATGAGATGGACCGGGCAACGGTGCAACGTGCGCATCATTGGAACGGACAGCCGGTCCTTCGACATCAGCCAGATTTCATCGTAACGATCCGGGCGCATCACATGGACGGGCTTGTCGAAAACCGGCGCTTCCACGAGTCCGACATACGGCTGACCGCAACAGTAGTACACGACCTTCTTGCCGCGCGCGCGCATCAGATCGAGCCATTGCGTGTCGAGCGCGCCGCCCATCTCGAATATGACGTCGACGGCGTCGGTGGCGTCCGGATTGCGAATGATGCGAAGATCTTTCGACGCCGTGTCCACCTGCGGCGGCATCGCGTTCTGATCGCCTACGTCGATCAGTGAAACGCTTTCGACGAACGGAAGCTTTTGAAGCACTTCCGAAAAAAAGATCACGTTCTGGCCCAGACCGTTTTGCCAGATGTTCTGGCCTTGATGCGTGACGACTGAAATTCCGACTCGAATGGTCATCGGATTGATATCCTGAAAAAACGAAATTGCGTTTTTAGAAAAAGAGGTTCCGCGGCAAGTTCAGCGCTGTCGGCACGGTGCGAGCTGGGACGGCGCGTGCGGTGCTGGAAACAGACAGCATCGTGCGGAAGTGAAGAGGAATGGCACCAGATGCGCCGAACTTCCTTTTTGATTCGCTTCCGCGATTAAATATATCGAGGAACTTCTAAAGCCTAAATATATATAAAAAGGGCGACGATTCCCAGCAAATCGCGGATTAATGAGAACAGTCTTACGCGAGTCTCAAATTCGATCGATTGTCTTAACGTGATTAATTTCGCAATTAAGATTTATCCGATTTCATTAATCGAATTAGTCAACGGACGGACTGGGTGCGGTGGCGCGGGAAACGCTGATTTGCGCCTGCTCGACAGGATCACGCCATCAAGCAGCGTAGGCGAACGGAGGGGTCGGGCATTGAACTCGGACCAAGAGAAAAAAGGCGCGTCCGACCGCTCACGCAGTCGAACGCGCCTTCGAGACAGCGATGTTTGCTTACTTGTGCGGCGCCAGCTCGCTCGCGGCGCGCGCGAGGCGCGTAACCTCTTCCCAGTTCTGTGCAGCAAGCGCGGCCTTCGGCGTGAGCCACGAGCCGCCGACGCAGACGACGTTCGGCTGCGCCAGAAAGCTCGACGCGGTCTCCGCCGTGATTCCGCCCGTCGGACAGAATTTCAGATTTGGGAATGGTCCGTAGAACGCCTGCAGCATCGGAATGCCGCCCGCCTGCTGCGCCGGGAAGAACTTGACGATCTCGTAACCCAGTTCCAATGCCGCGATGATGTCGCTCGGCGTCATCACGCCCGGCAGCAACGGCAGACCGGCATCCTGAGCGGCCTTGTGCATGTCCTTGGTCAGCCCCGGCGACACACCGAACTGCGCGCCAGCCTTCTTCGCCTGCGCGCAATGCTCGGGCTTCGTGATGGTGCCCACGCCGACGACGATGTCGTCGGCCAGTTCACTTGCGCGCTCGATCGCGCCGATGCCCGCCGGCGTGCGCAGCGTGATTTCCAGCACCTTCACGCCGCCCGCATGAAGCGCGCGCGATACGTGTTCGCCCTGCTCGACCGATTCGAACGCCAGCACCGGAATCACCGGTCCCAGACGCACGATTTCGCTTACCGTTTTCATTGATGCGACTCCTGGTTTTTGTGCGGCGCCATGTGGCCTGTCCGCGGGTTTCTCTCAGGTTCGAGCCGTTTGCCCGTCGTTGCGATCTTCAGTGCTGCGTGGCGTGGGCCTTGTTCAACGCCGATGCCGCGGCACGCGCGTTTTCGCGCAGCGGGTTCCTGTCCTGCGCGCCCGCCGTACTGTTCGCCCCGTCGCCAACCGTCGCGCCGATCAGCGGACCGAATACCGATGCGCCCTCTTCCGCCGGCAACGCCGCGCTGCGGAACACGCCAAACAGTTCGCGACCGAAACCGGCTTCATTGTCGGCCTGATGCAACGGCGCCTGGACCTCCCGCGCCGCCCATTCGTTCACGTCGATCTCGATGTCGAGCACGCCCGCGGGCGCGTCGATCACGAGCATGTCGCCGGTGCGGACCTTGCCGAGCGGCCCATGCAGCAGCGCCTCGGGCGATACGTGAATCACCGCCGGCACCTTGCCCGACGCGCCCGACATGCGTCCGTCGGTGACGAGCGCGACGTGGAAGCCGTGATCCTGCAACACGCCCAGCAACGGCGTCAAACGATGCAGCTCCGGCATGCCGTTCGCGCGCGCGCCCTGGAAACGCACGACGGCGACGAAATCACGCTTCAATTCACCCTTGTCGAACGCTTCCTGCACTTCTTCCTGCGAATTGAAAACGATGGCCGGCGCCTTCACCACGCGATGCTCGGGAGCCACCGCCGAAATCTTGATGACGCCGCGCCCGAGCTTGCCCTGCATGAGACGCAGCCCGCCGTCCGGCTGAAACGGCTCGCCGATGGCCCGCAGCACCTTGGTGTCGTGGCTTTCCTGCGCGCCGTCGACCCACTGCAGTTTGCCGTCGATGAGCTTCGGCTCCCTGGTGTAATGCGACAGTCCACGGCCGGCCACCGTCTGCACGTCTTCGTGCAGCAAGCCGCCCTCGAGCAGATTGCGCACGAGAAATGCCACGCCGCCCGCCGCCTGGAAGTGATTCACGTCGGCCTTGCCGTTCGGGTAGATTTTCGCGAGCAGCGGCACGACCTGCGACAGCTCGTCGAAATCGTTCCAGTCGATCACGACGCCCGCCGCCCGCGCGATCGCCACGAGATGCAGCGTGTGATTGGTCGAGCCGCCCGTTGCGAGGAGCGCAACGATGCCGTTCACGATCGCTTTTTCATCGACGACATGACCGATCGGCGTGTAATTGCCGCGCTCGAGCGTCAGGTCGAGCACGCGGCGCGCCGCTTCGGCGGTGAGCGCATCGCGCAGCGGCGTGTGCGGATGCACGAACGCCGCGCTCGGCAAATGCAGGCCCATTACTTCCATCAGCATCTGATTGCTGTTGGCCGTGCCATAGAACGTGCAGGTGCCGTGGCCGTGATACGCCGCCGCTTCCGCTTCGAGCAGCACGCCGCGGTCGCATTTTCCCGTAGCGAATTCCTGGCGCACCTTGGCTTTTTCGTCATTGGTGAGACCGCTCGTCATGGGGCCGGCAGGCACGAAGATGGTCGGCAGATGGCCGAACTGCAGCGCGCCGATCGCGAGCCCCGGCACGATCTTGTCGCACACGCCGAGGCACAGCGCGGCATCGAACATGTTGTGCGTAAGCGCGACCGCCGTGCTCATCGCGATGACTTCACGCGAAAAGAGCGACAGTTCCATGCCGGCGTTGCCCTGCGTGATGCCGTCACACATCGCGGGCACGCCGCCCGCGAACTGCGCGATGCCGCCGTGCTCGCGCGCCGCCTGCTTGATGATGTCCGGGAAACTCTTGTAAGGGGCGTGCGCCGAAAGCATCTCGTTATAAGACGACACGATGCCGATGTTCGGTTCGCGCACCGCCTTGATCGCGAACTTCTCCTGCCCTTCGAGACCGGCGAAGCCATGCGCCAGGTTCGCGCAGGACAGCGCGCCGCGAGCGGGGAAAAGGCCGTGCGCGGCATCGATGCGCGCGAGATAGGCTGTGCGCGTCGGCTTGCTGCGCTCGATGATGCGATCGGTGACTTTTTTGAGTTGCGAATGCGGGGAAACCATCGAAGCTCCTTCGTCTCTCTCCCGGCGCGCGTGCCGTCGAGGTTGGGTTGATTATTGCAAGGATACTAGTAGAAAAACTACAGGCTGACAACGACGAAATCACTCATCATTCTTGAGCGGCCACATAGTTTGGCGGCTTACAGACACTGCACCTACGGGATTCCACCTAGGCCGCACCCAATATTTATGTAGTATTTGTACAGACGCGTTAGTCGGCTATAGTCGCAAGCAATTTTCAGCATAGGCGAGATTTCCGATGTTGCTGTCCCAAGTCGAAGCGATGCGCGAGCAACTGCGGCCGTCCGAGCGCAAGCTGGCGGACTACGTTCTCGAAGCGCCGCGCGAGGTGCTCGATCTCTCGATGACCGATTTCGCCGCGCGCGCCGGCGTCAGCCAGCCGACCATCGCACGGTTCTGCCAGGCGCTCGGCTTTTCGGGCTTTCGCGAATTCAAGATCCGTCTCGCTCAGGGCGTTGCAGGGGACGTTCCCACTGTTTATCGCGACGTGCGTACGGACGAACCGCCTGCGGGCGTCGCGGCCAAGGTGCTCGACCGGACCATCGGCGCGCTGATCGCCGTGCGCAACAGCCTGTCCTCCGACAGCGTCGCCGCGGCGATCGTGATACTCGCCGACGCGCGGCGCATCGAGTTTTATGGCGCCGGCGGCTCGGGCATCGCGGCGCTCGACATGCAGCACAAATTTTTCAGATTGGGCGTGCCGTCTGTCGCATACTCCGACCCGCATACGTACACCACCTCGGCCGCGCTGCTCGGAGCGGGCGATGTCGTCGTCGCGATTTCCAATACCGGGCGCACCAGGGACATTCTCGACGCGTGCAGATCGGCGCTGAATGGGGGCGCCAAGGTCATTGCGATCACGCACGGCAACTCGCCGCTCGCGCGCATGGCGACGGTCGGATTATTCGCAAATGTCGATGAAGACACCGACATTTTTTCGCCGATGACATCGCGTATTTCGCATCTCGCAATTGGCGACATTCTGGCCGTCGGGCTTGCGCTCGCACGCGGGCCGGCGCTGGCGGAGAAGCTCGCCGAGGCCAAGGACGTACTGGAAGGACGGCGGGTGGGGATGTAGGCGGCGGGGTCTGCTGCGCGTCGAATGAACGGCCGGCAATCGTCTATGCTAATCACAACGCTATTCGGTCTGTAGAACCACACATGAGCAATTCCTTTTCCGTCGAACGCTTCGAATCCTACGTGTACGGCGGCCAATTCGACGAGGCCGTTGAACTGCTCGGCCAACTGAAGGTTTTCCTTCGCGGCCTCTCGGGCGTGGATCCACGGGAGCTCATGGACACCTCTGGCATATGGCCGCCCCCGAAGCAGAGTTGGCTTCAAGAGCGTTTCGCCAGCCGCATGGCGGCGGCCATCGTATCGCTTCTTGGCAACACGGACTTCCCGCTTACGCCCGCGCGATTCGCCCGCTTATCGGGCTGCCGCGCGCTCATTCAGGATTTTTTCGGCGCGGCTCCTCTGAACAACGCGGATCACGCCGCACGCCGGTTTCTACCTCGCCTGGCGGACGATGGCACCGTCCAAACGCCATTTCCGGATGCGATCAAAAGGCTCAACCTTCTATGCAATTCAGAATCGCACCTGCCGGTCGACTATTCCACCTGCATGCGCGCGGACCGCGCAGCGACGCTCAATCTCGCCATTGCAATAGCTGGCGACATGTTTCCCGGCAGCGCCGATGCCCACAGGCAGCGTGAGGCGCTTCTCGATTGGCTCGGCACCTCCCTCGCTCAAGTGGAGGACCTGTCCGAGATCGAACTCGATCCACTATTGGGTCTTTACATGCATTGCACCTACGCCGAAATCGATCACCGGCATGCAATCAAACGAAGCATCAACCGGCTCGTGCGCACAACGCTCGCCAAGAGCGGCCTGGCCAATCTGGACATGAACTGCGGCGTCATGCGTCGCGCCAAGCGAGCGCGCCCTCTCATGCTCGTTGTGCTGGATGCGTTCACGGACGGTCATTCGATCATGCGCACCCATTCCCGTAATTTGCTCGCCGCGCGCGCACACTTCGACATCGTGGCAATGTGCGAACCGTCCAGCATTGGAGACAGCGGACGGGAGGTGTTTTCCCGGGTAATCGAGCGTCGAGCCGATTCGCCCTTCCAGCAGTGGCTGGAAACGATCCGGGATTTCGCACAAACGGAATGCCCGGATGTTCTTTACATGCCGAGCGTAGGCATGTCCTTCCTGACCCTCGCTATCTCCAACATGCGCCTCGCGCCGCTGCAGATCGCCGGATTGGGCCATCCCGCAACCACACATTCCGACTGCATCGACTATGTCAGCGTGGAGGACGATTACGTTGGCGATCCGGCATGCTTTAGCGAGGCGCTCTTGCGGCTTCCCAAGGATGGCCAGCCGTATCGCCCCTCGCATAAGCTGGAAACGATAAAGCCGCGGCAGAAGAAGGTGTCGGCGCAGGTGGACATCGCGATTGCTTCCAGTGTGATGAAGCTTTCACCGAGTTTTCTGGCGGCATGCAGAGAAATTTCCGAGCGCAGCAAAGTGCCGGTCGTCTTCCATTTCCTGACCAGTGGCGGAAATTTCGTCACACTGCTGCACTTGTCCCGAGCTGTGAGGCACATCAGTCGCCCCAACCATATAAAGATCGTTGGATACCAGCCTTATATGGATTACATGCAGTATCTAAACGACATGGACATGTTTTTGAGCCCGTTCCCCTTCGGCAACACGAACGGCATCGTGGATGCATTCACGGTCGGGCTGCCCGGCGTCTGCAAGACAGGGCGGGAAGTGTTCGAGCGCATCGACGGCGCGATGTTCATGCGCTCCTACATGCCCGGCTGGCTGGTCACGGATACGGCGGAGGAATACGTCGAGGCGGCGGTCAGGCTCGCGAACAATCACGAAGAGCGGGAATCGCTGCGTCGGTACATGCTCGAAAAGAACGTCGTTCAACGCTTCTTCGAAGGTCGCCCGGAAGTCTTCGGCGAAATGGTGCTCGATCTGGTCAATGAACAGAAAGCGGCTCAGGCTGCGCAAGCCTGATTCAGAACGGCTTGATCACCACGAGCAATGTCGCGCCGAGCAACCCGAGCACCGGCAGCTCATTGAACATCCGATACCACTTGTCCGAGCGCCTGTTTTCGCCACGCTGAAACGTGTGCAGCAAGCGCCCGCAATAGGCGTGATAGACGATGAGCAGCGCAACGATCGCCAGTTTCGCATGCAGCCAGCCCTGCCCCGCGCCGATGCCCACGACGAGCCACAGCCACAGCCCGCACGCGAGCGCAGGCACGGCGATGAACGTCATGAATCGAAAGAGCTTCTTCGCCATGAGCAGCAGGCGCGCGGTGGCGGCGGGGTCCGTCTCCATCGCGAGATTCACGAAAATGCGCGGCAGATAGAACAGCCCCGCGAACCACGAAGCCACCAGCACGATATGCAGCGATTTGATCCAGAGCATCGTTCTTCTTGTTCGATCCGCTTTATTGACGCACTTCGCCGCGGCCGAGCACCACGTACTTGAGCGAGGTCAGTCCTTCCAGCCCGACCGGGCCACGCGCATGCAGCTTGTCGTTCGAGATGCCGATTTCCGCACCCAGGCCGAACTCGAAACCATCAGCGAAGCGCGTCGACGCGTTGACCATCACGCTCGCGGAATCCACTTCGCGCAGGAAGCGCATCGCGCGGTCGTGGTCTTCGGTGACGACCGCGTCGGTGTGATGCGAGCCGTAGGTGTTGATATGGTCGATAGCTTCATCGAGTCCTTCGACAATCTTGATCGACAAGACCGGCGCCAGATATTCCGTGCTCCAGTCTTCTTCAGTCGCATCCACGAGCGAGCTGATCCGCGCCGCCTCGAGCACGGCCCGCGCCTCGGCATCCACGCGCAGTTCCACGTCCTTTGCCTGATAGGCGCGCGCGAGCGTCGGCAACGCTGCTTTCGCGATGGCCCGCGCGACGAGAAGCGTTTCCATCGTGTTGCAGGTGCCGTAACGATGCGTCTTAGCGTTGTCGCAAATGGCGGCGGCCTTGTCGAGATCCGCACGATCGTCGACGTAGACGTGACAAATGCCGTCGAGGTGCTTGATCATCGGCACCCGCGATTCCTCCATCAACCGCGCGATCAGGCTCTTGCCGCCGCGCGGCACGATCACGTCGACGAACTCCGTCATCGTGATGAGCCTGCCGACGGCCGCGCGATCCGCCGTCTCGACGACCTGCACCGCATCCTGCGGCAGTCCCGCAGTTTCGAGGCCGACGCCGATCAGCTTCGCGAGCGCCGTGTTGCATTCGAGCGCCTCGGAGCCGCCGCGCAGAATCGTCGCGTTGCCGGACTTGAGGCACAGCGCGGCGGCGTCGATGGTCACGTTCGGCCGCGATTCGTAGATGATGCCGATCACACCGAGCGGTACGCGCATCTGCCCGACCTGGATGCCGCTCGGACGGAACTTGAGCCCGCTGATTTCGCCGATCGGATCGGCCAGCGCGGCGACCTGCCGCAGGCCTTCGATCATCGTATCGAGCGCTTTGTCGGAGAGCGTCAGGCGGTCGATGAACGCGGCGTCGTGGCCCTTCTCGCGGGCGCGGGCGAGGTCTCGCGCGTTCGCCTGCTTGAGCGCCTCGCGTTCGCGCTCGATGGCGTCCGCCACCGCGAGCAGCGCCGCATTCTTCGCCGCTGTCGACGCCCGTGCCATCGCGCGCGACGCCGTGCGTGCGCGGCGGCCGAGGTCGGTCATGTATTGATCGATGTTCATCGTCAGTCTCTTTCGTGTGCCGAGGCTCCCGAGATTCTCGAGCGCGCAAAGAATGATTCTAAGCCGTTGCACGAATTGCAACAGCCTGTGACAGAAGCGTCCTAGGGACGCGGTCGCGGCGCCGGCTTGCCACTGCCTGCAACGGCCATCGCCAGCTCGAACATGCCGGCCCACGGATCCGGAGGCGGCTCGCTGCCGCGCTTGCCCGTGCTGCCGGACAAGCCTTTGACTTGCCGATCCAGCCGCGCCGCGAGCGACAGCGCCTTTTCGAGCGCTTCATCGGTCACGCGCGAGAGCGCCGGGCCGATGAGCCGCTCGCGCGGCCCCCACACGCGGTTCTCGCGCATCAAAGTAGCGAGCGGCTTGCCCGCCGCGACGCCACGCTTGATGCGCAGCAGCGTGCGTACTTCCTCGACGAGTGCCCACAGCACGAGCACCGCGGCCTCGCCCTCGCCTTTCAGGCCATCGAGCATGCGCGCGAGCCGGCCGACATCGCCGGTCAGCATCGCCTCGTTGAGCTTGAACACGTCATAGCGCGCGACGTTCAGCACAGCGTCGTGGATTTGCTCGAAGGTAAGCACGCCCTCGGGGTACAACAGCCCGAGTTTCTGAATTTCCTGATGCGCGGCGAGCAGATTGCCTTCCACCCGTTCCGCGATGAACAAGAGCGCGCGCCGCCCTTCCTCGCCGGGCGCGACGCGCTGACCTTGCTGCGCGAGGCGCTGGCCGACCCACATCGGCAATTGCGCGCGCTCGATCGGATCGATCTTCAGTGCGACGCCCGCGCCAATCAGCGCCGTGAACCAGCCGGACTTCTGCGTTGCGCTATCGAGGCGCGGCAACGTGACGAGCGTCACGACGTCGGGGTTATCGGTGGCGGCGAGCGTTTTCAAGGTTTCGCCGCCCTCCTTGCCCGGCTTGCCCGTCGGAATGCGCAACTCGATCAGTTGACGGTCGCCGAACAGCGACATGGACTGAGTCGCGCCCATGAGCGCGCTCCAGTCGAACGAACGATCGACGGTGAACACCGCGCGATCCGTGAAGCCAGCGGCACGCGCGGCGCCGCGGATGCGGTCGCACGCCTCCTGCACGAGCAGATGCTCGTCGCCATAGACGACATACAGTCCTTTCAGGCCTTTCGCGAGGTGCGCTTCGAGCGCGTCGAGCTTCAGTTGCATGATCCGGTGTGCGCGGCCGATCAGAGTGGCGGCACCGGCAGCGGCGCGCGCGGCGAGACAGCCGGCGTCTGCTCGCCCGGCGCCGGATGCAGCGAGCGCACCGTTGCGAGCCGGCGCGTCAACTGGTCGACGGCGTCGTTGCGCATGTCGTTATAGAGCAGCGTCGATTCCTGCGCCTTGGCGAGCGTGTATTGATCGCTATAAGTCATCGAGCGATTCAGCGCGATGACGCTCGGCGGAATCAGCATCGTGCCGTCGGCGCCGAGCAGCGAATAGTTCAGACTGAAGACGAGTTCGTATTCCTGAATCGCGCCCTGCGCATTCAGGCTGAGCGTGCGAAATGCCGAGCCTTCCGACAGATTGAGCGTCGCTTCGGGCTTCTCGAACGGCTTGACGATCACCGTGTCGCTTCCGCCCTGAACCATGCGCTCGATGCGCGCGACCATCTGCGGCGTGCCGCCCGTGATCGCGAGCCGCTTGAACGCGTAGTCCTGCTGGCCGCGCAACTGAAAGCCGCACGCGGATAGCGCCGCCGCTCCACCCAACAACGCCAGAAACGAGCGCCTGCTCATGCCGGCTTCACGATTCACGTCGACTCCCTTGGCTGTGAGCATCAGACGACCACGTTCACGAGACGTCCCGGCACCACGACCACCTTCTTAGGCGCACGGCCTTCCGAGAACTTTTCGAACATTTCGTGCGCGACCGCGGCCTTTTCGATGGCCTCGCGCGACGCATCCTTCGCAACCGTCAGCGCGCCGCGCACCTTGCCGTTGACCTGCAATACGAGCTCGATCTCCGACTGTTCGAGGGCGGCTTCGTCGACCTTCGGCCAGGGCGCGTCGAGCAGCGGGCCAAATTCCTTCTCGTAGCCCAGTTCGGACCACAACTGGAACGTGACGTGCGGCACGACCGGATACAGCACGCGCAACAGCACACCGAAGGTTTCGTTCAGCAGGCCTTCGCCCGGATTCTTCGCGCCTTCGAGCGCGTTGAGCATCTTCATCGCGGCGGAAACGACCGTGTTGTACTGCAGGCGGCCGTAGTCGAAATCGGCTTGCTTCAGCACGGTGTAGATCTCGCGACGCAGCGCTTTACCGGCGTCGTCGAGCTTCGAGGCGTCGAGCTTCGCGTGATGGCGCAGCGCGTCGGCGTTGGCGTGCGCGAAGTGCCACACGCGGCGCAGGAAGCGGCTCGCGCCCTCGACGCCCGCGCCCGACCATTCGAGCGATTGCTCCGGCGGCGCCGCGAACATCACGAAGAGACGCGCGGTATCGGCGCCGTGCTGATCGATCAGCGTCTGCGGATCGACACCGTTGTTCTTCGACTTCGACATCTTCTCGACGCCGCCCAGCACGACCGGCTGACCGTCCGCGTTGAGCGTGGCGCCGGTCGGACGGCCCTTTTCGTCGTGCGCGACAGTGACTTCGAGCGGGTTGTACCAGGTCTTCTTGCCGCTCGCGTCCTCGCGATAGAACGTTTCGTTCAGCACCATGCCCTGCGTGAGCAGGTTCTTCGCGGGCTCGCCGAACTTGATGAGGCCCATGTCACGCATGACCTTGGTCCAGAAGCGCGAGTACAACAGGTGCAGAATCGCGTGCTCGATGCCGCCGATGTACTGGTCCATCGGCATCCAGTAATCGGTGCGCTCGTCGACCATCGTCTTCGCATCCGGAGCGCTGTAGCGCGAGAAGTACCAGGACGAATCGACGAAAGTGTCCATCGTGTCGGTCTCGCGCTTCGCTGCCGCGCCGCACTTCGGGCACGTGCAGTTCAGGAACGCAGCGGACTTCGCGAGAGGATTGCCGGTGCCGTCCGGCACGAGGTCTTCCGGCAGCACGACGGGCAGATCCTTTTCCGGCACCGGCACGTCGCCGCAACCCGGGCAGTGGATGATGGGGATCGGCGTGCCCCAGTAGCGCTGGCGCGAAATGCCCCAGTCGCGCAGACGCCAGGTGACCTGCTTGTCGCCGAGGCCTTTCGCTTTCAGGTCGGCGGCGATCGCGTCGATGGCCTGCTCGGTCGTCATGCCGTCGTACTTGCCGCTGTTGACGAGCCTGCCCGCGGTCTTGTCCGCGTACCACTCTTCCCAGGCGTCCGTCGAGTACGTCTTGCCTTCGACGTCGATCACCTGATTGATCGGCAAGCCGTATTTCTTCGCGAACGCGAAATCGCGCTCGTCGTGGGCCGGCACGCCCATGACCGCGCCTTCGCCATAGGACATCAGCACGTAATTGCCGATCCACACTTCGACTTGCGCGCCCGTGAGCGGATGCGTGACATAAAAACCGGTCGGCACGCCCTTCTTTTCCATCGTGGCGACATCGGCTTCCGCGACGCCGCCGCGCTTGCATTCGTCGATGAACGCCTGAAGATCCGCGTTGTCCCGCGCGAGGCGCGTGGCGAGCGGATGCTCCGCCGCGACCGCCGCGAACGTGACGCCCATGATCGTGTCGGCGCGCGTGGTGAAGACGCGCAGGAGCTTCGCTTCGCCGTCGATTTCATACGGGAAGCCGAAGTTCACGCCGAAGCTCTTGCCGATCCAGTTCTGCTGCATGATCTTGACGCGCTCGGGCCAGCCGAGGCCTTCGAGATCGTCGAGAAGCTGATCCGCGTAATCGGTGATGCGCAGGTAGTACATCGGGATCTCGCGCTTTTCGACAAGCGCGCCCGAGCGCCAGCCGCGCCCGTCGATGACCTGTTCATTCGCGAGCACGGTCTGATCGACCGGGTCCCAGTTCACCGTGCCCGTTTTCTTGTACGCGATGCCCTTTTCCAGCATCTTCAGGAACAGCCACTGGTTCCATTTGTAGTAGTCCGGCGAGCACGTGGCGACTTCGCGCGACCAGTCGATGGCGAGGCCCATCGACTGCATCTGCTTCTTCATGTACGCGATGTTTTCGTACGTCCACTTTGCCGGCGGCACGTTGTTCGCCATCGCCGCGTTTTCGGCGGGCATGCCGAACGCGTCCCAGCCCATCGGCATCAGCGTGTTGTGACCGTTCATGCGCAGATAACGGTACATCACGTCGTTGATGGTGTAGTTGCGCACGTGACCCATGTGCAGCTTGCCCGAAGGATACGGCAGCATCGAGACGCAATAGAACTTGGGCTTGGCCGAGTGCTCGGTCGTCCGGTAGACGTCATTCGCGCGCCAGTTGCTCTGCGCGGCGGATTCGACGTCGGCGGGTACGTATTTATCGTGCATGGTTTGGTTTGGCTTTCGGCAAATGCTGGGAACGGACCTCGGGACTGGCCGCTTTCGTCTCAATGGACTTCGGGCGGCGAGTCCGTGCGCGGGGGCATTGCTGACACGGCGCAGCGTCGGAATTCGGGCCTGCTGGCTCTTGCCGGGCCCGCCGAACGGGGAAATGGCGATTATACCGTCCCACTTAACCCCGCAGTCGCGCGATGCGCCCCGGCCGATGCACGATCCGAGCTCGTATGGGCAAGTTTGAACACAGGGAGCGCGAACGGGTATTCAGCCGTTCGGCATAGGCCGAATCCCGGATTCAGCGCGCCGGCTGCGCGCCCGCGACCGGCTGCGTGACGAAGCCGATGCGTTCCAGCCCTGCCTGCTGCGCCGCGCCCATCACTTGCGCGATGACTTCGTAGCGAGTCGCGCTCGACGCCCGCAGATGCAGTTCCGGCTTCTGCTCCGCTTTGCCCGCCCCGGCGAAACGTGCGCGCATCTGATCGAAATTGACGGGCGCATCGTTCCAGAAAAGCTTGCCGGCATCGTCGATGGACAGCGTAATGGTCTGCGGCGTCTCGCGCGCGGGCTGCGACGCGACCTTCGGCAGATCGAGCGGGATCGCGTGCGTGAACAGCGGCGCGGTGATGATGAAGATGACGAGCAGAACGAGCATGACGTCGATGAGCGGCGTCATGTTGATCTCGGCCATCGGTGAGCCGTTGGATTTTTTATCGAGTCCGCCAAAGGCCATTGCCGCGCGCTCCTACTCGGCGTCGCCGCACATGAACGCGTGCAGATCGTGCGCGAAGCCGTCGAGCTCCTCGGAAATCTGCCGCACGTAGCGGCCGAGCACGTTGTACGCGAGCACGGCCGGAATCGCGACAACGAGTCCGAACGCCGTCATGATGAGCGCCTCGCCGACCGGCCCGGCTACGTTTTCGATCATCGCCTGTCCGCTCGATGCGATGCTGCCGAGCGCGTGATAAATGCCCCACACAGTGCCGAGCAAGCCGACGAACGGCGCGGTGCTGCCCACCGATGCGAGCAAGACCTGTCCGAATTCCAGCCTGCGTTGCGAACGGAGCAACGCGTGACGCAGCGCGCGCAGCACGCGCTCGCTGCGCTCGACACGCGCGAGCATCGCGCCTGGCATATCGGCTTCGGACGCGCGCCAGGCGGCTTCGGCGAGCGGCAGAAACACACGCTCGCGATCCGCGCGCTGCAATGCGCCGATGCCTTCTTTCAGGCTCGCAGCCTGCCAGAAACGCTGCAAGGCGCGCGGCCCTTGCCATTTCGCGCGCGCGAGAATCCATGTCTTGACGAGCAGGAAGCACCAGCTCGCGAGCGACATCGCGAGAAGCAGGCCGGCGACCGCGTGCGTGACGGCGTCGCCGGATTGCAGGTAATGGATGACGCCAGTCGCTGCCATTGTTACGGAATCAGCGCAGGCCGAGCACGTCCTGCATGTCGAAGAAGCCCGCGTCGCGCTCTTGCAGGAAATGCGCGGCGCGCAGCGCGCCCTGCGCGTACGACAGACGGCTCGCCGACTTGTGCGTGATCTCGACACGCTCGCCGATGCCCGCGAAAAGCACCGTGTGATCGCCGACGATATCGCCGCCGCGAATCGCGGAGAAGCCGATCGTCGACGGATCGCGCTCACCCGTCACGCCTTCGCGCGCGTACACCGCGCAGTCCTTCAGATCGCGGCCGAGCGCCTTCGCGATCACTTCGCCCATTGCGAGCGCGGTGCCCGACGGCGCATCGACCTTGTGCCGGTGATGCGCCTCGATGACCTCGATGTCGTAACCCTGCGAGAAATGCTTCGCGGCGAATTCGAGCAGCTTCAGTGTGACGTTCACGCCGACGCTCATGTTCGGCGCGAACACCACGCCGATCTTCTCGCCCGCCTTCCGCAGTTGCGCCTTCTGCTCGTCGGAGAAACCCGTCGTGCCGATGATCATCTTCACGTCGTGGCGCAGCGCCGCTTCGAGATGCGCGATCGTGCCTTCGGGGCGCGTGAAGTCGATCAGATAGTCGGCATCGGCGAACACGCGCTCGACGTCGTCGGTCAGCAGAACGCCCGTGGTCTTGCCGAGGAACGCGCCCGCGTCCTGCCCGAGTTGCGGCACGCCGGGCCGGTCGAGCGCGCCGACGAGCTGCGCGTCCGGATCATTCAGAACGGTTTCGATCAGCATCCGGCCCATGCGGCCCGATGCGCCGGCGATGGCGATCTTCATGGCTGTCTCTCGATGAGTCTCTCGATGCGTCGCGCGACGAACGCGCGGCGAATGATGCGGCTTTGCCAGACCGGTCCGAAGCGCGCCGCCAGGGACGCGCTTCGCGGCCGGAAAGCTGCGTGCTTATTGCGGCATGCTGAACTGCGTCTGGCCGCTCGCATTGGCCGGCGTCGGCGACGTGCCCGCCGGACCCACCGCGCTGCTGTCCGGGATGTTGATTGTCTGCGGTTTGCGCTGCAATTGAATCTGCGAATTGCTGCCGGAACTGTTGTTCGAGCCAGGCGCGCCGCCCGACGTTGTCGGCGCGCTGCTGAACGCGGACGAACGCTGACGGCCGGCGGGCATGTCCACTTGCGCCGTCGCGCGATTGGCTGCCTGCGCGGCTTCCTGATTGGCGTCGCCTGCGAAGGCTGCGGCCGTGTTCGGGTGCGTGGACGGCTCGCCGACCGGCGCAGTGACCGCCACCGCCGCCGACGCAGCGGGCGCCGGGGCGGGAACGGGCTTCGCGACCTTGACGCCCTTGTCGCCGTCGATCTCCGCGAGCAGTTCCAGGTTCGACGGAAGATTCTCGCCGCCCGACCAGCTCACGACGCGGTCGCTCGCGAAGTTCACGACGAAGTCACGCTGCTGCACGATGGATGTCGAGCCGCGTTTGAAATAGAACACGTAGTCCCAGCGATCCGCGTGGAACATGTCGGTCAGCAGCGGCGTGCCGAGCAATTGCTTCACCTGGTCGCGCGACATGCCGACCTGCATCTGATTGGCCGCTTCCTGCGAAACGAAGTTGCCTTGCACGACCGTGATTCGATACGGTGTGATGCTTTGCGCGATCTTCTGCGTGACGCTGTCGTACGCCGAACAGCCAGCGAGCAATGCGGCCAAAGTTGCTGCGATCACGGTACCCCGCATGCGACGGCTCTCCCTGCAATTCAATAAATTTGAAAACATTTGACCCTTCACGCGAGACGATCCAAGGCCGCGCTCTTTCGTCCGATTCGCCTTGACTCCGTACGGGATGTCGGGAATCGGAAAAACGCATTACTATGAGAACCTTGAATTGTACTCTAGGGATGCCTAGCCATGACCAATCCCGCCGATCTCAAAAATATCGGGCTCAAGGCGACCCTGCCCCGCCTCAAGATTCTCGAAATTTTTCAGCATAGTCCGGTGCGCCATCTGACTGCCGAAGACGTGTATCGAAACCTGCTCAACGAAGAGCTGGATATCGGTCTCGCAACGGTGTATCGCGTGCTCACGCAGTTCGAGCAGGCCGGCCTGCTGTCGCGAAGCAATTTCGAATCGGGCAAGGCCGTGTTCGAACTCAACGAGGGTTCGCACCACGATCACCTCGTGTGCATCGACTGCGGCCGTGTCGAAGAGTTCTTCGACGCTGAGATCGAACGCCGTCAGCAATCGATCGCGAAGGAACGCGGCTTCAAGCTCCACGAGCATGCGCTTGCGCTGTATGGCACCTGCACGAAGGAAAATTGCCCGCACCGCAAGCACTGAGCGTTGCGCACGCGGCCTCAGCCGCGGTCATGAAAGAACCGCCGTCCATCTCTCGATGGACGGCGGTTTCGTTTCGCCGGTACGCTTGCGATTTGCGACTGCGACTGCGACTGCGACTGCGACTGCGACTGCGACTGCGACTGCGACTGCGACTGCGACTGCGACCGACTCGCAGTCGCATTTCGATACAGCTATGCCGCAACCACCGACGGCGCGCTCAGCGTGTAGCGCTCGGGCAAGTCGATCTCGTCGCAATTCGGCAGATCGCCGCCGCGATCGACGACAATGAAATCGCCCGGCGCGTCGAGCACGATGAGCGGGTGATGCCACACGCCGCGCGCATAGTTCACACCTTGCCAGCCGCGCGCGTAGAAAGCTCGCATGCCGGCCGCATCGAACTCGCCCGCAGGCGCGACGACCACGAGATAGCGCACGTCGCCCAGCGGCACGAATGCCTGGCTGCCGAGCGGATGCCGCTCCATCATCGAGATCACGACCGGCTGCGCGCGCGGCTGTCCGCGAAACACGTTGATGAGCGGTCGCCCGCCGCTCTCGACGCCGACATCCACGTTCGCGAGATCGTGAAAGCGTTCTGTCGTGCCCGCGTTGATCGGAAAATGGCGCGCACCCTCGAGTTCGATGACATCGCCGAACGGGGCGAAGGCCTCGCGCGTGAGCGGTTCGAGCGTGAGCGATTTCATTCGCGTGTTCATTCGATCTCCCCGAAGATGCGCAACCGCGATACGCCGCCATCCGGATAGATGTTGAAGCGCACGTGCGTCACGGGGCCGAGCGCGGCGATCTCCTTCTCGAAGCGATGCACGTTGTCCATCGAGAGCTTCTGTTCGTCGAGCAGGACGGGCCAGAACATCGCCTGCGTGACGAGCGATTCGTCCGTGCCGCCCTCGACGCGCGCCGCTTGCAGCGAGCAGCGGTCGGGATAGTTGCCCTTGAAGTGCGCGGTGTCGACTTCGATCGCGCGAATCACGCCGGGATTGGCCAGCGCGACGATCGCCCAGTCGTTGCCCGGCTCGCGGCGCCGACGCGTTTCCCAGCCGTCGCCCATGTTCACGCCGCGTCCGGGCATCAGCATTTGCGATGCAGGGCCGAAGTGCTGATTGTTCGCCGCGACGAGATACGCGCCGTTTTCGATCGCCGCGAGATCGAGCAGCGTGCCGCGTTCGAGGCGCGAGAAATCCGTCTTCGGCTGACCGTAGACGCGCAGCCGCGCGATGCCGCCATCCGGATAGATGTTCACGCGCAGATGCGTGTAGGCGCGCGTATCGCTGATGTCGAGATAGTGGTGATGATTGCCCTGCAAGGTCGTCGACGGCACGATTTCGCGCCAGTCGCCATCGTCCTGCGGATTGGCGCTCTCGCTGTAGCACGCGTCGATGGACGCCGCCGGCGGAAAGTTGCCGGTGAAGTGACTCGTGTCGATGTCGATGCCGTGAATCACGCCCGCGCGCGCCAGCTTGACGATGCAGAAATCGTAGCCGGTCGTGCGCTTGCGGCGCGTCTCCCAGCCATCCATCCACTTGCCGTGCTCGTCGTACTTGCCGGGAATGAACACCGCGGGCTGCGGCTCGAGCATGCGGTCTTTCGGCGCGAAGAATTCATCGGTGGCGAAAAGCGCCTGCGCGCCGAGCCGCGGGTCCGCGAGGTTCATGTAGCGGCGTGCGAAAGCGGGAGCGTCTGCGTCGAGGATCGGGTTGGCCATTTTGCGTGTCTCTCGGTGATTGATGGGTTATCAGATTGCGTGCGCGTGCTCGTGGCCCTGCGCGGGCTCCGGCGCGGCGGGCACGAAGCGGTAATCGGCGTCCTGGTCGAGCACGCGCTCGGCGCGCGCCCGGTCGATGTCGTTCTCCCAGACGGCGACGACCACCGTCGCCACGCAGTTGCCGATCAGATTGGTCACGGCCCGCGCGATGCCGACGAACCAGTCGACCGGCAGGATCAGCACGAGGCCGAGCACGGGAATCGCGGGAATGGCCGAGAGCGTCGCGGCGAGAATGACGATCGCCGAGCCGGGAATGCCGTGCGCGCCCTTCGACGTCACGAGCGAGACGAGCACGACGACGATCAGGTCATGCATCGACAAAGGCGTGTTGGTCGCCTGCGCGATGAAGATCACGGCGAGCGTGAGATAGATCGAGAAGCCGTCGAGATTGAACGAGTAGCCAGTCGGAATCACGAGACCGACGGTCGAATCCTTCACGCCCATCCATTCGAGCTTGCGCATGATCTGCGGCAGCACGGCGTCCGACGAAGCCGTGCCGAGCACGATCGACAGCTCCTCGCGCAGATAGCGCACGAGCTTGAAGATCGAGAAGCCTGCGAGCCGCATCACGACCGCGAGCACGACGAACACGAACAGGAAACAGCTCGCGTAGAACACGATCACGAGCAGACCCAGTTGCTTGAGCGACGCCACGCCGTACTGCCCCGTCGTGAACGCGATCGCGCCGAGCACGCCGAGCGGCGCGAGCTTGATGATGAACGCCATGATGCGGAAGAACACGTTCGACAGCTCTTCGATGAAGACCGTGACGCGCTGCGCCTTCTCGCCGACCATCGAAAGCGCCGCGCCGAACAGGATCGCGAACACGAGCACCTGGAGGATGTCGCCTTTCGCGAAGGCATCGATCGCGGTGTCGGGGATGATCTTCAGCAGGAAGCCGGCGGTGTCCTTCAGGCTCTTCGCGTGCTCCGTGTATGTGCTGAGCGACGCGGCATTGAGCGTATGCAGATCGATGTTCATCCCGACGCCCGGGCGCGTGACCCACGCGAGAATCGCGCCGATGACGAGCGCGAGCGTGGTCATGATCTCGAAGTAGATCACGGCTTTCAGCCCGACGCGCCCGACCTTCTTGAGATCGCCCGCGCTCGCCATGCCGCTCACGACGACGCAGAACACGATCGGTCCGATCACCATCTTGATGAGCTTCAGGAAACCATCGCCCAATGGCCGCAACGACTGGCCGAAATGCGGAAACAACGCGCCCACCACCACGCCGATGACCAGCGCGATCATCACCCTGCCGAACAGCGAATTTAGAAATCTCAACACGACCGTCTCCTCGTGTAATGTCTCAGGATCAGAGCAACTGTTCCGACTGGTCGGACCAGTGCTGTGATGGGGAATATTAGAAAGCCGATATAGCGTCGTCAAGGAACTGTTGGTAGCGGTTTACCCTGTTTCGAGCCGGCATGGAAATGCACGTGGAACGGCCGTTCACACGGGCGCGCGGGACGCGCATACAATGGCGGTCAGACCGGCCAATACAGCTTTCTTCCTATGAAAAACGTCCCTCACACCGTGACCGACGCCGCGATCGCGACCATTCGCGAGCGCATCGAATCCAGCGTATATCCGGTCGGAAGCTTGCTCCCGGCGCAGCGGCAACTATCGGAGGAACTGGCGATCAGCCGGGCGTCGCTGCGCGAGGCGCTCTCCACGCTCGAAGCGCTCGGCATGCTCCATATCCGGCCGGGCAAAGGCGTGTATGTCAACAGCGCGCAGGCGAGCAACGCGCATCCGTGGCGTTTCGCGGATCAGGCGTCGTTGCCGGACACGTATCAGATGCGTTTCGCGCTGGAGGGATTCGTCGCGCGGCTCGCGGCGCATTCGATCGGCGATTCGGATATCGACTGGCTCGACGACAATCTCGATTCGCTGCACGGCGCGTTGACGGAATCCGCGCTCGAGGAAGCTGCGCAACTGGACTTCGCGTTCCACATGCGCATCGTGAGCCTTGCAGGAAATGCGGCGATCGAATCGATTCTGCGCGGCAGCGCCGACATCATGAAGGAAAGCCAGCGTCTGCCGTTCTATCGGCGTGAACTGGTGTTGTCGACGTATCACGAGCACGCAGTGATCATCGAGGCATTGAAGGCGCGCGACGGCGAGAAGGCCGGACGCGCGATCGAAGGCCACATCGTGAATGCGGCGCAGCGCGCGGGCGTGCATTTTCCCGTACCGAACAAATAAATCCCGGCACTTCCCGAAGCATCCCCGGTCTCAGAAAGGGCCGCGCGTGATGGAAATTTCTATCCGCTTGCGCTGCCCTGCAATGACCAAACATCAAGAGGAGCAGCGTCGATGGACATGCAACAACTCGTTTCAGAATTTCTATCGTCGGAACACGGCGCGCAAGCCACGCAAGCGCTGACCAACCAGGGCTTCAGCCAGGAAGACAGCCAGCAGATGCTCGGCGCCGGGGCGGAAACAGCGCACGCCCACGCGGAGGAACAAAACGCGGGCTTGCTCGGAAACCATCCCGGCAAGAGCTTCTTCGCCGCGTTCGCAGCCGGGCTCGTACGCGGCGATGGTTTCCTGAAATCAATGGAAGAAGGTGGCGAAGGTATTCTCACCGGTCGCGTCGCCGAATCCATCGCCGCGCGCATGGGACTCGATCCGGCCACGGCATCGACGGTCGCGGCGGCGGCAACGCCTTACGTCGTGGCGTTTCTGCGGGAGAAGCTCGCGTAACGCTTCGTGTAACGCTGGAAAAAACAAAGCCGCTCGAAAGAGCGGCTTTGTTCGTTGCGGCCAGTGCGAGACTTACTTCGCGTTCGCCAGAGCCACCGCCGTATCCAGCATGCGGTTCGAGAAGCCCCACTCGTTGTCGTACCAGCTCGACACCTTCACGAGACGGCCCGAGACCTTCGTGAGCGTCGAATCGAACGTCGACGAAGCCGGGTTGTGGTTGTAGTCGATCGACACCAGCGGCGCGTCGTTGTAGCCGAGCACGCCCTTCAGTTCGCCTTCCGACGCTTCCTTCATAATCTTGTTGATCTCTTCGACCGTCGTGTCGCGCGCGGCGATGAACGACAGATCGACCACCGACACGTTGATCGTCGGGACGCGGATCGCGTAGCCATCCAGCTTGCCGTTCAGTTCCGGCAGCACCAGGCCGACCGCCGATGCAGCGCCCGTCTTCGTCGGGATCTGGCTGTGCGTGGCCGAGCGCGCGCGGCGCAGGTCTTCGTGATACACGTCCGTCAGAACCTGGTCGTTCGTGTAGGCGTGGATCGTGGTCATCAGACCGTTCACGAGACCGATCTTGTCGTTCAGCGGCTTGACGAGCGGCGCCAGGCAGTTCGTCGTGCACGATGCGTTCGAGATGACCGTGTCCGACGCCTTCAGCACATTGTGGTTCACGCCGTACACGACGGTCGCATCGACGTCCTTGCCGCCCGGCGCCGAGATGATGACCTTCTTCGCACCGCCCTTGATGTGCGCACTCGCCTTTTCCTTCGTCGTGAAGAAGCCCGTGCACTCCAGCACCACGTCGACTTTCAGCTCGCCCCACGGCAGTTCGGCCGGGTTGCGGTTCGCCAGCACGCGAATCTTGTCGCCGTTGACGACGAGGTAGTCGCCGTCCACCGACACCTGGCCGGGGAACTTGCCGTGCGCGGTGTCGTACTGCGTGAGGTGCGCGTTGGTCTTGGCGTCGCCGAGGTCGTTGATGGCGACGATTTCGATGTCATGCTTCTTGCCGTTCTCGTAGAAGGCGCGCAGCGTGTTGCGGCCGATCCGGCCGTAGCCGTTGATTGCAACGCGAATCGTCATGGTCTATCTCCTGATGGCTAAAAAAACCTGCTTCCCGGTCCGCGATTTTACGACGCGGACAGGACGGACTTGGCCGTCGCGACAACATGCTCCACCGTGAAGCCGAAATGCTTGAACAGCGCGCCCGCCGGGGCCGACTCGCCGAACGTGTCGATGCCGACCACGCCGCCTTCCAACCCCACGTACTTGCGCCAGAAATCGGTCACGCCCGCCTCGATCGCCACGCGCGCCACGCCCTTCGGCAGCACGCGCTCACGGTATTCGGCGTCCTGTTTGTCGAAGACATTCGTGCAGGGCATCGACACGACGCGTGCGCCGATGCCTTCCTTCGCGAGCGCATCGACAGCTTCCATCGCGAGCTGCACTTCCGAGCCGGTCGCGATAAGGATGATCTTGCGCGCGGGGATATCGTCGTTCCAGTCGCGCAGCACGTAGCCGCCCTTCGCGACGTTGGCGATCTGCACGTCGTTGCGCGCGCAGAACTGCAGGTTCTGGCGGCTGAAGATCAGCGTCGACGGACCGTTGTGCGCGATCGCATGCGTCCACGCGACTGCCGTTTCGACGGTGTCCGCCGGACGCCACGTCTGCAGATTCGGAATCAGGCGCAGGCTCGACACGTGTTCGATCGACTGGTGCGTCGGGCCGTCTTCACCGAGGCCGATGGAATCGTGCGTGAACACGAAGATCGAGCGCGACTTCATCAGCGCGGCGACGCGCAGCGCGTTGCGGCTGTAGTCCGAGAACGTCAGGAACGTGCCGCCGAACGGGCGATAGCCGCCATGCAGCGCAATGCCGTTGATGGCCGCGCTCATCCCGAACTCGCGCACGCCGTAGTTGATGTGATTGCCCCACTGGATGCCCGCGTGCTCCGGGTTCGCGTTCTCCGCGTCGCCCGCCGCGCGAACGGCCTTCGATGCCTTCCAGTTGGTGAGGTTCGAGCCGGTCAGATCCGCCGATCCGCCGAGCAGTTCCGGCAGCGCGGCCGCGAGAGCCTCGATGGTCTGCTGCGATGCCTTGCGCGTCGCCACGGTCTCGGCGCGCTGGTTCGCGTCCTCGATGATCTTCGCGGCGGCTTGCGCCCAGTCCGCGGGCAGCTCGCCGCTCATGCGGCGCGAAAATTCGGCGGCTTGCGTCGCGTACTTCGCGCGATACGCGTCGAACGCCTTGTTCCATTCGGTTTCGACGTGCTTGCCTTGTTCCTTCGCGTCCCACGCCGCATAGACTTCCTGCGGAATCTCGAAAGGACCGTAGTTCCAGCCGATGGCCGCGCGCGTCGCCGCGATTTCCTTGTCGCCGAGCGGCGCGCCATGCGCGTCGTGGCCGCCCGCCTTCGTCGGCGCGCCCTTGCCGATGACCGTGCGGCAGCAGATGAGCGTCGGCTTGTCGGACTTCTTCGCGGCGGCGATCGCTGCGTCGACCGCTTCGACGCTATGGCCGTCCACCGCGCGGATCACGTTCCAGCCGTACGCTTCGAAGCGCTTCGGCGTGTCGTCGTGGAACCAGTGCTCGACGTGGCCGTCGATTGAAATGCCGTTGTCGTCGTACAGCGCGATCAGCTTGTTCAGCTTGAGCGTGCCCGCCAGCGAGCAGGCTTCGTGAGAGATGCCTTCCATCAGACAGCCGTCGCCAAGGAACACGTACGTGTGGTGATCGACGATCTTCGCGTCGGCCTTGTTGAATTCGGCGGCGAGCAGCGCTTCGGCGAGCGCCATGCCGACCGCATTGCCGACGCCCTGGCCGAGCGGGCCGGTCGTCGTCTCGACGCCCGGCGTCATGCCCACTTCCGGATGGCCCGGCGTCTTCGAATGCAGTTGACGGAAATTCTTCAGTTCGCTCAACGGCAGGTCATAGCCGGTGAGATGCAGGAGCGAATACAGCAACATCGAACCATGACCGTTCGACAAAACGAAACGGTCGCGATCGAACCAGTGCGGGTTCGTCGGGTTGTGCTTCAGATGGCGCGACCACAGCGCGACGCCGATTTCGGCCATGCCCATCGGCATGCCGGGGTGACCGGAATTGGCTTGTTGAACGGCGTCCATGGCGAGCGCGCGGATTGCGTTGGCCATGAGGGCGGTCTGGCTGGAGGTCGGGATCGTCATGTCGTATCGAGTGCTTCGGGCTGGAGCTGAAATGATCCGTGGTGAATCTGAGCGTCGTAACTCACTGTCGTAAGCAAGGCGCCGGACCCGCGGCACACAACGTTTTCAGGACCGGAACGACGAGAAACGACGAGGATCGGGAGGCCGTCATTCTAGCAGACCGGTCCGATTGACACGCGCAGGAAAGCCGCCACTCAGCCGCTCCGGGAACGTTCGGCGCGGGCATGTTCCGTGCATGTGCAAGCCGGCAAAACGTTACCTTACACGACCCTGCGCGCCGCCGACGGACGTTGATTCGGCGAAATCCGTCCTCGACGCCTTCGGCCATTGTTCCTACGGCTTCGTGGCAAAATGTCCGTCAAATGTGCAGCAAGGCTTCAAGGAGTGCTTTCGATGACCGACCCCCGCCCCGCCGACGTGCCCTGGCTGACTCCGTACCTTACCGTGCGCGACGCGCGCGTGAGCATCGCGTTTTACGAGAAGGCGCTAGGCTTCGCGGTGCGCGACAGCGTGAACGACGACGGCACGGTCATCCATGTCGAGATGACGTATCGCGGGCAGCTGATCGTGATGTTCGCGCCCGAAGGTGCGTACGGCTCGCAGGCTCGCACGCCGAAGAGCGCGGGGCAGATGGCGCCGCAGTCGTTCTATCTGTACGTGGACGACGTCGACGCGATCTTTCATAACGCGCTCGCCGTAGGCGCGAAGGCGCTCATCGAGCCGCAGGATCAGTTCTGGGGCGACCGCTTCGCGCAGATCGAAGACCCGGACGGTTATCGCTGGGCGATCGCGCGGCATCTGCGCTGAGTTTCAGGCAATTCCACTATCCGCGGACAGCCGAGTCCGCGATCGACCCCACATGCCACGTTTTCATGTCGATGGCCCGCTAAGCGTGGGCCAAACCCTGTCTCTTCCCGACGACGTCGTGCGCCACGTGCACGTCTTGCGCCTCCAAACGGGCGATTCGATCACGCTCTTCGATGGCGCAGGCGGCGAATATCGTGGGGCGCTCGTGGATATCGCGAAGCGCGCGGCCACGGCGCGTCTCGACGAACACAGCGATCGCGAGGCCGAGCCGCCTTATCGCGTGACCCTGGCGCAAGGTGTCGCGGGCGGCGACAAGATGGATTGGCTGATCGAGAAGGCGGTGGAACTCGGCGTCGCCGCCATCGCACCCATCACCGCGGAGCGGGGCGTCGTGCGTCTCGCGGGCGAGCGGGCGCTGCGGCGTCAGGCGCACTGGCAGGCGCTCACGCGCGCGGCGTGCGAGCAATGCGGACGCAACCGCGTGCCCGACGTCGCGCCGCCGCGCGATCTCGACGCATGGCTCGCCGGCCTGCCCGCCGCTGCCGATGGTGAGCTGCGCCTGCTGCTGTCGCCGCGCGCCGAGGTGAGCTTCGCGTCCCTGCCCGCCGATCCGCCGCGCGGCGCGGTCACGCTGCTCATCGGACCCGAGGCCGGCTTTTCTCCCGCGGAGGAAAACGCGATCATTGATGCGCGCTTTGCCGCGCTCGGACTCGGCCCGCGCGTGCTGCGCACCGAGACGGCGGGGATCGCGGTGCTGGCGGCGTTGGCCGCGCGCTGGGGCGGCTGGTAAATCCGCGCCACAAACGAAAACAGCCCGATGGACACATCCATCGAGCTGTTTCTCAGCGAGCGCCGACACCGGCGCGACGCTCAGACGAACGAATAGAACACGCGGAACGCCACTTTCCGCTCTCCCCAGAATTCGGCGGCATCGCGGAAGACGTCGAGCAAGACTTCGCGGCCTTCCTTATCGAACTTCTGCGCGATCGGCAGTTGCTCGAGCACGATCACGAAGCCCGGCTGCGAGCCCGCCTTGTGAACGAGATCAGTGAGCGAATCGTACAGCGCGTCGTAGTTCTTGCCGAAATGCTTGGGAAAGAGAAACGAGGTAGCGATGGTCTCGAGCACTTCCTGCTTGCTCTGCGCCTGGCCGAGATAGGCGTAGAGAAAATGCTGGCCGAGGCGGTTCGCTTCGTCCGCGAGCTCCTGCACGCGAAAGGCGCGGATCGACTGCACGATATTCGGCCGCACCGTCGCGAACAGCGCTTCCGGATCATCCTCTTGCAGATGGGACTCCTCAGGCCTGGTCTCGTCGTCGGGTCTGTTGTCGTGTTCTGTCATGCGTAGCCGCAATACTCGCTGGAACAGGTTGCCATCGCCGGTGGCGAAAAGATCACTCGCGACGCTGTGGTCGTGCGCGTAGATGTTGTCGCTCATGCCGTTAATCCCGTAATTAATCTGCAATACGTTTGAAACTGGAGTAGTGGTCGTCTGTGTAGTAGCAATCGCCGGTCTGCCTCTTCGGCCCGCCGCACACGATCCGACGCGCGCCGCGATCCCGCGCGCGAGGCGTGGGAACGGTGTACTCGTGGTAGTAGCCGCGTGGATGCCGCGGAAGCACACGCTCGCGATTGCCGAACACGACGCCGTCCTTCTCGTAAGGGAAAGGGCCGCCCGCTTCGATCAGCCGCAATGTCGCAACCGCCTGCCTGGGCAACTGCGCAATGTGGACGGTGGCCAGTCCGTCACGCTCCTGCCCGCCGGTCGCTTCCGGCTGCCGCACCTGCGCTTCTCGGGCCGATTCCGCCGGCAAGACCGGCGCCGGACTCGCCGAAGCAACCGGCTCCTGAACACTTCGAGGTTCATCCTTGCCGCATGCGCCCAAAAGGACGCTCAGGGCGACGATGGAGGAGAGTGCCCTCGCGCGTATCACCAAGCGGTTGTCCTCGCGTTACCTAGAATCCGGCGACCATGAAAGATGTAAGGGTATCGCTAATGACAGGGCGAAGCAACGTTGCGCGGAAAATCGGAATTTTTTTCTCAATTTCGCGATGCTGTGCAATTACGGCGCAAACGCATTTCTCTGGAATTAGCCCGAATCGAGATTTTTATCTTACACGAGATAATAATTAACTCGTGGAACCTTGAAGCCTTTGGACGGGCCGCCTCACCCGTCGCCAGCTTCGCGGCAGCGCGCTCTGCCGTCGGGTTCTGCGTTTTGCGGGATCGAAGCAGACATGCTCTTTCTTCTTCGCGAGCGTGCCGTGGTCACACGGCACGCTTTTTTTCGCCTCGAAAAGCAAAAAAGCGGCGAGGGACTCGCCGCTTTTTCGTCTGACCAAAGCCGTTATCAGCGCGCCGCCGATGCATCCGCCACCAGCAACGCCGTCATGTTGACGATACGTCGCACCGTCGCCGACGACGTGAGCACGTGGACCGGCTGTGCCGCGCCGAGCAGGATCGGCCCGATCGCGATGTTGTTGCCCGCCGCCGTCTTGAGCAGGTTGTACGAGATATTCGCCGCGTCGATGTTCGGCAGGATCAGCAGGTTCGCATCGCCTTCGAGCGTCGATTCCGGCAGCACGTCCTTGCGCAGCCGCGCGTCGAGCGCGACGTCGCCGTGCATCTCGCCGTCCACGTCGAGATCCGGCGCACGCTCTCTCAGGATCGCGAGCACGTCGCGCATCTTCTGCGCCGTCGGCGCGTTGCTCGTGCCGAAGTTCGAATGCGACAGCAGCGCGATCTTCGGCAAGATGCCGAAGCGCTTCACCTCTTCCGCCGCCATGATCGTGATCTCGGCGAGCTGCTCGGGCGTCGGGTCGACGTTCACGTGCGTATCGACGATGAAAATCTGGCGGCCGGGCAGCACGAGCGCGTTCATCGCCGCGTAGACCTTCGCGCCTTCCTTCTTGCCGATGACCTGATCGATGAAGTGCAGATGACGATGCGTCGTGCTCACCGTGCCGCAGATCATGCCGTCGGCTTCGCCCTTCCGCACCAGCATCGCGCCGATCAGCGTGGTGCGGCGGCGCATCTCGAGCTTCGCCATCTGCTCGCTGATGCCTTTGCGCGCCATCATCTTGTAATAGGTTTGCCAGAAGTCGCGGTAGCGCTCGTCGTGGTCGGTATCGACGACCGTGAAGTCGGCGCCCGGCGTAAGACGCAGGCCGAACTTCTGAATACGCTGCTCGATGACCGCCGGACGGCCGATGAGGATCGGCTTCGCGATCTTTTCATCGACAGCGATCTGCACCGCGCGCAGCACGCGCTCTTCCTCGCCCTCCGCGAAAACGATGCGCTTCTTGTCCGGCTCCACGCTGCGCGCGAGCTGGAACACCGGCTTCATCGTCGTGCCGCTGTGGTAGACGAACTGCTGAAGATGCTGCTCGTAGGCGTCCATGTCCTCGATCGGACGCGTAGCCACGCCGCTTTCCATCGCGGCCCTCGCCACCGCCGGCGCGATCTTCACGATGAGGCGCGGATCGAACGGCTTCGGAATCAGATATTCCGGACCGAACGACAGATCCTGAATGCCGTAAGCCGTCGCGACGATATCGCTCTGCTCCTGACGCGCCAGTTCGGCGATTGCGTTCACCGCCGCGATTTCCATTTCCTTCGTGATGACGGTTGCGCCGACATCCAGCGCGCCGCGGAAAATGAACGGAAAACACAGTACGTTGTTGACCTGGTTCGGATAGTCCGTGCGGCCAGTCGCGAGCACCGCGTCCGGGCGGACTTCGAGCGCGAGTTCCGGCAGGATTTCCGGTGTCGGGTTCGCGAGCGCGAGAATCAGCGGCTTCGCGGCCATCTGCTTGACCATGTCCTGCTTGAGCACACCGCCGGCCGAGAGACCGAGGAACACGTCCGCGCCTTCCATGACTTCGGCGAGCGTGCGCGCGCTGGTTTCGCGGGCGAATTGTTCCTTGTCCGGATCCATCAATTCCGTGCGGCCCTTGTAGACCACGCCGGCCAGGTCCGTCACGTAGATGTTCTCGCGCTTCATGCCGAGATCGACGAGCAGGTTCAGGCAGGCGAGCGCCGCCGCACCCGCGCCCGACGCGACGAGCTTCACTTCGCCGATGTTCTTGCCGACCACCTTCAAACCATTGGTGATCGCCGCCGCGACGACGATGGCCGTGCCGTGCTGGTCGTCGTGAAAGACGGGAATCTTCATGCGCTTGCGGCACTCGCGCTCGACGATGAAGCAATCCGGCGCCTTGATGTCTTCCAGATTGATGCCGCCGAAAGTCGGTTCGAGCGCGGCGATCACGTCGACGAGCTTGTGCGGATCGGTTTCGTTCAGCTCGATATCGAACACGTCGATGCCGGCGAACTTCTTGAAGAGCACGGCCTTGCCTTCCATCACCGGCTTCGACGCGAGCGGCCCGATGTTGCCGAGACCGAGCACGGCCGTGCCATTCGACACGACGCCCACGAGATTGCTGCGCGCGGTGAAGCGCGCGGCGTTCAGCGGATCTTCGACGATCGCTTCACACGCGAACGCGACGCCCGGCGAGTAGGCCAGCGCGAGGTCGCGCTGGTTGATCATCTGCTTCGTCGGCGCGATCGCGATTTTTCCGGGAACGGGAAATTCGTGATAGTCGAGCGCGGCTTCGCGCAACTTGGTATTGGCGTCAGTCGTCATAAGGCGGGCTAGCGGTGCGGGAATTAGAATGGAAGTTCGAACGCATTGTAGCGCCAATCAGAGACGGTTTCGGGCCGCGGCCCATGCATTTCGGCTACAAGTGCCGTGACTGGAAAACGTCTGATCGGGCCGTGCGGCAAGCCTTCGCGGACCCCGGCCGGTTGTTTTCGAGATACGGTGCGGGTTTCCCGGCGCCGCGATCTCATCGTGCATCGCAACAATCAACCGTTATCGCCGACGCATGCTCTCAGAGTTTTCATTGATCGACCGTTTCTTCGCACGCCGCGCGTCGGCGCCCACGCCGCGTGAGCAGGACGCTTCCGCGACGCCGCTCGGTATCGGCGACGACTGCGCGCTCATCGGGCCGCCCGCCGGCCATCAGCTCGCCATTTCGACGGACATGCTGGTCGAGGGCCGCCACTTCTTCGCCGATGTCGATCCTTACGCGCTCGGCCACAAGGCGCTCGCGGTGAATCTCTCGGATCTCGCCGCGATGGGCGCGAAACCGCACGCGTTCACGCTCGCGCTCGCCTTGCCGCGCGTCGACGAAACGTGGCTCGAAGCCTTCAGCGACGGCCTCTTCGCGCTCGCCGAACGCTACGACTGCGCGCTCGTCGGCGGCGATACGACGAGCGGGCCGCTTAACATCTGCATCACCGTGTTCGGCGACGTGCCCAACGGCGCCGCCTTGCGCCGCGACGCCGCGCAGCCCGGCGACGACATTTACGTGTCCGGCACCTTGGGCGATGCGCGCGCGGGCCTCGGCGCGATTCGCGGCGAATGGGCGGCGCCGGAGGGCTCGGACTGGCGGCGCGCACTGGAGCGCCCCGAACCTCGCGTCGCGGTGGGACTCGCGCTGCGCGGCGTCGCGCACGCGGCGCTCGATATCTCCGACGGCCTCGCGGGGGACCTCATGCACATCCTGAAGCGCTCGGGCCTGCGCGCGACCGTCGACGCCGATGCCGTGCCCTGCTCGGAGGCCGTGCGCGCGCTGCCCGAGCCCGCGCGCCGCCAATGCACGCTCGCGGGCGGCGACGACTACGAGCTCTGCTTCACCGCGCCCGTCGCCGCGCGCGGCGCGATCGCAAATATCGGGAAGAGCCTGAATGTGCCGTTGACCCGCATCGGTACAATCGAATCATCTGGTGCGCCGCGAATCGCCTGGCGCGACGCCGCAGGCGCCCCGCTCTCTCTGACGTTGCAAGGCTTCGATCATTTTCATGCAGACTGACCCCACGCTCGCGGGTAGCGCTTCGCCGCAAAACCCGAAGCCGCGCAAGGCGAGCGCGCGCTTCATGCTCGACCATCCGCTGCACATCCTGTCGCTCGGCTTCGGCAGCGGGCTGTCGCCCATCGCGCCCGGGACGTTCGGCACTCTCTTTGCGTGGGTGTCGTTCGTCTTGTTCAATCGACATCTGACGGTCGCGGAATGGGGCGCGCTGATCGTCGTCGGCTTTATCGCCGGATGCTGGTTCACCGGCTTCACCGCGAAGAAAATGGGTATCGCGGACCCGTCGCCGGTCGTGTGGGACGAGATCGTCGCGTTCTGGCTCGTGCTGCTGCTCGTCACGCCCGCCACGTTTACCGGCCAGCTTTGGGCATTCATCGTGTTCCGCTTCTTCGACATGGTGAAGCCGCCGCCGATCCGCTATTTCGACCGTCATTTGAAAGGCGGCTTCGGCATCATGTTCGATGATCTCGTCGCGGCGTTCTTCACGCTGCTCGTAATCGCGCTGTGGCGCATGACCGTCTGATTTCATCCCTCTCTTCGAGAACATCGCCATGCCAACCGACACCGTCGTTCACCAACTTGCGATCCGCGTCGGCAACAAGCTGCGCGACGAACGGCTGATGCTCGCAACCGCCGAATCGTGCACGGGCGGCATGGTCGCGACCGCCATCACCGATATTTCGGGCAGCAGCGCGTGGTTCGAGCGCGGCTTCGTCACGTATTCGAATCTGGCGAAGATCGAGATGATCGGCGTGCCGGCCGCGCTCATCGAGCAGCACGGCGCGGTGAGCGAGCCCGTCGCGAAGGCGATGGCCGAGGGCGCGCTGCGCAACAGCCGCGCGCAGGTTTCGATCGCGATCACGGGCGTCGCGGGCCCGGCGGGCGGCAGCGAGGCGAAGCCGGTCGGCACGGTGTCGTTCGGGTGGAGCAACCGGCTTCATACGGGCGTCGAGACGCAGCATTTCAAGGGCGACCGCGAGCAGGTGCGCTCGCAGGCGGCGGCGCATGCGCTGAGAAAGCTGCTGGATTTTCTTGAACAACGCGAGCGGTGAGCCGAAGCAGCGTATGAGCAGTTCATCGCGCCCTACGGTTCGTTCCATCGCGTTCACCCGATCCGAGATCGCCGCATGGGTGGGCCTGAAAACATTCGATAGAGCGCTCGGTTATGTTCGCGCTGTCTCCGGTATCGCATGGTCGGGCCCGATGCTCAGCGCGCGAGTCACCGGCACGCAACCGGAGCCCTACGATGTCGAGATCTCCTTCGACGGCCGTCGTCCGAGCGGCTCCTGCTCGTGCCCGGTCGGCTATCAGTGCAAGCATGTTGCGGCCACGCTGCTCGCGCTGCTGGAACTCGAACAGCACTCGTCGAAAACGGGTTTGAGTATCGAAGTCGAGCAATGGCTGTCGGGCTTTCGCGAACGGGTTCGGCAGACGCAGCCGAAGGCGGCCAAACCTGCTGGCAAAAGCGGCGGCGTGAGCCATCAGATCGTGTACGTGCTCATGCCCGCGCGCATTCAATCGGTGGTCGTCGAGTTGGTGACGTACAAGGCACGGCTCGGAGTCGATGGCACCATCCGCGCGACGGAGTTCTGGTCGCCCAACTACGCGAGCTGGAACGCACCGCCGAAGTTCGTCACGCAGGAAGATGACACGATCCTGCGCGCGCTTCGCAACGAACGAGGCTTCTCGACGAGCGCTTTTCACCTCCGCGGCAAAAAAGGCGCGGCCATCTGGAAGATGATGCTCGCGACCGGCCGGCTCTACTACGAAGCCGATCCGAACGACCTGGCGCTCGACAGCCCGCTGCGCGAAGGCGCGCGCCGCCGTGCCGACATCGAATGGATACCGCACGGCGACGACATGATCTTCGCGTCGCTCGAAACCGAGCCGCAATCGAACGTCGTGCTGCCCGTCGAGCCGCCGTGGTACGTG
Organism: Caballeronia catudaia; assembly: GCF_001544755.2. GTDB lineage: Bacteria > Pseudomonadota > Gammaproteobacteria > Burkholderiales > Burkholderiaceae > Caballeronia > Caballeronia catudaia. The sequence continues at coordinate 65,037 of NZ_FCOF02000002.1, read as the reverse complement.
GACATGTTCACGCACGAAACGGGCACAGTCGACGCGCCCGTTCCCGACGAACTGCTTGCCGACTATCTCGCGATGCCGGTGCTGACAGTCGAGGAAGCGGAAATCGTGCGAGCGGCCTTACAGGAATTCGCGCCGACGCTGCCTGCGCCGCCCGTCGATGGCGAAATCGACATGCGCATGATCGACGTCGCGCCGACGCCGGTGCTCACGCTCGACACGCTCCTGATGGATACGCCTCGCAAGCTCGATACGAGCGTGCTGGAACTCGACCTCGCGCTGCTCGATTTCGACTACGGCGAGATCATGATTTCGGCAGGCAGCCCCGAAGTGCTCGTGCGGCTCGCGGATGGCGAACTCGTGCGGATCGCGCGCCGCACCGATCTGGAAGACGCGTGCGTCGAGCGCCTCGTCAAACGCGGACTGAAACCGATATCGGACGCGTCGGCCAGCCGCGACGAATCGCCCTTCGCGGGCGGCTTCATCATGCCGGGGCGCGACGCGTGGCCCGCGTTCGTCAGCGAGGAGATTCCCGCGTTGCGCGACGCCGGCTGGCGCGTTGAGATCACGCCGAATTCGCGCTTCGATACCGTCGAGATCGAGCAGATCGAGGCACGAGCGCACGCAGCCGGAAACGACTGGTTCGATATCGAACTGGGCATCACGGTCGAAGATCGGCGCGTGCGCCTCGAACCGCTTCTCGCCGATCTGTTCGCGCGCGACCGGCGCTGGCTCAACGGCTCCATCGACGCCATCGACGACGCCCATGCCGTCGAATTCCGCACAGACGAAGGCCGGCGCTTCATGCTGCGCGCCGCGCGCATCAAGCCGCTCGTGCACACGCTGATCGACCTGTTCGATCGCATCGACCGGCACGCCGAAACGCCATTGCGCCTGTCGACGCTCGAAGCCGGCCGACTCACGGAATCGGACGGGAAGTTGCGCTGGCAGTTCGACGGCGACGCGTCGATCATCGATCTTGCGCGGCGGCTGCGTCACGCCGCCGCGCCGCGCAGGATCGAGCCGCCGCGCGGACTGAGCGCGACGCTGCGCGAGTATCAGCGAGAGGGCGTCGACTGGATGCAGTTCCTGCGCGAACATGACCTCGCCGGCGTGCTCGCCGACGACATGGGTCTCGGCAAGACCGTGCAGACGCTTGCGCATATCCTCGTCGAGAAAGAAGCAGGCCGGCTCACGCAGCCAGCGCTGATCGTCGTGCCCACCACGCTCGTCACCAACTGGCAGGACGAGGCGCGGCGTTTCGCGCCGGAACTGAAAGTGCTCGATCTGCACGGGCCGCAGCGTCACGAGCGCTTTGCCGATATCGCCGCGCACGAGCTGATCATCACCACCTATCCGCTGATCTGGCGCGATCACGAATCGCTCGCGCAGCACGACTATCACCTGCTGATACTCGACGAAGCGCAGTACGTGAAGAACGCATCGAGCAAGGCGGCCGGCGTCATCCGCACCTTGCGGGCGCGGCATCGGCTGTGTCTCACCGGCACGCCGCTCGAGAACCATCTCGGCGAGCTCTGGTCGCAGTTCGATTTCCTGCTGCCCGGCTTTCTCGGCACGCAGAAGGAGTTCGCGGCGCGCTGGCGCAAACCGGTCGAAAAGCAGAACGATATGACGCGCCGCGATCTGCTCGCGCGCCGGATTCGCCCGTTCATGCTCCGCCGCCGCAAAGACGATGTCGCGAAGGAATTGCCGCCGAAAACCACGATCGTGCGCAGCGTCGGACTCGAAGGCGCGCAGCGCGATCTCTACGAGACCGTGCGCGCCGCGATGCAGAAGAAGGTGCGCGACGCCATCGAGAAGCAGGGTTTGGCGCGCAGCCATATCGTCATGCTCGATGCGCTATTGAAGCTTCGGCAGGTGTGCTGCGATCCGTCGCTCGTCAAGCTGACGGGCGCGAAGAAAGTGGAAGGTTCGGCCAAGCTCGCGCTCCTGCTGGAGCTATTGCCGAATCTCATCGAAGAAGGGCGGCGCGTGCTGGTGTTCTCGCAGTTCGCGAGCATGCTCGCGATCATCGCCCGTACGCTCGATGATGCGGGCATCGCCTATGTCACGCTGACGGGCGAAACGACCGACCGGAAAACTCCGGTGCAGCGTTTTCAGGCAGGCGAGGCGTCCGTTTTCCTGATCAGCCTGAAAGCGGGCGGCGTCGGCCTGAATCTGACCGCCGCCGATACCGTGATTCACTACGATCCGTGGTGGAACCCGGCTGCCGAAAATCAGGCGACGGATCGGGCGCATCGCATCGGGCAGGACAAGCCGGTGTTCGTGTACAAGCTGGTGGCGGCGGGCAGCATCGAGGAGAAGATTCTCGACATGCAGGAGCGCAAGGCGGCGCTTGCGGCGGGCATTCTGTCCGAAGACGCGAAGGCGGTCGCGAAGTTCTCCGCCGAGGACATCGACGCGTTGTTCGCGCCGATTCCGGACGATTGATCTACCCGCTCACCGATACTCATTGATCGCGTCGCGCGTCTTCTCCGCCGCAACGGCCGCGGCTTGCGCGTAGTCGTCACCCTTGCCGGCGTAAATGATCGCGCGCGATGAGTTGATCAGCATGCCGGCGCCGTTCGCCGTGCGGCCCGCGCGCACGGTCGCTTTCACATCGCCGCCCTGCGCGCCGATGCCCGGAATGAGCAACGGCATCTCGCCGACGATCCCCCGAACCGTTTCGATTTCCTTCGGGAACGTCGCGCCGACGACGAGGCCGAGCTGTCCCTTGGCGTTCCACTTTTCCGCCGCGAGCCGCGCGACGACCTGATACAGCGGCGTGCCATCGGACGTCGTCAGGAATTGCAGGTCCGAGCCGCCCGCGTTCGACGTGCGGCACAGCACGATCACGCCACGCCCTTCGTGCGCGAGATACGGCTCGATCGAATCGAAGCCCATGTACGGATTGACCGTCACGGCGTCGGCCTTGTAGCGCTCGAAGGCTTCCTTCGCGTATTGCTCCGCCGTGCTGCCGATGTCGCCGCGCTTGGCATCGAGAATCACCGGAATGCCGGGATGCTTTTCGTGGATATGCGCGATCAACGCTTCGAGCTGATCTTCCGCGCGATGCGCCGCGAAGTACGCGATCTGCGGCTTGAACGACGACGCATACGGCGCGGTTGCATCGGCGATGGTCTTGCAGAACTCGAAAATCGCGTCCGCGCGGCCATTGAGCGCGCCGGGAAATTTCGACGGCTCGGGATCGAGGCCGACGCACAAAAGCGATTGAGTCCGCGACCACGCGGCGTTGAGGGATTCGATGAAGGACATGGCGGGGATTTCGTTGAACGTCGATGCCACGCATTTTAACGTGCGGCTCTCGCGGTCAGCGCGCCGCCGCTCTCGCCCGCGCCTTGGGTCTTGCACGCCGCGCCGCTTCCCCGATGCGCTCGACCGTAAAACGAAACCCACGCGATAAGCGCTCTCCCGGCTCGAGCACGGTCATCCCATGCGCCTCGCCGCCGCCGGGCAGATTCACCGCGTTGATCGGATGATCGACCGGCTCGAAGCAGAAGAAGCTCTCGCCCGGCGGCACGTACAGCACGTAGTAATCGGTGTCGGCGGCGATCGTCAGCGACAGGCGCCGCTTCGGCCACAGCACGCTCGTGCGGCCGCTCCAGCCGGTAAACGCGTTGTTCACCATCCCGGACGGCATCGGATATGCGACGCCGAACTGCCACGCCGGCGGCGTAGGCACGTGGCGCACCGGCAGCCAGTCGTCGCCGCAGAGCCACACGCCGCCCGCCGCCGCCGAGAGTTCCGTGTCCGCCTCGCGCATCAGGAACGGATGCAGCCCGAGGCCGAACGGCAGCGCGTCGGTGCCGGTGTTCTCGACATCGAGGGTTACGACGAGCGTCGCGTCGTCGAGCGCGTAGGTCTGCGCGGCGCGAAACGCATATGGCTTGCCGTCGCTCCGATCGAGCGTGAGCCGCGCGCGCCCTGCCGTTTCCTCTTCGATTTCCCACGCGCCGAGCCAGCCGTCGCCGTGCAGCGGCAGCGGTTCGCCGGCGCGGTTGCACGGCACGTCGATCGAACGTCCCGAAAACTGAAAATTCCCGTTGCCGATGCGGTTCGAATACGGCAAGAGCGGATAGCACGCGAGCTGATTCGGATCGGTGTCCGGGCCGGGCTCGATGCACGGGCGGAAGATCGGCACCAGCGAGCCTTCATGTCGCCAGTCGAAACGCGTGATGCCGCCGCCGAGCGACGGCGCGAGTTCGAGCCGCAGATGCGCGTTGGCGAGCGTGATGCAGCCTTCGGCATTCGAACCGCCGATCGCGACGGCCGCGGTGCCCGGGCCGGGGCGTATCGGCGGCTCGGCCGCGGCGGCCAGTCTCGACCGGCGGGCGTTTGCCTGGGCCGTGGATGTCGTCGATGCAGGATTCGGTCTTTGCTCTGTGCGCGCAACAGTCATGACTCGTGCTCCATCGAGAGGCGAAACCCCGGCGCGGCCGGGACGTGTCGGACGGCGCGTCGTTGCGCGCCGCCTCGGTGCTCTTAGGCTTTTCCGGCGAATACGGCTTCCGCGATGCCACGCGCGCCCGGCGTCGCGACGAACACGCCGCCCGCGTGCGCATCGCTTTGCAACGCGTGATCGTCGAGGCCGATGCACGCGCTCGTCACGTACAGCGCGCCGAACTCCGGCCCGCCGAACGCGGCGCAGCTCGGCTGCGCGGTCGGCATGTCGATGCGCGCCGTCTCGCGGCCGTCGAGCCCATAGCGCACCACGCGCGCGCCGCCCCACTGCGCGTTCCACAAGCCGCCTTCGGCATCGACGATCGAACCGTCGGGCACGCCCGTCGCATCGGTCAGTTCGACGAGCACGCGGTCGTTCGCGAATGTCGGATAGTCACAGACGCGGATCTGGCGCGACGGTGAATCGCAGTAGTACATCGTCTTGCCGTCCGGGCTGAAGCCGATGCTGTTCGAAATCGCACAGTCGCCGAGCGGCAGCCGTTCGAGCGACAAATCGTGATTCAGCCGATAGAAGCCGCCGATGGCTCGCGCGTCGTCCACATCGTGCTTGGTGCCGAACACGAAACGCCCTTCGCGGTCGCAGCGGCCGTCGTTGAGGCGCGTCGGCAGCTCGGCTTCGACTTGCGTGATGGTGTCGCTTTTGCCGGTCGAGATTTCGTAGAATGCGAGCCGCGACGCGAGCCCGAGCAGCAGGAAGCGCGCATCGGCGCACGGCGTGAAGCACGCGAGGCGCTCGGGCATCGCGAATGATTCGGTCGAGCCGTCGCGCGGATCGTGGCGCCACAGTTTCTCGCCCTCGATATCGGTCCACCAGAGTTGACCGCTCGCGGCGCACCACGTCGCGCCTTCGCCGAGCGTGCATCGGCTGTCGATCAACAACGTGGCGCGTTGATTGTTCATCAGGCCCATCCTCCGTCGACGATGATGTCTTGCGCGGTGATCATGCTGCTGTCGTCCGATGCGAGAAAGAGCGCGGCGCGCGCGAGATGCGCGGGCAGCAGTTCCCCGCCGATGCACTGGCCTTGTTTGATGGCTTCCTTGCCGGCGTCGTCGAGCCATAGACGCTTTTGCTTCTCGGTCATCACCCAGCCTGGCACGAGCGTGTTCACGCGGATGCCGAACTTGCCGAGATCGCGCGCGAGGCCGCGCGTCATGCCCTGCACGGCGGATTTCGCCGTCGTGTAGACGGGGAAGTTGCCTTGCTTGAGCATCCAGCTGATCGAGCCGAGATTGATGATCGAGCCGCCGCCGGAGCGCTTCATGTCTTCGATCACGGCCTGCGCCGCGAAGAACTGATGCCGGATGTTGACCGCGATGCCTGCATCGTAGGACTCGGGCGTGACGTCTTCGATGGCGTGGCGCTTGTCGTTGGCGGCGTTGTTGACCAGCACGTTGATCGGGCCTAGCGCGCTTCTTACGTCTTCGATGCCTTTTCTTAGCGCGTCGATGTCGGTGAGGTCGACGCGCAGGAACATCGGGCGCGTCTGGTCTGGTTGCAGGGCTGCGCCGAGGCGGTCCGCGAGCGCTTCGCCTGCGTCGGTGTCGAGGTCGAAGAAGGCGACTTTTGCGTTCTGGTCGAAGAAGTGTTCGACGAAGCCTTCACCGATGCCGGTGGCGCCGCCGGTGATCAGGACTGTTTTGCCTTCCAGGCTCGGGTACTTTGCTAGCGTTTTGCTGATGGTTGCCATGGCTTCTCGTCTCTCTGCTTTTTGCGTGAAATCCTGATTTCGTGTTGGTCTGTTGCTCTGCCCCTGTGCGGGGCGGCAGTCACTTTCTTTGCTCGGGACCAGAGTAAGCACCAAAGAAAGCAGCTTTTCCCAGCCTAAGCACTTCACACCGGCCGCGGCACAGAACTACTCTCGTGGGCCGGCAGTAGCTAGTGCCCTCGAAGGCCTAACCGGGCTTGGATCGCGCACGGTCCGTCACATCGCACCGCACTACTGACTGGTTCAGCACCAATAGCTCCAGCCCCGCTTCGCGGCCGACGGGAAGACCGGGTTTGCGTGAGCCCGTGAATTTGCCCACGCCCACCGCTGGTTTCCCTTGCAAACTCGGCGGCAGCGCGAAGCGCTGTGCCGGAACCCTTTCGTGCTGAACCAGTTCGCTTAACGATATCGGGCGGCAGACCGTGCGCGATCCACGCCCGATAAGACCTACGAGAACACTTGCTACTCCGGGTTCCATTCAGCCGATCGCCTGTGCCGCGGCCGGCGTGAAGTGCTTAGGCTGGGGAAAGCTGCTTTCTTTGGTGACTTTCTTTGCAGCAGCAAAGAAAGTTACCCCCGCCCCGGGGAGGGGCAGTGCTAACAAACCGACACGAAAGCAGGCTTCCACGACATCCTCAAAAGACCATCAATCCCGCGACCCGCGATTCTTCAACTGATCGAGCAACACAGCAGCAAGCAAGATAGCCCCTCTAACGAGATACTGATAAAACGCATCGATATTCATCAGATTCATGACGTTTTCGACAGTACCCATGATGAGCACGCCAATCACGACGCCAGAAATCGTAGCCCGCCCGCCAAGCAGCGAAACCCCACCAAGCACACAAGCCGAAATCACATTGAGCTCGAACCCCTGAGCAGCGTTCGGCTGCCCCGAAGTAATCCGCGAGGCGAGAATCACACCCGCCAGCGCGGTGACCGCGCCCTGAATCAAAAAGATCCACACCCGCGTGCGCTCGACATTGATGCCCGCCAGCCGCGAAGCCTCGGGATTTCCGCCGATCGCCAATGTATTACGTCCATACACCGTCTGGTTGAGCAATACGCCAAAAACGATAAAGCACGCAAGCGTCACCCAGATCGGCAGGGAAATCCCGAGCATCGACAAACTGCCGAGCGCAATGAACGTATCCGACGACACCCCCACCGCCTGCCCATGCGACACGATGAAGCCAAGCCCGCGCACGATTTCCATCGTGGCCAGCGTGGTGATCAGCGCGTTGATGCGCAGATAAGCGATCACCGCTCCGTTCACGAAGCCGATCACCGCGCCCGCCGCAACTGCAGCAATGATCGCAATAAAAGTGTTGTCGGTCGCATTGAGCACCATCGCGCACAGCACGCCGGCGAAGGCGATCGTCGACCCAACCGACAAGTCGAAGTCGCGCGACGCGAGACAGAACATCATCGTGCACGCGACCATGCCGATCTGCGAAATCGACAGCGCGAGGCCCAGCATGTTCTCGATCGAGAAGAAGTGATCGACGGAAAGCGACATCGTCACGAACATGACGATGAAGATCACGATCAGGCTGTACTCCGTGATCTGCTGCCACCACTTCTGTTTGTCATTCTTCTGCGGGATCAGCGCGTTCGCGACGGTTTCCGTCGCCTGCCCCACGATGTTTTCTCTTGCTTCCATGATTCGCTCCTCTTCTCCTGATGTCGCCTTCATGCCGCCTGCGCGACGCTCTCGCTCTGCGGCAGCGCGAGACTCAACACCGCCTGTTCGCTCGCCTTCCCGCGCGCCAGTTCGCCCGCGATCCGCCCCTGCCGCATCACGACGATGCGATCGGACACGCCCAGCACTTCCGGCAACTCCGACGAAATCATCACGATCGCGCAGCCGCGCTCCGCAAGCTGATAGATCACGTTGTAAATCTCGTGTTTCGCGCCGACGTCGATGCCGCGCGTCGGCTCATCGAGAATGACGACCTTCAGATCCGGCTCCGCGAGCCAGCGCGACAGAATCGCCTTCTGTTGATTGCCGCCCGACAGAAAACGGATGCGCTGCTTGCGGCTCGGCGTCTTGATCTTCAGCAACTGGATAAAACGGTCGGCCGTCTGCGCTTCCTTCTTGCGGTCGAGAAACAGACCGCCGCGCAGATAGTGACGGCGGCACGAAATATTGATGTTCTCCGCGACCGTCGCCATCGCGACGATGCCCTCTTCCTTGCGATCCTCCGGGCACAGCACGATGCCGTGACGAATCGCTTCGCCCGTGCTGCGTATCTTGATCGGCTGGCCGTCGAGCAGGATGTCGCCGTCCTTCTTCTTGTCCGCGCCGTACACGAGATGCATCAGCTCGCTGCGGCCCGCGCCGACCAATCCGAAAAAGCCGACGATCTCGCCGCGCTTCACCTCGAAACTTGCCGGCGCGCTCAAAGCATCGCCCTGCACGTTCTTCACCGAAAAGCGCACGTCGCCCAACTCTCGCGCGCGATAGCCGTAGATGTCGCTGATCTCGCGGCCGACCATCTCCTGCACGAGCGTGTCGCGCGGCACGTCGGCGAGCGCAAGATGCGATGCGATCTTGCGGCCATCGCGGAAAATCGTGCAGGCGTCGCACAGTTCGTAAATCTCGTCCATGCGATGCGAGATGTAGATCAGCGCGCGGTTATCGGCCTTCAGATCGCGCACGAGCTTGAACAGCACTTCCGTCTCGCGATGCGAGAGCGATGACGTCGGTTCGTCGAGCGCGATCACGCGCGCGTTGCGCAGCAGCGCCTTGCAGATTTCGACCATCTGCCGCTGCGCGATGGACAGCTTGCGCAGCTTCGCGTTCGGATCGAGATCGACGCCCATCGCCGCGAGCCGCTCGCGCACGTGGGCTTTCGCCGCGCGCTTGTCGACCCAGCCGAGCCGGTTCGGCAGCGCGCCGAGCAGCAGATTCTCGGACACGGTCAGATCCGGCACGTACTGCAATTCCTGATGAATCACCGCGATGCCCGACGCGATCGAAGCCGCCGCGCTCGCGAAATGCACTTCCCTGTCGTCGATGAGCACGCGCCCCGAATCGGGCTGATACTCGCCGCCGAGAATCTTGAGCAAAGTCGATTTGCCCGCGCCGTTCTCGCCCATCAGACCGTGAACTTCGCCGGCGTTGACGTCGAACGACACGCCATCGAGCGCGCGCACGCCTGGAAACACCTTGCCGATACTGTCAAAACGCAGCGTCGCTGACACATCGCCTCCTTGGATCATGCGCGGGCCGCACTTTCATACGGCCCGCAAAGCTTTAGTTCGACGCCAGTCCCATCTGCTGACGCACCGACGCGACGTTCTCACGCGTCGCCAGCATGCCGGTCGTGAGCGTAAGCGGCGGCGGCGCCTTGCCGTCCTTGATCCACGCGTACATCAACTCGGACGTCTCTTCGCCGTGGCGCTTCGGGCTGATGATGACGGTGCCGTAAAAGCCCGTCGGATTCGGCTTCTTGAATTCGTTCAGCGCCGAGTCCGAACCGCCGATGCCGATGCCGATCATGTTGTCCGCCTTGAAGCCGCGCCCTTCGGCCGCACGCACCGCGCCGAGCACGCCTTCGTCGTTGAGCGCGTAAGCGACCCAGTGCTTGAACTGCGGATTCTTCGTGAGCGCGATGTTCGCCGCGTTGAACGCGTTTTCCGTATCGGTTTTCGCCTGCGGCGCGGCGATGATGTTCGCCTTCGGGAAACCGGCGGCAATGAGCGCATCGGTGGCGCCGGCGGTGCGGTCATGCGCGGTCGGCAGTTGCTCGTAGGTCACGTCGATCGCGCCGACATCCTTCATGTCCCAGCCGCGCTTCTTGATCTCGGCGGCGATGCCGTCGCCCACCTGCTTGCCGATGTTGTAGGCCGAAATGCCCATGTGCGGCACGGATTCGATCGGCTTGCCGGAGCCGTCGACGAGGCGGTCATCGACCGTCATCATCTTGAGCTTGTCCGCCTTCGCCTTCGCCACGATGCCCGGTCCGAGCTTGACGTCCGGCGTGCAGATGATGAAACCCTGCGCCTTTTGCGCGGCGAGGTTGTCGATGGCGCTCATCACCTTTTCGCCCGACGGCGCGCCGATCTTCACGAGCGTGAAGCCCTTGTTCTTCGCGGCGATTTCGGCGAATTTCCATTCGTCCTGGAACCACGGTTCTTCCGGCTGCTTCACGAGGAAGCCGATCTTGATCTCGTCGGCGGCCTGCGCGACGGGCGCCGCGATCATGGACGCGCTCGTTGCCGTTGCAGCGGCGATCAGCGTGAGGAACAGTCTGCGTTTCATTTTTTGTCTCCCGACTTTTTCCGATGTCGAAAAATGCCCGCGCGCGGGCGCTACGAAGGTGTGTGGCCGTGTGTTTTATTGATGAAGCGCACCGCGGCCAGTGCGTCGTCATTCTTCTGGTGGTTCCCGGTTCGTTCAGTCGTGGTACAGCGCCGAGCGCCCGCCATCGACCGTGATGCAACTCGCGTTGATGAACGGCGCCTCGTCCGATGCGAGAAACACCGCCGTCATCGCCACTTCCTGCGGCTGGCCGATGCGCTTCATCGGCTGTAAATCGAGCGTCGCCTGGCGCGCGGCTTTCGGGTCCGCTTGCGCCTCCCACCAGTCGAGCGTCAATTGCGTTTCGATGTAACCCGGCGCGATCGCATTCACGCGCACATTGCTGGGCGCGTATTCGATACCGAGCGCGCGCGTCAGGCCGATCACGCCGTGCTTGGCCACCGGATACGGAAAGCAGCCCGGAATGATCTTGAAGCTGTGCGTCGACGCAATATTCACGATGCTCCCGCGCCCGCGCCCGACCATGCCCGGCAGCACCGCGCGGCAGCCGTTCCACACGCCGTCGAGATCGACGGCGAAGCAGCGCCGCCAGTCTTCGTCGGTCATCGTGAGCGGATCGCAGAACACGTTGATGCCCGCGTTGTTCACGAGGACATCGAGCGGGCCGAACGCGGTTTCGGTTTGCGTCACCGCTTCTTTCACCGATGCGCTCTGCGCGACGTCCGTTTGGACCGCGAGCACGCGCGCGCCGCTCGCGTCTGCGGCAATTCGTTCCGCCGTCGCGCGCGCCGCGTCGATATCGAGCTCCGCCAGCGCCACCGATGCGCCCTCGCGCGCAAACGCCAGCGCGATCGCCGCGCCGATGCCGCGTCCCGCTCCCGTGACCATGGCGACTTTGCCGGCGAGGCGGTTCATTTGGCTTCGCCTCGTGCAAGCGCCAGCCCGTCGACGAACGCCTTCGCGTGAGCCGCCGTCACTTCAGCGCTCTGGCCCGGCTTGTACAGCGCCGAGCCCAGGCCGAAACCGTTCGCGCCCGCGGCGAGGAACGGTCCCATGTTGTCCGGCGCGATGCCGCCGACCGGCACGAGCGGCACTTCCTTCGCAATCACCGCGCGCCATGCCTTCGCGATCGCCGGGCCGAGCTGCTCGGCCGGAAACATCTTCAGCACGTCCGCGCCGTTCTTCAGCGCGAGAAACGCCTCGTTCGGCGTCGCGACGCCCGGCGCGCACGCGAGACCTTGCACTTTCGCGGCGCGCACGACATCGGCGTCGCTGTGCGGCATCACGATCAGCTCGCCGCCCGCGGCCTTCACGCTATCGACGTAACTCGGATGCAGCACCGTGCCGGCACCGACGATCGCATCGGCGGGCAGCGCCTCGCGGATCGCCGCGATGCTGTCGAACGGCTGCGGCGAATTGAGCGGCACCTCGACGATGCGAAATCCCGCTTCATACAACGCGCGACCGTGTTCGGCGGCATCGGCGGGCGTGACGCCGCGCAGGATCGCGATCAGCGGACACGCGGCGAACGCATTCGCGAGACCGGCGTGCATGCCATAAGGCGCGGGCAGATTGATGGAAGGCTGCATTTTTTTGCTCCTTTCAGGCTGCGCGCACGGGCGCGGCGATCAACCCGGCTAGCGCTGCGATTCGGTAAAGGCCGCGCTCGGTGGCATGCGCGACCGTCGGGGCGTCGTGGCAACCGAAGCGTGCAAGCGCCGCGCGGTAGCGCTTGCAAAGCGCGTCGTTGCCGATCAGGCGCAGCGTCCTGCCTGCCAGCGACGATTGCTGACGCGCGAGCACTTCGTTCAGTCCGCGCAGCTCGTGGCCGATCAGAATTCCGGACAGATAATCCGGCTGCTGTTCCGCCGAAAGCTGGCCGGTGAGACCGAGCGTGCGCGTGCTGAAAATCGTCGCAAGCAGGCCGGCCTGACCGGCATCGCGCGCCGTATCGACGCCGCGCAAAAACGCCGGCTCGTCGTGCGTCGCGCCCGGATGCATCGTGCGGCCGAGAATCGTGTGATCGCGCAGCGCGCTGAAGGTCTCGCCCGTCATGAAGGTATAGAAGCGCTCGATGCGCTCATCGGCGACGAACGCCCACTTCGCGTGCGTGCCGGGCAAGCCGATCAATGCGCCGCTCGTCCCTCCCAGCGCCGGTTCGCCGAAAAGCGCGCCGAAGATCTGCGTTTCCTCGCCGCGCATCACGTTGGGGAGAGCGCCTTGCTCCAGCACGCCCGGCGCGATATGCACGATCACGCCGCGCGCCGTTTTCACCGTGACGATGCCCGCGACGAGCGCATCGGCGCCCGCGGGCGTTTCGACATACGGCGCTTCGATCCAGCCCTGCGCGCTGCCGACCATGCCCGCGGCGATGACCGGCAACTGCGCCCGCAGCGGCGCATGCGCGTCGAGCCACACGCCGCAGGTGTCTTCGAACGCCTGATCGAAGCCGCCAGCGGGCAGGTTCATGATGCCCGCCGACGACGTGCGTGTATCGAGCGCGACGCCGTCGCTGCCGAGCAGATAGGCGCGCAGCGAGGTCGTGCCCCAGTCGAGCGCGATGAGTGCGGGCAAGGTCATCGCTTGATCCTGCGTGCAGCCTGCGGCGCGCGCCAGCCGAGTTCCTCGGAAATCGCGCGCGCCTCGCGCTGCACGACCGGAATCAGTTCTTCCATGCGCTCGTGCGGCATGTAGGGAATGGTGCTCGCCACCGACAGCGCCGCGACGATCGCGCCCGACGCATCGCGCACGGGCGCGGCGACGCAGCGGATCGACGCTTCGTTCTCTTCGAGATCGAAGGTAAAGCCGCCTTGCGAATAGCGCGTCATGCGCTGCAGGAAGGTATCGAAATCGGGGCGATTGTCGGGCCTGAAGCTCATCTTCGCGAGCGCGCGATGCGACGCTTCGAGCAGCCTTTTCCACGCGTTCGCTTCGAGGTCGAGCATCATCGCCTTGCCGATGCCCGTCGACGCGAGCGGCATGCGATGCCCGACGCGCGAGCGCATTTCCAGCCCGCGCGTGCCGGGAATCTTGTCGATGTAGAGAACGTCGTCGCCGTCGCGCACGCCGAGGTGGATGGTGTCGTGCGTGTGATCGGCGAGCGCCTGCAAATGCGGGCGCGCGACGGTGGTGAGCGGCATTTGCTCCAGCGCGATCGTGCCCAGTTCGATCAGCTTCGGCCCGAGCAGATAGCCGCCCGGCACCTGCCGCAGATAGCGCGCCTGCACGAGCGAGCTGACGAGCCGGTGCGTCGTGCTGCGCGTCGTGCCGAGCGCGGCGCCGAATGAGCGCAGATCGCGCGCGCCGTTCGCGGCGGCTTCGAGGATCGCGAGACCGCGCAGCAGCGTCTGCGTGCCGGCCTGCTGCGGCGTGATGTCGACGAGCGCGCTCGGCAACGCGATCGCGTCGGGATCGGGCGCGTGCTTCGGCGCGCTCGCGCCGATGCTCTTCACGCGGGAACCGCTCGCATGCGCGGCTTGCGCTTCGGCGGCGTCGGTTTCCGGGTTCTGGAATTTGGTCATGGCGCGGGGCTCCCGGCTGTCACGATGCACGTCGGACCGCGCACACACGTGCTGTGGATCGGGCGTGCAGGTCGAGCGAAGAGGCCCGCGCGTGCGGGCGAGCGATCGGATGCATGACGTGTCTCCATTGTTCTGGTCGTGCACGCCGAGGGTTGCGGTCGTCGCACGCAGGTGCCGTTTCGGGCTTTGGTCGGATTGTAGTTCCGGCTCTTGGAATTATTCAATATGTGACCGTACCGCTCACATAATGGGAAGAAATCTGACAGCCGACAGCATTCCGAAAACAAAAAAGCCCTGATAAATCAGGGCCTTAAAATGTTTAGCGTGGCGAACTAAATTTCACTGCGGCAGTTCCGCCGCCCCCATCCGGCGCGCGATGACGCCTGCCCGCTGCGACAGATACGGCGCGTTGCGATGGTCGTCGAAATATTTGGGCCGCGGCAGCATCACGGCGAGGCGCGCGCTCTGCCACGCGGTGAGTTTCGCCGCCGACGTCTTGTAGTAGTAACGCGCCGCCGCTTCCGCGCCGTAGACGCCGTTGCCCCACTCGACCGAATTCAGATAGATCTCGAAGATGCGTTCCTTGGTCAACAGGAGTTCGAGCATCCACGTGATGACGAGCTCCTGCGCCTTGCGCACGTAGCTCTTCTCGCGCGACAGGAACAGATTGCGCGCGAGCTGCTGCGAAATGGTCGAGCCGCCCGCGACGATCTTCCCGCGCGCCTTGTTCTTTTCCCACGCCTGCAGAATGGCGTCGGTTTCGTAGCCGTTGTTGTTGACGAAGTTGGCGTCTTCCGACGCGATGATCGCGCGCTTCAGATTGCGCGAAATCTGATCGTAGGGCACCCACGTGCGTTGCAGCGCAATGCCGGGATGTGTCTTCGCGAGCGTCCATGCGTCGGCGCGCATGAACGCGGTCGGACCAGGATTCACGACCGCCCAGACGCCGATCTGCGCGAAGAAATAAATCTGCGTCGCGATGAACGCGATGCCCAGCACCGACACGCCATACGCGATCCAGCGCGCCGGCCCGAGCCGCACCGCCTTGTGCGCACGTGGCGAGCGGCTGCCGACCGGCGCGGTGGTCATCAGGCTTTGGCAGCGAGCGTGTGGCGCAATTCGCGCAAGACGGCGCCGCCGTCCGGACGCACGCCGCGCCAGATGAAAAACGATTCGGCGGCCTGCTCGACCAGCATGCCGAGTCCATCCGACGCACGCGCGCCGAGCTTCCTCGCGTGCTGCATGAAGACGGTCGGCTGCGCGCCGTACATCATGTCGTAGGCGAGCGTGCTCGCGCCGAACGCGCTGTCGTCGCAATCGGGCAAGGCGGCGTCGAGGCTGCCGGCAGTCGCGTTGACGATCACGTCGTAAGGTCCGCTTTCTGCGCTGTCCGCGCCGCCGCCCGAGAATCGCACGCCGCAATCGGCCGCGTTCTGCGTGAATTGATCGACGAGCTGATGGGCCTTCGCCGCCGTCCGATTGACGATCGTGAGCGACGCGGGCGCGCGATCGAAGATCGGCAGCACGACGCCGCGTGCAGCGCCCCCGGCGCCGAGCAGCAGGATGCGCGCGCCCTTGAGACTCACGCCGAGGTTCACTTCGATGTCGCGCACGAGTCCGACGCCGTCGGTGTTGTCGCCGCGCACGCCATCGGCTTCGAAGGCGAGCGTATTCACCGCGCCGGCCGCCGCCGCGCGCGGCGACAGCGAATCCGCGAGCGCGTGCGCTTCGAGCTTGAACGGCACGGTGACGTTCATGCCGCGCCCGCCCGACGCGATGAAGCGCTTCACCTCGCGCCCGAAGCCGTCGAGGGGTCCGAGAATGCGCCCGTATTCGATCGGCTCGCCGGTCTGCGCGGCGAACTTTGCGTGAATCCACGGCGATTTGCTGTGCTCGATCGGATTGCCGATCACCGCGTATTGATCTTTCATGGCGTCGGTTCCTGCGTGTTTCCGGGCGTTTCCGATTGTGGCTGCTCCGCCGATGCCTCGGCTTGCGCTTCGGCTTCGCTTTCGGCGGAAAGATCGTTGGCTTCGATGATGTCCTCTTCCGCCTCATCTTCCTCGGCCGCTGCGCCCGGCGCATCGATCACATGCAGCAGACGGCACGACGCTTCGACGGTCAGCTCATCGATGGACACGACTTCCAGCATCACACGCGTGCCGCGCGCATGCACGCCGAGGCCCGGCACGTGCAGGATCAGCGGAATCTCTTCGAGGCGCACGAGATCGTCCTTGATCACCGACGCCGGAACCTGCCGCCTGTTTTCCTGCTTCAGCCAGCGCAGACACCAGAAGTACTCCATGCGGCGCTGATGATCGGCGTACGCGGTGTACGTATCGTCGAAACCCTGCACGACGGCGAAGAGATCCGCGTCCTTCGGCTTGAACGGCGCGGCGAGCTTGGCGGTGACGCCATGCTGCACGCACGCGATCAGTTGCCATTGATTGACGAGATCGACATAGCGGCGCAGCGGCGACGTGCTCCACGCATATTGCGCGACGCCGAGGCCTTCGTGCGGCGCGGGCGTCGTCTGCATGCGCGTGCGCTTCGGGCCCGGTCCGCCGAATCCGCGCTGCGAGCGGTAGATGCCCGGCACGCCGTGATCGTTGAGGAACGCGCCCCACGACGAGTTCGCGAGAATCGCGAGCTCCGCGACGATCAGATCGAGCGGCGAACCGCGACGGCGCGGCGTGATCGTGATGTGCTCGCCGTCGACATAGAAGTTGAAGTCGTTGTTGCGCTGCACTTCGCGCCTTAGGCCGTACGTGGCGCGCGCCTGCTGGCGCTTTTCGAAGAGCGCCTGCGCGAGCGGCCAGAGCACGGCGATGTCCGCCTTGTGCGGATACTCGCCCGTGCCGGCGGCGAGGCTCTCCTCGGTGACGTGCTCGTCGAGATGGTTGTGGCGCAGATTGCTCTTCACGAATACGCGTTCGGCGCGCGTTTCGGTGGCGACAATATCTTGCGTCTCGCGATTCACGATGATGTACAGCGACAGCGCCGGACGAAAGTCCCCTTCGCCGAGCGTGAACACGTCGACGACGTTGTCGGGCAGCATCGTGATCTTGTCGCCGGGCATGTAGACGGTCGACAAACGCCCGCGCGCGATCGCATCGGTGGCGTCGCCGCGCGTGATGCCGAGCGCCGGCGCCGCGATATGGATGCCCACACGCACGCGGCCATCGGAGAGATGCTCGACGGAGAACGCGTCGTCGATTTCGGTCGTGGTGACGTCGTCGATGGAAAACGCTTCGACATTCGCCTCGGGCAGATCGTCCGGCAACGGCCCCGGCTGCACCGACGGAAAGCCGACGCCGTGCGGAAAGTATTCCGACAGAAAACGCGCTTCGTGCAGCGCGCGCGGCGACGCGATGCCGCCGCATTCGAGCATCAGCCGCGCCTGCGAAATGCCGCGCGCGGCCGCCGCCGCTTCGAGCGCCTTGTATTCGATGGAATTCTTGTCGGGCTTCGTGAGCAGGCCGAGCGCCTTGTCCTTCAACGCGTCGGGCAACCTGCCTGCTTTCAGTTCGTCTTCGTAGCCCTGCTGCACGAGCGCCTGCTGACGCTTGCGCTCGAGGCCGGCGAGCGCCATCTGCAATTGCTCCTGTGGCGCGCGCTGATACTGGCCGCGTCCCTTGCGACGGAAATACACGGGCGCGCCGTGCATGCGCAGCACGAGCGCGGCGCGTTCGGTGGGGCCGAATTTATCGCCGAAATAATCGGCGCCGAGCGCGGCGAACGGAAATTCATCGTCGGGTGCGCATTCCCACAGAAAGTCGAGATCGATCTCCTGCGCGATGGCGTCGGCTTCCTGCATCAGGTCGCCGGCCGCGGGCTTGTCGAACTCGATCAGCACGTCTTTGGCGCGCACCTTCGCGCGCCGCCCGCCCGGCAACTCGACCTGAAACGCGTCGCCCTGTTTGGACAACACCGAGCCGGCCTTGAAACTACCCGATTCCTCGAAGAAAACGTTCACTCAATACTCTCGTAAGACGGTGGACCGGCCGCACTGTGACAAGGCGCGCCGGTGTGAATGGGAGTCAGGCGGCCGCTGGCGCAACCAAGGGCGGCGGCGCCTGATCGCAGAACGCGATGACATCGGCGAGATAGGACGGAAAGTCGCTGATCGCGTGATCGCCGCCCTGAATCAGCGTGGTCCGCACGCCGGGATAGTGATCCAGCATCGTGCGGTAATCGAGCACTTCGTCGCCCGTCGCCGCGATCAGATAGTAGCGCTCGGGCCGCGTGACCGATTTGACCGCGAGCGCGCGAAGCTCGTCCAGATGACGCGGCAACACGGTGATGCTGCCGTCGCCGTGCCACAGCGGCTGCTCGCCGAGATAGTGGCTCAGATCGCGGTCCGGCACCACGGCGGGATTGAGCAGCACGGCGCGCCAGCCGTGTTTTTCCGCGAGATACGTGGCGTAGTAGCCGCCGAGCGAACTGCCGACGACGGTCACATCGCCCGCTTTTTCGCCCGCCGCGAGCGACTCCGCCAGCGCGACGGCATCGCAGGGCGACACCGGCAGCGTCGGACACCGCCATTCGCCGAGCCGCCCGAGTTCAGCGAGACGCGCATGCATCACGCGCGCCTTGAACGACTGGGGAGACGAGCGAAAGCCGTGCAGATAGAGAATCACGAATGTCCTCCTGCGCCACGCGCCGAAAGCGCGTCGAGCAGTTTCTGATGAACGCCGCCGAAGCCGCCGTTGCTCATCACGAGCACGTGGTCGCCGGGGCGCGCGGCGGCCGTGACCGCCCGCACCAGAGGTTCGATTTCGTTGAACGCCTGCGCCTTGTCGCCGAGCGGAAACAGCGCTTCGGCGAGATCCCAGCCGAGCTTGTCGCGGCCTTCGCGCGCGCCGTATCCGAATACGAGGTTCGCATCGGCGAGACTGGCGGGCAATTGCGCTTTCATCGTGCCGAGCTTCATCGTGTTCGAACGCGGTTCGAGCACGGCGAGGATGCGGGATTGGCCGACGCGGGTGCGCAATCCGGCGACGGTCGTTTCGATCGCGGTCGGATGATGCGCGAAGTCGTCGTAGACGGTGACGCCATCGACGCTGCCCTTTATTTCCATGCGCCGCTTGACGTTGCGAAACGCGGCCAGCGACTTCACCGACTGCGCCGCCGGCACGCCGACCGAGCGCGCCGCCGCGATCGCCGCGAGTGCGTTCATGCGATTGTGCTCGCCCTGCACTTGCCAATCGACGATGCCCAGCCGCTCGCCTTCCCAGTACACCGCGAACCGCTCGTCGACGCGCGCGCCTTCCTCTGCCGGCAACGCCTGCCATCCACCATCGACGCCGAAACGCTCCACGCCCGACCAGCAGCCGCGCGTGAGCACGCGTTCGAGCGCCGCTTCCCGCCCGTTCGTCACGATGCGCCCGACGCCCGGCACCGTGCGCACCAGGTGATGGAATTGCGTTTCGATCGCGGCGAGATCGGGGAAGATATCGGCGTGATCGAATTCGAGATTGTTGAGCACGGCCGTGCGCGGGCGATAGTGAACGAACTTCGAGCGCTTGTCGAAGAACGCGGTGTCGTATTCATCGGCTTCGATGACGAAGAAGCTCGAATCGGTCAGACGCGCGGAGATGCCGAAGTTGAGCGGCACGCCACCGATGAGAAAGCCCGGATTCATGCCGGCGTCTTCCAGCAGCCACGCGAGCATCGAACTCGTCGTGGTCTTGCCGTGCGTGCCCGCGACCGCAAGCACCCACTTGCCGTTCAGCACGTGCTCACCGAGCCATTGCGGGCCGGACGTGTACGGCAGGCCGCGATCGAGGATGGCCTCCATCAGCGGGTTGCCGCGTGACACCACGTTGCCGATGACGAAGAGATCGGGTTCCAGCGCGAGCTGCTCGACGCCGTAACCTTCGATCAACTCGATGCCCTGCGCTTCAAGCTGCGTGCTCATTGGCGGGTAGACGCCCGCGTCGCAGCCGGTGACCTTGTGGCCCGCTTCGCGCGCCAGAACAGCGAGTCCGCCCATGAAGGTGCCGCAGATGCCGAGGATGTGGATGTGCATAAACCGTGTCGCGCCCGCGCGGGCGATTGAAATGCGGAAACAGGGACGGCGCCGTTGCGTGAATCAAAGGTTGCATGAACCTAAGGGCAAACCCGTGCAGAAAGGCGCCTGTAGGCGCATATTGTAACCGAGCGCGCGAAGCGTTTTTCTGCCCGCGCACGCCCGCCGCACCGGGTCTGCAAAAGGGCCGCCTGAGGTTATCTAGTATCATTCCGGCATGGTTCGCAAATCACATTTCGACCCGCAGCGCGTGCGCGAGGAAATCGCGATCGCGGCTGCACGGATGATCGCCGAAGACGGTCTCGACTACTCCACCGCCAAGCGCAAGGCCGCGAAGCTCGTGGTCGGCGAGACCAAGATCGGCGGCGAATTCCTGCCCGATAACGACCAGATCGAAGAAGAAATCCGCGAATATCAGGCGCTTTTCCAAAGCGACAGTCAGCCTGCCGTGCTGCGCCGCATGCGCGAAATCGCGCTCGACTGGATGGAACGTCTCAAGCCGTTCGATCCTTATTTGACGGGCGCGGTGCTCAACGGCACGGCGGGCGAGCATTCCGATATTCATCTGCAATGCTTCTGCGACAATCCCAAGGAAGTCGCGATTTACCTGCTGAACGCAAACGTGCAGTACGACGTGTCGGAGACGCGGCATTTCGCCGGGCGCGGCTACGTCGAGACGCTGAGTTTTCTGCATCGGACGCGCGGCGAGGAGCCGGTCGGCCTGCATATCGCGCTCTATGGAACCGATGACCTTCGCGGCGCCGTGCGAGCGGACGGCCGCGGACGCCTCGCCCGTGCGAACATGGCGGCCGTGCGCGCGCTGCTCGATCATCCCGACGCCCCGCCGCTCGAAATCGGCGGCTGATCCAATCTCCGGACGCTCATGAAAAGCACACGCATTCCGGCGGCCCTCGTGGTCGCGGTGGCTGCGACCGTCGGCGGCTTCTACGCCGGTCACGTCTTCACCGGCAACGACACCGTGGCCGCGACTCAGGCGGGCGGGAACGCCGTCGATCAGCTCTGGAAAGCGACGCCGCCCGGCGCTTCCGGCACGGCCCAGCCGCTCGCCGCGTTCAAAGGCAAACCGGTCGTCGTGAACTTCTGGGCGTCGTGGTGCGGACCGTGCGTCAAGGAAATGCCGACGCTCTCCGCAATGCAGCGCGAGTACGAGAAAAAAGGCGTCACGTTCATCGGACTTGGCGTCGACAGCGAGAAGAACGTCAACGACTTCCTGCGAAAAGTACCGGTCGCTTATCCCGTATACGTCACTGGCTTCGGCGGCGCGGATCTTGCGCGAAGCTTCGGCAACAACGCCGGCGGCTTGCCTTTTACCGTCGTGATCGATTCGAAAGGCCAGGTGCGGTCGACAAAACTGGGCGAAGTCGATCCCGCCGAGCTTCGCCACACGCTCGACAGCCTGTAAAAATTCGCAGACGGTAAGCAATGAATTGCATGGATTAAGCTGCGATTTAGGGTGCTTTACGCCGAACTTGCGGAAAATTCGCCGTATCGAGCCGGGCTGCGCGGTAATTTGTCCCGTCGTTTCGGAATCATCCGCACGGTAAAACTAGACAAAATTCTCTAAACGGCGCTAAAGTGCGCCCAATTCCGCACAACCCGAAGCGACTATGACTACTCCGCTGGCGCCAAGAGGCAACCTCGCCGTCGAATCCGGCTTCCGTGAGTCCGGTGCCGGCCGCGGCGATGCTTCCGCAGCAGTCATGCGCATGGCGCTCGGGCGCGCGCTTCTACCCAGGCACGCCGTCGCGTTCGATGCGAACGCCGCTGGCGCGCCGACCGATTCTGCCGTCGATGTTTCCGTCGTCGCATGCACGGGCGCCACACAGCGTCGCGTGAGTGCGCACGCAGGGCGTCGGGCCGCGCTGGCTCGCCGCTGAAGTCAGAACACCCACAAATCAAGTAAAGTGCCGGGCCGATTCCCGGTCTCCAAGTATTGAAAGGGGATTTTTCGATGGACCTTCGTAAACTCAAAACGCTGATCGACCTCGTCTCGGAATCCGGCATCTCGGAACTTGAAGTGACGGAAGGCGAAGGCAAGGTTCGCATCGTCAAGAACGCCGCGCCCGTCTACATGCAGGCGCCGCAGCAGTACGCGCCGCAGGTGCAGGCATCGGGCGTGCCGCATTTCAGCGGCTCGGGCGAAGCAGGCGCGCCGGCAGCGGCAACGCCCGCCGTGGTCGCGCCGCAGGGCCATATCGTGACCTCGCCGATGGTCGGTTCGTTCTACCGCGCGCCGTCGCCGGGCGCGGACCCGTTCATTCAGGTCGGCGATACGGTGAAAGAAGGCCAGACGCTCTGCATCATCGAAGCGATGAAGCTCTTGAACGAGATCGAATCGGACAAGGCTGGCGTCGTGAAGGAAATCCTCGTCGAGAACGGCCAGGCGGTCGAGTACGGCCAGCCGCTCTTCGTGATCGGCGACTAAAGGCGCATCGGGCCGTGCCGCGGTTGCGCCTCGCAGCCGCCGCCGGCTTCACCGCGCCGGCGCATAGCGATCGATCCGTCGAGACGCGCGCCGCCGATTCGATCCCCGAGGGCCGCTCACGCGAGCCCGTTGATGAGCCGACCCACTATGTTTGAAAAAATTCTCATTGCGAACCGCGGCGAAATCGCGCTTCGCATCCAGCGCGCGTGCCGCGAACTGGGCGTCAAGACAGTCGTCGTCTACTCGGAAGCCGACAAGGAAGCGAAGTACGTCAAGCTGGCCGACGAAGCCGTGTGCATCGGACCGGCGCCTTCGAATCTCTCCTACCTGAACATGCCGGCGCTCATCAGCGCGGCCGAAGTCACCGACGCCGAAGCGATCCACCCCGGCTACGGCTTCCTCTCTGAAAACGCCGATTTCGCGGAACGTGTCGAGCAATCCGGCTTCACGTTCATCGGCCCGCGTCCCGAAACCATCCGGCTGATGGGCGATAAAGTCACCGCCAAGCAGACGATGATCAAGACCGGCGTGCCGTGCGTACCGGGCTCGGAAGGTGCATTGCCGGACGATCCGCGCGAGATCGTGAAGATTGCGCGCACGGTCGGCTACCCCGTGATCATCAAGGCGGCGGGCGGCGGCGGCGGCCGCGGCATGCGCGTGGTGCACACCGAAGCGGCGCTCGTGAACGCGGTCAACATGACGCGCGAGGAAGCGGGCCGCGCCTTCGGCAACCCGCAGGTGTACATGGAGAAGTTCCTCGAGAACCCGCGCCACATCGAGATTCAGGTGTTGTCGGACTCGTTTCGCAACGCGATCTGGCTCGGCGAGCGCGACTGTTCGATGCAGCGCCGTCACCAGAAGGTGATCGAGGAAGCGCCCGCGCCGGGCATCGCGCGCCGGCTGATCGAGCGTATCGGCGACCGCTGCGCCGACGCGTGCAAGAAGATGGGTTATCTCGGCGCGGGCACCTTCGAGTTCCTGTACGAGAACAACGAGTTCTACTTCATCGAAATGAACACGCGCGTGCAGGTGGAGCATCCGGTGACGGAGCTCATCACGGGCGTCGATATCGTTCAGGAACAGATTCGCATCGCGGCGGGCGAGAAGCTCTCGATCCGCCAGAAGGACATCCAGTTCAAGGGCCACGCGATCGAATGCCGCATCAACGCGGAAGATCCGTTCAAGTTCACGCCGTCGCCGGGACGCATCACGTCGTGGCATACGGCGGGCGGTCCGGGCATTCGCGTCGATTCGCACGCTTACGCCAATTACTTCGTTCCGCCGAACTACGATTCGATGATCGGCAAGCTCATTGCCTACGGCGCGACGCGCGAGCAGGCGATCAACCGCATGCGCATCGCGCTGTCGGAAATGGTCGTGGAAGGCATTTCGACCAACATCCCGCTGCATCGCGAGATGATGATCGACGCGAAGTTCGTCGAGGGCGGCACGAGCATCCACTATCTCGAGAACAAGCTGGCCGCGCGTCAGGCGGCTGTCGCCGAAGAGTCGTAAGCCGTCACTAGCAAGAGAAAGAGCATGAGTTACCGGGAACTGATCGCCGAGCTGGATCGCGAGCACGCCGAAGCGCTGTCGGATGCGCTGCTTGAAATCGGCGCGCTGTCGGTGTCCGTCGAAGACGCCGACGCTGACACGCCCGACGAGCAGCCGCTCTTCGGCGAGCCCGGTCTCGTGCCGGAAAAGAGCGCGTGGAAGCACTCCCGCGTGGTCGCGTTGCTCGCCGAAGACGCCGATCCGGCCGTGCTGCTCACGGCCGCGGCGAACGAGATCGGCTTGCAGAATGCGCCAGCGTTCACGGTGCGCGAAGTCGAGGAGCAGGACTGGGTGCGTCTGACGCAGGCGCAGTTCGATCCGATTTCCATCGGCGAGCGCATCTGGGTCGTGCCCTCGTGGCACGACGCACCCGACCCGGACGCACTCGTGCTCGAACTCGATCCGGGCCTCGCGTTCGGCACCGGTAGCCATCCGACGACGCGTCTTTGCATGGAATGGCTGGAGCAATCGGTGAAGCCGGGGCAATCGGTCCTCGATTACGGATGCGGCTCCGGCATCCTCGCGATTCTCGCGAAGAAGTGCGGCGCGAATCCGGTCGTCGGCATCGACATTGATCCCCAGGCGGTCGAGTCGGCGCGTCAGAACAGCGAGCGCAATCGCGCGGACGTGACTTACGGTTTGCCCGATGCCTGTCCCGCCGGCGAGTTCGATATCGTCGTCGCGAATATCCTTTCGAATCCGCTCAAGCTGATGGCGTCGATGCTCTGCGCAAAGGTCAGGCCGGGCGGCAGAATCGCGCTGTCGGGCGTGCTCGCGCGGCAGGCCGACGAAGTCGCGGCGGTCTACGCGAAGTGGATCGACATCGGCGTCTGGCGCGAACAGGAAGGCTGGGTGTGCCTCGCCGGAACGCGGCGCGAAAGCCTTTAAAATAGCGCCATCCTCCACGACGGCCGTCAGGCCCACGGCACTTCTTATATGGCGCTGGCAACCCGCTGCCCCCACTGCGAAACCGTATTCAAGCTGGACCCGCATCTGCTCGCGCCGCATGACGGCCGCGTGCGCTGCGGACATTGCCAGGAAGTTTTCGATGCCGCGCATCATCGCTTCGAGCTTCCCGACGAGCCGGCTGCGGCAAGCGTCGCGCAACATGCCGCGATCCTCGACGACGACGTCGCCGTCGGTCCCGCGACCAGTTCGGGCGCCGGTCCCGCAACCGCGCCGAAACCGCCCGCGCGCGCGGCGGCCATCCCCGAGCCACCGCTGAAGCCGAAACCCTTCGCGCCGCGCAACCTCGACCTCGGCGCGTCAAAGCACGGCGATGTGCCTTCCCCGCCGGCGAGCGCGCCGCCCGAGGAGCACGACGAGCGCACCGTGTACGCCAACGCTCCCGGGTCCGCGAACGCGCCGGGGCAGACGCGGCCCACACCGCCGCGCTCCGAGACGGCGCACCACGCGGCGAACGAGCCTTCCGCGCTGCCTTCGCAACCCGGGCCGATGAAGCAATTCGTTCGCGTGGGTGCGTCGCATCCCGAAGCGGCGAATTCCGCTCGAACCGGCGCCGATGCGCTGCCCGGCGATACGCCCGCTCCGCCGTTCGTCGCTCCGCTGGATGATCGCGCCGAGCCGTTCATCGGACCGGCTCCTCGAACGGACGCTCCGCTGGCGCGCCCGGCGCCCGAGCCACCTGCGCCCTCCGCGTGGCCCGACGACGCCGAGCCCGGTTTCGGCGACAAGCCGCCCGCTGGCGCTCGCCGTGCAAGCGCGAACGAAGCCTTTCCGGTCATCCGCGAAACGCGTGAATCGCGCGACACGCGTGAATCGCACCAGCCTCGCGAATCCCGCGCGCCGGCGCGTCCGGAGACGAGCAAGGGCAAGCGCATCGCGGGCATCATCCTCGCCGTGTTGCTGGCGTTGCTGCTGATGGTGCAACTGGCATGGTGGCAACGCGAAAGCGTGATGGTGCTCGTGCCCGGCTCGCACACGCTCTACTCGGACGCCTGCGATCAGATCGGCTGCACCACCTCGCCGCCGCGCGACATCGACGGATTGCAGATCGAGAGTTCCGGCCTGCGCCAGGTCGACGGCCCGCACAAGCTCGAACTGAAGCTGTCGCTGCGCAACCGGCTGGATGTCGCGCTTGCGTATCCGGCGCTCGAGCTCACGCTGCTCGACGACAAGAACAACGTCGCGGTCCGACGCGTGCTCTGGCCGCAGGATTACGCGCGACCGGGTACGATATTCGCCGTCGGCCTTGCGCCGCAAAGTGCGCAACCGGTCATCGTCCGGCTGGATACGGGCGACGCGGTTGCCGCGAATTACCGGGTTCAGGTCTTTTATCCCTGATGCCGCGACGGCCGCGCGGTTTCGAGTCCGCGCCGTCCGTCATGCACAGGGCTGAATCCCGCCGCACGACGCGCGTTGCTGCCCTCACGGCTCGGCACGCGCGATTTTCCCGTCAGCATCCGACCATTCTCTGGAGCGCAACATGAGTCAAGTTACCCTCGGCGGCAATCCCATCGACGTCAACGGCACGTTTCCGGGCACGGGCCAGCAGGCGCCCGAATTCACGCTCGTCGGCGCGGATCTGGGCGACATCAATCTTGCGAAATTTGCGGGCAAGCGCAAGGTGTTGAACATCGTGCCGAGCCTCGACACGCCGACCTGCGCCACCTCGACGCGCAAATTCAACGAAGCGGCCACGAAGCTCGACAACACGGTCGTCGTCGTGGTGTCGGGCGATCTGCCGTTCGCGGCGAAGCGTTTCTGCACGACGGAAGGCATCGAGAACTGCGTGACGGCATCGACGTTCCGCGGCCACGAGTTCGCGCAGGCCTACGGCGTCGACGTGACGAGCGGCCCGCTCAAGGGCCTGACGGCACGCGCGGTCGTCGTGCTGGACGAGAACAACAAGGTGCTGCATTCGGAACTCGTGTCCGAAATCAAGCAGGAACCGAACTACGACGCAGCGCTCGCTGCGCTGAAGTAAGTCTCGCGATGGACCGCTCGCATTCCGGGCGGTCCGCGCATACGAGGCGCGGTGGGAAACTCGCCGCGCGCCGCATGCGCATTCTCTTCTCCGGTTCCCAACGATAAGGACGTTCGCCTTGGCTACGCTCATCTGCGGCTCGCTCGCCTACGACAACATCATGACTTTCCAGGGCCGCTTCGGCGACCACATCCTGCCGGACCAGGTGCACATGCTGAACATCAGCTTCCTGGTGCCGACGATGCGCCGCAACTTCGGCGGCTGCGCGGGCAACATCGCGTATGCGCTGAAGCTTCTCGGCGGCGAACCGAAAATCATGGCGACGCTCGGCGCGGCGGACTCGCAGCTCTATATCGACCGACTCGACGCGCTCGGTTTGTCGAAGGAATACGTGCGCGTGCTGGCCGACCAGCACTCGGCGCAATGCTTCATCACGACCGACCTCGCGAACAACCAGATCACCGCCTTCCACCCCGGCGCAATGATGGAATCGCACCTCAACCGTGCCGACGAAGCGCAGGGCATCTCGCTCGGCATCGTCGCCCCCGACGGCGCGCAAGGCATGCGCGAGCACGCCGAAGGTCTGGCCCGCGCGGGCGTGCCGTTCGTGTTCGATCCGGGCCAGGGACTGCCGATTCTGGAAGGCGTGGAACTTTGTCGCATGATTGAACTCGCCACATACGTGGCGGTCAACGATTACGAAGCCAAGTTGCTGAGCAACA
This sequence comes from Caballeronia catudaia, assembly GCF_001544755.2. Taxonomy (GTDB): domain Bacteria; phylum Pseudomonadota; class Gammaproteobacteria; order Burkholderiales; family Burkholderiaceae; genus Caballeronia; species Caballeronia catudaia. The sequence goes on along the minus strand of NZ_FCOF02000002.1, from coordinate 37,364 downwards.
AGACCGGCTGGTCTATCGAAAACATCAAGAGCCGCGTCGACGCCCTCGTGGTGACACGTGGCGAACACGGCGCGCAGATCTATCATGAAGATGGCGTGCTCGACGTTCCCTCCGTAGAAGCGCGTCAGGTGGTCGATCCGACCGGTTGCGGCGACGCATTCCGCGGCGGCCTGTTGTACGGCATCGAAAACAAGCTTGGCTGGGAGAAAACGGGTCGTCTCGCAAGTCTGATGGGTTCGCTGAAAATCGAACATCAAGGGCCGCAAACCTACGCGCCGACGCGCGCCGAAATCGAAGAGCGTTTCAAGCAGGCTTTCGGAAGCAGCCTGGTCTGAATGAGTGGAGTAAAGGAATGAAAACGGTAAGTCGTATCGCGTTGGCAATGGCGCTCGTCGGCTCGGTGGCGCTGACGGGCTGCGCGTACAACAGCAGTTCTTCGGACGTCTACACGGCGTCGCAGGCGCAGCGCGAGGAAACGGTGCGCATGGCGACCGTCGAAAGCGTGCGTGGCGTGAAGATCAGCTCGAACAACGGCCAGCCAACCGGCCTCGGCACCATCGGCGGCGGCGCGCTGGGCGGCGTCGCGGCAGCAAGCGCGATCGGCGGCGGCAACGGCTCGATCATCGCGGGCATCATCGGCGGCCTGGCTGGCGCCGTGGCGGGCAACGCGGTCGAGAACAGCGTCGCGATGAAGAACGGCCTGGAGATCACGGTGCGCCTCGATAACGGCGACATGCGCGCCATTACCCAAACCGCGAACGGTGAAGTCTTCCAGGCGGGCGAGCGGGTGCGTCTGCTGTCGAGCGGCGGCGTCACGCGCGTCACGCATTGAGCTGAGGCACTGAGGCATTCAGCGGAGGAATGAGCGCTGCCGCAAAGCGAGCGCCTCGTTCTCAGACCGAAGCGCATGTATCGAAAGATGCATGCGCTTTTTCTTTGCCGCGCGAAAGCCGCGCGGCCGAGGCTCGATGCGATTCGTTGGCCGAAGTGAAAAACCCGCCGCTGAGTCTCCTCAACGACGGGTTCAGGCCGGGTAGGCCTACCCGGCTAAGGGCACAGCGCAGTGTGCCTGGGTGTCGCGTGCTGCAAGAAGTTACGGACGGCTGCCCGTCGGGAACGGCCATGCCGCTGCCGGGTTCAACGCCGTCTTGACCGCAGCGGCCGGAGCCGGTGCCGGCGCCGATACCGTCGTCGCCGTCGTGGCAGGTGCAGCAGCCGTAGTCTTCTTCACAGCGGCGGCCTTCTTCGCCGGAGCTTTCTTCGCGGGGGCCTTCTTCGCAGCAGGAGCAGGCGCAGCGGCTGCGGTCTTCGCAGCAGCCTTTTTCGCGGGAGCCTTTTTCGCAGCGGCTTTCTTCGCTGCGGCCTTCTTCGCGGGCGCCTTCTTCGCCGCGGCCTTCTTCGCAGGCGCCTTCTTCGCTGCAGCCTTCTTCGCCGCTACCTTCTTGGTCGCGACCTTCTTCGCTGCGGCCTTTTTCGCCGGAGCCTTCTTCGCCGCGACCTTCTTCGCTGCAACCTTCTTCGCCGCTACTTTCTTCGCAGCGACTTTCTTGGTTGCCACTTTCTTCGAAGCGACCTTCTTGGCCGCGACCTTCTTCGCTGCTACTTTCTTCGCCGCTACTTTCTTCGCTGCAACCTTCTTCACAGCGACCTTCTTAGCGGCAACCTTCTTCGCCGGAGCGGCCTTCTTGGCGGTGACTTTCTTTGCTGCAGCCTTTTTCGCGGCGGGTTTTTTCTTGGCAACTGCCATGATTTTCTCCTTCAGGTTTTCAGATGAGAGTCAGTTCAAACAACACCCTTCGTCAAAACCCGCTTCCCGCGTGTCGCCTTCTCGACAGCGCACGCTACGAAGCGGATTATTCATCGGCGTACGCTGATCCCACCTGCTTACGCTAATGAATACGGCAAGGCGCGCCGTGCCCCGAGGCACCGCGCGCCAAATTGAGTCAGCACCGCTCCTGAGCGGCGCCGGCCATCGCTTGATCGAGCCAGCGAGCTTGCCGCTGGCATTTTCCGGGGGGAAGTTTGCCCATCCCATTGAAGGGATCGCAAAACGCCTGTCTTCTATTCGAGCCACTCGGCCCGCCAAGTCAGTAGGCGCACTTTGCATCAGGCGACCGTTCTCCTAAACCTTGTCGGCCAGGCGCGCGTGATCGACACGCTGCTGCCAGTCCGCCCCATCGATTTCGTCTGCAACACGTCCTGGGCTTGTTGTTATTCCCAGGTCAGCGCGCCGCCGGTTTGATACTCAATCACGCGTGTCTCGAAGAAGTTGCGTTCCTTCTTCAAGTCGATCATTTCGCTCATCCACGGGAACGGGTTTTCCTCGTTCGGGAAGAGCGGGTCAAGCCCGATCTGCTGGCAACGCCGGTTGCAGATGAAGCGCAAGTAGCTCTTGAACATCGACGCATTCAGGCCGAGCACCCCGCGCGGCATGGTGTCTTCAGCGTAGCGATATTCGAGATCGACAGCCTGCTTGAAGAGCTCGCGGACCTCGGCCTTGAATTCGGCGGTCCACAGTTGCGGCTCTTCGAGCTTGATCTGGTTGATGAGGTCGATGCCGAAATTGCAGTGCATCGATTCATCGCGGAGGATGTACTGGTACTGCTCCGCCGCGCCCGTCATCTTGTTCTGGCGACCCAGCGCCAGAATCTGCGTGAAGCCCACATAGAAGAAGAGACCTTCCATGATGCAGGCGAACACGATCAACGACTTCAGCAATTTCTGGTCCGCTTCCAGCGTGCCCGTGGTGAAGGCCGGGTCGGTCAGCGTATTGATGAACGGAATGAGGAACTCGTCCTTGTCGCGGATCGATTTGACTTCGTGATACGCATTGAAGATCTCGCTCTCGTCGAGGCCCAGCGATTCGACGATGTACTGGTACGCGTGCGTGTGGATCGCCTCTTCGAACGCCTGGCGCAGCAGGAACTGGCGGCACTCCGGAGCGGTGATGTGACGGTACGTGCCGAGCACGATGTTGTTCGCGGCCAGAGAATCTGCCGTGACGAAGAAGCCGAGATTGCGCTTGACGATGCGGCGCTCGTCGTCCGACAGACCGTTCGGGTCTTTCCACAGGGCGATGTCGCGCGACATGTTCACTTCCTGCGGCATCCAGTGGTTCGCGCAGCCGGCGAGGTACTTCTCCCACGCCCACTTGTACTTGAACGGGACGAGCTGATTGACGTCGGTCTTGCCGTTGATGATGCGCTTGTCGGCGACATTGACGCGCGCTTCGCTCTGAGCAGCGATGGCGCTTGCGGAAGGTGTGGCGGTTGCGGGCGGAACGAAGCCATCGGAGAAGATGTTGTTCGCCTGAGCAATCTGATGGGCAGCTTGATGAGCCGCAGCTTGCGCTGCCTGCGTACCGAAAGTCGTGCCTTGAGCGTGACGCAACGCGTTCTGTTGCGAAGCGCTCGAGGGAGCTACGGCAGTGGTCTCGTCATCCCAGTTGAGCATAAATTCTCACCATCAATTTAGATCGGTTTGTACCATCTTTTCATGAGCGATAAAAGAGTTTGCTCATGAAAATTCTCGTTTTCATGCGATTTAGATTCGACGTTGCTACCTGCATACAACACTTGGCTCTTCACTTCATGTTCGAAGCTCGATGCCATACCTCTCGAATCGTGTGTGAAGCGGTCCTGATCGAGTGATGCCGATGGCTACGCGACGTGCTTCGACTGTTTGGTTTCGCTGCGTCGAAAGCCCCGCCGCATAAGGCGTCGCGGCTGATGCTCCGTGCGCGGCCGCTAGCGGGCGCCGCGCTTCACTGCGAACATCGACGCGTTGCTGCGTTCGATGACGAACGCATCGAAGCGTGACTCGTTGCGTTCATTGACGATGTCTCTCGGTGACACTCGATGCGATGCAAAACATGCGTCGACGAGCGATCGATTTGCCCGCTCTTCGATGACCTTCGATGCATGTCATCGAAGGCGCTCTGCTTCATTCGAAACGCGCTCTCGCGGGCATTCAAATGACGCTCTGTTGCCTGCCCTGCGCGTCGAATCCGTTGCCGAAGTCTATCATTCCGCGTCTCTTATTTCCACAATATCTTGTGCTTGCAAAACAGGCCGATACAACCTATAGCGTGTTTAAGCAAAGATGCGCCATGCCACGGAAACCCTCATCGGCCACGCAGAGGATCGAGCAGCGAACGCAGATTGTTGTGGTCGATCTCGTGCATCAATGCGAGCAGCGCACCGAGCTTGCCCTCTGGAAAACCCTCACGCGCGAACCACGCGAGATAGTGACCAGGCAGATCGGCGAGCACGCGATCCTTGTACTTGCCGTAGGGCATCGTCTGCGTGACGAGCCGTTGCAGATCGTGCGGGTCCATCGCTTCTTCATTCCTCGTTCAATGTTCATCGCAGCACGTAATGCGCTTTGATCCCTCAGCGACTGCTCCATATCGGTGCCATAATCGCCGCTCTTGCCGCCAAGAGTTGATCGCGATTCACCATGCCACTCGCCGTCAAAGCTTTCATTGCTCCTCTCATCGTCGCGTGCGCGATGTTCATGGAAAGCGTCGACGCCAATGTCATCGTCACCGCGATTCCTGAAATGGCGCGCGCCTTCGGACGCGATCCCGTTACCTTGAAAGTCGCCGTCACGAGCTATGTGCTCGGGCTCGGCGTCTTCATACCGATATGCGGCTGGGTCGCCGACCGCTTCGGCGCACGCGCCGTGTTCCGCACGGCCATCGGCGTGTTCGTCGTCGGCTCGCTGCTCTGCGCGGCATCGACATCGCTCGGGCCGTTCACCGTCGCGCGCTTCATCCAGGGCGTCGGCGGCGCGATGATGGTGCCCGTCGGCCGCATCATCATCTTTCGCTCGGTGCGCCGCTCGGAGTTCATTCGCGCGATGAACTATCTCTCCGTGCCCGCAATGCTCGGACCCGCGGTAGGTCCCTTGCTCGGCGGCTTCATCACCACCTATCTGCACTGGCGCCTGATCTTCTTCATCAACATTCCGATCGGCATCTTCGGCATCTATCTGACCAACCGCTACATCGCCAATTCGCACGAGGAACATCCGGGCCGGCTCGACTGGTTCGGCTTCTTCCTCTCTGCGGGCGCGGGCGTGCTGCTGTTGCTCGGGCTCTCGCTCGTCGGCGGCGAACTGATCCCGCAAGGCACCGCCTACGCGATGTGCGCCGCCGGCGCGCTGATGGTCGTGCTGTACTGCGTCCACGCGCGTCGCGCGGAGAAGCCGCTGCTCGACCTGCGCTTCTTCCGCGTGCCGACGTTCCAGGCGAGCGTCCTTGGCGGTTCGATGTTTCGCATCGGGCTCGGCGCCGTACCGTTTCTTCTGCCACTCGCGCTGCAGGAAGGACTCGGCATGACTGCGTTCAAGTCCGGCGCGATCACCTGTGCGTCCGCGTTCGGCGGCATGTTCATGCGCTCGCTTGCTTCGCGCGTGCTGCATCGCTTCGGCTTCCGGCAGACGCTCTTCTATAACGCGGCGTTGTCGGGCATCGCCATCGCCGCGTGCGGCGCGTTCTTTCCCGGCACGCCGACCTGGGTGATCTGGGCCGTCGTACTGCTCGGCGGCTTCTTCCCTGCGTTGCAGTTCACGAGCCTCAACTCGCTTGCGTATGCGGAGATCGAAACACGCGATGTCGGCCGGGCGACCAGTCTTGCGAGCTTCGTGCAGCAGGTGTCGCTTGGTCTTGGCGTCACGGTTGCGGGCATCACGCTCGAGCTCTCGCAATACCTGAACGGTCATGCGAGCGTGCAATGGTCCGACTTCTGGCCTGCGTTTGTCGTCGTCGGGTTCTTCTCGTTTCTTTCGATGCCGATTACCGCGCGGCTCGCGCATGACGCCGGGACGGAGATTTCGCGTGGGACGCGGGGGTGAGGGTCGCTTCTTTGCTGTTGGCGCTGCCCCCAGAGTAGCGAGTGTTCTCGTAGGTCTCACCGGGCTTGGATCGCGCACGGTCTGACACATCGCACCGCACAACTGACTGGTTCAGCACCATTTAGCTCCAGCCCGCTTCGCGGCCGATCGGTCAATCGGGTTTGCGTGCGCTTCTTTGCTAACGCTTCGATCGCGCTGCTCTCGCGGTTGATTGGCTTCCGTCGCAGACCCTGCGGCAGCGCGTAGCGCTGTGCCGGAACCCTTTCGTGCTGAACCGGTTCGCTTAACGTTATCGGGCGGCAGACCGTGCGCGATCCACGCCCGGTTAGTCCTTCGAGAGCACTCGCTACTCCGGGGGCCATTAGATCGATCGCCTGTGCCGCGGCCGGTGTGAAGTGCTTAGGCTGGGGAGAGTTGCTTTCTTTGCCTACTTTCTTTGCGTCGACCAGAGTTGGCGCTTTAGCGCTTACTCTGGTCCCGAGCAAAGAAAGTAGGTGCCGCCCCGCACAGGGGCAACGCCAATAAACCAACACGAAAACAGGATTCCCCGAAAGCCCAGAAAAACAAAAACGGACCGACACCGAAGCAATCATAAAGCTGCCCCGATACCGGCCCGCTTCGACTGGCTCAGTCGAACCTTACTGACAGGCCTCGCACTCGTCGAAACCCGGATCCCCCGGACGCATCATGCACACGGGACCATCGGCTTCGGGAGCCGCTTCGACCGCGGCGGCATTGAACCCACCATTGCCAGCCGCCGATGCACCACCGCCCACGCCACCGCCGAACCCGCCAGCCGCGCCGCTGCCACCGTCGCCCGAAGGCACCGCGTTCAACGCGCCGTGCGCGACCGTCGACTTCTCGACGTGCGTCGCCGCCATCGTGCGGAGGTAGTACGTGGTCTTGAGACCGCGCACCCACGCGAGCTTATAAACCTCGTCGAGCTTCTTGCCCGACGCCCCCGCCATGTAGATGTTCAGCGACTGCGCCTGATCGATCCACTTCTGACGGCGCGACGCCGCTTCGACCAGCCACTTCGGATCGACTTCGAACGCGGTCGCGTAAATCGCGCGAAGATCGGCCGGGATACGGTCGATGCGCGAGAGCGTGCCGTCGAAGTACTTCAGATCCGACACCATCACTTCGTCCCACAGGCCGCGCGCCTTCAGATCGCGCACGAGGTAGTCGTTCACGACCGTGAATTCGCCTGACAGATTCGACTTCACGTACAGGTTCTGGAACGTCGGCTCGATACACGCCGACACGCCGATGATGTTCGAGATCGTCGCCGTCGGCGCGATCGCCACGCAGTTCGAGTTGCGCATGCCGTACGTCGAGATGCGCGAACGCAGCGCGGGCCAGTCCATCGACTCGGACATATCGACTTCAACGTAACCGCCGCGCGCCTGCTCCAGCAGCTTCAGCGAATCCTGCGGGAGGATGCCGCGATCCCACAGCGAGCCGCGATACGTCGCATATCGGCCACGCTCTTCCGCGAGTTCCGTCGACGCGTAGTAGGCGTAGTAGCAGACGGCTTCCATCGAACGATCCGCGAACTCGACCGCTTCGCCCGACGCGTACGGCGTGCGCAGTAAGTGCAGGCAGTCCTGGAAGCCCATGATGCCCATGCCCACCGGACGATGCTTCAGGTTCGAGTTACGCGCCTTCGGCACCGCGTAGTAGTTGATGTCGATGACGTTGTCGAGCATGCGCATCGCGACGCTGATCGTGCGCTTGAGCTTCGCGTGATCCAGCGCGAACGTGCCGTCGGCCTGCTTCACCATGTGCGCGACGAGGTTCACCGAGCCGAGATTGCAGACGGCGATTTCGGTGTCGCTCGTGTTCAGCGTGATTTCCGTGCACAGGTTCGACGAATGCACGACGCCGACGTGCTGCTGCGGCGAGCGCACATTGCACGGATCCTTGAACGTGATCCACGGATGGCCCGTCTCGAACAGCATGCCGAGCATCTTGCGCCAGAGTTGCGCCGCCGGCAGCTTCTTGAACAGCTTGATCTCGCCGCGTGCGGCTTTCTCTTCGTAAGCGACGTACGCCTTTTCGAAGTCCGCGCCGAACAGGTCGTGCAGGTCCGGGCACGTGGACGGCGAGAACAGCGTCCAGTCGCCGCCTTCGATCACACGCTTCATGAACAGGTCGGGAATCCAGTTCGCCGTGTTCATGTCGTGCGTGCGGCGACGGTCATCGCCCGTGTTCTTGCGCAACTCCAGGAATTCCTCGATGTCGAGGTGCCACGACTCCAGGTACGCGCACACCGCGCCCTTGCGCTTGCCGCCCTGATTCACCGCGACGGCCGTGTCGTTCACGACCTTCAGGAACGGCACGACGCCCTGCGACTTGCCGTTCGTGCCCTTGATGTGCGAGCCGAGCGCACGCACGCGCGTCCAGTCGTTGCCGAGGCCGCCAGCGAACTTCGAAAGCAACGCGTTTTCCTTGAGCGCTTCGTAGATGCCGTCGAGGTCGTCGGCGACGGTGGTGAGATAGCACGAGGAGAGCTGCGAGCGATGCGTGCCCGAGTTGAACAGCGTCGGCGTCGACGACATGAAGTCGAACGACGACAACACGTTGTAGAACTCGATGGCGCGCGCCTCGCGGTCGATTTCGTTCAGCGACAGACCCATCGCGACACGCATGAAGAATGCCTGCGGCAACTCGATGCGCGTGCCTTCGACGTGCAGGAAGTAACGGTCGTACAGCGTCTGCAGGCCGAGATAGCCGAATTGCAGATCGCGGTTCGCGTCGAGCGCGGCGCCCAGGCGCTTCAGGTCGAACTGCTGGAGCTTGTCGTCGAGCAGGCCGGCTTCGACGCCGCGCTTGATGAACAGCGGGAAGTATTCGGCGTAGCGCTCGCCCATTTCTGCTTGCGTCACTTCGCCTTCGAGAATTTCGCGGCGGATCGTGTGCAGCAGGATGCGCGCCGTGACCTGGCTGTACGCCGGGTCCTTTTCGATCATCGTGCGCGCGGCGAGGATGGCCGAGTCGTAGACCTGCGACATCGGCACGCCGTCGTACAGGTTCTTCACCGTTTCCGCGACGATCGGCTCGGCGGACACCGCTTCGCCCAGATCCGCGCATGCGGAAACGATCAGCCCCTTGAGCGCGTCCATGTCGAGCGGATGCGTGACGCCGTTGTCCGTCACGTTGATGACGCCGCCTTCATGACCCTGCGCGTTTTGCGCGGACGAGCGCTCTTGCGAACGCTGCTGCGTGCGCTTCTCGCGATACAGCACGTAAGCGCGCGCGACGTTGTGCTCGCCGCCGCGCATCAGCGCGAGCTCGACCTGATCCTGAATGTCTTCGATGTGAAACGTGCCGCCATGCGGACGGCTGCGCACGAGCGCGCGCACGACTGCTTGCGTCAGTTGATCGACGAGCTCGCGCACACGCGCGGACGCGGCGCCCTGGCCGCCATTGACGGCGATGAACGCCTTCGTCACGGCGATCGCGATCTTCGTCGGCTCGAACGACACCACGCTTCCGTTCCGACGGATGACTTTGTAGTCGGCAAACGTCGTGTTCGGCGCGAGCGCCTCGGCGCCCACGGCTTGCGCACCGCCCTTCGGCTGTGCGGAGGCGCCTTCGAAGGAAGTCGTGGCGTTCTCGGTGGTTTGCATGTGCAAAACTCCTGGTGTTCGAATGATGCGGATGGTCCGCGGATTTATCACTTATGCCCCGCACGTCACGAAACTTCATGACCGTCGCGCGGTGTTTTGGCGGTATAGCCGGGCTGTGAATGCAGCAGGCCGGATAACACGAATCGCGGCGCTTACGGCCCGCATTGTTCTTGGCGTCTCATGCGGTGCCCGCGTTGGCGCGCGGTGTCGGTCGACGCAACTCGCGCTCGCTAGCTTGCCTTCTTCACGGTGCTGCTCGCTGACGCCCGATGCGCCCGGCGACGCTCTCCTCGCAAAGAGAACCGCCTCGCGCATCGCCCCGGGCCAGCCAAACTTCTTCTACGCCGGAGAGCCGGCGGCGCCGGCTCTGCTGAGCGGGCGCCGCCACAACAACACAAGATCTAGTGCCAAGTACGTCTTTCGGCACCAAGTATAGTGGACATCCGGGCAGTCTCAAAAAGTTTTATTTACCTTCGACATGCCACCGCGGGGTTGACTTTTGCTGTCGCAAAGCACGGCAAGGCCTCGCGCGCGACGCTGTTGCGCCGCAGCGAGAAAGACCGTACGCCGCGTCAGATGTTCGACAGAAAGGGGAAGAAGGACGGTGGCAGCGCGCTGTCGTGACGCAGGCGCGGCCAGTCGAAGTGAGGACCGGGATCGGTCTTGCGGCCGGGCGCGATGTCGGAATGACCGGCCACCGCGTCGATCGGATAGCGCTTCACGATGATGCGCGCAAGCCGCGCGAGCGCTTCGTATTGCGCGTCTTCGAACGGCACGCGGTCGCTGCCTTCGAGCTCGATGCCGATCGAAAAATCGTTGCAGCGCTCGCGTCCGCAGAACGACGAGACGCCCGCGTGCCACGCGCGTTCATCGCAGGAGACGAACTGCTGCGTCTCGCCGTCGCGGCGGATCACGAAGTGCGCCGACACGCGCGTGCCGCGCAGGTGATCGAAGTACGGATGCGCATCGTGATCGAGCGTGTTGAGGAAGAAATCGGCGATCGCGTTCGTTGTGAAATCATCGGGCGGCAAGCTGATGTTGTGCACGACGATGAGCGTCGGCGCCGCGTTGTCCGGACGCCCCTCGAAGTTTGGCGACGGCAGGCGCGTCGCGTTCGTGAGCCAGCCTTGCGCGTCGATGTGCGGATCCCGCTTCGATGGGACGTGAGCGTTCATCGCGCGTCGCGGCCGGTCGGACGAGCCGCGTAGTGGCGCGCGTGATCGGCGCAGCAGAAGCGCTGGCCCGCGACAACGATGGATTCGCTGCGCGGCGTATGCACGCCGCATTGCGCGCAGCGGATGAGCGGATCGGCGAGCTGCGGCGCGTCGTGCGAAGCGGCGCCGTTGCCGTGGTTCGTCCGACGCGCGCCGGACGCGCCTCCGGCGGTCGCGCCGCCCGCTTGTGCATCGCCCTGCTGCGCGCGCTCGTTCGCGCGGCGCAGTTTCTTCAGGAGCCACTGGAACACAAAGAACAGGACGATAAGGAAGATGAAATTTCGCATCGTTTCAAATGCCGATAAAAGTGCGCCCTTCCCGCGCTCAGACGACCGCGCGATGCAGCAGCACTTCGAACACGAAGCGGCTGCCGACATACGCGAGCAGCAGCGCGGCGAACGAAGCGAGCACCCAGCGCAACGCGGCGCGTCCGCGCCATCCGGAGATGCGGCGCGCGGTGAGCAGCGCGCCGAACATCAGCCAGGAGAGGAAGGCGAACACGGTTTTGTGATCGAGGCGCAATGCGCGATCGACCAGTTGTTCGTTGAACGCGATGCCCGACACGAGCGTGAGCGTGAGCAGCACGAAACCGGCCGCGATCAGACGGAACAGCAGTTTTTCGAGCGTCAGCAGCGGCGGCAGCGTGTCCAGCCAACTCGTGAGCCAGCCGTTGCCGGTATGACGCGTGGCCATGCCGCGCATGCGTTGCAGGCGGCGTTCGAGCATGAGCATGAGCACGGCGTGCAGCGCGGCGATCGCGAACAGCCCGTACGCGATGTTCGCGATCAGGAAGTGCAGCTTGAACATCGGCGCGGCGGAATACGAGAGCACGCGCACGCCGCCGAACAGGAGCGGCAACAGCGACGCGATGCACGCGAGCGGCAGCACGAGCAGACGCAAGCCGTCGAGCGGGAAGAAGAAACTTTCGATCCAGTAGATGCCCGCGCCGAGCCAGAACATCGCGGAGAGCGCGAACGCGAAGCCGAAGACCATCGCGTTCTGGGGGAAGATCGTCGTGTGCAGCAGCAGGCCGTGCACGAGCAGCGCTATTAATAATAGAGCGCGGCCCGAATGACCCATGCCCGCGCTCATGTCCGGCGACTTTTTGGGCGCAGCGGCCGGCGCGATGCCCGTAGGCACGCCGGCCAGCGCCGGCTCCACGGCCGTGTGGCGATGCGCGCGCCAGCCCGCCACGGCCAGTCCGCCGTAGAGAAGCGCAGTGAGGGCATACAGTACAATATCCATGTTCGAAGTTTACACTAGGCCCTTGATCCACGACGGTTTCCCCCTTGCGTCAGCGCGGGGCGGCACGTCGTTTTGCATCGAAAAAGGGCCGCATTTTCTACCATTTCCCCATGCTCGATAATCTGACTCAACGGATGGCGCGCGTCGTCAAGACGCTCCGTGGCGAGGCTCGGCTCACCGAGGCCAACACGCAAGAGATGTTGCGGGAAGTCCGTCTGGCGCTGCTCGAAGCGGACGTGGCGCTGCCGGTCGTGCGCGAGTTCATCGCGAAGGTGAAGGAAAAGGCGCTCGGCGAGGAAGTACTGTCGAGCCTGTCGCCGGGTCAGGCGCTCGTCGGCGTCGTGCAGAAAGAACTGACAGCCGTGATCGGCGGCGATTACGAAGGCAAGGCCGCCGAACTGAATCTTGCCGTCGCGCCGCCCGCGGTCATTCTGATGGCCGGTCTCCAGGGCGCGGGTAAGACCACGACCACCGGCAAGCTCGCCAAGATCTTGCGTGAGAAGAGCAAGAAGAAGGTGCTCACCGTTTCCGTCGACGTTTATCGCCCCGCTGCTATTCGTCAGTTGCAGACGGTGACCGAACAGGTCGGCGCGGATTTCTTCCCGTCGGAGCCGAATCAGAAGCCCGCGGACATCGCGCGCGCGGCGATCGACTGGGCAAAGCGCCATTATCACGATGTCGTGATCGTCGATACGGCCGGCCGCCTCGGCATCGACGAAGCGATGATGAACGAGATCAGCGAGCTGCACACGCTGCTGAAGCCCGCTGAAACGCTCTTCGTCGTCGATGCCATGCTGGGTCAGGACGCCGTCAACACGGCCAAAGCGTTCAACGACGCGCTGCCGCTCACCGGCGTCGTGCTCACCAAGCTCGACGGCGATTCGCGCGGCGGCGCGGCGCTCTCGGTGCGTCACGTCACGGGCAAGCCGATCAAGTTCGTCGGCGTCGCGGAAAAGCTCGACGGCCTCGAAGTCTTCCATCCGGACCGCATGGCGAACCGGATTCTCGGCATGGGCGACATTCTGGCGCTCGTCGAGGAGGCTCAGCGCGGCGTCGATACGGCCACCGCGCAGAAGCTCGCCGACAAGGTCAAGAAAGGCGGCGACTTCGACCTGAACGACTTCAAGGCGCAACTCGCGCAGATGAAGAACATGGGCGGCCTGTCATCGCTCATGGACAAACTGCCGGCGCAGTTCCAGCAGGCGGCGCAAGGCGCGGACATGAACAACGCCGAGAAACAGATGCGCCGCATGGAAGGCATCATCAACTCCATGACCATCAAGGAGCGCGCGAAGCCCGAGCTCATCAAGGCCGCGCGCAAACGCCGCATTGCCGCGGGCGCAGGCGTGCACGTGCAGGAAGTGAACCGCATGCTCAATCAGTACGAGCAGATGCGCGGCATGATGAAGAAGCTGAAGGGCGGCAACCTTCAGAAAATGATGCGCGGCATGAAGGGCATGTTGCCCGGCATGCGCTGACACACACTTTTATTGAACCCGCGTCCTCTTCGGTCGTCCGACTCGAAAGAAGCGCGGGTTTATCATATGGCGCACGCCGCCGTTTTTTTCCACACTAAGAAGTCAGCCTTTCCCGCTTCCCCTTATGAATCGCGAAGAAGCCCTCCATATTTTCAGCCACTCCGAAGAGATCGTGACGGCTGACGAAGTCAACGCATCCATCGGCAAGATGGCCTCGTCCATCAAGGCGGCGACGCAAGACGACTTCCCGCTCGTGCTTTCGGTGATGGGGGGCGCGGCCGTGTTCACCGGCATGCTGCTGCCGCATCTGGATTTCCCGCTCGAATTCGATTACATCCACCTGACGCGCTATCGCAACGCCATCAAGGGCGGCAGCGAGATGCAATGGCGCGTGGCGCCGGCGGAATCGGTGAAGGACCGCGTGGTGCTCGTGCTCGACGACATCCTCGACGAAGGCGAAACGATGGCCGCAATCCGCGACCGCATCATGGCGATGGGCGCGAAGACGTTTCTGTCGGCGGTGCTGTGCGAAAAGATCATCCCGAAGGCGAAGCCGCTGCGCCCGGATTTCTGCGGTTTCGAAGTGCCGGATCGGTACGTGTTCGGGTGCGGGATGGATGCGAAAGGCTATTGGCGGAATCTGCCGACGATTCGGGCGTTGACCGAGGGCGCGTGATTCGCGCCTCGCAAAAAGAAAGCGGCCGACCGGCCGCTTTTTTCATTGAAGCTGATGCACGAAAGTGCGTATCCCCGTCAACATCATCTCGACGGAAATCGCCACTAGCACGAGCCCCATCAATCTCTCGAACGCAGTGACGACACGCTCGCCGAGCCACTGCTGAATCTTCTCGGCAAGGACCAGCACCGTCGCGCAGACGATCATCGTGACGGTCAGCGCGCCGACCCATTCGAGCATCTTGCCCGGCGCCTGCGACGTCAGCAGCATCACCGTCGCGAGCGCCGACGGCCCGGCCAGCGCCGGAATCGCGAGCGGCACGATCAAAGGTTCTCCGCCGCGAGAATCGCCGCCCATCGCGCCGTCCGGATGCGGGAAAATCATCCGCAATGCGATCAGAAACAACACGATCCCGCCGCCGATGCGCAACGACAAATCCGTCAGATTCATCGCGCGCAGAAAGCGGTCGCCCGCCATCATGAACACCAGCAGGATGCCGAACGCGATCGCGACTTCCCGCAAGATCACGACGCGGCGCCGCTCTTTCGCGACGCCGCGCAACGCGTTGATGAAGATCGGAATGTTGCCGAGCGGATCGGTGATCAGCAGCAGCAGGATCGTCGCCGAAAGGAAGTTGTACTGCATTACTTCCCGAGCGCGGCCCGCACTTTTCCGATGACGGCGTCAGCGGCTTCATCGACCGGCAGCAGCGTGGCTTCGGTATCGCGGCGGCCCTGATACTCCAACTTGCCCTCCTTCAGACCACGATCGCCGATCACGATGCGATGCGGCACGCCGATCAGCTCCCAGTCCGCGAACATCACGCCCGGACGCTCGCCGCGATCGTCGAGAATCACGTCGATCCCCGCTTGCTGCAACGTTGCGTAGAGCTTGTCGGCCTGCTCGCGCACGGCGTCGCTGCGGTCGTAGCCCATCGGGCAGATCACGACTTCGAACGGCGCGATGGCTTCCGGCCAGATGATGCCCTTGTCATCGAAGTTCTGTTCGATCGCCGCGCCCAGCACACGCGTCACGCCGATGCCGTAGCAGCCCATCTGCATCGGCGCGGGCTTGCCGTTCTCGTCGAGGAACGTCGCGCCCATCGAATCCGAATACTTCGTGCCGAGCTGGAACACGTGGCCCACTTCGATGCCACGGCAGATTTCCAGTGCGCCCTTGCCGTCCGGCGACGGATCGCCCGCGACGACATTGCGGATATCCGCCACTTCCGGCTCGGGCAGATCGCGGCCCCAGTTCACGCCGGTCGTGTGGTAATCGACCTCGTTCGTGCCGACGACGAAATCGCTCATGTTCGCGACCGTGCGATCCGCGATCACGCGCACCGGCTTTTTCGTGCCGATCGGGCCGAGATAGCCCGGCGGCGTGCCGAACCATTCGATAATTTCGGCTTCCGTCGCAAAACGATAGCCCGCGAGGCCCGGCAGCTTGCTCGTCTTGATGTCGTTGAGCGAATGATCGCCGCGCAGCATCAAGAGCCAAATGGTCGGCTCGGCGCCTTCGTTCTCCGTCGCGAGCACGATCGACTTGATGGTCTTCTCGAGCGGAATGCTCAGAAGCTGCGCGACCGCCTCGCATTTCGCGGCGCCGGGCGTCGGCGTCTTCTTCAACGCTTCCGTGGGGGCGGCGCGTTGCGCGATGAGCGGCAAGGCATCGGCCGCTTCGACGTTGGCCGCGTAGTCCGAACTCGGGCAATACGCGATGTCGTCCTCGCCCGTCTCGGCGATCACGTGAAATTCGTGCGAGCCGCTGCCGCCGATCGAGCCGTTGTCCGCCGCGACCGCGCGGAAGTCGAGACCGATGCGCGTGAAGATGCGCACGTACGCGTCGTACATCTTGCGATACGTCTCGGCGAGGCCGTCGAGGTCCTTATCGAAGGAATAGGCGTCCTTCATGATGAACTCGCGGCCGCGCATCACGCCGAAACGCGGACGGATTTCGTCGCGGAACTTCGTCTGGATCTGGTAGAAGTTCACCGGCAACTGCCGATAGCTCTTGATCTCGCGGCGCGCGATGTCCGTCACGACTTCCTCGTGCGTCGGGCCCATCACGAAATCGCGCTCGTGGCGGTCCTTGAAGCGCAGAAGTTCCGGGCCGTACTGCTCCCAGCGGCCCGACTCCTGCCACAGCTCGGCGGGCTGCACGGCGGGCATCAGCAGTTCGAGCGCGCCCGCGCGGTTCATCTCTTCACGCACGATGGCTTCGACCTTGCGCACCGAGCGCAGGCCGATCGGCATGTAATCGTAGATGCCGCCCGCGACGCGGCGGATCATGCCGGCGCGCATCATCAGCTTGTGGCTGACGATCTCGGCGTCGGCGGGAGCTTCTTTCAGGGTGCCGATGAAGAAACGGGATGCTTTCATTCAAATTTTCCAAAAGCGGCGCGCGCTTCGGAGCCGGTGTGGCGCCGGAGCTGGCGTATCGAAGGTGAGCGACTGAAACGGTCGACGGCTCTGCATGAAGAAGAAGATTTTGCCGTCTTCCGCAAACCCTGGCAAAGAGCCGTGAACCCGGCGCGAGAAATTCATGCCCGCATGCAGGTGCGCGCCGCGGGTTCGAACCGATGCGCGGGGTCCGTTAACTGTTTATAATCAAAGCAATTTTAAAGGATTTGAAGGTGGCTGTATGCTGGATCGTGAAGGCTTTCGCCCGAACGTCGGCATCATCCTCTTGAACGCGCGCAACGAAGTGTTTTGGGGCAAGCGACTGCGTGAACATTCCTGGCAGTTTCCGCAAGGGGGCATCAAATACGGCGAGACCCCCGTGCAAGCCATGTATCGGGAGTTACACGAAGAAACCGGTCTGCTTCCGGAGCACGTGAAAGTTGTCGGTCGCACGCGCGACTGGCTGCGTTATGAGGTGCCGGACAAGTTCATCAAGCGTGAGGTGCGCGGACACTATCGCGGTCAGAAACAGATCTGGTTTCTGCTGCGCATGGTAGGACGCGATTGCGACATCTGCCTGCGCGCGACGGACCATCCGGAATTCGATGCCTGGCGCTGGAACGAATACTGGGTGCCGCTGGATGCGGTTATCGAGTTCAAGCGTGACGTTTATCAAATGGCTCTCACCGAGCTGTCCCGCTTCCTGCGGCGCACCAACTCCCGCGGCGAACGCGGCGAGCGTGCCGCGCATCACGGGCCGCGCTATCCGCGCGTGCTGCAGACGATGACGATCGAAGCACCTGCTGTTACTGCCTCCGGCGCGGCGGTTCAGGCAGAATGCACGGTCAGCGAAGAAGTGCATGTGATCATCCAGCGCTCCTCGTGAGACAGATCGCAGCAGTTCATTGCACACGTTGACACTCAACTCGATTGCGATCGATGGCACGGCGAACTTCTCGCCGTGCCATCTCGCTTTGTTTCGCCGGGCCGGGGCTTCGCGGTCCGCGCGCATGTTTTTCGGGAAGACCCAATTGAAAGTGAACGCCTCACTCGCGGTACTCGCAGCATCTGCGGCAGCGCTTGCCGTGCTCGCCGGCTGCTCCAGCAACAAAGCGCCGTCCACGCAAGACGACGGCGTGTTCACCTATCTGCTCGATCGCAAGCCGAACTGGACCGAGGAAAAGATCGACACGATGCCGCCCCTGCCGCAAGCATCGAATCTGCTCGCCTTCAACGTTTCGCAGAACACGCCGCTCACCTTCGCCGTCGATAAAACGTCGCTCACGGTCGGCAAAGACGGCGTCGTGCGTTACGTGATCGTCGTAACGAGTCCGGCGGGCGCGCGCAATGTCAACTACGAAGGCATTCGTTGCGACACCTACGAATGGCGCCGTTACGCAAGCATCAACGACGATCAGAACGGCTGGGATCAGGGTGTCGCGTTCGATTTCAAACGCATCGAGAACGGTGAGCTGAACGCGTATCAGGCGGCGCTCTATCAGGATTATTTCTGCGCGAGCAAGCTGCCGGTCGGCACGGCGAAGCAGATCGTCAACAACATTCAGTACAAGCGCACGCAGAGCTCGATCAACGTGCGCTGATTTCACCGCGCGCCAAAGTGAAAACGCCCGCTGGATCAGCGGGCGTTTTCGTTTTTCGCTTCAGACGAGCACGAGATTGTCTCGATGGATCAGCTCGGGCTCCAGCATGTACCCGAGCACGGTTTCGATCTCCCCGCTCGGCCGCCGATGAATCAGCCGCGCCTCCGAACTGCTGTAGTTCGTGATGCCGCGCGCGACCTCGCGCCCCTGATCGTCGATGCACGCGATCACCTCGCCGCGATCGAACGCGCCCTTCACGTCGATCACGCCGATCGGCAGCAGGCTCTTGCCGTCGTCGGTGAGCTTGCGCACCGCGCCGTTGTCGATCACGACGTGCCCGCGCACCTGCAAGTGATCCGCCATCCACTGCTTGCGCGCCGCCATGCGTGCCATGCGCGCGATGAGTTGCGTGCCGATCAGTTCGCCGGACGCGAGGCGCGTCAACACATCGGCTTCGCGACCGCTCGCGATCACCGTGTTCGCACCGCTATGCGCCGCGCGCTTCGCCGCGAGTATCTTGGTCAGCATGCCGCCGCGCCCGAGGCTCGAACCCGCGCCGCCGGCCATCTGCTCGAGTTCGGGCGTGCCGGCATCGGCCTGTTCGACGAGCGTCGCGTTCGGGTCCTTGCGCGGATCGGCGGTGAAGAGACCGCGCTGGTCAGTCAGGATGACGAGCGCATCGCCTTCGATCAGGTTCGCGACCAGCGCGCCGAGCGTGTCGTTATCGCCGAACTTGATCTCGTCGGTGATGACCGTGTCGTTCTCGTTGATGATCGGCACGGCGCCCAGGCGCAGCAGCGTGAGCAATGTGGAGCGCGCATTCAGATAGCGTTCGCGGTCGGCGAGATCCGCGTGCGTCAGCAGAATCTGCGCGGTACGGATGTTGTGCGCGCCGAAGCTGCTTTCGTAGACCTGCGCGAGACCCATCTGGCCGACTGCGGCGGCGGCCTGCAATTCATCGATCTCGCGTGGCCGCTTCGTCCAGCCGAGCCGGTGAATGCCTTCCGCGATCGCGCCCGAGCTCACGAGCACGACTTCCTTGCCCTGCTCGCGCAGCGCCGCGATCTGCGCCGCCCAGCGAGAGATGGCCGCATGGTCGAGTCCGCGCCCGTCGTTGGTGACGAGGCTGGATCCCACTTTCACTACGATTCGCTTCGCAGCGGCGATGACCGAACGCATCGTGCGCTTTCTCCTCGTGGTTGCGTTTATTCCTTCGCGGCGCCGTCGTCGCGCGCATCGTCCCGAAAACGCACGTCGGCGGCCAGATCTTCCGCTTCCGCCGCGCGTGACGCGTCCGAATGCTGCGAAATGTAATCGTAGATCGCATACGTGAGCGCTTCACAGCCCTGGCCCGTCAGCGCGGAAATCTCGAAGACCGGACCGTCCCACTCGAACCGCTCGACGAAATCGGCGATGCGCGCTTCGCGCTCGTCTTCCGACACCATGTCGAGCTTGTTCAGCACGAGCCAGCGCGGCTTCTCGTAGAGCGTCTCGTCGTACTTGCGCAGTTCGTTGACGATGGCCTTCGCTTCCGCGACCGGATCGACGTTTTCATCGAACGGCGCCATGTCGACGAGATGCAGCAGCACGCCGGTGCGCTGCAAGTGACGCAGGAAGCGATGTCCGAGGCCCGCTCCTTCCGCCGCGCCTTCGATCAGGCCGGGAATGTCGGCGATCACGAAGCTCTTGCTCGGCCCGACGCGCACCACGCCGAGATTCGGCGCGAGCGTCGTGAACGGATAATCCGCGATCTTCGGCCGCGCGTTCGATACCGACGAAATGAACGTGGACTTGCCTGCGTTCGGCATGCCGAGCAAGCCGACATCGGCGAGCACTTTCAGTTCGAGCTTGAGCATGCGGCGCTCGCCCGGCTTGCCATCGGTTTTCTGACGCGGCGCGCGGTTCGTGCTCGACTTGAAATGCAGGTTGCCGAGGCCGCCCGCGCCGCCCTGCGCGATCTGCACCTGCTGATTGTGCTCGGTCAGGTCCGCGATGATCTCGCCCGTTTCCTGATCCGAAATGATCGTGCCGACCGGCATGCGCAGCGTGATGTCGTCGCCGCCTTTGCCGTAGCAGTCCGCGCCGCGGCCGTTTTCGCCATTGCGCGCCTGATGCTTTTTGGAGAACCGGTAATCGATCAGCGTGTTGATATTGCGATCGCCGATCGCGTAGACGCTACCGCCGCGGCCGCCGTCGCCGCCGTCCGGACCGCCGAACGGGACGAACTTCTCGCGGCGCATCGACGCGCTGCCATCTCCCCCGTCGCCGGCGATGACTTCGATCCTCGCTTCGTCAATGAACTTCATGCGTTGCTCCGTCCCGTGTTTGCTGTATTTTGCCGTGACCGACTTTTGCGGTCACTCATGATTCGAGTTGATCGCACCAAATGAAAATGGCCCCGCGAACTTCGCGGGGCCATTTTTCCGGTCCTGAAGCCCGTGCGTAAAAACTTACGCTGCCGGGACGACGACGACCGTGTGCTTCCGTGCGGCGCCCTTGGTCACGAACTTCACGTGGCCGTCGGTCAGTGCGAACAGGGTGTGATCCTTGCCGATGCCGACGTTCTCACCCGGATGCATGCGCGTGCCGCGCTGGCGAACGATGATGCCGCCCGCGTTGATTGCCTGGCCGCCGTACACCTTCACGCCGAGGCGTTTCGACTCGGAGTCGCGGCCGTTGCGGGAAGACCCGCCTGCTTTTTTGTGTGCCATTTACTTAGCTCCTTACCCGATGCACTTACGCGTTGATCGCGTCGATGCGCAGTTCGGTGTAGTTCTGGCGGTGGCCAGCGTGCTTTTGGTAGTGCTTCCGGCGACGCATCTTGAAGATGGTCACTTTCTTGTGACGACCTTGCGACACGACGGTAGCTTTGACGGAAGCCCCACTGACCAGCGGCGTACCGAACTGAATCGATTCGCCTTCGCCTACTGCGAGAACCTGGTCGAGCGTGATTTCAGCGTCAATGTCTGCCGGTATCTGTTCTACTTTCAATTTTTCGCCAACGGCAACCTTATACTGCTTGCCGCCGGTTTTTATGACCGCGTACATTGAGAACCTCACTCAAAATTCTTTCCCGCTCGTGCGGGAAACTTAACTTCTTTCCACGCACCACGCGGGGAAAACACGCGATTATACAGAGAGTTACGCTCGGCGTCAAAGTGCAGCAACGGCTACGGTGAGAGGGGCCGCAAGGCGCCATCCTCGGCGAAACGACCTCGAAACACGCGCGAATTTCGCCGACGCGTCACGATTCGACATCCGGAAACGCGTCGTCCGTCGGATTCGCCTTATAATCCGCCGGATTACCTTTAATGCCGATCATGTCGTCCACCGCCACTTCCTCTCCCAACGCCGCCGCGCTGCTCGCCCCGATCGCCGAGGACATGCAGCAGGTCAATCGCGTCATCCGGCAGCGCCTGGCATCAGAAGTGATGCTGATCAACCAGATCTCGGAGTACATCATCGGCGCGGGCGGCAAGCGGCTGCGTCCGGCGCTGCTGCTGCTGGTTTCGGGCGCGCTCGGCGACACGACCGGCCATCGCCACGAACTGGCGGCCGTGGTGGAGTTCATCCACACGGCGACGCTGCTGCACGATGATGTCGTCGACGAATCCGACCTGCGCCGCGGCCGCAAGACGGCGAACGCGCTGTTCGGCAACGCGGCGAGCGTGCTGGTCGGCGACTTTCTCTACTCGCGCTCGTTCGAGATGATGGTGAGCGTCGGCAAGATGCGCGTGATGGAGATTCTGTCGGTCGCGACCAACATCATCTCGGAAGGCGAGGTGCTGCAGTTGCTCAACATGCACGATCCGGACGTCGACGAAGCGCGCTACATGCAGGTGATCCGCTACAAGACGGCGAAGCTGTTCGAAGCGGCGGCGCAACTGGGCGCGGTGCTCTCGGGCGCGGATGCGCGCACCGAAGCGGCGGCGGCGGAGTTCGGCCGGCGCATCGGTACGGCGTTCCAGATCATGGATGACTGGCTCGATTACACCGGCACGCCCGAATCGATGGGCAAAAACGCCGGCGACGACCTGCGCGAAGGCAAGCCCACGCTTCCGCTCATCTATCTGATGGAGCACGGGACGCCCGAGCAGGCGGCGCTTGCGCGCGAAGCGATCGAGCAGGGTGGCACGGACCGTTTCGACACGATCTTCCACGCGATCACGACTTCGGGCGCACTGGATCACACGCTGGAATGCGCCCGAAAAGAAGCCGAAGCAGCGGCCCATGCAATATCTTCGTTTCCTGATTCCATTTTCAAGGAAAGCTTGCTAGAATTATGTTCTTACTCGACATCGAGACAGTCTTGAACGAGACTGAAACGAAGTAAGAGTCCAAGTTGGTCGAATTCGGGGTGTAGCTTAGCCTGGTAGAGCGCTACGTTCGGGACGTAGAGGCCGGAGGTTCGAATCCTCTCACCCCGACCAGAATTGCAAAAAAACCCGCATGGTCCGCCATGCGGGTTTTTTCTTTCCGCGCACAGAACCGCGAATATTGACCAAAAGGCCGAGGGCAGGCTTCCCGGCCCGTCTGCTATATTGCCTCCCATCTCCGCCCCTACCCGATCACCGCGTGGACAACCTTCCCTTATGGGCGCAAATTTGCGCTATTTTCCTGCTTCTCGTCCTTTCCGGCTTCTTCTCGATCTCCGAAACGTCGATGATGGCGCTCAATCGCCACCGACTGAAATATCTGGCTAGCCAGGGATCGCTGCGCGCCCGCACCACGCAAGGGCTGCTCGCGAAGACCGACCAGCTTCTTTCCGTGATCCTGATCGGCAACAATCTGATCAACACGATCATCCCGGTGCTCACCACCTCGATCGCGCTGCGCACGTTCGGCCATAACAATCTCGTCCTGTCGATCACGACGGGCGTCATCGCGTTTCTGATTATCGTGTTTGCGGAGATCGCGCCGAAGATCGTCGGCGCGACGTATCCCGAAAAGGTCGCGCTGCCCGCGAGCCTCGTGCTCGCGCCGCTCATGCGCATCGCGCGGCCGCTCATCTGGTTCGTCAATCTGTTCGCCAACGCGATTCTGGCCGCGCTGCACATCAACACGAAAAACAAGCGCGATCAACGCCTCTCGCCCGAAGAGTTGCGCACCATCGTGCTCGAAACCGGCAGCTTCATGCCGACCAAGCACCGCAGCATCCTGCTCAATCTGTTCGATCTGGAGAACATCACGGTAGATGACGTGATGATTCCGCGCCGGCGCATCGAAGCGCTGGATCTCGACGCGCCGTTCGAGCAGATCCTGCATCAGCTCGAAACCTGCTATCACAACAAGCTGGTGGTCTATCAGGGCGACATTGACCGCGTGCTCGGCATCCTGCACGTGCGCAAGACGCTCTCGGCGCTGCATAACCAGGAACTCGAACGCGAAACGCTGCGTCAACTGCTCGCCGAACCGTATTTCGTGCCGGTCGGAACGCCCGTCTTCCAGCAATTGCAGTACTTCCAGGAAAGCGGCCACCGCATTGCGATCGTGGTCAACGAGTACGGCGAATTGCAAGGGCTCGTCACGCCCGAGGACATCATCGAGGAACTGATCGGCGAATTCACGACGACTATCCCGCGCGGCGCCGGCTCTCGCGGCGGCTGGGATGACAACGGCGAGTGCATCGTCGCGGGCAGCATGCCGCTGCGCGAGCTGAACCGCTGGCTGCATCTGACGCTGCCGACGGACGGCCCGAAAACGCTCAACGGGCTGATTCTCGAAACGCTCGAAGACATTCCGGACGGCGACGTTTCGATGCGCATCGGCAACGTAACCGTCGAAGTCATGCGCAGCGACGATCAGGCGATCCGCACGGTGAAGATTTTTCGGCCGGACGGGGCGCCGAAACACGCGCTGCGTTAGCCATTCGGACGACTGGCCGAAGGCGTTCGCGAGCGGGATGATCGGATCATCTCGACTCCGACCGCACGACGCCCATGATTTCCCCTTCCCGCGACGCCTTCGACACTTTCGCGCGCCCGGCGCGACCGCCCGGCGCCACGGTCGACGCGGCGGCCGACCACGAGACGCCCGCCGTCTCGCTGCTCACCGAAACCCTGCGTGACGCCGCCGAGCGCGGCGCTTCCGATATTCACGTCGAGCCGGCCGAGCACGACTGGCGCATCCGGCTGCGCGTCGATGGCGCGCTGCATGTGCTCGGGCGCCCGCCGCCACATCTGCGCGACGCGTTCGTCACGCGCATCAAGGTGCTGTCGCGCATGGATATCGCGGAGCGCCGCGTGCCGCAGGACGGCCGCTTGCGGCTGAATCTGCCGGGCGGGCGCATCGGCGACTATCGCGTCAGTTCACTGCCGACGCTCTTCGGCGAAAAGCTCGTGCTGCGCCGGCTCGACACGTTGCCGCCGGACCTGTCGCTCGCCGCGCTCGGCCTCGACGGCACGCAAAGCCGCACCCTCGAATCGGCGATTCGCGCGCCGCACGGTCTCGTGCTCGTGACCGGTCCGACCGGCAGCGGCAAGACCCTGTCGCTCTACTGCTTTCTGCAGATGCTCAACGCCGAAGCGCGCAACGTATGCTCGGTCGAAGATCCGGTCGAGATTCAGCTCGCGGGCATCAATCAGGTGAGCGTGCGCGAAAAGGCCGGGCTGACGTTCGCCGTGGCGCTGCGCGCGTTCATGCGCCAGGATCCGGACGTCATCATGGTGGGCGAAATTCGAGACGCGGAAACCGCCGATGTCGCGGTGAAAGCCGCACAGACGGGCCACCTCGTGCTCTCGACATTGCACACTAACGATGCGCCCGCCGCGATCGCGCGTCTCATCGACATCGGCGTGGCGCCTTATAACCTCGCCTCCGCGCTCAGGCTCGTCACGGCGCAGCGGCTCGTGCGCAAGCTCTGCGAGCAGTGCCGGGCGCCCTCCCCGCTGCCGCTCGCGGACGGCTTCCATCCGTTCGAGCCGCGCGGCTGTCCGGCGTGTCACGGCATCGGTTATCGCGGGCGTGTCGGTGTGCATCAGGTGATGCCGGTCTCCGATGACATACGCGAGCTGATCGTGTCGCGCGCCGCAACTCATGCGATCTCGCGCGCGGCGCAGGCGCAAGGCATGCCCGCATTGCGCGACGCGGCCTTCGCACGCGTGCGCGAAGGCGTGACGAGCGTCGCCGAGGCAACGGAAGCGACGGAGATCGATTGATGAGCGAGCTTCGTTTTGCGTGGCGCGGCATGGACGCCGACGGCCGTGAAAAGCGCGGCAAGATCATCGCGGCGGATTCGCTGTCGGCGCGCACGGCGCTACGGCGGGAAGGCGTCATCGTGATCGCGCTCGACATGCTCGGCGCCGCGCCGCCGCCCAAAGCGAAGACCGCCGAAGTCACGCTCTTCACGCGCCAGCTCGCCGGCCTGCTGCGCGCCGGACTGCCGCTCGCCGGCGCGCTCGAATTGCTTGCCGGCAGCGCAACGGACGGCGGGCTGCCGCGCATCGTTCGCGCAGTGGCCCGCGATATCACGCGCGGCGTGCCGTTTTCGGCGGCGCTCGCGCAGCATCCCGCGGCATTCGGCGCGCTGTACTGCCAGTTGGTGTCCGTCGGAGAAATGGCGGGCGCCTTGCCGGCCGTGCTCGCCCGTCTTGCCGACGATCGCGAGCGCGCCGCCTCGCAGCGCGCCCGGCTTCGCGCCGCCCTCACTTATCCGGTCATGGTGCTGCTGCTGTCGCTCGCGATCACGGCGGGCTTGTTGATCGGCGTCGTGCCGACCTTCAAGACCATCTTCGACGGCTTCGGCGCCGCGCTGCCCGCGCCAACGCGTTTCGTGCTCGCGCTCTCGGATGGCGTCGCGACCATCGGTGTGCCGCTCGTGATCGGGTGCGGGGTCGTGGCGGTCGTCCTGCTCAACTGGATGAAGCGTTCGCCCGACGCGCGCGAATCGGCCGATCGCATCGCACTGCGTTTGCCGCTCGCGGGTAAGCTACTGCGCTCGCTCGCCGTCGCACGATGGAGCCGCGCGCTCGGCACGTTGCTCGCCGCCGGCACGCCCCTCTCCGATGCCTTCGACTCGCTCACGCACGCCACGGGAAACCGCGTGTTCGACCGCGCGACCGTCGAGATCGCCGTGCGCTTGCGCAATGGCGAGCGCCTCGCCGCAGCGATGCGCGCCGCCGGATGCTTTCCGCAAGATGTCGTGCAGCCGATCGCGGTCGCGGAAGAATCGGGTTCCCTCGATTCGATGCTGCTCGATCTCGCCACACTCGCGGATCGACAGGTCGACGAGCGCATCGGCGGGTTCGCGAGCCTGTGCGAGCCGATCGTCATCACCGTGTTGGGCGCGCTCGTGGGCGGGCTCGTCATCGCGATGTATCTTCCTATCATTCAGCTCGGCAACGTGGTGTAGCATCGCGGGCCAGAGCAACCGTTCGTCCATCATGCAGCCTTCGTTCGATCCGTCCGCCGCGCACTTCGCGAGCCGCTATCTGTCGGCATTCGCCGCGCTTCCCGTCGCGGTGCAGTATGGGTTCGCCGTCGTGCTCGGCCTCGTGATCGGCAGCTTTCTCACGGTCGTCGTGCATCGTCTGCCGGTTCTGCTCGAACGCGCGTGGCGCGCCGAAATCGAAGCGGTCGTGCCGGACGCGCCGAAGTCCGGCGCCGATACGTACCCCGAGCGCTTCAATCTCGCGGTGCCGCGTAGCGCGTGTCCGCATTGCAAGCATGTTCTGCGCGCGTGGGAGAACATTCCCGTCCTCAGTTATCTTGCGTTGCGCGGACGTTGCTCGGCATGCGGCGCGCGCGTGAGTCCGCGCTATCCGCTGATCGAACTGACGACCGGCGCACTGGCGGCGCTCTCGCTCTACGCGTTCGGGCCATCCTGGCCCGCCGTGGCGGCGTTCGGGCTGTGCGCGACCTTGCTCGCGGCAGCGCTCATCGACTACGACACGCGCTATCTTCCCGATGTGCTGACGCTGCCGCTGCTGTGGGCCGGGCTCATCGTCAATTTCAGCGAAGGCGGCTTCGCAACACTGCACGATGCCGTCACCGGCGCGATCGCGGGCTACTTGTTCCTGTGGTGCGTGTACTGGCTCTTCAAGCTCGTGCGCGGCGTCGAAGGCATGGGATACGGCGACTTCAAGCTGCTTGCCGCAATCGGCGCGTGGCTCGGCTGGGCGCCGCTGGCGCAGGTCGTGTTGATCGCGGCCGTCGCGGGCGCGGCGTTCGGCATCGTGGCGACGTGGATGAAGCGCATGCGTTTCGAAGAGCCCTTGCCGTTCGGGCCGTTTCTCGCGGCTGGGGGAGCCATTACGCTCTTCGTGAGCACGCCGCTCTATGCTTTGTTCGGATGAAGGAGCGCGACGGATGTTCTGTATCGGTCTCACTGGCGGAATCGGCAGCGGCAAGAGCACAGTCGCGGATCTGTTCGCGGCGCGCGGCGTGACGCTCGTCGACACGGATCTGATCGCGCATCGGATCACAGCGCCGGGCGGCGTTGCAATGCCGCTCATCGCGAGCGAGTTCGGCGACGATTTCATCGCGGAAAACGGTTCGCTCGATCGCGCGAAGATGCGCGCGCTAGTCTTCGCCGACGACACCGCGAAAGCCCGCCTCGAAGGCATCGTGCATCCGCTGATCCGCGCTGAAACCGAGCGCCAGCGCAACGCCGCGCCTGGGCCGTATCACATCGTCGTGGTGCCGCTGCTCGTCGAGTCCGGAGAATGGGCGGCGCGGGTGTCGCGCGTGCTCGTGGTGGATTGTCCGGTCGAGACGCAAATCGCGCGTGTCATGCGACGCAATGGCTTCGCGCGGGAACAGGTGCTGGCGATCATCGCGAAACAGGCGTCCCGCGAAGCGCGCCTCGCCGCAGCCGACGACATCGTCGTCAACGACGAAACCGCGACGCTCGACGCGCTCGCGCAGCAAGTCGACGTGCTGCACGCACGCTATCTGTCACTCGCATCGGCTTGAAGAGGCGCGTTCGCCTGAGTTAGCGAAATGCTCGAAAAGTTCCCAAAATCGCGCCGAAACTGGCGCTTTGGCGCGCAAATCGGCCCCTATTTGCTAGGGTGAGGATGCGGCATTAGAATGTGCTCACTTCCGCTCAAGGAAGCAACCGACTTACGCCGAGGCGAGCGCGCTTGATCCTTTACGAGTATCCCTTCAACGAGCGCATCCGGACGCTGCTGCGGCTCGAAGATCTGTTCGAGCGCTTCACGTTCTTTCTGACTCAGGAAGACGCGCGAGAGCATCATGTCGCGCTCACGACGCTCTTCGAGATCGCCGAAGTCGCAGGCCGCACGGATCTCAAGGCCGACCTCATGAAGGAACTGGAGCGGCAGCGGCAAACGCTCGCGCCATTCCGCGGCAATCCGGGTATCGAGCAGGAAGCGCTCGAAGCCGTGCTCGGCGAAATCGAGCAGACGCTCGCCGGACTCACGGAGATGCACGGCAAGACCGGCCAGCATCTCGCCGACAACGAATGGCTCGCAAGCATTCGCAGCCGCACGATCATCCCGGGCGGCACTTGCAAGTTCGACCTGCCGTCGTACTACGCCTGGCAGCAGTTGCCCGTCGAGGAGCGTCGGCAGGACATCGCGAAATGGGTCATGCCGATGCTCGCGCTGCGCGACGCAGCAACCATCGTCTTGCGGCTCGCGCGCGAATCGGGTCAGGCATCGAAAGTGATGGCGATGCAGGGCAGCTACCAGCAGATGTTGTCCGGCCGCACGTATCAGTTGATGCAGGTGCGCGTATCGCCGGACACGCGCGTGATTCCTGAAGCGAGCGCGAACAAGTACATGTTGTGGGTGCGATTCACGGTGCAGGACGGTGACCTGAAGCCGCGCGCCGTCGATGTCGACGTGCCGTTTCATCTGACGCTTTGCAGCCTTTGAATCGGGAACGGTTTGGCCTCATATGGTCAAATACCGTCCGTCAATTCGTTCACCGGCTCGATTCGCAACTGTCATGACCACTGTCGTCAAATGCCCGACCTGCGGCAAGGATGTCCGCTGGGTCTCCGAAAACCGTTTTCGTCCGTTCTGCTCGGAGCGCTGCAAGCAGATCGACCTCGGCGCGTGGGCGGCCGAAAAATACAAGATCTCGGGGAATTCGCAGGAAACGCCGCCGGACGACGACTCGCACGGCGGCCTGAACTGAGCGCGAGCGTCTATTCGCGCTCTTCCTCTTCGAGCCATTCGAGGATCGGAATGGCCGCGGGCAGCAACGGCGCGACGTCGACAGGAAGCGTCTGCCAGGCAATCGCCTGACCTTCGCGCCCGCGCGGCGCGCCCTTCCAGCCCGTCACCTTGCAGAAAAAGAGACGCACGTACGCGTGCGGATAGTCGTGCTCGAGCGTGCGCCAGAGCTGGCACGCGGTGACGTCTATGCCCAGTTCCTCATGCAATTCGCGCCCGAGCGCCGCCTCGACGCTCTCTCCTGCTTCCAGCTTGCCACCGGGAAATTCCCAGTAACCTTCGTACGGTTTGCCTTCGGGCCGCTGAGCGAGCAGATAACGTCCGTCGTGCTGCACCATCACGCCGACCGCCACTTCGGTCACCTTGCGTCCGTCGGGCGCGATGTCGCTCGTCGAGCCGGCCGTCGAATCGGTCATTGCTTGCGTCCCGACCAGTCGCGTGCAAACTGCCACGCGACGCGGCCCGAGCGCGATCCGCGTTCGAGCGCCCAGACGAGCGCATCGCCCCGCGCGTTTTCGATTTCGGTCGCGTCGCAGCCGAAATGCTTCAGCCAATGGCCGACGATCGACAGGTAGTCGTCCTGCTTGAACGGATAGAAACTGACCCACAGACCGAAGCGCTCGGACAGCGAAATCTTCTCCTCGACGACTTCGCCGGGGTGAATTTCGCCATCGGACGTGTGCTTGTACGTCTCGTTGTCGCTCATGTATTCGGGCAGCAAGTGGCGCCGGTTCGACGTCGCGTAGATCAGCACGTTGTCGGATTGCGCCGCGACCGATCCGTCCAGCGCGACCTTCAGCGCCTTGTAGCCCGACTCGCCTTCCTCGAAGGAAAGATCGTCGCAGAACACGATGAAGCGCTCGGGCCGCGCGGAGATCAGATCGACGATATCGCCGAGATCGTGCAGATCGTCCTTGTCGACTTCGATCAGACGCAGACCGTCCTTCGAATACGCGTTCAGGCACGCCTTGATCAGCGACGACTTGCCCGTGCCGCGCGCGCCGGTCAGCAGCACGTTGTTCGCGGGCAGCGCCTTCACGAACTGCAACGTGTTCTGCTGGATCAGGCCTTTTTGTCGATCGATGTTCTGAAGGTCATCGAGCGAGATATCCGAAATGGCCGCGACGGGTTGCAGAAAACCGCGCCCCTGACGTTTGCGCCAACGAAACGCCACTGCGGACGCCCAGTCGATATCAGGCGTCGCCGGCGGCAACATGCCTTCGATGCGCGCCAGCACCGCTTCCGCGCGGCTAAGGAACTGTTCGAGTTTGTCCATGCTTACGATCGGTAGTCCGCGTTGATGCTCACGTAATCGTGCGAAAGATCGCAGGTCCAGACGGTCGCCGTCGCGTTGCCGCGGCCGAGCACGACGCGAATCAGGATCTCGCTCTTTTTCATCACGCGCTGGCCGTCTTCTTCCTTGTAGGCGGGATTGCGGCCGCCCGCTTTCGCGACGAGCACGTCATCGAGATAGAGATCGATCTTGCCGACATCGAGATCTGTCACGCCTGCATAGCCGATCGCCGCGAGAATGCGGCCGAGGTTCGGGTCCGACGCGTAGAACGCGGTCTTCACGAGCGGCGAATGGCCGATCGCGTACGCGATCTGACGGCATTCCGCCGCGTCCTTGCCGCCTTCGACCGTGACGGTCATGAACTTGGTCGCGCCCTCGCCGTCGCGCACGATGAGCTGGGCGAGATCCTGCGCGACTGCCGTCACCGCGTCGCGCAGCGCGGCGTAGGCGGGCGAATCCGTCGATGTGATTGCCGGCAGGCTCGATTTACCTGATGCGATCAGGATGAACGAATCGTTGGTCGACGTATCGCCGTCGATCGTGATGCAGTTGAACGAACGATCGGCGACATGCTTCACGAGTTCGTCGAGCACCGGTTGCGCGACCTTGGCATCGAAGGCGAGGAAGCCGAGCATCGTCGCCATGTTCGGGCGGATCATGCCCGCGCCCTTGCTGATGCCCGACAGCGTGACCACGTGCCCGTCGATCGTCACCTGACGCGACGACGCCTTCGGCAGCGTGTCCGTCGTCATGATGGCTTGCGCCGCGTCGAACCAGTGCGCGGCCTGTTGATTCGCGAGCGCGGCGGGCAGGCCGGCCTTCAGGCGATCGATCGGCAGCGGCTCAAGAATCACGCCGGTCGAGAACGGCAGAATCTGTTGCGCATTTAAACCCGCGAGGCGCGCGAGTTCCGCGCAGGTCTCGCGCGCGTGCGCCATACCCGGTTCGCCCGTGCCCGCGTTCGCGTTGCCCGTATTCACGACGAGCGCCCGGATACCCTTGCCCGCCGCCAGATGCTCGCGACAGATCGTCACCGGCGCCGCGCAGAAGCGGTTCTGCGTGAACACGCCCGCGACGCTCGCGCCTTCATCGACGCGAATGACGAGCACGTCCTTGCGATTGGGCTTGCGAATGTTCGCCTCGGCCCAGCCTAGCGTGACGCCGGCGACGGGATGAAGCGCTGCGGGATCGATCGAGGGGAAATTGACGGCCATGTTCGCGTCTCGCTGAGGGTGGCGAGTGCCGGCAAGGACCACCGGCACGCTATGAAAGACTGACGCCGCTTCGCTGAACGAAACCGGCGCCGTGAATGATGGGTCCTGCAAAGACAAACGACGCATCGCTGCGTCGCTTGAGATCCGGTCACCAGCCGATTACGCCAGCTTACCGTGACAGTTTTTGTACTTCTTGCCGCTGCCGCACGGGCAGGGATCGTTGCGGCCGACCTTCGGCACTTCGTCCGACGGGCGGGTCGCCACGCTGATGTCGTCGCCGGTGGCCATCGCCTGGCTGACCATCTGCGCGGTGGCGCTCGCCGCGGCCGCTGCGGGCGTCGGGTCCGCCGCCGGCGCGTTGAAGTCCGCGTGCGTGAACGACACGTTCTCCAGATGGCTGCCCATCTCTTCGTACTGCTCGGCGGCTTCTTCGAGTTGCTCCGGCGACTGGATCTGCACGTTCATCACCACGCGCGTGACTTCCTGCTTCACGGCGTCGAGCATGGCGGCGAAGAGCTCGAACGCCTCGCGCTTGTATTCCTGCTTCGGGTTCTTCTGCGCGTAGCCGCGCAGATGGATGCCCTGACGCAGATGATCGAGCGCGGCGAGATGCTCGCGCCAGCGGCTGTCGAGCGTCTGCAGCATGATCGAGCGCTCGAACGCGCTGAACGATTCGCGGCCCACCATCGCAACCTTCGCCTCGTACGCTTCGTCGGCGGCGGCGAGCACCGCTTCGCAGATTTCCTCGGCGTCGATCGAGTTCGACTCGTTGATCATCTCCTGAACGGCGAGATCGAGCGACCAGTCGTTGCGCAGCACTTCTTCCAGTTCCGGCGCTTCCCACTGCTCTTCGATGCTGCCCGCCGGCACGAACGTGCGCACCACGTCGCCGATCACGCTCTGACGCATCGCGGCGATGGTTTCCTGCACATCGTTCGCTTCGAGCAGCTCGTTGCGCTGCTGGTAGATCACCTTGCGCTGATCGTTCGAGACGTCGTCGTATTCGAGCAGTTGCTTGCGGATGTCGAAGTTGCGCGCTTCGACCTTGCGTTGCGCGCCTTCGATGGAGCGCGTGACCATGCCCGCCTCGATCGGCTCGCCTTCGGGCATCTTCAGGCGATCCATGATCGCGCGCACGCGGTCGCCCGCGAAAATGCGCAGGAGCGGATCATCCAGCGACAGATAGAAGCGCGACGAGCCCGGATCGCCCTGACGGCCCGCGCGGCCGCGCAGCTGGTTGTCGATACGGCGCGACTCGTGACGCTCGGTGCCGATGATATGCAGACCGCCCGCCGCTTTCACGTGATCGTGGAGCGCCTGCCATTCGTCGTGCAGCTTCTGGATGCGCGTGGCTTTCTCGTTCTCGGGAATCGACAGATCCGCTTCGATGAACGACGCCTGCTTCTCGACGTTGCCGCCGAGCACGATGTCCGTGCCGCGACCCGCCATGTTCGTCGCGATCGTGACGACGCCCGGACGTCCCGCTTCCGCGACGATCGCCGCTTCGCGCGCGTGCTGCTTCGCGTTGAGCACTTCGTGCTTCACGTTCTGCTGGCTCAACAGACCGGACAGCAGCTCGGACGCTTCGATCGAAGTAGTGCCGACGAGCGTCGGCTGGCCGCGCTCGACGCAATCGCGGATGTCGCGAATCACGGCGTCGTAACGCTCCTTCGACGTCTTGTAGATCTGGTCCTGCTTGTCGACGCGCTTCGGCGGACGGTTCGTAGGAATCACGACCGTTTCGAGGCCGTAGATTTCCTGAAATTCGTACGCTTCCGTGTCCGCGGTGCCGGTCATGCCGGACAGCTTCGCGTACATGCGGAAGTAGTTCTGCAACGTGATGGACGCGAGCGTCTGGTTCTCGGCCTGAATCTGGACGTGTTCCTTCGCTTCGACGGCCTGATGCAGACCGTCTGACCAGCGGCGGCCGTTCATCATGCGGCCCGTGAATTCGTCGACGATCACGACTTCGCCGTTCTGCACCACGTAATGCTGGTCGCGCAGGAAGAGCGTATGCGCGCGCAACGCGGCATAGATGTGGTGCATCAGCGTGATGTTCTGCGGCGCGTAGAGGCTCTCGCCTTCGCCGATCAGACCCCACTCGGCGAGCAGGCGCTCGGCCTTCTCGTGGCCCGATTCGGTCAGGAACACCTGGCGCGCTTTTTCGTCGAGCGTGTAGTCGCCCGGCTTCTCGACCCCGGTGCCGTCCGCCTTCTCTTCGCCGATCTGCTGTTCGAGCAGCGGCGGGAGCGCATTCATGCGCACGTAGAGATCCGTGTGATCTTCCGCCTGGCCGGAGATGATGAGCGGCGTGCGCGCCTCGTCGATGAGGATCGAGTCCACTTCATCGACGATCGCGAAATTAAGCGGCCGCTGCACGCGCGAATTGGTCTCGTAGACCATGTTGTCGCGCAGATAGTCGAAGCCGAACTCGTTGTTCGTGCCGTAGGTGATGTCCGCCGAGTACGCTTCCTGCTTCTGCGAATGCTCCATCTGCGACAGGTTGACGCCGCACGAGAGCCCGAGGAAGTTGTAGAGACGCGCCATCCATTCGGCGTCGCGCTGGGCGAGGTAATCGTTCACCGTGACGACATGCACGCCGCGGCCCGACAAAGCGTTGAGATACGCCGCGAGCGTCGCGACGAGCGTCTTGCCCTCGCCGGTGCGCATTTCAGCGATCTTGCCGTAGTGCAGAACCATGCCGCCGATGAGCTGGACGTCGAAGTGGCGCATCTTCAGGATGCGCTTGCTCGCCTCCCGGCAGACGGCGAACGCCTCCGGCAGGATCACGTCGAGCGACTCGCCGCCCGCAACGCGCTGGCGGAACTCATCGGTCTTGGCGCGCAGCTGGTCGTCCGAGTACTTCTCGACGGTCGGCTCGAGGGCATTGATCGCCGCAACGGTCTTTTGATATTGCTTGACCAGCCGCTGATTGCGGCTGCCAAAAATCTTCTGAAGGAAACCGGTCGTCATCGGATCAGTGTCTGCGTCGCGGCTTCGGACGGGCCGCAGCACCAAGCTGCGTCCGGGCTCGGAGAACCTCGGCGACTTAAGTCCATAGGGTGAAATCGAATCGGGAATTTTAGCACGCGAGTTTGTCAGACCTTGCGTTGCCTGCCCGCCCGCGCGTCGGCGGAGCGCGACAGTCAACGGGTTGAAAGCTTGGCTGGAGGCAGCCTCCGGATTTGACCTGCGCTGCCGGGACCGTGGCCTCCCTCGCGTACAATCGAACCGTTCCATCGGGCATCCGCCTCGACAAAAATGAGCCGCTTTTCTACAAATTCAAGATCACGTTTCGATCCGCGCCGGCCGCAAGCCGTTTCCGACGTGCTCGATCGCACCGATGCCTTCCGCGCCTTGCGCGCAGGGGTAGAGCAGGTGGCGGCGCTGCAGCGCGACCTCAGCGCGCTGCTGCCGGACTATCTGGCGTCGAACGTGGAACCCGGCTTCATCAAGGATGGCGTGCTGGCGTTGTTCGCCGCGCACAATGCGCTGGCGGCGCGCTTGCGGCATCTGGAACCGCGTCTGCTCTCGGATCTCCAGCAGCGCGGCTGGGCCGTCGATGCGCTGAAAATCCGCGTGCGCCCCCAGTCGATGAAAGAGCCCGCGCCGCCGAAGCAAGCGCGTATGTCACCAGCGGGCGCGTCAGCGCTGCAGGAGCTGGCCGAAACGCTCGAACCGTCGCCGCTGCAGGAAGCGCTCGCGCGCATGGCGGCGCGTCATCGGGCGGGGAAATAAGCCAGATGACATCGCCCGCATTCGGGCGCCGACCTTCAAACCGTTAACTCCGATTAACCGGCCCGTGGTGTTCATTCGAATACCCGATTCGCAAAACTGCAAAAATATATACGGCGCGATAACCCGCCCTTTATTGACAAATATTTACAGACGGACGGTTTTTATCACATTAGACTTCCGCTCATTGCTAGAATCCAGCGAAATCTCGTTCGCTCAGCCTCCGCCGGTCGCTGCACGTGTCAGTCAATCGTAAATAGCTTCCCAGCATGCAATCCTGGTCATTCCCATTGGCGGGAGGCAAACGCGTGCTCGGACACCGCGTCGCACATGCGCTATCGGCTGAACGAACTCAGTATCTACACCTCGGGACTTTTCCGGCCGAGCAATAACTGGCTTAGCAATGTTAAGTATTGTCGCAACCGACACCCTTATTTCCTGTTTCGTTTTTATCGCCGCGGCTTATTCGATTGCCGCCGCAATGGCGATGCCGCGATTCGAACGTCGCATTGCAAAGCAGCCTGAAACCGCAATCGACGAGCAAGGCGTGAGCGTGCTCAAACCCCTTTGCGGCGCCGAACCGCGTCTGTTCGAAAATCTGGCGACTTTCTGCGAACAATCGCACGGCGAGTTTGAGCTGATTTGCAGCGTCGCTTCATCGAGCGATGCGGCGATCGGGACGGTCCGTCGCCTGCAGGCCGCCTATCCGCAGCGCGCGATTCGCCTCGTTGTCGATTCCCGCGTGCACGGACGCAATCTCAAGGTGAGCAATCTCATCAACGCGGCGGAGCATGCGCGCCATGACCTCATCGTGGTGGCGGACAGCGACATCGCCGTGACGCCGCGCTATCTGCGCACCGTGACCGCGCCGCTCGCCGATCCGACGGTCGGCGTCGTCACGTGTCTCTATCGCGCCGAGCCGGTTGCGGAGTTTTGGTCCCGCGTCGGTTCGCTCTTCGTCAACGAGTGGTTCGCGCCTTCTGTGCGCGTCGCGCATGGCGGCGGCTCGCGACGCTATGGCTTCGGCGCGACGCTCGCGCTCACCCGCTCGACGCTCGACGCGATCGGCGGATTCCACGCGCTCAAGGACTGCCTCGCCGATGACTATTATCTGGCCGAATATCCGCGCCGTCTCGGACTGCGCACGGTGCTCGCGCCGATGATCGTCGCCACCGACGTGGCCGAATCGGGCCTCTCCGCCTTGTGGCAGCGCGAGACACGCTGGCTGCGCACGATCCGCTCGATCAATCCGGCGGGTTTTGGGTTTCTGTTCGTCACGTTCACCTTTCCGTGGATGGCCGCCGGCGCCGCGGTCGCGCTATCGAACTGGTCTTCGCCGCTGTCCGTGCCGTTGCTCGTCGCGTCATGCGCCGGCCTCGCGGCCCGGATCGCACTCCATGCGCGCGAGTCGCGCCACGCGCGTTCGTTCTGGCGCGATCTGGCTCTCGTGCCGCTGCGCGATGCGCTGCTCGCGCTCGAATGGCTCGCGGCCGTGTTCGGTTCGAACGTCGTATGGCGAGGCGTGCATTTGTCCGTCGAAGGCGGCGTGCTGCCCGGAACCGCAGGCTCGATGCCGTCGCGACGCTGAAACCGCAACCTTCATACGCGTCGCGACGGTCCAGTGCGCGGCGTTCGATCCATCTTTCATCGCAACATAAGTTGCCGGAGCTTTCATGAAGACGCTCTTTCTTCAGGCACCGTCCTTCGACGGCTTCGACGGCGGCGCCGGTTCACGTTATCAGGCGAAGCGCGAGATCCGCTCGTTCTGGTATCCGACGTGGCTCGCGCAACCCGCCGCGTTGATTCCCGATAGCCGCGTGCTCGACGCCCCCGCCGATGGCCTGTCCGTCGAAGCGACGCTCGATATCGCCGCGCA
>NZ_FCOF02000148.1 GCF_001544755.2 Caballeronia catudaia | reverse complement strand
TGGAGGTGACATGTCGTTTCCAGAATGGGGGCGTTCGTATAACGCGTTGTGGGTACCGCTAACGAGCGACTGGCAGTGTTCGCTCGTACCTGCCCGCGACGTGCAGGACGTCGATCGCGGCTGGAAGCTATCTTACGAAGAGCGTCAGAAAGCACGCAAGGAGCGCGAAGAACAGATCGAGCAAGATCAGCGAGACTTCGACCGGTTGTTTCGGGTGTCCATCGACCGCCGCGCCGCGCGCGCCTGTAGCGATTTCAGTGAGTATGCTGCCTTTATCCGCGAACACTTGCGCATCTCGGGATTGTCCGCGCCGGTCGATGGGGACGACGTCACGCGTATCCTTCGCGATGCGGTACGCGATGGTCAACTCACCCCGGCTATTAACCGCGCTTGGCGGGGTAGTCGGCGGGTTGCCCGGCAATACGCGCCGCAAAGCTGGCCGAAGCGGGCACCCGATCCGAAGCCGACCGTCTACGGGTTCCGCAATGGCCAGTATTTACCGCTTGATGCGAACGGTTCCTTTGTCGATGACTCGCCATACGTGTCCAGTCGGGTTGCGGCCAAAGCTGCCGCCTCTGCGCGCGCGGTCGGTGGTTCCGGTGGCGGCAGCGGTTTTGACTGGCTCGGCGCGGCTGAAGGGGTCGCCGGGGCGGTGCTTGGCGGCGCGGGTTCGAGCGACGGCGATTCGATGCTCAAGAGCTT
>NZ_FCOF02000006.1 GCF_001544755.2 Caballeronia catudaia | reverse complement strand
GAAACGTGGCAGTCAAAGGAGCTAAATGTGTTACCCATGTCCTGACACACCTGTTACCCATGTCTCCGGTCTATACAGCCGCTGCATACTTGTTTCGAAGGCGGCGCGGCTTACTCGTCGGCGGGCCGGTTGCGCACGCTGCCCGCGATCAGATCGAAGCGGAAGAGACGGCATTCGAGCGCACCGTTGAAAAGCGGCGTTTTCGTCGATTCGCGGAGCCGCAGCATGCCCGGCAGCTTGCGGTCCGACGTGAGCACGTAGGCGCGCCAGCCGGGAAAACGCTGCTTGAGCGCGTTGCCGAAGTTGACGAAGAACTCCGTGTCGGCGGGATCGGGCTGCGCGCGGGCGAAGGCGTCGTCGTCTTCGCGGCGGGAGCGCGCCGTGTCGCGGATTTCGCCGCGCGGACCGCGTCCGCGCACTTCGATCCGTTCGCCGTACGGCGGATTCGCGACGAGGATGCCGGGTGCGTCGGTCGGCGGCGCCATGTTACGGGCGTCGACCTGCTTGAGCGACAGCCCGGAAACGCCCGCGCGGCTCAGGTTCGCGCGCGCTTTTTCGAGCATGTCGCCGGAGATGTCGCTGCCGAAGATATTCAGTTCGTTTTGCGCCGCGCGCGCGGCGCGGCGTTGTTCGAGCGCGGCCGTCTTGAGCTTTTGCCACATGCCGGGGTGAAACGGCTTGAGCTTCTCGAAGCCGAAGCGCCGCTCGCTGCCCGGCGCGATATCGAGCGCCGTTTGGGCTGCTTCGGCGAGGAAGGTGCCGCTGCCGCACATCGGATCGAAGAGCGGCGTGCCGGGCGTCCAGCCAGTGAGGCGCAGAATGCCCGCGGCGAGATTTTCCCGCAGCGGCGCGGCGCCTTTGTCCATGCGCCAGCCGCGCTTGAAGAGCGGCTCGCCGGAGGTGTCGAGATAGAGCGTGCACTCGTTCATCGTGAGGAACGCGAACACGCGTACATCGGGCTGGGCGGTGTCGATGCTCGGGCGCGCGCCGGCCACGTCGCGCAGCCGGTCGCAGACCGCGTCCTTCACGCGCAAGGTCGTGAATTCGAGGCTCTTCACCGGCGATTTGATTGCGGTGAGATCGACGCGCATCGTCTGGCTCGGCGTGAACCATTGCTCCCAGCGCTGGCGATGCGTCAGTTCGTAGATGTCGTGCTCGTTGCGATACGGGCCCTGCGCGACTTTCAAAAGCACGCGGCTCGCGATGCGCGAGTGCAGGTTCGCCGCCATGCCCGCGACCCAGCCGCCCCGGAAATGCACGCCGCCGGGCACTTGCGCGCCGACGACGAGCGATCCGCCACCCGACAGCGGTGCGCCTGACACATGCCGTTCACCGATCTCCGCAAGCTCGGCGGCGAGCGGCGCTTCAAGACCGCGCGGGCAGGGGACAAACCAGTCGAAGAGAGGGGAGGACATGTGGTGCTTTTCTGACGTTCAAAGGCGGTATTGTACGCGGGCGTTCGAAACGAAAGCGCCAGCCTCTATGAGAGCAGGCTGGCGCGGTTCATTCGGCGACCTCGATCGTGGCTACGCCATGATGCTCAATCCACCGCCTTCATCATCTCCTCGACGACCTTCTTCGCGTCCCCGAACACCATCATCGTTTTGTCCATATAGAACAGTTCGTTATCGAGACCGGCATAACCCGCGGCCATCGACCGCTTGTTCACGATGATCGTCCGTGCCTTGTACGCTTCGAGAATCGGCATCCCGGCAATCGGCGATTTCGGATCGGTCTTCGCGGCGGGATTCACCACGTCGTTCGCTCCGAGCACCAGCACCACATCCGTCTGGCCGAACTCGCTGTTGATGTCCTCCATCTCCTGGACCATCTCATAAGGCACTTCGGCTTCCGCGAGCAGCACGTTCATGTGCCCCGGCATGCGTCCCGCGACCGGGTGAATCGCGTACCGCACATCGATGCCTTTCTCGACCAGCTTGTCCGTCAGCTCCTTCAACGCGTGCTGCGCGCGGGCCACGGCAAGACCGTAACCCGGCACGATCACTACGCTTTCCGCGTTGCCGAGCATGAACGCGGCGTCATCGGCGGAACCGGATTTGACCGGACGTTGCTCCGTCGATCCGCCTGCCGTCGCGCCGCCCGCTTCGCCGCCGAACCCGCCGAGAATCACGTTGAAGAACGAGCGGTTCATCGCCTTGCACATGATGTACGACAGAATCGCACCCGACGAACCGACCAGCGAACCTGCGATGATCAGCATCGGATTGTTCAGCGAGAAGCCGATGCCCGCCGCCGCCCAGCCCGAATACGAGTTGAGCATCGACACGACCACGGGCATGTCCGCGCCGCCGATCGGAATGATGATGAGCACGCCCAGCGCGAACGCGATGATCGTCATGATGATGAACGGCAGCCACGATTGCGTGATCATGAAGATCACGCCGAAGCCGACCATCGCGACGGCGAGCAACAGGTTGATCAGATGCTGTCCCGAATACACGACCGGCGCGCCCTGAAACAGCCGGAACTTGTACTTGCCCGACAGCTTCCCGAACGCGATGACCGAACCGGAGAACGTGATCGCGCCGACGAACGTGCCGATGAACAACTCGACGCGATTGCCGTACGGAATCGGCTCGCCGAGCGGCGCGAGACCGAACGCGGCCGGCTCCGCAACGACGCCATACGCGATACACACCGCCGCGAGACCGATCAGCGAGTGCATCGCCGCGACCAGTTCGGGCATCTTCGTCATCTCGACTTTCGCCGCGATGTACGCGCCCGCGCCGCCGCCGACGATCAGCGCGACGAACAACAGCGACAAGCCCAGCGCCAGATTCGCTTCGAGATAAGCCGCCTGTTTAACGATCAGCGCGAGCGTGGTGAAGATGGCGATCGCCATACCCGCCATGCCGAACGTGTTGCCGATGCGCGCGGTCTTCGGATTGGACAAGCCCTTCAACGCCTGGATGAAGCACACCGAGGCGACGAGATAGAGGAGAGTAACGACGTTCAGGCTCATTTACGCACCCTCCTTGCTCGCGATCTTCTTGGGTTCTTTCTTCTTGAACATCTCGAGCATTCGCCTTGTGACGAGGAAGCCGCCGAACACGTTCACCGCCGCGAGCAGCACGGCGAGCGTGCCGAAGAACTTGCCCGCCACGCCGACGGTCAGGCCGACCGCGAGCATCGCGCCGACGATGACGATCGCCGAGATCGCGTTGGTCACGGCCATCAGCGGCGTATGCAGCGCGGGCGTGACGTTCCACACGACGTGATAGCCGACGTAAATGGCCAACACGAAGATGATGAGGTTGATCACCGTATGATTGATGACGTCCATGGCTCGTCTCCGTGTTATGCCGTGGCGCGCGCCACTTGACCGTCGCGGCACTGAAGCGTGGCCGCGACGATGTCGTCCGCGAGATCGATGTTGAGCGTGCCTTCCTTCGTCAGAATCAGCTTCAGGAAGTCCAGGAGATTGCGGGCGTAGAGCGCGGAGGCATCGGCGCCGACCATCGAAGCGAGATTCGTGTGGCCGACGATATGCACGCCGTGCTTCATCACCACTTGGTCGACTTCGGTGAGCGGGCAATTGCCGCCTTTCCTGCCTTCGAACTCGGGCCCGCGACCGGCGGCGAGATCGACGATCACGCTGCCCGGCTTCATGTGCTTCACCGTTTCGACGGAAATGAGCGTCGGCGCGGGACGGCCGGGAATCAGCGCCGTCGAGATGACGATGTCCGCGGCCTTCGCACGTTCGTGCACTTGCGCCGCCTGCCGCGCGAGCCAGCTTGGCGGCATCGGGCGCGCGTAACCGCCGACGCCGACCGCCGCCTCGCGTTCTTCTTCGGTTTCGAAGGGCACGTCGACGAACTTCCCGCCGAGCGATTCGATTTGCTCTTTTACAGCCGGACGCACGTCGGACGCTTCGACGACCGCGCCGAGACGCTTGGCCGTCGCGATCGCCTGCAGGCCCGCCACGCCCGCGCCGAGCACGAGCACGCGCGCCGCTTTCACGGTGCCGGCGGCGGTCATCAGCATCGGCATGAAGCGTTGGTAATACTGGCAGGCCATCAGCACCGCCTTGTAGCCGGCGATGTTGGCCTGCGACGAGAGCACGTCCAGGCTTTGCGCGCGCGTCGTGCGCGGCGCGGCTTCGAGCGCGAACGCGGTCACGTTCGCGGACGCGAGACGCGCGGTGTTCTCCGTGTTGAAGGGGTCGAGCATGCCGATGAGCACGGCGCCCGGTTTGAGCATCGCGAGTTCGCTTTCGCTCGGCGATTGCACCTTGAGGACGATTTCGGCGGAAA
The DNA here is from genome assembly GCF_001544755.2 of Caballeronia catudaia. Taxonomy (GTDB): domain Bacteria; phylum Pseudomonadota; class Gammaproteobacteria; order Burkholderiales; family Burkholderiaceae; genus Caballeronia; species Caballeronia catudaia. Next base: position 271,461 of record NZ_FCOF02000006.1, on the reverse strand, counting down.
AGGCCGTGGCCGCATCGACGAGATCCGCGCCCGCCTGAGCGAACGCATCGTCGATATAACTTGCCGGCAAGCCCGCGCCGCTCTGGACAGAAACGCGATGTCCTTGCGTGACGAGCTTTTTGACCGTTTCGGGCGTGGCGGCGACGCGCGCCTCGTTCGCCCGCGTTTCAGCAGGCACTCCAATATGCATCTTCAATTCTCCTGTCTTTGTTGCCTTCTTCACCCGGGCAAGGCTTAGGAAGGCTTAAGGCTGAGTTTTTATTTCAAATGCTGGAACTTACGGCTATCGCAACTGTAACCGAAGAATGCGCGCGCAAGAGTCCGATCCGGCACTCGTTCCGTTTTGCCCACAGTCGGCGCTTACCCTTAGGGCGGATGCGCGTGATCTGTGCGGGGACGGTAAAATATCTCACCATGAAATCAGTTACTTGGGCCCCCCACGTTACGGTGGCTGCCATCATCGAGCGCGACGGGCGTTTTCTCGTCATCGAGGAGCACACCTCCGCAGGGCTGCGAATCAACCAACCGGCCGGTCATCTGGAAGCGGGCGAAACGCTCGTCGAAGCCGTGGTGCGCGAAACGCTGGAAGAAACCGCGCATCGCTTCGAGCCGGAGGCGCTCGTCGGTACGTATATGACGCACTTCGAGCGGCCAGGCCGCGGCGTCACGTATCTGCGTTTCACGTTCTGCGGCAGGTCGTCGGGAGAAGAGTCCGGTCGTTCGCTCGACGAAGGCATCGTGCGCGCGATGTGGCTAACCGCCGGCGAGTTGCGGGCGTCGGCGAGCCAGCATCGGACGCCGCTCGTCATGCAGTGTGTCGACGATTATTTATCCGGGCGGCGTGTGCCGCTCGACTTCATTCATACGCATTCGGTCGCGCCGGTCGTGCGGAGCTGAGGCGTTTTTTCTATGAGCAAGCGAAGAGTGGTGGTAGGCATGTCGGGCGGCGTCGACTCGTCCGTGACGGCATGGCTTCTGAAGGAGCAGGGCTACGACGTGGTCGGCCTCTTCATGAAAAACTGGGAAGACGATGACGACGGCGAATACTGCTCGACGCGACAAGACTGGATCGACGTCGTCTCGGTGGCGGACCTGATCGGCATCGATGTCGAGGCGGTCAATTTCGCCGCCGAATACAAGGACCGTGTGTTCGCGGAATTCCTGCGCGAATACTCGGCGGGCCGCACGCCCAATCCCGACGTGCTCTGTAACGCCGAAATCAAGTTCAAGGCGTTTCTCGACCACGCGATGTCGCTCGGCGCGGAAAACATCGCGACGGGACACTACGCTCGCGTGCGCGAGCAGGACGGCCTCTTCCAGTTGCTCAAGGCGACCGATTCGACGAAGGACCAGTCGTACTTCCTGCATCGGCTGAATCAGGCGCAACTGTCGAACACGCTCTTTCCGCTCGGCGAGATTCCGAAGACGAAGGTGCGCGAGATCGCCGCGCAGATCGGCCTGCCGAACGCGAAGAAGAAGGATTCAACCGGCATCTGCTTCATTGGCGAACGGCCGTTCCGCGAATTTCTGAACCGCTACCTGCCGACGAAACCCGGTCCAATGAAAACGGCCGAGGGCAAGATCGTCGGCGAGCATATCGGGCTGGCGTTCTATACGTTCGGGCAGCGCAAGGGCATCGGCATCGGCGGCGCAAAGGACGGCAGCGGCGAGCCGTGGTTCGTCGCCGGCAAGGACATGGCGACGAATACGCTCTACGTCGTGCAGGGACACGACCATCCGTGGCTATTGTCGCCCACGCTCGTCGCGGGCAACGCGAGCTGGGTCGCGGGTTTCGCGCCGGAAGAGGGCGCGGTGTGCGGTGCAAAGACGCGCTATCGGCAACAGGATGCCGCGTGCCGTTTCGCGAATGCCGACGACGGCCGCTTCGCGCTTCGTTTCGACGACGCACAATGGGCCGTTACGCCGGGGCAATCTGCCGTGTTGTATCGAGGCGATGTGTGTCTGGGCGGCGGCATCATCGAGCACGCGGCGGTGGGCGACGAATCGGTGCAAGCCGCGGTGCTTTCCGCTGCGCGCTAGCTTCTCCGATAGCATTCGAACGCTACGAGCCCTGACTTCGGTCGGGGCTTATCTTTTTCCTATCGAGCCGATAAAAACTTTTTTGATACAAGCGCTTGACCGTCTATCTAGTGATAGATAAATTACGCATATCGAATGCAGGGACAATCACGGAAATGGATAGGAACACCGTACGCGAGGCGCTGCTGGACCACGCTCAAACGCTGTTGATGACGCGCGGCTACAACGGTTTCAGCTACCGCGACTTGTCCGAACTGGTGGGCGTGAAGACATCGAGCATTCACTATTACTTTCCGACCAAGGAAGACCTCGCGCTCGAAGCGGTGAACGCGTACAGCGCGGACGTAATGTCGTCGATATACGCGATCGACAGCTCCGCGCCGGCCGACAAGAAGCTCGATCGATACACAAAGCTATTCGGGCGGATTATCGGCGGGGGTAACCAGATTTGCCTGTGCGGCATGCTTGCGGCCGACATCGAATCGTTACCCGAAAGGGTGCGGCACGCGGTGCAGTCGTTCTACAAGGCGAACGAGAACTGGCTGGCGAAAGTGCTCGCGGAAGGCGAGGCGCAGGACACGCTCGACGCCGGCAAAAATCCCGAAGCCGCGGCGCGCACGCTGTACGCGGCGTTTCAGGGCAGTTTGCTCGCCTGCCGCCTGTTTCAGACGCGTACACGGCTGGAAGAAGTCGCGAACGCTGTACGCCGGTAGGCAACCCTGTGGATAACCTTGTGTAAATCGAGTGAATTAGCGTTTGAAAATCTACCTTTGGGTAGATAGATTTTGGCGGTTAAAGCTGCCGATTGCTCGGTTGCCAGTTCCATCAGTCGATTCGGCTTCTCCGAAGCGCAAATGCTCCAGATCGCACGTTATTTGTTTCAAGCGTGATGATTTATCTATCTAGTAGTAGATGTATTCGAATGTTCAAACTTGACTGAGAAAAGGAGTGCCTCAATGAAAAAGCTCAAAGCCGCCGCCATCTTAACCGCCGTTGCAACTGCCGTGTTGACGCAGCCGGCCGCGCATGCGGAAACCGCCGCGCCCGTCCTCGAACCAGTAACGCAACAATTCATCGACGCTCTCGCCGCGAAGAACGCACCGCCGATTTACACGCTCTCGCCTGCGGACGCGCGCAACGTGCTTGCCGGCGCTCAAGCGCAGCCGATAAAAAAACAGGCAGCGAAGGTCGAGGATCGCGTGATCGAAGCCGGACCGACCGGAAAGATCGCGCTGCGCATCGTGCGGCCCGAACACGCGAAGGGCGCGCTGCCGGTCGTCATGTACTTCCACGGCGGCGGCTGGGTGCTCGGCGATAAAGACACACATGATCGCCTCGTGCGCGAAATCGCTAACGGCGCGCAGGCGGAGGTCGTGTTCGTTGATTATGACCGCTCGCCGGAAACGAAATATCCGGTGCCGATCGAACAGGCATACGCGGCGACGCGCTACGTCGCTGACCACGCGCGCGAATTCAACGTCGATGCGTCGCGCATGGCGGTGGCGGGCGACAGCGTCGGCGGCAACATGACGGCGGCCGTCACGCTGCTCGCGAAAGAACGCGGCGGCCCGAAGCTGCGCGCGCAAGTCTTGTTCTATCCGGTGACGGACGCCAGTTTCGATGATGCCTCGTACACCCAGTTCGCGAACGGCCCGTGGCTCACGCGCGACGCGATGAAGTGGTTCTGGGACGCCTACGCGCCGAACGCTGCCGACCGCGCGAAGGTCACCGCATCGCCGCTGCGCGCGAGCCTCGATGAATTGAAGGGATTGCCGCCCGCGCTCGTCATCACCGACGAAAACGACGTGCTGCGCGACGAAGGCGAGGCATATGCGCGCAAGCTGACGCAGGCCGGCGTGCCGGTCACGTCGGTGCGTTACAACGGCACGATCCACGACTTCGTGATGCTCAACGCGCTGGCCGACACGCCCGCAACGCGTGCGGCCATCGATCAGGCGAACGCGACGCTCAAAGCCGCGCTGAAGAAGTAAGCGTGAGACGACGCTCCCGCCGCGTGCGGGAGCGCATCGTCGTGCGGCTCAGGCGGGGGCGGTATCGATGAACGACGGGCGCTGCGAAATGCGCGCGAAGTATTTGTCGAGATTCGGATGTGCGTCGCGCCAGTTCAGATCCGGCATGCGGAAGTCGAGATAGCCGAGCGTGCAGCCGCACGCGATGTCCGCGAGCGTGAAGCGGTTCGCCGAGCACCATTGCTTCGAGCCGAGGCCGCGCGCCATCGCGCGCAAGCCGTCTTCCACCTTGCGATGCTGACGCGCCGTCCACTTTTCGCTGCGGTGCGCCTCTTCGCGCACCACGCCTTCGAGCCGGATCAGCACGGCGGCATCGAGCATGCCGTCGGCGAGCGCTTCCCAGCAACGCACTTCGGTGCGCTCGCGCCGCTCCTGCGGCAAGAGCTTGCCGACCGGGGTGAGCGTGTCCACGTACTCGCAGATGACGCGCGAATCGAATACCGCTTCGCCGTCGTCGAGAATGAGGCAGGGCACTTTGCCGAGCGGGTTGTAATCGTGAATCTTCGAATCGGATGCCCAGACGTCCTCGAGCACCAGTTCGCAATCGATTTTCTTTTCCGCCATGACGATTCGTACCTTGCGGACGAACGGGCTGGGGTGCGAACCGATCAGTTTCATCATCTATTCTTCGCTGTTGATTCGGAATGCGGGCGACGACGATCTTAACCGGGCGCGCACGAACCATCGGCAATTTAGAGATGGAGGCAGACGACAATGTCGCCTGCCCACAACATGAGACGCCGCGCCCGGCGCGATGCCGGGCGCGGCGCGGATCATGGCGCGCTGGCCGTCGTCGCGGCGCTTGCGGCAGGGCACGGCAGCACCGGCACGGACGCTGGCTTCGTGACCGCGCCACTCTTGCCCTTCGCGACCGCGGCGGGCGCGCTCGCTGTCGTGCGCGGCAGCGAGCCCAGGCTGCGCACGCCTGCGGAGATCGCCGACGCGAGTTCGTCGACGGCCTTGCGATGGCCATCCACGAGCGCGTCGTAGCCCGAGCCTACGCGTTCCTGCGCGACGGTCCGGCAGGTCAGCACAGTGTCCGATCCGGCGGCGCGCACGCTCCACACCGCGTCGATCACGGCTTGCGAATCCGGCCAGGATTCGAAGCGCTGCACGTTCACCTTCACGCGATAGACCGGCACCGCGTCCGGATGCGGCGTGCCGTAGACATCGATCGCACCCAGTTGCTGCGTGAGATCGGCCGATAGCGCGCGACGCACTTCGTCGCCGGGCAGCGATGCCCAGCGCTCTTCTTCCAGCACGCGCACCTGCGCGGGGCTCGTCTGCACCACCAACTGATTTTTCGCGACCTGCTGCGGCATGTCCACGGGCGCAAGCTCGAAATAGAACGAAGCCGGCGCGGACGACACGGGCCGCGCGTCACTGCTGCCGAGCGTATAGAAACGGCTCGTCGGCGAGGCGCAGGCGGCGAGCACCGCCGCCGCGCCCAAGGTCGTTATCAACGAGCCGAACTTCATGGTTTGTCTCCCGATTTACCACGCACGAGCGATTCCGGATGGCGCTCCAGATAATCGGCGAGCGAATTGAGCGATTGAAGCGTGCGCGTGAGTTCCTGCAACGCCTGATGCACGTCCGATTGCAACGGCGAGTCCTGCTGCAGCGTCGATCGCGCTTCGCCGAAGGTCTGCTTCGCCTGCGTGAGCGTGTCTCGCATCTCCGGCATGACTTCCTTGTCGAGGCGGTCGAACAGCGCGTTTGCGTTCTTCAGCGAGCCGTTCAGGTTCGTGCCGATCTCGTCGAACGGAATCTTGTCGATCTTGCGAGCGATATCCGCGATCTGCAGTTGAAGTTCGTCGAGCGTGTTCGGCACAGTGGGAAATTCGAGCGGATCCGCAGTGCCGTTCACCTTGACGGCCGGCGCCTTCGGGAAGAAGTCGAGCGCGACATACAACTGGCTCGTCAACAGGTTGCCGGTGCGCAACTGCGCGCGCAGGCCGCGATTCACGAGCATTTGCAACAGGTCCTGGCTCGCCTGGGTGCCCTGTTCCGGGAGCACCTGCTTCGCGCGCCTGCCGAGCCGGTCCGGATAGAGATCGATCGTGACCGGCATTCTGAACGAACGCGATTTCTGATCGTATTGCACGCCGATGCCTGTCACCTGACCGAGCACGATGCCGCGGAAATCGACCGGAGCGCCGACCGAGAGCCCGCGCAGCGACTGATTGAAATTCATCACGACGTGCACGGCCTGGCCGTCGGGATCGCGCATCGCGTCGGACTGATCGCCGGCGAGACGGAAGGTCGTGTTGTTCTGCGCCTGTGGCCCCGACTGCTGGTTGGGCGGCGTCTGGAACGCGATGCCGCCCAGCACGACGGTCGTGAGCGATTGCGTGTTGAGCGTGAAGCCGCTCGAATCGAGCCGCAGATCGACGCCGCTCGCATGCCACCATCGCGAATTGGTGCCGACGTACTGATCGTACGGCGCGGTGACGAACACCTGCAGCGTGACGCCGGTGCCGTCCTTGTCGAGCGAAAACCCGACGACCTGGCCCACCTGCACGCGCCGGTAATATACCGGCGAGCCGATATCGAGCGAGCCGAGCGATTCGCCATGCAGCGTGAAGGTGTGGCCCTTCTGGTCGCCGGTGACGCCGGGCGGCCCTTCGAGGCCGACGAAATGCGTCTGGTCGTCGGTCGATCTGCCCGCATCGACGCCGATGTATGCGCCGGACAGAAGCGTCGACAAACCGCTCACGCCGCTCGCCGCCACGCGCGGACGCACGACCCAGAAGCGCGTGTCCTTCACGGCGAAGTCGGTGGCTTCCTTCGTGAGCAGCACGTCGACGAGCACGCGCGAATGATCCTTCGACAACGTGATGGTCTTGACCGTGCCGATATCGACGTCCTTGAACTTCACCTTGGTCTTGCCGGGCTCGAGGCCTTCCGCGGAGACAAAGCTGATGGTGATGGTCGGTCCGCGGCTCGACACCGTCTTCACGACGAGAATCACGCCGATCAGCGCCGCGACGAGCGGAATAACCCACACGAGCGAGGGCAGCCAGCGGCTGCGCGGCTCGATTACGGGCTCCGGGAGATTCGGCGGCAGTCCGCCGCCTTTGCCTTTGTCGCCTGCGTCGCCGTTTCCGGACGGCGGCGCGGGCTGCTTCGGGTCGTTCGGACCTTGGGCACTAGTCATATTTCTTTCCTGACGGTTCTATGTTGTCCCAGATGAGGCGCGGGTCGAATTGCATGGACGCGATCATCGTCAGCACGACGACCGATGCGAACGCGAGCGCGCCGGGGCCTGGCGTGATGACGGCGAGCGACTTGAAGCGCACTAGCGCGATGGTGAGCGTGATCACGAAGACATCGAGCATCGACCAGCGGCCGATGCCCTCGACGATCCGAAAGAGCGTCGTGCGCTGACGCGGCCGCCATTGCGATCGCCGCTGCACGCTGATGACGAGAAAGCTGAGCGTGACGAGCTTCAACATCGGCACGAGAATGCTGGCGATGAAGATCACGGCGGCGAGCGGATAGTCGCCGTCGTTCCAGAAGAGCGCGACGCCGCTCATGATGGTGTCGTCCTCGGAACCGAGAATGGACGACGTATGCATGATCGGAAACAGATTCGCGGGGATATAGAGAATCGCCGCGCTGATGAGCAGCGCCCACGTGCGCGCGATGCTATCGGGATGGCGCCGGTGCACGACCGCGTCGCAGCGCGTGCAGCGCTGCTTCTCGATGGTGCGCGCGAGCGGCTGCACGAGCCCGCACGCGTGGCACGACACGACTTGCGCGCGCGAGGCTGTCGTGTAGTTCGGCTGCGGCGCGCTAGCGTCGGCGCCTGCCGGCTGGTCGATGGGGTCGCTCATTGCTTTTGCCTCGTGGCGGGGCGCATGGTCTCGGACTGCGTGCCGCTAACGGCCTTGCGCGGGCCGAGTCTGCCGGCGATGTCCCACAGCGCGCGCGGATCGAAGCTCACGACGACCGCAAACATCAACGTGAGCGCGCCGAACGCGAAGAGCGCCGCCTCGGGAATCACGCGCGCGATGCTCACCATCTTCACGAGCGTGACGAGCACGCCGAGCATGAAGACCTCGATCATTCCCCACGGACGCACGAACTGAATCGCGCGCAGGACCGCATGCAAGCCCGGCGGCACGTAACCCGAGCGCAGCGGAATCAGCACGTAGAGCAGCGCGATCAGCTCGCACAGCGGGAAAAGAATCGTCGAACAGAAGACGAGGACCGCCATGATCTCCATCTGCTCGTTCCACAGCGCGACGATTGCGCCGATGAGCGTGGTCTGCGACGTGAGACCGTTGGCGTCCAGCTCGACGATGGGAAAGCCCTGCGCGATCACGAACGTGACGAGTGCGGCGAGCGTCATCGCGGAGATCTTGTCGAGGTTCGACGAGATGCTTCGATAGAGCAGCGATCCGCAGCGCGGACACTTGGCCGATGTGCGCCGAGGCAATGCAAGTTTGTGAAAAAGCGCGTCGCATTCGTGACACGCGATAAGTTCGTCCGGTTCGTTCGCGTTCATGGTCGAGGCCCGAGGCGTGTCGAGCGTATGTTTCGGACGCCGCGAGAACCGGCTCCGACGGAGCTTAGCAAGCAGCAGGCCAGCGCAAAGGGTAGCAGCATGGTATCAAATGGCGGGTCGGCGACGGATTGGACAGGACGCTTCGTTACAGACGGAATGAAACCGCTCGTCCGCTCGTTAATACATCAATGCCGGAATGCCGTGCCGTTCACGCCGCCTCTTCGCGCTTCATCGACCGTTGCACGCGTGGAATAGTTCGTTGCATGCGCGGCACGCGAGGCGCCGTGGCGCGTCCCGAAGCCCGCAAAGCCCCGCCCGGCGTGGCTCTGCGTGCTTGCGAGCCCCTCCATACGTGCGCTGGCAATTCGTTATCGTTGAGGTAGCATGGCGGCCTTGGATACTTGTCATCGGCTGATGACAAGCAGGGAAACCATTGAACACATTGGGTGAAAGCAATATGGAAAGCAGTGCGCGCATCGCGGCGACAGCGCCGGCGCAACGCTACGGCGCCACGGCAATCGGCCTGCACTGGCTGACCGCGTTGTTGATCGTGGGCGGCTTCTGGCTCGGCTGGATCATGACCGACATCCCGGGCATCACGCCGACGAAGCTCAAGTACTTCTCGTGGCACAAGTGGATCGGCGTGACGGTGTTCGCGCTCGCGTTGCTGCGCCTCGTCTGGCGCGCGACGCACCCGACGCCGCCGATGCCCGATGGCATGCCGCGCTGGCAGCAGGGCGCGGCGAATCTCACGCATTTCCTGCTCTATGTGCTGATGTTGGTCATTCCCGCGTCGGGCTATCTGTACAGCTCGGCCGCGGGGATTCAGGTGGTGTACCTCGGCGTGCTTCCGTTGCCGACGATCATCGGTCCGGACAAGGCGCTGAAGGCGACGCTGCGCATCGTGCATGTGGCGCTGAACTACACGCTGCTGTTCTTCGTGGTCATGCACGTGCTCGCGGCGCTGAAGCACCATTTCGTCGATAGGGACGGCCTGCTCGGGCGCATGCTGCCGTTTCTCCGATAAGTACGTCGATTGTTTCTTGGCCGTTGGCAGGACGTTTCCCGGCGGCTGATTGTTCTTGCGTTCTTTTGATTTCCAATACCGGTTTGTTCATCGAAACCGTTTCGAATCGTTTCAATAGGGCACACATGAAAGTGAAACTCAATCGTTGGATGCTGGCCACGGCAGCTTCGCTTGCTCTCGCGGCCGGCGCGCATGCGCAGGTGGACGTGAGCAAGAGCACGGTGATCGCCACGTCGAAGCAGATGAACGTGCCCACCGATGGCAAGTTCAACAAGTTCACCGCGCAGATCGCGTTCGATCCGGCGAAGCCGACAGCGGGCACGGCGAGCATCACGATCGACATCGGCAGCTATGACCTCGGCGACGACGAGTACAACAAGCAGGTGCGCGGCGCGGAATGGTTCGACGCGGCCAAGTACCCGACCGCGACCTTCGTCTCCAGCGCGATCGCGCCTGCGGGCGGGAACAAGTACAACGTCACGGGCAAGATCACGATCAAGGGCAAGTCGCAGACGCTCACGGTGCCGGTGACGGTCACGCAGCAGGGCGCGACGGAAACCTTCGACGGCTCGCTGCCGATCAAGCGCACCCAGTTCGATGTCGGAACGGGCGAATGGAAGGACACGTCGATCGTGGCGGACGACGTCGTCATCAAGTTTCACATCGTTGCCGCGAAGAAGTGAGCGGCGCATATTTCGCGTATCTGCGCATATTTGGTTAGTCAGGAGAACAACTTGAAAAAGCTTTCGATCATCGCTGCGGGCGCGCTCGCAATGGGTCTTTCATTCAGCGCGTTTGCGGCCGACACGTATCAGCTCGATCCGAACCACACTTATCCGAGCTTCGAAGCGGATCACTTCGGCGGCGTGTCGACGTGGCGCGGCAAGTTCAACAAGAGCAGCGGCACCGTCGTGCTCGATCGCGCGGCGAAGACCGGCACGGTCGACGTGACCATCGACGTCGCATCGGTGAATACCGGCAACGTGAAGCTGGACGAGCATCTGCAGAAGGCAGAATTCTTCGATGTCGCGAAGTTCCCGACGGCCGTGTACAAGGGCACGTCGATCAAATTCGACGGCGACAAGCCTTCGGAAGTGATCGGCACGTTGACGATGCACGGCGTGACCAAGCCGATCAACCTGAAGGTCGAAAGCTTCAAGTGCTTCGTCAACCCGATGATGAAGAAGGAAGTGTGCGGCGTGGAAGCAACGACGACCTTCGATCGCGGCGACTTCGGGATGGATTACGGCAAGGCTTATGGGTTCAGTCTGAAGACGGTGCTGCATATTCAGGCGGAAGGGGTGAAGCAGTAAGTTTGCGCTTCACGTCGCTTGGAGAGGAGGCTTCGCGTGTCATGCGCGAAGCCTTTTTTGTGGATGAAATTTGGCAGCTTCTAATCGCCGCCCGACATTTCGATGATAGTCTGGGAATACGCTTTGGCTTGGCCTGCGTTGCGTCGGCGAAAAGGCCAAAATTGATCTGTATGGCAAATTCACTATGGGCCATGAACTTCGTCCCGATCTGCGGAGCGTAACCGTCTGTGCAGTCGATTCGCTCAATCCTCGGCTCGCCGCGCGCGCATTGAAGATCTCGAGTTCGCACTGTTCCTTCGGCGATGTCGTGCTTTTCACACATGAAGACATTGAGACCGAAGCGCGGATCGTGCGGACGCCCCACATCACATCACACAAGCAATACAGCGATTTCGTGCTGAAGGAAGTCATTCAGCATATCCACACGCCCTGGGTTCTTCTCATTCAGTGGGATGGTTACGTCGTCGATCCGTCCGCGTGGCGTGCGGAGTTCTTCGACTACGACTACATAGGCGCGCGTTGGCCATGGTGCGAGGACGGTATGTCGGTCGGAAACGGGGGATTTTCATTGCGCTCTGCAAAGCTGATGCGTCTCATCGCCAGCGACGCATTTCCCCTGCGCGAGCGCATCCACGAAGATGAATTCATCGGCCGCATTTGCCGACCGATTCTCGAGGCCGAGCACGGCATTCGCTTCGCACCGGACGAAGTAGCCGACCGGTTCTCATATGAGCACACCCAACCTGGCGGACCGACATTCGGATTTCACTCGCCTCACAATCTGTTTCGCCATATCAGTGATTCTGAACTGCGCGAATTGCTTCAGCTTGCGCACCCGAGCACGATTTCGGCGGACTCCATGATTGCGTTGTTCGGCAACTATCTCGCTGGCGGGAAGTTCGCGGCTGCGCAGATCCTGTACTCCCGTATGCGGGGGACGGTGAGCGCGGACTATATCCGGGGCAAACTGATCGGACTCAATGCGCCCCGAGACTTCGCACAGTACTGGGTGTTGCTCTGCGAGACCGCGTTCGGCAGGAAGAACATCCAGCGGTAGCGTCCCGTACCCCTCGTCGCCGGCAATAAAAAACGGGCCTGTCCATAAAGACAGGCCCGTTGTTTTTCAATCGATGAGACGCTACGACTTCAAACCTGCGCGCCCGCATTCGGATCGTTCGGATCGAACTTGTCCTTCCTGTCCTTCACGAGATCCTCGCGCTTCACGCCGAACCACATCGCGAGCGCCGCCGCGACGAACACCGACGAGTAGATACCGAACAGAATACCAACGGTGAGCGCCAGCGCGAAGTAATGCAGTGTCGGGCCGCCGAAGAAGAACATCGACAGCACCATCATTTCCGTACAGCCGTGGGTGATGATGGTTCGCGACATCGTGCTCGTTATCGCGTGGTCGATCACTTCCTTGACCGTCATCTTGCGCTGCTTGCGGAACGTCTCGCGAATCCGGTCGAAGATAACCACCGACTCGTTCACCGAATAGCCGAGCACCGCCAGAATCGCCGCCAGCACCGACAGCGAGAACTCCCACTGGAAGTAGGCGAAGAAGCCGAGAATGATCACCACGTCGTGCAGATTCGCGATGATGCCCGCCACCGCATACTTCCATTCAAAGCGGAACGACAGGTAAATGACGATGCCGATCACCACGCACGCGAGCGCGAGCAGGCCGTTCGTGACGAGCTCCTTGCCCACCTGCGGCCCGACGAACTCCACGCGCTGCAATTTCACTTGCGCGTTGTCGGCCTTGAGCGCGGTCATCACCTGTTCGCTTTGCTGTGCGGACGTCAGGCCTTGCTTGAGCGGCAGACGAATCAGAACGTCCTGCGACGTGCCAAAGTTCTGCACCTGTGCGTCGGGATAGCCGAGCCTGCCCATCGACGCGCGCACCGGCTCGAGCTGGGCGGCTTGCGGATATTGCACTTCGACGACTGTGCCGCCGGTGAATTCCACCGACAGATGCAGGCCGCGATGCATGAGGAAAAACACCGCGACGAGGAACGTCACGAGCGAAATCACGTTGAAAATCAACGCGCGCTCCATGAACGGCAAGTCGCGGCGGATGCGGAAGAATTCCATTTGCTTTTTTCTCCGGACTCAAGCGGTCTCAGCGGGACTGGCCCGGTTTCTGTTGATCGACGCCCGGGCCCGAGCGGCGGCGCACCGTCGGCTTGCCGGTGCGCGTGTTCGACTGACTGGCCGGTTCCGTTGCGCGCGGCGCGGCCACGGCGGTCTTCGTCTTGCCCTTCGCGGTCTTCACGATTTCGTCCACAGGCGATTCGTCGCCGCGTTGCGCCGCGAGATAGGCCGCGGCCGCCGCTTCGGCATTCGTGCCTTCGGGGCGCCACACCTGACCGATCGCGAGCGACTTCAGCTTCTTCTTGCCGCCGTACCACAGGTTCACGAGGCCGCGCGAGAAGAACACCGCCGAGAACATCGACGTCAGAATGCCGATACAGTGCACGACCGCGAAGCCGCGCACCGGACCCGAACCGAACGCGAGCAGCGCAAGGCCGGCGATCAGCGTGGTGACGTTCGAGTCGAGAATCGTCGCCCAGGCGTGCTTGAAACCTTCCTGAATCGCGGTCTGCGGCGGCGCGCCGTTACGCAGTTCCTCGCGGATACGCTCGTTGATCAGCACGTTGGCGTCGATCGCCATACCGAGCGCAAGCGCGATAGCCGCGATGCCCGGCAGCGTCAGCGTGGCCTGCAAGAGCGAAAGGATGGCCACCAGCAGCAGCAGGTTGACCGACAACGACAGCATCGAGAACAGGCCGAACAGCAGGTAATACGCGATCATGAACACGGCGATCGCGGCGAAACCATACGTGACCGAATCGAAACCCTTCTTGATGTTGTCCGCGCCGAGGCTCGGGCCGACCGTGCGTTCCTCGATGATGTCCATCGGCGCCGCGAGCGAGCCGGCGCGCAACAGCAGCGCGAGATCGGTGGCGGCTTGCGCGCTCGGCTGGCCGGTGATCGAGAAGCGATCGCCCAGTTCGGACTGGATGTTCGCGACCGTCAGCACTTCGCCCTTGCCCTTTTCGAAGAGCACCATCGCCATCGGCTTGCCGATGTTGTCGCGCGACACGCTGGCGATCGCGCGGCCGCCGGCCGAGTCGAGACGGATATTCACCGACGGGCGCTGATGCTCGTCGAAGCCCGTGGAAGCATCGACGATGCGGTCGCCGGTGAAGATCACCTGCTTGCGCAGGAGCACGCGGCGATCGCCCTGATTGAACGCTTCGTCGCCCGGCGGCACCGCATCGTTCGGGCCGATGTAGGTGTTGATCGGATCGGCGAGACGCGCTTCGAGCGTCGCCGTGCGGCCGATGATGTCCTTCGCCTTCGCGGTGTCCTGCACGCCCGGCAGCTCGACCACGATGCGGTCGGAGCCTTGCTGCTGGATCACCGGCTCCGCGACGCCGAGTTCGTTCACGCGGTTATGCAACGTCGTGATGTTCTGCTTGAGCGCGCTGTCTTCGACGGTTTTCATCGCGTCCGGCGCGAACGTGCCCACGACCTGGAAGCCGTCGCCGCCCTGGCGCGTCGTCCATTGCAGTTCGGCGACGCCCGTCTGGAGCAGCGTGCGCGCGCTGTCCGCCGCGGCCTGATCCGAAAAATTTACGACGACCGACTGCCCGACGCGGTTCACGCCGCCGTCGCGGATGTTGCGGTCGCGCAGGTAGGTGCGCGCGTCCGATGCGTCGGAGTCGAGTTTCTTGTTGAGCGCGCCGGCCATGTCGACCTGGAGCAGGAAGTGCACGCCGCCGCGCAGGTCGAGACCGAGGTACATCGGCAGCGCATGCAGCGCCGTCAGCCAGCGCGGCGAGGCGCTCTGCAGATTCAGCGCGACGATGTACTGCGGATTGGCGGGGTCCGGGTTCAGCGTCTTCGAAAGCAGGTCCTTCACGTGCAACTGCGTGTCGGTGTCTTTCAGACGCACGCGGATGTTCGCGTTGAGCTGCGAGTTGTCGAAGGTGACTTCGTCGGCCTTGATGTTGCTCGCGGCGAGCGCAGTCTCGACGTTCGAGAGCGTCGACGAATCGAGCTTGACGGTCGCCTTGCCGCTCGACACCTGAACTGCGGGCGCTTCGCCGAAGAAATTGGGGAGCGTGTACACGAGGCCGATGACGAGCGCCACCAGCATCACGACATACTTCCAGAGGGGATAACGATTCATGGGGATGGCCGACCGGAAAGTTGGCTTCGGGGGAGAGGGCGTCCGGCGATATGCGCTGCGAGCGGGTCGGGAAGACGCGTGTGGCTCAGTGAGCGAGGCCGCGCCGGACGCGATGGAACCATTGGCCTGACAGCGGGCCTTACAGCGACTTGATCGTGCCCTTCGGGAGAATGGTCGTGACCGACGCCTTCTGCACGGTGATTTCCGTGCCTTCTGCGATTTCCACGCCCACGTAAGCGTCCGACACCTTCGTCACCTTGCCGACGATACCGCCGTTCGTCACGACTTCGTCGCCCTTCGCCATCGCGGAGAGCATGTTGCGATGCTCCTTCTGACGCTTCATCTGCGGACGGATCATGATGAAGTACAGCACCGCGAACATCAGGATCAGCGGCAGGAAGCTCATCAGGCTCGATTCCGCGCCACCGGTTGCGCCTTGTGCAAAGGCATTGGAAATGAACGACACGTTGGTCTCTCCGTTAATAACGTCAGAAATACGTTCGAAAAACTCGAATAGAAATTAGCCCGGTATTCTACCACTCGGGCATGTCGCGAGACTCCGGAAATGCGCTTTGCCATCAAGCCGTTACGGCGCGGTTTTCCGAGGTATCGCGACATTTCGCCAAGCGGTAGAAAGCAGATTGTAATGCTTGCCGCACCGTTCGCGACGCGGCTCAATCGACGCCGCGCGCCCGGTTGTCCGCAAATGTCTTGCGGAATGCTTCGAACGTATGGCTTTCGATCGATTCGCGCACTTCGCCGATCAGTTGAAGGTAGTAATGCAGGTTGTGGATCGTGTTCAATTGCGCGCCGAGAATTTCGCCCACGCGATGCAGATGATGCAGATAGCCGCGCGTGAAATTCTGGCAGGTATAGCAGCCGCACGATTCATCGAGCGGCTTCATCGAGTTCTTGTGAGTCGCGTTCTTGATCTTGAGATCGCCGAAGCGCGTGAAAAGCCAGCCGTTGCGCGCGTTGCGCGTGGGCATCACGCAGTCGAACATGTCGACGCCCGCCGCCACGCCCGCGATCAGATCCTCCGGCGTGCCGACGCCCATCAGGTAGTGCGGCTTGTCGGCGGGAAGCTTCGGGCCGATATGGTTCAGCACGCGCATCATGTCTTCCTTCGGCTCGCCGACCGACAGCCCGCCGATCGCGAGTCCGTGAAAGCCGATGTCTGAGAGGCCCGCGAGCGATTCGTCGCGCAGGTCTTCGAACATGCCGCCCTGCACGATGCCGAAGAGCGCGTTTGGATTGCCGAGCCGCTGAAATTCGTCGATGGAGCGCTTCGCCCAGCGCATCGACATACGCATGGAGTCCGCGGCGTCCTTGTGCGAAGTCGCGATGCCGTTGGTCGAGTAGGGCGTGCATTCGTCGAACTGCATGACGATGTCCGAGTTCAGCACCTTTTGAATCTGCATCGACACTTCGGGCGACAGGAACAGCTTGTCGCCATTGATCGGCGATGCGAACGTGACGCCTTCTTCGGTGATCTTGCGCAGATCGCCGAGCGAAAATACCTGAAAGCCGCCGGAGTCGGTGAGAATCGGCCGGTTCCATCCCATGAACCTGTGCAGGCCGCCGTGCGCGCCGATGACTTCGAGCCCCGGCCGCAGCCAGAGGTGAAACGTGTTGCCGAGGATGATCTGCGCGCGAATCTCTTCGAGTTCGCGAGGCTGAATCGCCTTGACGGTGCCGTACGTGCCGACCGGCATGAAGATCGGCGTTTCGACGACGCCGTGATTGAGCGTGAGGCGGCCGCGGCGCGCCTGGCCGTCGGTGGTCAGCAGCTCGAACTTGAGGCCGTTTGCGGGCGGGGTAAATTGACCAGCGGTCATTGATGAAGCTCCGATGCAACCGGAAAGTGCAGCGTTCTAGGCATAGTAAGCGCTGAAGCGCTAACTATGCCTAGAACACTGCATGAGACCGGAGTAAGGCGCTGAAGCGCCAACTCCGGTCGCAAGTCCGGCGCAAAAATTGATTGAGAAACTTAGTTCTTGCGAGTCAGCAACATCGCGTCGCCGTAACTGAAAAAGCGATAACGCTGTTCGATCGCGTGCCGGTACGCATCGCGAATCGTCTCCATGCCGGCGAACGCGGACACGAGCATCAGGAGCGTCGACTTCGGCAGATGGAAGTTCGTCACCAACCGGTCGACGACGCGAAATTCATAGCCCGGCGTGATGAAAATGTCCGTCTCCGCCTGGCTTCCGGCGAGCGCCTTGCCCGCACTGGCGGCGTCGCGAGCGGCGGCTTCCAGCGCGCGCATCGACGTTGTGCCGACCGCGATCACCTTATTGCCGCGCGCCCTCACGGCCGCGATGCGGTCGACGAGCGCTTGCGGCAGGTCGTACCACTCGCTGTGCATCTTGTGCTCGGCGATATTCTCGACGCGCACCGGCTGAAACGTGCCGGCGCCGACATGCAGCGTCAGTGTCGCTCGCTCGACGCCGCGTGCATCGAGTTCGGCGAAGAGCGCATCGTCGAAATGCAGGCCGGCGGTCGGCGCGGCCACCGCGCCCGGATTGGCCGCATACACCGTCTGATAGCGCGTTTCGTCGTAGGCGTCGGCGTCGTGCTCGATATACGGCGGCAGCGGCAAGCGCCCGTACTGCTCGATGAGCGTCAGGCATTCGGCCGGAAAATGCAGCGTGTAGAACGGTTCGACGCGCTCGCCGACGATCACGTCGAACGCGTCCGCGAGCCGGATCGTGCTGCCTTCGGCCGGGCTCTTGCTCGCGCGGATTTGCGCGAGCGCCGTGGTCGCGCCGGTCAGACGCTCGACCAGCACCTCGACGCGCCCACCGCTGGCCTTCTGGCCTAAGAAGCGCGCCTTCAGGACTTTGGTATCGTTGAACACCAGCAGATCGCCGGCACCGATGAGATTCGGCAACTCGGAGAAGCGCCGGTCGGTGAGCCGGGTTTGCGGCATGCCACCGGACACTTCGAGCAGACGGCTCGCGCTGCGCTCGGTGAGCGCACTCTGCGCGATCAGCTCGGGCGGCAGATTAAAATCGAAATCGGAAAGCGTGAACATGGCTTGAACGTAGCGCGAACAGGCGCGAATGAAGAGCAATCGCGCCGAACAAACCTCATATTGTACTTGCGAAGAGAGTCAATGCCTTTGCCCGACCGCCGCCTCGCCTCGACCGACCCGCTGCCCGTGGAGGAAAGCGAAGCGCCGCGCGCCGCCGCTCCGGCGCGCAAGAAGGCGAAAACGGAGGAAAAGCCGAAGCCCGTCGTGAAGACGGCGGACAAGCTCGCCAAGCTCGGACTGAAATCCGACATCGATCTCGTCCTGCATCTGCCGATGCGCTACGAGGACGAAACGCAGCTCACGCCCATCGGCGAAATGATTCCCGGCGATATCGCGCAGACCGAAGGCGTCGTGTTCGACAACGAGATCGCGTATCGCCCGCGCCGCCAGCTCCTCGTGAAAATGCAGGACGACGCCGGCGACGAACTCACGCTGCGCTTTCTCAACTTCTACGGCTCGCAGGTCAAGCAGATGGCCGTCGGCGTGCGCCTGCGCGTGCGCGGCGACGTGCGCGGCGGGTTCTTCGGACTGGAGATGGTGCATCCGGCGGTGCGTCCCGTCGATGAAAACACGCCATTGCCGCAAGCGCTCACGCCGGTGTATCCGTCGACGGCGGGTATCTCGCAGGCGTACTTGCGCAAGGCCATCGATTCGGCGCTTTCGCGTGTGTCGCTGCCGGAGCTCTTGCCCGAACCGATTGCGAACGCGCATCTGAAGCCGCTCGATGTGCCCGGCCTCCTCGACGCAGTGAAAACGCTGCATCATCCGCGTGCGGATTCGGACGAAACCGCGCTCATCGACGGCACGCACCCGGCGTGGACGCGCATCAAGTTCGAGGAATTGCTCGCGCAGCAACTGTCGCTCAAGCGCGCGCACGAAGAGCGCCGCACACGCGCCGCGCCGGCGATGCCGCGCCGTTTGCCGAACGATGAACAATCGCTCGTCGCGCGTCTGCTGAAAGCGCTGCCGTTCGCGCTGACCGGCGCGCAGGAGCGCGTCGTCGCCGAAATCGCGGGAGAGCTCACGCTCGCGCACCCGATGCAGCGTCTCTTGCAGGGCGATGTCGGCAGCGGCAAGACGATCGTCGCGGCGCTCGCGGCGGCGCAGGCCATCGACGCGGGTTATCAGGCTGCGCTCATGGCGCCGACCGAAATCCTCGCGGAACAGCACGCGCGCAAGCTGCGCGGCTGGCTGGAGCCGCTCGGCGTGTCCGTCGCGTGGCTCGCGGGCAGTCTGAAGGCGAAGGACAAGCGCGCCGCGCTCGAATCGGCTGCGCTCGGCACGGCGCAATTGGTCATCGGCACGCACGCGATCATTCAGGATGCGGTCGAATTCGCGCGCCTCGGGCTCGTGATCGTCGACGAGCAGCATCGCTTCGGCGTCGCGCAACGGCTCGCGCTGCGCGCCAAGGCGGCGAACGCGGCGGATGGCGCACGCGATTTCCAGCCGCATCAGCTGATGATGTCCGCGACGCCGATCCCGCGCACGCTCGCGATGACCTACTACGCCGATCTCGACGTCTCCACGATCGACGAATTGCCGCCCGGCCGCACGCCGATCCTGACGAAAGTCGTCGCCGATGGCCGTCGCGACGAAATCATCGGCCGCGTGCGCGAGGCGGCGCTGACCGGGCGCCAGGTGTATTGGGTGTGTCCGCTGATCGAGGAAAGCGAGACTTTGCAGTTGCAAACCGCCGTCGAAACCTACGAAACGCTCGCCGCCGCGCTGCCGGAACTGCGCGTCGGGCTGGTTCACGGGCGGCTCGCGCCCGCCGAAAAAGCCGCCGTCATGGACGCGTTCTCGCGCAACGAAGTGCAACTGCTCGTCGCGACGACGGTGATCGAAGTCGGCGTGGACGTGCCGAACGCATCGCTGATGGTGATCGAGCATGCCGAGCGCTTCGGGCTCGCGCAGTTGCATCAGTTGCGCGGGCGCGTGGGGCGGGGCAGCGCGGCGTCCGTCTGCGTGCTGATGTATTCGAATCCGTTGTCGCAGACGGCGCGCGCTCGCCTGAAGACGATGCGCGAGACCACCGACGGCTTCGAGATCGCCCGGCGCGATCTGGAAATCCGCGGCCCGGGCGAGTTTCTCGGCGCGCGGCAATCGGGCGAAGCGATGCTGCGTTTCGCCAGTCTGGAGAACGACGGCTGGCTGATCGAGCCCGCGCGCGAAGCCGCGGACCAGATGCTCAAGGCGTTCCCCGATGCCGTCACGCGCCATCTCGCGCGCTGGCTCGGCGCGCGGGAACACTATTTAAAGGCGTAGTTGCTGAACTCGCGCTGAACTTGCGAGCGCCTCGTCGGTCCCTATTTGGGCGTAACAGGCTCGCTGTTGTCGAAGTGCGGTCAGCGGGTGTATAAGTCAAACCTATCGAATCCATGTATTTCATTGGCCCCAATGACGCTCACTGAACTGAAGTACATCGTTGCGGTTGCGCGCGAACGGCATTTCGGCCGCGCCGCCGAGGCGTGCTTCGTGAGCCAGCCGACGCTGTCGGTGGCAATCAAGAAGCTCGAAGACGAACTGAACGTGCAGATCTTCGAGCGCGGCACGAGCGAAGTCAGCGTGACGCCGATCGGCGAGCAGATCGTCACTCAGGCGCAGCGCGTGCTCGAACAGACGCTCGCCATCAAGGAAATCGCCAAGCAGGGCAAGGATCCGCTCGTCGGGCCGCTCAGGCTGGGCGTCATCTATACGATCGGACCGTATCTGCTGCCCACGCTCGTCAAGCAGATGATCAAGTCCGTCCCGCAGATGCCGCTGATGCTCCAGGAGAACTACACGCTCAAGCTGATCGAGCTTCTGAAGCAGGGCGAAATCGATGTCGCCATCATGGCGCTGCCGTTTCCCGAAACCGGTCTGATGGTGCGCGCACTCTACGACGAACCTTTTGTCGTCGCGATGCCGTCGGGCCACGCGTGGGAAAACCGCGCGAAAATCGACCCGGACGATCTCAAGCAGGAAACGATGCTGCTGCTCGGCAGCGGCCATTGCTTCCGCGATCACGTGCTCGGCGTCTGCCCCGAGCTCATGCGCTTCTCGCAGAACGCGGACGGCATCCAGAAAACGTTCGAAGGCTCGTCGCTGGAAACGATTCGCCATATGGTCGCGAGCGGCGTCGGCATCACCGTGCTGCCGCGCATGTCGGTGAGCGAAGTGAAGCCGCATGCCGCGGGCATCGATTCCGGTCTGCTCAGTTACGTGGCGTTCGACGAGCCCGTGCCGGACCGCCGCGTCGTGCTCGCCTGGCGCAAGAGCTTCACGCGCATGCCCGCCATCGACGCCATTTCGGAAGCGATCGCCAACTGCGATCTGCCAGGCGTCAGGAAACTGGATATGCCCGTCGCGGTCAACTGATCGCGCTCTGCTTCGCGAACGCCGCGCTCTGAAAACGGAGCGCGGCGTTTTCATTTTGGTCTCCGTTCGAGCGAAGTCCGCGCGAGCTTTGACCTATCGCATATATAAATTTAATCGAATTAAAAATATTGATAGTTTTCGCTACGATCCTTTTCACATCGGCCGAGCCGACATCAAAGACCAAGAGGATTCCATGACCGCCGCGACCTTCTCCGACCGCTGGGCCAGCTTGCGCGATATGGCGGTCTCGATCCTTGCCGATTTCGCCCGCGTCGCCTGACCACGCGCCGCGCATTCATCCAACGCAAACGCAAAAACAGGAGCATCACGATGACAACTCAACAACTCACGACCGCGGCAGGCGCCCCCGTCGGCGACAACCAGAATTCGCAGACCGCCGGCCCGCGCGGTCCTGTCGCGCTTCAGGACTTCTGGCTCGTCGAGAAACTCGCGCACTTCGACCGCGAAGTGATTCCCGAGCGCCGCGTCCATGCGAAAGGCTCCGGCGCGTTCGGCACGTTTCGCGTGACGCATGACATCTCGCGCTACACGAAAGCGAAGCTGTTCGCGGACATCGGCAAGGAAACGCCGATCTTCATGCGCTTCTCGACGGTCGCGGGTGAGCGCGGCGCCGCCGATGCCGAGCGCGACGTGCGCGGCTTCTCGATCAAGTTCTACACGGAAGAGGGCAACTGGGACGTGGTCGGCAACAACACGCCGATATTCTTCATCCGCGATCCGCTGAAGTTCCCCGACTTCATCCATACGCAAAAGCGCGATCCATACACGAACCTGCGCAGCAACGTCGCGGCGTGGGACTTCTGGTCGCGGCATCCGGAATCGCTGCATCAGGTCACGATCCTCATGAGCGATCGCGGCATTCCGAAGAACTACCGTCAGATGCACGGCTTCGGCTCGCACACGTTCTCGTTCATCAACGAGGACAACGAACGTTTCTACGTCAAGTTCCACTTCAAGTCGCAGCAGACGCTCGAGAACTACACGGACGCCGAAGCCGCCGCCGTCATTGCGGGCGACCGTGAAAGCGCGCAGCGTGACCTCGTGGATAACATCGAGAACGGCAATTTCCCGCGCTGGAATTTCCGCATTCAAGTGATGACGGAAGAGCAGGCCGCGAAGTCGGCGATGAACCCGTTCGACATCACGAAGGTGTGGCCGCATAAGGACTATCCGCTGATCGACGTCGGCGTGATCGAGCTGAATCGCAACGCGCAAAACTATTTCGCGGACGTGGAGCAGGCCGCGTTCACGCCGGCGAACGTAGTGCCGGGCATCGGTTTCTCGCCGGATCGTTTGCTGCAAGGGCGTTTGTTCTCCTATGGCGATACGCAGCGCTATCGGCTCGGCATCAATCATCACCAGATTCCGGTGAACGCACCGCGTACGCCGGTTGCGAACCCGTTTCATCGCGATGGCGCGATGCGCACCGACGGCAATCTCGGCGGCCGCGTGAACTACGAGCCGAACCGTTACGGCGAATTCGCGCAGGACGCGAACGCGAACGAGCCGCCGCTTGCGGGCGGCACGGTGTATCGCTACGACCATCGCGAGGACGACGATTACTACAGCCAGCCGGCCGCGCTGTTCAGGCTGTTCGATGACGCGCAACGCGAGCGCTTCTTCGGCAACATCGCGCGGCACATTCACGGCGTGCCGAACGAGATCGTCGCGCGGCAGATCGCGCATTTCCGTCGCATCGATCCGGCTTACGCGCAGGGCGTGATCGACGCGCTCGCGAAGCTCGGCCAGAACGTCGACGAGAAGGACACCGCCGCCGTCTGACACGGCGCAACGAAACACGGGAGGACGAACATGTCTCAAGCGTTGAACCACATCGCCCACGCCGTCGACCAGATCGAAGCGACGAGCCGTCAGGCGTCACGCGGCGTGCGCGTAGCGATCGCATTCGGCATCGTCGCGGCGGGTTACGGACTCGTTTTCGCGAGCGGCGTGATCGGCGCCTGAGCATGACCGATGACCGGAGGATTGCGTCAACAGGGCGCAGCGCAAGCGCCCGAAAGCCTTGCCGTGCCATAAAGCCGTCCCCGTTTCTACGATAAACTGTCGAACGCTCGAAACGCCGCGCGGCAAGACGAAGCGCGCGGCGCTCGCACCGTTCGAATCACTCTCTCACGGAGTCATCATGGCGAAGAAAGGCACTGCACCTGCCGTCAATATCGGCATCAGCGACAAGGACCGCAAGAAGATCGCCGAGGGCTTGTCCCGGCTGCTGGCCGATACATACACGCTGTATCTGAAGACCCATAACTTCCACTGGAACGTGACGGGTCCGATGTTCAACACGCTGCATCTGATGTTCGAAACGCAATACACCGAGCTCGCGCTCGCCGTCGATTCGATCGCGGAACGCATCCGCGCGCTGGGCGTGCATGCGCCGGGCAGCTACAGGGACTTCGCGAAGCTGTCGTCGATTCCGGAAGCGGACGGCGTGCCGGCTGCCGAGGACATGATCCGTCAACTGGTGGAAGGCCAGGAAGCGGTGGTGCGCACGGCGCGCGAGATCTTTCCGGCGACCGAAGCCGCGAACGACGAGCCGACCGCCGACCTGCTCACGCAACGCATGCAGACGCACGAGAAGACCGCGTGGATGCTGCGCGCGATGCTGGCCTGATTGCACCAGTCGATCGGTGAAAGAGCCCCGCCCTGACGCGGGGCTCTTTGCATTTCAGGCCGTGATCTAAAATAGCCGCATACAGTTTTCCAGCATTCACCGCCATGCTCGCCCGTCTCCCGCTCTACGTGCGCCTCGTGCGCCTCGACAAGCCCATCGGCAGTCTGCTGCTCTTGTGGCCGACGCTCAACGCGCTGTGGATCGCGTCGGAGGGACGTCCTTCGCCTATGCTGCTCGTGATCTTCATCGTCGGCACGATTCTGATGCGCTCGGCGGGCTGCGCGATCAACGATTACGCCGACCGCGATTTCGACAAGCACGTCAAGCGCACCGCCGAGCGGCCGATTACATCGGGCAAGATCAAGGCGTGGGAGGCGGTGGCGCTGGCGGCGGCGCTGGCGCTCGTCGCGTTCCTGCTGATCCTGCCGCTCAACACGCTGACGAAGGAGCTGTCGGTGTTCGCGTTGTTCGTCGCGGGCACGTATCCGTTCACCAAGCGCTTCTTCGCGATTCCGCAGGCGTATCTCGGCATCGCGTTCGGCTTCGGCATTCCGATGGCCTTCGCCGCTGTGCAGAACCACGTGCCGATGCTCGCGTGGATCATGCTCGCCGCCAACGTGTTCTGGTCGGTCGCATATGACACCGAGTACGCGATGGTCGACCGCGACGACGACATCAAGATCGGCATCCGCACATCGGCGCTTACCTTCGGCCGCTACGACGTGCTCGCCGTGATGCTGTGCTACGCGGTCACGCTCGCGATCTACGTGGGAATCGGCATCGCGCTCGGCTTCGGCTGCCTGTACTGGCTCGGCTGGCTCGCGGCGGCGGGATGCGCGGTATATCACTACCGGCTGATCCGCAATCGCGATCGCATGGCGTGCTTTGCCGCGTTCAGGCACAACAACTGGCTCGGCGGGATGCTGTTCGCGGGCATTGCGCTGCATTACGCGTTTTCCTGAACCGATGGTTTTTGCTGTATCGAGCACTGCGGCGTGTGCAATGCACGCCGCGCAAGGGTGCTGCTTCGTGTTCGTGCCATTTCGCGAAACACTCTGAGAACGACAAATTTGTTCAAATTGCGGCTTTACGACGCTATCTTTTGATAAGTTCGTGAACTACGTAATCAAGTAATTCCCAAGAGCGCTAAAACAAGCGTCCAGTTCATCCGGCGATTCATGCGCGAATGCGCCGGCCTTATCTTCGACAACTCGACTGAACGCCGCGGAGTTCTCTGCGCGACGGCGTTCGCTCGCTTGTTGCTTTTCGATGGTCTGTCATCTATGGGTTTTCTTGCTCGCTTCGATCTCGCGGGACTTGTTTCCCGAAACCAGGTCACGCACTTGATCGAAACCGGTTATGGACGAGGCGATTCCTGCCGCGCGGCCTTGAGCGCCGGCTTCACGAAGGCGCTGTCATGCGAAATTTTCGAGCCGCTTTTTGCCGAGGTGGAGCAAAGTGAACAGCTCCATGTCGCGAACGCGGATAGTGTCACCTTCCTGAACTCGGCGCCGGTGAAAACAGCGCTTGCCGAACATCGCTGCCTTGTCTTCCTCGATGCGCATTATCCGGGCGCGGACTATGGCGGCACGAGCTACATGAGCAAGGAGCACGATCCAACCGAACGCCTGCCGATGCTCGCCGAACTCGAGCAACTGCGCGGCGTCGCCGATAACGCGCTGATCGTGATGGACGATGTGCGCATCTATCGGCGTGCATTCGAGACGAGCGCAGGACCGCTGCCGGATGATGTGGAGAACGCATTCCATGAGGAAGGGCGGTTCTTCAAATTGCTCGGCGCTTTCGGACAAACGCATACTCTGCATTGGTACGCCGAAGACACGGGTTACGCGGTGCTATGGCCGCACGCCTGGGGTGAGCACGCGCTGAAGAAATGGGTGCTCCCCGGCGATCAGACGCAGCCACTCGCGCTCACGCTGGGCGTTCCGGGCACGACGTGCATCTCGCTTAATCGCCGTCTGATGGATGCGCGCTTCGGCAATCGCTGGCTAGTGGGCAACGGGCTCGATATCGGCGGCGGGGCGGACAGCATCGCGCTGTATCGCCCGCTGTTTCCGCGCATCGGAGGCGTGACGGTCTACGAATGGGCGCAGGGTGACGCGCAATATCTCGAGAACGTGCGGGACGACAGCTTCGATTTCGTGTACTCGGCGCACTGTCTCGAGCACGTACTCGACCCGCAGATCGCACTGCGGCACTGGTTGCGTGTGCTCAAGCCCGGCGGACATCTCGTCATCACGGTGCCGGACGAAGACATGTACGAGCAGGGCGTGTGGCCGTCGACGTTCAACGACGACCACAAGCACACGTTCACGCTTTTCAAGCGCTCGAGCTGGTCGCCGGTTTCGGTCAATGTCCTCGATCTGCTACGCGGCTTCGAGCGCGAAGTCAGCGTGAAGAAGATCGAGTGTCTGGATCACAGCTTCCTGCATGGAATGGAGCGCTACGATCAGACGCGCACCGCATTCGCCGAGTGCGCCATCGAATTCGTCGTGCAGAAACTTTGAGCGTCGACGATCCGCCGCCTCACACAGCGCCTAGTTCGTCTCCCATTGCTTTAGCCCGCGCTTCTGCCGCCAGCGCGCCGCGCACGATCGCCTCCTTCACGCCTTGTGCATCGAACGAGGCGAGCGCCGCCGCCGTCGTGCCGCCCTTCGACGTCACGCGCTCGCGCAGCACGCTCGCAGGTTCCCCGGATTGCGCTGCCAGTTGCGCCGCGCCGGTGAACGTGGCGACGGCGAGCGCACGGCCTTGCTCTTCATCCATGCCGAGCTGGCGCGCGGCTTCCTGCATCGCTTCGATGAAATAAAACACGTAGGCCGGGCCGCTGCCGGAAATCGCGGTGACGGCGTCGAGTTTCGCTTCGTCGTCGAACCAGACGGCCGTGCCGACCGCTTCCAGCACTTGCGATGCAAGCGCCTTCGCCGCATCGGAGACGCCGGGCAGCGCGGCGAGGCCCGTCACGCCCATGCCGATCAGTGCGGGCGTGTTCGGCATCGTGCGCACGATTTGGGCATAGCCGTTGAGCCAGCGGCTGAGGTCCGTCGCGCGGATGCCCGCCGCGATGCTGATGACCGTCTGCTTCGACAGATGCGGCGCGAGCGCTTCGGCCACGCTCTTGAGCACCTGCGGCTTCACCGCGATCACGATGGCGTCGTAACCGGCGAGCGCCGCGTCGACGGCCGCGCCCGTCGCGATGCCGAATTGCTTCGCAGTGCGCGCGCGCGCTTCGTCGTTGATGTCGACGGCGTAGATGTCCGCGGGCGAGGCGCCGCGCTTGACGAGACCGCCGATGAGCGCCGCGGCCATGTTGCCGCCGCCGATGAATGCAATTTTCATGATGGAAGGTGAGGTCAGGTGGTGTAAGTCCGTGCGCCGAAAATCGCGGTGCCGATGCGCACCATCGTCGCGCCTTCGAGCACGGCGGCTTCGAGATCGGCGGACATGCCCATCGAGAGCGTGTCGAGATCGAGGCCGTCGGCGCGCAACGCGTCCATTAGCTCGCGCAGGCGCGCGTGAGGTGCGCGTTGCGCATCCAGCGTGTCGGCGGGTTCGGGGATCGCCATCAGACCGCGCAAGCGCAAGCCCGGTAGCGCAGCCACCGCGTGAGCGAGTGCGGCGGCTTCATCCGGCTCGACGCCGCTTTTCGACTGCTCGCCGCTCACGTTCACCTGAATGCACACGTTGAGCGCGCTCGCGCCTTCGGGACGCTGCGCGGACAGCCGCTCGGCGATCTTCAGCCGGTCGACGGAGTGCACCCAGTCGAACTGCTCCGCGACGAGCTTCGTCTTGTTCGATTGCATCGGCCCGATGAAATGCCATTCGATCTCGCCGCGCACATCGGCGAGCGCCGCGATCTTCGCGATGCCTTCCTGCACGTAGTTTTCGCCGAACGCGCGCTGGCCGGCATCGAAGGCGGCGCGCACGTCGTCGGCGGGAAAGGTTTTCGACACGGCGAGCAGCGCGACCGACGACGCATCGCGCGACGCGTCGTGCGCGGCCTTCGCGATGCGCTGGCGGACTTCTTCCAAGTGTTCAGCGATGGACATGTGACAGCCTTCAGAATCATCCGGCCATTATACGAATCGCTCATCCATAAAGCAGATGCTCCAGCAGTTGGATCCAGTGCGTGACGGGCGTCGACGTGCCGCTTTGCAGATGCGCGATGCAGCCGACGTTCGCCGACACGATCAACTGCGACTCCAGCTTTTCCAGCCGGTCCAGCTTCTGGTTGCGCAGCGTGTACGACAATTTCGGCTGCAGGACCGAATACGTTCCCGCCGATCCGCAGCACAGATGGCTGTCCGCGGGCAGGCGCACTTCGAGGCCGAGCGCGGTCAGCAGATGCTCGACGCGTCCGCGAATCTGCTGGCCGTGCTGCAACGTGCACGGCGGATGAAACGCCACGGTGTGCACGCCGCGCCGCCGCGCAAGCCCGACCAGCTCTTCTTCGTACATCGGCAGGATTTCGGCGAGATCGCGCGTCAGCTCGACGATGCGCCGCGCCTTCTCCGCGTACGCCGGATCGTGACGCAACAAGTGTGCGTATTCCTTCACGGTCGCGCCGCAGCCCGATGCGTTCATCACGATCGCCTCGACGCCGCTTTCCACGTACGGCCACCATGCGTCGATGTTGTTGCGCACGTCGTCGAGCGCGTCGTCGTTGTAGCCGAGATGCAGGCGGATCGCGCCGCAGCAGCCCGCGCCCGGCGCCGTGACGATCTCGATGCCGAGCGCGTCGAACACGCGCGCGGTCGCCGTGTTGACGTTAGGCATCATCGCGGGCTGCACGCAGCCGGCGAGCATCAGCATCTTGCGTTCGTGCTTGTTCGTGGGCGCCGCGAGCGGCCGCTCGGGAACCGGAATCTTCGCGCGCAGCTTGCGCGGAAGGATGCCGCGAAACTGCTGGCCGAGCTTCATCGCGGGCGTGAAGAGCGTGCTGTTCGGCAGAAAGCTCGCGAGAAAGCGCCGTTGCAGCCGCTGACGCATCGGCCGCTCGACTTTCTCTTCGACGACCTTGCGCCCGATCTCGACGAGCTTGCCGTACTGCACGCCCGACGGGCATGTGCTCTCGCAGTTGCGGCACGTGAGGCAGCGGTCCAGATGCAGTTGCGTGCTGCGCGTGACCGGCGCGCCTTCGAACATCTGCTTCATCAGATAGATGCGACCGCGCGGCCCGTCGAGCTCGTCGCCGAGCAATTGATACGTCGGGCACGTGGCCGTGCAGAAGCCGCAGTGCACGCATTTGCGCAGGATGGCGTCGGCTTCGTCGCCGTCTGCGGTGCCGCGAATGAAGTCGGCGAGATTGGTTTGCATCGATGCGCCTAAAAGTCGGGATACAAACGCGCGCGATTGAAGATGCGCGCCGGATCGAATGCGGCTTTCAATCCGCGATGAATCTTCATCAGTGGCGCGGGCAGCGGCGTGAAGACGCCCGCATTGCGATCGTAGGCGGAGCCCGCGCGGAAGATCGTCGCGTGACCGCCCGCCTGCTTCGCGCTGATGCGCACGGTTTGCGGGTCGGTGTCGGTGATCCACCAGCGCTGCGCGCCGCCCCATTCCATCAACTGCGCGCCCGGCAGGTGCAGCGGCTCCGCGATCGACGGCAATGCGAGCCGCCACAGCGCCGAACGCGGCTCGATTACGGCGAAGAACGGATCGGTCTGTTCGCGCATGCCGATCCAGAAACGGTCGGCTTCGACGGCATCGACCACCTCGCCGCCGAGCGTGTTGCGCGCGGTCTTGACGGCCGCTTCCGCGCCCGCGAGACGCAGCGCCAGCGTGCCGTCGCGCCACGCGCTGCCGCAGATCGGCAGCGGATGGCCGCCCCATTCGTTGAGCTTGCGCACGCCGTCGGTCGCGTGCATGTCGAACTTGAGCGTGGCTTCCGCGACGGGGCGCGGCAGCACCTTGATCGACAATTCGAGAATCAGCCCGAGCGTGCCGAGCGAACCCGCGAGCAGGCGCGACACGTCGTAGCCCGCGACGTTCTTCACCACTTGCCCGCCGAAGTGCAGCACCTGGCCGTGCCCGTTCATCACGACCGCGCCGAGCACGAAATCGCGCGGCGCGCCGGTCCACGCGCGGCGCGGGCCCGCGAGCCCCGCGGCGATGCAGCCGCCGAGCGTCGCGTTGCGCCCGAAGTGGGGCGGCTCGAACGGCAGCATCTGGTTGTGTTCGCGCAGCGCGGCTTCGATTTCCGCGAGCGGCGTGCCGCTCTTCGCGGTAATGACGAGTTCAGCCGGATCGTAGGCGATGATCCCGCGATACGCGCGCGTGTCGAGGATTTCTCCCTGGAGCGTCTGACCGTACCAGTCCTTCGTGCCGCCGCCGCGGATACGCAGCAGCGCGCCGGATTCGGTCGCCCGAGCGATCCTCTCCGACCAGCCGGCGACGATGTCGTCCTGTTCCATGCGTGTTCCGCTCGTATTTCGATTTCTGTTGGGCTGCCCGGTCGATTGTACCGGCCGCTTAACGGCGCAATACCCGGTGAAACGTGGATAGCGGAACGCGATCCTCCGCCTAGAAGCGCGGCAACTCCGGATGCGGCAGCAGCCCGCCCCGGACATGCATCTTGCCGTATTCGGCGCAGCGCGCGCGCGTCGGGATGCCCTTGTCGGGATTGAGCAGGCCGGGCGGGTCGAATGCGCGCTTCACGGCGAAAAACGCGTCGCGTTCTTCGGGCGAAAACTGCACGCACATCGAATTGATTTTCTCGATGCCCACGCCATGCTCGCCCGTCACCGTGCCGCCCAGCTCGACGCACGTTTCCAGAATGTCCGAGCCGAACGCTTCCGCGCGGTGCCATTCGTCGAGATCGTTGCCGTTGAAGAGAATGAGCGGATGCATGTTGCCGTCGCCGGCATGGAACACGTTGATGCAGCGCAGCGCGTACTTCTTCTCCATCTCTTCGATGCGCGCGAGCAGCGGCCCGATCGCGCGGCGCGGCACGGTGCCGTCCATGCAGTAGTAGTCCGGCGAGATGCGGCCGGCGGCCGGGAACGCGTTCTTGCGGCCCGACCAGAACTTGAGGCGCTCGGTCTCCGAACGGGAAATCTGGATGCGCGCCGCGCCGTGCTCGCGCAAGACGGCCGTCATGCGGACGATTTCCTCGGCGACTTCGTCGTGCGTGCCGTCGGATTCGCACAGCAGGATCGCGGCGGCGTCGAGATCGTAGCCCGCGTTGACGAACTCTTCGACGGCGCGCGTCGCGGGTTTGTCCATCATTTCCAGGCCGGCCGGGATGATGCCCGCCGCGATGATCGCCGCGACCGCGTTGCCGCCTTTCACGACATCGTCGAAGCTCGCCATGATGACTTGCGCCGTCTGCGGCTTCGGAATCAGCTTGACGGTGATCTCGGTGACGATCGCAAACATGCCTTCGCTGCCGATCAGCACCGCGAGCAGATCGAGGCCGGGCGCGTCGGGTCCGAGCGAGCCGAACTCGACGACATCGCCGTCCATCGTCACCGCGCGCACGCGCAGCACGTTGTGGACGGTGAGTCCGTATTTCAGGCAATGCACGCCGCCGGAGTTTTCGGAGACGTTGCCGCCGATCGTGCACGCAATCTGCGACGACGGATCGGGCGCGTAGTACAGGCCGTAGGGCGCGGCGGCTTCCGAAATGGCGAGGTTTCGTACGCCGGGCTGCACGGTTGCGGTGCGCGCGTAGGGATCGACTTCGACGATTTTCCGAAAGCGCGCAAGCGACAACACGATGCCGTGGCGGATCGGCATGGCGCCGCCCGACAGTCCGGTGCCCGCGCCGCGCGGGACGATCGGAATGGCAAGACGCGCGCAGATCTGCACGACGCGCTGAACCTGCGCCTCGGTTTCCGGCAGCGCGACCGCGAGCGGCAGGCGGCGATAGGCGGCGAGGCCATCGCATTCATAGGCCGCCGTGTCTTCCTCGCGAAAGAGCAGACAGTGCGTCGGCAGCACGGCCATCAGCGCCTGCACGACTTCGCGCTGACGCGCGGCGAGTTGCTCTTCGGTCAGCGCTGCGGCTTCTTCGTGCGGCAGATTCGGCGACATCTGCTCGTGCTTGAGCTCGTCGGGTGCGTTCATGTCTCCTCCAGTTGATGCCTGCGCTGTCAGTGCGCTTGTCTTCATGCGTGCATCTTGCGCGACTTCGTCAGCCTTCGAAAGAGAAGATTTTCCCCGGGTTCATCAGGTTTTTGGGATCGAGCGCCTGCTTGATCGAGCGCATCACGGCGACGGCGTCTTCGCCGTGCTCGTCGATCATGAAACCCATCTTGTGCAACCCGACGCCGTGCTCGCCGGTGCAGGTGCCGCCCATCTTCAGCGCGCGTCCGACGATGCGTCGATTGATGCGCTCCGCTTCTTCCAGCTCTTCGGGCCTGGCCGGATCGAGCAGCATTGCGACATGGAAGTTGCCGTCGCCGACATGGCCGACGATCGGGCTCGGCAAGTAAGAGCCTTGCAAATCCTTCTCCGTTTCCTCGACGCATTCGGCGAGGCGCGAGATCGGCACGCAGACGTCGGTCGTGACGGCGCGGCAGCCGGGCTTCAGTTGCAGCATTGCGAAGTAGGCGGAGTGGCGCGCGTTCCAGAGGCGGCTGCGGTCTTCGGGGCGCGTCGCCCATTCGAAGTCCTCGCCCTTGTTTGCCGCGACGATGTCCTGCACCGTCTGCGCCTGTTCCAGCACGCCCGATTCGGTGCCGTGGAATTCAAAGAACAGCATCGGCGCTTCACGCAGCGTCAGATTCGAGTGACGGTTGATCGCGCGCACGGCGAGCTTGTCGACGAACTCGACGCGCGCGATCGGCACGCCCATCTGGATCGTTTCGATGACGGCGCGCACGGCGTCGCCCATCGACGGAAACGCGCACACGGCCGCCGAGATCGCTTCGGGCTGCGGATAGAGGCGCACGGTGATTTCGGTGATGACGCCGAGCGTGCCTTCCGAGCCGACGAAAAGGCGCGTGAGGTCGTAGCCCGCCGACGATTTGCGCGCGCGCGTGCCGGTTTTGATGACGCGGCCATCGGCGGTGACGACGGTGAGGCCGAGGACGTTTTCGCGCATCGTGCCGTAGCGTACGGCGTTCGTGCCCGATGCGCGCGTCGCCGACATGCCGCCGATGCTCGCGTCCGCGCCGGGATCGATCGGGAAGAAGAGGCCGGTGTCTTTGAGGGCTTCGTTCAGTTGCTTGCGGGAGATGCCGGGTTGCACGGTGACGGTGAGGTCTTCGGCGTTGATCGAGACGACCTGGTTCATTTCCGACAGGTCGATGGACACGCCGCCTTGCACCGCGAGCAGATGGCCTTCGAGTGATGAACCGTTGCCGTAGGGGATGATCGGGACGTCGTGTTCGGCGCAGAGTTTGACGATGGTTTGCACTTCGTCGGTGCTGCGCGCGTAGACGACGGCGTCGGGGAGTTGCGGGTCGAACGGGGATTCGTCGCGGCCGTGGTGTTCGCGGACGGCTTGTGCGGTCGAGACGCGGTCGGCGAAGTTTTGCTTCAACAATTCGAGAAGCGCGGCGGGGAAGGGGCGTTTCTGGAAGGCTGGGCGTTCGGTGGGGTGGTTCACAAGGTGTCTCCGGGTGCGGCTTTGTTTGTTTGCTTTTTTGCGGATTTTCGCCGGGTGGATGCGTGTTCGCTCGCGCTTGATGTGGGCGTTGCGGAATTCCCGCGTGATGCTTTGTGCGTTTATCGCCGGCTCTTTTTTCCGCGAGCGCCGTGCGGTGTTCATCTCATTTTACGCCCGTGCGGAGAAGCCCGGTGGGGCAGGGTTTCCGGCGTTGAGGCCGTGCCTATAATGGGCCTTGACCTGGGAGGCAGTGATGGGAAACCGCTTGAGCAAGATCGCCACGCGCACCGGTGATGATGGAACCACCGGGCTTGGCGATGGGAGCCGCGTATCGAAGGACGATGCGCGCATCGCCGCGATTGGGGATGTCGATGAGTTGAATTCGTGTATCGGCGTTTTGTTGTATGAGCCGATGCCTTCTGATGTGCGGGATGCGTTGACGCAGATTCAGAACGATTTGTTTGATCTGGGTGGAGAGCTATCGATTCCCGGGCATTCGATGATTCAGAATTCTCATCTTGCCCGACTGGATGCCTGGCTTGCAGAGTACAACGCCACGCTGCCGCCGTTGAAGGAGTTTATTTTGCCGGGTGGGTCTAGGGCTGCGGCTCTTGCTCACGTCGCGAGGACGGTTTGTCGGAGGGCGGAGAGAGCGATTGTCGCGCTGGGGCGTGCCGAATCTGCGGGAGTTCATGAGGTGCCGCGGAGGTATGTAAATCGGCTCTCGGATTTGTTGTTTATCCTGGCTAGAATCGCGAACCGTGCCGACGGTCGTGCGGATGTTACATGGAAACGCTAAGTCTTTACTGTGTGTTTGTGTTTTTTTTTTGAATTATGAATAAAGCTATCTTAGCAAGAGACTTATTGAAGGAGATCAAGGAAAAGAAGCTTCGCGCGATGCACACAGGCGAGCGTGGCCTTGCTGAGCTTTGGGAAATCGAGCTGTTCTTATCTGGATATCAAAAACAAGAAGAGGTTGCAAATTCTCTTAGTCTAGCGGGCATCGCAGCGTGCCTCGAAGTATCCGTGCGAGACGCAATTCGAAAACTGGTCGATCACGGCGAGCCATATGTCAGTAGAATCGATAAGTTCAAAGCACCATTAAAATTCGATCTCAAACTAACAAAAGCACTCAGCGATAACAAAATAAGCTATGGCGAATACATTGCACATCTTTTACCTGTCAGTAGCATTTCGCATATAATTTCACATCTCGACGCACTGCTTGGTGATAACGAGAATTCCGGCGCATTCTTGACCGTTCTTGGCGAAATCAAGGAGTTCAAAGAGGAAAGCGATCCGGATATGTCGCGCGAAGATTTATCTGAGATTGACTCGTATACGAGCTTTGGATTGACGGAGTTCAGCTTCTACCCAGTCTCTCTTCCGATTTCGGATGTAAGTGCGTTGCTACAAGATATAGAAGAATTGCTTCAACGCCGTCATATTATCGTGCATGAGGCAAGCTTTTGCGATCTTAAGAGCGAACGATTTGACTCTTTGATTCGGAGCTCTCGAAAGTTAATGCTCGCTCTCTATGAAATCGTTGAGCAAATTTTAAGGCCAGGAGAACCTCGTTCTCCTGTTCATCAATCGCTACGTGAGGCGAAGAGATCGGAGTTTTTGCGCTTAGAGATACTAGTTAATTATGCTGAGATACTGCAAATGCTATCTTCGCGTGGGAGTGAACGATTTTCTCAAATTGGATCAGTCCTGCTTGGCCAAGAGAGATTCTTAGAATTGGTGTCATTGGAAGCGAATCTGAGGGTTGCGCTTTGCCGAGACTACCGTAATGCGGCTCGTCGGAGCGCTGAATCGCGTGTGAAAATAAAGCTGTACAAAGAGCACGCGATTTATTTAAGCGAACTAAAAAACGCGATCAAGGCGTCGGACCCAATTCTACTCTAGCGATCTTAAATGGCGAGGTATGAAGAATCTTTCTAGCGTACCTCGCCAATGTCAGATTTTCTAGTTTCCACCGCCACGTACGATGCGTCTTTGCTTCACCGCCTCCGCCAACCTCTCCAGCACCTTCACACTCTCATCCCACCCGATACAAGCATCAGTAACACTCTGCCCGTAGGTAAGCTCACACCCCTCCCGCAAATCCTGCCTCCCCGCAACAAGATGCGACTCCACCATCACGCCAACGATTCTTTCATCGCCAGCAGCCAACTGCCTCCCAATATCCTCACAAACCGGAATTTGATTCTCATGCTTCTTCGAGCTATTCGCATGACTCGCATCAATCATTAACCGCGCGGCCAGTCCAGCCTTCCCAATATCACTACAAGCCGCATCGACACTAGCCGCATCATAATTAGGCGTCTTCCCGCCGCGCAGAATGATGTGACAATCCTCATTCCCCGCAGTAGAAACAATCGCCGAATGCCCGCCCTTGGTCACCGACAAGAAATGATGCGGCTGCGACGCCGCCTTGATCGCATCGACGGCGATCTTCACATTCCCATCCGTGCCATTCTTGAAGCCAACAGGACAAGACAACCCCGATGCCAATTCACGATGAACTTGCGATTCGGTCGTTCTAGCCCCGATCGCCCCCCACGAAATCAAATCAGCGATGTACTGCGGACTAATCATGTCGAGATACTCAGTACCCGCAGGCAAGCCAAGCTCATTGATACGCATGAGCAACTCCCGGGCAGCCCGCAACCCGTCATTGATCTTGAAGCTGTTATCCATATACGGATCGTTGATGAGCCCCTTCCAGCCCACCGTCGTACGCGGCTTCTCGAAGTACACGCGCATCACGATCTCCAACTCCGATGAAAAGCGACGACGCTGCTCGATCAACTTCCCCGCATACTCCAGCGCAGCCTTCGGATCATGAATCGAGCAAGGCCCGACGATGACGATCAACCGATCATCCATCCCATGAAGAATGCGATGCATCGACTGCCGCGCGTTATAGATGAGTTCCGAAACCGGCTCCGCACAAGGGAACTCGCGGATCAAATGCGCGGGCGGGGTCAGTTCTTTCAACTCACGGATACGAACGTCATCGGTATTGTGCGGGGGCATTTCGGTTCTCCAACGGCAGCGTTTTAAACAAATGGGAAGACGAAAAAAAACCGCCAGACTCGCTGGCGGTTTTTCGGGAATTTCGGTCTTTTCGACCTGCGTACAACTCACCCCTCTCGATCCGCCAGCGGCTTGAGATGCCAAAAGAAATAAAAATAAAACTTGGCGGACATGATGGGTCGGGAGTCGGTCGAAAAAAGTTGTGACTGCT
Organism: Caballeronia catudaia; assembly: GCF_001544755.2. Lineage (GTDB taxonomy): Bacteria > Pseudomonadota > Gammaproteobacteria > Burkholderiales > Burkholderiaceae > Caballeronia > Caballeronia catudaia. The sequence continues at coordinate 234,466 of NZ_FCOF02000006.1, read as the reverse complement.
TTTATACCTTCAAACGTGCGGCACTGACAACCCTACGCAACCAAAAACGCGGACATTCCGCATCGAACGAAGCAAACAAGCCAAAACCGAGCGTCGTCGATGCGGAATCCCCGCATGGCAAGCAACATCAAACCGTCCCGCCCACCGTCATCTTCTCGATGCGCAACGTCGGCTGACCCACGCCCACCGGCACGCTCTGGCCTTCCTTGCCGCACACGCCGACGCCGCTATCCAGCGACATATCGTTGCCGATCATCGTCACGTACTTGAGCGATTCCGGCCCGCTGCCGATCAGCGTCGCCCCCTTCACCGGATATGTGATCTTGCCGTTCTCGATCATGTACGCCTCGGACGCCGAGAACACGAACTTGCCGTTGGTGATATCGACCTGGCCGCCGCCGAAATTCACCGCGTACAGCCCGTTCTTCACCGACGCGAGAATCTCCTGCGGGTCCTTGTCGCCGTTGAGCATGTAGGTGTTGGTCATGCGCGGCATCGGCAGCGCGGCGTACGATTCGCGCCGCGCGTTGCCCGTCACCGGCATCTTCATCAGGCGCGCGTTGAGCGAATCCTGAATGTAGCCCTTGAGAATGCCGTCCTCGATCAGCGTCGTGCACTGCGTCGGATTGCCTTCATCGTCGATATTGAGCGAGCCGCGACGATTCGGCAGCGTGCCGTCATCGACGACCGTGACGCCCTTCGCCGCCACCTGCTCGCCAATCATGCCCGCGAACGCCGACGATCCCTTGCGGTTGAAATCGCCCTCGAGTCCGTGTCCGACCGCCTCGTGCAGGAGCACGCCCGGCCAGCCCGGCCCGAGCACGACGGTCATCGCGCCGGCCGGAGCGGGGCGCGCTTCGAGATTCACCAAGGCCGCGTGCACGGCGTCATCGACATATTTCTGCAGGATTGCGTCCGTGAAATAGCCGTAGTCGAAGCGCCCGCCGCCGCCGCCCGTGCCGATTTCGCGCCGGCCGTTCTGCTCGGCGATCACCGTCACCGAGACGCGCACGAGCGGCCGCACGTCGGCCGCGAGCGCGCCGTCGCTGCGCGCGACCAGCACGACATCGTATTCGCCGGCCATGCCCGCCATCACCTGCGTGATGCGCGGATCTTTGGCACGCGCCATCTGCTCGACGCGCTCCAGCAGCTTCACCTTGGCCGTGGCATCGAGCGAATGCAGCGGATCGGCGGCGAGATACAGATCGCGGCCCGACACGCCCGTGAGCGTGCTCGCCGGCTTGATCTTCTGCTTGCCGCCGCCCGCCTTGGCGATCGCGCGTGTGGCGATGGCGGCCTGGCGGATCGATTCGGGCGAGAGATCGTCGGAATAGGCGAACGCCGTGCGCTCGCCGGAAACGGCGCGCACGCCGACGCCCTGATCGATGCTGAAGCTGCCCGATTTGACGATGCCTTCTTCGAGGCTCCACGCTTCGCTGCGCGTGGACTGGAAATAGAGGTCCGCGTAATCGACGCGATGCGTGAAGATTTCCGCGAGCGTGCGGGTGATCAGCGCTTCGTCGAGGCCGTAGGGCGTGAGCAAAACGTCCTTCGCCGTGACCAGATTGCGAATGCCGGGTTCGATGATGTTCATGCGGTGCCTATTGCGTGTTCTGTGACGAGTTCGGTGATATTGCAGACGAATATCAGACTATTCTACGGTGCGATTCGGTCAGTCCATGTGCGGGGAGCAATCCCCGTCTTCAAGTCGTTGGCGTGCCTGTCAACCGATCACGCGATGCCGATAAGCCGGCAAGCTCTGCCGCACGGCCGCGATGCGCTCCAGATCGACGCCGCCGGCCACGACGCCCGGTCCTTCCTCTTTCACGTCGACGAGTTCGCCCCAAGGATCGATGAGCAAGCTGTGGCCCCATGTCCGGCGTCCGTTCTCGTGATGGCCACCTTGCGCCGCTGCGAGCACATAGCACTGATTCTCGACGGCGCGCGCCTTGAGCAACGTCTGCCAGTGCGCACGGCCGGTCGTATAAGTGAACGCCGATGGCACGACCATCAGCGCGCAGTCGCCGAGCTTTCGATACAGCTCCGGAAAGCGCAGGTCGTAGCACACGGAAAGACCCACGCGCCCGAACGGCGCATCGAACGTGCGGACTTCGCTGCCGGGGAAGATGGTGCGCGCTTCATCGAACGATTCCTCGCCGCGCTCGAAATTGAACAGATGAATCTTGTCGTAGCGCGCGACCTGCTTGCCCTGCGGGTCGAACACGAGCGTCGTGTTGAGCACGCGGTTCTCTTCCGGCGATTGCAGCGGCAACGTCCCGCCGATGAGCCACACGCCATGCTCGCGCGCCGCGTCGGAAAGAAATTGCTGGATCGGGCCCGAGCCGGGCGTTTCGCGGATCGCGAGCTTGTCGGTGTCCTTGAAGCCCATGTAGCAGAAATATTCGGGCAGGAGCACCAGTTTCGCGCCGCCGCGCGCGGCTTCGGCGATAAGACGTCCGGCGTCGGCCAGATTGCGCTCGCGGTCCGGCGTGCTGACCATCTGCAGCGCGGCAACCTGAAACGGCGCCGCGCTGTCGCTCGATCTTTCGCTCATGTCTGAATGCGCTGTTGAAAAAGGGGACGAAAACGGCGCCGCTGCCGGCGAAGCGATGGCCCGTTTTTAGCGGGCAGCGGACGGAACCACGGCGGCGGCGGGTGTTTCGATCTTACCCTGATCGCCCTTGAGACGCTGGATGACGGGTTTGCTCCAGGAGCCGGTGATCGAATAGTCGCGCGCGAACGCTTTCTGGATCGATGCCGACAGCGCGATATCCGCAGCCAGCACGCCCAGGCCGAGCAGCGGATTGATCACCGCGGCGCCGATCGCCGCCGCGCCCGCGCCGACGGTCGGAATCACTTTCACGTGCAGATCCTGCGTCTGCTTCGGCATATCGACGGTGCCCTGCATCTGCACGCGCGCGGGCGATGTCACCATCAGGAAGTCGTCCGTGTGGCTGATGCCATCGGCGATTCTCGCATTGCCCGTGATCTTCTCGAACGGCAACCCATTGCCGACGACATCCTCGAAATGCAGCGTCATCAGATTCGCGAGGCTGCGCAGGCTGAAGATGCCGAGCCACTTCGCCGCGCCCGGCGCGCGCAGAATCTGTCCGTGATGCAGGTCGACGGCGACATTACCATCGAGCGTATTCACATCGACGGCGGTCGGCCCGCCGTTCCACGCCGCGTGGCCCGAGACCGTGCCGCTGCCCGCCGTGACGACGTGCGGCGCGCCGAAGCGGTCGATCAGCTGCCCGCCGTTCTTCACGTCGAGCTTGAAATCGAGCGACGTGCGGCGGGGCAGGCGATCATCCATCTCGTCGGGAGTCGTGCTCGATCGCGCCGCCTGGATGACGCCGCCCGGCAGCGTGCGCCAGGTCGCGTTGGCGGAGAGCGTCGCGTCCGGGTTGATGAGCTCGAGCTTGTCGAGTGTCCAGATCGCTTCGTCGGCGATTACATCGTTGCGCGCGTCGACTTCCAGCCGCCCGAGGCTGTGGCCGCGGAACACGAGCTCGTTGACGATGAGATCGATCGTCGGCATGTTGCGCGGCGGTCTCGTGATCGCCTTCTCGGCGGGACCGGTCCCGGTCTTGTCCGGAATCACGATCTTCGCAAAGCGCGCCTGCAACGCGCCGGGGCTGCCCTTCGTCGCGCCCGGCGTCCACGCGACATCGCCCGATATCTGATCCGACACGATGTTCGCCACCCACTTGCGATCCTGCGCTTCGCTCGCGCCGATATCGACATTTTCAAAGCGCCGGTCGAGCAGCTTGAGCGTCGTGAAATGGATGGCGGCGCGCGTCGGGATGAACTGCCTGACGTTCTCGCTCATTGGCGGGCGCGGCGTGTCGGCAACGGCTGTGGATGACGGCGCGGCCGCGCTGATTTCGGCGAAGGTCTTGCGCCAGGCGTCGGCATCGAGTTCGTTCAGATCGACGGCCGCGCTCACGCCTTCGGCCGGCAAGTCCGCGTGTTTGTTCACGCCGATCGCGCCGCGTGCCACCTTCAGGCGCGCGCGCATGTTCATCGGCTCGGCGGCGTCCTGCGGATCGATCTTCACCTGCGCGCGGCCGATCTGCTGCAGCACGTAATGCGCTTCCAGCGGCCCGACGCTCAGCTTCGCGTCATGCAGATCCGAAGCGCCGCCCGCCGCGGGCTGGAACGTGAAGGAGAGGGGCATCGGCGTGCCTTTCGCCTTGCCGAGCGGCGCGGGCAGATCGATGCCGAGACCCGTCAGATCCGAGCTCGCCTGCACGTTCGGCAACGCGTTCTTCGCGCCGCGCACGTGCAACTCGTAAGGCGCGGCGCCGTCGATGCGCTTCATGAACTGCGCGAGCTGCGGACTCATGCGCACGTTCAGGCGTTCAGCCGCGTCCGCGCCGATGCGCCCGTTCACGTCGATCGCATAACTGCCGTCGGGCTGCACGCCGCCCTTCGCGCGCACATCGCCGCCGAGCAGTTGCGCGGTCAGGCCGTCGAGCGTGACGGTTTTCGCGGCAAAGTCGGCGCGACCGCGCAGATGCGTGAGCGGCGGCAGCGTGCCGTACGTGACTTCGTCGTTGGCGAACGTGATCGAGCCTTTGTATTCGGGCTTCATCGGCGGCAGCGGCGCGGGCGGACGGTAGCGCGGAATGCCGAGCGTGAGCGCGAGGTCGGCGTCGCCCTTCGCCTCGATCTTGCGCGTCGCGTGCTTCGCCATCAGGCCGAGCGAGCTGTCGTCGACGTACTGGAGCATGTCGGCGAGCGGCCCGCGCGCTTTGCCGTCGATCCACAGCTTCGTCTCGCGATTGCCGGTGTCGTCGATCCGCCCGACGACCTTGGACACCTGCACGCGGCGGTAATGTCCTTTGTCGATATCGAAGCCGAGCTTGTTTTGCGCGAGCGTGAAGGTGCCGTCGATGCCCTCGAACGCAGGCCAGAAATTCGGCAGGCCGTTGGCCATCTTGCGCGGCGGGAATGGCGTCGGATCGAACTTGCCGCCGCTGAAGGGCGCGTTGATGCGAAAGATTCCCGCATCGGGAAACTTGGCGTACGGGAAGCGCGTGAGATCGCCGTGCACTTCGATCGTCCCGTTCCTCGCGACGCCCGCCTGCAGCGCATGGCCGAGATACACGCGCACGCGCTCGGTCAGGCTCGTCGGCAGATAGCGCACGAGGCTCGTCACCTTCAGATGCGCGACCTTCGCTTTCAGATCGAGATTGCCGCGCCCGTGGCCCTGGTTCCAGTAATCGGCGGTGACTTCGCCTTCGGCGTCGGCGTTCTTCACGTGCAGCGTGTCGAGATGAATCGTGAACGCGCGGCGCAGTTCACCCGGCGCGACCGCGTCCGCGACGGTCCAGCGCGCCTTGCCCTGCAGCGAATCGAAGGTGAGGCGCGGATCGTCGAACGCGCCCGGAATGATGACGGCCGCGTTCTTCGTGTCGATGGTGATCCTGCCTTCCTTCTCGTTCGCGTCGACGCTGCCCCACAGATTGTCGACGCCCGGAATGCCGGCGCGCGGATGATTGTTGATCGTGAGGCCGGGCGGCGGTTCCTGCGCCTGCACGCTGATTCCCTCGAGGTCGGCCTTGAGCGCGTAACGCACCAGCGGCGCGTCGCCTTGTCTGCGCTGTCGCTGCGCTTCTTCCTCGGTCTTCGGCGCGGCGCGCTCGGAAAAGAGCGTGTAGTTCGACACCTGGCCGCGCGGATTGATGCGCACGAGCTCGTTGAGCACCTTCGCCGGCACCGGCAGCGCGCGCACGAACTCCGCGAGGATGCCGATATCGACGGTATCGCCCGTCAGCCGCAGCAGTTGCCCCTTGCCGACGCTCGGCGGCCGATACGTGCCCGTGAGCGCGCGCGACACCAGCAGGCGCGACACCGGCGTACCGCCGTCGAGCGGCAACTGGCCGAGCTCCGCGTGAAGATCGCGCAGATTCAGCGTGTATTCGGTGTCCTTCCTGTCGATGCTCCAGCCGAAGCGCGCGATCGGCAGATCGAGACGCGGCTGCGTCGCACGCACGCGCAGCGCGACGTTCGAGCCGGTCAGCGCGCCGGACGCGTTTTGCAACTCGCCGCCCGCGAAGTTCAGCCAGATCTCGTTGTTGATGCGGCCGCTGTACATCTGGAACGGCGTCTTAACGTAGCGCGCGAGCGTCGGCAGATCGACGGGGCCGGTCGACACGTAGAGCTGGCCGCTCCAGTTCGCGGGCGCGCCCATCGCGGAAAACGGCTGATGACGGAAGTCCGCGCGGAAGTCGAGCGGGCCGTGCAGCACTTCGCCGTCGGCGGGCGCCTGAAGCGCCAGCCGATGCCGCGTGCCGTCGTTGATGATCGCGAGATGCAGCCGCTTGAACGCGATCTCGGGCGCGGCGCGTCCGGCGTCGCGCCAGCGCAGCGTGCCGTCGCGCAGGAGGATGCGGTCCTGGCCGAGCAGCCAGGTCGTGAACGCGTTGGAGCCGGTGCGATGCGTGGGAATCGGCACGCCCGCGACGGAGAGCGCGCCGTCGGCGTTGCGCGCGATGATGACATCGGGGCCATCGACGGTCAGATCCGCGAGCTTTGGCCGCAGATGCAGGAGCGACGCCCACGCGATGCTCGCGCTCGCATGCGGCACGGCGAGCCCCGGCGCGCCGTCGGCGGCGTCGATGCGCAGATTGTCGATATCGAGCGTCGGCGAAAGCCCCGACCATCGCGCGGAAATCCTGCCGATGCGCAACTGCGCGTGAATCTTCGACGAGACCAGTTGCTCGATTTGCGGCCGGAACGAATCGACCTGCGGCATGACGATGTAGCGCAGGCCGACATACACGCCCGCGACCGCGAAATATGCGATGGCCGCGATGACGAGAACGAACTTGAAGACGCGTGAAAGCACGCGCTCGGCGTTGCCGCTGGGCTTGGCTTGTCCAACTTCGGTCGGGTCGACGGATGGTCTGCTGTCGGACATGCTGCGGCTGTTCGGCGATATGGTAGTTTTGCGTGTTTGACGCTGAAATGTAACACGGGCATGGCGGGGACGGCCGCTGCCTGCGCACTCGTAAATGCTCGCTAAGCCGCGCCCGGCAAGACTCGCGGCGCGTTGCGCGAACTGCTATGTGTTTCCCGAAGCAATGAGCGAACCCAATCTTTCATGACCGACGCCACTCTTCTCAGTTCCGACTATTCCAACTATGCGGCGCGCGCGTATGCGGCGCGTCCCGAACTGGCGTCGTACGTCGCGCAGTGGGCGCAATCGCGCATCACGCGCGCATGGATCGAAGCGCGGCTCGATGCGCACTGCGCGCCGCGCACCGAAAACGGCGTGCTCGACGAAGCCGCTTTGAAGACCGCGCTGCGCCGCCTGAGAACCGACGTCTTCTGCACGGTGATGGAGCGCGATCTTGCGGGCGCGGCCGATGTCGCCGAAGTCACCGGCGCGATGACCGATCTCGCCGAAGTGACCGTGCAGCGCGCGCTTGCCGTGCTGTCGGCGGATCTCGAAACGCTGTTCGGCGAGCCGCGCGGACCGGACGGCGAACGTCTCACGCTTGGCGTCGTCGGCATGGGCAAGCTCGGCGGGCGCGAGCTGAACGCGTCGTCGGATATCGACCTGATCTTCGTTTATGAAGAAGATGGCGAAACCTCGGGCGGCACGCGCTCGCCGCTGCCGACGCAGGAATTCTTCACACGGCTAGGCAGACGGCTGATCGGCGCGCTCGCGGAAATCACGCAAGACGGCTACGTGTTTCGCGTCGACATGCGGCTGCGTCCCAATGGCGATTCCGGCCCGCTCGTGTGCAGCCTCGGCATGCTCGAAGAATATTTTTACGTGCAGGGCCGCGAGTGGGAGCGCTACGCGTGGATCAAAGGCCGGCTCGTATCGGAGACGCACAGCGATTCGGCGAAGCGCCTCGTGAAGCAGCTCGAAGCCATCGCGACGCCGTTCATTTACCGGCGCTATCTCGACTACGGCGTGATCGCGGCGATCCGCTCGCTGCATCAGCAGATCCGGCAGGAAGCAAAGCGGCGCGCGTCGATGCGTCCCGACAAGGCCGACGACATCAAGCTCGGGCGCGGCGGCATTCGCGAGATCGAATTCAGTGCGCAGGTATTTCAACTGATCCGCGGCGGGCAGGCGGCGGATTTTCGCATTCGTCCGACGCTCGCGGTGCTCGAACGCGCCGCCGCCCACGGCCTGCTCGCGTCGAACATATGCGATGCGCTGTCCGACGCCTATCTCTTCTTGCGCACGGTCGAGCATCGGCTGCAATACCGCAACGACGCGCAGACGCACGCGATGCCCGTCGCCGACGACGAGCGCGCGCTGCTCGCGAAATCGCTCGGCTTCGCGGACTATGCCGCGCTGATGAAAAAGCTCGACGCGCATCGCGAACTGGTCGAGCAGCAGTTCGACGCGATCTTCGCCGACAAGGTCAGCGGGCAGGGCGGCTGTGGCGTCGCGGAAGATTCGGTGGCGTCGTGGATCTGGAGTAGCGCGCTCGCCGACGACTCCGCACAGGAAGAGCTCGCCGCGCGGCTTGTGGAACTCGGCTTCGCCGATCCCGCGCCGGTGCTTGCGCGTCTGACGGGCGTGTGGAATTCGGCGCGCTATGCGGGCTTGCCGTCGCGCAGCCGCGAGCGCTTCGATATCGTCGCGCAGCGGGGGCTCGAAGCCGTGCAGTCGATCGACGCGGCACGGCGTGTCGACACCATCACGCGCCTTTTCGATCTGCTGGAAGCCACAGCCAGGCGGGGCGCGTATCTCGCGCTCCTGACGGAATATCCGGCGGCGCTCGCGCGCGTGCTGTCGGTGCTGTCGGGTTCGCGCTGGGCGGCGGGCTATCTGATCCGCCATCCGCAGTTGCTCGACGAACTGCTCGACGACGAAGCCATCGCGAGCCCGTTCGACTGGGCTGCGTTCAAGCGCTCGCTGACCGCGCGGCTCGACGCCGCCGAGGACGCGGAGCATCAGATGGATCTGCTGCGTCACGCGCATCAGGCCGAAGTGTTCCGCATTCTGCTGATCGATCTCGCCGGGCATTTGAGCGTCGAGCACGTGAGCGACCGCCTGTCCGAGCTCGCCGATGCCGTGCTCGACGTCACGGTTCAGACCGTGTGGAAGCAGTTTCCGAAGCGGCATTGCGAGACGCCGCGCTTTTCCGTCATCGCGTATGGGAAGCTTGGCGGCAAGGAGCTGGGCTACGCGTCGGATCTCGACCTCATCTTTCTCTACGACGATCCGCACGATTCCGCCGCCGATATCTACGCGATGTTCACGCGCCGTCTCATCACGTGGCTCACGGCCGCGACCGGCGCGGGCACGCTGTTCGATGTCGATCTGCGTTTGCGGCCCAACGGCGAATCCGGGCTGCTCGTGACCGATCTAGCATCGTTTCGCCGCTATCAGATTCGCGAGGGCGACGCGGCGAACACCGCGTGGGTCTGGGAGCACCAGGCGCTGTCGCGCGCGCGTTACAGCGCCGGCGATGCCGATATCGGCGCGCAGTTCGAAGCGATTCGCGCCGACGTGCTCGTGATGGAGCGCGATGCGGCCGCGCTCGCCCGCGAGATCGTCGCGATGCGCGAGCGGGTGCTCGCGGGGCATCCGAACCACACCGATCGCTTCGATCTGAAGCACGATCGCGGCGGCATGGTCGATATCGAATTCATCGTGCAGTACTGGGTGCTGCTGCACGCGCGCGAGCATCGCGAATTCTTGCGCAACGCGGGCAATATCACGCTGCTGAAGATCGCCGCGCGAAGCGGTTTGATCGCCGAGGAAGAAGCCGATGCGATCGGCGCGGCGTACCGGCATTACCGCAAGCTTCAGCACACGCTGCGGCTCGACGGCATGGAAAAGGCGCGCGTCGATCCGGCCGAAGTTCAGGCCGAACGCGACGCGGTGACGGCGTTGTGGGAGCGGGTGTTCGCGGTAGCGTCTGAAGCCTGAGGCTCAGGCCGCCAGCATTTCCTTCGCGTGCTTGCGCGTGGTCGCGGTGATCTCGATGCCGCCGAGCATGCGCGCGACTTCCTCGATGCGCCTGCCCTTGTCGAGCGACGTCACGGTGCTGACGGTGCCGCCCGCGTCGTCGGAAGACTTCGCGACCTGGAAGTGCTGATCTCCGCGCGCGGCCACTTGCGGCAAGTGCGTGACGCACAAGACCTGGCGGTCGCGCCCGAGCTGATGCAGCAGACGCCCGACCACTTCCGCGACGCCGCCGCCGATGCCCGTGTCCACTTCGTCGAAGATGAGCGTGGGCGTGGGGCTCGCGGTGCTCGCGATCACGGCGAGCGCGAGGCTGATGCGCGCGAGCTCGCCGCCCGATGCCACTTTCGCGAGCGGCCTCTTCGCCACGCCCGCATGACCCGCGACGCGGAATTCGATCTGCTCCAGCCCGTTCGCGCCGCCTTCGACGAGCGGCACGAGCGCGACTTCGAAGCTTCCGCCCGCCATCGACAATTCCTGCATGCCTTCCGTGACCGCTTTCGACAGGCTCTTCGCGGCCTTCGCGCGCGCCTTCGACAGCACTTTCGCCTGTTCGAGATAGGCGTTCTTCGCTTTTTCGGCAGCGGCGTTGAGCGCGTCGAGATCGGCGGCGGCGTCGAGATCGGCGAGCTGTTTGCGGCGCGCGTCGTGCTCCTCGGGCAGCGTTTCGGGCGGCAGCCGGAACTTGCGCGCCGTCGAATGCAACTGGTCCATGCGCCGTTCGACCTGCGCGAGACGGTCGGGATCGAGCTCCAGCCGCTGCGCGTAATGCGACAGCGAGTACGACGCTTCCTGCAACTGAATTTCCGCGGGTTCGAGCGACGCGAGCACGTCGTTAAGCGCCGGATCGATATCGGCGAGACCGCGCACCTTCGAGATGATCGCGCCGAGCTGCGAGATCATCGCTTCGTCGGATTCGGAGAGCGCGCCGAGCGCACCCTGCACGCCGTCGATGAGACTCGCCGAATGCGATAGCCGATGATGCTCCGCGCTCACTTCTTCCCATTCGCCGGGCTGCGGCGCGAGCTTGTCGAATTCGCTGAGTTGCCACGCGAGGCGCTCGCGCTCCAGTTGCAGTTCGCGATCGCGGCTTTGCGCAGTCTCGACGGCTTGCTGCGCCTCGCGCATCGCGCGCCACGCGCGATTCACCGCGGCGGCGGGTTCGAGCAGTTGCGCGTGCGTGTCGAAGAGTTCGCGTTGCGCGTCCGGCCGCATCAGCAATTGATGCGCGTGCTGTCCGTGAATATCGACGAGCATCTCGCCCACTTCGCGCAATTGCGCGAGCGTCGCGGGCGTGCCGTTGATGAACGCGCGCGAGCGGCCGCCCGAATCGATCACCCGGCGCAGCATGACCGAATCGCAGTCTTGCGTCAGCGCGTGTTCTTCGAGCCAGCGCGTCACTTGAGGATGCGTCGAGAATTCGGCGGTGATGTCCGCGCGCGCTTGGGCCGTGCGCACGACGCTCGCGTCGCCGCGCGAGCCGAGCGTGAGGGCGAGGGCGTCGATCAGGATCGACTTGCCTGCGCCGGTTTCACCCGAAAAGACCGTGAAGCCTGGGTCGAAATCGATATCCAGTGTTGCGACGATGACGAAATCTCGAATCGAAAGATGACGGAGCATGGACGCTTCGGGGAGGGAAAATTCGGGGAGTTCAGAGGGAAGAGGCGTCCTGCGACGGATGCTCGTTCCAGTGCAGCTTTTTGCGCAGCGTCGCGTACGTGCTGTAGCCGACCGGATGCAGCACCGGCACCGTATGCTTCGAGCGCCGCACTTCGATGGCGTCGTTCAGTTCGACCGCGGTGAACGACTGCATGTCGAAGTTCACGTTCACGTCGCGCCCGCCGATGATCTGAATGGTCACCTTTGAATCGTCGGCCAGCACGATCGGACGATTCGACAGCGAATGCGGCGCGATCGGCACGAGCACGAAGCCCTGCAACTGCGGATGCAGGATCGGCCCCGCGGACGAAAGCGCGTACGCGGTCGAGCCGGTCGGCGTCGCGACGATCAGTCCGTCCGAGCGCTGGTTGTACATGAAATGGCCGTCGACGGACACGCGCAGCTCCGCCATGCCGGAGAAGCCGCTGCGGTTCACGACGACGTCGTTGAAGGCGAGCGCGTGGTAGATCGGCTTGTCGTTGCGCACGATGCGCGCTTCGAGCAGGCTGCGCTCTTCGCGCTCGAACTGGCCGGCGAGCATTTGCGGCACGATCTCGCGCATGGCCTTGAGCGGAATGTCAGTGATGAATCCGAGCCGCCCGTGATTCACGCCGATGAGCGGCGTCTTGTATGGCGCGAGCTGCCGGCCGATGCCGAGCATCGTGCCGTCGCCGCCGAGCACGATCGCGACGTCCGCGCGCGCGCCCATCTCGGCGATGGACAGCGCCGGAAAGTCCGTCACGCCGACTTCCTTCGCGGTGCCGGCCTCGAACACGACCTCGAAGCCCTGGCTTGCGAGGAGATCGGCGAGCGCTTTCATCGGCGACTCGATGCCTGGCGTGTTGGTGCGCCCCACGAGCGCGACGGTTTTGAATTGGCCAATTTCCATGCCGGCATTACACCATAGTCAGAGAGCGAAAAGAACCGCGGGCGATGGCCTGTGCGCGTGCTTGCGCAGGGCCGCGCGGTATCGCACGAGCGGGCCCGTCGTTTCTCGCTAGAATGGAGCGGACGTTGAACGCGGCGCACGCGGCGCGCCTCGCCGCCCCCCGACTCGTTGAGCTAGAATTTGCCCATGCTAGATCCACGTGCACAAACCCTCCTCAAAACGTTGATCGAGCGCTACATCGCCGAAGGTCAGCCGGTCGGTTCGCGCACGTTATCACGTCATTCCGGCCTGGAACTGAGCCCGGCGACGATCCGCAACGTCATGTCGGACCTCGAGGAGCTCGGCCTCGTCGCGAGCCCGCATACATCGGCGGGCCGCATTCCCACGCCGCGCGGCTACCGGCTCTTCGTCGACACGATGCTGACTGTAGAAGGGCCCGAAGACGAAGCGATGACCACGGCGGTCAAGACCCGCCTGCAAGGCGAGGAACCGCAGAAGATCGTCGCGGCGGCGGCGAGCGTGCTGTCCAGTCTGTCGTCGTTCGCGGGCGTCGTGCTCACGCCGCGCCGCAGCCACATGTTCAAGCAGATCGAGTTCATGCGGCTGTCGGACAAGCGCATTCTTCTCATCATCGTCACGCCCGAGGGCGACGTCCAGAACCGCATGATGGCGACGCAGCGCGACTACTCGCCCTCGCAACTCGTCGAGGCGTCGAATTACATCAATGCGCATTTCGCGGGCCTGTCCTTCGACGAAGTGCGCCGGCGCCTGCGCGAGGAAATCGACCAGTTGCGCGGCGACATGACCGTGCTCATGCAGGCGGCCGTGGTCGCGAGCACCGCCGAGACGGACCCCACGGACACCGTGCTCATTTCCGGCGAGCGCAACCTGCTCGAAGTGGCGGACCTTTCGTCCGACATGGCGCGGCTGCGCAAGCTTTTCGATTTGTTCGATCAAAAGACGAGCCTCCTGCAATTGCTGGATGTGTCGAGTCACGCTCAAGGCGTGCAGATTTTCATAGGCGGAGAATCGAATCTCGTGCCGATCGAAGAGATGAGCGTCGTGACGGCGCCGTACGAAGTCAACGGAAAGATCGTCGGCACGCTCGGCGTGATCGGCCCGACGCGCATGGCGTACAACCGCGTCATTCCGATCGTGGACATTACCGCGCGGCTGCTGTCGATGTCGCTCAGTCATCAGTGACGTGAATCAGTGACGTCATCTTGGCGCGGCACGCCGGGCCGCGCCACTAGGCCGTTCGGCCAATGATGCATGCGGAAACGCGCCGCTATAATGGTCCTCACCTTTTCCGACGATCTTCTTCCGGCCCGCGTCCCCTATGCGTTTCGACCTCGAGTTGCCGTCGCAGCCCAGCGCTTCGCATCGCGTCGCGGTGCTGCTGATCAATCTCGGCACGCCGGACGCGCCCACGCCGCGAGCGGTGCGCAAGTATCTCGCGCAGTTCTTGTCCGATCCGCGCGTCGTGGAAATTCCTTCGCTCGTGTGGCAGATCATCCTGCGCGGCGCGATCCTGCCGTTTCGCTCCCGGGCGTCGGCGAAGAAGTACGCGCAGGTGTGGATGCCGGAAGGCTCGCCGCTGCGCGTGCACACGGAAAAACAGGTCGACGGTTTGCGGCGGCTTTTCGCGGCGAACGACTATCACGTGATCGTCGACTATGCGATGCGTTACGGCACGCCTGGCATCGGCGCAATGCTCAATCAGCTGAAGCTCGAAGGCGCCGACCGCATCCTGCTTCTGCCGATGTATCCGCAGTATTCGTCGTCCACGACAGCCACCGCGTTCGACGACGCTTTCGCCGCCTTGAAGCGCGTGCGCAACCAGCCGGAAATCCGCACGATCCGCCATTACGCGGATCATCCGGCATATATCGCCGCGCTCGCGGAGCAGGTGCGCGACTATTGGCGGCATCACGGCGCGCCGGACTTCGCCGCCGGCGACAAGCTCGTGCTGAGCTTTCACGGCGTGCCCAAGCGCACGATGGATCTCGGCGATCCTTATCACGACCAGTGTCAGCTGACCGGCTCATTGCTCACGGCCGCGCTCGGCCTTACACCGGTGGAGTGCCGCGTGACGTTCCAGTCGCGCTTCGGCCGCGCGGAGTGGCTTCAGCCGTACACCGCCCCGACGGTCGCGGAACTGGGCGCGGGCGGCGTCGCGCGCGTGGACGTGTTCTGTCCTGGCTTCACGGCCGATTGCCTGGAGACGATCGAGGAAATCGGCATCGAGGTCCGCGACGAGTTCCTGAAGGCCGGCGGCAGGCATTTCCACCGCATCGCGTGTCTGAACTCCGCGCCGGCGTGGATCAAGGCGCTGGGGGAAATCGCCGCGCAACATCTGCAGGGATGGCCGGTGCAGACCGTGCATCCGCTGACGGCGGTGGCCTGAAAGCGGTTTTTGGAAAGATTCGCTGATGAACTACAAGATTTCGACGGAACCCGGCGCGCGTTTGCGCATCGACAAATGGTTGTGGGCGGCGCGTTTCTTCAAGACGCGTTCGCTCGCGAGCGACGCGGTCGAAAAAGGGCGCGTGAAAATCGGCGGTGCGAACGTGAAGCCGTCGAAAGAGGTGCGTGTCGGCGATATTGTCGAGATCGATATCGAGCGGCTCGTCTGGCAGGTCGAAGTGCTGGGCGTTTGCGACGTGCGCGGCCCGGCGACGGTCGCGCAGACGCTTTACGCCGAAACGGAGGAAGGGCGCGCGAAGCGCATGGCCGAAGCCGAACGCCGCAAGAACTTCCGCGAGCCCGCTGCCGGCTTGCAGGGCAGGCCGACGAAGCGCGACCGGCGCGTCATCGACAAATTTTCAGGTCCGGACTGAAGAAGCTTTCCATGGTCGCGTGGACCCCGCCGTACTCGGTGTTACGGTCGGTCACGGCGCCGGACATGCAGATGGTGGTCGTTCCCGCGACGAGTACCAGGGCGACCACCGCAATAGCAAAGGTCAGTTTCATGGTATCCCCGGAGAGCGGGTTGCCCGGTCAGAGTTCGGCCGGGTCAGGAAACGGGCATGGGCTGAAAGCGGATTGAAGCATTCGTAGGATTAGGGTAAACGTGCTTCCTGCGGTGCTTTTTCGAAGTGTAGGCGACTCAGGGCTTTCCCTCAATCTCAACTTTGCGTCTGTCACGGTGCGTGCGGCGAAGCGTCCGTTACTGGCCATTACCGAACCATCGCGGGCGGGCAAAAAGTCCGAAAAATTCCGCATGGAGGGTTGAAAAGGCCCTCGACGCCCCAATTTCCGCCGCTAGTGCGAAAAACGCAACCGGCGCGACCGACGTGCGCGAACAGCGCTTTTCGCATCCGACTCAACTCACAGCAATACACATTCAGCGACATGGAAAACACGCAAGAGAATTCAGCGAGCCAGAACCCGACGCCCGCCGACGATAACGCGCGCCAGGCCGCAGACACGACCAACGCCGCGGCTCAGCAGCCTCAACCCGCACCGGCAGACGCGGCCGCCGCGCCGCAGGCGGCGCCGAACGAGGCCGAGACCGCGCTCGCCGCGGCGCAGGCCAGGATCACGGCGCTCCAGGAAGACTTCCTGCGCGCCAAGGCCGAGACGGAAAACGTGCGCCGCCGCAGCCAGGAAGACGTCGCGAAGGCGCATAAATTCGCCATCGAAACCTTCGCCGAGAATTTGCTGCCCGTGCTCGACAGCCTGGAGGCCGCGCTCGCCGACCAGTCGACGGATCTCGGCAAGGTGCGCGAGGGCGTCGAACTGACGCTGCGGCAGTTGACCGGCGCACTGGAGAAAGGCCGCGTGATCGCGGTGAATCCGGTCGGCGAAAGATTCGATCCGCATCGTCACCAGGCCATTTCGATGGTGCCGGCCGAGCAGGACCCGAATACCGTCGTCACGGTGCTGCAAAAGGGTTATGTCATCGCCGACCGCGTGCTGCGTCCGGCGCTCGTGACTGTCGCCGCGCCGAAGTAACGTGCAGATCGCGCCGTTCGGACTGGTGGCGAAGGCCACGCAAAAAAGTTATAGACCGCATAGTCGGCAGGGTCTTGAAATCGAAACTGGCGCTCTTATCTTGCGTACAGGTATGAATTTTGGGCGTTCGGCCCGGTAAATCGGCAAAAGCCGGCGCGGGGCAACCCCGCCCGCCGCAACGCCATGCGATCAAAGTCAGGAGAGTGACAAAAAATGGGCAAAATCATCGGTATCGACCTCGGCACCACGAACTCGTGCGTGGCGCTGATGGAAGGCAATCAGGTCAAGGTCATCGAAAACTCGGAAGGCGCGCGCACCACGCCGTCGATCATCGCGTACATGGATGACAACGAGATCCTCGTCGGCGCACCCGCCAAGCGCCAGTCGGTCACCAATCCGCGCAACACGCTGTACGCGGTCAAGCGCCTGATCGGCCGCCGCTTCGACGAAAAGGAAGTGCAGAAGGACATCGGCCTGATGCCCTACAAGATCGTCAAGCACGACAACGGCGACGCATGGGTCGAAGCGCACGGCTCGAAGCTCGCGCCTTCGCAGGTTTCCGCCGAAGTGCTGCGCAAGATGAAGAAGACCGCTGAAGACTACCTCGGCGAGCCGGTGACGGAAGCCGTCATCACGGTTCCGGCGTACTTCAACGACAGCCAGCGTCAGGCAACCAAGGACGCGGGCCGCATCGCCGGTCTGGAAGTGAAGCGCATCATCAACGAGCCGACGGCAGCCGCGCTCGCGTTCGGTCTCGATAAGGCCGAAAAGGGCGACCGCAAGATCGCGGTGTTCGACCTGGGCGGCGGCACGTTCGACATTTCCATCATCGAAATCGCGGACGTGGATGGCGAGATGCAGTTCGAAGTGCTGTCGACGAACGGCGACACGTTCTTGGGCGGTGAAGACTTCGACCAGCGCATCATCGATTACATCATCGGCGAGTTCAAGAAGGAGCAGGGCGTCGACCTGTCGAAGGACGTGCTCGCGCTGCAACGCCTGAAGGAAGCCGCCGAAAAGGCGAAGATCGAACTGTCGTCGACCGCGCAGACCGACATCAATCTGCCGTACATCACGGCGGACGCGTCGGGTCCGAAGCACCTGAACCTCAAGTTCACCCGCGCCAAGCTCGAAGCGCTCGTCGAAGAGCTCATCGAACGCACGATCGAACCGTGCCGCATCGCGATCAAGGATGCGGGCGTGAAGGTCGGCGAAATTGACGACGTGATCCTCGTCGGCGGCATGACGCGCATGCCGAAGGTGCAGGAGAAGGTGAAGGAGTTCTTCGGCAAGGACCCGCGCCGTGACGTGAACCCGGACGAAGCCGTGGCCGTGGGCGCCGCGATTCAGGGCCAGGTTCTGTCGGGCGACCGCAAGGACGTGCTGCTGCTCGACGTCACCCCGCTCTCGCTCGGCATCGAGACGCTCGGCGGCGTGATGACGAAGATGATCAACAAGAACACCACGATCCCGACGAAGCACGCGCAAGTGTATTCGACGGCGGACGACAACCAGGGCGCCGTGACGATCAAGGTGTTCCAGGGCGAGCGTGAAATGGCCGCGGGCAACAAGCTGCTCGGCGAATTCAACCTCGAAGGCATTCCGCCGGCACCGCGCGGCACGCCGCAGATCGAAGTGACCTTCGACATCGACGCGAACGGCATTCTGCACGTCGGCGCGAAGGACAAGGCGACGGGCAAGGAAAACAAGATCACCATCAAGGCGAACTCGGGTCTGACCGACGCGGAAATCGACAAGATGGTGAAGGACGCCGAAGCCAACGCCGAGGAAGATCACAAGCTGCGTGAGCTGGCCGACGCGCGCAATCAGGGCGACGCGCTGGTTCATAGCACGAAGAAGGCCGTCGCCGAATACGGCGACAAGGTCGACGCTTCGGAGAAGGAGAAGATCGAAGCCGCGCTGAAGGACCTCGAAGACGCGCTGAAGGACAACGCGAGCGACAAGGCCACGATCGAAGCGAAGGTCGAAGCGCTGGCGCAAGCCTCGCAGAAGATGGGCGAGAAGATGTACGCCGACATGCAGGCGCAGCAAGGCGCGGCGGGCGCGGCCGCGGGCGCGGCAGGCGCGGGCGCATCGGCGGAAGCGGGCGCGAGCCAGCAGCACGACGATGTCGTCGACGCCGACTTCAAGGAAGTGAAGAAGGACTAAGCCGAAAAAAGGCGCGCGGATGGCGACATCCACGCGCCTTTTCGGTGATGACCGGGACGCGCGACGCGTCTTACGTGTAACGCGCCTGGCGAGCTTCGCGGCTCTCCGGGCACGTTGTTTTTTGAGGCGTTTCGCTCGAATTCGCATTCGGGCGGGGCGTCGGAGTGTCAAGCGCGGATCATTCGATCCGCAGCATTTGAGAGGAACCGTCGCGTGACGCGCGGCGGCATCGAACCGACATGGCGAAACGGGATTACTACGACATTCTGGGCGTCGCGAAAAACGCGAGCGACGACGAGATCAAGAAGGCGTATCGCAAGCTCGCGATGAAGTATCACCCTGACCGCAATCCGGACAACAAGAAGGCGGAAGAGAATTTCAAGGAGGCGAAGGAAGCCTACGAAATGCTCTCCGACCAGCAAAAGCGCGCCGCATACGATCAGTACGGTCACGCGGGCGTGGATCCGAACATGGCGGGCGCGGGTGCGCAAGGGTTCGGCGGTTTCGCCGATGCCTTCGGCGATATCTTCGGCGACATCTTCGGACAGGCGGCGGGCGGCGCGGCGCGCGGCGGTCGCGGTGGTCCGCAGGTGTATCGCGGCGCGGACTTGCGCTACAGCATGGAAATCACGCTCGAGCAGGCGGCGCACGGCTACGACACGCAGATTCGCGTGCCGAACTGGACGAACTGCAATGTCTGTCATGGCTCGGGCGCGAAGCCGGGCACCAAGCCCGAAACCTGCCCGACCTGTCACGGTCAGGGCCAGGTGCGCATGTCGCAGGGCTTCTTCAGCATCCAGCAGACGTGCCCGAAGTGTCACGGCAGCGGCAGCTACATTCCCGAGCCGTGCGCGAACTGCCACGGCGCGGGCAAGGTGAAGGAAACGAAGACGCTGGAAGTGAAGATTCCGGCGGGCATCGACGACGGCATGCGCATCCGCTCGGCGGGCAATGGCGAGCCGGGCATCAACGGCGGTCCGAGCGGCGACCTGTATGTGGAGATCCACATCAAGCAGCACTCGGTGTTCGAGCGCGACGGCGACGACCTGCATTGCCAGATGCCGATTCCGTTCACCACGGCGGCGCTCGGCGGCGAGATCGAAGTGCCTACGCTTGCCGGACGCGCCAGCTTCACGGTGCCGGAAGGCACGCAGTCGGGCAAGACTTTCCGTCTGCGCGGCAAGGGCATCAAGGGCCTGCGCTCGAGCATCGCCGGGGATTTGTACGTGCACGTGCAGGTGGAAACGCCGGTCAAGCTCACCGAACAGCAGCGCGATCTGCTGAAGCAGTTCGAGAAGTCGCTGGAGCAGGGCGGCGCGCGGCACAGTCCGCAGAGCAAGAGCTGGTTCGACCGCGTGAAGAGCTTCTTCGACTGATGCGGTTGAATGCGTTGTACGTCGTGCGGTCATGACGATGAAAACCGAAGAGCGCAGCGCGGTGTTCGCGCTGCTCGACGATTGCGATGCGACCGCCGAAAGGCGGTCGAGTCGTTTGTACACGGACTTCGCGCACGAACGCGTGTGCGTGGACAGCCATGCGCTCGAAGCGGTGTGCGGCGATATCGAGCGCGATCTGCAAAGCGGGCTGCATGCGGTCGTCGTGGCGGACTACGAGTTCGGACGCAATCTGCAGTTCGGGAAAATCGGGCGCGGCGACGATCACGCGTTGCGCGTGCTGATGTTTCGCTCGTGCGCGCCGTTGTCGCGCGAAGAGGCGAGTGCGTGGCTCGCGTCGCGGAACATCGAAGACGTTGCGGGCATCGCGGGCATCGAATCGAGCGTCACGCGCGACGAGTTCGACCACGCCATCGGCGCCGTTCAGGAAGCGCTGAGAGAGGGCGAGTCGTATCAGATCAACTACACGTATCGACTGAACTTTGACATGTTCGGCGCCCCGCTCGCGCTCTACCGGTGTTTACGCGAACGGCAGGCCGTGCATTACGGCGCGTTCATCGCGTTGCCGGATGGCAGATCGGTCGTGTCGTGCTCGCCGGAATTGTTCGTCGAGAAGAAAGGCGATCTCTTGCGCGCGCGGCCGATGAAAGGCACCGCGCCGCGCGAGTCCGATCCCGAAGCGCTCCGCAACGATCCGAAGAACCGCGCCGAAAACGTGATGATCGTCGACTTGCTGCGCAACGACATGTCGCGCGTGGCGGCCACGGGTTCCGTCAGCGTGCCGGCGCTGTTCTCGGTCGAACCTTACGCGTCGGTGTGGCAGATGACCTCGACCATCGAAGCGCGCGTGATGCCCGGCACGTCGTTCGCGGGAATCGTGCGCGCGCTGTTTCCGTGCGGCTCGATCACCGGCGCGCCGAAGTACCGCACGATGCAGTTGATCGACGAGATCGAGAGCACGCCGCGCGGTCTCTATACGGGTGCGATCGGCTGGCTCGATGCGAACGGCGACTTCTGCATGTCGGTGGCGATTCGCACGCTCGTCGTCGATGCATCGAAGACGCGCGGCGTGCTGGGCATCGGCGCGGGCATCGTGCTCGATAGCGTCGCCGCCGACGAATACGAGGAGTGTCTGTTGAAAGCACGCTTCCTGACCGGCGCGGACCCGGGCTTCGAACTCTTCGAGACGGCCTTTGCGACGCGCGATGAAGGCGTTCGCCACTATGCGCGTCACGTCGCGCGGCTGAGGGGCAGCGCGGCGTATCTCGGTTTTGGCTTTGACGAGCGTGCGCTGGCAACGCAGGTCGAAGCGCAGTGCGCGGCGTTCGACGCGGGCAAGCCGTATCGATTGAGAATCGCGCTGAACAAGGATGGGCGCATCGCGATCACGAGCGCGCCGCTCGGCGCGTTGCCGTCCGATACCGTCGATGTATTGCTGGCGTCGGAGCGCGGCTTCGCGCCGCAATCATCCGTCGATCCGCTGCTCAGACACAAAACCACGCGCCGCGCCGACTACGACCGCGCATGGAAAGCGGCCGAAGCCGAGGGCGCGTTCGACATGCTGTTCGTCAACGAACGCGGCGAGCTGACCGAAGGCGGGCGTTCGAGCGTCTTCGTGCGGATCGACGGCACATGGTTCACGCCGCCGATCGACGCCGGCGTGCTGCCGGGCGTGATGCGCGCGGTGCTTATCGAAGAACTCGGCGCCGCCGAGCGCACGCTGACGCCCGACGACTTATCGAAAGCGCAAGACTTGCTCATCAGCAACGCACTGCGCGGCGGCGTGAAGGCGCACCTCAAGCGCTAAGCAGAATCACCATTCGGCCACGCTGCCGTCCGCGTGACGCCACACCGGATTGCGCCAGCGGTGGCCCACCTTCGCCATCTCGCGCACCTTTTCCTCGTTCACCTCGATGCCCAGGCCCGGCCCCTGCGGAATCGACACCATGCCGTCTTCATACTTGAAGACCTCGGGATTCCTGATGTAATCGAGCAGGTCATTGCCCTTGTTGTAGTGAATCCCGAGGCTCTGTTCCTGGATGAACGCGTTGTAGCTCACCGCATCGATCTGCAGGCAGGTCGCGAGCGCGATCGGACCGAGCGGGCAATGCAGCGCGAGCGCGACATCGTAGGCTTCGGCCATCGTCGCGATCTTGCGGCATTCGGTGAGACCGCCGGCGTGCGACGCGTCCGGCTGAATGATATCGACGTAACCGCCCGCCAGAATGTGCTTGAAGTCCCAGCGCGAGTAGAGCCGCTCGCCGAGCGCGATCGGCGTGCTCGTCTGATTGACGATATCGCGCAGCGCCTCGACGTTCTCCGACAGCACCGGCTCTTCGATGAACATCAGCTTGAACGGATCGAGCTCCTTCGCGAGCACTTTGGCCATCGGCTTGTGCACGCGCCCATGAAAGTCGACGCCGATGCCCACGTTCGGCCCGACCGCCTCGCGCACCGCGCGCACGTTGTCGATCACGCCCTGAACCTTGTCGAACGTATCGATGATCTGAAGCTCTTCCGAGCCGTTCATCTTCACGGCCTTGAAGCCGCGCTCGACCACGGCGCGTGCATTGTTCGCGACATCGCTCGGCCGGTCGCCGCCGATCCACGAATACACCTTGATCTTGTCGCGCACCTGGCCGCCGAGGAGCGCGTGGACCGGCACGCCGTGATGCTTGCCGAGAATGTCCCACAACGCCTGATCGACGCCCGCGATCGCGCTCATGCCGATAGGACCGCCGCGATAGAAACCGGCGCGATACATCACCTGCCACAGGTCTTCAATATGGCGCGGGTCCTTGCCGATCAGATAGTCGGCGAGCTCGTCGACGGCGGCGGCCACCGCATGCGCGCGGCCTTCGACGACCGGCTCGCCCCAGCCGGTGATGCCTTCGTCGGTTTCGATCTTGAGGAAGCACCAGCGCGGCGGAACGACGAAGGTCTCGAGTTTCGTGATTTTCATTGAGCGTCTCCTTGAAGGGTTTTACATGGTAGCAAAAACCGTCTCTTGGGCATATTAATAGTATTATTCGATGCATTCTGGACTTTCGAAACATCAGGCGAATACCGGATAATCGTGCGAAACCTAGAAGGAGAGCATCATTCACCGGGATCTGCATGGCCATGTGGCGCATGAACTGGGCACGGCGATTCTGCGAGGCGACTTCCAGCCTGGCCTGCCGTTGCCGCGCGAAGCGGAACTGATGGAGCGCTTCGGCGTGAGCCGCACGGTGCTGCGCGAGGCGTTGCGCACGCTGACATCGAAAGGGCTGATCGAGTCGCGTCCGAAGGTCGGCACGCGCGTGCGCGCAAAAGATGCGTGGAATCTGCTCGACGCCGACATGCTCGACTGGTACTCGCGCGTCGCCCCGCCGCTGCAATTCGCGCTGAAGCTTCAGGAAATGCGCGAAATGATCGAGCCGTACGCGGCCGCGCTCGCCGCCGGCAATCACGAGGCGCGCACGCGCGAGCGGCTCACGCGCGCGCATCAGTCGATGGCGGACGCGCAGAACGTCGACGAATGGGTGCGCGCCGACCTCGACTTCCATCTGTGCGTGCTCGCCGCGTGCAGCAATGAATTGCTCATCCCGCTCGGCGCGCTGATCGAGCGCACGCTCGAAGGCCAGTTGCGCCTGAACGCGAAGCGCGCCGATGTGTACAACGCGTCGCTTGCGGAACACACCGCCGTGTTCGAGGCGATCATCGCACGCGATGCCAGCGCGGCGCGCCGCGCGATGGCCAGTTTGCTCGGCGTGACGCGCGGAAGGATCGAAGCCTGAAGCCGAAGGTCAGAGCGCGTTCAGCGGAATCTTCAGATACGTCGTGCCGTTGCCGGACGCTTCGGGAAAGTGGCCCGCGCGGATGTTCACCTGAATCGCGGGCAGGATGAGCGTCGGCATGCCGAGGGTGGCGTCGCGCGCTTCACGCATCGCGACGAACTGGTCTTCCGTCTTGCCGCCGCCGACGTGAATGTTGTTCTCGCGCTGCTCGCGCACGGTGCTTTGCCATTGCGGGTCACGCGTGGCGGGCGGATAGTCGTGGCAGACGAACAGCCGCGTATCGGGATCGAGCGCGAGCAGACGCTGAATCGAGCGATACAGCCTGCGCGCGCTGCCGCCCGGAAAATCGCAGCGCGCGGTGCCGACATCCGGCATGAATAACGTATCGCCGACGAACACCGCATCGCCGATCCGGTACGCCATGTCGGCCGGCGTGTGGCCCGGCACGAAGAGCGCGCACGCGTCGATATCGCCGATCATGAAGCGCTCGCCGTCGGAAAAGAGATGATCGAATTGCGAGCCGTCGAGCTGAAACTCGGGTTCGAGATCGAAGATCTTCTTGAACACGCCCTGCACCGTGCGTATCGATTCGCCGATGCCGATCTTCCCGCCGAGCATGCGCTTCATATACGGCGCCGCCGAAAGATGATCGGCGTGCGCGTGCGTCTCCAGAATCCAGTCGACGGCGAGCCGTTGCTCCCGCACGAACGCGATGACGGCGTCGGCGGAGCGCGTCGACGTGCGTGCGGCCTTCGGATCGTAGTCGAGAACCGGATCGACGATGGCCGCGGGCGCGCCGGCCTTCTCGTAGACGACATAGGTCATCGTGCCGGTGTTGAGATCGAAGAAGGGCTGAATGATGGGTTGCACGATGATTCCCCGGCTTGCGCTCGATTCTGCTCTCGTCGTCCAGACCATTTGGGCAAGTTCGGCAGATTGTCGATACAGTGTAACCCTTTGTGCCGGGGCCGCTGCGCGCCGGCGCCTACCCTCACGAAACCAGAGGTTCCGAATGCCGCACGTCCCGACTTCGCTAGCGTCGTCGTGGGGCGCGTGGGCCGTCTTCGTCAGCGTCCTCGCGACGCAACTCGGCGTGCCGGTCCCCGCCGCGCCGATGCTGATTCTCGCCGGCACGCTCGTCGCCGCCGGCAACGCGCCGTTCTGGCAAATGCTCGCCGCGGCGGTGCTCGCCGTGCTGATCGCGGATTCGCTCTGGTTCGCCGCGGGACGTCTCTACGGCCGGCGCTTTCTCAATTCGCTCGTGCGCTTCTCGCTGTCGATCGATTCGACGCTGCGCACCGCGCGCCGCTGGTTCGAACGGTTCGGCGTGCCGCTGCTCGCGCTGTCGAAGTTCGTGCCGGGGCTCGGGCTCGTGTCGGCGCCGTTGCTCGGCACGACGCAGATCGAAGTGCGCGTATTCATCCTGTGGGATCTGATCGGCGCGACGGCGTGGGCGAGCTTCTGGATGCTGGGCGGCGCGGCGTTGCAGGAGCAGATCGGGCGGCTCGTCGCGCTGGTGCGCGCGAATGGCACGACGGTGATCGATATCCTCGTGATCATCGCGCTCGGCTTCATGCTGTACCGGTGGGTCCGCCGCGTGCAGTTCCGCCAATGGCTGGAGCAATATCACATCACGCCCGACCAGCTCGACGCGATGATGCGTTCCGCGACGCCGCCCGTCGTCTACGACGCGCGCCCGGCCGAGATTCGCCGACGCGAGCCGTATCGCATCGCGGGCGCGATTTCGCTCGATCTCGATTCACCGGATCGCGCCGATCAGTTGTATGCGGAGCACGAGGTCGTCGTGTACTGCGTGTGTCCGAACGAAGCGACGGCGAAGATCATCGCACGGCAGTTGCGCGCGAAGGGCTTCCATCATGTGCGGCCGCTGAAGGGCGGGCTGGATGCGTGGGAGAAGCACGGCTATCCGGTCGAGCCGATTCCGCCCGAGCATCAGCGCGTCGCCGTCGATCACGACGACATCGATCACGACATGATCACGATTCGCGCGACGGCGCCGGAATGAGCTACGTGCGCCGCGCCGGCCGGTTCACGAGCGCGATGCCCGCGAGCACCATCGCCGCGGCGACCATGAAGCGCGCGGTGAAATGCTCGCCGAGCAGCAGCACGCCGAAGGTGACGCCGAAGATCGGCGTGAGAAACGAGAACACCGAAAGCCGCGACGCCATGTAGCGCGTGAGCAGCCAGAACCACGTCAGATAGCTGATGAACGCGACGACGATCGCCTGATACGCGAGACTCGCGAGCGCGAGCGGCGACACGGCTTCGACGTGCGTCTGCCCGATGCCCGCAGCCAGCAAGAGCAGCAACACCGCCGATACCGCCAGCTGATAGAACAAGGTCTTGCTCGCGCTCGCATGCGCAAGCGACGACGCGCGCACGACGACCGTCGTCGCGGCCCAGAAGATGCCGGCGAGAATGCCGAGCGCATCGCCCGCGATGCCGCGCAGCGTCGATTCACTGTTCGGATTGCCGTGCAGGAAGCCATCGGCGAACGCGAGCGCGATGCCGCAGAACGCGAGCACGATGCCGCTCCACTGCGCGCGCGAGAGCCGCTCGCCCGCGACGAACCAGTGCAGGCCGAGCGCGGTGAAGCACGGCGCGGTATAGAGGAACACGGCCATGCGCGTCGCGGTGGTGAGACTCAGGCCGAAGAAAATGCAGACGAACTCGCCGCCGAACAGCAGGCCCGCGAGCAGACCGGCGGGCAGGGTGTCGTCGCGCTGAAAGAGCGGCACGCCGCGCGTGCGCGTCCAGATCCAGACGAGAAACGTGGCGATCAGCGAACGGATGCCCGCCTGCAGCATCGGCGGAATGGATGCGTTCGCTTCCTTGATCGCGACTTGCTGGAATCCCCACGCGCCGCACAGCGCGATCATCACGATGATGGCGGTGGCGTCGGGGGCGCGGCGCAGGGCGAGGGTGGGCGTGCTCATCGGCGGGCTCGGTCAGGCGTGCACTGATTTGGAGCGTCGATTGTGCCAGCGAACGGGCTTCGATGAGCGAAAGGTCGGGATGAGCCCGTGGAGATTGCGCGCCGCGACGAACGCGCGGCGCGCGACGTGAAGCGTACTTTACGAATGCTTTTCGATCAGCTCGACCTTATAGCCGTCTGGATCTTCGACGAACGCGATCACGGTCGTGCCGCCCTTCACGGGACCGGCTTCGCGCGTGACCTTGCCGCCCGCCTGACGGATGCGCTCGCACGCATCGGCGGCGTCGTCGACTTCGAGCGCGATATGCCCGTATGCCGTGCCGAGGTCGTACTTCTCGGTGCCCCAGTTATAGGTCAGCTCGAGCACGCTGTTCTCGCTTTCCGGGCCGTAGCCGACGAACGCGAGCGTGTACTTGTACTCGGGGTTTTCGCTTTGACGCAGCACCTTCATGCCGAGAACGCGCGTGTAGAAATCGATGGAACGCTGCAGGTCGCCGACGCGCAGCATCGTGTGGAGGAGTCGCATGGTGGAGTTCCTGTTTAGGGAATTGCGGGGGACAGGAAGGAAATTGTACCGTCGGCGCTTTTCATGCGCTGACGATCGATCAAAGCGCCGGCAGCAGATCCGGCGGATGATGCTTGAGGGTATGGCGCGCTTCGCGAAACTCGGGGAAGATGGATTCGACCGTCTGCCAGAAACGCGGGCTGTGATTCATCTCACGCAGATGCGCGAGCTCGTGCGCGACCACGTAATCGATGATCGACATCGGAAAATGGATGAGCCGCCAGTTCAGGCGGATCTTGCCGTCGCTGGAACAACTGCCCCAGCGCGTCGCCGCCGACGACAGCGCGTACGCGCGATACTCCACGCCAAGCTTCGCCGCGTACACCGCGAGCCGCTCGCCGAAGATGCGCTTCGCTTCCGATTGCAGCCAGCCTTGCACGCGATCCTTGATCTGCTGCGCGTCCGCCAGCGCGGGCAGCGCGAGCGAGAGCAGGTTGCTTTGGTCATCGAAAGAAAGCGCGCTTGCAGACGAGCCGAGCGACACGCTGATCGTCTTGCCGAGATACGGAAACTGCGCGCCGTCTTTCCAGACGATCCGCGGCAGCGCGCGCTGCTCGACGCGCGTCTGCCATTCGGTGAGCTTCTTGACGATCCAGTTCTGCTTGTCGAGGATCGCGCTTTCGATGTCCGCGATCGTCACCCAGCGCGGCGCGGTGATCGCGAGCCCGGTGCCGTCGATGCAAAAGCCGATCGTGCGCCGCGACGAGCGCCTGAGCCGGTATTCGAGCGCGCCCGCCTTGAGCGCGATGCGGCGCAGGCGCACGCCATCAGGCAGCGGCGCGGCGGGTGCGAGCGGTGTCGGCGGTGTGAGCACGGGAACGGGATCGGCGGCCGGCACGTCACCGCGCAGCGGAGCCGGGCCGCCCGCGGGCGGCGCGCCGGAGTAGGCCGGCGCATGCTCGAACGGCAGATC
Source organism: Caballeronia catudaia (assembly GCF_001544755.2). Lineage (GTDB taxonomy): Bacteria > Pseudomonadota > Gammaproteobacteria > Burkholderiales > Burkholderiaceae > Caballeronia > Caballeronia catudaia. The sequence goes on along the minus strand of NZ_FCOF02000006.1, from coordinate 206,239 downwards.
GAGCTGCAGGGTATCGAGCGCGACGGCGGGGCGCTGTCGCGAAGGGGCTTTCTGCATCGGCTCGGCTTTGCGCTCACGGCGCAGAAATGACGAGAAGAATGAGTAAGGCACGCCGCGGCTCGATATGAAAGCGTGAGCCGCTTCAGCGGCCCGCGCCCGCGGCGCCGGCTTCACCCGGCTGTGCGTTCGGCGCGAGATAAGCGTGCGGATCGATGCGGCGCATTTCCGTCTCGATCCAGCTTTCGACGCGCGTGTTCACTTCCTCGGGTGTGAGGCCGGCCGTATCGATCGGCTTGCCAATCGATACCGTGACTATACCCGGATACTTGGTGAAGGAATTGCGTGGCCACACGTGCCCTGCGTTGTGCGCGATCGGCACGACGGGCGCACCGGTCGCCACCGCGAAGCGCGCGCCGCCCGTCTTGTACTTGCCCTGGCTGCCCACACGCGTGCGCGTGCCTTCGGGAAACATGATGACCCATGCGCCTTCGTCCATGCGCGCGCGTCCCTGACGCGTCACCGACACGAACGCGTCGCGGCCCTGCTTGCGGTCGATGTGCACCATCTTCAGGAGTCCGAGCGCCCAGCCGAAGAACGGCACATAGAGCAGTTCGCGCTTGAACACGTAGCAGAGCGGACGCGGCATCAGCGCGGGGAACGCGAGTGTTTCCCATGCGGACTGATGCTTCGAGAGCAGCACGGCCGGACCGTCCGGCAGGTTCTCCATGCCTTCGATCGTGTAGCGGATGCCGACCAGATAACGCAGCACGACGATCGTCGATTTGCACCAGCCCGCCGCCATCCAGTAGCGCTTGTCGGCGCGCATGAACGGAAACGCGATGAAGCACGCGATCGCGTACGGCGCCGTGTATACGACGAAGTACAGCATCAATAGCAAGGAACGGATGAAGCGCATGGATGAAGCCAGGGTCAGTCTTGGTGGCGCATGAGAAAGTGCAGCGCGAATGCGCGCAGATCTTTGTGAACGACGGTGCCTTCGGGCAACTGACCTTCTTCGCGCGTCTTTTCGCCTTTGCCGGTGAGCACGAGATGCACGGGAAAACCGAGCGCCGCGCCCGCCTGCAGATCGCGCAGCGAATCGCCGACGACGGGCGTGTCCTCCGGATCGATCTCGAAGCGGTCGATGATCTGCTGCAACATGCCGGGGCGCGGCTTTCTGCAATCGCACTGATCTTCAGCCGTGTGCGGGCAGAAGAACACCGCGTCGATACGCCCGCCGACGGCCGCGGCCGCGCGATTCATCTTCTGATGCATCGCGTTGAGCGCGGCCATGTCGAAGAGACCGCGCCCGATGCCCGACTGATTCGACGCGATCGCCACGCGATAGCCCGCCTGATTCAGACGCGCGATTGCTTCAAGGCTGCCGGGAATGGCGACCCATTCGTCCGGCGACTTGATGAACGCATCGGAATCGACGTTGATGACGCCATCGCGATCGAGGATCACCAGTTTTCTGTTCATGACCATGGGCGGCGTTTCTTATGCAGCGAGCTTCGAAATGTCCGCGACGCAGTTCATCTGCTGATGCAATGCGCTCAGCAACGCGAGACGATTGTTGCGCAGTGCGGGGTCTTCGGCGTTGACCATGACGTCGTCGAAGAACGTATCGACGCTTTCACGCAACGCGGCGAGCGCCGTCAGCGCTTCCGTATAGTTGCGCGCGGCGAGCTGGCTTTGCACGCGCGGCGCAACCGCTTCGATCTGCGCGTGGAGATTTTTCTCCGCCGCTTCGACGAGCAGTTCCTTGTTCACCGCGGACGGCGCGCCCTGTTCCGACTTCTTCAGGATGTTCGAGATGCGCTTGTTGGCCGCCGCGAGCGCCGCCGCTTCCGGCAACGCAGCGAACTCGCGCACGGCGTCGAGGCGCGCGACGATGTCATCGAGCCGTGTCGGGTTCAGGCTCAGCACGGCTTCGATATCGTTCGCTTCGAAGCCGCGTTCGCGCAACAGGCCGCGCAGGCGGTCGATGAAGAACGCATACACCGCTTCCTGCGAATCCGCGACTTGCGGCACGTTGGCGAACTGGCGTTGCGCCGCGCCGACGAGATTGCGCAGATCGACCGGCAATTTCTTTTCGAGCAGGATACGCAAGACGCCCAGCGCATGGCGGCGCAACGCGAACGGATCTTTCTCGCCGGTCGGCGCGAGACCGATGCCCCAGATGCCGACGATCGTTTCCAGCTTGTCCGCGAGCGCGACCGCCGCGCCGACGCCCGTCGACGGCGTTTCATCGCCCGAGAAGCGCGGCTGATAGTGCTCGGAGCACGCGAGCGCGACTTCTTCCGGCTCGCCGTCGTGACGCGCGTAGTACGTGCCCATTGTGCCTTGCAGCTCGGGGAACTCGCCGACCATGTCGGTCAGCAAATCGGCCTTCGCGAGACGCGCGGCGCGGCGCGTCAGCGCGGCATCGACGCCGACCATCGGCGCGATCTCGCCCGCGAGCGCTTCCAGACGTTCGACACGTTGCAGCGCGGAGCCGAGCTTGTTGTGATAGACGACGTTCGCGAGCAGCGGCACGCGATCTTCGAGACGCTTCTTCTTGTCTTGCGTGAAGAAGAACTTGGCATCGGCGAGGCGCGGGCGCACGACGCGCTCGTTGCCTTCGACGATCTCGCCGGGCGTCTTCGTATCGATATTCGACACGATCAGGAAGCGCGAGCGCAGCTTTCCGTTCTGATCCGTGAGCGCGAAGTACTTCTGATTCGTCTGCATCGTGAGGATCAGACACTCCTGCGGCACTTGCAGGAATTCGTCGTCGAAGCGGCATTCGTAGACGACCGGCCATTCGACGAGCGCGTTCACTTCGTCGAGCAGCGCTTCGGGCATCACGACGCGGTCTTCACCCGCGAACGCCTGAAGCTGCGTGCGGATCGATTCGCGGCGATCGTCGAAATTGGCGACGACATGGCCTTTGTGACGCAGCGTGTCGGCGTAGTCGTCGGCGTGTGCAATCGCGACGAGGCCGTGCGACATGAATCGATGACCGATGGTCGTATCGCCCGAATCGACGCCGAGCGCGCTGACCGGCACGACGTCGCGCCCGTGCATCGCGACCAGGCGCTGCACCGGACGCACGAACTGCACGCTGGTGCCGTCCGGACGCTGATAGGTCATGACCTTCGGAATCGGCAGCTTGCCGAGGGTTTCGTCGAGCGCGGCTTGCAGGCCGTCGGCGAGCGTCGCGCCCGGCGCCGCGTAGCGCAGGAAGAACGCTTCGGCCTTGCCGTCCTGCGCGCGTTCGAGCTCGGACAACGGGAAGTCCGGGAAGCCGAGCGCCGCGAGCTTCTTCGCGAGCGGCGGTGTCGGGTTGCCTTCTTTATCGAGCGCGACCGTGACCGGCAGCACTTTCTCGCGCACCTGCTTTTCCGGCGCGACATCGCGCACGTTCTTGATAAGCACGGCGAGGCGTCGCGGCGTCGCGTACTTTTCGAAGTCGGGCGTGCCGTCGATCAGATCGCGGGCGGCGAGCCGCTCCACGATGCCATCGGCGAAAGCGGTGCCGAGACGCCCGAGCGCCTTCGGCGGCAGTTCTTCGGTGAGCAGCTCGACGAGGAGCGAAGCGTGGTTGGATTGCGTCATTGTTCTGTCGAGCCTCGTCAAACCTGTTCGTTGTTACCCGTGGGCGCGCTTTCGACCTTCAGCGGCGGCGCCCATGCGGGACGCTGCGCTTCCTGTTCGTCGGTGATGAGGTCGCGGTCGCCCCTGACCGGATTGCCGAGCATCGGGAAGCCGAGCGCCTCGCGCGAGTCGTAGTAAGCCTGAGCGACGAGACGCGACAGTGCGCGGATGCGGCCGATATACGCCGCGCGCTCCGTCACGGAAATGGCGCCGCGCGCATCTAGCAGATTGAACGTGTGGCCGGCCTTCAGCACGAGTTCGTAGGCGGGCAGTGCGAGCTTCGCGTCGATCATCTTCTTCGCTTCTTCTTCGTAACTCTTGAAGAACGTGAAGAGCAGATCGACGTTCGCGTGCTCGAAGTTATACGTGGATTGCTCGACTTCGTTCTGGTGATAGACATCGCCATACGTGAGCTGACGCAAGACGCGACCGGAGGGGCCGTCTTCTTCCCATTCGGTCCAGATGAGGTCGTATACGTTCTCGACCTTTTGCAGATACATCGCGAGACGTTCGAGACCGTAGGTGATTTCGCCGAGCACCGGCTTGCAATCAATGCCGCCGGCTTGCTGGAAGTACGTGAACTGCGTCACTTCCATGCCGTTCAGCCACACTTCCCAGCCGAGGCCCCACGCGCCGAGCGTCGGGTTTTCCCAGTCGTCTTCGACGAAGCGCACGTCGTTCTGCTTCAGATCGAAGCCCAGCGCTTCGAGCGAGCCGAGGTACAGGTCGAGGATGTTTTCCGGCGCCGGCTTGAGCACCACCTGATACTGATAGTAGTGCTGCAGGCGGTTCGGGTTCTCGCCGTAGCGGCCGTCCTTCGGGCGGCGCGACGGTTGAACGTAGGCCGCGCGCCACGGCTCGGGGCCGATCGCGCGCAGGAACGTGTGGACGTGCGAGGTGCCCGCGCCGACTTCCATGTCGATCGGCTGGAGCAGCGCGCAGCCCTTCTCGTTCCAGTAGGACTGCAGCGTCAGGATGATTTGCTGGAAAGTGAGCATGATTGCCTTTTGCGGGGCGCGGCCATCGTCGTGAGGACGCGACTCGGAGGCTCGGCCGAAGTGCTAAAACGTTGAATTTTAGCCGAATGGAGGGGCGGGTGCGGCTTTTTGGGAGAAGCGCGGCCTTGGGCGGGTGATGCGCGAGCCGCGTCGCGGGGCGCGACGCGGCTTCTTTTCAGTCGATGTCAGCGCGTGCCCGAACGTTTCCGGTTCGGCGCGAACGCAAACCCGAACGCGAGCAGAATCAGCGACACCGCGATCACCGTCATATTCCCGCTCGTCACATACGGCGTGGCACCCGACGTGCCCTGCACGCGCGCTTCCAACACGCCGGTCGTGAACGTCGGCAGCTTCGAGATGACATCGCCGTTGGCCGCGATCACCGCCGTCATCCCCGTATTGGTCGCGCGCAGCATCGGCCGGCCGGTTTCGATCGAACGCATGCGCGCGATCTGCAAATGCTGGTCGAGCGCGATCGTATTGCCGAACCACGCGAGATTCGTCGAGTTGACGAGAATGCCCGCGGGCGTCTCCTGCTCGCGGATCGTGCGCGCGATCTCCTCACCAAAAATGTCCTCGTAGCAGATGTTCACGGCAACCGGCTGGTTATGCACGATGAACGCCTTCTGCGCGATCGGGCCGCGCGCGAGGTCGCCGAGCGGAATGCCCATCATCCGCACGAACCAGTGAAAGCCAAGCGGCACGAATTCGCCGAACGGCACGAGATGATGCTTGTCGTAGCGATAGACGCCGTTCACATGCGGCGTGACGCCGAAGAGGCTGTTGGTGAAGTCGGTCGCGCGGCCGTCGGGGAGAATCGTGACGCCGATCGCGCCGAAGAGAATCGACGAGTTCGTCTCGTCCGCGAAATTGCGGATCGCCACGGCGAAATCCTGCGGAATCTGCACCGAGAGCACGGGCAGCGCCGTTTCCGGCGTGACGATCAGATCGGCGGGCTTTTCGGTGATGATCCGCTTGTAGAGCGCGAGCGATTCATCGACGCCTGCCTGCTCGAACTTCATTTCCTGCTTCACGTTGCCTTGCAGGAGGCGCACATCGAGCGGCGCGTTGGCGGGCGTCGTCCATTGCGCGAGCGACAGCAACATGCCCGCGACGATCAGGACAACTGCGACGATGCCCGGCGCGAACGCGAGCCGCCGCGTTTTGCGGAACTGCCAGAGCGCCTGCACCATCAGCGCCGCGACGAGCGCGAGCACCCAGCCGACGCCATACACGCCGACGATCGCGCCGAAGCCCTTGAGCGGTCCTTCGACCTGCGCGTAGCCGCTCGCGAGCCACGGAAAGCCGGTGAACACGAGCCCGCGCAACCATTCGCCGAGCGCCCAGGCGCTCGCGAACGCGAAAGCGCCATGCCATGTCGGTGCGTAGCGCGGCGAGGCTTCGATGTCGCGTGCGGTGGCGGCGTCTTCATCGCCGAATCTCGCGCGGCCCGCGACGCACGACCAGACCACGCTCGACAACGCCGGATAAAGAGCCAGATACAGCGAGAACAGCGCGACCGCGGCGGCGGCGAGCGGCGCAGCCATGCCGCCGTACACGTGCATGCTCACGTAGAGCCACCACACGCCGGTCACGAAGTTGCCGAAGCCGAAGGCCCAGCCGGTCGCGGCGGCGCTCTTCCAGCCGTCGGTGCGCGAGAGCCACGCGAAGAACAGCGCGAAGATGACGAGCTCGATCCAGCCGCCGTGCGGCGTCGGCGCAAAGGAGAGCGTGTTCGCGGCGCCAAGCACGGCGGCGGCGAGGTAATGCCAGAAGGGCAGCGCGCGCGGCGCCGTGGCGTTCACGGACACGTCGCGTTGACGGGAGGGAATGCGAAACGATGAATCGGCCATTGATGACGGTCGCCGGGGCAAACCCGGAGTAAAGCAGAGGTGGGCGAAGGCTTCATGACGGACACCGATGTATTCCGGCGTCCGTTCGCGTGCGCGTCAGTCGCGCAGTTCGTCTTCGTCGTCGCCCGCGTGATGATGTTGCTGCGCGAGATTCGGCACGCGCCGCACAAGGAGAACGTGAATCTGTCGGGCGTCGCCGCGCAGGATCTCGAACACGAAATCGTCGATGCGGACCTTCTCGCCGCGATGCGGCACGCGTCCGAAGCGATGCGTGACGAGCCCGCCGATGGTGTCCACTTCGTCGTCGGAGAAATCGGCGCCGAACTCCTCGTTGAACTGTTCGATGCCCGTGAGCGCGCGCACGCGATACTTGCCGTCGGGCGTCGCGATGATATTGCCGGCTTCCTCGTCGAAGTCGTATTCGTCCTCGATGTCGCCGACGATCTGCTCCAGCACGTCCTCGATGGTGATGAGGCCGGCGACGCCGCCGTATTCATCGACGACGATCGCGATGTGATTGCGGTTCACGCGGAAGTCGTGCAGCAGCACGTTCAGGCGCTTCGATTCGGGAATGAAGACGGCGGGGCGCAGCATGCCGCGCACGTCGAATTCCTCTTCGGCGTAGTAGCGCAGCAGGTCTTTGGCGAGCAGCACGCCGATGATGTTGTCGCGGTTGCCTTCGTAGACGGGATAGCGCGAGTGTGCTTTTTCGAGCACGAAGGGAATGAACTCGGCGGGCGTCTCGGCGATATTGATGGCGTCCATCTGCGCGCGCGGAATCATGATGTCGCGCGCGCTGAGATCGGACACCTGGAAGACGCCTTCGATCATCGAGAGCGAGTCGGCGTCGAGCAGGTTGCGCTCGTGCGCGTCCTGAAGTACTTCGAGGAGTTCGTCGCGCGATTCGGGCTCGTGCGAGATGAAATCGGTCAAACGTTCGAGAAGCGAGCGCTTTTCCTGCGGTTTGTCGGTATGGCGTCGACTGGGATAGGGTTCGTTCATAGCGGAGCGCCCGGAAGCGACCGGGCGCGGGTTTTCGGAAAGTTAAGCATACACCAAGGGAAACGGCGGGCTGCGTGGCGCGGCGCGCATCTCATGAGCCATGCTAGCCGATAAATATGCGACGGGTATGTCCATCCGCGAGCACTGGCTGAACGGCCGATGGGCAGGAGCAAAAATCACACAGATCACTGCGGCTTCTGCGCCTGACACCGCCGCAACAACGCCTCCAGCGCCCGATCCGGCATGCCGCTTTCACGCAGCGCCTCGACGGTCCGGCTGACGTAATCGAGCGTCGTGCCGTAGCGGCCGCTCGCGCATCCGAGCACTGTGCGCACGATCGGATCGGCGAGCTTGCCCGTGTAAGACGCCGCTTCCCGCCGCATCACGAACGCGAGCGCCTCGACGCGCCGTCCGTCCGCGAGCGTGCACGGCAGCCACGCGGGTCGATACGAACCCATCGCCATTTCGCGGCGCCACAACACGTCGAGATGTTCGGTCGCCCCGACGCCCTCGAGACGAAACGCCATGCCGGTGCACGATCCGCCGCGATCGAGCGCGAGCACGAGGCCCGGCTGCTCCGGCGTGCCGCGATTCACGCGCGACCACAAATAAAGCCCGCGATGATAGCCATGAACCTTGCCGCGCACGGCTTCGACCGTCGGCAGTCCGGGGTTCCAGATCAGCGATCCGTAGCCAAAGAGCCAGACATCCGACTTGCCGTCCCAATGGGCGAACGCCGCTTCGCGCGATGCCGCGAGTTCGGCCTCCGTCCACAACGCGGATTCACCGAGCGCGGGCGGATAGTCCGGGCAGGGCGCGGACGCAATTTCAGTGAGTGATGAGGGTTCGGGCAGCTTGTCGTTCACAGCGCGTTGGGGCTTTGGACCGGATCAGGTCAGAGGCACGTAAGGATCGGAAAATCCCAGAGACTGCATGATATCCGTCTCGATCGACTCCATCTCTTGCGCCTCGCTCTCGACTTCGTGGTCGTAGCCTTGCGCATGCAGCGTGCCGTGGACGATCAGATGCGCGTAATGTGCCGCGAGCGGCTTGCCCTGTTCCGCCGCCTCGCGCTCGACGACCGGGCAGCACAGGATCAGGTCGCCCGCGACGGGATCGTCTTCGGATTCCGCATAGGCGAACGTGAGCACGTTGGTCGCGTAATCCTTCTGCCGATACGTGCGGTTGAGCATCCGGCCTTCGTTCTCGTCGACGAAACGCACCGTCAATTCGGCATCCGCGAAAAGCGCCGCCTTGATCCAGCGCGCGACGGTCGCGCGCGGCAGGATCGCCTTGTGCGACGGGAACGCCTTCGCGGCGGGGAACTGCATCGTCAAGGTGAGGCGTGGCGTCATCAGGATTTCTGCTGCGCCTGTTGCGCCTGACGTGCCGCTTCGGCCAGTGCGGCGTCTTTCTGCGCCTGCGCGTCGTAAGCCTCGACGATCCGCGCGACGAGCGGATGCCGCACCACGTCCGCCGACGTGAAGTGCGTGATCGCGATGCCGCGCACTTCCGACAATACGTGCTGCGCTTCGATCAGCCCGCTCTTCTGGCCGCGCGGCAAGTCGACCTGCGTCGTGTCGCCGGTGACGACCGCCTTCGAGCCGAAGCCGATACGCGTCAGGAACATCTTCATCTGCTCGGGCGTGGTGTTCTGCGCTTCGTCGAGAATGATGAACGCGTGGTTCAGCGTGCGGCCGCGCATGTACGCGAGCGGCGCGATTTCGATCATCTGGCGCTCGAACATCTTCGCCGTCTTGTCGAAGCCGAGCAGATCGTAGAGCGCGTCATAGAGCGGCCGCAGATACGGATCGACCTTCTGCGCGAGATCGCCCGGCAGAAAGCCGAGCCGCTCGCCCGCTTCGACGGCCGGACGCGTCAGCACGATACGCTTGACCTGATCGCGCTCGAGTGCATCGACCGCGCACGCGACCGCGAGATACGTCTTGCCCGTGCCCGCCGGCCCGATGCCGAAGGTCACGTCGTGCTGAAGAATCTGTTTCAGATATTCACGCTGTGCCGGCGTGCGGCCGCGCAGATCGGCGCGGCGCGTATAGAGCTTCGGACCGTGATCCTCATCGTCGCCGAGGTCTATCGTGGCGCTCGGTTCATCGAACGGATGGTCGGGATCGTCGGCGCGAAAACGCGGATCGGCTTCGCCCTCTTCGCCATTGGCTTCGCGCGCTTCCCGCGCCCGGCGCGTCGCATGACGCGCTTCGACGAGCGCGAGCTGAATATCGTCGACGGAAATCGGATCGCGCGCGCGGTTGTAGAAGTTTTCGAGCGCCGCGAGCGCGACTTTCGCGCCACGGCCGCGAATCGAAATCTTGTGGCCGCGCCGCGAGAGCGTCACGTCGAGCGCCTGTTCGATCTGCCGCAGGTTTTCATCGAGCGGGCCGCAGAGGTTGGCGAGCCGCGCGTTGTCCTCGCGCGGTGCGGTGAATTCCAGATGCTGCGTAGGAGCGTTCTTCAAAGTGTCCTGTCTTTAATTTGCGACTGCGGTCGTCTCTGGCACGAGCACCAGCTCGCCGCGCAGCGAATGCGGATACGCATGCACGATCTTCACGTCGATCATCTGGCCGATCAGGCGCGCGTGCGATTCCACCGGCGCGGGGAAATTGACGACGCGATTGTTCTGCGTGCGCCCGGCGAGCTCGTTCGGGTCCTTGCGCGCCGGGCGCTCGACCAGAATGCGTTCGACTTTTCCGACCATCGATTCGCTGATGCGCTGCACGTTTTCCTCGATCGTCGCCTGCAAATGTTGCAGCCGCTTGAGCTTGATTTCGCGCGGTGTGTCGTCGTGCAGGTTCGCGGCGGGCGTGCCGGGGCGCGGACTGTAGATGAACGAGAAGCTCGTGTCGTAGCGCATCTCGTCGACGAGCGCCATCATCCTGTTGAAATCGTCTTCCGTCTCGCCAGGGAAGCCGACGATGAAGTCGGTCGACAGCGACAAATCCGGACGGATCGCGCGCAATTTGCGAATGACCGACTTGTATTCGAGCACGGTGTAGCCGCGCTTCATCGCCATGAGGATGCGGTCCGAGCCGTGCTGCACCGGCAAGTGCAAGTGCGAGACGAGCTTCGGCACCTTCGCGTAGGTATCGATGAGGCGCTGCGTGAATTCCTTCGGATGCGAAGTCGTGTAGCGAATGCGTTCGATGCCCGGCACGTCGGCGACGTACTCGATGAGCGTCGCGAAATCCGCGATCTCGCTCGAACCTAAAGTCAGCGCGCCACGATAAGCGTTCACGTTCTGCCCGAGCAGCGTGACTTCGCGCACGCCTTGATCGGCGAGTCCGGCGATTTCGGTGAGCACGTCGTCGAGCGGGCGGGAGACTTCCTCGCCGCGCGTGTACGGCACGACGCAATAGCTGCAATATTTCGAGCAGCCTTCCATGATCGACACGAACGCGCTCGGGCCGTCGACGCGCGCGGGCGGCAGATGATCGAACTTTTCGATTTCGGGGAAGGAGATGTCGACTTGCGCGCGGCCGGTGGCGCGGCGCTGGTCGATCATCGCGGGCAGACGATGCAGCGTCTGCGGACCGAACACGAGATCGACATACGGCGCACGCGCGACGATCGACGCGCCTTCCTGGCTCGCGACGCAACCGCCGACGCCGATCAGCAGATTCGGGTTCGCTTCCTTGAGCTCGCGCACGCGGCCGAGATCGGAGAACACTTTCTCCTGGGCCTTTTCGCGCACCGAGCACGTGTTGAACAGAATGACGTCCGCGTCTTCGGGCGTGTCCGTCTTGACGAGGCCTTCAGCGGCGCCGAGCACGTCGACCATTTTGTCGGAGTCGTACTCGTTCATCTGGCAGCCAAAGGTCTTTACATAAACTTTCTTGGTCATGAATCGTCGCCGGTCGCAGTGGTTAACCTGGGGGCGCTGGTAAGAGATTGAAGGGTTTCGCGAGCGCTTCTACGGTGAACGGCCCGCTTTTTACTGCAATTTAGCCCGATATTATAGCGCCGGCGGCCATTCCTGACGCCGTGCCGCGCTTGTCCGGCGGATAGGCGAGCTCGCCGAGCAGGTCGTCCGTCGTCTTCTGGAACCGCTCGACCAGAAAGTCCAGCAGCACGCGCACGCGCGGCGCCATGTAGCGATTCGCGTGAAAGAGCGCATGGACGGCGGCCTCGTGCGTGCACCAGTCGGGCAGGACCATCCTGAGCGTGCCGGCGCGGACATCGGCGGCGATATCCCAGATCGACTTGTGCGCGATGCCGTGCCCAGCCAGCGCCCACTCGCGCAGCAGCGCGCCGTCGTTGGTTTCCCAGGCATCCGCGAGCGGGATCGTGTACGCGTAGCGCTCGTCGCCGCGCCGGAAGCTCAGTTCGTTGAGCGGTCCGGCCGCCGTGACCACGACGACGAAATCGTGCCCGACGAGTTCGGCGGGCGTTTCTGGCGTGCCTTTGCGCGCGAGATAGTCCGGCGATGCGCACAACACCCGGCGATTCGGCGCGAGCGCGCGCGCGGCAAGCCCGCTGTCGGGCGGCGCGCCGAAGCGGATCGCGAGATCGATTTCCTCCTGCAGCAGATTCGACACGGAATCGGACAGCGTCAACGCGAACCGCACGTCCGGATGCAGCGCGCTGAATTCATCGAGCCAGCCGCGCAGCAGCGAGCGTCCGAAATTCGATGTCGCCGAAATGCGCACCTTACCGCGCACGACGTTCTGGCCGGCCTGAAGCGCGGCTTCTGCGTCGTCGATCGCCTGCAGCGCGACGCGGCAATGCTGCAGATACAGGCGGCCTTCGTCGGTGACGCGCAACTGGCGCGTCGTGCGCTCGAAAAGCCGCGTGTGCAGCGCTTTCTCCAGCTTGATGAGGCGCGCGCTCGCCGCCGCCGGCGACAGCCCGAGCTTGCGCCCCGCCGCCGAAAGACTGCCTGCCGACGCCGCTTCCACGAAAAGGCGCATGTCGCCGAGCCGATCCATCGTCATTTTCAAATTCAACTTGAGAATGATTCAAAGCGTAGACCAATTCTCAATCGTGCGCTGCAACCGGACAATGCGCTCAGTCCCTGGAGACAAGTCATGCAACTCGACCACGTCACCCTCGTCGCGCCCGACTGCGAGGCGCTCATGCGCTTTTTCGTCGATATCGCCGGGATGCGAGTCGGTCCGCGGCCGCCGTTTGGAGTCGGCGGTTACTGGCTGTATCTCGGCGCGCGGCCGGCGGTGCATCTGATCGCATCGGGTGTCGCGGCTTCTTTGGACAGCCCGAACGCGACGCGCATCGACCATCTGGCGTTGCGAATCGACGATGGAACCGAGTGGCGCGCCTTGCTCGAACGTCTCGACTGCCGCGGCTACGCGTATCGGCTCGCCGACGTGCCGCTCGCCCGCGAGCATCAGCTTTTCGTGCGGCTGGCGCCGGCCGTCGTCGTCGAATTCGTGACCGCGCAATCCTGAATCTGATCTGGAGCCATCATGCCTCTTCCGCTTCTCGCGCTGGCGATCAGCGCCTTCGCCATCGGCACGACGGAGTTCGTCATCATGGGCCTCTTGCCCAACGTCGCGCACGATCTCGCCGTATCGATTCCTTCGGCGGGCCTGCTCGTCACCGGTTACGCGCTCGGTGTCGCGGTCGGCGCGCCGCTGCTCGCCGTGCTGACCGCCAAAATGCCGCGCAAGCTCGCGCTGCAATTGCTGATGGCCGTGTTCATCGTCGGCAACGTGCTGTGCGCGGTCGCGCCGGACTACGGCCTGCTAATGGTCGCACGCGTCGTGACGTCGTTCGCTCACGGCGCGTTCTTCGGCATCGGCGCGGTCGTGGCCGCGTCGCTCGTGCCGGCGGAAAAGCGCGCGAGCGCCATCGCCCTGATGTTCACCGGGCTCACGCTCGCGAACGTGTTGGGCGTGCCGTTCGGTACGTTCGTCGGACAGGAATTGGGCTGGCGCGCGACCTTCTGGATCGTCGCCGGTCTGGGCGTGCTCTCGGCGCTCGGCGTGACGGCGCTCGTGCCGAACCGGCATGACGCCGGGCCGAGCGGCCTCGGCCGGGAAGTGCGCGTGCTGCGCGACGGCCAAGTCTGGCTCGCGCTGACGATGACCGTGCTCGGCTTCGGCGGCGTGTTCGTGGTGTTCACTTACATCGCGCCGATTCTCGAACAGGTCGGCGGCTTCTCGCCACGCGCCGTCACGCTGATTCTGGTGCTGTTCGGCGTTGGGCTGACGATCGGCAATACGATTGGCGGCCGACTCGCCGACCGCGCGCTGATGCCGTCGCTGATGGCCATTCTGTTCGCGCTCGCCATCGTGATGGCGGTGTTCGCGACGACGAGCCACAGTCAGATCGGCGCGATCGTCACGATTTTCGTGTGGGGCATTGCGGCTTTCGCGACGGTGCCGCCGCTGCAGACGCGTGTCGTCGAGAAGGCGAAGGATGCGCCGAATCTCGCGTCTACGCTGAATATCGGCGCGTTCAACGTGGGCAATGCCGGCGGCGCGTGGCTCGGCGGCTCGGTGTTGACGCACGGCCACGGACTCGACGCGCTGCCGTGGGCCGCCGCCGCGGTGGCGGTCGCCGCGCTCGCCGTGACGTGGCTCGCCGCGCGGCTGGATGCGCCGCGCGTTACTTCGGACATAAAAGCAGCCGACGCCTGCTGAGCGCTTATCATGTTGGCTCAACGTAATCCGAGCCAACATGATCGATCATCTCATCTGCGATTGCGACGGCGTGCTCGTCGACAGCGAAATCATCGCGGATCGCGTGATGCTGGACGTCCTCACCGAGACGTTTCCCGGCATCGACTTCAAACCGGACGTCAAGACGGCTTTCGGCCAGCAAACCTCACGCTTTCTAGCCCACCTCGAGACGAAGTTCGGCATCGCGATGCCGCCGAATTTCGTCGGTACGATCGAGGCGCACGTCTCCGCCGAGCTCGCGCGTTCGGTCGGACCGATCGCCGGCGTGCGCCCCGCGCTGGAAGGCTGCGGGCTGCCGGTCGCGGTGGTGTCGAACAGCCGCATGGAGCGCGTGCGCGCATCGGTGCGGCGCGCGGGTCTGTCCGAGATCGTCGGCGCGCGCGTGTTCAGCGCGCAGCAAGTCGAGCGGCCGAAGCCTTATCCGGATGTCTATCTGCTCGCCGCGCGCACCCTCGAAGTCGATCCGGCGCGCTGCCTCGTCGTGGAGGACAGCGTCGCCGGACTGACGGCGGCGCGCGCGGCGGGCATGAAGACGATTGCGTTCGTCGGCGCGAGCCATATTCCGTCCGGCTATGCGCAGGTGCTGCGCGAAACCGGCATCACACGGATCATGGAGCACATGGACGAACTGCCCGCGCTCGTCGCGGCAGGCGTGCGCGGGGATTTCGGCGACGTCCTGTCCTGATTGTTACGCCGCTTCTTCGACTGATTCTTCGATCGATGCACGCGCGGCCGCCAGCGCCTCGCGAAATTCCACCAGCTCCGCGATGGTCAGCATCGGCAGGCCGTGCTCCTTCGCGAAGCGCTCGACTTGCGCGCCGCGCGTCATCGTGCCGTCGGGGTTCATCAGTTCGCACAGCACGCCGGCGGGCTTGAGACCGGCGAGAATCGCCAGGTCGACGGTGCCTTCCGTGTGCCCGCGCCGCGCGAGCACGCCGCCTGGCATGGCGCGCAGCGGAAATACGTGACCGGGCCGGACGATATCGCCCGGCTTCGCGTGATCGGCGATGGCCGCGCGAATCGTCGTCACGCGATCGGCCGCCGATACGCCCGTGGTCACGCCTTCGCGCGCTTCGATCGACACAGTGAACGCGGTGCCGTAGCGGCTGCCGTTGGCGGCGGCCATCGGCGGGAGTTCGAGCGCGCGCACTTTCTCGTCGGGCAGGCAAAGGCACACGATGCCGCTGCATTCGCGGATGAGCAGGGCCATCGTGGCGTCGGTGAGCTTCTCGGCGGCGACGATCAGGTCGGCTTCGTTCTCGCGGTCGTCGTCGTCCTGCAGGACGACGGGGCGGCCTTCGCGCATGGCGTCGAGCGCGGCGGCGATGCGCGCCGGAACATCGAACGATGCGAGTTGCGAAAGATCAGAGGCGGCGTCATCGGCGATGACGGCGGGGGTGGCGAACGACAGGCTGCTGGTAGCTTGGGTCTGGAACATGTGAAACGCTCTCGCGCAAAAATTTAAGCGAAAAACGTTTCAGGGCATTGCAAACAGACAGAACGACACCCCGCGGCGACGCTTGAGCGGCGTCGTCCGGTTCGGCGCGATACATGAATCGCGGAGGGGAACGGACATGACCATCTGCACATCTTCTCTCATCCGGACTGTGACCGTCGGCTCTGGCGTCTCACCAGATCTGCTGACCCCGCGCATGGTGCTCGCGCGGGCGCTCGCGGGCTCGTGGTTCGGCCCAAAGCCTCGCCACATACCGCCGGTGGGGAATTACACCCCGCCCTGAAGACGTACTGAATGCCTTCGAGCCGTGTGACCCGTCAGCTTTTTTAGGATACCGCACGCGCGACCTTTTTGCACCGCCGCATACGTCATAAGCTTTGCAAAAAGCGCTGTCTAGCTATCGGCCCAGGCCTTCGCCGCATTGACCGCGCGTTGCCATCCGGCGAGACGCGACTCGATTTCCCGGGCAGGCATCGACGGCGCGAAACGCCGTTCGAGCTGCCATTGCGCCTTCAGCTCGCCAACATCCTTCCAGTAACCGACCGCGAGCCCCGCGAGATAGGCCGCTCCAAGCGCGGTCGTTTCCGCAACGCGAGGGCGCGCGACATCGACGCCGAGCAGGTCTGCCTGAAACTGCATCAGCAGATCGTTCGCGCAGGCGCCGCCGTCGACGCGCAGTTCGCCGATGCACATGCCCGAGTCAGCTTCCATCGCCTTGAGCACGTCGAGCGACTGATACGCGATCGAGTCGAGCGCCGCGCGCGCGATATGGCTCGATGTGGTGCCGCGCGTCACGCCGAAGAGCGTCCCGCGCGCCCGCGCGTTCCAGTGCGGCGCGCCGAGCCCGGCGAACGCGGGCACGAAGTAGACGCCGTCGCTATGCGGCACGCCGCGCGCGAGCGTCTCGATTTCGCTCGCGCGGCGGATGATCCCGAGTCCGTCGCGCAGCCATTGCACGACCGCGCCCGCGATGAAGATGCTGCCTTCGAGCGCATAGTCGACCCGGTCGCCGATCTGCCATGCGATTGTCGTGACCAGGTTGTTGCGCGACTCGATCGGCTTTTCTCCCGTGTTCATGACGAGAAAGCACCCGGTGCCGTAGGTGTTCTTCACCATGCCGGAGTCCGTGCACATCTGCCCGAAAAGCGCCGCGTGCTGATCGCCGGCCAGCGATGCGAGCGGCACGTCCGCGGCGAACACCGTGCCTTGCGTCGTCCCGTACACCTCGGACGACGTGCGCACTTCGGGCAGCATGCGGCGCGGAATATCGAGCGCGTCGAGCAGTTCGTCGTCCCAGCGCCGCTCGTGAATGTTGAAGAGCATTGTGCGCGAGGCGTTCGTGATATCGGTGATATGCATGCCGTGCCGCGTGAAATTCCACACGAGCCAGCTATCCACGGTGCCGAAGGCGAGCCGCCCTTGCCGTGCCTTGTCGCGCGCGCCTTCGACGTTGTCCAGGATCCAGCGGATCTTCGTCGCGGAGAAGTAGGCGTCGATCGGCAGGCCGGTTTTTGCGCGAACCATCGCTTCGAGACCACGCGACTTGAGTTCGTCGCAAAGGCCCGCCGTGCGCCGGTCCTGCCAGACGATGGCGTTATAAACCGGCTTGCCTGTGTCCCGATCCCAGACGATGGTGGTCTCGCGCTGGTTCGTGATGCCAACCGCCGCGATCGACGAGGCGTTCACGCCCGCGCGCGTGACGGCTTCCGCGGCGACGCCGGCCTGAGTCGACCAGATCTCCAGCGGATCATGCTCGACCCAGCCCGCTTGCGGATAAATCTGCCGGAATTCCTTCTGCGCCACGGACACGACGTTGCCGTTCCTGTCGAACAGCATGGCGCGCGAGCTGGTGGTGCCCTGGTCGAGCGCGAGAACGTACTGATCCTGCATGGTCTCCTCCGGTCTTTACGGACATGGACACGTTGTCCGTCTGCGCAATCTATCGGAGCGAGGCCACATGGACAACCTGGCCGAATGGCATAGGCCGCGCGACAGGTCTGGCGTCGCGCGCAAAATGCCTATGCCATTTGGCCGAGTGGCGCAGCGCTGCCGATGGGCCGATACTGGCGGCATCAGATCGATCGAAGGGTGAGTGCGATGCGAATGTCGTTGGTTTCAGGCGTGCTGGGTGCGGCGCTGCTGGCGGGCTGCGTGAGCACGCCAAGTCTCGATGGCTCCACGGGCGCGCCGTCGTTCAGCGCGCTGCAAGCCATGTGCGCAACGCCTCCGGTCGATTACGGCGCGGACGCCCAATCCGTCTACTCGGCCTTCTACGATGCCTATGTGGCCGAGCGTCGGGGCGGGCTGTCCACAGAGCGCCTCTGCGCGTTCCAGACGGCGATCGCTGAACGGTATCGCGCCTATCGGGCGAATCCTGGCCCAGACGCGCAAAGTGCCTGGGCGAAATTCTTCCTCGATCAGCGCGCGCAGGCGTTGAGTTGGCGTGCCGCGGTCGACCCGACACTGCGCGCCGGATGAAGCGGCTTGCTTTGAGGTAAGAGAGGTAGAACGGACGCGGCAGCGGGCCACGTCCTGAGTCCCGCTGCGCCTGCTACGAGTAGCGTTTGAAAGCCTTGACGGTGGAATCACCGGTGGCCGTGAGGCGCCATTGCTGACGTCCGGAGGCGAGATTCTCGAGTTGAACGAGCTGGCGTTCGAGCAGGGCATCGAGTTCTGCGCGTTCCATGTCGACTTGATTAGGTGCTTCCTGAACCAGTAGCAGCGTGGCAAATTCGTGCGGACTCAGCATTGTGTTCTCCATGACGACCGAACGGCATAAGCAGCCGGCTTTGTAAGCCGGATCTTTTTGCTTCGAAACGTTGTACGGGGAAACTGAAAAACTGCCGGGCAAAGGCGTTGATTTTGTACTGCGTTTGCCGGGAATTGGGATTGTAGGCAAGCGTCTGACAAGTGCCAAATTTGCAGTGAAAATTTTGGCTTTGACTTTTTACACGCGCGGAGGCGGTCTATCGTTGGCGCGAATTCGGAGAATCCACTCGAACTTCGTGCGGCGGCGCACACAAACGCCGCCGCTGCGGAAGAGCGAATCCGCATTGTGCATCGGCGCAATTCATGCGCATTGTTCATCAATTTATACGATAAATGAATTTGTTTTGGATTAAGCGGACAATGCAATATTTCTCTTTTGCCCGGTCGCTGCCCAAAGGCAGCCGGGACGCTCGGCCTCTTCGCATTTCGGACGCTATTCAATGACTCGCTTCAACTGGCAAAACCCGTATCCCACGCCGCGCCTGCCGGTGTTCGCCCGCAATGTCGTTTCGACGTCGCATCCGCTCGCCGCGCAAGCGGGCCTGCGCATGCTCTGGAAGGGCGGCAATGCCGTCGATGCGGCCATCGCTGCGGCGGCGGCCATCACCATCGTCGAGCCGGTGTCGTGCGGCCTGGGCGGCGATGCCTTCGCGCTCGTCTGGGACGGCAAGAAGCTGCATGGGCTGAACGCATCGGGAGTGTCGCCGGCGGCCTGGAATATCGACTACTTTCGGCGCAAATACGGCGAGGAAGACGGTCTCGCGCGCCAGCCGAAGCGCGGCTGGGACACGGTCACGGTGCCCGGCGTCATCGCGGGTTGGGAAGCGCTGCACGCGAAGTTCGGCTCCCTGCCTTTCGCCGATCTGATGGAGCCGGCCATCGAGATCGCCGAGCGTGGTCATGCGGTGGCGAGCATCGTCGCGTACAAGTGGGCGGCGGCGGTGCCGGAACTGAAGGATCAGCCGGGCTTCGCGGATGTCTTCATGCCGCGCGGCCGCGCGCCCGAAGTGAGCGAACTCGTGCGTTTTCCCGGCCACGCGAAAACGCTGCGGCTGCTCGCGCAGCACGGCCCGCGCGCGTACTACGAGGGCGAGATCGCGGAGCGCATCGTGTCGTTCGCGCGCGAGGGCGGCGCGGCACTCTCGATGGACGACTTGCGCAACTATCGAGCGGACTGGGTCGAGCCGATCAGCAAGGACTATCGTGGCTACACGGTGCATGAGATTCCGCCGAACGGGCAGGGCATCGCGGCGTTGATCGCGCTCGGCATTCTCGACAAGTTCGATGTGAGCGCGCTTACCGTCGATCGCATCGAGTCGCAGCATCTGCAGATCGAGGCGATGAAACTCGCCTTTGCCGACGTCTATAGCTATGTCGCCGATCCGCGTTCCATGGAAGTGACGCCCGAGCAGATGCTCGACGACGCGTATCTTGCACAGCGCGCGAAGCTCATCGACCCGGCGAAGGCCACGCACTTCGACTTCGGCATGCCGAAGGCGGGTGGCACCATCTACATGTCGGTCGCCGACGAGCGCGGCATGATGGTGAGCTTCATCCAGTCGAATTACATGGGCTTCGGCTCGGGCGTGGTCGTGCCGGATACCGGCATCAGCCTGCAAAACCGCGGCTGCGGTTTCTCGATGGACCCGAAGTCCGCAAACGTCGTCGAAGGCGGCAAGCGCCCGTTCCATACGATCATTCCCGCGTTCCTGACGCAGGAAGTGGATGGCCGTCGTGAAGCGGTCATGAGCTTCGGCGTCATGGGCGGCGACATGCAGCCGCAGGGCCATCTGCAATCCGTCGTGCGGATGCTCGACTACGGCCAGCAACCGCAGGCCGCGTGCGATGCGCCGCGCTGGAAGGTCAACCGCGACTTCACGATCGACATCGAGGCTACGCTCGATCTGGACACCGCGCGTGCGCTCGAAGGCCTCGGCCATACGATCAAGTCCGTTGACGATCCCTACATGGACTTTGGCTCCGGCCAATACATCTGGAAGCTCGATCGCAACGATCCCGAGCGCGGATATGTCGCGGCCAGCGACAGCCGGCGCGACGGACTCGCCGCCGGGTTCTGAAATCACTTCGGAGGCCGCGCCGCGTGAGCGGCCTCCATTCACGACGACCTCGTGTTCATTCGCTGCGTTCGGGCACGCGAAAAGGACCGTTCTTGCCCGCATCGGGCGAAAAGAGAGATGAGACGCCATGAGCGAACAGGTGTATCGAGCGCCGGATACGGAGACGTCCCCGGCGAAAGCAGCGCCCTCCAAGGCGATGATCCGCCGCATCGTGTTTTCGTCGTCGGTCGGCAACGCGCTGGAATGGTTCGACTTTCTCGTCTACGGCTACTTCGCGACGGTCATCGCGAAGGCGTTCTTTCCATCGAACGACGAGTGGCTTTCGACCATGCTGGCCATCGGCACGTTCGGCATCTCGTTTCTCATGCGCCCGCTCGGCGCAGTCGTGCTCGGCGTCTACGGCGACCGCGAAGGGCGCAAGGCCGCGCTCACGCTCGCCATTCTGCTGATGATGGTCGGCACGCTCACGATGGCGGTGATGCCGTCGTATCAGCATATCGGCGTCGCGGCGCCGGTTCTGATTCTGCTCGCTCGGCTCGTTCAAGGCTTCGCGGTCGGCGGCGAGTTCGGCAGCGCGACTGCGTTCATGGTCGAACACAGTGAAGCGCGGCGCGGCTATTACGCGAGTTGGCAGTTCGCGAGCCAGGGACTCGCCGCGATCATGGCCGCGGCGTTCGGTTCGATTCTGAGCGCGTGGCTGCCGCAGCCGCAACTCGAAAGCTGGGGATGGCGCATTCCGTTCGTGTTCGGTCTGCTCGTCGGTCCGGTCGGCTACTACATCCGTTCGCATCTTGACGAAACGCCGGAATTTCTCGCGACGCGTGCCGCGACGAAGGCGAGCGCGCCCGGCGTCTCGTTCTCGAATCAATGGCTGAATCTGCTGCTCGCCGTGGGCATCGTCGCGCAGTCGACAGTGGGCGTGTATGTCCTGCAGCTCTACATGCCGATGTACGCGGTCAAGCAGCTGCATTTGCCAGCGGCCGCATCGTTTGCCGTCGTCGTGCTCAATGGCGGACTGCAGTTCGTCTTTTCCCCGCTGATGGGCGCGCTGTCCGACCGGCTCGGACGTATTCGCATCATGCTCGGCACGTCGATCTTCATGGGTGTCACGATTTATCCGATGTTTGCATGGCTGCAAACGCATCCGACAGTCGCCTCGCTCGTCGTGCTGCAAGCCGTCGCGGGCATTTTGAAGGCCGCATACTCCGGTCCGATGCCCGCGCTGATGTCCGAAATCTTTCCGACACGCGTGCGTTCGACCGGTCTTTCGATTGGCTATGCGCTCGGCGTGACGCTCTTTGGCGGTTTCGCGCCGACAATCGTCGAGGCGTTCATCCACGTCACCGGCGACAAGCTCGCGCCGAGTTACTACGTGTTGATGGCCGCGGTGCTGTCGGGCGTGTCGCTGGCGATCGTCGCGTGGCGCATGCGCGCGGTGCGACGAGCGACGTAGCGACGCATCCAGATTGCGTTCCTAATTCCCAGGTATCGACTTCAAGCAACAGTCGGCACGTTTCATGCTGCGCTGCAACGATGGCCGCCACCCGAGTCGTAAGAATTTGGCCGAAACGGAACCGGCGCACCGCGCATGAGTCTGTCCCCATGTCTGCAAACTCGTTGCAGGGCGGCTAAGATGGAAAGACAAGCCGCTAACACTTGAAGTCAAAGATGCCGGGGCCGAACCGATCCTGGCGTCACCTGAACCTCGGCCGTCCTCTTGTTGGCCGATGGCGCGTTCAGTCCAGCCTGGGAGCGCGGATATATATGCACACAGACAGTACTCACGTGATGCCGTGGCGCATCGAAGACATCGATCTCACGCGAATCGATCGCAAGAAGGCAGCGTCCAACGAGCATCTTCTTTTGTTGTTGTGCGCCTGCTCGTTCATCGAGAGCGGTACGGACCTTTATACGAGCAACCTCAGCAAGTATTTTCATGACGACCCCGAGATCTCGGCGTGGCTCAACAATGAGTGGGAGCCCGAAGAGATGCAGCACGGCAGGGCGCTCAAGACTTACATCAATTACGTGTGGCCCGGATTTGACTGGGACACGGCGTTCAGGAATTTCTTCGACGAATACTCGCTCACCTGCTCTTACGAGGCATTCGAGAAGAAGCGCGCGCTGGAGATGGTGGCGCGTTGCGTCGTCGAGACGGGCACCGCCACGCTGTATCGAGCGATCAACGAATGTTCCGACGAACCGGTGCTCAAAGAGATCACCGACAACATTCGCACGGACGAAGTGCGGCACTACAAGCACTTTTTCCACTTCTTCAAGAAGTGGAACAAGATCGAAGGCAATGGCCGCATGGCCGTGCTCGGGGCGCTCGTGCGGCGCGTGGCGGAACTGAAGAGCGAAGACTCGGAAATCGCGCTACGGCATGTCTTCGCCATTCGTTATCCTGAGCATGCGCAAGATGCGCAGTACAACCGCGAGCTCTCCGCGCGCGTGAATGCGCTCGTGCGGCGCAATTTGTCGGCGGATCAGGCCATCAAGATGCTGCTCAAGCCGCTCGATTTGCCCGCGCGGATTCAGCCCGGCGTGCACTATCCGCTTTCGAAGATGACGCAGTTGTTCTTCCGCTAACCCCTCACCCGACGATGCCGGCCCCATGCCGGCATCTTTATATGACCGATCCCCACGCGCCGCCCTCGCTTGCCTCGCATTCAATTTTCGATGAATGGCCGCCCGAGTTGCGCGCGCTCTTCGACGGTACGCTCGCGGGCGCCGATGCCGGTTTCACCGCATCGCTCTGCGCCGCCGATCACGGTCATCGCGTGCGAACCGCGTTATTGGGCGCCGGCGAACTGCTCGCGCCCGACGCGCGCACACTCGCGTTCGCACTGTGGCCGACATCGCGGACCGCGCAGGCCGTCATCGCGACGGGACGGGCGACGCTCACCTTCGTCTTCGACGAGGCGTTCTATCAGGTGCATCTCGACGCGCGCCAGGTGTCGTTGGACGACGTGCCGCTTGCGTGCTTCGTCGGCACGATCGAGAGCGGTGAAATGCAGCGGGTGGGTTATGCGCGGCTCACGAATGGAATCGCGTTCGAACTGACTGATGCCCAATCGGCGCTCACGCGTTGGCGCGAGCAACTCGAATGGCTGAAGCGGGCGGCGAGCGCCGCCGCCTGAACCACCGGTGCGGCGCACCGGTTCACTGACAACTCGCTTATCGGCTGCGATCGCCCGAACGCAGCGCATCGCGCCGGCCGCCGAGCAGCGCGCCGGGGTTGCCCGTCGGCTTATGCGGATTCGCGACGTGGCCGGCTTGCTGCGATTCCGCGCGGCGCGGGGTCGAGTTCGGGTTCACGTTCGGCTTGCTCTGGCTGCGCGCTTCACGGGAAGGCTGAGCGCCGGGCTTGCCGCCATTTCCCGCATTCCCGCCATTCGACGGCCGCGCGCCACGACCCTCGCCGCTCGGCCGGCCACCGTCGCGACGCGGTTCACCGCTACGTCGCGATTCGCCGCCCGAACGCGCTTCGCTGGTCGCGCGTCCTTCGCCGGCGCGCTGACCCTGACGTCCTTGCCCTTGACCCTGACCGCGTCCCTGGCTGCTGCGGCGCTGGATCGGCTCCGGCTTCGCGTTGGGGTCCGGCTCGAAGCCGGGAATGACTTCGAGCGGAATCGGCCGCTTGATGAGGCGCTCGATATCCTTAAGCAATTGATGCTCGTCCACGCACACGAGCGACACCGCTTCGCCTTCGGCGCCCGCGCGTCCCGTGCGGCCGATGCGATGCACGTAGTCTTCCGGCACGTTCGGCAGATCGAAGTTGACGACGTGCGGCAGCTGATCGATATCGATGCCGCGCGCGGCAATATCGGTTGCGACCAGCACCTGCAGCGTTTCAGCCTTGAATTCGGCGAGCGCGCGCGTGCGGGCCGACTGGCTCTTGTTGCCGTGAATCGCGAGGGCGCTGATGCCGTCCTTCGCCAGTTGCTCGGCGAGGCGGTTCGCGCCGTGCTTCGTGCGCGTGAAAACGAGCACCTGGAACCAGTTGTTGCCGCGGATGAGATGCGTGAGCATTTCGCGCTTGCGGTCGCGATCGACCGGATGGATCTTCTGCTCGACCGTCTCGGCCGTCGTGTTGCGGCGCGCGACTTCGATGAGCGCGGGCGAATCGAGGAGGCTGTCGGCGAGCGCCTTGATCTCGTCGGAGAACGTGGCCGAGAACAGCAGGTTCTGACGCTTCGCCGGCAGCTTCGCGAGCACGCGCTTGATGTCGTGGATGAAACCCATGTCGAGCATGCGATCGGCTTCGTCGAGCACGAGAATTTCGAGCTGCGAAACGTCGATCGTCTTTTGCTGCATGTGATCGAGCAGACGTCCCGGCGTCGCCACGACGATATCGACGCCGCGGCGCAGCGCGTCGATCTGCGGATTGATGCCGACGCCGCCGAACATCACCGTCGACTTGAGCTTCAGGTACTTGCCGTACGCACGCACGCTTTCCTCGACCTGCGCGGCGAGCTCGCGCGTCGGCGTAAGAATGAGCGCGCGCACGGGACGCTTGGCGCCGCCGCTGGCGGGCGCAAGCTGCGACAGGCGCTGCAGGATCGGCAGCGTGAAGCCGGCGGTCTTGCCGGTGCCGGTTTGCGCGCCCGCGAGCAGGTCGCCGCCTTTCAGGACTGCGGGAATCGCCTGGAGCTGGATCGGGGTGGGACTGGAATAGCCGAGTTCGTTGACGGCGCGAAGCAAGGGTTCGGACAGGCCGAGTGAATCAAAAGACATAAATTGGGCGTTCTATTCGTTGTGTCGAACGGCGCGCATGCGAAACGAGGCTGCGGCGAATCAGGTTCGGCCGGCAGAGCGCATGTGCAACGCTCGGAAATGAATCGGGCGGCGGGCCATTCGGCGATCAGCGATCGCCCGGCGTTGCCGCGGAGTTCGACGTGCTATCAAGACACGTCATCTGGCGCTAAGTTGCATCGAAGACATTTCGACGCAGCGGCGCCCGTTACAGTCCGGCGCTCACGCGACATAGCGCGCGACGCTCACGAACTGGCACAGGCTGCCTGCGAGCACGAACAGATGCCAGATTCCATGTCCGTGCCGGATGCGCTCGTCGTTGATGAAAAAATAAATGCCAGCGCTGTAAATCACGCCGCCCGCGACCAGCCATGCGGTTCCCGCGGCCGGCAGCGCCGTCACGAGCGGATGAACGGCCACGAGCGCGAGCCATCCCATCAGCACGTAGAGCACCATCGACACGCTGCGGGTTCGGCGCCCGAGCGTGAGTTCCTGCGTGATGCCGAGCGCGGCGAGCCCCCAGCTCACGCCGAAGAGCGACCAGCCCCAGGGGCCACGCAAGGTCACCAGTGTATACGGCGTGTAGCTGCCGGCTATCAACAAGTAGATGGCCGAGTGATCGCACTTTTGCAGTACCGCTTTCAGGCGCGGCGTGCGCGCCCAGTGATACAGCGTGGAGATGATGTAGAGCGCGCAGAGCATCGCGCCATACACGGCAAAGCTCACGACCTTGTACGCGTCGCCGTCGAGCGCGCCCATCGTGACGAGCGCCGCCAGCCCCGCCACCGACAGCAGCGCGCCGATCAAATGGCTGATGCTGTTGAAACGCTCACCGACATGCATATCGAATCCACCAAAAGACAAGGGGCGCGGCCCCAACTACGAAGGCTGCGCCCCAGAGCGTATTGTACGCTGTCCCGGTGAAGGACCTAAAAAGCCGTTAGTCGAGCGGCGCCGAACGCAGGTTGCTGACCTGTTGCGGCGACACCGGCGTGCCGTGGTTGCCCCACGACATGCGGATGTAGGTCACGACCGAAGCGACTTCCGTATCCGACAGCGACTGCGCGAACGGCGGCATGCCGTGCGGCATCGGGTTGCCTTCCGTGCTCGGCGGATAGCCGCCGTTGAGCGTCATGCGGATCGGGTTGACGGCCGACGGCATCTGGATCGACTGGTTGTTGGCGAGCGGCGGATACGCCGGCGGCTTGCCGAGACCATTTTCCTGATGACACTTCGCGCAATTCTCGGTGTAGACCTTCTTGCCGAGCGTGAGCAACTCGCCGCCGAACTTGTCGGACGTCTCCAGCTGCATGACTTCCGGCGCTTCCTTCTTCTGCGGGATCGACTTGAGATACGTTGAGATCGCGTTGATGTCCGCGTCGGTCATGTACTGCAGGCTGTTGTGAACCACTTCGGCCATCGGGCCGAACACCGCGCCGCGCTGCGACACGCCGGTCTTCAGCAGATCGTTGATGTCCTTCAGGTCCCAGTCGCCCAGGCCCGCTTCCTTGTTCGACGTAAGCGACGGCGCATACCAGTTCTGCAGCGGGATCAGGCCGCCCGCGAAGGCCGCCGAGTTGACTGGGCCGCCCATCGCGTTGATCGACGTATGGCACATGCCGCAGTGGCCGAGGCCTTCGACCAGATACGCGCCACGGTTCCATTCGACCGATTTGGTCGGGTCCGGCTTGTACTCGCCTTCCGAGAAGAACAGCGTGCGCCAGCCGATCAGCAGATTGCGGTTGTTGAACGGGAAGCGCAGCTCATGCGGACGGCTCGGTTCGGAAACCGGCGGCACCGAGCGCAGATACGCGTAGATCGCGTCCGAATCGGCGCGCGTGACCTTCGTGTAGCTCGTGAACGGGAAGCCGGGGTAGAGCAGCGAACCGTCTTTCGAGCGGCCCGTGTGCATCGCGCGGTAGAAGTCGTCGGAGGTCCACTTGCCGACGCCGTATTGATCGTCCGGCGTGATGTTCGGCGTGAACATCGTGCCGAACGGCGTGGCCATCGGCAGGCCGCCGGCGAATTCCTTGCCGCCACGCACCGTGTGGCAGGCGATACAGTCGCCGGCGCGCGCGAGGTACTCGCCTTGCTTGATGAGCGCGGCTTTATCGGCAGGCGTCGCCGCGATGGCGCCGCCCGAATGCAGATTGTCGCCGCCCGACCAGAGGACGGCGCCGGCTGCGACGGCTGCCACCACGACAGCCGAGGAAAGTGCGAACAGGGACTTGCGTTTCATTATGTTGTCGCTCCAGACGCCTTATTGCAGTTCGCTGCCGCACTTGAGCGGCATCTTCAACGAGCCAGCAGGCGCGGGCACCGGATTGGCAGGTGCTTGTTGCGTGGACAGCCAGGCGGCGACGGCGGTCACGTCGTCATCCGTCAGGCGCGAGGCGATCTGCTGCATGCAGTCGGGCGCCTTGGCGTGACGCGTGCCCGACTTCCATGCGCCGACTTGCGCACTGATGTAGTCCGAATGCAGGCCGACCAGACCCGGAATCGCCGGCTGCATGCCGGTCAGGCCCTTGCCGTGGCAAGCCGCGCACGCGGGAATGTTCTTCGCCGCATCGCCGTTCAGCACGATCTGCTGGCCGCGCGCGAGCGTCGTCGACGAGACGTTCGACTTGGCGGGCGCCGGATACGGCGGACGCTGGTTCGAGAAGTACGTCGCGATCTGATGAAGGTAATCGTCCGAGAGATACGTGACGAGGTAGTTCATCGGCGGGTACTTGCGCCGGCCTTCGCGGAAATTCTGGAGTTGGTTGTACAGATAGTCGGCGGGCTTGCCGGCAAGACGCGGGAAGTAGTCGTTGTCCGTGCCTTCACCGTGAACGCCGTGGCATGCCGTGCAGCCTTGCACGCGCGCGGCCATCGTGTCCGGTGCGATGGGCTGGTTCTGCGCCTGCGCGGCGGAGCTGAAAACGCCAGCACTGCCTACCAGAGCCGAGGCAAAAGCCATAGCGAGCAGCGGACGAAAAATGCGTCTTGAAAACACGCGACACTCCATGAAATTCGGGGACCTGCCGAGCTTCGTGCGGCTCGGTGCGAAGGTGGCGAACCACGGCCACGCAGGGGGCTGTAAGTGGCGACAAGTGGCGGACCACGGCCACAGCGGCTCTCGTCGAGCCTCTGATGCGACGCGGCATTCTATCATCGAAGCATGATGGTGACTATTTGACACAATCTCGCTCTAAGTCCCTGTGCAGCACATTCGCGACAATTTGCCGCGCGGCGCTTGACCATCCGCGACGAACTTCCTGAACGAGGAAAGTTCATTGCCTATCGACAAATATTCGACCGTTCAGGGCGCGCCGGTTCGACGTGCTTCATGCAGTTTCGGAAGCGCCCGGCAAAAATTCAAGGCGTTTCGTTGGTGTTCGATGCTGTGCTGCGTCGTGCGCGCTCGTTTAGACTTCGCAAATTCTTCTATGACCTTCCCTTCAGCAATGCGCGTTCACGCCTCGAACCGTCCCGCACGATGAACGACGATCCGCTCTGGTTCGCGCAGACGGCGTTCGCGGCACTCGCCGATCTGTCGTTCGCCTGCGCGCTCGGCGCGTTGGTCCTGAACGCCTGGCTGTCTCGCGAACAGGCGTTCGCGCCTGTCTCTCCGGCGCGAAACAGCTGGCGGCGCGCGTCGCGAGGCGGCCTGGCTGCCGCGCTCGCGCTGACGCTGTGCAATTTCGTTTCGCTGTGGCTCCAGTCGGCGGCGATGAGCGGCGCGCCGGTCATGCAAGCGGGCGCGTCGCTGTGGCTCGTCGCAACGGGCACGCATGCGGGCGTCGGCTGGTCGGTGGCGCTGGCGGGCAGCGTGCTCCTGCTTCTCGCAGCGGCAAGCGGCGGCGCGCTATCGGCTTCGCGGATCGGATCGGCGATACTCGCGGCGCTGATCGTCGCGGCGGGCAAATCGGCGATCGGCCATGCCGCCGACGCGGGCGCGTTCTCCCTCGCGGAAGGCGTTCAGACGCTGCATCTGCTGGCGACCGCGGTGTGGGGCGGCATCGTCATCGCGGGTGCGTTCGTGCTGCCGGCGCTCGATACGTCGGTGGCGCGCGCCTTTCTGATTCGCATTGTCGCCCGCATGTCGCGCACGGCGGCGATCGCGGTCGCGTTCGTGCTACTGACGGGCATGTGCAACGCGTGGCGCGGCATCGGCGGTTCGTTCGCCGTGCTGGGCGCGAGCACGTGGGGTCATGCGCTGATCGTGAAAATCGTGCTGGCCGCGATGGCGCTCGCTTTCGGCGCGCTGAATCGCT
The DNA here is from genome assembly GCF_001544755.2 of Caballeronia catudaia. Classification (GTDB taxonomy): domain Bacteria; phylum Pseudomonadota; class Gammaproteobacteria; order Burkholderiales; family Burkholderiaceae; genus Caballeronia; species Caballeronia catudaia. The sequence continues at coordinate 176,780 of NZ_FCOF02000006.1, read as the reverse complement.
GGTCGGCGCTGCCGCGCCTGCAACGCTCGGCCTCGACGATGGACGCGCATACGGTCATCAACGTGATGCGCATCGAAGCGGTGATGATGGCGGGGGTGTTCGTGGCAGCGGCTGTGCTGTCGCACAGCGTGCCGGGCTCGGCGCTCGCGGGATAAAAAAGCGCGGGCGCGTTACTCGTAGCCGAGCTTGTGACTGACGATCGGCGCGCAAAAGAGCGCCACCGCGCAGCCGATGACCTTGCCTTGCAGCTCGACGAACGCCGTATGCGAATCGGCGACGAAAATGACTTCGAGCAGTTGCGGCAGGCAGAAAAACACTGCCGCGCCGATGAACCAGCGCGTCACCGCCGCAATGCGCCAGCCGTGTTGCGCGCCGATTCCCGCCGCCACCACGCGCGCGACGCCCAGCGCGACGAGCGAGCCGACCGCCAACTGAGCGCGGACGTATTCATCGGGAAGGACGTGCCACATGGTCGTTCTCGCTTTTTTCTGGTGACTATGGCCGAGCGTATGCGCAAGAAGCTCGCCAGTATGTACGAGAAAACGCAGATCGTGAAGCGCGGCCCGCGCGGGGCCGCATGCGCTCAGAACGTGTGCTCGGGACCGGGGAAGCTGCCGTCCTTCACCGCGCGCACGTAGGCATCGACGGCCGCGAAAATGCTCGGCTGACCCTGCATGAAATCCTTGACGAAGCGCGGGCGCTTGCCGTGGAAGATACCGAGCATGTCGTGCAGCACGAGCACCTGCCCGGAGCAGTCCACGCCCGCGCCGATGCCGATTGTCGGAATCGCGAGCGCTTCGGTGACTTCGCGGGCGAGCAGCGTCGGCACGGCTTCGATCACGATGAGCTGCGCGCCCGCTTCCTGCAGCGCGATGGCGTCGCGCTTCATCTGCTGCGCCGCCGCTTCGGACTTGCCCTGCACCTTGAAGCCGCCGAACGCATGCACCGATTGCGGCGTGAGCCCGACGTGCCCGCACACCGGAATCGAGCGCTCGACGAGAAAGCGCACCGTCTCCGCCAGCCATTCGCCGCCTTCGATCTTCACCATCTGCGCGCCGGCGCGCATCAGTTGCACGGCGTTCGCGTAGGCATCTTCCTTCGAGCCGATCGTGCCGAACGGCATGTCCGCGACGATCAGCGCGCTGCGGTTGCCGCGCGCGACCGACGCCGTGTGATAAGCGATGTCGGCGAGCGTGACGGGCAGCGTCGTGTGATGACCTTGCAGCACGTTGCCGAGCGAGTCGCCGATCAGCATGACATCGACGCCCGCGCGCTCGAGCAGCGCCGCGAAGCTTGCGTCATAGCATGTCAGCATCGCGATGCGCTCGCCTGTCTCGCGCATGGCCTGGAGCTTGGGGACGGTGATCGTCGAGCGATTCGTTTCCTGCAGATACGTCATGATGATTTCACTAGAGAGAGCGTGACCGGGCTACGAGACTGCAAGCTCAGGCCGAAACGCCTTTGACAAAGAATTCCTTGCGTCCGCGCATCGTCCCGATGCGATCGAGCAGAAGCGCGAGATCTTCATCCGATGCAATCGGATTCAGGTGCTCCGCGTTCACCGTGAGCAACGGCGTCGCGTCGTAGTGATAGAAGAAATCGTTATAAGCATCGCAGAGCGCGCGCAGATAGGAATCCGAGATTTGCAGCTCCATCGGCAGCGCGCGCTTCTGGATGCGCGCGAACAGCACCTCCGGGCTCGCCTGCAGATAGATGACGAGATCGGGCGCGGGGCCGCTCGAATGAATGCGCGAGGCGACATCCTTGTAGAGCTGGAACTCGTCGTCGGGCAGCGTGAGACGCGCGAACAACTCGCTCTTCTGCGTGACGAAGTCAGTCATCAGCGCGGCGCCGCTCATCGCGATATCGGCGGCTTCCTGCGTCTGCGATGCGCGCTGCAACGCAAAGCTCAACTGCGTGGCGAGCGCGTGACGCGTGGTGTCGCGATAGAAACGCTCTAGAAACGGATTGTCTTGCGGACGCTCGAACAGCGTGCGCATCGACCAGCGTTCGGCGAGCAGCGTCGCGAGCGTGGTCTTGCCGACGCCGATCGGGCCTTCGATCGCGATGTAGCGATGCGGCGGCCGTAGTTGCGGCGCGGTGACGGTGAGTGGCGGAACGCTCATCGGCAGTCTGTCTTGTTGGATGGGGTGGCGCTTGCGTTTGCGTTCGTGCCGCGCGCCGGCGCGCCGGCCATGCACTGACACGTCGCGACCTTCTCGATGCGCTGATCGGCGACGCCGGCAATGAACGCATCCGCGCGGTCGCGTTGAGGAAGAATGAGCTCGGGTTCGAGCTCGACGAGCGGCACGAGCACGAAGGCGCGTTCGGTCATGCGCGGATGCGGCACGACGAGATCCGCTTCGTCGATGCTCGATGCACCGTACAGCAAAATATCCAGATCGAGCGTGCGCGGCGCATTGCGATAGGGCCGCTCGCGCCCGAACTGCTCTTCGATGTGATGACACAGACGCAGAAGCGATCGCGCCGGCAGACTCGTTTCGAGCTTGACGACGCAATTGAAGTAATCGTCGCCCGATGCGTCGATCGGAGCGGTGCGATACACGCTCGATTTCGCGAGCACGGTGATCGTGTGCTGCTGGGCGAGACACACGACGGCGTCTTTCAGGGTCTGGCGCGCATCGCCGAGATTCGCTCCCAGGCCCAGATAAGCAATCGTCATGGCAGAAGTCCTACGCGTAGGTTGCAGCGAAAAGCGCGAAAGCAAAGATCGCTCTCTCGCTACTGTAACCAAATCCGGCCTTACCCGTTGTCGGCGCCGCCGGCGTCTTCGCGCCTGTCTGCCGCATCGGGCATTGCTTCGCCTTCGCTTCCCGGTGCGGCCTGTTCGGTCGACTCACCGGACCGGCGCTTCGCGTTGCTGCGACGCCGCCGCTTCTTCGGGCCGCTCTTCTCCTTGCCGCCTTGCGACAACAGCGCTTCGCGTTCGGCGTGATCGCCGCTGATGAAATCGCTCCACCATTGACCGATCTCGGCATCGAGCTCGCCCGATTCGCAACGCAGTAGCAGGAAATCATACCCCGCTCTGAATCTTTGGTGTTCCAGCAGCTTCAGCGCGCCGCGGCCGCGTTTTTCCAGCCGATGCTGAAGCCCCCAGATCTCGCGCATGTCCGACGAGAAGCGCTTATGGATCGCGAGCTTTTCGGTCTGCATGTCGAGCACGTCGTCCATCGCGCGATGCAGCGCGGGCACCGGATACTCGCCGTTGGCCGTGAATTGCTGCCAGCGCGTCTGCACGTCATGCCACAAGAGCGTGGCGAACAGGAAGCCCGGCGAAACCGGCTTGCCCGCGCGCACGCGCTCGTCCGTGCTGGTGAGCGCGAGCGTGACGAACTTCTCGCCGTGGGGCTGTTCGAGCACGACATCGAGCAAGGGCAGCACGCCATGATGCAAGCCTTCCTGACGCAGCCGTGTGAGACAGGCGAGCGCGTGACCCGACAGAAGCAGCTTCAGCATTTCGTCGAAGAGACGCGCGGCTGGCACGTTGTTCATCAGGTCCGCGAGATCCTTGATGGGCGCGCGCGTGGCTTCGTCGATCTCGAAGCCGAGCTTCGCCGCGAAGCGCACGACGCGCAGCATCCGCACCGGATCTTCGCGATAGCGCGTGGCCGGATCGCCGATCATGCGCAACAGGCGCGCGCGGATATCGGCCATGCCGTCGTGATAATCCAGCACGGTTTGCGTGGCCGGATCGTAGTACATCGCGTTGATGGTGAAATCGCGGCGCGTGGCGTCTTCGTGCTGCTCGCCCCAGACGTTGTCGCGCAGCACGCGGCCGCTCGAATCGACGGCGTGCGTGCGGCCATCGAGCTCGCCGCGTCTGAGTCGCCGCGGCGGTTCGGCGGATGGCTCCGGCGGCGCGTCCATCAGCGCGCGAAAAGTGGATGTCTCGATGATCTCCTGCCCGAACTGCACGTGCACGATCTGGAAGCGCCGCCCGATGATGCGCGCGCGGCGGAACAGCTTCTGCACCTGATCGGGCGTGCCGTCGGTGGCGACGTCGAAGTCTTTTGGCGCTACGCCGAGCAGCAGATCGCGCACCGCGCCGCCGACGATGAACGCGCGATGCCCCGCGTGTTGCAGGCCTTCGGTCACGCGCACGGCGTTCTTCGAGATCAGCGACGGATCGATGCCGTGAATCTCCGACGACAGGATCACCGGCACGTTCGGGTCGCGCTTCACGGGCGCGGCGGCTTTCTTGCGCGTGCTCTTGCGAGCGGGCTTCGTGTCGGTCGAAGCAGTCGGAGTGTCGTTCGCCGCGCCCTCGTTGCCTGCGTCGGCAGGGGCGCTTTCTTGCCCGAACAGCTTGCGGATGAGTTTTTTAATCACGTGTGTCGAACAGGTTCAGGATGCGCCAGCCTTTGGCTTGCGCGTGCGCGCGCAGGGTGTCGTCGGGATTGGTCGCGACCGGGTCGGTGACGCGCTCGAGCAGCGGAATGTCGTTGTGCGAGTCGCTGTAGAAATAGCTGTGCCTGAAGTCGCCGAGCGTCTTGCCGATCGACGCGAGCCATTGCTCGACGCGCACGATCTTGCCTTCGCGATAGCTTGGCGTGCCCGTCGGCCGGCCGGTGAGCGCGCCCGCCGGATGATTGTCGACGGTTTCGACTTCGCAGGCGATCAACGTTTCGATGCCGAAGGCTTCCGCGATCGGCGCGGTGATGAACGCGTTGGTCGCGGTGACGAGGCAGCACAGATCGCCGTCGTCCTGATGCTCGCGCACCAGCGTCACGGCGGCCGGCACGATGCGCGGGTTGATCACCTCGCGCATGAACTGGGCGTGCCAGTCGGTCAGTTGCTCGCGCGAATATTTCGCGAGCGGCGCGAGCATCGCATGCAGATACGCGTTGATGTCGAGCACGCCCGCCTTGTAATCGGCGTAAAAGGCATCGTTCTGACGCGCGAAGGAATCCGCTTCGACGATGCCGAGTTTCACCATGAAGCGACCCCATTCGTGGTCGCTGTCAGTGGGAATGAGCGTGTGGTCGAGATCAAAGAGGGCGAGGTTCATGGGTGCGCATTTTACTTGAAGCGGGTCGGAGCGTTGTCCGGCGCGGCTAGCGGGGATTGCGCATCGTCCGTTGCGACGAATGCGAGCGGCGCGGCGCGTCCCGTTTGCTGGAGCATCGCGCGCAGGAGAGGGCGGGTCACCGCACGCTTCTGTTCCAGCGAGAAGCGGTCGAGCTCGTCGAGCAGCGCCATGAGGCTCGGCATGTCGCGACGGAAGTGCGTGAGCAGATAGCCCGGCACGTCTTCCGCCAGAACGATGCCACGCTCGCGCGCCGCGTGTTTCAGCACCGACACCTTCGCATCGTCCGAAAGCGGCTGGAGATGGAAGACGAGGCCCCAGCCGAGCCGCGTGCGCAGGTCTTCGCGCACGGTGAGGGCGAGCGGCGCGCCGTTGCCGGTCGCGACGAGCGCGCTCGTGGGATGCGCGCGCACTTCGTTGAAGAGATTGAAGAGCGCGATCTGCTGGGCGGGCGACAGGCGGTCGCAATCGTCAACGGCATAGAGCGTCACGCGCGGATCGAAGCCGAATGCGTTGAGCGCGCTTTGCGGGCTCAGATAGCGCGCATGGCCGTTCGCTTCGTGCGTGAGCGCCTGCAGCAAGTGGCTCCGGCCGCTGCCCGGCTCGCCCCACACGTAGAACGTGCGGTCCGCGACGGGACCTGCCGCGAGCGCCCCCTCGAGCTCGCGCAGCCGCGCGATCACCTCGTGATTGCCGGCGGCGAAGAAATTGTCGAAAGTGGCGGGCGGCGGCGTGCCCAGATCGAGCGTCAGTTGGCGTTGCACGGGAGATCGGTGTCGTCGGGCCTTGCGTCGGGCATATCTTGAAAACCGGCAGATGAGCCATGCGGGCGCGCGCAAAGCCGCTTCGGACCGTTCCGTGCGCGTTTCGCGGCTGCGCTCATTCGATCACGCTGGATCTCGAAAAGAGCGCCGCCGGCGCATGTCGCGCGCGCGGGAAATCCGGTCGTCGGGTCATCATCGGGTAAAATCGCATTTTACCGACCTTCTCGCACTCCCCCCATGAATCAACCAAAATCCGCCTCTGACACCCAGGGTTTGTCGTATCGCGACGCGGGTGTGGACATCGACGCGGGCGATGCGCTCGTCGACCGCATCAAGCCGTTTGCCAAAAAGACGTTGCGCGATGGCGTGCTGGGCGGCATCGGTGGGTTCGGCGCGCTGTTCGAGGTGCCGAAGAAGTATAAGGAGCCGGTGCTCGTGTCGGGCACGGACGGCGTCGGCACCAAGCTGCGCCTCGCGTTCACGCTGAACCGGCACGACACGGTCGGCCAGGATCTCGTCGCGATGAGCGTGAACGATATTCTCGTGCAGGGCGCCGAGCCGCTCTTTTTCCTCGATTACTTCGCGTGCGGCAAGCTGGATGTCGATACGGCCGCGGACGTCGTGAAGGGCATCGCGCAGGGTTGCGAATACGCGGGCTGCGCGTTGATCGGCGGCGAGACGGCGGAAATGCCCGGCATGTACCCGGACGGTGAATACGACCTCGCCGGTTTCGCGGTCGGCGCGGTGGAGAAGAGCAAGATCATCGACGGCAGCACGATCAAGCCGGGCGATGTCGTGCTGGGGCTCGCGTCGAGCGGCATTCATTCAAACGGGTATTCGCTGGTGCGCAAGATCATCGAGCGCGCGAACCCGGATCTGGACGCCGATTTCGACGGCCGAACGCTTGCCGATGCGTTGATGGCGCCCACGCGCATCTATGTGAAGCCGTTGCTGTCCGCGATGCAGAGCGTCACGGTGAAGGGCATGGCGCATATCACGGGCGGCGGTCTCGTCGAAAATATTCCGCGCGTGCTGCGCGAAGGGCTGACCGCGGAGCTGGATCATCGCGCGTGGCCCTTGCCGCCGCTCTTCGCGTGGCTGCAGAAGCACGGCGGCGTGGCGGATGCGGAGATGCATCGCGTGTTCAACTGCGGCATCGGGATGGCGGTGATCGTCGCGGCCGAAGATGCCGATGCGGCTACCGGGTTGCTGTCGGGTGCGGGTGAGCAGGTCTGGAAGATTGGCGTCGTGCGCGAGAGCAAGGAAGGGGAGGCGCAGACGGTGGTGGTTTGAGTCGTTTGCTCCGGCTGTACAGACAGAACCCTCGCCTGGTGCGAGGGTTCTGTCTTTGAGGGGTCACATAGGCCGCATGTATTTCGACGCAACCTGCTGCGGATTCGGTCCCAATTGCTTGACGAGGAAGTCGGTAGCAATCTTGTTGTAGGCTGGTCTCGGATCGACGTGCGAAACGCCGTTCGTCAGGCGAGGCGGACGCATTCGGGCATGAACCATCCGCCCGGTACAGCGCGCCGTCGATTTCGACGATCCAGTTCGCGTCCTCCACGTGCAGACCGGTAGAGGCGCCGATCACCCTCATGTAGCAATGGCCGCCGAACGGCCACTTCGGTGCTTTCTTGGCTTAAGAAACGATCGCGCACGAGCTTTAGATATGACTTTTCAGACTCTTGCAGTCCGCGTGATCGCTGCCACCGGCCGCTCCGTCGCGTCCCCCTGCGGCAATCGACGAGGACGCGCCAGCGTGAGTCGCTACCAATTGCAGGTAGCGCCATATTGGTAGCAACCGCTCGGCTTCACATTCACCTTGTGGGTCTGCTGAGGACTTGCGCCGAGCTGCCCGATAAGAAACGCGGCGGCGGTCTCGTTGAACGCAGGACTCGGAGCGACGATCGGGAAAGGCTTGGTCGACATCGGATCGGACACCGGGAGCGCCATGCTGTCGCCAGCCGTAATCATCGTTGCGCTATACATTTCACCGTTGTACTCGACGAGGTATCGATCGGTCGTCGTGAATGAATACGCGGCGGCCCCCATGCCCGGAGCCGTCGTGTAGCGATAACCGCCCAACGTGGCAACCTGTTTGCCAAACGACTTGACAAACTGGTCGAACGTATAGTTCGGCCACGGTTTTTTCGAAAGGTCGACGCGAAGGAACGTCGTCTGAGCCGTGTAAGTCGGCACGTACATCCGCGAGCCCGCCGGCATGAGCGTCGTGTCGCCTGCCGGGAAGACCAGCCTGGGCATATTCACCGTGAGCGGATTCACTACCCCCACGATCATGGGAGCTACACCAGCGAGGGGCAGAAGTCCCCCTGGTCGCGCTTCCTCGTGTCCTCCCTGAAAGTGATCGGCGACCGAGGTCACGGTCTGTCCGGAAACATCCTGCACATCGAACTTCACCCGATAGAGCGGCGTGGACATGCCCGATACGCCGAAATCGAAGCCATCTGGCAGTTTCTGGAATATCTTCGTTGCAGGGCCGAGATCATCGTAGGGCAGCACGTCGGCAGGGAATGCGCCTTCGGCTGCGACAAACACGACCTTGCTGGTTTGCAGCGCGTCGTTTCCGGTGAGCGGTGTGTAGGATTGGCGCAGCGTAGTATCGAGTCCGTCAATGACTCCAAGCCGGGTGCGCGTCATGCCGGTTTCGCCTCGGGCGCCGCCCGTTTCCGTGCTCTGAATGGAATTCCACCCGAATATGTAATACCCGCTCCCGGCCTGCGTGTTGAAAATATCATCGAAAAAACCCGCGGCGGTGCTCGTTTGATTCGCGGCGTCCGAAGCACCCGACGGTGCACTTGCGCTCTTCGCCACGCTCGCGATATCACCGCTGCTCACACCATCGGCGCCGCCGCATGCGCTTAAGATTGCCGCGGCCATCAAGGCGACGATGGGCATGAGACGCGTGCGCATCAGAGGCCGGCCATTTCGTTCGTTTCTTGTCTTCATTGCGTTTCACCTGGTTTCAATCAGTTTTACGGGTTCGTCGTCAACAACTGTCTAAAAGCAATCATTATGGATTGCTAAATAAAATACCTGTTTGAAGACAGCCGGCGCGATAACACGCCGCTCGGCGAAGCGCTTGAATGCTAAGCTCAAGAAACGATCGTGCGCAAGCTTTCGATATGACTTTTCAGACTTTCGCAGTTCGCGTGATGGCTGCCACCGCCCGCTCTGTCGCGTCCTCCGCGCAGCAATCCACGACGACTCTCTCCGGCATCGCCCTCAACCACGTCAACTGCCGCTTGCACAACTGCCGCGTCGCGAACACGCCCTTGTCGCACATTTCGTCGTAAGCGAAGGCGCCGTCGAGGTACTCCCACGCCTGCCGATAGCCGACGCAGCGCATCGACGGCATCGAAAGATTCAGATCGCCGCGCGCACGCAACGCGCGAACTTCGTCGATGAAACCGTGCGCGAGCATCGCATCGAAGCGTGCCTCGATACGCCCGTGCAGCACCGCGCGATCCGACGGCTCCAGCGCGATCGGCACGAAGCGATACGGCGTATCCGCGTCCTGCGAACGCGGCGCGGCGAGCAGCGCGGACATCGGCTTGCCGGACAGCATGAAAATTTCGAGCGCGCGCTGAATGCGCTGAGAATCGTTCGGTGCGAGCCGCGCGGCCGTCGACGGGTCGACCACGGCCAGACGCGCATGCAACGCGGGCCAGCCGTCGCGCTCGGCGTCGGCATCGAGCGCGGCGCGCACGTCGGCGTCGGCGGAGGGAAGGTCGTTGAGGCCTTGCGTCAGCGCCTTGTAGTACAGCATCGTGCCGCCGACCAGCAACGGCACCTTGCCACGCGCGACGATCTCGTCGACGAGCCGCAGCGCGTCCGCGCGAAACTGCGCGGCGGAATACGTATCGGCGGGATCGATGATGTCGATCAGATGATGCGGCGCCGCCGCACGCTCCTCCGCGCTCGGCTTCGCCGTGCCGATATCCATCTCGCGATAGACGAGCGCCGAATCCACACTGACGATCTCGACCGGATGCCGCGCCGCGAACGCGAGCGCGGCGGCGGTCTTTCCAGACGCCGTCGGTCCGAGCAGACAGGCTACCGGCAAAAGGCTCATTGTCCGCGCATGAAAAGCCGGTCGAGATCGGCGAGTGTCAACTGATACCACGTCGGCCGGCCGTGATTGCACTGATCCGCGCGCTCGGTCGCTTCCATCTGGCGCAAGAGCGCGTTCATTTCATCGAGCGTGAGGCGGCGATTCGCGCGCACCGCGTTGTGGCAGGCGAGCGTGCCGAGCAGTTCGTGCTGGCGTTCGGTGAGCACGCGCGAACCGCCGTAAGCCAGCAGATCGGCGAGCACGGCGCGCGCGAGCGACTGCAGATCGGCATCCTTCAAGAGCGCGGGCACGGCGCGAATCGCGATCGATGTCGGCGAAAGCACCGCGAGATCGAAGCCGAGCGCGTCGAGCGTGTCGCGCTCTTCCTCGACGATGCCGATTTCGACCGGCTCGGCCGTCATTGTCACGGGAATGAGCAGCGGCTGCACCGCGATCGCGCGATCCACGAGCGCGTGCTTGAACTGTTCGTAGAGAATGCGCTCGTGCGCCGCGTGCATGTCGACGATGACAAGTCCGCGTGCGTTCTGCGCCAACACATAGATGCCGTGAATCTGGCCGACGGCGAAGCCGAGCGGCTGTTCGTCGTTGCTATTGAGCGGCGCGTGGTAAGCGGGCGTTTCCTCTGCTGCCCACGCCACAGCCGGCGACGGTTCATCGCGCGTGGTCGTCGCGTCAAGCGTGCCCGCGCCGGCATCCTTGCGGCCGAAGAGCGCGTCGTACAGCGCGAGCGGCTGCGCGACCGGCAGCGTGCCTTGCGTCATGCGCGACTGACGCATCCATGTCGAGCCGTTCTCGCTTCTCAGGCTCAGCGTTTCCGGCGCGCTGGTGAAAGGCTTCGCACTGAACGATGCCGGCCCGGTCGGCTGCAACTGCGCCGCGTGCCCGCCCGATGTAGTCTCCGGCGACGCGCCCGCATGCCGCGCGAGCGCGCGCTGCACGGCGTGAAAGACGTACTGGTGGATCGAGCGCGAATCGCGAAAGCGCACTTCGATCTTCGACGGATGCACGTTCACGTCGACCGACTCGGGCGGCAGATCGAGAAACAGCACGTACGCGGGATAGCGGTTGCCGTGCAGCACGTCCTCGTACGCGGCGCGCACGGCGTGCGTGAGCAGCTTGTCGCGCACGAAGCGGCCGTTCACGAAGAAATATTGCTGATCGGCGCGGCCGCGGCTCGCGGTCGGCAAGCCCGCGCAGCCATACACGGCAAGCGGTCCGGCGCGCTCGTCGAGCGGCAGATGCGAGGTTTCGAACACTTCGCCGAGAATCTTCGCGACGCGCGCCTGCGGATCGCTCGCGTTCCAGTGCTCGACGGCGCGGCCGTTGTGCATCACCGAAATCGCCACGTCCGGCCGTGCGAGCGCCGTGCGCCGGATCACTTCCAGGCAATGCCCGAGCTCGGTCTGCTCGCTTTTCAGGAACTTGCGGCGCGCGGGCGTGTTGAAGTACAGCTCGCGCACTTCCATCGTGGTGCCGACGGTGCCCGCGGCGGGTGAGATCGCGCCGGTCTGCGCGTCGATGCGCGTGGCGTGCGGGCAGCTTTCGGTGCGGCTCGTGATGAACAACTCGGCGACGGACGCGATCGACGCGATCGCCTCGCCGCGAAACCCGAGCGTGGCGACGGCTTCGAGCTCGGCGAGCGAGCGGATCTTGCTCGTCGCGTGGCGCATCAGCGCGAGCGGAAGTTCGTTCGGCGGAATGCCGCAGCCGTCGTCGGCGACCATGATACGTTTCACGCCGCCTTCGTCGAGCGTGATGCGCAGCGTGCGCGCGCCCGCGTCGAGCGCGTTTTCCAGCAGTTCCTTGACCACCGACGCCGGCCGCTCCACGACCTCGCCCGCCGCGATCTGGCTGATGAGCTGGTCGGGCAGCGGGGCGATGGCGCGCGAACGGCGCGCGTCATCGCCTGTCAAAGCGGCTGCCGAGCTGTCGGCTGCGGCGCCGGCGAAGGGTTCGTTGAGATCGGCCATGACGAAATTATAACGTTCGCGACCCATCGCCTTCTTCGCGGGTCCGCATCCGTCCAAGTCCGCCAACCTGACGCATGTGAGCGTCGGGACACGGTTTTTTAACCGGCGCGACGCGTCACTTCGGTATCATGGCGCGACTCCCACGTTCGTTGCCGATGCGCCTTTTTTGCGGCGCCGGCGCAATTTCTTTCGAGGAAAGCTTTTTGGACACGCTGCTGCAATTCCTGGGACTCATCCTTCACATCGACAAGTCGCTCGGTGTCTTCATCCAGAATTACGGCGCCTGGGTCTACGCGGTCTTGTTCCTGATCGTGTTCTGCGAAACCGGGCTCGTCGTGTTTCCGTTCCTGCCGGGCGATTCGCTGCTGTTCATCGGCGGCGCGTTCGCCGCATCGCACGAGATGGATCTGTTCGCGCTGATCGCGCTGCTGCTCGTCGCGGCGGTCTTCGGCAACACGGTGAATTACTGGATCGGGCGAGCGATCGGGCCGAAAGTCTTCGACACGAACATCCCCGTGCTCGAACGCTTTCTCGACCGGGCGGCGCTTCAGAAGACGCATAACTTCTACGAGAAGCACGGCGGCAAGACCATCGTGATCGCGCGTTTCGTGCCGGTGGTGCGGACCTTCGCGCCGTTCGTTGCGGGCGTCTCGTCGATGAGTCACGCGCGCTTTCAGCTCTTCAATATTATGGGCGCGCTCATCTGGGTGCTGCTGCTGGTATTGCTCGGCTACTTCTTCGGCAACATTCCGTTCATCAAGCAGTATCTGAACGTGATCGTGCTGGTGGGCATCGGTGCGGCGATCGTGCCGGTCGCGATCGGCGCGCTGTGGAAGATGAGCCGTCGCAATTCGAAGGCATGAGGTTGAATCGACTGCCGCGAGGCCGCCGGACGACGGCCTCGCGCGCGCCGTGAGCCGCTTCAGCGGCGGCGGAACAGGCGGACGATGAAAAGCAGCACCACCGCGCCGATGACGGCCGTGATCAGCGTCCCGAAGATGCCGCCGCCGAACGAGATGCCGAGCGTGCCGAAGAGCCATCCGCCGATGACGCCGCCGACGATGCCCACGATGATGTCGACGATCACGCCGAAGCCGCTGCCGTTCATGATGAGACCGGCGAGCCAGCCGGCCACGCCGCCGATGATCAGACTGAGGATGATGCCGTGTTGCATGATTTGCATACGCTGAAACTCCTGTGAAATTGAGAATGGCGGGATGCGGGCGGCGCCTGCACCCGGGCGCGGGGAATGTAGCGGAAATGACGGCGGCGGGGGGCATGATGACTGTCACAGATTGTCAAGCCAATCGGACGCGATGAATCTCGGCGGCAGACGCCGCGAGCTCCGGCGGTTTACGTCAAAAATTTAGAATGCCAAAGGGTTATGTCGGCCATTTCGCGAAGTGTGTCGTTTAGGTCACTGTGACGAAATTAGTTCTGTAATGTTTTATGCTGGCGGGGTTTGTGTTTCTTCAGATTTTGGGATTCGTTTGGGGCGAGCGGGCACGGGCGGTGGCGAAGGCGTTCGCCGTTCTCGCGCTCACGGCGCCGATATCGGGCTGCGGCATCTTTCAATGCGTCGGCACCGCGATATACGGCGTCGGCTTGAACATTTGTTCGTGATGAGGGCGCCGCGTGCGAGCGCGGCAGACAAGTTAGAAGAGTCAAGACGACGAGCATGGAAAAGCTGGTGATGGCGCACAAGAAAGCATGCGGACCGAAGCCCCGCGCGGCAATTGCGAGCATGACGCTCGTGACGGCGATTGCGGCCGGATTGGCGGGATGTACATCGACGCCGCGCACGCCCGCGCCGATCGTCGAGAATTCGGCGTTGAGCGCGCCGCCGGTCGTGCAGAGCACGTCGCCAAGCGTGACGCCGGCGCCAGTCGTGCCGCTCGGGCCGGCCACGGGCGCGGCTGCATCCGTCGAGCCGGGCTTTTACCGCGTGAAGCCGGGCGATACGCTCTACGCCATTTCGCGCAACTTCAAGCAGAAGCCCGCCGATCTGGCGAAGTGGAACAATCTGCCCGAAAGCAGGCAGGTCAATGTCGGGCAGGTGCTGCGCGTGACGCAGCCGGGTACATCGGCGCCATCGAGCGCTGCCGCGGCCTCCACGCCGTCGAAGATCGCGCAGCCGCCGCTCTTGCCCACGCCGGAAAAATCCGTGGCCCAGAAGCCGGCGACGGAAAAACCTGCGGCGAGCGAAGAGCATCAGCCCGCCGTCGCCGCGAACGCGCCCAAGGGCACGTTCGTCTGGCCCGTGCATGGCGAGGTCGTGCGCAAGTTCGGCGCGAGCGGCAACAAGGGCATCGATATCGAAGGCAAGGTCGGGCAGCCCGTCAAGGCGGCGGCCGCCGGCAAGGTCGTGTACGCGGGCAGCGGCTTGCGCTCCTACGGGCGCATGATCATCGTCAAACACGGCAACGATTATCTGACCGCTTATGCCTATAACGAGAAACTGCTCGTGAAGGAAGGCGATTCCGTCAAGCAGGGCTCCACGATCGCCGATATGGGCACCGGGCCGAGCGGCACGCCGGCGCTGCATTTCGAAGTGAGGAAGTCGGGCGCCGCGGTCGATCCGATGCCGCTGCTCGGCGCCGCCGGCGGCTGATCCGGCGCGCGCGCAAAGGGAGTATCGAGGTGAAAAAGACCGTGATTGCCGCGCTGGCCGCGGCGGTGTCGATGTCGCTGCTGTCCGGCTGCGATCAGCAGCAGAGCGAGGAAGCGTTGAACAAGCTCAAGGCGTTTTTCAATGCGGTTAAGCCGGACAATCTGCTCCTCAAGAACCTGCAGCCGGGGATCACGACCGAAGCGCAGATACGCGATCAGATGGGCGAGCCCGAGACCGAGCGCACCTTCACCGATGGCAGCAAGCGGCTCGAATATCCGCGTGGGCCGGCGGGCACGAACACCTATATGGTCGATCTCGATGCGAACGGCCGCTTCGTCTCCGTGACGCAGGTGCTGACCGCGGAGAATATCGCAAAGGTGCGGCCCGGCATGACGATGGACGAAGTCCGCAGACTGCTCGGCAAGCCAACCGAGATCGCGGAATACCGGCTGAAGAAGGAGCGCGTCTGGAGCTGGCACTGGCTCGAAGACGGCGTCAATCAGGACGCCATGTTCAACGCCCATTTCGGACCCGAAGGCACTGTCGTGACGACGTCACGCTCCGAGTCGATCCGCGGCGGCCAGCGCTGATCTCACATATACGTACGATGACCGATTCTCCTATTCTCGAAACCCGTCTTCGGCTGATGGACGAAGCGGCGAGTTATCGCGAGCAGATGCTCAAAAACGCCGGTCAGAAACCGGTTCCGGTCTGGGAATGCGGACGCGGCCATCGCTGGGACAAGACGCTCGACATCACGCAGAATGTGCGCTGCATGAATTGCGCGTCCGAGCGGCGCGACCTCGAGACCAGGCGCTTGCGCGAACTGGCGGACGTGCGCGGCGGCGTGCTGCTCTCCCACCATTATGTGGACGCCGCGACGCCCTTGAACTGGAAATGCGCCTACGGCCATGTCTGGGACGCCCATCCTGACGCGGCATCGCGCCACTGGTGCACCCAATGCGCGCGGATGGTGTTTGCCAGCTATCGCTGATTCCGGCTCAGGCGCCGTTCAGCGCCGCGATCAGTTCGTCCGTCGCCAGTAGCGCGTGCGCGAAGGTGCGCGCGTTGATTTCGTGCGCGGCGTGCAGCGCTTCGTCGGAGAAGGCGGCGGTCGCGTCGCGCACGAGCGTGACGTGATAACCGAGTTCGGCGGCGAACCGTCCCGTCGCTTCGATGCACGTATTCGCAACGAGCCCGATCAGGATCACGTGCGAAATGCCGCGCTGCTTCAGCAGGAAATCGAGGTCGGTGTTCGCGAAGCCGCTGCTCATCCAGTGCTCTTTCGCGATGACATCGCCGGGCTGCGGCGCGAACGCCGGAAACCACTCGCCGCCCCATGTTCCCTTGCCGAAGACGAGTGATTGCGCCGCCGTCGACAGATACGGCGACGGATGCGCCCACGCGTCGATGTCGCCTGGCTCGAAACGTCGATGCGGCACGATGAACACGGGCAGGCCGAGCCCCCGCACGGCCGAGGTCACGCGCTTCAGGTTTTCGTGCAGATGCGCCGCGTTGCGCGTCTGCGCGACGCGCGGCCAGAGCTTGCCGCCATCGGCGAGAAAGTCGTTGTAAGGGTCCACGAACAGCAGAGCCGTGCGGTCGTTCGGATAAGCGCTCATTGTCTGTCTCCGCTCGCTACATCGGGAACCACCGCGCCAATACGCGCGGTTCGGCGTCGGCTCATGTTACGCGCGCCAGGCGGCGGACATCGCAAACCGTGCAACGCGGGCATCACGGAAAAAGAAATGTATGGTCAGCCGTCACTTTGCAACCTCGAACCGTGCACTAAGATAAAAGGGCTTGCGCAAATGTATCCGGGCTCGAAATGGGCGCGGATCAGAGCGCCCGGCCCTCGATGAGAAGCCGCACCCGACTGTCCTTAAAAAAGCCTCAGTCTGCAGGACTGGATCATTTATCAGGTTTTCAGTCGGGTCGTGAGCCGTTTATCTTCATCACAGGTTAGTGGTCGCAAAAGCAGGCGGTAAGACGGTTCAGGCGATCGCTGGTTGCGCCCGGTATTCGCCGCCCTTGGCCAGAATCGCCCAAACGATTCTGGCCATTTTGTTGGCGAGTGCGCAGGCCACGACGTTGCTATGACGACGTAGCAGCAACGCCTGCAGCCAGCGACCCAATGCATCCGTTCGGCGATCGGCGTAACGCATCACGGCTCGCGCGCCTTGCACGAGCAAGCTGCGCATCTGCTTGTTGCCCCGTTTGGAAATGCCCAGCAGGTTCGCTCGGCCGCCAGTCGAATGCTGGCGCGGCACCAATCCCAGGGACGCGGCGAAGTCTCGGCCGCATTTAAACGCACGCGCATCGCCCGCCATCGCAAGCAAGCTGCTGGCGGTGATCGGGCCGATTCCAGGAATGGTGAGCAGGCGTCGGCCGGCTTCATCATCGATCGTCTGCTGCTTGATCTGAGTCTCAAGCTCGGCGATTTCGCCGCCCAATTGTGCGTAGCGCTGATGCAGGCGTAGCAACACGCTCACGATCGCGGGCGGGAGTGCGTGCACCGGATCATCGAGCAGCACCGGCAAGCGGGTGATGGCCAATGCGCCGACCGGCAGATCGATACCGAACTCAAGCAGGAATGCGTGAATCTGATTGCTGGTTGCCGTGCGTTCGGCAACGAGCGATTCACGCTTCCGATGTAGGGCGAGCAGCGTCTGTTGCTCGGCCGTCTTGACTGCAACGAACCGCATGGCGGGACGCGAGGCGGCTTCGCAGATGGCCTCGGCATCGGCGAAATCGGTCTTGTTGCCTTTGACGAATGGCCTGACGAACTGTGGCGCGATCAAACGAACCTGATGTCCATAAGCCTGACATTTGCGGGCCAGCCAATGCGCGCCTGCGCAAGCTTCCATCGCTATGACGGCAACGGGGCAGCTCGCTAAACATACGTAGAGTTGTTTGCGCGTCATCTTCTTGCGCCACACCTGCGCGCCGCGCGCATCCTGCGCGTGCAGGAAAAAGCAGTGCTTGCCCAGATCGATGCCGATAAGCGTCGCGTTTGACATGATGGCCTCTCAAAAGGAAATGGCCCGATCAGCGTATGCCAATCGGGCCATTTCGGTCAGGCTGACCATCTCATTAAAGCCGGCGAACGCCGGCTTTTGAGCTTCTTTGTCGGGACGATGGCTTCCTTCACCTGCGACTCGCCGCGTCGTTGGCAAAAACTCGCGCTTTGATCTTGTTGTTGCGCTCTGCTTTCACTCACGACCCGGCGGAGTGCCGTCCTTCCTGTTCTTCGGTCTCTCGGCGCGTTTTGCTGCTTCCCCCCGTGCGCTGGAATGAGTATTGCCGAGCTCGTGTCATAACAATGTACGCTCGCAAACACATTCGCAAATTGATAAGCGTATTGGGGGAAAGTCCTGATTCACGCCCGGTCTTCAGCCTGCCGACGACACCGGCTGCGCATGCGCGATGCCGGAACGCATGTTCGCCGCGACGAGCGATTGCGTGACCATGCTCGCCTCGGCCTGCGCGATATGTTCGAGTGTCGCTTCTTCGAGTTGCTGGGCGAACAGGTCGAGCGCCGCGCAAAGCCGGGCGTGTTCGTCAGCGTCGAGCGTCCACGCCGCTTCGGCCGCGTGACGCGCGTCGAGTGCGACGAGCGCTTCGTGCGCGAGCGTGATCCCGTGCTCGGCCTCCGGCACATGTCCGAGCTGGCACAGCTCCTCCGCGACCAGCATGTGACGGCAGAGCGACAGGAAAAGCGGCTGCGAGCCATGGCCGCGATGAAACGCGTCGAGCGCCGCATAGCATTGCAGCAGCATCGCGTCGATCATCGGCTCGCGCGCCGCACGGCTGTAGGTCAATGCGCGCAGCAGCGGCGACATCGCCGGACGGCTGGACTTCTTGTTCGTCGTTTTCTTCTTCACGACAGTGCTCCCGAAAAGGCTTTTTGCGTGGACCGGGCCGGTCGCCGCGCCGCTGCATGCGGACTGGATGCGTTGAACGTGGAAAGCATCATCGCACTGGAAAATTAGGCGCGTCTTAAGGCTTGCGAACGCTTTCTCACGCGGGCGTCAGCGTCTCGCCGGACACATGCACCTTCTGGCCGACCGCCACGCCGGGCGCGGCCTCGTAGTTGAAGCTGCGCACGCTGCCGTCGTTCATGCGGACCTGCACCTGATACGTCGTCGTCTTGTGAACCGCGTGCTCGATCTGATTGCCCGCCAGCCCGCCGCCGATCGCGCCGATGATCGTCGCCGCCGTGCGTCCGCGGCCATTGCCGATCTGCGTGCCCGCGAGCCCCCCGACCACCGCGCCGCCTACTGCGCCGAGACCGGTCGTCGGCTGGGCGGTCTGGACGGCGTTCACGGCGGTCACTTCGCCGGCGTACGGATCGTAGGCAGGCGCGGCGGCGGGTGTATAGGAAGCGCTCGATGGTTCAGGCGCGGGCCGGTGAACCGGCGTCGGATGATGTCCGCGCACGGCGCGCGGCAGCGATGCGGGCTGTTGCGGCGCGGATTGCGTTACGGGCTTTGCAGCGGGCTCGGTGGCGGGTTTGGCCGTTTGCGAATCGACGAGCGGCGAGGCCATAACCGCGGCGGCCGTCGCCTTCGACGATGGCAGCAGGCCCGTCATCGCCGCGACGCCCGTGCCGCACGCGAGGATGACTGACACGGCGGCGGCCGCGACGAGCGGGTGAATGCGGGACGGCTTCGTTTGAATCTCGGTTGCGGCGTTCATGGCGGCGACTCCTGTAGGTGCCTGCCAGCTATAACGCCGTGCAACGCGCGCGGTGCACGCGATTGCTGTGACATTTGTAAGCAAAACTCGCAGCGTCACAATGGCGTGACGTGGATAAGGGTGAATACATATGTTGCGCTAATTTTGTCGATGGCAACATATGTATCATTCCATCCTGAAAAGAGAACGTCATGAAATCCACGCCGCTCGTCGCATCCGCTGTCGCGTTCGCCGCGCTTTCGCTCGTCACGGGCGCGAGCTACGGACAGGACGGCCAGAGTACGCTCGCCAAGGTTCAGGGCGTCAATCTGATCGCGATCGGCCATCGCGAGACGTCCGTGCCGTTCTCTTATGTCGATGCGAACAACAATGTCATCGGCTTCTCGCAAGATTTGTGCAACAAGGTGATCGACGCGGTCAAGGCGAAGACGAAACATCCCGATTTACGCGTGCGCTTCATTCCGGTGACGTCGCAGAACCGCATTTCGCTCGTGCAGAACGGCACGGTCGATCTCGAATGCGGCGTGACGACCAATCTCACGTCGCGGCAGAACCAGGTCGCTTTCTCCGATACGTTCTTCGTCGCGACGACGCGTCTGCTCACGAAGAAGGATTCCGGCATCAAGGACTTTCCCGATCTGGCGGGCAAGACCGTCGTGACGAATCAGGGCACGACGTCCGAGCGCATTCTTCGCAAAATGAACGAAGAGAAGAAGATGAACATGAGCATCATCAGCGCGAAGGACTATGGCGAAGGGCGCGCGACGCTCGAGACCGGGCGCGCCGTCGCTTACATGATGGACGACGTGCTGCTCGCCGGCACGCGCTCGCTGACGGCGAAGCCTTCGGACTGGGTGCTGGTCGGCACGCCGCAGTCGTCGGAGGCGTACGGCTTCATGATGCGCAAGGACGATCCCGAGTTCAAAAAGCTCGTCGACGACACGATGAGCCAGGTCATGAAAAGCCCCGAGATCAGGACGATGTACGACAAGTGGTTCATGAAGCCCGTGCCGCCGAAGAACATCAATTTCGATTTCCCGATGAGCGAGACGATGCAGAAGCTCTACGCCGAGCCGAACGACAAGGCGTTCGAATGACGATCGTTCATTCCGCGAAGGGCAAGCTGCTTTGCCCTTCGGCGCGCATGCCGAACGTGTTGAGCGTCATCGCGACGAGCGCGTAATAGCCCAGCAGTCCGACGAGATTCACCACCACCGTATGACCGAAGCGCGCGACGGCGGCGTCGTAGGTTCCGTCGCTCACGCGCTTCGTTTCATAGAGTTCGGTCGCGAAATCGTGGATGAGCTTGTCGTCCGCATCGGCGAAAACGGGCGTCTGGCCGGTGCGCAGCGCTTCGGCGAGTTCGGCGGGCAGGCCGGCGTCGAGCGCGATCGGATGATGGATGTGCCATTCCGCCTGTGAGCGCCAGCGCGCCGCGGTCACCAGAATCGCGAGTTCCGAAAGGCGCAGCGGCAGGCCCGTCTTGTAGCGGCAGAACGCGCCGAGTTTTTGTGCGTTCTGCGCGAGCTCCGGGCTGAAGATCCAGCCGAGGAACGGACCGTTGAGATTGCCGCGCGGACCGCTCAGGATGTCCTGCAGCACGGCTTTTTGTTCGTCGGATGCGGTGGCGGCGTCGAAGTCGGGAAGTCGCTTTTTCATGATCGTTCTCAGGCGATAGAGGCAAGCGCGCCGTCGATCGCATCGGAGAGCCGCTCGACGATGGTTTCGATCTGCGCGCCCGTCGTGATGAAGGGCGGCGCGATGAGCACGTGATCGCCGATTCGGCCATCGACGGTGCCGCCCATCGGATAGACCATGAGGCCGCGCTTCATCGCCTCGCTCTTGATGAGCGCATGCAGCTTGTGCTTCGGATCGAACGGCGCCTTGCTCGCGCGATCCTGTACGAGCTCGACGCCGGTGAAGAGGCCGCGCCCGCGCACATCGCCGATGAACGGATGATTCGCGTGCCGCTCGCGCAACAGCGCGCGCAGTTGCTCGCCGCGCGCCTTCACGTTGTCGAGCAGCTTGTCTTCCGCGATGACCTTCTGCACTTCGAGGGCCGC
The DNA here is from genome assembly GCF_001544755.2 of Caballeronia catudaia. Lineage (GTDB taxonomy): Bacteria > Pseudomonadota > Gammaproteobacteria > Burkholderiales > Burkholderiaceae > Caballeronia > Caballeronia catudaia. The sequence continues at coordinate 155,534 of NZ_FCOF02000006.1, read as the reverse complement.
CGCGCACGCCGTCGCGTGACCGATATAGGTATGACCGTGCTGAAAGAACCCCGAGCCGCCGACGATCGTATCGAAGATCTCGTTGGACACGAGCGTCGCGCCGATCGGCTGATAGCCCGCGCCGAGCCCCTTCGCGATCGCGAGAATGTCGGGTTCGACGCCGTCTTCCTCGCAAGCGAAGAGATGGCCGGTGCGGCCCATGCCCGACATCACTTCGTCGAGAATCAGCAGCACGCCGTATTTGTCGCAGACCGCGCGGATCTTGCGGAAGTACTCGCGCACCGGCGGCACCGCGCCCGCCGTCGCACCGACGACCGTCTCCGCGACGAACGCCGCCACCGACTCCGGCCCGAGTTCGAGAATCTTCGCTTCGAGTTCGTCGGCGAGACGCTGCGCGAAGGCTTCGTCGCTTTCGCCCGCCTCCTGCTCGCGATACGCGAAGCAGGGCGTGACGTGGTGCGCTTCGATGAGGATCGGCAGGAACGGCTCGCGGCGCCACGCGTTGCCGCCGATCGCGAGCGCGCCGAGCGTGTTGCCGTGATAGCTCTGCCGCCGCGCGATGAAATGCCGCCGCTCGCGCTCGCCCTTTTCGACGAAATACTGACGCGCGAGCTTGAGCGCCGCTTCCATCGCTTCCGAGCCGCCGGACACGAAATACACGTGACCGAGATTCTTGGGTGCGTGGTCGACGAGGAAATCAGCGAGTGCTTCAGCGGGTTCGGTCGTGAAGAACGAAGTATGCGCGTAGGGCAATTGCTGCACCTGGCGCTGGATCGCTTCGATCACACGCGGATGGCTGTGGCCGAGACACGAGACCGCCGCGCCGCCGCACGCGTCGATATAGCGTTTGCCGTCCGAATCGACGATCTCGATGCCGTCGCCGCGCACGGCGACGGGAAGCCTGGCGCGCGGCGCGCGATGAAATACCGTGGTCATGGTGCCTTGCCTTGTAAGTGCGTGCACAACACGCGATGTATCATTCTAGCTCAATAACAACATATGTTGTCAATGGCGCGTGCGTTGGCAACGCATGCGCAGCTTTCGATGCTGCGCACGGCAAACGCGAGGATCGGCTAGCTTGCCGCGTAAGCGCCTTGCGAATGGAGCGCGGCCTCGGCTTGTTCGAGATTGGCGATCGCGTCCTTGCCTTCGAGCGCGAGCAGTTGCGCGACGAGCATTTCGGCGAGCGCCGATGCCGCGACGAGCGACGGAAAGAACGACGGCGACTCGTGCGAGAAGATCAGCGTGTGATCCGCATTCAACGCGATGGGCGATACGGCGCTGTCGGTGAGCGCGATGAGCTTCGCGCCGCGCTCGATCGCCGCCTGCGCGACGCGCACCGCTTCGACGGAATATGGCGCGAAGCTGACGACCACGGTCGCGTGCCGTTTTTCGATGCCGCGCAACTGCATTTCGAGCGTGCCGGCTTCGCCCGAGATCAGGCTGACGGTCGGACGAAACAGCCGATAGCCGTAGAGCAGGCCGAACGCGACGGGATAGCACGATCGAAAACCCGCGACATGCACGTGCGGCGCCTTCTTCAATGTCTTCGCCGCCTCGACGACGCTCTCGGCGTTTTGCGCCAGCGTGAGCTCGAGATTGTGCGCCTGGGCTTGGGCGAGATCGCGGTTGAGGTGATTGTCGGCGCCGCTTTTGACGAGCGAGCGCGCGCGCGTAGTCAGCGGTTCGGGGCGCGTGCGCACGCGGCTCACGAAGATTTCGCGCAACTCGTTCCAGCCGGGAAAACCGAGCTGCTGCGATAGACGGACCATCGCGGCGGGCTGGACTTTCGCGCGTTCGGCGACCTTGCGCATCGAGAGGACGGCGACTTCGTCGGGGTAGTCGAGCAGGAACGCGGCGCCCGCCTGGAATTGCGGGCTCAGGTCGGGGAAGCGGTCGCGGATGGTCGCGGCGAGTTGATCGAAGGTGGGCACGTTGGGCTCGTGATGGGGCGCAGCGGATGCGCTATTTAAACACGCCGTCGGCGGTTGACAGGCGTTTGGCGCTTCGCCCTGCGAGAGCCAGCCAAAATAGGACCGGTTGGAATATGGCGCGGGTTTGATGCCGGACAAATACCCGCCCGACCCCGAACACATGCATGCGTCGCACGCGACTGAACAACAAGATGAATAAGAATTCCTACAAATTGGTGTCTTCATCGCGGTGGCTGAGTTTGCAATGGCTCACGGTAGCGGCCCGGCGCGGGGCAGAGGCGCTGCAAGATGCACGCATACGGCGTCGAGTACCGCGCCGGCGGTGCATGCGGTGGCATGAGCTGCCATGTCGTTGCTCGGAACGGCTTCGACGTTCGCAGTGGCGCAGATCGTCGCCGCGCCGGGTTCGGGCGCCGTCATCGCGGGTGCGAACCAGGTCGATCACGACACGCTCGCAGCCACGCCGATCGCAGGCAACGGCGCTGCGAGCGCGCTCGCCATCGACGTGAGCGCACTGGGCGGCATGTATGCGAACCGAATCTATCTCGCATCGAACGAATATGGCGTAGGTGTCAGTACGCGCGGCGTGCTCGCGGCGCAGGCCGGCGACTTGACGCTCCAGTCCAACGGCCAGCTCGTGGTCGCGGGCCAGACCAATGCGCGCGGCAGCATCGGCGCGCGGGCAGCCGGCGGCATCGATAACAGCGGCGTGACTTACGCGCAGCACGACGTGATCGCGACGGCGGGCGGCGCATTGACCAACAGCGGGACGCTTGCCGCGCAGCAGAACACGACCGTCAACGCCGGGAACGTGACTTCGACGGGCACGCTCGGCGCTGGCGTCAACACCGATGGCTCGATCGCGCCGCGCTCGGACTGACAGCCACCGCGGGCGATGTGAACCTGTCCGCCGCGTCCTCGACCGCGGGCGGCGCAATCAACGCGAACGCAACCGGCTCGCTCACGAACGACAATGGCGCATTGATCACCACTGGGAAGCACACACGACGCTCAACCAGACGAGCGGGATCAGCGCGGGCGGCGCTCTGGCGATGCAGTCGGGCAACGACATGAGCTTCAAGGGCGCGACGGTCAGCGCGGGCGCAGACGTGTCGGTGGTGGCGGGCGGCAATCTGACGGCGACGACAGTCACGGACAGCCAGAAGCTCAATCGAACGATGGGAAAGGCAGCTCGTCAGCGGCAACGCGGGCGCGATCATCGCGGGCAAGGACGTCACGGTGCAGGGCAGCGACGTGGTGGCGACCCACGACATGTCCATCGCAGCACTCGGCGACGTGAACATCACGGCCGCACAGAGCCAGTATCGCGACGTCGGGCAGCACGAAGTGAAGACGTCGGGGATTCCAGGCAGCGGCGGCATTGGCGTGTCGATCGGTTCGAGCGAGCAGAAAGCTTCTTACGACGGCAGCGCCGTCACCGAAAGCCAGTCGCGCAGCACGATAGGCAGCGTGCAGGGCAACGTGTCGATTACCGCGGGCAAGGATCTGCGGGGATCAGACGCAAAAAAGCCGCTGTCCTTGAGAGACAGCGGCTTTTTCTTGAAGCTGGTGGCGAATCAGGGACTCGAACCCCGGACCTGCGGATTATGATTCCGTCGCTCTAACCGACTGAGCTAATTCGCCGAAAGGAGACGAGATTATGGCGAGCGTCGAACCGGCTGTCAACCCCTTCTACGCGATTTGTTAAAAGCCCCGTCAAACTCCGGCCCGCTTCAATCCTCGTGATAGACATTGGACTTCCTCGTATCCTTCACGAACAGCATGCCGATCACAAACGTCGCGAGCGCGATCACGATCGGATACCACAAGCCCGAGTAGATATCGCCCTTGGCCGCGACGATCGCGAACGCCGTCGCTGGCAGGAAGCCTCCGAACCAGCCGTTGCCGATGTGATACGGCAGCGACATCGACGTATAACGGATCCGCGCCGGGAACATCTCGACGAGCATCGCCGCGATCGGGCCGTACACCATCGTCACGAAAATCACGAGTATCGTCAGGATCACGATCGCCATCGGCCAGTTGATCAGCGCCGGATCGGCCTTCGCCGGATAGCCCGCGCTCTTAAGCGTTCCGGCGAGCGTCTTGTCGAACGTCGCGCCTTGCGCCTTCGCATCGGCGGCTTTGCCGTCATAGGTATTGACGACCGTCTCGCCGACCTTGATCTGCGCGAGCGTGCCCGCCGGCGCGGCTACGTTCTCATAGTTGAGACCGGCCTTCGACAACGCGCTCTTCGCGATATCGCACGATGACGTGAACTTCGACGTGCCCACCGGATTGAACTGGAACGAGCACTCATCCGGATTGGCGATGACGACGATCGGCGACTTCTGCGTCGCGGCTTCGAGCGTCGGGTTCGTATAGTGCGCGAGCGCCTTGAAGAGCGGGAAGAAGCTCAAGGCGGCGATCAGACAGCCCGCCATGATGATCGGCTTGCGCCCGATGCGATCCGACAGCGACCCGAAGAACACGAAGAACGGCGTGCCGATCAAGAGCGCCACGGCGACCATGATGTTCGCGCTGGTGCCGTCGACCTTGAGCGTCTGCGTGAGGAAGAAGAGCGAATAGAACTGGCCCGTGTACCACACGACCGCCTGGCCCGCCGTCAGGCCGAAGAGCGCGAGCAGCACGATCTTCAGGTTCTTCCATTCGCCGAACGCTTCCGTCAACGGCGCCTTCGACGTCTTGCCCTCAGCCTTGATGCGCTCGAACACCGGCGATTCATGCAGCTTCATCCGGATCCACACGGACACGGCCAGCAGCAGGATCGACACGAGGAACGGAACGCGCCAGCCCCACGCGCCGAACTGCTCTTCGCCCAGGATCGTGCGCACCGCGAGAATCACGATCAGAGAGATGAAGAGGCCGAGGGTCGCCGTCGTCTGAATCCATGCCGTCCACGCGCCGCGCTTGTTCGAAGGCGCATGCTCCGCGACATACGTCGCCGCGCCGCCATACTCGCCGCCGAGCGCGAGGCCTTGCAGGAGACGCATCGCGATGAAGATGACCGGCGCCGCGATGCCTATCGTCGCGTATCCCGGCAAGAAGCCGATCAGGAACGTCGACAGACCCATGATCACGATCGTCACGAGGAAGGTGTACTTGCGCCCGACCATGTCGCCGAGCCGCCCGAACACGATCGCGCCGAACGGACGCACCGCGAAGCCCGCCGCGAAGCCGAGCAAGGTGAAGATGAAGCCGGCCGTCGGATTGACGCCGGAGAAAAACGTCTTGCTGATGTATACCGCGAGCGAGCCCGCCAGATAGAAGTCGTACCATTCGAACACCGTGCCGAGCGACGAAGCGAAGATGACTTTCTTCTCCTCCGACGTCATCGGTGCGTGTGAAACGCGCCCCTCAACCGTAGCCATGTATCGTCTCCTGATTTGATTTTCGAATACGACGGTCCGCGGCAACGCGGCTCCGGTGCATGGATTATTGGAACGAAAACTTACGGCGTTCTGACGCGTCGCGGGGCGGACATCGGCATGTCGAAAAACCTGAACTGCGCGATATTGCGGCAAAACTGATTCGAACGATCGTTTAAATTCGTCTAAGTTCGTTCTTCGCGCGCGCTGGCGAAAGTCGCGCGACGCTTGCGCTCAGGGTTTGTCCCGGGCAGGAAAAACCCGCTGCAGACTTACGCGGACAAGGGTTCCGGCCAGACGCGGACTCTCCTGATACACGTGGTCCTCGATGGCGAGCGCGCCGCCGTGCATCGCAGCGATTTCCTTGACGATCGCAAGTCCCAGGCCGCTGCCGTCGCCCTCGCGCCCGAGAATGCGATAGAAGCGCTCGACCACGCGTCCGCGCTCCGCCGCCGGAATACCGGGACCGGTATCTTCCACTTCGAGATGAACGAGGTCGAGATCGTCGTCGTCGGTCCGCACGCGCACGGTGATGCGCCCGCCGGCGGGCGTGTAGCGGATCGCGTTGTCGATCAAATTCGACAGCATCTCGCGCAGCATCACCACATTGCCTTCCACGTCGACCGGAAACGGCGGCTCTTCGTAGCCCAGGTCCATGCGCTTCGCGAGCGCGGCCTGCACCCAGTCGCGCACGGCGAGCCGCGCAAGCGTCGTCAGTTCGATGCGCGAAAAGATCTGCCCCGTCGCGCGATTCTCCGCGCGCGCGAGCGCGAGCAATTGCGTGACGAGCCGCGCCGCGTGCTCGGAACTCGTCGCGATCTGTTCGAGCGAGCGCTGCACTTCCGTCGATACATCCTGGCGCATCGCCAGTTCCGCCTGCATGCGCAGGCCCGCGAGCGGCGTCTTCATCTGATGCGCGGCATCGGCGATGAAGCGCTTCTGAAACTCCATGTTCTGTTCGAGGCGCGTCAGCAGATCGTTGAACGACGCGACGAGCGGCGCGATCTCCGGCGGCGCGCGGTCCGCTTCGAGCGGAGAGAGATCGTCGGGACGGCGCGCGCGGATGTTCGACTGCAACGCATGCAGCGGCGCGAGCCCGCGCGACAGCCCGAACCACACGAGAATGATCGCGAGCGGCAGGATCACGAACTGCGGCAGGATCACGCCCTTGATGATGTCGTTGGCGAGCTGGCTGCGCTTGTCGAGCGTCTCGGCGACCTGCACGAGCACCGGCTGCGCGTTGCCGGGATCGCGTCCGGGCGCGAGGCCGGGCAGATCGACGGTCGTGTACGCGACGCGGATATCGTTGCCGCGCAGCACATCGTCGCGAAATTCGACGATGCCCGGCTGCGGCCGGTCGTCGTCGTGCGGCAGCGGCATGTCGCGGTCGCCGCCGACAAGCTCGCCGCGCGTGCCGAGCACCTGAAAGAACACGCGATCGACGTTATCGGCGCGCAGGAAATCGCGCGTCGCGTCGGGCAGACGCAGTTCCGCGACGCCGTTGACCGGCTGGATCTGGCGCGCGAGCACGTAGGCATCGGCTTCGAGCGCGCGATCGAACGGCCCGTTCGCGATCGACTTCGCGACCAGATACGTCACCGCGATACTCATCGGCCAGAGAAGAAGCAGCGGCGCGAGCATCCAGTCGAGAATTTCGCCGAAGAGCGAGCGCGGATGCGCTTCGTCGTCGGGCTCGAGCTCGTCGGGCGGCGCGAAGGGATTGGCGTAGCGCGCGTCGCGTTCGGCGTCGGAATCGGCGTTCGCTTCCGTCTTTCGATGAGATTCCGTGGTTGCGTGCGACGCCATGCGGCTTCACTTAATGATGGCTGGCGGTTTCGCCGGACGGATGCGCACCCGTGCCATTCGCGCCGTTCGTCGGCGCCACGGCCTTCTCGAGCGTGTAACCCAGACCGCGTACCGTGATGATCTTCGCGCCGCTCGGCTCGATCTTCTTCCTCAGCCGATGCACGTAGACTTCGATCGCGTTGTTGCTGACTTCCTCGCCCCATTCGCACAGGTGATTGACGAGCTGTTCCTTCGACACGAGCCGGCCGGTTCTCTGTAACAGCACTTCGAGCACGCCGAGCTCGCGCGCGGAGAGATCGATGACCTGATCGCCGATCGTAGCTATCCGCCCGACCTGATCGAAGGAGAGCGAGCCGTGCTTCACGACGGTCGGCCCGCCGCCCGCGCCGCGCCGCGTCAGCGCTCGCACGCGCGCTTCGAGCTCGTTGAGCGCGAAGGGCTTGGCCATGTAATCGTCGGCGCCGAGGTCGAGGCCTTTCACGCGTTCGTCGACGCTGTCGGCGGCGGTGAGGATCAGCACGGGCATCTGCGAGTTGCGTGCGCGCAGACGTCGCAATACTTCGAGACCGGGCATGAGGGGCAGGCCGAGATCGAGGATCAGCAGGTCGAAAGTTTGCAAGGAAAGCGCGGTGTCCGCCTCGACGCCATGCTTCACATGGTCAACGGCGTATCCCGATTGGCGGAGTGATCGGACGAGACCGTCCGCGAGTATGCTGTCGTCTTCGGCAATGAGGATTCGCATCGTCGTGTGCGCCTTTGTACGCCATGCATGCGCGATGAAGCGCATCGGCATTGCCGGCACCGTTCGTCGCCCGGCGCGGCGGTCTCCAGGTGTTTCGTGGTTTTTGCGCGGCTCGCGCGACGTGGAAAAAAAGCAGCGCCACGCCATACACAGCTTGCAAAAACTACTGTTTTTTTATACAGTGTCTGCGTGAGTGTAAAGGCGGCTTTCGAGAAGCTCAATGAGCAGTCGAAAAGCCCGTGAACACTGCCTCAGACGCCGTTCATCATAGCAAAGGACGATTCATGGAAGAAAGCAAGAAAGGCCCGGCTGGAATGACTGCGGAGAAGAGCAAGGCCCTGGCCGCCGCGCTCTCGCAGATCGAAAAGCAATTCGGCAAAGGGTCGATCATGCGGCTCGGCGCGGGTGAGGCGGTCGAAGACATTCAAGTGGTGTCCACCGGCTCGCTCGGACTGGACATCGCGCTCGGCGTCGGCGGCTTGCCGCGCGGCCGGGTCGTGGAAATCTACGGTCCCGAGTCGTCGGGCAAGACCACGCTCACGCTGCAAGTGATCGCGGAGATGCAGAAGCTCGGCGGCACCGCGGCGTTCATCGACGCGGAACACGCGCTCGACGTGCAATACGCGAGCAAGCTCGGCGTGAACGTGCAGGAACTGCTGATCTCGCAGCCGGACACGGGCGAGCAGGCGCTGGAAATCACGGACGCGCTGGTGCGCTCCGGCTCCATCGACATGATCGTGATCGACTCGGTCGCGGCGCTCGTGCCGAAGGCGGAAATCGAAGGCGAAATGGGCGACTCGCTGCCTGGTCTGCAAGCGCGTCTGATGTCGCAGGCGCTGCGCAAGCTCACCGGCTCGATCAAACGCACGAACTGTCTCGTCATCTTCATCAACCAGATCCGCATGAAGATCGGCGTCATGTTCGGCAACCCGGAAACCACCACGGGCGGTAACGCGCTGAAGTTCTACTCGTCGGTGCGTCTGGATATCCGCCGCATCGGTTCGATCAAGAAGAACGATGAAGTCATCGGCAACGAGACGCGCGTGAAGGTCGTGAAGAACAAGGTGTCGCCGCCGTTCCGCGAAGCCATCTTCGACATCCTTTACGGCGAAGGCATCTCGCGTCAGGGCGAAATCATCGATCTGGGCGTGCAGGCCAAGCTGGTCGACAAAGCGGGCGCCTGGTACAGCTACAACGGCGATCGCATCGGTCAGGGCAAGGACAACGCGCGCGAATTCCTGCGCGAAAATCCGGACATCGCACGCGAGATCGAGAACAAGATTCGCGAATCGCTCGGTGTGGCCGCAATGGGCGAGGCGGTCGTCGCGGGCGCCGCAACGGCCGACGGCGAGTAAGCGTCGAGTCTGAAGGACGATGCTTAGTCGCCGGTCCCGATCGAAAGCCGCTACGGCGGATGAAGGAACTGGCGACAGTTCCGAATCTGCCGATCGCTACGAACGAAGCAGCGAGCGGCGTGGTGCATCGTCGAAGCAGGGCGGATTTGGGCGGAGTAGTAAGAAGCGCGCCGACGCGAAGTCATTCGCGTCGGCGCGTCGCGTTTTTGAGCCTGCCGATGCGGATGCCGAAGCCAAGGCAAGCCGCATCGAGGAGCAAGCCGACCCGAGCGATCGAACGGCGCGTCTCGAGCAGGCGCGTGCCTTGTTGAAACAGGCGGCCGAGCAGCCGAAGGCCGAGCGTGCTTCGAACGTCGTCGCGCGAACGAACAGCGTCATCCAGCCGGATCACGTTCCCCTCTCGGACCCATTCGAAGATGCCGATCCCTTCGAGCCTTTCGAGCAATGCGCGCCCATTGCGGCCGCGCCGGCCGCATCGGATGAATCGGTCTACAGCCGCTCCAGCCAGCGCAAGCGCAAGACTCCGGCAAACGAAGCCAACAATCCTAAACGCCCGCAACGCTCACTCAAAGGGCGTGCGCTCGCATTTCTCTCGCGTCGCGAATACAGCCGCGCGGAACTGTCGCGGAAGCTGCGGCCGTACGTCGAAGAAGCCGATTTGCTCGAAAACGTGCTCGACAGCCTCGAGCGCGAAGGCTGGCTCTCGAACCAGCGTTTCGTCGAGAGCGTCGTGCATCGGCGGGCGTCGCGCATGGGCGGCGGCAGGATCATCAGCGAACTGAAGCGCCACGCCGTCGGCGACGAACTCATCAGCGAAACCGCCGACAAGCTCGCGCAATCCGAAACCGCACGCGCACAGGCGGTCTGGGAGAAGAAATACGGCGTGCTGCCCCAAACGCCCGCCGAGCGGGCCAAGCAGGCGCGTTTCCTGGCCGCGCGCGGGTTCTCGGGCGGCACCATCGGCAAGATCCTCAAAGGCGGCGACGAAGACTTGAGCGACGAATTCGTCGACGACTGACCGCAGAATTTGCGTCAGTCCCGCACGCGCGTGCCATTCGTCAGGCGCACGCCCGGTTCCAAATACCCAATATGCTAAAATTCCACGGTTTTCCCGTACCGGCTCACTTCCAGCATGCCTCTCTCGCCTCCCGCTCCCCGACAGCTGCGCCACCGTCGCGCGATTCGGCTGGAAGCGTTCGAGCGTGATGACGGCCTCTGGGATATCGAAGCCTGTCTAACCGATGAGAAGCCGCGCGACTTCCCTCTCACGACGGGTGTCCGGCTACACGGCCTGCCGATCCATGAACTCTGGCTGCGCATCACCATCGACCGCAAGCTCACCATCGTCGACGTCGAGGCGGCGTCCGACTGGTCGCCCTATGGCGGTCTGTGCGCCGAGTCCAATTCCGCGTATCGCAAGCTCATCGGCCTCAATCTGCTCCAGAGTTTTCGCCGCGAAGCCAACAAGGTGTTGCGCGGGACGGCCGGCTGCACGCATCTCACCGAATTGTGCGGCGTCCTTCCGACCGCCGCCGTCCAGGCCTTCGCCGGCGACGTCTGGAAAATCGAAGACGGAAACCCCTTCAAGCAAGCCAACGAAGCAAGCGCGCCACAGGACGAGCCGCCGTTTCAGCTCGGCCGTTGCCATGCGCTGCGCTTCGATGGTCCCGCAGTCAAAGAGTTCTATCCGCGCTGGTTCGGCTACACACCCGCGGATCAGACAGACAACCAAACAACGGCACAAGACAGGCCGGAGACATGATCCGCTTCGTTGCGCGTAAGGAGCGCTCGCGCGCGCACGCACGGCATTCGAATAAAGAATCGAAGAATCAGCGGTTCAAGCAAACAGAAGTTCACTCCAACTCTCAGACTGAAGGAATCACGCATGAAGATTCACGAGTACCAGGGTAAGGAAATCCTGCGGAAATTCGGCGTCGCGGTCCCGCGCGGCAAACCCGTGTTCTCGGTGGACGATGCGGTCAAGGCCGCGGAAGAGCTGGGCGGCCCGGTCTGGGTCGTCAAGGCGCAGATTCACGCCGGCGGCCGCGGTAAGGGCGGCGGCGTGAAGGTCGCCAAGTCGATCGAGCAGGTCCGCGAGTACGCGAACCAGATCCTCGGCATGCAGCTCGTCACGCACCAGACCGGCCCGGAAGGCCAGAAGGTGAATCGCCTGCTCATCGAAGAAGGCGCGGACATCAAGAAGGAACTGTACGTCGGCCTCGTGCTCGACCGCGTTTCGCAGAAGATCGTCGTGATGGCGTCGAGCGAAGGCGGCATGGACATCGAGGAAGTCGCGGAAAAGACGCCGGAACTGCTGCACAAGTTCGCCGTCGAGCCGTCGACGGGTCTGCAGGACAAGGACGCCGATGACCTCGCACGCAAGATCGGCATCCCCGATGCGTCGATCCCGCAAGCGCGCGCGATCCTCCAGGGTCTCTACAAGGCGTTCTTCGAAACCGACGCATCGCTCGCGGAAATCAACCCGCTGATCGTGACCGGCGACGGCAAGGTCATCGCGCTCGACGCCAAGTTCAACTTCGATTCGAACGCGCTGTTCCGTCATCCGGAAATCGTCGCGTACCGCGATCTGGACGAAGAAGATCCGGCTGAAGTCGAAGCGTCGAAGTTCGACCTCGCCTACATCTCGCTCGACGGCAACATCGGCTGTCTCGTGAACGGCGCGGGCCTCGCAATGGCGACGATGGACACCATCAAGCTGTTCGGCGGCGAGCCGGCCAACTTCCTGGACGTCGGCGGCGGCGCCACGACGGAGAAGGTGACCGAAGCGTTCAAGCTGATGCTGAAGAATCCGAACCTGAAGGCGATTCTGGTGAACATCTTCGGCGGCATCATGCGCTGCGACGTGATCGCGGAAGGCGTGATCGTGGCGTCGAAGGCGGTGGACCTGAAGGTGCCGCTCGTCGTGCGCATGAAGGGCACGAACGAAGACCTCGGCAAAAAGATGCTGGCGGACTCGGGCTTGCCGATCATTTCGGCCGACAGCATGGAAGAAGCCGCTCAGAAGGTCGTCGCGGCAGCCGAAGGCAAGTAAGCGTATTCGCTTGCTTGGCCTAAGAGAGCGTTCCACCAGATACGAATGGCGGCGCTGTACTCATATAGCGACGCCAAACGAACAGAGGTCACTACATGTCGATTCTGATCAACAAAGACACGAAGGTCATCACGCAGGGCATTACCGGAAAGACCGGCCAGTTTCACACGCGCGCGTGCCGCGAGTATGCGAACGGCCGCGAAGCGTACGTCGCGGGCGTGAACCCGAAGAAGGCCGGCGAAGACTTCGAAGGCATTCCCATTTACGCATCGGTCAAGGAAGCGAAGGCCGAAACCGGCGCGACCGTTTCCGTGATCTACGTGCCGCCCGCAGGCGCTGCCGCTGCGATCTGGGAAGCCGTCGAGGCCGATCTCGATCTCGCGATCTGCATCACGGAAGGCATTCCGGTTCGCGACATGCTCGAAATCAAGGACCGCATGCGCCGCGAAAACCGCAAGACGCTGCTGCTCGGACCGAACTGCCCCGGCACGATCACGCCGGACGAGCTGAAGATCGGCATCATGCCGGGTCACATCCACAAGAAAGGCCGTATCGGCGTCGTGTCGCGTTCGGGCACGCTGACGTACGAAGCGGTCGGCCAGTTGTCGGCGCTCGGCCTCGGCCAGTCGTCGGCGGTGGGCATCGGCGGCGATCCGATCAACGGCCTCAAGCACATCGACGTGATGCAGATGTTCAACGACGATCCGGACACGGACGCCGTCATCATGATCGGCGAGATCGGCGGTCCGGACGAAGCGAACGCCGCTTACTGGATCAAGGACAACATGAAGAAGCCGGTCGTCGGCTTCATCGCGGGCGTGACGGCGCCTCCGGGCAAGCGCATGGGCCACGCTGGCGCGCTGATCTCGGGCGGCGCGGACACGGCTGACGCCAAGCTCGAAATCATGGACGCGTGCGGCATCAAGGTCACGAAGAACCCGTCGGAAATGGCTCGTCTGCTGAAGTCGGTTCTCTGATCGACGCGGGCACAATACGCGAGGGTTTGGTACTCTTACTGATTCCTTTCGTATAAGCGACAAAAAGCGAGGGAGCGTTGCTTCCTCGCTTTTTTATTTTTGCCTCATGCTCGAATTCTTCTCGACGCTCCATTGGGGCGCGGTCGTTCAGATCATCGTGATCGACATCCTGCTCGGCGGCGACAACGCCGTCGTGATCGCGCTCGCGTGCCGCAATCTGCCCGACCAGCAGCGCACGCGCGGCATCGTGCTCGGCACGCTCGGCGCGATCCTGTTGCGCGTGGTGCTGATCGCTTTCGCGGTCATGCTGCTCGATGTCCCGTTCCTCAAGTTCCTCGGCGGTGTGCTGCTCCTGTGGATCGGGGTGAAGCTGATGCAGCCGGACCACGACGAGCACCACATCAACGCGTCGGACCGTCTCTGGGCGGCGGTGAAGACGATCATCATCGCCGACGCGGTGATGAGCCTCGATAACGTGATCGCAATCGCGGGTGCGGCGGAGGCTGCGGACCCGCGGCATCGTCTCGCGCTGGTGATCTTCGGCCTGATCGTGAGCATTCCGCTCATCGTGTGGGGCAGCACGCTGGTGCTCAGGCTGCTCGACCGCTTTCCTGTCGTCGTGCTGCTCGGCGCGGGCTTGCTCGGATGGATCGCGGGCGGACTCATCATCGACGATCCGTTCGTCGACCGTTGGCCCGCGCTCAATACAGACTTGGCGAACTGGGCGGCGCACGTCGCGGGCGCGCTGTTCGTCATCGCCTTTGGCTGGATGCTCAGGCGCCGTGCACTCGCCGATGTCAATCGCGCGGCAGGCTGAATGCGCCTAGGCCGTCTGGCCGACTGCCCCTCGTCTCGCGCCCTGAATACGATCGAAGCGTCTGTCCGCATTGCGCGGCGGGCGCTTTTCGACTTTCTGGGAGCAGCAATGACGACGATGGTGTGTGATGTGAGCGTGCCGCGTGAGCGGTGCGCATTGTGGTTCGGACGCGCGCAGGCAGTGCTTTCGCGAGGCTTCACCTTGATCGAACTGATGATCGTGCTTGCGATCGTCGGCGTGGTCGCGGCGTATGCGATACCCGCGTATCAGGATTATCTGGCGCGCAGCCGCGTGGGCGAGGGCATGGCGCTCGCGGCGTCGGCGCGGCTCGCGGTGGCGGAGAACGCGGCGAGCGGTGCGGATCTCGCGGGCGGCTATGCATCGCCGCCGGGCACGCGCAACGTCGAGTCGATCCACGTCGACAGCGACACGGGACAAATCACGATCGCCTACTCGACGCGCGTAGCGGCGGCCGGATCCAACACGCTAGTGCTCGTGCCGTCGACGCCCGATAACGCGGATACGCCGACCGCGCGCATCGCGCTCAGTCGGGGCGCGATGCAGGCGGGATCGGTGACATGGGAGTGCTTCGCGGGCGCGAAGACCGCATCGTCGCTGCCCGCGCCGGGTGCGGGGCCGCTGCCGGCGCAAGCGCCGACGTTGCCCGCCAATCTGGCTCCGCCGGAGTGCCGTGCGTAAGCGGGCGAACTGTGCGAAGTGTGGGAAGCGCGGCGGCAGGAATTACGTCGCCGCCGCGCCTTCGCGAGCGTCGTTTTTGCACGAAAGGCAGCGATTTCGTAGCAATTACGGCCGTTCGCCGGACAGCCGGGGCAAAGTTTTGTATAGTGCGCCGGTTGCCGACGTTCCCAGTCCCTCATGCCCTCCCAATACGCGCGTTTTCTCTGCTTTGCCGTCCTGTGCGTTGCGTTGACGTTTCCTTTCGCGGTCGTCAACCACACGTATCCGATTCCGACCTTCTACGCCGAGTACAGCGCACTCGCGCTTTATCTGGCGCTCGGCGCGACAGTCGCGCTGCTCGTGCGCGTATCCGAGCCGAAAGTGCAGTTCGCATCGCCGGTCGTCGCGCTGATGCCGCTCGCGTTTGCCGTGCTGCTCGTCGCGCAGACGGTGCTGTTGCCGGTCGCGCAGCCGTCGATGAACTGGCTTGGCGGCGCCTTCCTGCTGGCGTCGTTCGTCGCGGTGCATACGGGCTTCGGACTCGTGCGCGCGGGCCTTGCGGAGAAGACGCTGCGTGTCGGTGCCGCCGCGCTGATGGTCGGCGGCCTGTTCGCGGTCTTTTGTCAGATCGTGCAGTTGCTGCATCTCGAAGTGAAGTTCACGCCGTTCGTGGTCGCGTACAACGTGATGATCGAAAGGCGTCCCTTCGGCAACATGGCGCAGGCCAACCATCTCGCGACGGTCATCGCGTTCGCGCTGGCCGCCGCGTTGTATTTCGTGCAGACGCGGCGGCTGCCGGTCGTGCTGTGGCTGATCCTGTCGGCGCTGTACTCGCTTGGGCTCGCGCTCACGGTGTCGCGCGGGCCGTGGCTGCAAACGGCGGTGATCGTCGTCGCGGGATTCTGGATGGCTTTCGTTCTGGGCCGCCCGATCGCATCGGAAGGCTTCGACGGGCCGGGCCGGCGTGACGTGCGAGCGTGGATCGTCCCGGTCCTGCTTGCCATCTTGTTTTTCGCCGTGAATGCTGCCGTGCGCTGGGCGAATGTGCGCTACGACTTCGGTCTCGCGCAATCGGCGGCGGAGCGCATGCAGGACGCCAACCAGATCGCGCCGCGTCTCGCGCTCTGGAAGTACGGCTGGACGATGTTCAAGACTCATCCGCTGCTGGGCGTCGGCTGGGGCGAGTTTCCGCGCTATCAGTTCGATCTCGTGCGCGATTTGGGCGGTGTGGAGATCGCGAACAACGCGCACGACATCTTCATCGACCTGCTCGCCAAGACGGGGGCGCTCGGTGTGGCGATTCTGGTGGCGGGCATCGTGTTGTGGCTGATTCGCGTGCTGCGCGCGCCGCAGACGCCGGCGCGCATTTTCGCGCTGTCGCTGCTCGGCGTGCTGCTGATGCACGCGCTCGTCGAGTATCCGCAGCAGTACATGTTCTTTTTGATGCCCGCGATGTTCATCATCGGTCTGTTGGAGACGCGGCCTTTGCGGCTCGTCGCGCGGCCGCTGTCGTATGGCGTGTATGTCGCGCTCGTGTTCGGCGGGCTCGCGGCGCTTTATCCGACGATGCGCGATTACAACCGCGCCGAAGTGCTTTATTATGGCGCGCGGCCGGCGGAGCAGTATCGCGAGAATCCTTCGTTCCTGTTCACGGCGTGGGGGGAGTACGGCGCGGCGACGCTCTTGCCGATCAACGCGCAGAATGTCGAGGAGAAGCTCGCGGCGCATCGGAAGGCGATTGCATTGTTGCCGGGCGAGACGGTGTTGCGTCGCTATGCCGTGCTGCAGGCGCTCGCCGGGCAGAAGGCCGAGGCGCTCGACACGATGGCGCGGCTCAAGATCTTTGCGATGCAGTTGCATGACTGGCCGAAACAGCTTGCGGCCGTCTATCAGCTCGTCGATGAGGCGGGCAAGCCGCTGCAGTCGTTCCGAGCGGATCTGGCGAAGCTGTACGGCGTGCCGGCGGAAAGCGAGTCGCCCGCCGCAGAGGATGACGAGGAGTGAGGTGAGGGGACGCGGTCAAGGTGCGGGCGGTGTGTGATCGCCCGCCACCCAGTCCCCCGACTTCCCGCCATGCTTCTCCATCACCCGCACATTGGTAATGACCATCCCCCGATCCACCGCCTTGCACATGTCGTAAATGGTCAGCAGCCCGACCTGCACCGCGGTCAGCGCTTCCATCTCGACACCCGTGCGCCCGACCGTCTCCACGCGCACTTCGCAATGCACACCGGGCAGGGCTTCGTCGACGGAAAAATCCACCGCGACGCGCGTGAGCGCCAGCGGATGACAAAGCGGAATCAGATCGGCGGTGCGTTTCGCGCCCTGAATCGCCGCGATGCACGCGACTCCGAGCACGTCGCCTTTTTTCGCGCGGCCTTCGCGGATCAGCGCGAGCGTGCCTTCGAGCATCGCGATCGAGCCACGCGCAACGGCAACCCGCCGCGTTTCGCCCTTCGCGCCGACATCGACCATGTGCGCCTCGCCGGCGGCATCGAAATGAGTGAGTCCGGACATAGCGTCTCCTTCGAGTGGGCGCCTATCATACCAGCGTGAATTCGCGCGGTTTTTCGTAAAACCGCACGGTCTCGCTCAACGCACGCCGCAGACGGGACGCCTCGTGCGCAACACTTGATACGATAAGCTCGTTCTCATTTTCGAGCCGACGATCGGCGCCTCGACAGTTCCGCGCCATGCATCCGACACGTCCGAGCCGCGTGCTCGTATCCTTCCTTTGCGTCGTCCTCGCCATGCCGCCCGCCGCGCTGGCGCAGACAGGCACGGCCGCCGCCAGCGGATCGAACGCCGTGAGCGGAGCCGGCACGCTCGCCGCCTCGCAATTGCGCGCATCGCAGGAAAAAAACGACGTACCCGGCAATGTC
Organism: Caballeronia catudaia; assembly: GCF_001544755.2. GTDB lineage: Bacteria > Pseudomonadota > Gammaproteobacteria > Burkholderiales > Burkholderiaceae > Caballeronia > Caballeronia catudaia. Next base: position 137,902 of record NZ_FCOF02000006.1, on the reverse strand, counting down.
GCGGAAGGCGTGTTCGGCGTCTACGGCGGCGCGGAAAGCCGCTTTGCGAATCGTCCCGGCACGATGTCCGGCTTGCGCGCACCGCTCGCATCCGTGCAACTGCCCGATCTGGGCGACGGCTCCGGCGGCTCGCTCACGCCGCAAGCCGAGCGCAAACTCGGCGAGCGGATGATGCGCGAAGTACGCGTCGATCCCGACTATCTCGACGACTGGCTGCTGCGCGACTATCTCGACTCGATCTCATCGAAGCTGTCCGCGGCGGCGGCCACGCAGTATCTCGGCGGCTATCAGCCGGACTTCGATCTCTTCGCGGTGCGCGATTCCCAGATCAACGCGTTTTCGATGCCGGGCGGCTTCATCGGCGTGAATACGGGGCTGATCGCGGCGACGCAGACCGAATCCGAACTGGCGTCGGTCATCGGCCACGAAATGGGGCACGTGCTCCAGCGCCATATCGCCCGGATGCTCGGCACGCAGGAAAAGAGCGGCTACGCCGCGCTCGCCGGCATGCTCGCCGGCATGCTCGCGGGGCTGCTGGCGCACAGCGGCGATCTCGGCATGGGCATCGCGATGGGCGGCCAGGCGTTCGCCGTCGACAATCAACTGCGCTTCTCGCGCGCGGCCGAGCACGAGGCCGATCGCGTCGGCTTCCAGATGCTCGCGGCCGCCGGCTACGATCCATACGCCATGACCGCGTTTTTCGAACGCCTCGACCGCTCGACGATGGGCGACAACGGCGTGCCGCCGTACGTTCGCACGCATCCGCTGACGACCGACCGCATCGCCGACATGGAAGGCCGCGCGCGTCGCGTGCCGTACCGGCAGCCGCGTCAGTCGGCGGAATACGCGTTCGTGCGCGCCCGCGCGCGCGTGCTGCAGGTGAGCTACGCGAGCGATTATCGCGATGTCGCGAGCCGGCTCAAAACGGAAATCGAGGATCAGACGGCGCTCAATCCGGCATCGAACTGGTATGGCATCGCGCTCGCGCAATCGCTGATGGGCAACTACGACGCCGCCAGCGATGCCCTCGCGAAAGCACGCCGTTTGTTCGAGGGCGAGGAGGCGAGCGCGGCGGCGGCATCGGCGCAGATTCAGCAGGAAGATCGCGTGCGATCGCCGAAGGAAGTCCTCGCGACGAAACCGCCCGCGCCGGCACCGCGCAGTCTCGATGCATCGATGACCGCGACGCCGCTCGACCACGCGCGCGCGACGCTCGACATCGGTGGCGCGGCGGCGACGAGCGACATCACCCTTCCGGCGATTCACGTCTACGGGCGCGCGGCGCCGCAGGACAAACCGGCGCCCGCGCCGTCCGTAGCCACGCCGCAGCCGCTGCGCAGCACGCCAAGCCTCGACGTGCTCGCGGCCGAGATCGCGCGCCGCGCGGGCCGTAACGACGACGCGATCCGTCTCGCCGAGATTGCCCAGAAGCGCTGGCCGGAGTCGCACGCGGCCATCGACGTGCGTCTGCAGGCGCTGCTTTCCGCGCGTCGCTACGCCGAAGCGCAGACGCTCGCGCGCCGCCAAACGCGCGCAGAACCGGCGCGGCCGGACTGGTGGCTGTATCTCGCGCAGGCGAGCAAGGGGCTCAACGACCCCTTGCAGCAGCATCAGGCGATGGCCGAGAAATTCGCACTCGACGGCGCGTGGCCGTCCGCGATCCGCCAGCTCAAGGAAGCGCGCGACGTGAAGAACGCCAGCTTTTACGATCTGTCGACGATTGCCGCGCGGCTGCGCGATTTCGAGTCGCGCTACAAGGAAGAGCGCGACCAGGAGAAAAACGGCTAGCTTTCCGATGCAGCGCGGGTGGCGGGACTCGCGACGAAGCCGAAGCGCTCCGCAACGCGAGCGCGGGCGATCGGCTGCACGGGCAGATCGACGCCATCGCGCCAATGAAAGACGCCGCCTGTGCCGGCATCGTCGAGCGAGGCGTGATCCGCGAACGGTTCGAGATCGTGATCGTGCAGCGCGGCCACACGCGCGGGCGATGCGCCGTCGGAAAAGAGGATGCCGCCTTCATCGTCGATCCAGGCGTGCGCCGGTTCGAATGGCGCGCCGGCCTGATCGGTCAGGCGCAGCGTGCCATCACCGACGTCCGCCGCATGCAGGCGCACGATCCACGGCGTGTACACCAGCTCGACATACACGCGCTGCGGCCCGTTCTGAAAGAACCACTGTCCCTGCGCATCGCACTCGTAATTGCGATTGATGAAGCCCAGCAGCGCTTCATGCCGGATCGGCTCGCCGAGCTCGCCGGCAGCCTGCGCGTCGTCGTCGCGCAGGCGCCATTGGCCGCGTCGGTCGAGCAGCAGCCAGCCCGTGCAATGCGGAACGTTGGGCCATTTGGCGAGCGCTTGCCTGACGATGTCATCCATGGTCGTTCACGAAACGAAGTTCTCCAGATAACCGAACACGCGCAGCGACAGCCAGTCGATCCGCCCCGGAAACGGCCCGGTCATGAAGCCGACGTGCCCGCCGTGGTTCGGCTGATCGAGGGTCACGCGCGCCGACACTTCCGCCATCGACGGCAGTGCGAACTCCGGCAGGAACGGATCGTTGCGGGCGTTCAGCAGCAGCGCCGGCACCTCGATGTGCTTCAGATGCGCGCGTGTCGTCGCGGTCGACCAGTAATGGTTCGTATCGCGAAAGCCGTGCAGCGGCGCGGTGACGACGTTGTCGAATTCGTACAGCGTGCGCGCGGCGAGCACCGCGTCGCGGTCGTAGAGGCCGGGATACTGGCCGAGCTTCGCGAGCGCCTTCATCTTGAGCGACTTCAGGAAGCTGCGCGTATAGACCATGCCGAAGCCCTGCGAGATCGCCATGCCGCCCGCGTGGACATCGAGCGGCGCGGAAATGGCCGCGGCCGCGCTGATGATCGACGCGTCCTTGCCGCGCTCGCACAGCCAGTGCAGCAGCACGTTGCCGCCGAGCGAGACGCCCACCGCGACGATCGGCCCGCGATGGGCTTCGCGAAGCCGCCGCAGAATCCAGTCGACTTCGGCGCTGTCCGCGAGATGGTAGAAGCGCGGCAGCAGATTGAGCGGCCCGCTGCAACTGCGAAAGTGCGGCACGACGCCGTGCCAGCCGCGCGCTTTCGCGGCGGCCATCATCGTGCGGGCGTAGTGCGAATCGGAGTTGCCTTCGAGGCCGTGAAAGAGCACGAAGAGCGGGGCGGTCTCGGGAGGCGCGTCGGCGGAATCGTGCGCAAGAAAATCGAGGTCGATGAAATCGCCGTCGGGCGTATTCCAGCGCTCGCGTCGATAACGCACGGCGGGCTTGCGTCCGAACAGCGCGGGAACGATGGTCTGCGCGTGGGCCGTCGGCAGCCAGCGCGGTGCGCTATAGAGCCACTCCGCGTCCGCAAGCGCGAGCACGCGCGCGGCTTCTTTCAGCGCCACGGCGGGCGCTCTGTCCACGAACGACGAATCGTGTTTCAACAACGGATCGCGCTTCATGGTCCCTCCCCGACGAACGTCTTCTTCGATGCTTCGATGTTTCTGATCTTCAGTGCAGCGGTCCCTGACCGTGACGCATTCTGGCAGCGAACTGGCCCGCCGTTTCCAGCGGCATCTCGCTCGCGTGAATATGCGCGATGCGCCACTCACCGCGCTCGTGGACCATCACGTAGGTCGTGTAGATCATGCGCGGCGCGCTCGTGGACGGCGCCGGCTGATGCGCCTCCGCGATCGCATACACGACCGTGCCGAGGCTGTCGTACACGCGGATATCGAGCGGCTCGATGGTCACGGGCTGCGTTTCGAATTGCTTGCCGAGACCGGCGCGGATGCTCTCCAGCCCATGCAGATGGATGCCGTCCGCGCAGATGCAGGTGGCGAACTCCTCGTCGATCCACAACGACATCACACTGTCGATGCTGCTGTCCGCGACTGCCTGATAGTAAGCGTTGAGAGTATCGGCGGCGGCTTCGAAGAGGCGGGCGAAACGTGGCATGGCTCGTGGGTCTCTGGCATTCGGTGCGCGCGCCGGGCGAAGCCGCTCGTGGCGGCATGACGAAACGGCGCGCTGCATCGGTCATTGGTCAAAGCATGCCCCCGTTCGGAGACATTCGCGTGTCCGCACCCGCACACACGGCTGGAAACCGCCTGAAAACGCCGCTCGAAGGACGATGCGGACGCGCGATTCGACGCGCAAACGCAACATCAACGATGCGCGAGCAGCATCCCGCGCAGATCGCCGAAAACCTGTTCGGCCGAGAGTTCGCGAAGGCAGTTCAGATGACCGAGCGGACACTCGCGGGCAAAGCACGGACTACATTCGAGATGCAGCCATTGTACCTTTGCGAGATCGGACAAGGGCGGCGTGTGGCGCGGATCGGTCGAGCCGTAGACCGCGACGAGCGGCCTGCGCGACGCCGCCGCGACGTGCATCAGGCCCGAATCGTTCGTGACGACCGCGCTCGCCCGCGAAATCAGCGCGCACGCCTCGCCGAGCGAGGTCTGGCCGCACAGGTTGCGCACCATCGGCGCGCGGTCGGCGATGGCCTGCGCGATCGGCGCATCCTTGTTCGAGCCGAGCGCGATGATGCGCGCATACGGAAACGACTGCGCGATGAACTGCGCGAGCGACGCGAAGTGTTCCGGCGGCCAGCGCTTGGCCGGGCCGTATTCCGCGCCGGGGCAGAACACGACGAGCGGCGTGCGCGTATCGAGATCGAAGCGCGCCGACACACGCGCGGCTTCGTTCGGATCGGACTCGAGGCGCGGCACAGGCAGCGTCTGCGCGTCGGGCTGCGCGGCGGCTTCCGGCTGCGCGAACCGGTCGACGAACGGCAGCTTCGCGCCCGGTGTGTAAGCGAGCGCGGCGTAGTGCGCGGTCATCGGCGGACGCTCGGTCTTCGGCGGATTCGCATGCAGCACGTTGAGCAGCCCGTAGCGGCTCTCGCCCTTGTACCCGATGCGCAGGTTGATGCCCGCCATCCACGGGATCAGCGCCGATTTCACGGAGTTGGGCAGCACGTAGGCGGCGTCGTAGCCGACATCGCGCAAATCGCTCGCGAGCTGCCAGCGGCGCAGCAGTTGCAGCTTGCCGTGGGCGAGGTCGGTGGCGTAGACGTCGCGGATTTCCGGCATCCGTTCGAGCACGGGCGCGACCCAGGTGGGCGCGACGGCGTCGATCGCGATGCGCGGATGGAGCTTGCGCAAAAGCGTGAAGAGCGGCTGCGCCATCAATGCGTCACCGATCCAGTTCGGTGCTATAACCAGCGCGCGGCGCATCTTTTGTTATCCGATCTCAAAATGAACGCGGCCCGCCGCCTTGGGGCGAGCCGTCGATTGTCGTGGGTCTGATCTGCGCCTTGGCTTGCGGCGCAAACGGGAAGGGCGCGGCCGGCGCCCGTAGGGTTTTCAGTGACCGCCCTTGAGCACTTCGCCGTCTTTCAGCTTGTAGCGCGTGCCGCAATACGGGCAGCGCGCCTCGCCGTGCGTCACGTCGATGAACACGCGCGGATGCGTGCTCCAGCGCTGCATCTTCGGGTTCGGGCAGAAGGCGGGCAGGTCCTTCGCCGACAATTCCACCAGCGGCATTTCCTTCAGGTCGCTCATTGCACTCTCTTTTCCTGATGTCCAGCGGACGGCGAGCCGACGGCCCGCCGCGTCGCATGAGATCGATTAAACCTTCGCGAGCCAGCTCGCGTATTTCTCGTTCTTGCCGCCGACGGCGTCGAAGAACGCGCTTTGCAGCTTTTCCGTGATCGGGCCACGCGCGCCCGAGCCGATGGTGCGGTTGTCGAGCTCGCGGATCGGCGTGACTTCGGCGGCGGTGCCGGTGAAGAACGCTTCGTCGCAGGTGTAGACCTCGTCGCGGGTGATGCGCTTTTCAATCACCGGAATGCCGAAGTCGCGCGCCAGCGTGATGACGGTGTCGCGCGTGATGCCATCGAGGCACGAGGCCAGGTCCGGCGTGTAGATCTTGCCGTTGTTCACGAGGAAGAAGTTTTCGCCGGAGCCTTCGGAGACGTAGCCGTCGACATCCAGCAGGAGGGCTTCGTCGTAGCCGTCGGCGACAGCTTCCTGGTTCGCGAGAATCGAATTCACGTACCAGCCGGACGCCTTCGCGCGGACCATCGACACGTTCACGTGATGGCGCGTGAACGACGACGTCTTCACGCGGATGCCCTTCGCCAGGCCGTCTTCACCGAGATACGCGCCCCACGGCCACGCGGCGATGGCCACGTGAATGGTGTTGCCCTTGGCCGAGACGCCGAGCTTCTCCGAGCCGACCCAGATGATCGGACGGATGTAGCAGCTTTCCAGCTCGTTCGCCTTGACGACTTCCAGTTGCGCGGCTTCGAGCGTGGCGGCGTCGAACGGGACGTCCATCTGGAAAATCTTGGCCGAGTTCAGAAGGCGCTTCGTGTGCTCCTTCAGGCGGAAGATCGCCGTGCCCCGCGCGGTCTTGTACGCGCGCACGCCTTCGAAAACGCCCATGCCGTAGTGCAACGTGTGGGTCAGAACGTGGATCTTGGCGTCACGCCAGTCGATCAGCTTGCCATCCATCCAGATCTTGCCGTCGCGGTCGGCCATTGACATACGGTTCTCCTAGCTGTCTCGTTCAAGTGATTCGGGCTGACCGCCCGGCGGGGGCGCGGGCGGCGGCTCGCGCGCCGCGTTTTCGCGGGCTTCCCCGTGGGCACTGCTGCCGGGGAATGCGCGCATCGAAGGCGCAAAGGCGGCGAAAGACCGTCATTTTAGCGTCTTTTCGCGACGAAACCGATCTTGAAGCGCCTTTCACGACGCTATAATTTCCCTTTCGCCGCCCGCTTAATTGGTGGGATGAAATGGCGAAGCCCGCCATTTCCGATTTTTCCCGGTTTTTCCCGATCCATCGCGCAATCGATCGAGGCCGCGCGATGACATCACGGGCTCTCTCTTGCGCCTCGCACTGGCCCCGAATCCGCTCATGCCCGACCGGCTGTCTCACACGAATCGCCGCGCATTTTTCGAGGGCGTCCGCACTTTCTCTCCCGCCATCCTCGCGACGTTCTCCTGGGGCCTCGTCACCGGCGTCGCGATGACGAAATCCGTGCTCACGGTGCCGCAGGCGCTCGGTATGTCGTTCATGGTGTACGCCGGGTCGTCGCAACTGGCGGTGCTGCCGCTCTTCGCCGCGAAGCTGCCGCTCTGGACCGTGCTCCTGACCGCCGCGATGGTCAATCTGCGCTTCGTGATCTTCAGCGCGGGGCTCGCGCCGCACTTCGCGTATCTTTCGCTGCGGCGGCGTTTGCTGCTCGGCTATTTCAACGGCGATATCATCTATCTGATGTTCTCGAAGCGGAATTTCCCGGCAGGCTGGCAGCCCGGCAAGGAAGCGTTCTTCTGGGGGCTCGCGGTGTCGAGCTGGCTTTCCTGGCAGAGTTCGTCCGTGATCGGGATTCTGCTCGCGAGCATGATTCCCGATAACTGGGGCCTCGAACTCGCCGGCACGCTCGCGCTGATTCCGCTCATCGTCTCGGCGATCGCGACGCGCTCGACGCTCGCAGCCGTCGCCGTGGCGAGCATCGTCGCGCTGCTGACCTTCGACCTGCCGTATCGCTTCGGCTTGCCGCTTGCGGTGTTCGCGGCGCTCATCGCCGGCACGCTCGCCGACGTCATCGCCGAAAAGCGCGGCAAGCAGCGAGAGCACGATAAGCCCGCCGCCACGAGAACCACGCGATGAGCACGCTGCAAATCTGGCTCGCGATCATCGGCATGGGGCTCGTCACGGCGGTGACGCGCGCGCTTTTCCTGATCGGCGGCGAGCGCATGGTGCTGCCGCCGCGCGTGCTGCGCGTGCTGCGCTATGCACCGGCGGCGGCGCTCGCGGGTGTCGTCGTGCCGGATCTGCTCGCGACGCCCTCGGGGATCTCGATCGGGCTGGGCAATCACGCGCTGTGGGCATCGCTTGCCGGGTTGGCGTATTACCTCAAGCGGCGCGGCATGATGGGCACCATCGTCGTCGGCATGATCGTGTTCACCGTTCTGCGGCTCGTTGCGTGAGGCGCGATTCGACCGCCACCGCGCTGCGGCAAATACGCGTCATCAACGATTGCACGCTAAAAGCGGTCAGGTTGATCGGTTAAAATGGCGGTCTTTCCCGAGTGAGCGAGGTCGAAAGTGAGTCCGGCAGTCACCGCGCTACGGTTGTCATCGCTGTACGGTTCGCAGCACATCGCTCCGTCGCTCACGGCTGCATCGGCGTATCTGCCCGATTCCTTTCTTCTGCTTTCCGCACGCGTGTCCGGTTTCACCGCGCGCTCATCGCCCCCAGCTTGATCCGCGCGCGTGCCGTCCTGCCCGGCGGCCCGCGCGCGGCGATTCCCCGAACCGGCCAAGCCCCGCGGCCGTTCCCGCCCGAACCGCTTTTCTATCTACGTTGACTCCCATGACGAAAGTACTGCGTTTCACCGATCTGATCGCCGAAGGCAAAGTCTCCGGCAAGCGTGTGTTCATCCGCGCGGATCTCAACGTGCCGCAAGACGATGACGGCAACATTACGGAAGACACGCGCGTACGCGCCTCGGTGCCGGCGATCAAGGCCGCCCTCGACGCCGGCGCGGCCGTGATGGTCACGTCGCACCTTGGCCGTCCGACCGAAGGCCAGTTCAAGCCGGAAGACTCGCTCGCGCCCGTCGCGAAACGTTTGTCGGAACTGCTCGGCCGCGACGTGCCGCTCGTCGCCGACTGGGTCGATGGCGTGAACGTGCAGCCGGGCCAGGTTGTGCTGCTGGAAAACTGCCGCGTGAACAAGGGCGAAAAGAAGAACGACGACGGCCTCGCGCAGAAACTCGCGAAGCTGTGCGATATCTACGTCAACGACGCGTTCGGCACGTCGCATCGCGCGGAAGCCACGACGCACGGCATCGCGAAGTACGCGCCTGTCGCCTGTGCGGGCCCGCTGCTCTCCGCCGAACTCGACGCGCTCGGCAAGGCGCTCGGCAACCCGAAGCGCCCGCTGGTCGCGATCGTCGCGGGCTCGAAGGTGTCGACCAAGCTCACGATTCTCAAGTCGCTCGCCGAGAAGGTGGATCAGCTGATCGTCGGCGGCGGCATCGCCAATACGTTCATGCTCGCGTCTGGCCTCAAGATCGGCAAATCGCTGGCCGAAGGCGATCTCGTGAACGAAGCGAAGGAAATCATCGAGCAGGCGCGCACGCGCGGCGCATCGGTGCCGATTCCGAGCGATGTCGTCACCGCGAAGGAATTCGCCCCGACCGCGAAGGCGCAAACCAAGCCCGTCGCGGATGTCGCCGACGACGACATGATTCTCGACATCGGCCCGGACACCGCGAAGGCGCTCGCCGCGCAACTGGAAACGGCCGGCACGATCGTGTGGAACGGACCCGTAGGCGTGTTCGAGTTCGACCAGTTCGGCAACGGCACGAAGACGCTCGCGCAAGCCATCGCGAATTCGTCGGCGTTCTCGATCGCGGGCGGCGGCGACACGCTCGCTGCCATCGCGAAGTACGACATCGCCGACAAGGTGAGCTACATCTCGACCGGCGGCGGCGCGTTCCTCGAATTCCTGGAAGGCAAGAAGCTGCCCGCGGTCGAAGTGCTCGAATCGCGCGCGGGGGCCTGAGGCCTTGGCCGCCCGACAGAATCCGGCGAAAGCAGAAAAGAAGGGCGCGCCAGCGGCCGGCGGCGCGCAAGACGACGTACTCGACAACGGCAATCCACTCGACGCGGCCGCCGAAGCGGCTGCCATCATTGCAGAAGCAGCGAAACCGGACGGCGAAGCGGCGCTTCCGAACACGGAAACGCCTCCGGTCATCATCGGCGGCGTGCCCGCACACGCCTTGAAAGATATCGACAAAGCGACGCCGGCACGAACCGGCGCGCGCGCGCAACCGGTGAGCAACACCTCACTGCAAGCGCAACGTGCCCGCAGCGTTACGGGTAATCCTACTGAGACGAGGAATTCCATGCATCGCGCTACAAAGATTGTTGCCACCATCGGTCCGGCTTCGACGAGCCCGGACATCCTGCTGCAAATGCTGCAGGCAGGTCTCGACGTCGTTCGCTTCAACTTCTCGCACGGCACCGCCGACGATCACCGCCAGCGCGCCGAAATGGTCCGCGAGGCGGCGCGTCAGGTGGGCCGCGAAGTCGCGATCATGGCGGACCTGCAAGGTCCGAAGATCCGTGTCGGCAAGTTCGAGAACAACAAGACCGTGCTGGTCGCGGGCAATCCGTTCATCCTCGACGCGGGTTGCCAGCTCGGCAACAGCGAGCGCGTCGGCCTCGACTACAAGGATCTGCCGCGCGATCTGCGCGCGGGCGACGTGCTGCTGCTCAACGACGGCCTCATCGTGCTCGACGTCACACGCGTGATCGGCGAAGAGATTCACACGACCGTGAAGGTCGGCGGCGAGCTGTCGAACAACAAGGGCATCAACCGCCAGGGCGGCGGGCTGACCGCGCCCGCGCTGACCGAGAAGGACATGGAGGACATCAAGACGGCGATGTCGCTCGGCGCGGATTTCGTCGCGGTGTCGTTCCCGAAGAACGCGACCGACATGGAAATGGCGCGGCAACTGGCGAATATCGCGGGCGCGCCCTACGGCATCAAGCCGAAGATGATCGCGAAGATCGAGCGCGCCGAAGCCATTCCGGCGCTGCAAGGCATTCTCGATGCGTCCGACGGCATCATGGTCGCGCGCGGCGATCTCGCGGTGGAAGTCGGCAACGCGGCGGTGCCTGCCTTGCAAAAGCGCATGATCCGCATGGCGCGCGAGTCGAACAAGCTCGTGATCACCGCCACGCAGATGATGGAATCAATGATCCACGCGCCCGTGCCGACGCGCGCCGAAGTCTCCGACGTGGCGAACGCCGTGCTCGACGGCACCGACGCCGTGATGCTCTCCGCCGAAACCGCCGCCGGCAAATACCCGGTCACGACCATCGAAACGATGGCCGCCGTGTGCATCGAAGCGGAGAAGTCGGAAGAGTCGCAGCTCGACCGCGATTTCCTCGACCGCACGTTCACGCGCATCGATCAGTCGATCGCAATGGGCGCGCTTTTCACCGCGTATCACCTGGGCGCGAAGGCTGTCGTCGCGTTGACGGAATCCGGGTCGACCGCGCTGTGGATGTCGCGTCACTGGACGCACGTGCCGATCTTCGCGTTGACGCCGCGCGTGTCGAGCGAGCGCACGATGTCGCTGTACCGCAATGTCACGCCGCTGCACGTCGACACCAACATGGACCGCGACGCCGCGCTGAATTCGGCGCTGGAAGTGGTCGTGTCGAAGGGTTACGCGGCGCGCGGCGACATGGTCGTGCTGACGGTCGGCGAGCCGATGGGTCAGGCGGGCGGCACCAACACGCTGAAGATCGTGCGCGTGGGCGATCATTTCTGAGTTTTATCGAGAAAGATGCGCGGTCAACGGCCGCGCGGTTCGTCGCAGGTCCCGAGGCGCGCGCCGTACCAGCAGCGGCGCCCGCCTCGATCAAGCGCGCAAGACGGCGAACACGCCAGAAACCGCCCGAGAGCGGCGCGCTGAAGAATTCGTTTCACATCATGGAGTCTCACCACAATGCCTCTCGTATCAATGCGTCAACTGCTGGATCACGCTGCGGAACACGGTTATGGTCTCCCGGCGTTCAACGTCAACAATCTGGAACAGGTGCAGGCGATCATGTCGGCCGCGAACGAAGTGAACGCGCCCGTCATCATGCAGGCGTCCGCCGGCGCGCGTAAGTACGCGGGCGAAGCGTTCCTGCGTCATTTGATCGAGGCGGCCGTCGAGTCGTATCCGCATATTCCGGTCGTCATGCATCAGGACCACGGCCAGTCGCCCGCCGTGTGCATGGCCGCGATCCGCTCGGGCTTCACCAGCGTGATGATGGACGGCTCGCTCGAAGCCGACGGCAAGACCGTCGCGTCCTACGAGTACAACGTCGCGGTGTCGAAGCAGGTCGTGGAGTTCTCGCATTCGATCGGCGTGACTGTCGAAGCCGAACTGGGCGTGCTCGGCTCGCTCGAAACCATGAAAGGCGACAAGGAAGACGGCCACGGCGCCGAAGGCACGATGACGCGCGAGCAGCTTCTGACCGACGTCGAGCAGGCCGCCGACTTCGTGAAGCAGACGCAGTGCGATGCGCTCGCGATTGCGATCGGCACGTCGCACGGCGCGTACAAGTTCTCGAAGAAGCCCACGGGCGATATCCTCGCGATCGACCGCATCCGCGAAATCCACCAGCGCATTCCGAACACGCATCTGGTGATGCACGGTTCGTCGTCGGTGCCGCAGGAATTGCTGGCCGAAATCCGCGAATTCGGCGGCGACATGAAGGAAACGTATGGCGTGCCCGTCGAAGAGATCCAGGAAGGCATCAAGCACGGCGTGCGCAAAGTGAATATCGACACCGACTTGCGGCTCGCGATCACCGGCGCGATCCGCCGCTACCTGTTCGAGAATCCGTCGAAGTTCGATCCGCGCGACTATCTGAAGCCCGCGCGCGAGGCGGCGAAGGAAATTTGCCGTCAGCGCTACATGCAGTTCGGCTGCGAGGGCATGGCAGGCAAGATCAAGCCGGTTTCCCTCGACAAGATCGCCGAGAAGTACAAGTCCGGCGCGCTCGCGCAGATCGTAAAATAAGCATCATCTGAGACAGGCGGGTTTTGTAAAGTAAAATCAACGGGTTCCGGGTTCGGAGCCCGTTCGTCTTTTTTGGTTTCGCCTCTTGCCCTTTGGTTGATTCCTCGCCGCTTTGCGTCTCCAGGCGGCAAATCACTTTTTTCCGGTACATGACGATGTCCACGCTATACGAATCCACGATCAAATCGCTGCCGCTGCTCGGCCGCGGCAAGGTCCGCGACAACTACGCAGTCGGTCAGGACAAGCTCCTGATCGTGACGACCGACCGCCTTTCCGCATTCGACGTCGTCATGGGCGAGCCGATTCCGAACAAGGGCCGCGTGCTGAACACGATGGCCGATTTCTGGTTCGAGAAGCTCGGTCACATCGTGCCGAACCACAACACGGGCATCGATCCGTCGACGGTCGTGTCAACCGATGAAGCCGCGCAAGTGAAAGGCCGCGCGGCCGTCGTGAAGCGTCTGGAGCCGATCCTGGTCGAAGCGGTCGTGCGCGGCTATCTCGCGGGCAGCGGCTGGAAGGACTATCAGGCGACCGGTTCCGTGTGCGGCGTCGAACTGCCGCCGGGTTTGCAGAACGCGCAAAAGCTGCCCGAGCCGATCTTCACGCCCGCCGCGAAGGCCGAAATGGGCCATCACGACGAAAACATCACCTACGATGAGATGGAACGCCGCATCGGGACGGAGCTCTCCGCGACGATCAAGCGCATTTCCATCCAGTTGTACGAGGAAGCGGCGGAATACGCGGCGACGCGCGGCATCATCATTGCGGATACGAAGTTCGAGTTCGGCCTCGACGACAAGGGCGAGCTCTATCTGATGGACGAAGTGCTGACCGCCGATTCGTCGCGTTTCTGGCCCGCCGATGGCTATCAGGTCGGCACGAATCCGCCGTCGTTCGACAAGCAGTTCGTGCGCGACTGGCTCGAAACGCAGACGTGGAAGAAGGAACCGCCCGCGCCGAAGCTGCCGGACGACGTGATCGCGAAGACGTCGGAGAAGTATCAGGAAGCGCTGCAGCGCTTGACGGGCAAGACGCTCGATTGAGTTGAAAGAGATGACGAACGAAGTTCATACGCATGACAAACCGCTCATCGGTGTATTGATGGGCTCCAGCTCCGACTGGGACGTGATGAAGAACGCCGTCGCGATTCTTCAGGAATTCGGCGTGCCGTACGAGGCGAAGGTCGTGTCGGCGCATCGCATGCCGGACGAGATGTTCGCTTACGCCGAGAGCGCGCGCGGTCGTGGCATCGTCGCGATCATCGCGGGTGCGGGCGGCGCGGCGCATCTGCCGGGCATGCTCGCTGCGAAGACGACGCTGCCGGTGCTCGGCGTGCCGGTCGCGAGCCGGTATCTGAAGGGTGTCGATTCGCTGCATTCGATCGTGCAGATGCCCAAGGGCGTGCCGGTCGCGACGTTCGCCATCGGCGAGGCGGGCGCGGCGAACGCGGCGCTGTTCGCGGTATCGATTCTGAGCGCGACGGATTCGAAGTACGCCGATGCGCTCGCCGCTTTCCGCGTGAAGCAGAATCAGGCCGCGCGCGACATGGCGCTGCCGCCGCTTTGATGCGCTTTTCAATGTGATGTGATGCCAGTGCGCGGCGAAGTTGCTGTTCCCACTTCGTCGCATCGTTTAATGTGAAATCAGCAGTTGGCAGTGCGCGTCGCCCACGAAACGCAACGTAGCCCACGTTCAGCCCCACGATGAATCCACAAAACTCCCCAATCTCCCCGATTCTGCCGGGCGCGTGGCTAGGCATGGTCGGCGGCGGCCAGCTCGGCCGCATGTTCTGCTTCGCCGCGCAATCGATGGGCTACCGCGTCGCCGTCCTCGATCCGGACGAGACGAGCCCCGCGGGCGCCGTCGCGGACCGCCACATCCGCGCGGCCTACGACGACCGCGCCGCGCTCATCGAGCTTGGCCGGCTGTGCGCGGCGATATCGACGGAATTCGAGAACGTGCCGTCCGCGAGCCTCGAATTCCTCGCGTCCTGCACGTTCGTCAGTCCCGCCGCGAGTTGCGTGGCGATCGCGCAGGATCGCGTCGCGGAGAAGCGCTTCATCGCGGAATCGGGCGTGCCGGTCGCGCCGCATGTGGTGATCGAGTCGGCGCAGGCGCTCGCCGCGATTCCCGACGAGAAGATCGCCGCCGTGTTGCCGGGCATTCTGAAGACCGCGCGCCTCGGATACGACGGCAAGGGCCAGGTCAGCGTGCGCAATGTCGCTGAAGTGCGCAACGCGCATGCATCGCTTTCTGGCGTGCCGTGCGTGCTGGAAAAGCGCATGCCGCTCAAGTACGAAGTGTCCGTGCTGATCGCGCGCGGCGGCGACGGCAAGTCCGCCGTGTTTCCGCTCGCGCAGAACGTGCACGTGAGCGGCATTCTCGCGAAGACGGTCGTGCCCGCGCCCGATGCCTCCGATGCGCTCGTCGCTCAGGCGCAGGACGCGGCGCTGACCATCGCGGCGAAGCTGGGTTATGTCGGCGTGCTGTGCGTCGAGTTCTTCGTGCTGGAAGATGGCTCGCTGATCGCCAACGAGATGGCGCCGCGTCCGCACAATTCCGGCCACTATACGGTCGATGCCTGCGCGACCAGCCAGTTCGAGCAGCAAGTGCGCGCGATGACCGGCATGCCGCTCGGCGACACGCGCCAGCATTCGCCTGCCGCGATGCTGAATCTGCTCGGCGATATCTGGTTCGATGGCGACAAAGCTCGCGCACCCGCGTGGGCCGAAGTCGCCGCGATGCCATCGGCGCGGCTGCATCTGTACGGCAAGGAGGACGCGCGCCGCGGCCGCAAGATGGGTCACATCAATTTCACGGCGGCGACGCTCGAAGAAGCGCGCACGGCGGCGCGTGACTGCGCGCGCATGCTGCATATCGCGCTCGATTGAGTTTCTTTCGTTGTCGAAGCAATGACCATCATTTATCCGAGTGCGGCGCAGATCGATGAAGCCGCAGCCTTGCTCGATGCCGGCGAACTCGTCGCGTTTCCGACCGAGACGGTCTACGGGCTCGGCGGCGACGCCGAAAGTCCCGATGCCATCGCGCGCATCTATGCGGCGAAAGGGCGGCCGGCGAATCATCCGGTGATCGTGCATCTCGCGCCCGAAGCCGATCCGGGGTATTGGGTGCGCGAGCTGCCCGCCGATGCGCAAAAGCTCATCGATGCGTTCTGGCCCGGCCCGTTGACGCTGATTCTCAAGCGCGCCGCGCATATTCCGGCGGCTGTGAGCGGTGGTCAGGATTCGGTGGGCGTGCGGTGTCCGTCGCATCCGGTGGCGCAGCAGTTGTTGTCGGCGTTTCACGCGCGGCGTCTTGCTAGCGGGAAGCAGGGCGGGGTGGCGGGGCCATCGGCGAATCGCTTCGGGCACGTGAGTCCGACGACGGCCCAGCATGTGCGCGATGAGTTCGGCGGCGCGGTGCATGTGCTCGATGGCGGCGCGGCGGATGTCGGCATCGAGTCGACGATTCTGGATTTGTCGCGTGGGTTTCCGGCGTTGCTGAGGCCGGGGCATGTGAGTCCGCGGGAGATTGCGGATGTGATCGGCGTTGCGCCGAAATTGCCCGATGGGTCGGATGCGACGGCGCCGCGGGCTTCGGGGACGTTGAAGGCGCATTACGCGCCGAGGACGCCGCTCTTGCTGCTGCCGTTTTCGTCGATCGAGGCGATGCTTCGTCGTGATGGCGGGAGGAAGATCGCGCTGGTGGCGCGGCCGTCGAGTGCGGGGGAATGGGCGCGGGCTGCGCATGTTCACTTCGTGGCGGCGCCGGAAGATCCGCAGTCGTATGCGCGGGGGCTTTATGGCTTGCTGCGGGCGCTCGATCGGGCGAATGTGGAGCGGATCTTGATCGAGAAGCTGCCGGAGACGGTGGAGTGGATTGCTGTTAATGACCGGTTGGGAAGGGCGGCGGCGGCGTTTGAGGCTGAGGAGTGATTTGCTGCGCTTTTTTTGGCGCTCAACTGTGAAGATGGATTGCAGGGATTTCGCTTTTGGATCAGATGGTTATGATTTAGGTTTCCTCCGCGTGCGCGGAGATAGACCTTGCTTGGCCGCCACCCCACCCGTCTGGATGAAGTTTCCTCCGCGTGCGCGGAGATAGACTCCCGTGCCGCGTCGACTCCGTCATCGGCGATGCGTTTCCTACGCGTGCGCGGAGATAGACCTCCGGCAGGCGTCAGACTCGTGAGATTGCAAGGGTTTCCTCCGCGTGCGCGGAGATAGACCTGAGGGCGCGGCGAACGAGATATTCGAGAAGTAGTTTCCTCCGCGTGGGCGGAGATAGACCCGTATCGGCGGGCGAAGTGGGCCCGACGAGTGTGTTCCTCCGCGTGGGCGGACATAGACCCGGATCGCGGCGTTTGAAGCACGGCGGGCGAGCGTTTCCTCCGCGCGCGCGGAGATAGACCCTTTTGGCCGTCGATGAGTTTCAATTGCGGCAGGTTTCCTCTGCGTGCGCGGAGATAGACCGGTGCGCTACGAGGACGGTGTGATGCCGCAGGGGTTTTCTCCGCGTCCGCGGAGATAGACCCGGCATTTCAGACGCACGCCAGCGCGCCAAATCGTTTCCTCCGCGTGTGCGGAGATAGGCCGTATCGCGCGAGCGACTATCAGAAAAAGCTCGCGTTTCCTCCGCATGCGCGGAGATAGACCCTCGACGCAGGTCTTTCAGGGAATGCCTCCCGTGTTTCCTCCGCGTGCGCGGAGCTTAACCCTCACTCGCCGGGCTTGAAAACGCCGCGCGAACACGCCCGCCTACCCCTTCATGTCTGGGCCGAGGAAACCATTCTCTCTCTGGTGACGCAAGGGCCGCTCATGCCAATTGTGTAGTAGCGCGCATGGCGTGCGCTGGCGACGGGTGGGAGAAAACTTGTAAAACAGAAAATCCGCCCAGCGCCGCCACAGTGCAGGACACCAGTTTCCCGGCGCGCCCTATCGCTACTCCGGCTCTGTATCGGGTTCCGGTATGGATGCCACCGGCAGGAACAGCGTCAGCGGTTGATCGGTAAGCGGCTCGAAACCATACTTCTTGTAGAAGCGGGCCGCGTCATCGTTGATGGCGTCAACGATGACGCACTGAACACCGATGGTTTTCGCCGTGCCGACGATCGAATCGAGCGCGTGCATCAGAAGGTATTCGCCGAGGCCCTGACCTTTATGGTTCCTGTCAACGGCGAGCCGTGCCAAGAGCACTGCGGATACATTCCGTGGAAGTTTCTTGCCAGACATGCCCGCGGTGCCAACCGAGGTGGCGGCGAGAGCATAGTACCCGGCGATTCCAGACGGATCGCCGGGCAAAATCGCGACGAATGTGCGCGACAGGTTCTTTTCTTGATGCTGCTTGGCTGTCCTCTGCAGCCAATCGTTCAGTGAAGGAACGCCACAGTCAAAGCTACTGCGATCGTCCTTCGATTCCAGGCTTCGAATTTCAGCTTCCAATTTTATTTTTCCGAAAACGTTCCATCGCGCGCTGCAGCGCTTCGTTCGGCTTCGGAGGTGCATCGAGTAACGCAAAGAAGCGTTCGGACTGCTTCACCGACAAGCGGATGTTCCGAATGACGTCATCATGCTCGATCACCTGCTCTGCCGCCCGTAGTGCTGCCTGCACGACGAACTGGTTGAGGGTACTCCCCTGAAGATCTGCAGCGAGTTGCAGGATTTCTTGGTTCTCCGCACTTAACCGGGCAGTGATCCGCCCGCGAACGGAGGTTTCCGTATCGCTGTGCTTGATAGCCATCGTTTGTTCGTTCCTCTAAGTGACTCGGCCTACGACGCCTCCCGGCGGTTGCAGCCTGTGGTTTCTCGTGTAAGTGACTAATTTGGGCTTTAACCCTGACTTCTCCAGCCTTAATAGGCTGATCCTATGCGCACAGGAAGTCCAAGTGTATCACTTTTGGTGTCAAAATGCCACCACCCGGCGTTAATTTGACGCCACCAGGTTCCCTCCGCTCCAGCGGAGATCACTGCATCAACAAAAACAAAAACCGCCCGGACGATCCCTCGTCCGAGCGGTTTTTACATTCTCAAACGGAATCGCTTACTTCCCCAACCCCGCTTTCGCAACCGCCTGCTCCGCCGCCTGCGCATACAACGCGCCCAGATGCGTCGTCGGATGCACGGTATCGGCGTACATATACGTCTGATCCGCGCCAGCAACGGTCAAAGTCTCCGGCGAGCAAAAAAGCGAAGTCGCAAAAGCAGCCGGATTCGGCTCGCCGAACTTCTGCGCCGCCGCCGCCATCGCCTGCAGATTACACGCCGTGCCCGTGTTCGACACCGTGAATCCGAACTGCGAAAAATTCGCCGTGACATTGGCAAGCACCGGCACGATGTCGAGATAAATCACCTTCGACATCAGCCCTGATTGCGTCAGCGCTGCCGCGAGCGCCTGGTTGAACCCGAGCGATGCCTGCGTGAGCAACGCGCGATTCGCCGCCGAGCTCATCATGCCCTGCGGCGTCGCGCCGATGTCCGGCACGTTCGACACCAGCACGTGCGTCGCGCCGCTTTGCACGACTTTGCCGATCACGCCCGCAAGATCGATTGCCGCCTTGCCGATCGCCGCGCTCGCCTGGGCAGGCGTAATTGCGCCGGCCACGGCCAATTGAAAGTTATAGAGGATGTCGTTGCCGCCGCCATTGACGATCACGAGCTGCCCCGAATTGAAACTCCCATGCGCGCTGAGATAGTTCGTGACCTGCTGCACGATCGGCACAGTCAACGCACCGGTGTAATTCGCCGGATCGGTCGAAACGTGGTTGATCCCGATCGGATTCGTCACCAGCGCGCCGCCCTGCGCATAACCCAGCCCCGCCTGCGTCGCCGGCGCGACCCCGAAACCGCCCGTCATCGCGGGCGTCAGCGTATCGCCGTAATACTGCGCGACGTTCTGCACCCAGACCTGTCCCGGATTCGTCGTGAATCGCCCACCGCCGAAATTCGCCGCCGCGACGGGCGCGTACGTGCCGACATCGGAGAGACTATCGCCGAAGGACACGATCTGCAGCTTGACGCCGCCCGCCGGCGTGGAGTTGTTGTCGTCACCGCCGCCGCCGCACGCGGCGAGCAGGGTGAAGGCCGCGCTGGCCGTCGCGACTTGAGCAAAGCGCACCAGAGCGGCGCGCATCGAGCGTTGTTTCTTCATGGACCTCGTCTCCCTTCTTCGGTGTTTTCTAGTTCGGTT
This sequence comes from Caballeronia catudaia, assembly GCF_001544755.2. Classification (GTDB taxonomy): domain Bacteria; phylum Pseudomonadota; class Gammaproteobacteria; order Burkholderiales; family Burkholderiaceae; genus Caballeronia; species Caballeronia catudaia. The sequence goes on along the minus strand of NZ_FCOF02000006.1, from coordinate 118,119 downwards.
GCGGCGCCCGACCATCTTGCGGTCTTCACGCCGCATAGCTGCATATTAAGCGATGCCGCACGCCCTTCTGAAGCGCGATGCACCCCGGCCGTGCGCCGTGCCCGACACCTTACACGCCGCGCGCGCCTTATCGAACGCGACTTCGTAGAAGAAATCTTCGGTCGCGCCGGGCGATCATGCCCGCGCAGCACATCGCAAAGCGAGACTTACTCCGCCGCATCCGCGCGGCGCGCGCCCTCATAAACCCATTCGAGCAGCGCGTCGTGCGCGGCGCGCGCAGCTTCGGCGCGCGGATCGTTGATGAAGCTCACGACCACGTAACTCTCGCCGTTCGCCGCGCCGACATAACCCGCGATCGCCCGCACGTCGCGCAGCGTGCCGGTCTTGATATGCGCGTTGCCGAGCGCGCCCGCGTTGGTGAGACGGTTGCGCATCGTGCCGTCGACGCCCGCGATCGGCAGCGATTCGACGAACACCTGAGCGACCGGGCTCGCGTTCGCCGCCTGCAGGAGATCGGCGAGCGAAGTTGCGGTGATGTGCTCATCGCGCGAAAGGCCCGAGCCGTTGTCGAGCGCGAGGCCGTTCATCGGCAGGGCGCTGCGCTTCAGGAACGACTGGATCGCCGCGGCGGATTTCGCCGTCGTCGCGGGCGGCTTCGCTTGCGACGCGCCGATCGTGAGGAACAGGTTGCGCGCCATCACGTTGTTGCTGAACTTGTTGATGTCGCGCACGACATCCGACAGCACCGGGCTGCGATGCGTGCCGACGAGCCTCGCGTTCGACGGCGTCGGGCCTTCGCGCGTCGTGCCCTGGAACGTGCCGCCCGCCTGCTTCCACAGCGCCAGAAAACCGCCCGCGAAGAAGGTCGAATGATCGAGCGCGGCGACGTTGACCGTGCGCGAGCCGCAGCGCAGCGGATAGTCGCCGATGAACGACGCCTGCACGAACCCGCCCTGCGTCTGCGCGACGCTCGGCGACGCCGCCTGCAGCGATCCCGTGCACGCGCCGCGCGTGACGCGCAATTCGTTGTCGATCTGCAGTTGCGCGAGCTGCGGCAATACGTCGATGGCCACCTGACCGTCCGCGCTCGGCGTCAAGGTGAAGGACAGCGATTTGAACGCATAGAGCAGGGGATCGGGGCCGACGTTGTAGGGCGCGCTGTCGTCGTTGTCGAAGGCGGGCAGATCGCGGGTGGAGGCGTCGAAATAACGTTTGTCGAGCACGAGCGCGCCGTCGATGCCCGTGATGCCGTTCTTGCGAATCTGCTCGACGAGATCGATCAGTTCTTCCGGTACGAGCTTCGGATCGCCCGTGCCCTGAATGTAGAGGTTTCCGTGCAGCACGCCTTGCGCGTCGGGCTCGCCGTCGGCGTACGCGGTCGTCTTCCAGCGATAGTCGGGTCCGAGTATCGAAAGTCCCGCATACGTGGTGACGAGCTTCATCGTGGAGGCGGGCAGCATCGGCTCGTTCGCATTGACCGAGACGAGCGGGACCGGCGCGCCGACCCGCTGCACGACTACGCTTATCGACGAGAGCGGCACGTGCGCGCGCGCGAGCGCCGTCATCACCGATGCGGGCAGCGGGCCGGCCGGCACGCTCGCTTTCGCGATGTGCCCGGCTTTTTTGCCCTTGGCTTCGCCCTTCGTCTCGCTCTTCGCGGGGCGCTTGCCCTTCGCCGCGCGCTCCGGCGACTGCGCCTGCGATTCGGCTTTCGTGCCGCCGCGCGCGAAGGCGTCGGGCACGTGGCCGAGCGCCGCGCAGACGAGGGCTGCGGCGAGCGCGAACGAAGAAAGACAGCGGTGCGAGGGCGAGGAGCGGGAAGCGAGCGGCATGGACGAGCGTTGTTCTTGGGCTGATGGCTGGCTGCGGCGAGCGCGCGGGCAGGCGTCGCGGCGTGGGAAGCGGCTATTGTAGACAAGCTGGCTTGCGAAAATCGTACGGGCGGGAAATCGTCGTCGTTATTGATCCGTGAAAGTGGACGATGCGCGCGGTTAAGTCCCGTTTAAGCCTGTGGCGCGGCCTCGCGGCTACAATGAATCGCGGTCCCAGGGCTGCCTGCCTCCTATAAACCGTAACCACGAACAGACATGTGCCATGCGAATCCTGCTTGTCGAAGATGACCGGATGATCGCCGAAGGCGTGCGCAAGGCGCTGCGCGCGGACGGCTTCGCAGTCGACTGGGTGCAGGACGGCGAGGCCGCGCTCACGGCGGTGGCCGGTGAGTCCTACGACCTGATGTTGCTCGATCTCGGCCTGCCCAGGCGCGATGGCCTCGACGTGCTGAAGACGTTGCGCGCGCGCGCCAACGCGCTGCCGGTGCTGATCGTCACCGCGCGCGACGCCATCGCGGACCGCGTGAAAGGACTCGATGCCGGCGCGGACGATTACCTCGTGAAGCCCTTCGACCTCGACGAGCTCGGCGCGCGCATGCGTGCGCTGATCCGCCGTCACGTCGGGCGCGGCGAATCGCTCGTGCGGCACGGTGAACTGACGCTCGATCCGGTCGGCCATCAGGTGACGCTCGCGGGCAATCCCGTCGCGTTGTCCGCGCGTGAGTTCGCGCTGCTCGAAGCGCTGATGGCGCGGCCCGGCGCGGTGCTGTCGAAGAGCCAGCTCGAAGAGAAAATCTACGGTTGGGGCGAGGAAATCGGCAGCAATACCGTCGAGGTGTATATCCATTCGCTGAGGAAGAAGCTCGGCGCCGATCTCATCCGCAACGTGCGTGGCCTCGGCTACATGGTCGCGAAGGACGCCTGATGCGGTCGATCCGCCGGCAATTGCTGATCTGGCTGCTTGCGCTCGTGATCGTCGGCGTGGGCTTCGCCGGATGGCTCATCTATCGGCAGGCGCTCGCCGAAGCCAACGAACTCTTCGACTATCAACTGCAGCAGATCGCGGCGGCGTTGCCGTCGGAGCCGTTTTCGTCGGTGCTGAGTTCGCGCAGCGAGAGCGACGAGGGCGTCGTCATCCAGATCTGGAATCGCAATGGCGTGCTGATGTACTACTCGCATCCGCGCGTGCCGCTCGCGCCCCACGCGGAACTCGGCTTCTCCACCGAAATGACCCCGCGCGGCGAATGGCGCGTGTATAGCGCGATCGTCGGCGATAACGTCGTGCAGCTCGCGCAGCCGCTGTCGATCCGCAATCGCGTCGCGGCGGGGGTCGCGTGGCGCACCTTGTGGCCGCTCGTGCTGCTGCTGCCGCTGCTCGGCGTCGCGATCTGGGTGATCGTCGGACGCGGGCTCGCGCCTTTGCAGCGCGTGACGCGCGCGCTCGATACACGTCATCCCGAAGCGCTCGATCCGCTCTCCGATCAACGTCTGCCGCAGGAAGTGCGGCCCGTGGTGCGGGCGCTGAATGCGCTGCTGTCGCGTTTGTCGGCGGCGCTCGATACGCAGAAGGCCTTCGTCGCCGATGCCGCGCATGAATTGCGCACACCGCTTGCGGCCGTGCAGATCCAGGCACAGCTCGTCGGCCGTGCGCAGGACGACGTGACGCGGCGCGAGGCGCTCGCCGACCTGAACGAAGGCATCGCGCGCGCGACGCGGCTCGCCGAGCAGTTGCTCGCGCTGGCGCGGTCGGAGCCGGATGGCAAGGCGGTGGAAACACGCGTCGACCTGAAGGAACTGCTGGAAGAATGCGTGCGCGGCTACGTGCTCGTCGCGCAGGAACGTGGCGTCGATCTCGGCATCGAGGCGGGCGAATCCGCCATCGTCAACGGCGATCCGGATTCGCTGCGCGTGATGTTCAACAATCTCATCGACAACGCGACGAAGTACACGCCGAAGGGCGGCAAAGTCGATGTCTGCCTGACACTCAAAGACGGGCGTCCCGTCGTCGAAATCGCCGATACCGGTCCGGGCATCCCCGCCGAAGAACGCGAACGCGTGTTCGACCGTTTCTATCGCGTGGGCGAAAGCGCGAACCGCCCGCGCACCGATGTGGCCGGCAGCGGCCTCGGCCTCGCGATCGTGCGGCGCATCGCGGTTCAGCATGGCGCATCGGTTTCGCTCGGGGAATCGGAAGCGGGCGGCCTCAAGGTCGCCGTCAGGTTCTGAAGCCGCGTTCGCGGCCTCAACCTCTGCAATGAAGTTTCGGATTTGTCTGCTTCGAATGAGACTTCCTAATCGCTAATATCTCTCTTGTTGGTTGAGTGTTCTGAAGCAGCAGGCAGCAGGCAGCAGGCAGTAGCAGTGAAGAAGTTGAAGTACGTAGTCGTGCAGGAAATTGAGGTAAGCAGCAGAAGGCAGTTGTCGTAGCAGTCCGTAGTAAGGAAGTTGCAGTTGGCAGTAGCAGCAGTGAAGCAGTGAAGCAGTGAAGCAGTGAAGCAGTGAAGCAGTGAAGCAGTGAAGCAGTGAAGCAGTGAAGCAGTGAAGCAGTGAAGCAGTGAAGCAGTGAAGCAGTGAAGCAAAACAGTACCCGCGGTAAATCGCAGAAGCAGCAAGTCGCAGTGCCAAGGGCGCCTGTTCATTCGAACAGGCGCCCTTTTTGTTCAAAGTTCCCGCCGAACCTCCATTTTTAAGAAAGGTTTAAGCGACACCCCGTAAGCTCCTTTCATTGATATAGCGCGCTCTTACGGAGCGCATCCCTCGTCAGGAGCACACGATGAAAGCAAAGATCCTCACCCGTAGCGCCGTCGCGGCCGCCGTTGCCGTTGCCTTGTCGGCGGGCTATGTGGCCGGTCATAACAACGTGCCTGCGCCGCAGGTCATCTCGCCCGCGACCGCGGCGGCGATGATGCCCGCCGAAGCCGCAGCCAAGACGGGCGTCCCCGATTTCTCCGGCCTCGTCGAAACCTATGGCCCGGCGGTGGTGAACATCAGCGCGAAGCATGTCGTCAAGGAGACGTCGGCGCGCAGCAGCCGCAATCAGTTGCCGATGGACCCCGACGATCCGTTCTATCAATTCTTCAAGCGCTTCGGCGGAATCCCGGGCTTCGGCGGCCCCGGCGGTCCTGGCGGTCCCGGCGCGGATCGTCCGAGCGAAGGCCTCGGCTCCGGCTTCATCGTGAGCAGCGACGGCTATATCCTCACGAACGCGCACGTCGTCGATAACGCCAATGTCGTCACCGTGAAGCTCACGGACAAGCGCGAGTACCGCGCGAAGGTTATCGGCGCGGACAAGCAGTCGGACGTCGCCGTGCTGAAGATCGATGCGAAGAGCCTGCCGACCGTGAAGATCGGCGATCCTAACGGCAGCAAGGTCGGGCAATGGGTCGTCGCGATCGGCTCGCCTTACGGCTTCGACAACACCGTGACCTCGGGCATCATCAGCGCGAAATCGCGCGCGCTGCCCAACGAGAACTACACGCCGTTCATCCAGACCGACGTGCCGGTGAACCCCGGCAACTCGGGCGGTCCGCTCTTCAACCTGCAAGGCGAAGTCATCGGCATCAACTCGATGATCTATTCGCAGACGGGCGGCTTCCAGGGTCTTTCGTTCGCCATCCCGATCAATGAAGCGATCAAGGTGAAGGATGCGCTCATCAAGACGGGGCACGTGGATCGCGGCCGTCTCGGCGTGACGGTGCAGGGCATGAACCAGACGCTCGCCAATTCGTTCGGCATGAAGTCGCCGCAAGGCGCGCTCGTGAGCTCGATCGAGCCGGGCGGGCCGGCGGCGAAGGCAGGCCTGCAGCCGGGCGACGTCATCACTGCGCTGAACGGCGTGGCGGTGACGGACTCGACCTCGCTGCCGTCGCAGGTCGCGGGCCTCTCGCCCGGCACGTCGGCGAAGGTGACGGTGTGGCGCGACAAGAGCGCGAAGGACCTGAGCGTGACGATTGGCGCGCTCAAGGACGCGAAGACCGCGAGCGCGAAAGCGAGCGCGGGCGGCGACGACGAAGCGTCGGCGCAGGACGCGCGGCTCGGCGTCGCGGTGCGGCCGCTCACGCCGGAGGAAAAGCAGAACGATTCGCTCTCGCGCGGGCTGCTCGTGCAGCAGGCGGGCGGCGCGGCGGCGAACGCGGGCATCCAGCCGGGCGATGTGATTCTCGCGGTCAACGGCCAGCCGGTCACGTCGGTGCAGCAGTTGAAGTCGATGGTGCAGCGCGCCGGCGACAGCATCGCGCTCCTGATCCAGCGCGACGACGCGCAGATCTTCGTTCCGGTCGATCTCGGCTGAGCGCGGCTGGGTCACGCGATTCGGGCACGAACCATGCTCTACCGTTGCCTGGTGCCCCATCGCGTGGTCTCGGCGCATCGGGCGTGACGCCGCTGGCGCGCTTTTCGAGGCGCGGCGGCATCGGATAAAGGAGCACGAACATGACGAGCAGAACCACGGGCAAGCTGGCGGCCGCGCTGGTCGTTGCCGGGATGAGCGCAGGCATGGCGGGCGGCGCCTGGGCGCAGGCGTCGGGCGCCACGACAGGCGGAACCACGAGCGATACCTCGAGCGCAGGCAACACCAACGGCGGCGGCCTGCCGCAAGTCCAGCAGCAAGGCGACGTTTCCTACACGTCGGGCGGCGTCGGACTCGACGAATCGCGCGCACTGTTGCGCGAACAGGCGCATTGGCCGCTTTCGCTGCGCTTCACGGGCCCGACCACCGAATACCTCTCGGGCGTGACCGTGCGCGTCGTCGGCGGGAAGGGCGGCGAAGTGCTCTCCACCGAATCAATGGGTCCGTACATGCTCGTCAAGCTGCCGCCCGGCAGCTATACGGTCTACGCGAAGTACAAGGATCAGGAGAAAAAGCAGACGGTGAGCGTCGCCGGTCCGGGCACGGCCAAGGCCGCGTTCCACTGGAACATTCAATAGGCGCGCGCGTCCAAGAGAGAACGCGCGGGGCATAGAAAGCGCTCACCCAGCATCCGAAGTTTGTCTCATAATTAAGCCACGGGTATCTCGATGCCGCGTGGCTTTTTCTTGGGCATTTCGGTTCAGACGCGGGAGGCGCATCAGGATGGGCACGGAACTCAACGACGGGCACGAAGCGGCGCATCGGATCGAGGTCACGCCGAACGGCCGGCGCTGCCGCGTGATCCATCAGGGCGTCACCTACGCCGATACCCACGCCGCTCTCACGCTCGTCGAGACGGACGCCGAAAAAGTGCACTACTTCCCGCGCGCCGACGTCAACATGGCGCGCCTCGAACGCTCGATCCACATCACGCATTGCCCGATCAAGGGCCAGGCCACGCACTATCATCTGCTGACGGAAGACGGCCCGGTCGAGAACGCCGCGTGGAGTTACGAGTCGCCGCCCGACGCCGCCGCGAAGATCAAGGGCTATCTCGCGTTCCACCGCGCGCGGGTCGATCGGATCGACGAGACTTCTTAGGCGCGCCTTCGAACAGACATTGACACACCGCTCAGCCATAACGAACGCATGCGATCCCTGCCAGCGGAGGCTCGAATGGAAGTCACCGATGCATTGCGCGTTCCGCTCGACCCGGCGCATGTCCGGGACGCGCTGGGCGATCTCGCGCTGCTGCGGGCGAGTCTGGACAACTGCGAATCATTCACGCGCACGCCCGGCGGCGAGTATGCCCTCACGCTGATCGTGCCGCTCGGCGCGCTGCGGGCACGCTACGAAATCCGCGCGCATGCCGCGGGGCGCACGCGTCAGGCTGCGCATGCCGAGGGCGACACCACGGAACCCGCCGATGCCGATGTCGCCTACGCGCGCACGCTGAGCTTCAAGGCGCGCGGCGAGGGCGTGGGTTCGCTGCGCGGGCAGATCGCGGTTGCGCTCAATCCCGACGAAGACGACGGCGATTCGACCTGGATCGAGTACACGGTCTGGGCGACGGTGTCGGGCCCGCTGGCCGGCTTGCCATCACGGCAGATCGAGAACGCGCTGCGCGAAGGCGCCGACGACTTCTTCGCGGAATTCTGCGAAGTGGTGCGCGCGAAGCACGGCTTGCCGTCGATGCGCGCCGCGGGCGAAAGCGCCGCGCGCCGGCATGTGTTTCTGCGGCCCAGCTCGATGTCGGTGGCGTTCTCGCGTCGCTCGGGCGCGCTGCGCGCGCCATCCGCCGATGCGCATGCGAGCGGCGTGCTGCGGCATCGTCTGCACGGGCATGGCTTCGTGCATCACGACCGCGATCATTCACACGACCCGCATCCGCTCGGCCTGCCGGTGTGGGCGTGGGCCGCGATGCTCGTGTGCATCGCGCTGTTCGCGTATCTCGCGCAGCACGTGGGCTTGCGCTAAACCCCACGAAACGCGCGTCGATAAGCCGAGGGCGACGTCTTCAGCGTCTGTGCGAACTGCTGGCGCAGCGTCGCGCCGGTGCGAAAGCCGCTCGTCTCCGCAATGCGATCGACCGGCAAATCCGTGTCCTCGAGCAGCCGTTGCGCCAGCGCGACGCGTTGCCCGACGAGCCACGCGCCGACCGTCGTGCCCGTCGTCTGCCGAAAGCGCCGCGTAAAGTTGCGGCGGCTCATCGCCATGCGCGCGGCAAGCGCATCCAGCGAATGATCCGTTTGCAGATTGGCGCGCAGCCAGTCGAGCAGTCCGGCGAGCTTTTCGCCGTTCGCGCGCTCGGGCAGCGGTTCATCGATGAACTGCGCCTGCGAGCCCTGCCGATGCGGCGGCACCACGAGCCGCCGCGCAACCTGGTTCGCCGCGTGCGAGCCGGCCAGCTTGCGCAGCACATGCAGACAGCAATCGAGCCCCGCCGCGGTGCCGGCGGAAGTCGTGATGTTGTCGTCGTCGATATAAGCACGTTCGGGTCGAGCCGCACGCGCGGAAAGCGGCGCGCGAAATCGTCGGCCCACGCCCAGTGCGTCGTGGCCGCGCGGCCGTCGAGCAGGCCCGCCGCCGCAAGGACGTAGGAGCCAAGACACAGCCCAACGACCCACGCGCCGCGTGCGTGCGCCGCGCGCAGCGAAGCGAGCAGCGCGGCCGGCGGCGTTTCGGCGGGATCGCGCCAGGAAGGGACGATGATCACGTCGGCGGAATCGAGCGCATCGAGCGCATGGCGGGCCGCGATCGTGAATCCCGCCGATGTCGACAGCGCCTGCGGCTCGGCGGCGCAGACCCGGAAATCGAACGACGGCACGCCGATCGCGCCGCGCTCCTCGCCGAACACGATGCACGGCACCGCGAGATGAAACGGGCTGATGCGGTCGAACGCGACGACGGCGATCGAATGGCGCTTCATGGCTCGGCCCTTCCGAAACGATGGATTCGGGTATTTTGGCCCGGTTTCGTCGAAAGATGGCGATCGGGCCACTTCTCGGCTTCGCACGCACGCGGCGACAATGCAGCGACACCTAAAGGAGATGAACCATGCCGCGCCGCGCCCTGATCGTCATCGACGTGCAGAACGAGTACGTCGAAGGCAACCTGCTGATCGAATATCCCGATGTGAACGTGTCGCTCGCCAATATCGGCCGGGCGATGGACGCCGCCAAAAAGCACGGCGTGCCGGTCGTCGTCGTGCAGAATTTCGCGCCCGCGAGCGCGCCGATCTTCGCGCGCGGCTCGGCGATGGCGGAACTGCATGAAACGGTGGCATCGCGGCCGCGCGCGCATTACGTCGAGAAATCGCTGCCGAGCGCGTTCGCGGGCACCGATCTCGCGGAATGGCTCGCGGCCAACGACATCGACACGATCGTGATCGCAGGCTACATGACCCACAATTGCGACGATTCCACCGTGAAGCACGCGGCGCATGCGGGTTTGTCAGTCGAATTTCTCGCGGATGCGACGGGCGCCGTGCCCTACGAAAACCGCGCGGGCAAGGCGAGCGCCGAGGAGATCCACCGCGTGTTCACGGTGGTGATGCAATCGCGCTTCGCCGCCGTGCTCGACACGCACGAGTGGATCGGCGCGCTCGAAAGCGGCGAGCCGCCCGCGCGCGACAACATCTACGCGTCGAACCAGCGGGCGCTCGCGGCGAACTCAGCCGCCAGCCGGTGACAGCAGGGCGGGGCTGCAACGCAGGGCATCGAAGCACGCATCGATGAGCGCTTCGGCGTCGCGTTCCGGATGCACGAGATCGGGCAGCATCAGCGAATCGTGCAGGATGCCGGTGAAGAGGCAGTGCAGCATGACGGTCGCGCGCGACGTGTCGAGCGTCGCGGGCAACTGCTTCTGTTCGACGGCGTTGCGCAGCGCGCGCTCGATGCGCTCCATGCCGTCGCGCATGTTGTTCTGATGCCGCTCGCGCACAGGCCCCATTTCCTCGACGAACTCGCACTTCAGGAAAAGGATGTCGAACACGCGGCGGCGCTGCTCGTCGCTCGTGATATTGCGCATGCACCAGACGAAAAGCTCGCGCAGACGCGCGAGCGGGTCTTCTTCCTTGCCGTCCAGCGTCGCTTCGACGAGTTCGTCCAGCGGCAGCAGGCTGCGGTCGAACATCGCGTTAAAGAGATCGCCCTTATTGGCGAAGTGCCAGTAAATTGCGCCGCGCGTCACGCCCGCGGCCTGCGCGATATCCGCGAGCGTCGTCCGCGACACCCCCTTTTCGTAAAACACGCGCTCGGCTGCGTCGAGCACGCGGTTGCGCGTCGCCTGCGCTTCTTCCTTGGTTCGTCTGACCATATCGTGCGGCGGTGGCCGTCTTCTCCTGCATGTCTCGCCCCGACGACGCGCGAAAGGCGTTCCCTTCGTCGAGATTCTGTCTAATTGATTGTATGTTCAAGCGAATTTCGCCTAACACGCTGTAAGATCGGGTTGTGCTTGTTTTTTACATTCATTCGTGAATGTATATACAATACCACCCACCGACCAGTAAGCCCAAGTTGTAACGGCGGCGTGGTGTGCAGCGCGCCTTATTTTTGAGATGGCCGTTCTGGCCGCTCTTCGATGTTTCTGGCTGTTTTCAGTCTTCGGCGGCGTTCGAAGGCGTCGCGTGAAAAACAAGGAAGCGCCCGTTGCAAGCCGGCCTTGGCGCCACTGGTCTCACTGCTTTTGGTCAGCGTCTTTACGACGCTTTGTGCGCGGCATCGCCCGGGGAAGGCGGCCGCGCACTTACTTCACTCTCAGTCTTAGACAGAGGTCGCTCCATGCGCGTCGAACGGGTTCCACTCCGCTTAATCACCGCCGCGACGGCTGCCGTGTTTCTGGCAGCGTGCGGGCAAAAACAATCAGCACCTCCGCCGCAAACGCCCGAAGTGGGCGTCGTCACCGTGCAGCCGACGAGCGTGCCGGTCGTAGTCGACTTGCCGGGCCGCACCAGCGCGTATCTCGTCGCGCAAGTGCGTGCACGGGTCGACGGCATCGTGCAGCGCCGAGAGTTTACCGAAGGCGCCGAGGTCAAGGCCGGTCAGCGGCTCTACAAGATCGATCCGGCGCCGTACATCGCGCAGTTGAACAACGCGAAGGCGTCGCTGGCGAAGGCGCAGGCGAACGTCGCGTCGCAGAACGCGCTCGTGTCGCGCTACAAGATCCTCGTCGCGGCGAACGCCGTGTCGAAGCAGGACTACGACAACGCCGTGGCCGCGCAAGGTCAGGCCGTCGCGGATATCGCCGCTGGCAAGGCTGCCGTCGATACCGCGCAGATCAATCTCGGCTACACCGACGTCGTCTCGCCTATCACCGGCCGCACGGGTCTGTCGCAGGTCACGCCCGGCGCGTACGTGCAGGCGAGCGCGGCGACCCTGCTCACGACCGTGCAGCAGCTCGACCCGATTTACGTCGATCTGACGCAGTCGAGCGTCGAAGGCCTCAAGCTGCGCCGCCAGATTCAGGAAGGGCGTCTGCAGACCGAGGGCATTCACGCCGCGAAGGTCTCGCTCGTGCTGGAAGACGGCCGCACTTACACCGAGCAGGGCAAGCTGCAGTTCTCCGACGTGAGCGTCGACCAGAGCACCGGCTCCGTCACGGTCCGCGCGATCTTCCAGAACAAGGACCGCGTGCTGCTGCCGGGCATGTTCGTGCGCGCGCGCATCCAGGAAGGCGTGAACGACCGCGCGCTCGTCGTGCCGCAGATCGGCGTCACGCACGATCAGAAGGGCCAGCCGACGGCGCTCGTCGTGGGCAAGGACGACAAGGTCGAGATCCGCCAGCTCGTCACGGGCGGCACCTTCGGCAACAACTGGGTGGTCGACAGCGGCCTGAACGCGGGCGACCGCGTGATCGTGAACGGCGTCGACAAGGCGAAGCCCGGCATGCAGGTGAAGCCGGTCGCCGCGAAATTCCCGTATCCCGCCTCGGACGCGCAGGCTGCCCAGGCGCCGGGCGCCGCATCGGGCGCGCAGGGCGCGGCGGCGGCTCCGGCTGCGGCGAATGGAAGCGGTGCAAGCGGTACGAGCGGTACGAGCGGCGCAAGCGGCGCACAACCCGCATCGGCCGCTTCGGGCGCGCAATAAAAGGGAGCCTGTTACATGGCAAAGTTTTTTATCGATCGACCGATCTTCGCATGGGTGATCGCGATCATCCTGATGCTCGCGGGGATGGCGTCGATCTTCACGCTGCCGGTCTCGCAGTATCCGACGATCGCGCCGCCTGCGATCCAGATCAGCGCGAACTATCCGGGCGCATCGGCGAGCACCGTGGAAAACACGGTGACGCAGGTGATCGAGCAGCAGATGACCGGTCTCGATCACTTGCTGTATCTCTCGTCGACCTCCGATGACTCGGGCACGGCCACCGTCACGCTGACGTTCGCGGCCGGCACGAATCCGGACATCGCGCAGGTGCAGGTGCAGAACAAGCTGCAGCTCGCCACGCCGCTCTTGCCGCAGGTCGTGCAGCAGCTCGGCACCAAGGTCACGAAGTCGAGCTCGAGCTTCCTGCTCGTGCTCGCGTTCGTGTCCGAAGACGGCAGCATGAGCAAGTACGACCTCGCGAACTACGTGGCGTCGAAGGTGGCGGACCCGCTCTCGCGTCTCGATGGTGTCGGCACCACGACCTTGTTCGGCTCGCAGTACGCCATGCGCATCTGGCTCGACGCGACCAAGCTCACGAACTACGCGCTCACGCCCGTGGACGTGAAGACGGCGATCAGCAATCAGAACGTGCAGGTGGCGGCGGGTTCGCTCGGCGGCACGCCGTCGGTGCCGGGGCAGATGCTGCAGGCGACCATCACCGAGGCGACGCTGCTGCAGACGCCGGAGCAGTTCGGCAACATCCTGCTGAAGGTGAATCGGGACGGCTCGCAAGTGCGCCTCAAGGATGTCGCGAGAATCGAGCTCGGCGGCGAAAACTACAACTTCGACACGAAGTACAACGGCCAGCCTACCGCCGGCTTCGGTATCCAGCTCGCGACGGGCGCGAACGCGCTCGCCACGGCGAAGGCGGTCCGCGCCAAGATCGACGAGTTGTCGAAGTACTTCCCGAACGGTCTCGTCGTGAAGTACCCGTATGACACGACGCCGTTCGTGCGCCTGTCGATCGAGGAAGTGGTCAAGACGCTGATCGAAGGTATCGTGCTCGTGTTCCTCGTGATGTATCTGTTCCTGCAGAACCTGCGGGCGACGATCATCCCGACGATCGCGGTGCCGGTCGTGCTGCTCGGCACGTTCGCGATCATGTCGGCGGTGGGCTTCTCGATCAACGTGCTGTCGATGTTCGGCCTCGTGCTGGCGATCGGTCTCCTGGTCGACGATGCCATCGTGGTCGTCGAGAACGTCGAGCGGGTGATGTCGGAAGAGCATTTATCGCCGCGCGAAGCGACACGAAAAGCGATGGGCCAGATCACCGGCGCGCTGATCGGCGTGGCGCTCGTGCTGTCGGCGGTGTTCGTGCCGGTGGCGTTCTCGGGCGGCTCGGTCGGCGCGATCTACCGGCAGTTCTCGCTGACGATCGTCGCCGCGATGGTGCTGTCCGTGATGGTCGCGCTGATTCTCACGCCGGCGCTGTGCGCGACGATCCTGAAGCCGCATCCGGAAGGGCACGAGCCGGAGAAGAAGGGCTTCTTCGGCTGGTTCAACCGCAACTTCAACAAGAGCCAGGACAAGTATCACAAGGGCGTGCAGCACGTGATCCGGCGCTCGGGACGATGGCTCATCATCTATATCGTCGTGATCGTCGCGGTGGGCATGCTGTTCCTGCGTCTGCCGAAGTCCTTCCTGCCCGATGAAGACCAGGGCACGATGTTCGTGCTCGTGCAGGCGCCGCCCGGGTCCACGCAGGAATACACCGCGCACGTGCTCAAGGACGTGCAGGACTGGCTGCTGACCGACCAGAAATCGATCGTCGAATCGGTGTTTACCGTGAACGGCTTCTCGTTCGCGGGACGCGGCCAGAACTCCGGTCTCGTGTTCGTGCGGATGAAGGACTACGCGGAGCGCCAGCACAGCGACCAGAAGGTGCAGGCCCTCGTCGGCCGGATGTTCATGCATTTCGCGCCGTACAAGGACGCGCTGATCTTCCCGGTCAATCCGCCGTCGATTCCGGAACTCGGCACCGCCGCGGGCTTCGACTTCGAGCTGCAGGACCGCTCGGGCGTCGGTCACGCGAAGCTGATGGAAGCGCGCAACATGCTGCTCGGCATGGCCGCGAAGGACCCGACGCTCGCGCAGGTGCGGCCGAACGGCCTGAACGACACGCCGCAGTTCAAGGTGAACATCGATCGCGAGAAGGCGAATGCGCTCGGCGTATCGGTGTCGGACATCGACCAGACGTTCTCGGTCGCATGGGCGTCGCAGTACGTGAACAACTTCCTCGACGTCGACAACCGGATCAAGAAGGTCTACGTGCAGGGCGATGCACGGTTCCGCATGAATCCGGAAGACCTCGAGAAGTGGTACGTGCGCAACGGCGCGGGAACGATGGTGCCGTTCGGCGCGTTCGCGACCGGCAACTGGATTTACGGCTCGCCGAAGCTCGAGCGCTACAACGGCATCTCGTCGGTGGAAATCCAGGGCGCGGCGGCTCCCGGCAAGTCGACCGGTCAGGCGATGACCGCGATGGAAGCGATCGCGGCGAAGCTGCCCGCGGGCATCGGCTACGAATGGACGGGCTTGTCGTATCAGGAGCGCCAGTCCGGTTCGCAGGCGCCGATCCTGTACGGCATCTCGATTCTCGTCGTGTTCCTGTGTCTTGCGGCGCTGTATGAAAGCTGGTCGATTCCGTTCTCGGTGATCATGGTCGTGCCGCTCGGCGTGCTGGGCGCGCTGCTCGCCGCCACGCTGCGCGGTCTGGAAAACGACGTGTTCTTCCAGGTCGGCCTGTTGACGACGGTGGGCTTGTCGGCGAAGAACGCGATTCTGATCGTGGAGTTCGCGCGCGAGCTGCGCATGCAGGGCATGTCGACGGTCGAAGCGGCAATGGAAGCGTCGCGTCTGCGGTTGCGCCCGATCCTGATGACGTCGCTCGCGTTCATTCTCGGCGTGCTGCCGCTCGCGATCAGCAACGGCGCGGGCTCGGCGAGCCAGCACGCGATCGGCACCGGCGTGATCGGCGGCATGTTGACCGCGACCTTCCTCGCCATCTTCCTGATTCCGATGTTCTTCGTCGTTATCAGCAAGTTCAGCAAGAGCAAGGATGTGCCGTCGCCGGGTACGTCGGGCGATTTCGAAGGTCCGCATGGCGGCTCGCAGAATGGGTCCGAAAAGGAAGGACACTGAGATGCTTAAACACTCTTTGATCACGGCCGCCGTGGCCCTGTTCGCCGCCGGCTGCACGCTGCAGCCGAAGTATGAGCAGCCGGCGGCGCCCGTCACGCAGACGTTTCCGGAAGGCGGCGTGTACGCGCACCAGCCGGACGCGTCGTCGACGGCGAGCAATGGCCGCACCGCGAACGGGCAGAGCGCGCCGGATATCGGCTGGCGCGACTTTTTCGCCGATGCGCGCCTGCAAAGAATCGTCGAGCTCGCGCTGAAGAACAACCGCGACCTGCGCGTCTCGGTGCTCAACGTCGAGGCGGCGCGCGCGCAGTATCAGATCACGCGCGCGGGCCTGTTCCCGACGCTCGATGCGTCCGCGTCGCAGAGCAAGCAGCGCACGCCGAGGAACCTTTCGTTCCTCGACCGGACGATCTCGAACCAGTATTCGGTCGGGTTGAACGCGTCGTGGGAAATCGACTTCTTCGGGCGCATCCGCAGCCTGAAGGATCAGGCGCTCGCGCAATATCTGTCGACGGCGGAATCGCGCAAGGCGGCGGAGATCGCGCTGGTGTCGTCGGTGGCGGATCAGTATCTGACGATGATCGCTTTCGACGATCAGCTCGTCGTCACGCAGAACACGCTGAAGACGGCGCAGGAGTCGTTCCGTATCACGAAGCTGCAGTTCGATAACGGCACCGGCACCGAACTGGATCTGCGTCAGTCGGAAGGCGTGGTCGAAGAGGCGCAGGCGAATCTGCAAACGCAGTCGCGTCTGCGCGCGCAGGCGGAGAACGCGCTCGTGCTGCTCGTCGGCGAACCGTTGCCGGCCGATCTGCCGACGGGCATGCCGCTCGACACGCAGAACGTGCTGTCGGACATTCCGGCGGGCCTGCCGTCCGAGCTGCTCACGCGCCGTCCCGACATCGCGGCGGCGGAGCAGTCGCTGCTGGCCGCGAATGCGAACATCGGCGCGGCGCGCGCGGCGTTTTTCCCGCGCGTGTCGCTGACGGGCAGCTTCGGCACGCTGTCGCCGACGCTCGGCGGCCTCTTCAAGCCGGGGTCGGCCGCGTGGTCGTTCGCGCCGCAAATCACGGTGCCGATCTTCGAGGGCGGCCAGAACAAGGCCAACCTCGATCTTGCGAACGTGCAGAAGCGCATCGAGATCGCCAATTATGAGAAGGCGATCCAGACCGCGTTCCGCGAAGTCGCCGATGGTCTCGCCGCGCGTGGCACCTTCGATGAGCAGATCAAGTCCCTCGAACGCTTCGTGAATTCGCAGAGCCGTCGTCTGGAGCTGTCGGACCTGCGATATCGCAACGGCGTGGATAGCTATCTCTCCGTGCTGACCGCGCAGACGGCGCTCTACGAGGCGCAGCAGTTGCTCATCACGGCGCGCCTGAACCGGCTGACCAACCTCGTCGATCTGTATCAGTTTCTCGGCGGCGGATGGATCGAGCGTTCGGGCGATGCCCCGCGCCCGGCGGATGTGCCCGTCGACTACGGCTCGCAAGGCGCGCCGCAGCCCGCCTCGGCGCCTGCGGCGAGTTGATCCGCCTCGACGCGATGTAGAGAGCCCGGCCGCGTGCCGGGCTTTTTTTACATGTGCGCTTCGATCGAGCGCGGGCTCGCAGCGCGGTTCCCGATCGCGCGCGCCTGCGCTGCATTTCTTCTAATCTCCATCAAATCTTCACACATCTGCCTGTCGATTAGGCATCCTCATCGCGGGTGGTATCTATAATCGGCTGCTTGTCTCGGCCATCATCGTCAGCCGGTTTCGCGCGACCCGCTCCAGCGGTCCTTTAAAGACAATTTGTCACGAAGTCCGGTCAAGGCATCGACCAGACGCCGTTTTCGTTGTCGCTGCATCCGGCTCGATGATTTTCGCTCTAGGGCTAATCTTAAATTTAGGTATCCAAAAAATAAGGGCTGTCATCCCGGAAGGGAAATGACTCCGCTGGATGTCCGGCGGCGCCTTGCCATGCGACGCGGCGATCAGCCACTTACGACGCGCATCCGGCCCATCGGTACGGACAGCGCCGCCATCTGTTTCCCGCATCGCACGAGAACACGTCGCGTGCGCGGCCCGCCATGAGCGCGAGGACCGCACGCCATTCATTTTCAGTAATCACGGAGGTCTGCGTCCCATGTATCTCAAACGGATTCCATACCGCCTCGTCGGTGTCACGGCGGCCGCCCTGCTTGCGGCGGGCTGCGGGGAGAAGCATCCCCCGATGGCGCAACACACGCCGGAAGTCGGCGTCGTCACACTTCAACCGGCCGCCGTGCCGGTCACCGCGGAACTGACGGGCCGCACGAGCGCGTTCCTCGATGCGCAGGTGCGCGCGCGCGTCGATGGCATCGTGCTGCGCCGCGAGTTCACCGAGGGCAGCGTCGTCAAGCAAGGCCAGCGTCTGTACAAGATCGACCCCGCGCCGTTCATCGCGCAGTTGAACACCGCGAAGGCGTCGTACGCGAAAGCGCACGCCAATCTGCTTTCGACGACCGCGCAGGCGGAGCGTTACAAGGTGCTGGTCGCGTCGAACGCGGTCAGCAAGCAGGACTACGACAACGCGGTCGCGGCGATGGGCCAGGCCGAAGCCGACGTCGCATCGGCCAAGGCCGCGATCGACACCGCGCAGATCAATCTCGGCTACACCGACGTGACGTCTCCCGTGACGGGCCAGGCGGGCATCTCGCAGGTGACGCCGGGCGCTTACGTGCAGGGCGCGCAGGCCACGCTGATGGTCACCGTGCAGCAACTCGATCCGATGTATGTCGATCTCACGCAATCGAGCCTCGACGGTCTGAAGCTGCGGCGTCAGATCCAGGAAGGGCGTCTGTCGACGAACGGCCCGAACGCCGCGAAGGTCACGCTGATTCTCGAGGACGGCCGCGTCTATTCCGAGCAGGGCAAGCTGCAATTCAGCGATGTGACCGTGGACAAGTCCACCGGCTCCGTCACCGTGCGGGCGATCTTCCGCAACGCGGACCGTGTCCTCCTGCCGGGCATGTTCGTGCGCGCGCACATCGAGGAAGGGGTGAATCCGGAAGCGCTCGTCGTGCCGGTGCAGGGCGTGACGCACGACCAGAAGGGCACGGCGCTCGCGATGGTCGTCGACAAGGACGGCAAGGTGGCGATGCGTCCGCTCGTGACCTCGGGCACCTATGGCCAGAACTGGGTCGTCGACAGCGGCCTGAATCCGGGTGACCGCGTGATCGTCGAGGGCATCGACAAGGTGCGGCCGGGCATGCCGGTGAAGGCGGTGCCCGCGCATCTGCCCGCTGCGCCTGCCGCTCCGGCAACGGCGGCGGCTCAGGCGTCGGGTGCGCAGGCCGCCTCCGCCGCCGGCGCGTAAGGAGGGGAGTACGCCTCATGGCTAAATTTTTTATCGATCGCCCCATTTTCGCGTGGGTGATCGCCATCATCATGATGCTGGCGGGCCTCGCTTCGGTGACGTCGCTGCCGGTCGCGCAGTATCCGACCATCGCACCGCCCGCCATCTCGATCACCGCCAACTATCCGGGCGCTTCGGCGCAGACGGTGGAAAACACCGTCACGCAGGTGATCGAGCAGCAAATGAGCGGCCTGGATCACCTGCTCTATCTGTCCTCCACCTCCGATGACACCGGCACCGCGACCGTCACGCTGACTTTCTCGGCCGGCACCAACGCGGATATCGCGCAGGTGCAGGTGCAGAACAAGCTGCAACTGGCGACGCCGAACCTGCCGCAAGTGGTGCAGCAGTTGGGTATCACCGTGGCGAAGTCGAGCAGCAGCTTCCTGCTCGTGCTGGCGTTCGTGTCCGAGGACGGCAGCATGAGCCGCGACGACCTCGCCAACTACGTGGCGTCGAACGTCCAGGACCCGATCAGCCGCCTGAACGGGGTCGGCACGGTGACGCTGTTCGGCTCGCAATACGCGATGCGCGTCTGGCTCGATCCGAACAAGCTGAACAAGTTCAACCTCACGCCGATCGACGTGCAGAACGCGCTGCAACAGCAGAACGTGCAGGTCGCGGCCGGCCAGTTGGGCGGCACGCCCGCGGTGCCGGGCCAGTCGATGCAGGCGACCATCACCGAGGCGACCCTCTTGCGCACGCCGGAGCAGTTCGGCAACGTGCTGCTGAAGGTGAACCAGGATGGCTCGCAGGTGCGCATCAGGGATGTGGCGCGCATCGATCTCGCCGGCGAGAACTTCAACTTCGTGACGCAGTACAACGGCAAGCCTGCCGCCGGCTTCGGCATTCAGCTCGCGACCGGCGCGAACGCGCTCGCGACCTCCAATGCGGTGCGCGCGAAGGTGGCGGAGCTCTCGAAGTACTTCCCGCATGGTCTCGTCGTGAAGTATCCGTACGACACGACACCCTTCGTGAAGCAGTCGATCTCCGACGTGGCGGTGACGCTGTTCGAAGCGATCGTGCTCGTGTTCCTCGTGATGTATCTGTTCCTGCAGAACCTGCGGGCGACGCTGATCCCGACCATCGCCGTGCCGGTCGTGCTGCTTGGCACGTTCGCGATCATGGGGGCGGTCGGCTTCTCGATCAACACGCTGTCGATGTTCGGCCTCGTGCTCGCAATCGGCCTTCTCGTGGACGACGCGATCGTGGTCGTGGAGAACGTCGAGCGGGTGATGAGCGAGGAGGGCTTGTCGCCCAAAGAGGCGACCCGCAAGGCGATGGAGCAGATCACCGGCGCGCTCATCGGTGTTGCGCTCGTGCTCGCGGCGGTGTTCGTGCCGGTCGCGTTCACGGGCGGATCGGTCGGCGCGATCTACCGGCAGTTTTCGCTCACCATCGTCTCGGCAATGGGCCTTTCGGTCTTCACCGCGATGGTCCTGACACCGGCGCTGTGCGCGACCTTGCTCAAGCCGCTGCCGAAGGGCCACGAGGAGAAGAAGACGGGCTTCTTCGGCTGGTTCAACCGTACTTTCGCGAAGAGCCAGGAGAAGTATCACAGCGGCGTCGCGCATGTGCTCAGGCGCTCGGGACGCTTCCTGATTGTCTATCTCGTGATCATCGTCGGCGTCGGCATGCTGTTCAACCGCTTGCCGAAGGCGTTCCTGCCCGACGAGGATCAGGGCACGATGTTCGTGCTCGTGTCGACGCCCGCCGGGTCCACGCAGGAAATGACGCAGCGCGCGCTGGACGATGTGTCGGACTACCTGCTGAAGAAGGAAAGCGCCGTCGTCGATTCCGTATTCACGGTGAACGGCTATAGCTACGCGGGACGCGGCCAGAACTCGGGCCTCGTGTTCGTGCGGATGAAGGACTTCGACAAGCGCACGAAGGCGGACGAGAAGGTGGCGGCGCTGGTGGGCCGCACCTACGGTCACTTCGCGGGTTACAAGAACGCGCTCGTGTTTCCGATCAACCCGCCGTCGATCCCCGAACTCGGCACCGCCTCGGGCTTCGACTTCGAACTTCAGGACCGTGCGGGCCTGGGTCACGAGAAGCTCATGGAGGCGCGCGCGATGCTGCTCGGCATGGCCGCGAAAGACCCGTCGCTCGCGCAGGTGCGTCCGAACGGCCTGAACGACACCGCGCAGTTCAAGGTGAACATCGACCGCGAGAAGGCGCAGTCGCAGGGTGTGGATCCGTCGACGATCGACCAGACGTTCTCGATCGCGTGGGCGTCGAAGTATGTGAACAACTTTCTCGATACAGACAGCCGGATCAAGAAGGTGTACATGCAGAGCGACGCGCCGTTCCGCATGTCGCCGGAAAACATCAACAACTGGTACGTGCGCAATACCTCGGGATCGATGGTGCCGTTCTCGTCGTTCGCGACCGGCGAATGGAGCTACGGTTCGCCGAAGCTCGAGCGCTACAACGGTCTTTCGGCGATCGAAATCCAGGGCGTCGCGGCGCCGGGCAAATCGACCGGCCAGGCGATGACCGCGATGGAAGCGCTCGCGGCGAAGCTGCCGCAGGGCATCGGCTACGAATGGACGGGGCTGTCGTATCAGCAGATCCAGTCCGGCTCGCAGGCGCCGATTCTCTACGGCATCTCGATCCTCGTCGTGTTCCTGTGTCTGGCGGCGCTGTACGAGAGCTGGTCGATTCCGTTCTCCGTGATCATGGTCGTGCCGCTCGGCGTGCTCGGCGCGCTGCTCGCCGTGTCGATGCGCGGTCTGGAAAACGACGTGTTCTTCCAGGTCGGCCTGCTGACGACGGTCGGGCTATCGGCAAAGAACGCGATTCTGATCGTCGAGTTCGCGCGCGACTTGCAGATATCGCAAAAGATGGGGCCGATCGAGGCGGCGATGGAAGCGGCGCGCCTGCGTCTGCGCCCGATCCTGATGACCTCGCTCGCGTTCATTCTCGGCACGATGCCGCTCGCGATCAGCAACGGCGCGGGTTCGGCGAGCCAGCACGCGATCGGCACCGGCGTGATCGGCGGCATGGTGACCGCGACCTTCCTCGCGATCTTCATGGTGCCGATGTTCTTCGTCGTCGTGCGCGCGCACTTCGGCGGCGACAAGGAAGACGCTGCGACGGCGCTCGCGCGGTACGAGGAACAGCGGCGCGCGCAACAAGGCAAGGAAGGACATTGACATGCGTAGACTTACCCTGATCGCAACGGCGGCCATACTGGCGAGCGGCTGCACGATGGCGCCGAAGTACGAGCGCCCCGCCGCGCCCGTGACGGCGAATTTCCCGACGGGCGGCGTGTACGCGACACAGCCCGGCGCCGCAGGCGCGCACAGCGCCGAGGGCGTGGCGGCCGCCGATATCGGCTGGCGCGACTTCTTCGTCGATGCGCGGCTGCAGCAGCTCATCGACATGGCGCTGAAGAACAACCGCGATCTGCGCGTCGCCATGCTCAACGTGCAGGCTGCGCAGGCGCAATATCGCATCGTGCGCTCGGAGCTGTTCCCGACGCTCGGAGCGCAAGCCGGGCAGAACAAGGCGCGCACGCCGCGGGATCTGTCGTTCTTCAACCAGACCATCTCGAACCAGTATTCGGTCGGGCTGAACGCGTCGTGGGAGATCGACCTGTTCGGCCGCGTGCAGAGCCTGAAGGATCAGGCTCTGGCGAAGTACTTCGCGACCGCGTATGCGCGCAAGGCGGCGGAAATCTCGCTGGTGTCGCAGGTCGCGACGCAGTATCTGCAAGTGCTGCAAGCCGATGACCTGCTCGCCGTCACGCGTCAGACGCTCAAGAGCGCCAGCGATTCGTACGGCATCGTGAAGCTCCAGTTCGACAACGGCACGGCGTCCGACCTGGACCTGAGCCAGGCGCAGACGGTGATGGAGAGCGCGGCGGCGAATCTGCAGTCGCAGGAGCGTGCGCGCGCGCAGGCGGTGAATGCGCTCGTGCTGCTGCTGGGCGAGCCGATGCCGGCCGATCTGCCGGGCGGCCTGCCGCTCGGCGGTCAGAACCTGCTTACGGACATTCCGGCAGGGCTGCCTTCGGATCTGCTGCTGCGCCGTCCGGACATCATGGAGGCCGAGCAGAACCTGCTGGCGGCCAACGCGAACATCGGCGCGGCGCGCGCAGCGTTTTTTCCGAGCATCTCGCTGACGGGCAACTTCGGCACGCTGAGCCCGACGCTGGGCGGGCTGTTCAAGGCGGGCTCGGCGGCGTGGGGTTTCGCGCCGACCATCACGTTGCCGATTTTCGAAGGCGGGCAGAACCTCGCGAATCTCGATCTCGCGCACATCCAGAAGAAGATCGAGGTCGCGCAGTACGAGAAGGCCATTCAATCGGCGTTCCGTGACGTAGCCGATGGCCTCGCCGCGCGCGGCACCTACGACCAGCAGATCGCCGCGCTCGAGCGCGACACGGCGGCGCAGCAGCGTCGGCTGGATCTGTCGACGCTGCGATACCGGCAAGGCGTCGATAGCTATCTCGGCGTGTTGACGGCGCAGCAGGATCTGTATTCGGTGCAGCAGACGCTGATTACGGCTCGCACGCAGCGCCTGTCGAATCTCGTGACGCTGTATCAGGCGCTGGGCGGTGGGTGGATCGAGCGGACGGGGGATCAGCCGCGGGCGGTGGATGCCGCTTCGGCGAGTGACGCACGCGTTTCGGCGGGATAAGCGCGGCCAAGCCATCGCGCAATAAAGCGCCTCAAGCGCGGGAAGCCGCTCTTGAGGCGTTCTACTTTGAATCGCCACTTTGCAGAGAACGGGCGCGTCGCGTACCGCCACGCTCGCTTCGCAAAAGCAAAAAAACGCCGCGGCTCCCACCGCGGCGCATAACGCAAACAGCCAGCAAGCACTCCCAGCGGCCAACTCCTCAGTGCGCGTCGCCCGCATGAGCCGCGCCTTCAAATTCGTGCGCGGCTTCGATCGCATCGCGCCGCGCCTCGCGCTCCTTGCGCACGCCGTTGAACACGATGTTCAGCACCACCGCCGTCACCGACGCCAGCAAAATTCCGCTATGCAGAATCGGTTCGAGCGCGTGCGGCAGTTGCGTGAAGAACTTCGGCGCGACGACCGGCACCATTCCCATCCCCACGCTCACAGCGACGATGAACAGGTTGTGCTGGTTCTTCGAAAAATCCACGCGCGACAGCGTCTTGATGCCGTTCGCCGCGACCATGCCGAACATCACGATGCCCGCGCCGCCGAGCACGAACGGCGGCACCGAAGCGACGACCTGCGCCATCTTCGGAAAGAGGCCGAGCGCCACGAGAATCACGCCGCCCGTCGCGCAGACGAAACGGCTCTTCACGCCCGTCACGCCGATCAGACCGACATTCTGCGAAAACGACGTGTGCGGAAACGAATTGAAGATGCCACCGATCAGCGTGCCGAGCCCATCGACACGCAGGCCGCGCACCAGCGCTTTCTGATCGACGGGACGCTCGACCAGATCGCCGACCGCGAGGAACATCCCCGTCGATTCGATGAATGTCACGAACATGACGATGACCATCGTCGCGACGGAAAGCGCATCGAAATGCGGCAGGCCGAAGTGAAACGGCAGCACGATGCCGACCCACGGCGCGTGCGCGACGCCATCCATGTTCACGCGGCCGAGCATCGCGGCGATGCCGAACCCCACGACGATTCCGAGCAGCACCGAGATATTCGCGATGAAGCCGCGCGCGAACTTGTTGATGAGCAGGATCAGCGACAGCACGACGAGCGACAGCAGCAGAAACACGGGATTGCCGTAATCGGGATTGCCGATGCCGCCCGCCGCCCAGTTGATGCCCACGCCCATCAGCGAGAGCCCGATCACCGCGATCACCGTGCCGACCACGACCGGCGGAAAGAAGCGCAGCAGCTTGCCGATCATCGGCGCGAGCACGATGCCGATCACGCCCGCCGCGATAGTCGCGCCGAACACGTCGAGAATGCCGAGCGAGGGATTCGTGCCGATCGCGACCATCGGGCCGACGGCCGCGAACGTGCAACCCATGATGACAGGCAGGCGGATGCCGAAGATCCACAGCCCGAGCGTCTGGATCAGGGTGGCGATGCCGCACGAAAACAGGTCCGCGCTGATGAGAAACGCGACCTGATCTTTCGGCAGGTTCATCGCGGCGCCGAGAATCAGCGGCACCGCGACCGCGCCCGCGTACATCACGAGAACGTGCTGGATGCCGAGCGTCAACAACTGGCCGGTCGGCAACCGTTCGTCGACGGGATGCACCGTGGAATCTGTCGAACCCAACGCCATGTCTCTCTCCTTGTATGCCAATCCATTTGAATGGCCTCCAAGTTAAGTGCATCAAAAAGCACAAACAAGACCGCAGGGCGCTATACGTCGCGTTCGCGGGGCGATATGGGTTTCGCGCGCCACCGGTGGCGCAAAGCTGCGCAAGCCCTTGCCGCAAGGGGTTTGACGCATGCGCGAGGAATTTCGTCGCGTGACGGAAGGCCGCAATCTTGGGGCGCTCGTTATGATGTTCATCACGCCGCGCGTATAGTCCGTTTTTCGCCTTCATCGCGAGATGGCGGGGTATACCCCCGATTTACGCGTTTTCCCTAACGTCTTTTCAGACTCGGCATCCCATGCGTTTTTTAGGCATCGATCTCGGTACGGGCTCTCTGAAACTCGCCATCATCGACGAAAACGGGCGCGAAACCGCGTCCGCGAGCGCATCGTACGCAGTGACGAGCGCGCGTCCCGGCTGGGCGGAAACCACCGTCGACGCGTGGCACTCGGCGCTCGTCAATGCGGCCTCGCGCCTCCCCGCGAACGAGCGCGATACAGTGCGCGCGATCGGCTTTTCCGGGCAGATGCACGGCGTCGTGCCGGCCGCCGCCGATGGCCGAGCGCTGCGCGCCGCGATGCTCTGGCCCGACACGCGCGCCCGCGATCTGCTCGACGCCTGGGGTTTGCCGCAACCGAATCCGGTTGCGCCCGGCATGGCGGGGCCGTTGTTGCGCTGGCTCGTGCAGAACGAACCGCACGTCGCCGCCGAAACACGCTGGGCCTTGCAGCCGAAAGACTGGCTGCGCGCGAAGCTCGGCGGCGCCGCTTCCGCCAGCTTCGTCACCGATGCCTCCGATGCCTGCGCCACCGCGCTCGCGATGCCCTCCGGCGCATGGGACGACGCGCTCATCGAGCGGCTCGGCTTGCCGCGCGCGTGGTTCGCGCCGCTCGCGGCATCGCATGAAAGCGGCGGCGCGTTGTCGGACGAAGCGGCGTCGGAACTGGGCTTGCGCCCGGGCATTCCGCTGGCCGTCGGCGCGGGCGATACGCCGTGCGCCGCGCTCGGCAGTGGCCTGTCATCCGATGGCGATGCGCTGCTCACCACCGGCACCGGCGGCCAGATCGTCGTGATGTGCGACGAAGCGCCGACGCCCGTTCACGGCCTGCATACGTATCGCGCGGCGACTGGCGCTTGGTATCGCATGGCGGCGATGCAGAACGTCGGCGTCGCGCTGGAAGCGGTGCGCGGCTGGCTCGGCTATGCGTCGTGGCCCGAAGCCTACGAGGACGCGTTCGCCGCGAGCGCCAGCGCATCCGTGAGCTTCCTGCCGTACCTGAGCGGCGAGCGTTCCCCGTGGATGAACCCCGACGCGCGCGGCGGCTGGCTCGGTCTCGGCCTCGACGACACGCGCGGCACGCTGATGCGCGCCGCTTTCGAAGGCGTGGCATTCGCATTGCGTGCGGGACTCGATGCGATACGCGAGAACGGCACACCGCTCGACTCGATGCTGCTCGCGGGCGGCGGCTCGGTCGATCCGCGCTGGCGCCAACTGCTCGCCGATGCACTGCGCGTCGATCTGCATGCCATCGATTGCCCGAACGCCGCGACGCGCGGCGCGGCGATACTCGGCGGCATCGCGGCGGGCCACTGGCGCGTGGACGATCTCGCGGCGCTCGCGCCTGGCGCCACGCTCGCCGCCACGCCGCGCGCGGATGCATCGCTCGATGAACGGTTCGCGCGTTTCATCGATCTGTACAAGCGTGTCGAAGACTGGTTCACGCCCAAGCGCAAGTCCGCTTAAACTTGGGCGCTCTGCAGTATCGCGTCGCCATTCCCGCTCATGAAGCGCGGCTTCATATGAGCGGACCATGATGTTTGCTTCATCACGACAACGTCGACATCTGCCATGCCCACACCCTCACCGTCGCATCCGGACGCAGCGCCACCCGATTTCCGTTCGCGTGAGTTTCTGCTCGATCACGCGTTGCGCACGATGACCTTCTATCACCCGCACTGCATGGACCCGGCGGGCGGCTTCTATCACTACTACAAGAACGACGGCACGGTCTATGACCGCA
The DNA here is from genome assembly GCF_001544755.2 of Caballeronia catudaia. Lineage (GTDB taxonomy): Bacteria > Pseudomonadota > Gammaproteobacteria > Burkholderiales > Burkholderiaceae > Caballeronia > Caballeronia catudaia. Next base: position 90,982 of record NZ_FCOF02000006.1, on the reverse strand, counting down.
CATCGCGTCATCTCGTGTCGAGCACCCGCTTCGTCTTCAACTACGCGATGGCGTACAAGCATTTCGGGCTCGATGAATATCGCGGCGGCGTGGCGCATGGCGTCGAATACCTGCGCGAGTTTCATCGCGATCCGCGTACGGGCGGCTACGCGTGGACGCTCAAAGGCCGCGACGTCACCGATGCGACGAATCATTGCTACGGCCTCGCGTTCGTCGTGCTCGCGTATGCGAAGGCGGTCGAAGCCGGGTTTGACGAAGCGCGCGCGTATCTCGACGAAACCTGGAACGTGATGGAAACGCGCTTCTGGGACGCGCAGCACGGCCTCTACAAGGACGAAGCGGGCGCGGACTGGCGGGTGTCTGACTATCGCGGCCAGAACGCGAACATGCATACCTGCGAGGCGTTGCTCGCCGCGTTCGAAGCGACGGGCGAAGCGCGTTATCTCGATCGCGCGGCCTTGCTCGCCGATAACATGGTGAACCGTCAGGCGTCCCTCGCGGGCGGGCTCGTGTGGGAACATTACAAGCCGGACTGGTCGATCGACTGGGACTACAACAAGGGCGATCGCAGCAACATCTTCAGGCCGTGGGGCTTTCAGCCGGGACATCAGACGGAATGGGCGAAGCTGCTGCTGATCCTCGATCGTCATCGGCCAGAGGCGTGGCATGCCGTGAGAGCGCGCGAAATGTTCGACCGCGCGCTGGCGCTTTCGTGGGATCACGAGCACGGCGGCATGGTGTACGGTTTCGACACGGAAGGCAAGTTCTACGACGAGGACAAATACTTCTGGGTTCAGGCGGAATCGCTCGCGGCGGCGGCCTTGCTCGCCGATCGTGCGCAACGCGATGGCGATACCGCGCGGGCCGCACGTTACTGGAACGATTACGACCGTCTGTGGACCTATAGCTGGAAGCATTTCGTCGATCACAAGTGGGGCGCGTGGTATCGCATCCTCACGCGCGACAACCGCCAGTACAGCGACGAGAAAAGCCCGGCTGGCAAGACCGACTATCACACGATGGGCGCATGTTACGAAGTCCTGAACGTCGTGCGCTGAAGACATTCAACACATTCATAACCTGGGAGTTCAACGATGAAGACGAAAGCAGCAATCGCATGGGAAGCCGGCAAGCCGTTGACGATCGAGGAAGTCGATCTCGAAGGCCCTCGCGCGGGTGAAGTGCTGATCGAAGTGAAGGCGACGGGCATCTGCCACACCGATTACTACACGCTTTCCGGCGCCGATCCCGAAGGCATTTTCCCGGCGATTCTCGGGCATGAAGGCGCGGGCGTGATCGTAGATGTCGGGCCGGGTGTCGGCACGTTGAAGAAGGGCGATCACGTCATTCCGCTCTACACGCCGGAATGCCGGCAGTGCAAGTTCTGTCTGTCGCGCAAGACGAATCTCTGTCAGGCGATTCGTTCGACGCAGGGCAAAGGCTTGATGCCCGATGCGACCTCGCGCTTTTCACTCGATGGCAAGCCGTTGTTCCATTACATGGGGACATCGACGTTTTCGAACTACATCGTCGTGCCCGAGATCGCGGTGGCGAAAGTGCGCGAAGACGCGCCTTTCGACAAGATCTGCTACATCGGCTGCGGCGTGACGACGGGCGTTGGCGCGGTCGTCTATTCGGCGCAGGTCGAGGCGGGCGCGAATGTCGTCGTGTTCGGTCTCGGCGGCATCGGCCTGAACGTGATTCAGGGCGCGAAGATGGTCGGCGCGGACAAGATCATCGGTGTCGATATCAATCCGGGCCGCGTCGAGCTGGCGAAGAAGTTCGGCATGACGCACTTCATCAACCCGAAGGAAGTCGAGAACGTCGTCGACCATATTGTGCAACTGACCGATGGCGGCGCGGATTACTCGTTCGAATGTGTCGGCAACGTGAAGCTGATGCGTCAGGCGCTCGAATGCACGCACAAGGGCTGGGGGCAGTCGTTCATCATCGGCGTGGCGGCGGCGGGCGAAGAGATCAGCACGCGTCCGTTCCAGCTCGTCACGGGGCGCGAGTGGAAGGGCTCGGCATTCGGCGGCGCGCGCGGCCGCACCGACGTGCCGAAGATCGTTGACTGGTACATGGAAGGCAAGATCAATATCGACGATCTGATCACGCATCATCTCAAGCTGGAGCAGATCAACGACGGGTTCGACCTGATGAAAAAGGGCGAGTCGATCCGCTCGGTCGTCATTTATTGAGCGAGGAGAAAGCGATGCTGGAGCTCGTGGAAGAACATCGTTGCTTCGATGGTGTGCAGCGCGTTTATCGTCACGATTCGCGGACGATCGGCCTGCCGATGCGGTTTTCCGTCTTCCTGCCTGCGCGGGCGGCGTCGGGGAAGGTGCCGGCGCTGTTTTATCTCGCCGGGCTCACGTGTACCGAAGAGACGTTTCCGATCAAGGCGGGCGCGCAGCGTTACGCCGCCGAGCACGGCATTGCGCTGATCGCGCCGGACACGAGCCCGCGCGGCGCGGATATTCCCGGCGAGAAAGATGCGTGGGATTTCGGCGTCGGTGCGGGCTTTTATGTCGATGCGACGCGTGAGCCTTGGGCGCGGCGTTATCGGATGTATTCGTATGTGCAGGAGTTGCGGGACGTCGTGCTTGCGGAGCTGCCGGTGCGGGAGGATCGCATCGGTATCTTCGGGCATTCGATGGGCGGGCATGGTGCGCTCGTTCTTGCGTTGCGCAATCCTGGTCTCTATCGCAGTGTGTCGGCGTTTGCGCCGATCGCGGCGCCTTCGCTGTGTCCCTGGGGCGTTAAGGCTTTTACCGGCTATCTCGGGGATGATCGCGCCGCCTGGGCGAAATACGATGCCAGTGAGTTGATCAAGAGCGATGCGGCGGCGCGGTTCGAAGGCGGGATTCTCATCGATCAGGGACTGGCGGATCAGTTTCTCGCGGAGCAGCTTTATCCCGAGGTGTTGGAGCGCAATGCGCTTGCGGCAGGGCATAAGGTAACCGTGAGGCGGCATGAAGGTTATGACCACGGGTACTTCTTTATTTCGACATTCGTCGGAGAGCATGTCGCGCATCATGCGCGGGTTTTGGGTGGGTGATTTTTTGGTTTTTTATTGTTTTTTTTGTGGAATCCTGATTTCGTGTCGGTCTATTAGCACTGCCCCTATGCGGGGCGGCACCTACTTTCTTTGCTGCTGCAAAGAAAGTAGGCAAAGAAAGCAGCTGTCCCCAGCCTAAGCACTTCACACCGGCCGCGGCACAGGCGATTGATCTAATGGCCCCCGGAGTAGCGAGTGTTCTCGAAGGTCTAACGGGGCTTGGATCGCGCACGGTCTGCCGTGCGGGAACGTTGGGCGTGCAGGTTCAGCACGAGAGAGTTCCGGCACAGCGCTACGCGCTGCCGTTGGGTATGCAGGGCGAACCAACTTGTGCGTGTGCAGTGAGATAGAGATTTAAGCAAAGAAGCACGCGCAGACCCGATTGACCGATCGGCCGCGAAGCGGGCCGGAGCTTGAGTTGCCGAACCAGTCAGTAGTGCGGTGCGATGTGACGGACCGTGCGCGATCCAAGCCCGGTGAGTTTTGTGAGGGCACTCGCTACTGCCGGACCACGAGAGTAGTTCTGTGCCGCGGCCGGCATGAAGTGCTTAGGCTGGGGATAGCTGTTTCTTTGGTTACTTTCTTTGCGTCGACCAGAGTTGGCGCTTTAGCGCTTACTCTGGTCCCGAGCAAAGAAAGTGACTGCCGCCCCGCACAGGGGCGAAGCTAATAAACCGACACGAACACGGGATCCGGCGAAAGCAGAAGCAAAAAAACCTTCAATGCCCCCGCCGCCCAAGCAAACTCGCGCCATACACAAGCGCGGCAAGCATGGTGATCCAGAAACTCGTCGGCCAGTCGGTGTAGTAGGCGAGCGTAAGTCCAACCCACGCCTGCCCGAGCGCAAACAGCGCCGCGAGCATCAACCCCGACGACAAACGTGTCGTCACGTTCTGCGCCGCCGCCGCCGGCCCGACCATCAACGCAAAAACCAGCAACACCCCAACGATCTGCGTACAAGCCGCAACCGCGAGCGCGGTGATCGCGAGAAACAGCACCGACACGAGCCGCAGCGACACGCCCTTGGCTTCGGCAAGCTCCGGCTGCAACGACGCGAACAAAAGCGGCCGCATGATGAACGCCAACGCCCCGAGGCTCACGAGCGCAAGCCCCGCCAGCACGACCAGCGTGTCATGACTCACGCCGAGCACGTTGCCGAATAACAGCGCCGTAGCCTGCGTCGCGTACGCGGTGAAGAAGTGCAGAAACAGCAGCCCAAACCCGAGCGAAAGCGAAAGAATCACGCCGATCGCGACATCGCGGCCCGACAGACGCTCGCCCAACGCGCCCATGCCCACGCCCGCCGCGAGCGTAAAGCCGACCATGCCCCAAAGCGGCGGCATGCCGAGCAGCACCGCGCCGGTCGCACCCGTGAAGCCGACGTGCGATAGCGCGTGACCCGCGAAAGTCTGCCCGCGCAGCACGAGAAAGTACCCGACGATCCCCGCCAGCACCGCGACGATTCCCGACGCCGCGAATGCGTTCACCATGAAGTCGTATTCGAACATTGTTACTTCTCGTGACTGTGGTGGTGATCGTGCTCATGACCGTGGTCATGCTCATGCTCGTGTTCGTCGCCTTCTTCGTGCGCGTGATCGAGCTTGTCGATCTCGACATCGCCCGACATCACGAAGATGCGGCCATTCACGCGCATCACGTCGATGGGCGAGCCGTACAGCCGCGAGAGCACCGGCTTCGAAATGACCTCGTCGACGGTGCCGAGCGCCGCCCTCCCGCTGCCAAGATAAAGCACGCGGTCGAGGGAATTCAGAAGCGGATTGAGCTCGTGCGCAGAAAACAGCACGGTGATGTTCAACTCGCGCTGCACGCGCCGCACAAGCTCGACGACGCCCGTCTGATGCCGCGGATCGAGACTGATGAGCGGTTCGTCGAGCAGCAGCAGACGCGGATTGCCGAGCAGACATTGCGCGAGGAGAAGCCGCTGGCGCTCGCCGCCCGACAGTTCCGACAGCGGACGCGACGCCAGCTGATGCGCGCCGACAAGTTCCAGCACGCGCTCGACATCCGCGCGAATGCGCGCATTGCGATGCGGCAGCCCCCAGTGATGCCCGTCCGCGGCCATCGCGACGAAATCGCGGCCGAGCACGCGGCGGTTGGCGAGCCCCGTGCGGATCTGAGGCATATAGCCGATCGACGCGTTACCGCGCACGACCGCCTCGCCATTCACGCGTATCGATCCGCTCTTCAGCGGCACGAGCCCGAGCAGCGCGCGCATCAGCGTGGTCTTGCCCGCGCCGTTCGGCCCGAGCACGCCGATGAACTCGCCGTTGCGCACGGTGAAGCTCGTATCGTTGAGAATCTCGCGGCCGCCGAGCGCGAGCGTCACACGGTCGACTTCGAGCGCGGCTTGCGTCGTTGCAGCGGCGTTCATCGTTGCCATCCTTGCAGCGCGCCCGCAAGCGCGTCGAGCTGCGACTGCATCCATTGCTGATACGTCTTCTTCGCGGGCAAGGTCTCCGTCACGCTGACGCTCGGCACATGCGCGTCCTTCGCGACGTCGAGCAGACGCTTCGTCAGCGCGCCCGTCGCCTGGCTGTTATAGATAAGCACGTGCACGCGGCGCTCGCGCAGGTCTTTTTCGAACGCGGCAATATCGCCGGCGCTCGGCTCGGTCTCGTTCATCTCCGCCATCTGGAAGCGCTGATTGCGCATCTCGAAGCCGATCGCATCGGCCATGTAGCCGAACACCGGCTCGGTCGCCGTGACCGGCACGCCCTTGTAGTGCGCCTTCATCTGCGCAATGCTCGCGTCGATGGGCTTCAGCGTGTCGAGAAAGGCCGCGAGGCGCGCGTCGTAATCGCTCTTGTGCGACGGGTCCGCGCCCGACAAATACGCGCTCACCGCTTTCGCGACGGCGGGCATCGTCGACGGGTCGTACCAGAGATGCGGATTGTCGCCGGCCTTCTTGCCGACGAGCTGCGCCGCGACGATCACCGTGCGCTTGTCGTTGCTTCGCGATACCGCGAGCAGCTTCTCCATCCACGGATCGTAGTCCGCGCCGTTATAGACGACGAGCGCCGCATGCTGCAATAAACGCGCGGTCTTCGGGCTCGCTTCGAAGAGATGCGGGTCCTGGTCCGGATTGTTCAGGATGCTCGTCACCTGCACGTGATCGCCGCCGAGCTGACGGATGACATCGCCATAAAAATTCTCTGCGGCGACGACCGGCACGCGCGCCGATTGCGCTGAAGCCACGTCGCAAAAGCCGAGCGCGAGGGCGAAGCAGGTCAGGAGATGCGCGAGTTTCATTGAATTCCTTTTGTGATGGTGATGGATGACGCGCTCAGACACCGTGATGCTTCTTCTGACAATCGGCGCACAGCCCGCTCAGTTCGACGACCTGGTGATGCACCTGAAAGCCGTGCGCGGGCGGGCTCGCGGACAGCGACGACGCAAGCTCGCGGCCCTGGATTTCGAGCGTATTGCCGCATTCGTCGCAGATGAGGAACTGGCTCTCGTGCGGCTTGCCCGCGTCGCAGCACGCGATGAACGCGTTCTTCGATTCGATGCGATGCACGAAGCCGTTTTCGACCAGAAAGTCGAGTGCGCGATACACGGTGGTCGGTGGCACGCGCGCGCCGCGCTGCGGCTCCATCGCGTCGATGAGGTCGTAGGCGCCGATTGGCTTGTGTGCCTTCAGCACAAGTTCGTACACCTGGCGGCGCAGCGGCGTGAGCGCGACACCGCGTTCGGCGGAGAGGGCTTCGGCGCGGGCCAGCATGGTTTCGACGGATGCGGTCATGTCATGACGGCCACGGTGACGCGGCCTCGGCAAGGTAGGACGATTTGGCGATGATATAACGTATCACATCGACGTGCACGCCCTAAGGCGCGTCTTTCTTCATCGGCACGGAACGTTGCTTGCTCGGCTGCGCCTTGCCAGACGGGTTTTCCCGAGGTTCCAGACGATTGCGCGTTGCAGCATCGAAAACTGTGCCGATTCCTTGACACGATCACGCGCAGCGCCGATCATTCGATCAAACAACGAGCAATTGTTCATCCGCGGAGCGTTCGCTCACTGCGAGAGAGCGAGGCAAAAACTCGGAGACATCGGTGAGACTGAAAGAGAAGGTCGCCATCATCACGGGCGCGGCGAGCGGCATCGGAGAAGCTGTCGCGCGGCGCTATCTGGAGGAAGGCGCGCGAGTCGTCATCGTCGACGTTAAGGATGAGCACGGCATGGCGCAGCGCTTCGCCGACGTCTCGGCGCACGTGCTCGCGCTGCAGGCCGACGTTACGCGCCGCGACGATATCGAACGCATCGTGGCGCGCGCCATCGAGCGTTTCGGCGGCATCGACATTCTCTTCAACAACGCGGCGCTCTTCGACATGCGCCCGATCCTCGACGAATCCTGGGACGTCTACGACCGCCTCTTCGCGGTGAACGTCAAAGGCATGTTCTTTCTGATGCAGGCCGTCGCTAAGCGCATGGTCCAGCAGGGGCGCGGCGGCAAGATCATCAATATGTCATCGCAGGCCGGGCGGCGCGGCGAAGCGCTCGTGTCGCATTACTGCGCGACCAAGGCGGCGGTCATCAGCTACACGCAATCGGCGGCGCTCGCGCTCGCGAAAGAGCGCATCAACGTAAACGGTATCGCGCCGGGCGTCGTCGATACACCCATGTGGAACGAGGTCGACGCACTTTTCGCGCGCTACGAGAATCGTCCGCTCGGCGAGAAGAAACGGCTCGTCGGCGAGGAAGTGCCGCTCGGGCGCATGGGCTTGCCCGCCGACCTGACGGGCGCGGCGCTTTTTCTGGCGTCATCGGATGCGGATTACATCACCGCGCAGACGATCAACGTCGACGGCGGCAACTGGATGAGTTGATGCACCGCTTGTGCGCTGCATGCGGCTTGAAGCGCGGAAAGCACCGTCTATAGTGAAACGGCGTCGCGTCGAATGCGGCGATGCTGCAAAGGACGAAAGGTCCACTACGGTGATGGCAGGCGCTGCACAAGGATAAACACGGCAACCACGCGATTTTTCGATCGCGCACCCTCGAAAGCAGGCAGCGGCATACACGGCACGCGCGGTCTTGTCACGAGAGACACCGCTCGCGCCCGTGCCAACAAAAAGGAGACGAACCAGCATGAAACCGACTCAAAAGCGCACTCAACGCATCGTTCGGGCACAACCGCGGGCACGTCGCGCCGCCACCGCGTTTTCCGCCGCGCTGGCCGCCGCCGCGCTCGTGCCGATGTCGGCGCATGCCGCGACCATCACCATCGCCACGTTGAACAACCCGGACATGATCGAGCTGAAAAAGCTCGCGCCGGCCTTCGAGAAGGCGAATCCGGACATCCAGCTGAAATGGGTGATTCTCGAAGAGAACGTGCTGCGCCAGCGCGCGACCACCGACATCACCACGAACAGCGGCCAGTTCGACGTGATCACGATCGGCACCTACGAGGCGCCGCAATGGGGCAAGCGCGGCTGGCTCTCGCCGATGACCGGTCTGCCCGCCAACTACGATCTCGACGATGTCGTGAAGACCGCGCGCGATGGCCTCTCGTACAACGGCACGCTGTTCGCGCTGCCGTTCTACGTCGAAAGCTCGATGACGTATTACCGCAAGGACCTGTTCCAGGCCGCGGGCCTGAAGATGCCCGATCAGCCGAACTACGATCAGATCAAGCAGTTCGCCGACAAGCTCACCGACAAATCCAAAGGCCAGTACGGCATCTGTTTGCGCGGCAAGGCGGGCTGGGGCGAGAACATGGCGTTCGTAACGACGGTCGTGAACACGTTCGGCGGCGAGTGGTTCAACGAGAAGTGGCAGGCGCAGCTCGATACGCCCGAATGGAAGAAGGCGGTCGGCTTCTACGCGGATCTCCTGAAGAACGACGGCCCGCCGGGAGCGAGCTCGAACGGCTTCAACGAGAACCTCACGCTGATGTCGTCCGGCAAGTGCGCGATGTGGATCGACGCGACCGTCGCCGCGGGCATCCTCTACAACAAGGCGCAATCGCAGGTGTCGGACAAGATCGGCTTTGCGGCCGCGCCCATCGCCGTCACGCCGAAGGGCTCGCACTGGCTGTGGTCGTGGTCGCTCGCGATCCCGAAGACGTCGAAGCAGCAGGAAGCGGCCAAGAAGTTCGCCGCGTGGGCGACCTCGAAGGAATATATCGAGATGGTCGGCAAGGATGAAGGCTGGGCGTCCGTGCCGCCGGGCACGCGCAAATCGACCTACGCGCGCCCCGAGTACAAGCAGGCCGCGCCGTTCGGCGACTTCGTTTTGAAGGCGATCGAAACCGCCGATCCGAACGACGCGACGCTCAAGAAGGTGCCGTACTCCGGCGTCCAGTTCGTCGGCATTCCGGAGTTCCAGTCGTTCGGCACGGTCGTCGGTCAGTCGATCGCGGGTGTCGTCGCGGGGCAGACGAGCGTCGACAACGCGCTGAAGGCGGCCAATGCGGCGGCGGATCGCGCGGTCAAGCAGGCCGGTTATCAGAAGTAACGTCGGTACGCGGGCCGTGTCTTTCGATGCGGCCCGACAGCATCATCATCGAGAGGTGTCACGATGAGTCAACTGAATCCCCCCATCACCGATCATCATCTGGAGGAGTCCGCCGCCGAGCGTGACAAGCGGCGCGCGAAGTCGGTGCGCTGGCTGATCTCGCCATCGACGGGACTGCTTTTCCTGTGGATGGCCATTCCGCTCGCGATGACGATCTGGTTTTCGTTCTCGCGCTACAACCTGCTGAATCCGGACGTAAAAGGCTTCGCGGGCTTCGACAACTTCGAGTTCCTCGTCACCGATCCGGCGTTCGGGCCATCCATCGGCCATACGCTGACGCTGATCATTTCGGTGCTGGTCATCACCGTGGTAGGCGGCACGCTGCTCGCCGTGCTGTTCGATCGCAAGTTCATCGGGCAGGGCATCGCGCGGCTGCTCGTGATCGCGCCGTTCTTCGTGATGCCGACGGTCTCCGCGCTCATCTGGAAGAACATGATCCTGCATCCGGTGTACGGCCTGATCGCGGGACTCATGCGCTCGATGGGCATGCAGCCGATCGACTGGTTCGCCGAGTATCCGCTCTTCGCGGTGATCGTCATCGTCGCGTGGCAGTGGCTGCCGTTCGCGTTCCTGATTCTGTTCACGGCGATTCAGTCGCTCGATCAGGAACAGAAGGAAGCGGCGCGCATCGATGGCGCAGGTCCCTTCGCGATGTTCTTCTTCATCACGCTGCCGCATCTGAAACGCGCGATCGCAGTCGTCGTGATGATGGAAACCATCTTCCTGCTGTCGATCTTCGCGGAAATCTACACGACGACCGGCGGCGGCCCCGGCACCGCGACGACCAACCTGTCGTACCTGATCTATGCGCTGGGTCTGCAGCAGTTCGACGTCGGTCTCGCATCGGCGGGCGGCATTCTTGCGGTGATTCTCGCCAACATCGTCGCGTTCTTCCTCGTGAGAATGCTCGCGAAGAACCTCAAAGGGGAGTACGAGTCATGAGCACGCAATCGGTTTCCGCACCGCCGCGAGCCTCCGCGCTCGATCACGTCAAGAACATCGTGCCGGGCATCGTTGCGTGGATCGTGTCGATCCTGCTGTTCTTCCCGATCTTCTGGATGACGATCACCGCGTTCAAGACCGAGCAGCAGGCGTATTCGTCGTCGCTGTTCTTCACGCCGACGCTCGATAGCTTCAAGGAAGTGTTCGCGCGCAGCAACTACTTCGGCTTCGCGTGGAATTCGGTGCTGATTTCAGTCGGCGTCACGCTGCTCTGCCTGATTCTGGCGGTGCCGTGCGCCTACGCGATGGCCTTCTTCCCGACCAGGAAAACGCAGTCGGTCCTGCTGTGGATGCTTTCCACGAAGATGATGCCGTCGGTCGGCGTGCTCGTGCCGATCTATCTGCTGTGGAAGAACACGGGCCTGCTCGATACGGTTTCGGGTCTCGTCATCGTGTACACGCTGATCAACTTGCCGATCGCGGTGTGGATGGCCTACACGTACTTCAACGAAGTGCCGAAGGACATTCTCGAAGCGGGCCGCATCGACGGCGCGACGACGTGGCAGGAGATCGTCTATCTGCTGATGCCGATGGCGCTGCCCGGCCTTGCATCGACGGGCCTGCTGCTCATCATCCTGTCGTGGAACGAGGCGTTCTGGAGCATCAATCTGTCGAGCTCGAACGCGGCGCCGCTTACCGTGTTCATCGCGTCGTATTCGAGTCCGGAAGGCCTGTTCTGGGCGAAGCTCTCGGCGGCTTCGCTGCTGGCGGTCGCGCCGATCCTGATCGTCGGCTGGGTCTCGCAGAAGCAGCTCGTGCGCGGTCTCACGTTTGGCGCGGTGAAGTGAGGATGCGAGCGTGAATCTCACTCCACTGGAACGGGCCAATCTCGAAGATCGTCTGCTGATCTGCGATTGCGACGGCGTGCTCATCGACAGCGAAGCGGTGGCGGCGCGCATGCTCGTCGCGGAGTTGCAGGCGGTGTGGCCAGGCGTCGATGTCGAGCCGGTCGTGATGCCGCTGCTCGGCCTGCGCATCGAGGCGGTGCTCGCGAGCGCCGCCGATACGGTCGGCCGCACGCTGACGCACGATCAGGTCGTCGTGATCCGGCGCTCTGTCGAAGCAGCGGCGATGCAGGCGCCGGCGGTGCAGGGCATCGCCGAGGCGCTCGCGGCCGTGCCTTTCACGAAGGCGTGCGCGAGCAACAGCTTTTCGACGTATGTCGATGCCGTGCTGCAACGCACCGGCCTCGTGCGCTTCTTCGGCGAGCGGCGTTTCTGCGCGGACATGGTCGAAAACCCGAAGCCCGCGCCGGACGTGTACCTCGCGGCGGCGCGCGCGATGCGCATCGATCCGCTGCGCTGCCTCGTCGTCGAGGACAGCGTGACGGGCGTCACGGCGGCGAAGGCGGCGGGCATGCCGGTGCTCGGCTTCATCGGCGGCGGCCATGCAACGGAAGGGCAGATCGGCGCGCTGGAGCGAGCGGGCGCGCAGCTCGTATTCGATGACATGACGCGCCTGCCTCTCCTGGTCGATCAATGGCTGCAAAACGCGACGTTCGAAATCAGATAGCGCCGGACGCGGTTCGACACCGCGCCGAAAGCATAGGAGACACACATCATGGCTAGCCTGACACTGCGCAACATCAGCAAGCGTTACGAAGAAACCGAGGTGATGCGCAACATCAACCTCGATATCGACGACGGCGAGTTCGTCGTGTTCGTGGGCCCGTCGGGCTGCGGCAAGTCGACGTTGATGCGCATGATCGCCGGTCTGGAAGACATCAGCGGAGGCGAACTGATGATCGACAGCGCGCGCGTGAACGAGTTGCCGCCCGCGAAGCGCGGCATCGCGATGGTGTTCCAGTCGTACGCGCTCTATCCGCACATGACGCTCTACGACAACATGGCGTTCGGCCTCAAGCTCGCGGGCGAGAAGAAGCCCGCGATCGACGCTGCGGTGAAGAATGCCGCGAAGGTCTTGCACATCGACCATCTGCTCGATCGCAAGCCGAAGCAGCTCTCCGGCGGACAGCGTCAGCGCGTGGCGATCGGCCGCGCGATCACGCGCAAGCCGAAGGTGTTTCTCTTCGACGAACCGCTTTCGAACCTCGACGCCGCATTGCGCGTGAAGATGCGCCTCGAATTCGCGCGCCTGCACGACGATCTCAAGACGACGATGATCTACGTGACGCACGATCAGGTCGAAGCAATGACGCTCGCGGACAAGATCGTGGTGTTGTCGGCGGGGAATATCGAGCAGGTCGGCACGCCGAACACGCTGTATCACGCGCCGGCGAACCGGTTCGTGGCGGGTTTCATCGGTTCGCCGAAAATGAACTTCATGTCGGGAACGGTGGCCGCGGTGCAGAACGACGGCGTGCTCGTGAAGTATGCGACGGGCGAGACGCAGCTCGTCGGCGTGTTGCCGGGCAATGCGAAGCCGGGCGATGCGGTGACGGTCGGCGTGCGTCCGGAGCACTTGCAGCCGAATTCACCGGAGGCGGGCGAGTATGGTTTGTCCGCTTCGGCGATGACGGTCGAAACGCTCGGGGATGCGGCTTATCTCTATGCCGAAACCGAGGTCGCGCCGGATGGATTGATCTCGCGCATTCCGCCGCTGGAAAAGCATGCGCGCGGGGAGAAGCTGAAGCTCGGCGCAGCGCCGGATCATTGCCATCTGTTCGACGCGCAAGGGCAGGCGTTCACGCGCAAGGTCGTCGATTCGTGGCTGCGGGAGCATGCGACGGCGGCCTGATGTGCGTCTGATGGCATGCACAGCGCCGTTCGGGAGAGCGGCGCTTTTTTCTTGAACGTTGTATACGCGCGATAATCGCGGTTCCGACTGGCCACACCCGATGGCCGGCGCGCTCCCACACGCTATCGCCATGCCTGTCCTGAACGAACTCTTCGTCTATCCGATCAAGTCTTGCGCGGGCATTTCGCTGCGCCGCGCGATGCTCTTCGACACGGGGCTCGAATACGACCGCCACTGGATGGTGACCGACGCGCAGGGCGGCATGTTCACGCAGCGCGCGCATTCGCGCATGGCGTTGATCAAGACCGCGTTCGATGGCGACGATCTCGTCATCGATGCGCCCGGCATGCCGACGCTGCGCACGCCCTTGCAAGCCCAGGCGCTTGCGGATGCGCGGCCGATGCGCGCGACCGTCTGGCGCGACACCGTCGATGCGCTCGACACCGGCGAGCACACGGCGCAATGGTTCACGGCGTTCCTCGGCCTGCCAGCGCGCCTCGCGCGGTTCGCACCGTCCGCACGCCGCGATGTCAGCGACGAATGGACCGCGCCGCTTTCCGCGCACACGCGTTTCGCGGATCAGTTCCCGCTGCTGGTGGTTGGCCAGTCATCGCTCGACGATCTCAACGCGCGCTTGTCGATCAAGGGCGCGCCGGGCATCGCGGCGAATCGCTTCCGGCCGAATCTCGTGATCGGCGGACTCGATGCCTACGAGGAGGATTATGTCGCGGAGATGCGCATCGGCGAGGCGCAATTGCGGCTCGTGAAGCTTTGCACGCGCTGCCCGATTCCGTCGATCGATCAGGACACGGGCGCGCCAAATCCGTCGTGGCCGCACGAACCACTCGACACGATGAGCGCGTATCGCGGCAGCGATCAGTTCGACGGCGCGCTCACGTTCGGCAAGAACGCGATCGTCGTGGGTGGCGAGGGTGTCGTGCTTGAGGTTGGGCTGGAGGTGGAGGCGGAAATCGGATATTGATGAGTCCGTGTCGCGGGGGCGGCACCGATGACGGCGGTGTGGAATTTTTTCTCAAATGGGATCGCCGTATCCTTGATTAGCCAAGTCGATACTACGATGTTGCTTTTCAATTCCCTTAATACGGGAACGACAACAGGAACATAAGGCATGCGGTTGGACGGGTACTACATCAACCTGGCGTCGAGCCGCGACAGGTTTGAACGCATGGAGGCGCAATTGAGCGCGCTTGGCTATCAGGGCTGCATCACGCGCTTCCCGGCGATAGATGGCCTTACGCAAGGACCACTCGATAACGCGGGGACAAACGGCGTCTGGGCCTGCCGGCGTTCGCACGAGGAGGCGATCTTTCAGTCGCCGCCGCTTTCTGCAACCTTGATTCTCGAAGACGACGTGGAGATCAGCCGTCAATTTCCGACAGTGTTCAACGAGAGCGTGATCGACGCCTTCGTCAATGGGAATGCGGATGCTGACGTGTTGTTCTTCGATTGCTGTCCGTTCAATCATCAGGCTCCGTTTCTCCTTAGTCTTGCGGAGCAGCAGATGCGCGGACGTTGCGCAGCCGCGGGAGAAGAGGCGGATCGACACCGCATTTCCGGCGTCAATCTGCTGGACGCGAAAGGTATTTACGCCTATTGCGCAGCGTCTTACCTCGTCACTCCGAAGGGGAAGCAGACACTCAGAGAATTGTTCCCGGCCGAGCGGAGTGAAATCGCAGTGGATGTGTTGTACAAGGAGTGGATCGCGCGCGGGAAACTGCAGGCAAGGATCACCGTGCCGTTTCTCGCCACGCCGAAGTTCAGAAACGAATCCACGATCGCTTACGCGGAACTCGAATCCTTGAATCTGGGGGAGCGGGAAGGACTTCTCAGCAACGGTATTCGACGACTCCTGTTTGCCGGCGACGCGGATCTGAGTGAGCAGGACATCCTGCAGCTTGCGATCGATCCGCTGACCGAGCCTTCACCGGAATATCGACTCGGCATGCGATTCTATGAGGCGTGCCGGAGGTTGTTGGCCGAGCGGCAATGAATCACGCGTCCAGCGCCGCCTTCGCGCACAACTCATCGGTCACGAGCCCCGACAGCCATTGCCCGTTCAACGCCGCGATCAGCGCGTTGCGCTTGCGCTGCCCGCCCGCGAAGCCGATCGTCGGGCGTTTGGGCGGCGAGTCGAGTGCGAGGCTCGTCGCGCGCGCGCCGGTTTTCGACTGCACGCGGCGTCCGTTGGCATCGATCGGCAGGCCGAGGCATTCGGCCACCGCGCCCGCCGACACCAGCTCGTCGACTTCCGCGCTCGTGATGAAGCCGTCCTCGTGCAGCGGGCAGTTCATGCCCACATTGCCGATGCCGACGAACGCCACGTCGGCTCGGTGCGCGAGTTCATCGACGATGCGATACAGCCGGTGATTGACCCATTGCGCGCGCTCGGCGACGCTGTCGGCCATGAGCGGCGCGGGCAGCATGAAGTGCTTGCCGCCGGTTTTCTCCGATAGCTGCTGCGCCACGTCATAACGGTTCGACGAGCCGTCCTGAGCAATCGCGCCGACCATCGACACGAAGCGATGCTGCGGCCGGTCGATCTGCCCGATCTGCTCGACGCAAGCCTTGAGCGTGCGGCCGCTGCCGATCGACACGACGAGCGGCTTCTCATCGAGCAGATAGCGCTCCATGACCTGCGCGCCTGCCACCGCGAGCTTGCGGTCGACTTGTTCGGGCGCGTCGCCGTCGATGGGCACGACTTCGCACATCGCGAGGCCGTAGCGGTCGCTGAGCGCTTTTGCGAGCGACAGGCAATCCGCGATGCGGTGATCGACGCGCACGCGGATGAGGTTCTTTTCGACCGCGAAGGCGACGAGCCGCTGCGCCACCGGGCGCGAGATCTGGAGCTTTTCGGCGATCTCGTTTTGGGTGTTGCCGGCGACGTAGTAGAGCCACGCTGCGCGTGTTGCGAGATCGAGTTTTTCGGTGGATTTGGGCACTGTGGGTATGGTTTGGTTTTTTTGCTCTTTGCTCTTTGCTCGTTGCTTTCGCTTTGGTTTTTGCCGGATCCCGTATTCGTGTCGGTTTATTAGCATTGCCCCTGTGCGGGGCGGCACCTACTTTCTTTGCTCGGGACCAGAGTAAGCGCTAAAGCGCCAACTCTGGTCGACGCAAAGAAAGTAGGCAAAGAAAGCAGCTATCCCCAGCCTGAGCACTTCATGCCGGCCGCGGCACAGAACTACTCTCGTGGTCCGGCAGTAGCGAGTGCCCTCACAATACTCACGCGGCTTGGATCGCGCACGGTCCGTCACATCGCGCCGCACTACTGACCGGTTCAGCACCAATAGCTCCAGCCCGCTTCGCGGCCGACCGGTCAATCGGGTCTGCGCGCGTTTTCTTGCTGACGTCTCAATCTCACTGCATGTGCCTGCCTACCGTTGGTTTCCCTTGCAGACCCGGCGGCAGCGCGTAGCGCTGTGCCGGAGCCATTTGTGCTGAACCAGTGTGCGTAGAGTTATGGCTGGTCAGACCGTGTGCGATCCACGCCCGGTTCGACCTTTGGAGGCACTCGCTACTGCCGGACCACTTATCGATCGCCTGTGCCGCGGCCGGCATGAATGCTTAGGCTGGGGATAGCTGTTTCTTTGGTTACTTTCTTTGCAGCGGTGTAAAGAAAGTGACTGCCGCCCCGCACAGGGGCAACACAAATAGACCGGCACGAAAACAGGATTCCATAGAAGCCCAAAGCAGGCAGAGCAAACAAGGAAACCAACACGGCCGCAAGTTCCATAGAAGCTCAAACGAACCCCAAAATCAAGCCAACCGCGGCCGAGCGGGATCGAACAACGGCCTCACATGCTGATACAACTCCCGAAACCCCTTCAACCGGTCCCGCAACATCTCATGCCGCGCCGCATTCGGCGCGAATTCCTGCTTGATCTCGGGCTTCGCGAGCACCGTCGCCGGATCGCCGCCCGCCGCGAGCCAGCCGAGCCGCGCCGCGCCCAGCGCCGCGCCGGTCTCACCGCCGCCATGCGTGCGCGTCGGGGTATCGAAGGCATCGGCGAACATTTGTGCCCAGTAGGCGCTGCGCGCGCCGCCGCCAAGCATCGACAATGCACGCGCCTGCGTACCCGCCGATTCCAGCGCATCCAGTCCATCGGTCAGCGAGAGTGTCACGCCCTCGAGCACCGAATAGCCGAGCAGCGCGCGATCGGTCGCGTGCGTCATGCCGAAGAACACGCCCTGCGCATACGGATCGTTGTGCGGCGTGCGCTCGCCGCTCAGATACGGCAGAAAGAGCGGCGCGGAAGGCAGCGTATCGGCGGGCAAGGCTTCGATTTCCGCGAGCAGCGTCGGCTCGTCGGTGGACGTCAGCTTGCACGCCCAGCGCAAACAGCTCGCCGCCGACAGCACCACGCTCATCTGATGCCACCGATCCGGAATCGCATGGCAGAACGCATGAACCGCCGATGCGGGATTCGGCCGGAAGCGATCGCCGATCACGCACAGCACGCCCGACGTGCCGAGCGACAGGAAGCCGTCGCCGGGATCGGTCGCGCCGATGCCCACCGCGCTCGCGGCATTGTCGCCGCCGCCTGCCGCGACCACCACGCCATCGCGCAAACCGAATTCGCGCGCAAGCTCGGGTCGCAACGTGCCCGAAGGCGCGCTGCCCTCGGCCAGCGACGGCATCTGCTGGCGCGACATCCTGCACGCGGCAAGCAGTTCGTCGGACCAGTCGCGGCGCGCGACATCGAGCCAGAGCGTGCCGGCGGCATCCGAAGGATCCGACACTTTCGTGCCCGTCAGATGCATGCGCAGATAGTCCTTCGGCAACAGCACGCACGCGGTCCGATTGAAGATTTCAGGCTCGTTGTGCGCGACCCACAGAAGCTTCGGCGCAGTGAAACCAGGCATCGCCAGATTGCCGGCGATCTCGTGCAGGTTCGGCGCGCGTTCGTAGAGCTCGGCGCATTCCTTGTCGCTGCGCATGTCGTTCCAGAGGATCGCGGGGCGCAGCACGTTGTCGTGCGAATCGAGCAGCACCGCGCCGTGCATTTGTCCCGAGAGGCCGATGCCGCGCACTTGCGCGAATTCGTCGGGAAACTTCTCGCGCAGCCTGGACAGCGCGGCGCGCGTGCCTTCCCACCAGTCGAGCGGATTCTGCTCGGACCAGCGCGGCTTCGGACGCGAAACGGTGAATGGCGTGCCCGCCGTGCCAACCACGGCGCCGTCGGCGGCGAGCAGCAGAACTTTCACTTCGGACGTGCCGAGGTCGATGCCTAAGTACATGAACGAACCCTTAGTCGTTGCGGGAGGAAACCCGGCGAAAAACCAGGAGCGAAGCCAGTGCAGTGCGGCGGGAGGCGCTAATTTACCGCCGCGCGCCGCGCCGCGCCATGAGCACATTACCCGAGCGGCGCGGCGCGCGCTTCACGATGGCGCTTAACGCAGTGATAACAACCTGCTTATGGCCGGTTCTTCAGCCACGCATCGACCTTCGCGACTGCGTTTCGCATCACGCGCTCTAGCCCTTCCGACTGCGCCATGCTGCCCCACAAGAGCTTGTCGGCGGTGAACGCCTTGATCGGATCGGACGCCGTGAAGAAGCCGTGCGCGACGGCCGGGTCCATCACGCCGTCCTGATACGTGTAGGGTAGCTTGCCTTCATGCCAGCGTTCGAGAAAGCGGAAGAAGAGCGCGGGCAGGATCGCGGTCGAATCCGGATCGACGTTGCGCGCGAAACATTCGGACAGCGTCGGCGCGATGAAGCCTGGCAGCTTCGAAAAGCCATCGGCCGCGACGCGCTGATTGGTGTCCTTGATATACGGATTGCTGAAGCGGTCGAGCACGACATCGCGATACTTCGCGAGATCGATCGGGCTCGGCGTGAGGCAGGGAATCACGTCGTCGGTGACGTAGGCGTCCGCGAGCGCGCGAATCTCCATGTCCTGCGTGCCCTCGTGAATGTATTGAAGGCCGACGAGCGTGCCCGCCCACGCGATGCAGCTATGGCTCGCGTTGAGGATGCGGATCTTCGCCTCCTCGTACGGATGCACCGATTCGACCATCTCCGCGCCGACCTTTTCCCACGCGGGCCGTCCCGCGATGAAGTCGTCCTCGATCACCCACTGGATGAACTTCTCAGCCATCACGGGCGCTTTGTCGTCCAAACCGGTTGCGGCCTTCACGCGCTCGGCGACATCGGGCGTCGGGCGCGGCGTGATGCGGTCGACCATCGCGTTCGGGCACGAGGTATTCGCGATCATCCACTCACGCAGCGCGGTCTCGCCACGCCGTTGCAGGAATTCGAGCATGCCGGCCTTGAAGCGGTCGCCGTTGCTGCGCAGGTTGTCGCAGTTCTGCAGCGACACCTTGCCCGCGCCGTTCTTCATGCGCGCATCGAGGATCGCGGCGAGCGCGCCGTAGATCGTGGTCTTCCCGCCTTTGAGATCGGCGGCGAGGTCGGCGTTGGCGGTGTCGAGCTTGTCGTGTTCGTCGAGGTAATAGCCGCCTTCCGTGACGGTGAAAGAGACGATCTTCGTTGTCGGGTCCGCGCCCACGGAGATGAGCTCAGCCAGATCCGCCGACCATGGCACGACCTTCCTGATCGCGCGGATGGTCTCGTACTCGCGCTCGCCCTTCGGCGTAACGGTTTCGAGCGTGTATTCGCCGTTTTGCGCGGCGAGGGCGTCGAGCACGGCGTTCATGTCGCCGCGAATATTGCCGACGGCGAGCGACCAGCTTTTATCGCCTGACTCGTTCAGTCGATGCAGATACCACGCCTGATGCGCGCGATGAAAAGACCCGGCGCCGATGTGCAGGATCACGTTGGCTTCGCTAGTCATGTCTTCTCTTCCTCTGATTGGCTGTGCGTCCGTTCTTGCGGACGGCAGCTCGCATCGCCGCGCGATGGCGGTCAAAGCGGATGAATGAGCATTTGCTCATTGAATGATCGAATGATCGTATTCGCACTCTGGAAAGTCAAGGCGCCGCGTTGCGTGTCATTTCTTGCGATGCGGCGCAATTCGCGCGCCGTGCGGCATGCGATTGCGGCGTGCAGGCGCGCGGCGGGGCCGCGCTGCGCCGCACCAATTTCGACGACGAGCGTGGATCGGGAATAACCCGGATAGGCAACGTGACGGCCATTGAACGAAGGTGCGTGAGCCAGTGCTTCAACGATAGGCGCAAAAAACAGCCCGCGGGAGACAGACATGGATTACGTGATCGGCATCGACATCGGGACGCAGAGCACGAAGGCATTGCTCGTCGATACGAACGGCGCGATCGTCGCGCACCATTCGAGCGCCTACCATCCCGATACGCCGAAGCCGTTATGGGCCGAGCAATGGCCGTCGGTCTGGTTCGATGCCGTGACGGAGTGCATCGCCGGCGTCGTGTCGAAGGCGCGTGAGAAGGGCGTTGCCGCGAGCGATGTGAAGTCGCTCTGCGTGAGCAGCCTGTACGGCGGCTCGGGCATTCCCGTCGACGAGAACATTGAGCCGCTTTATCCGTGCCTCATCTGGATGGACCGGCGCGCGACCGCGGAAGTCGACTGGGTGCGCGAGCATGTCGACATGAAGCGGCTGGAGTCGATCACGGGCAATGGCGTCGACAGTTACTACGGCTTCACGAAGATGCTCTGGCTGCGCAAGAATCAGCCGGACGTGTGGAAGAAGACGCGCTATTTCCTGCCGCCCAACGCGTTCGTGATTCAACGCCTGACGGGCGAGCTCGCTGTCGATCACAGTTCGGCGGGCAATCTCGGCGGCGTATACGACGTTGCGAAGCGCGCATGGTCGCACGAGGCGCTCGACATGCTCGGCATTCCCGCATCGATGATGCCGCAGCGCCTCGTCGAGTCATCGGACGTGGTGGGCGGACTTTTACCGCGATGGGCCGGCGAACTCGGTCTTGCTGTGGGCACGCCGGTCGTCGCGGGCGGCGTCGATGCAGCCGTGGCGACGTTTGCGGCGGGCGTGACGAAGGCGGGTCATCATGTCGCGATGATCGGCACGAGCATGTGCTGGGGTTACATCAATCAGACCGTCGATGCGAGTCATGGACTCGTATCGATGCCGCACGTCTATAACGGCAAGCACGATCTGTATGTGTTCGGCGGCGCGAGCACGGCGGGGCAGTGCGTCGCGTGGTATCGCGATCAGTTCTGCCAGGGCGAAATCGCCGCAGCCAAGGCGACGCCGCATGGCGATCCGCATCGGTTGCTGGAAGAGGCGGCGTCGAAGGTCGCGGCGGGTTCGGATGGCGTCGTGTTCCTGCCTTATCTGATGGGCGAGCGCAGTCCGGTCTGGGATGCGCGCGCTTCGGGGACGTTCGTCGGGTTGAATCTGTTTCATACGCGGGCGACGCTCTATCGTGCGGTGCTCGAAGGGGTGGCGTTCGCGTTGAAGCACAACATGGAGGCGGGGCGGCGTGGAGCGCAATCGCTCGATGACCGGCTGATCGTCGTCGGCGGTGCGGCGCATTCGGATCTGTGGATGCAGATCATTGCGGATGTGACCGGGTATCCGGTGCTGTCGATCGAGCAGGACGTCGAAGCACCGATGGGCGCGGCGTTGTTGGCCGCGTTGGGCGCGGGGCTGGTTTCTCGCGAAACGGCTGAAGGCGGGTGGGTCACGTTGGTGGAAAGGGCTCAGGTGGATGCTGAGCGGCAACTCGTTTATTCGGAACGGTTTGAGGTTTATCGGGAGCTTTATCCGGCTTTGAAGCCGTTGATGCATCGGTTGAGGGGGTAATGGTTTTGGGTTTTTTCTCTCGCTCGTTGCTTTGGCTTTCGGAGAATCCCGTGTCGCGTCGGTTTATTAGCTTCAAGACCGGTCGCGCGCGGTTTGGCTCCCCTATGATCTTCCGAACGTTATAGCGATTCCTACGCAATTTTTCTCGCATGGAATTCGAGCAGGAGCGAACATCGGCGTCGCCCCCCTCGTTTTTGCGATGCACTTGCGAACGTCGCATTGCTGTCCGCTACGCTTGGCACTCCTGCTAAACGTGGAGGTGACATGTCGTTTCCCGATTGGGCAATACTCATACAACGCGCCGTGGTTGTCACTCACGAGCGACTGGGAATGTTCGCTCGTACCTGCCCGTGACGTGCAGGACGTTGATCGCGGCTGGAAGCTCTCCTATGAGGAACGGCAGAACGCACGCAAGCAGCGCGAAGAGCAGATCGAACAGGATCGGCAGGACTTCGACCGGCTGCTCCGGCTTTCCGTCAGTCGTCGCGACGCTCGTGCTTGTAGCGACTTCAGCACGTATGTCACCTTTATAAGTGATCATTTGCGCATCGCGCGTTCGGCTGATGGAGAAGATCTGACGCGTATCCTCCGCGATGCGGTACGCGATGGCCAGCTCATTCCTGCTATTGACCGTGCTTGGCGGGGCAGCCGGCGGGTTGCCCGGCAATATGCGCCGCAAAGCTGGGCGAAGCGTGCGCCAGACCCAAAGCCGACCGTCTACGGGGTCCGCAACGGTCAGTACCTACCGCTTAACGCGGACGGGTCCTTTGTCGATGACTCGCCCTACATTCCCGTTCGGGTTGCGGCCAAAGCTGCCACAGCGAGCGCGGGCGCTTGTTTCGGCGGGAGTGGTGACGAAAGCGGCTTTGACTGGCTTGGCGCTGCGGAGACGATAGCCGGGGCCACGTTCGGTGGCGCGGCTTCGAGTGACGATGACCACGGCGATTCGATGCTCAAGAGCTTCCGCGATACTGACGACGGCGACAGCGCATCGTTGCTCGGTGATGCGCAGCCTCTTGGATACTCGCCCGGGATGCCAGGCGGCGAGGCGATCGATGTCGCCGGGATTCCCAGCATGAACGGCGATCCCAATTCGTGGATCGAAAGTGGTCCCGGCATGAAAAAGCAATGGCGCATGTACGGTACTGACGGATCGGCAGCAGTTGACATCGACTTTGATTCTCATCACGGACAGCCAAATCCGCACGCGCATAATTGGGACGGCACTTCGCGCGACCAAGGATGGCCGGTATCGATTTTTCCTCGTTGAGGTGAGCAGTGACTGACATTAATGTGACGCTGAAAACGTTCGACTATTTTCACGATTGGTATGTGGACAGTATTGCATTACAAGGCAATGACGCGTCCACTTGTCCTGACACGTTGACGCTGGGTCTATGCCTCGCTAGTCGTCGTGTTTCAATCACCTTCGCAGGCATGACTCGCCTTGGCATTGAGAACGGTGGCACCGTCAACATCGTGCTATCAATGGAGGAAGCTCGGCCTAACACCGAGGTCAATGCAATTGCTCAGCTTCTTCTGAAGCAATCGTTGCGAGGCAAACGGACAGCGCAACACGTTGTCTACTTGCATCCGACAGCGGGATTTGCGATAGCCGTTGAATTTGATGCGCTTGCAATTCAAGAAATCGCATAGGTGCCGAGAAGGCGCATCGCTGCGTTTGTTGTTTGTGGTCCGTATCTTCGCTTCACGAGTTGCCAGTCTGCCCACGTCAGTCGTGTACGGGATCCGGCAAAAAGCCTACCGCGCATTAAGAATCGGATGCGCATCAAACACCGGCCCTTGCACGAAATGCACATCGAACTGCTGAAGCGCGTTAAACATCGCTTCATCGGTAACATTCGAAAAAATGAGCGGAATCTTCAGCCGATGCGCATAAGCCACGAGATGCTTTACAACAGAATCACGTAAAGCCGCACCCGCATCCATCTTGATGAAATCAAGCCGCGCCATATCCGACACAGCCATGATCTGCCCGGCATTCGGCAGATTCCCCGCGACCTTGAACCCGTAATGCTGATAGCTCTTGGTGAGATAGCCAAGAAACGTCTTGTGCGCGACCGCCGCCGCAGGCAATTCGATCACCACGCGCGACGGGCTCAAGCCGAACTCCATCAGCACGGAAGAGAAATGCTGCCCGTGATCGTATTTCACGCTCTTCAGAAGCCGCTCATGCACCCGCAAGAACAACAACCCCGGCCGATGCGGCCCGAAGAAATTGAACGCATGCAGCGCCCGCGATAACCGGTCCAGAGCCACGAGCTCCCGATCATCTTCGAGCTGCCCGAAAGGATCGCGCGGCGCGTCGCCCTGAATGAGCGTCAACGCCTGCACGCCGAGTTCATCGCCGAAACGCTCCGCACTCTCCGGCGACGCGCTCAAAGTCTGCGGAAAGCTGTGCGTGCCGACATCGAAAATCGGCTCGTAGGCGCTCGAAATGCACAGCTCGTGGTAATGCGCGATGGCCTGCCCCGCATGCCCGTTTTCTCCAAGCACGACATGCGCGCCGAGAAACGGATGCTTCGAGGCGCGGGCAACGAGTTCAGGCAAGGAAGGCGCAATCATGAATGGGCGATCGGGTTCGCAAGGCGGGCCGTACCAGGCGATTGTCATTGGAATTGGTCGATGGTATCAGCGCGCAACACCGCGTCCAGCACCAAATTCACATATTGATATGCCGTAGCGAATGCGTCGATCAAGGGTTTACGAGACATTTCACTAATCGTAATTAGTTTTACCATGCGTAAAACGCAGCGACATGCAGCGAAATGCGTGTCGTCGCCAGACCTGTCGTTCTTTTCGTCGAGGATTTCGACCATGCCAACGTTCGAGACGCACACGGACGCGAACCAGCACTATCAATCCGGCTTCGCCAACGACTTCGCCACGGAGGCGTTGCCGGGCGCGCTGCCGATCGGCCGCAACTCGCCGCAGCGCGCGGCCTACGGTCTGTACGCCGAGCAGTTGTCCGGCTCGGCGTTCACCGCGCCGCGCGCGCATAACCGGCGCTCGTGGCTCTATCGCATCCGGCCGGCCGCCGTGCACAAGCCGTTCACGCAGATCGGGCGCGGCAAACTCGTCGCGAACTTTGCCGAGGTTCCGCCGACGCCGCCGAATCAACTGCGTTGGGACCCGCTGCCGATGCCCGCGGCGCCGACCGATTTCATCGACGGCTGGGTGACGATGGCCGGCAACGGCGCCGCCGAATCGATGACCGGCTGCGCGATTCATCTGTACGCCGCCAACCGGTCGATGCAGGACCGCTTCTTCTACAACGCCGACGGCGAATTGCTGATCGTCCCGCAGCAGGGCCGGCTCGCGATCTTCACGGAACTAGGCAAACTCGATATCGAACCGTACGAAATCGCCGTGATTCCGCGCGGCGTGCGTTTCGCAGTGGGCTTGCCCGATGGCGAAGCGCGAGGCTACGTCTGCGAAAACTTCGGCGCGCTCTTGCAACTGCCGGATCTCGGGCCGATCGGTTCGAACGGGCTCGCGAATCCGCGCGATTTCCTCACGCCGAACGCCGCGTATGAAGACCGCGAAGGCAAATTCGAACTCGTCACGAAGTTGAACGGCGTGCTCTGGCGCGCCGATATTGGCCACTCGCCGCTCGATGTCGTCGCGTGGCACGGCAACTATGCGCCGTACAAGTACGACCTGCGCCACTTCAACACCATCGGCTCGATCAGCTACGACCATCCCGATCCGTCGATTTTTCTCGTGCTGCAATCGCCGAGCGACACGCCGGGCGTCGATACCATCGACTTCGTGATCTTCCCGCCGCGCTGGCTCGCCGCCGAGGATACGTTCCGTCCGCCGTGGTTCCATCGCAATGTGGCCAGCGAATTCATGGGCCTCGTGCACGGCGTGTACGACGCCAAGGCCGAAGGCTTCGTGCCAGGCGGCGCGAGCCTGCACAACTGCATGTCCGGGCACGGCCCGGACGCCGAGACGTTCGAAAAGGCATCGAAGAGCGATACATCGAAGCCCGCCAAAGTCGACGCCACGATGGCCTTCATGTTCGAAACGCGCACGCTCATCAAGCCCACGCAGTTCGCGCTCGAAACGGCGCAATTGCAGGCCAATTACTACGAGTGCTGGCAAGGTCTCACGAAACACTTCAACCCGGAGCAACGATGAACGACGCGCTCAAAGCCACGCTTGCCCCCGCATTGAAAAGCTGGATCGAATCCGCGAACGATCCGGCGAGCGATTTCCCGATACAGAATCTGCCGTTCGGCATTTTCAGCGACGCGGTGAACGCGCGACCGCGCGCGGGCGTCGCGATCGGCGACTGGATCGCCGATCTGGCCGCGCTCGAAGACGCACGTCTCATCGACGGACACGGCACGTTCAGCGCGTCGCGCCTGAACGACTTCATCGCGCTCGGCCAGCAAACCTGGCGCGATGTGCGTATCGCGCTTTCCGCGTTGCTCGCGCAAGGCAACGCGACGCTGCGCGACGACGCCGGCTTGCGCCGCCGCACGCTCGTGCCGCGCAAGGATGCGACGATGCATCTGCCCGTCGAGATTCCCGGCTACACGGACTTCTATTCGTCGAAAGAGCACGCGACGAACGTCGGCTCGATGTTCCGCGATCCGAAGAACGCGCTGCTGCCGAACTGGTCGGAGCTTCCCGTCGGCTATAACGGGCGCGCGTCGTCGGTCGTGGTGAGCGGCACAAAGGTGCGGCGCCCGAACGGCCAGATCAAGCTGCCCAGCGACGAGCGGCCGGTGTTCAGCGCGTGCCGCAAGCTCGATATCGAACTGGAGACGGGTTTCATCGTCGGGAAGAGCAATGTGCTCGGCGAGCCGATCCCATGTGAAGACGCCGAGGCGCATATCTTCGGCATGGTGCTGCTCAACGACTGGAGCGCGCGCGATATCCAGCAATGGGAATACGTGCCGCTCGGGCCGTTCAATTCGAAGGGTTTCGCGACGACCATTTCGCCGTGGATCGTCACGCTCGATGCGCTCGAACCATTCCGCACCGCGACGCCCGCGCAGGAGCCGCAGCCGCTCGCGTATCTGCGTCATCAAGGCGATCACGCGTTCGATATCGAGCTGGAAGTCACGCTTCGTCCGGAAGGCGCGCAACGGGCGACGACCATCTCGCGCACCAACTTCCGGCTGATGTACTGGTCGATGGCGCAACAGCTCGCGCATCACACGGTCGGCGGCTGCAACACGCGCGTCGGCGATCTGATGGGCTCGGGCACCATCAGCGGACCGACGCCGGATTCATGCGGCAGCTTGCTCGAAAGCACGTGGAACGGTCAGCGGCCGGTCAAGCTGGAAGAGGGCGGCGAACGCGCGTTCCTGCTGGACGGCGACGAAATCACCTTGCGCGGATGGTGTCAGGGAGAGGGGTATCGCGTCGGGTTCGGGGAGTGTGTCGGGGAGATTTTGCCGGCGCGTGGGTGAGTTTCACGACGCGGCACGCCATTCCCACCACGCCGCCACGAGAAACGCCCCCGCCGCCGCCGTCAGCACGCCGATCAGCGCATCGGCGCCGATGCGCTCCATCAGCGTGCCCGCGACGATCGACCCGCCGAAGCTCGCGACGCTCCACGACGCGCCGATGATCGCCGTCGCGGAAACGAGCGTCGGACCGCGAAAGCGTTCGCCGCACGCGACGAGCGACAGCGTATAGACGCTGCCCGCCGCCGCGCCGGTCACGAAGAGCAGCGGCCAGCAAATCCAAGGATGCGCGACGGCCCACGGCAAGAGCGGCAACAGCAGCACCACGACGACGCCCGCGCCCGCATGCACCTTCGCGCGCCCGATGCGGTCGGCGAGCCAGCCGATCGGAAACTGCATCGTCGTGTCGCCGAGCAGGATCGCCGATGCGAACAGCACGCCGGTTTCCTCGCCGATGCCGTGCGACATCGCGAAGAGCGGCATCAGCGAAAGGGCGAGCGTGTCGAAAAGCGCGAAGAAGCCCGTGCCGATCACGAGCGCCGGCATGCGCGGCAGCACGCTGCGCCAGTCGCCGTGTTCGCCTTCTTCCGCAGCCAGCGCATGCGGCGTGCCGCGTATCGAGGCGAGCGCGGGCAGCGCCAGCAGAAAGATCGCGCCGCAGATCGCGAAGCGCATCGTCGGCAATCCGCCGATCACGGTGATGAGCACCGGGCCCGTCATCTGGAACAGCGTGAAGTTGGTCGCGTAAATGGCGACGACACGGCCGCGCGTCGAATCGTCGGCGAGTTGCGTGACCCACGCCTCGCCGATGGTGAAGAGCAGCATCAGCGCCCCGCCGCACAGGAAGCGCAGCACGGCCCACAGCCACAGGTTCGCGGTGAACTGCATCGCGATGGTGGACAGCGCCGCGACGATCACCGTGCCGGCGATCGTCTCGCGCGCGCCCAGCCGATGCGCCACACGGCTCGCGAACGGCGCGATCGCGAGCCCGCCGCCTGCCTGCATCGCCGTCATCAGGCCGACGATGTCGGTGCCGTGGCCCGCCTGCGTCAGCGCCAGCGCGGTGAGCGGCAGCGTCGCGCCGAGACCCAGCCCGACGACCGCCACGCTCAGAATCAGCGCGAGAAAGTCACGCGAGAGAATGCCCTTCATT
Source organism: Caballeronia catudaia (assembly GCF_001544755.2). GTDB lineage: Bacteria > Pseudomonadota > Gammaproteobacteria > Burkholderiales > Burkholderiaceae > Caballeronia > Caballeronia catudaia. The sequence goes on along the minus strand of NZ_FCOF02000006.1, from coordinate 62,367 downwards.
CACCGCACCGCATCGACGAAATCAGGCAGTTTGCCCGACCGACAGACGGCGCGCGCGCTTGTCGAGCGTCGCCGAGAGCAGCGTGAGGCCGAACGCGCTTGCCGCCATCAGAATGCCGACCCACGGCAGCGACGTGAGCGGCGCGCCCGCGCTGATCACGCAGCCGCCGAGCCACGCACCCGTCGCGTTGCCGAGGTTGAACGCGCCCTGATTCAACGTCGACGCGAGATTCGGCGCATCGCTCGCGCGGTTCACGATCAACATTTGCAGCGGCGGCACGATCGCGAACGCGAGCACGCCCCAGAAGAAGATCGTGATCATCGCGGCGATGGGCTCGTGCATCGTGCCCGCGAAGATCGTCAGGATCGCGACGATCGCCAGCAGAAACGACAGCAGCGAGCGCAGCAGCTTCCAGTCCGCGAGCTTGCCGCCGAGCGTGCTGCCGACCGTGAGACCCAGACCGAACAGGAGCAGCACATAGGTGACCGCGTGCGGCGTGAAGCCCGTGACGTCTTCGAGAATGGGCGTGATGTACGTGAACACCGAGAACAGGCTGGCCGATGCCAGCACGCTGATGCCGAGCACCATCAGCACTTGCGGATTCTTGAGCACGTCGAATTCGCGCAGGATGCTGGTTTCGCGCATCTCGATGTGCTTCGGCAGGCACACGGCGAGCGCGCCCGCCGCCGCGACGCCGATCAGCGTGACGACCCAGAACGTCGAGCGCCAGCCGGCCGCCTGGCCGAGCGCCGTGCCGAGCGGCACGCCGAGCACGTTGGCGAGCGTGAGGCCGGTGAACATCAGCGCGATGGCCTGCGCGCGGCGGTTCGGCGCGACGAGATCGGCCGCGACCACCGAGCCGATGCCGAAGAACGCGCCGTGACAGAACGCGGTGACGATGCGCGCGCCCATCAGCACCCAGTAGTTCGGCGCGAGCGCGCACAGCAGATTGCCGATGATGAACACGCCGATCAGGCTCATCAGCGCCTTTTTGCGCGGCATCTTCGCGGTCACGACGGCGAGAATCGGCGCACCGACCGTGACGCCGAGCGCATAGCCGGACACGAGCATGCCCGCCGCCGGAATCGACACCGCGAGGTCGCGCGCGACGTTGGGCAACAGGCCCATGATGACGAATTCGGTCGTGCCGATGCCGAACGCGGCAACGGCGAGAGCGAAAAGAGGCAGAGGCATGGCGGGAAAAGGAGAGTGGCGCGCGAGCGCAAGGAAGGCTCGAATTCTACCGAAACGTCAATTTTGATGCTGGTATAAACCCTGATTCGCGACGGCCGCGCGCCGCCTCGCGCAGAACGGATATTCTTGCGGATGACGCGGCCGCGCAGGACTGTTGCCCGCGCGCGTCCGGGATGCGTCAGATGTTTCCGGTAACACACGCGCCGACGCTCATTCCTTGCGCATGAAGAATGCCGGTGAGTGTTGGAAAAACGCAGCAAACCCATGAGAACGATGTCTCTGAAACAACTTTGCCTGACGGCCGTTTTCGCCGGCGCGATGTCGCTGGCCCCGCAGATCCACGCCCAAAGCAGCGAGGCCGGTCCCATCGCCACGAAAGCGGGCACGCTGCATTTCCTGCGTGACGAATCCGGCATGGCGGCGCTCATCGACACGCAGGTGTTTGATCGCTTCGACGCGAAGCGCGTCGCGCATTTCGATGAAACCTCGGCCACGGCCGACACCGTCACGCGCATGCTGGTGCAATCCGACACCGGCCCGCTGCTCTACGACTTCCGCCGCAATCCGCCGCTCGTGCAGCGCGTGGGCCAGCGCATGACGGTCAAGCGCGTCTTCTGGCAGGGCGACGAGGTCGTGATGCAGTCGAATCTCGGCTGGTACGGCTATCAGCGCGGCAAGCTCACGAAGCTGCAATCGTCGACGACGATCTATCACTGAGCGGGAACACGCGTTCGCCGGCGATCACGTAGACCGCTTCGCCGCGCGCATCGAGATTGACTTCGAAGCCGCCCGTGAACGCGCCGAACGCGGGAAGCACACCCGCGCGCCGGCCGAAGCGAAAGCACGGCAGGCGCGCGCTGTCGACGCGCGTCGCGAGCCGGTACACCGGATGCTCGTGCCCGGCGAGCGCGTAAGCGCCGTCGACCGTTTGCGGATGATGGCAAAGCGCCCACGGGCCGAGCCTATGCGGCTCTTTCACGACATCGACGCCGAAGAGGGCGGGTAGTGCACCCGCGTGCTTGTCGTGATTGCCTTCGACGAGCACGAGCCGCAATTCGCGATGCTTCGCGCGCCATGCGGCGAGGGCGTCGAGGGTTTCGTCGGCGTGGGATTCGCGTGCGTGGAGCAGGTCGCCGAGGAAGACGATTTGCTCCGGCCGATGCGCGGCGACGAGCGCATCGAGCCGCGCGAGGCTTTCGGGCGTCGTGCCGACGGGCACAGGGATGCCGCGGGCGCGGAATACCGCGTCCTTGCCGAAATGCGCATCGGCGATGAAGAGGCTTTTCGATTGTGGATCGAAGGCTGCTCGGTTTGCTGAGAGCAGCAGCTTGTGGCCGGCTAGGTCGATCGTCAGGGATTCTGGTGGTGGGCTCATTTTTGCTGCTGCTGTCTCGCTTTTTCGTTCAGTAGCCGCCTCCCCGGCGGAGGGGAAAGCAGCTCTCCCCAGCCTAAAGCACTTCACACCGGCCGCGGCAGAGGCGATTGGTTGAATGGAACCCAAAGTAGCGAGTGCTCTCGAAGGTCCCACCGGGCTTCGATCGCGCACGGTCCGCCAAGCCGCGCGTTTAATCGCGCTGGTACAGCGCCCGCAAGCTCCGGCCCCGCTTCGCGGCCGACGGGTCTGTTTTGTCGGTCTGCCTAGTTCCTCGCCGCCTTCTCCAGATCCGCCAGCATCCTCTCGACGCGATCCGACAGCTTTTCCGTGCTCACTTTCTCCCGCAAGCGCGCGACGATCAGCGGAAACGCAAAAGGCGTCGGCTTCTTCGGACGCGTCAGCGCCAGGCGGCTCTCGTTCATTCTTTCGAGCGCCGCGCGGATGCGGCCCAGTTCCAGTTCCTGCAGCATCACTTCCTGATCCGCCTGCGCGAGCAGCAGATTGCCGCTGTCGTGCTTGCGGAAAACTTCGAAGAACAAACCGCTCGACGCCTGCAACTGCCGCGCGCTTTTCTGCTGCCCCGGATGCCCCTGATAAATCAGCCCCGACACGCGCGCGATCTCCCGAAAGCGCCGCGCCGACAGCTCCGATGCGTTGAGGCTCGCGAGAATGTCGTGCTCCAGATCGTCCGGCGAGAATAGCCCTTCCGCGATCAGCGTCTCCCAATCGAACGGCCGCGCCGACAGCAATTCGAAGCCGTAATCGTTCATCGATATGGAGAACGTGCCCGGTTGATCGCGTGCGGCGCGCCAGCCGATCAGCGAACCCAGCCCGATATGCGCCATGCGTCCCGCGAACGGATAGCAGAACAAATGATGCCCCTCGCGCGAGCGCACCAGTTCCACGACGAGCACGCCCGGCCCCGGCAGCGCGGACCATTTCGCCTGCAAGTCGAGCAACGGCCTGATCGCGCGCATCTCGGGCTCGTCGTAGATGCCGTCGTTCGCGCGCGCCAACATCACGAGCGCGGCGTCCGCGAGTTCGGACGACAGCGGCATCTTGCTGCCGGCCCATTGCGGCATCGCACCGCGCGATGAGGTCGCGCGCTTCACATAGGCGGTCATGTCGCGCACACGGATCAGTTCCAGCGCGCGTCCGCCGAACGTGAAGACATCGCCGGGCTTCAGACGCGAGATGAACGATTCCTCCATCGCGCCGATTCTTCCGCCCGTCATGTAAGCGACGTTGATGGTCGCGTTCGCGACGATCGTCCCGACGTTGTTGCGATGCCTGCGCACGAGATCCTCGCGCGGCACGCGGTACACGCCGTCATCGTCCTTCACGACGCGATGAAAATCGGGATACGCCGCGAGCGACGCGCCGCCGCGCTCGACGAACGCGAGCGCCCAGTCGAACGCCTGCTGCGTCAGATCGCGATACGCGTAGGCGCTTCGCACCTCATCGAGCATATCGGCGGGCGTGAAACCGCCGCCGATCGCCACCGTCACGAGATGCTGCACGAGCACGTCGAGCGGCTTCAGCGGCATGTCGCGCCCTTCGATGCGCCGTTCCTCGATCGCCCAGCGCGCCGCCGCCGCTTCGACGAGCTCTAGCGCGTGCGTCGGCACGATCGTCACGCGCGATACGCGGCCCGGCGCGTGCCCCGAGCGTCCGGCACGCTGCATGAGGCGCGCGACGCCCTTCGGCGAGCCGATCTGAAACACGCGATCAACCGGCAGAAAATCGACGCCGAGATCGAGACTCGACGTGCACACGACCGCCTTCAGTTGGCCGTTCTTCAGGCCAAGCTCGACCCAATCGCGCACTTCCTTGTCGAGCGAGCCGTGATGCAGCGCGAGCAGTCCGGCCCATTCCGGGCGCAACTCCAATAGCGCGCGATACCAGATTTCCGATTGCGAGCGCGTATTGGTGAAGACGAGCGAGCTTTGCGCATGTTCGATTTCATCGGCGACGGGACCGACCTGCCGCACGCCGAGATGCCCGCCCCACGGAAAGCGCTCGATGGTCTCGGGAATCAGCGTATCGACGACGAGCGTCTTCGGCTGCGCGCCGCGCACGACGACGCGCGGCGTTTTCACGGGATGCAGCAGCGCGTCGTGCGCGAGCGCGAGATTGCCGAGCGTCGCCGAAAGCCCCCAGATTTGCAGCTCCGGCCGCCAGCGCGCAAGCCGGGCGATAGCGAGTTGCGTCTGCGTGCCGCGCTTGTTGCCGAGCAATTCATGCCACTCATCGACGACGATCATGCGCAGATGCTTCAGTTCTTCCTGCGCGTTGGCGCGCGTCAGCATCAGCGTGAGGCTCTCGGGCGTCGTCACGAGCGCGGACGGCATGCGGCGGCTCTGACGCGCGCGTTCGGTCGAAGTCGTGTCGCCGGTGCGCAGGCCGACCGACCACGGCACGTCGAGTGCAGTGACCGCGGCCTGCAACGCGCGGGCGGTGTCGGCGGCGAGCGCGCGCATCGGCGTGATCCAGAGGACCGTCAGCGGCGCGGGCAGCGCGTTCGGTTTCGGCGGCTTGCCGGCATAGGCGGTGAGCGCGCCGAGCCATACGGCCCACGTCTTGCCGGCGCCGGTCGTCGCGTGCAGCAGGCCGCTCGCGCCGCGCCCAATCTCGCGCCACGCTTCGCGCTGGAATTCGAACGGCTGCCAGCCGCGTTCATCGAACCAGCGCGCGATGCGTTCTTCGATCGGCTTCGCGGCTTCGGTCGCGTCGTAAGCGAAAGGCGCGGGCGTGAACGACTCTGCGGCGGCATCGAGTTTCGCCTGAGCGGCGCGCGTGCGCGGCACGCGGCGAGGGCGCGGCGCGCGGCGTCGTTCCTTGTCCGCGGACTCGGGCGCGTCGTTCATGCCGTGACCTCGTTCAGGAAGCCTTTTAGCATGTCGAGCGTATCCGCGTCTTCGATCTTTTTGTCCGTGCGCCAGCGCAGCATGCGCGGAAAGCGCACCGCGATGCCCGATTTGTGACGCGGACTCGCCTGTATGCCTTCGAAGCCGATCTCGAAGACGAGCGTCGGCGTAACGCTCCTCACCGGCCCGAACTTCTCGATGGTCGTCTTGCGCACGATCGCGTCGACCTGGCGCATTTCCTCGTCGGTGAGGCCTGAGTACGCCTTCGCGAAGGGCACGAGGGTGCGCATGCCGTCCGCTTCGTCCCATACGGCGAAGGTGAAATCCGTGTAGAGGCTCGCGCGGCGTCCGTGGCCGCGCTGCGCGTAGAGCAGCACGGCGTCGATCGCATACGGATCGATCTTCCACTTCCACCACGTGCCCGATGCCTTCGTGCGCCCGACGCCGTACATCGACTCGCGCTCCTTGAGCATCAGCCCTTCGACGCCGCGGGCGCGGCTTTCTTCGCGCAACGCGGCGAGTGCGCTCCAGTCCGGCGCGACGACCATCGGCGACACGCGCAGCACGTCCACCGCGAGCGACGACGCGAGCGCGTCCAGTCGAGTGCGCCGCAGATGCAACGGCTCGGTGCGCAGGTCACGGCCATCGGCTTCGAGCAGATCGTAGGCGAGCAGCGCGGCGGGCGAATCGGCGAGCACTTTCTTCGTGAGCGACTTGCGCGTGATGCGCGGCTGCAGGCGCGCGAACGGTAACGGCGCGGCGGCGTCCGGCTCCCACGCGAGAATCTCGCCGTCGATGACCGTGCCGTCGGGCAGCGCCTCGCCGAGGGCCGCGAGTTCCGGAAAGCGCTCGGTGACGAGATCCTCGCCGCGCGACCAGATCCACACGCGGCCCGCGCGCTTCACGAGTTGCGCGCGGATGCCGTCCCACTTCCATTCGGCGATCCAGTCCGATGGCGCGCCGAGCGTCGCAGGATCGGCCTGCAACGGATGCGCGAGAAAGAACGGATAGGGCAGGCCGATATCGCTTTCGTGCGGCGTGTCGACATCGTCGCCTTCGGCGGCGGGCGCGATGAGCCGCAGATAGCGCGCGGCGCTCGGCGCCTGCCGTGAATCGGTCCAGCCGACCATGCGTTGCGCGATGCGCTTGTGATCGACACCCGCGACTTGCGCGAGCGCGCGCACGACGAGCTGCCGCGCGACGCCCACGCGAAAGCCGCCGCCGATCAGCTTCGTCAGCAGGAAGCGCTCGCTCCAGTTCAGCTCGTCCCAATACGACAAGAGCCGCTCGCGCAGTTCGACGGGAGCCACGCCGCGCAGCGTCAGGACGCGCTCCTCGATCCACTGCGCGAGCCCGAGCGACGATTCGCCCGACGCCGGCGGCAACACGTGCGCGATGGTTTCGGCGAGATCGCCGACCGCCTGATACGACTCTTCGAAGAGCCACTCCGGCAAGCCCGCGCGTTCGCGCGCGAACTCGACGAGCATGCGCGTCGGCACCGACTGGCGCGGCTTGCCGCCCGCGAGAAAGTACGACGCCCACGCGGCGTCTTCCGGTTCCGCGCCCGAGAAATACGCGATGAGCGCCTCGAGCTTCTCGTTGGTCGATGTCGTCGCGTCGAGCGCGGTGTAGAGCGTCGCGAAGCGTTTCATGCCGCGCTCCCGGCGGTGTCGACGATGCTGTCCGCTTCTACGGCATCGTCGCCGTATTCGGTCTTGAAGGCGCCCGCGTCGAGCCCTTGCTCGCAGAGCCAGCGCACCATCGGCTCGATCTGCCCATGCGTGACGATCACGCGCTCGGCGCCCGTCGCGCCGATGGCGAGCTGCAGGCCCGGCCAGTCCGCGTGATCCGAGAGCACGAAGCCGCGATCGACGCCCTTGCGACGTCGCGTGCCGCGCAGGCGCATCCAGCCGGACGCGAAGGCGTCGCTGTATTCGCCGAAGCGGCGCATCCACGTGCTGCCTTGCGCGGACGGCGGCGCCACGATCAGCGCGCCTTTGAACGCCGCCTTGTCTTTCGCGGCGATCTCGCTGACGAGGCGCGTCGGCGGCAGCGCGACGCCCGCTTCGCGATACGCGCGATTGAGCGGCTCGACCGCGCCGTGGCAGAAGATCGGGCCGATGGCGGCATCGACGCCCGCGAGAATGCGCTGCGCCTTGCCGAACGAATACGAGAACAGCACCGACGCGCGTCCTTGCGCTGCGTTGTGACGCCACCATGCGTCGATGCCGTCGAAGACTTCGCGCGAGCTGTCCCATCGGTAGATCGGCAAGCCGAACGTCGATTCCGTGATGAACGTATCGCAGCGCACGGGCTCGAAGGGCGCGCAGGTCGGATCGGGTTCGACCTTGTAATCGCCGGACGCGACCCACACGCGCCCCTGGTATTCGACGCGCACCTGCGCCGAGCCGAGCACGTGTCCCGCGGGATGCAGCGACACGCGCACGCCGTTCACGACGATCGCTTCGCCGTAGGCGAGCCCTTGCACGTCGATGCCCGGCAGCCGCGACAGCAACACGCCGACGCCCGGCTCGGCCGCGAGATAACGCGCATGGCCGAAGCGCGCGTGATCCGCGTGCGCGTGCGTGATGACGGCGCGTTCGACAGGCCGCCACGGGTCGATATGGAAGTTGCCCGGCACGCAGAAGAGTCCTTCTGGCCGCGCGACGATGAGATCGGAAGAGGTGTCCACGGATCCTGGAACGAGGCGAGCGTGACAGCGGCGTGACGGGCATATCGTCAGGCCTTGTCGTGTGTTCGATTCTGGCAACAAAAGCACGCGACGTGCCCGTCATGGCGCTTTCATGAATCGCAGCTAGGGTGTAAAAGTTTAACTGACGTCGGCGTCCTCGTCGGCGTCCTCGCCGGCCTCATATCGCGGCGGTTATTCAAGATCGCAAGGCGTTTGCCGATAGTCGTTGGTATGCGAAACACGCGCGCACGGGGCGCGCGCGCCGCAGTCTTCTTCTCATGACGAACATGGACACGATGGTTGCGCCGACCGCCGCAGAAGCGGTCTGGATCGTCAGGCTCCAGAGCCATCCGCTGTATGACTTCGTGCGCCTGAAACGCGTTTTCTCCGGCGTTGGCTCGCGCCATCAGGTCGTGCTCGTCGACGTGAGAAAGCTGCTCGCGTGCGCCGACCGCGACGACACCGACTACGTGCTAAAAGCCGTCGACGACTGGCACGCGGGCAAAGCGCGCGGCATCCGCGAATTTCTCGACCCGGATAATCCCCGCGTGCCGGAAATGCCTTACGTGACGATCAGCGTGCGCCGCTCGCCGGGTTTGCTCGGACTTTTGGGCGTGCATCGTGAAGGCGTCGTCGCGTTTCGCAACGGGCAGCATCGCGCGCGCTATCTGGCTTACGCAGGCGCGCTGTGCATGCCGGTCGAAGTGCACGAGCGCGAGGCGGCGCTTTTGCGCGAGATGTGCGCGGCGCCGGATGCGTCGAACTCGGAGTACGGGGAAATTTGAGTCTGGCGTGGCTTGAGAGAGCGGATTCGCGCCGGGATGGATGGGCCAGACGGTCGACTCGCCGCGCTGGCCCCAGAGCCGGCTGCGCTCAGCCGGCGTATGACTTCACTTCTTTCAGTTCGCGGTCGCCGACGCGTGCATCGTGGTCTGCAGCGGCATCATCGGCGGCATGGGTTGCCGCATCATTTCGTCGGGACGGCTGTTGCCCATTCCGAACTCCTTGCTCAAATAATCGAGCGCGTAATCAATGAAATAGCGCGTCTTGGCTGGCAAATACTGCCGCCCCGGATAGACGATCGACACCTTCATGTCCGGGTCGTCGATCGAGTAGTCATCCAGCAGGCGCACGAGCGTGCCGTCCTTCAGATCCGCATGCACGATGCCTTCGGGCAGAATCGAAAAACCCATGCCTTTCAGGGTCGCCAGGCGCACCATCAGACCGTTGTTGACGGTGTAGACGGGCGCCAGCGTGATCTGATCGGCGGAGCCGCGGTTGTGTCTGAAGTGGCAGGTCTGACTGCGGATGTCGTTCGGGAGTCCGACGGACGGCAAGGTCTGCAGATCGGTGGGCGCGGCGGGCATGCCGTGCTCGGCGATGAAAGCCGGCGTGGCAATCGGGATGAGCGTGCTGGTGCCGACCGGCCGTTCGATGAGCGCCGTGCTCGACACCATGAACGCCGTGACGATGCCGACGTCGTAGCCGTCCTCGACCAGATCGACATGTCGCTCGGCAAGCGTGAGGCGCACGTTGACCCTTGGAAAGAGCTTGCGGAAGCCGTCAATGAGCGGTGTCAGCGTGAGCAGCGACAGCGCGCTCGAGGCGACCACGCGCAAAGTGCCGCTAGGCTCGCCCTCGGTATGCGTGACGGTCGACTCTAAATGGTCGAGTTCTTCCAGAAGCGCACGACAACCTTCGAGATAACGCGTGCCGGCTTCCGTAAGTGAAAGATTGCGCGTAGTGCGATTGATGAGGCGCGTTCTCAAATGCGCTTCGAGCATGGCAATTGCCCGAGTGACGAGCGCATTGGAGACATCGAGTTGCTGAGCGGCGCGGCGAAAGCTTTCCGTATCCGCCACTCGCACGAAGACGCGCATTGCGTGGATCTGATTCATCTTTATTGCCCTCTCAGTGGTGCCACAGGATCCGGACGAGATGTTCTTCGACACGCTTGTGTCCGGCTTTGGAACATGCTGTGAAGTCGATAATATTGAGAGCTGACCAATATTGCAATATCTACTTGCACGTTCGTGAAGGTTCTTTATGGGCCCGGCATTATCGGAAAAGAATTTCAATCGAAGTAGCCCGATGCGCTCTCGCAGGCGCTATTCGAAATTTACATGTCCGAAAGGCATGCGTTAAGAAAATACGTCCTTCATCTCTTCCTTTTTTTGTCACATGTTCGCATCGCTTAATTCATGGTGATTCGTGTGGTTGTTGACTCCGAACTTCGTTCGTTATATCAAGATGGCGCTCAAAATGTTTTCATATATCAGATGCGTCGCGCGAAGAGAAGATTTTTTAATGAATGCGGCGGTCTTTTCGATTTTCTAAATTAACGCGCCTGATTCAATCGACGACTGACTCGATAAAGAAGTGAATTCTACTCGTGCAATGCACAAGGATGAAGGCTTGGATGGTTTGCCGGACGTTGCGGCTCGCTAATAAATTCGCTTGTGAGGATTCGCCCATTCGAGCCCCGTAACGCCTGCCGCATGCTCGACGTGCGCTGATTACCGAGGGCCGCGGCATGTATATCCCTTCCGTTGTCAAGGACATCCCGTCGCGCGCTTCATTCTCTGGCCTTGCGCCATAATCGACCGATACACAAGGAGGCTTCTTCATGGCGCAATCCATTCCGACGACCGTCGCGCTCCCATCGGGTGAAGCGATTCCCAAACTCGGTCAGGGCACCTGGGAAATGGGCGAGCGCCCGAACGCGCGCAAGAGCGAGATCGCCGCGTTGCGCGAAGGCGTCGATCTCGGCATGACGCTCATCGATACCGCCGAAATGTACGGCGACGGCGAAAGCGAAAAGCTCATCGCCGAAGCGCTCGGTGACCGGCGCGATGAACTGTTCATCGTCAGCAAGGTGTATCCGCACAACGGCAGCGAGCGCGGCGTGCAGGCTGCGTGCGAGCGCAGCCTGAAACGCCTGAAGACCGATCGCATCGATCTTTATCTGCTGCACTGGCGCGGCGGCGAGGATCTGCAAGGCGTGGTCGCGGGTTTCGGGCGATTGCAGCGCGACGGCAAGATTCGCCACTGGGGCGTGTCGAACTTCGATACCGACGACATGGAAGAGCTCGTCTCACTCGACGGCGGCGACGCCTGCGCGACCGATCAGATTCTCTACAACGTCGCGCGGCGCGGGCCGGAATTCGATTTGCTGCCGTGGCTGCGCGAGCGGCGCATGCCCGCGATGGCGTATAGCCCCGTCGATCACGCGCGCCTGCCGCGTGGTGGCGCGCTCGAAAGAATTGCGGCGGCGCGCGGCGTGTCGGCGTTTCAGGTCGCGCTCGCGTGGGTGCTGCAGCAGCCGCAAGTCTTAGCGATTCCGAAGGCGGCGGACGTCGCGCACGTGCGCGAGAATCGCGCGGCGCTCGACCTGTGTCTGTCCGCCGACGAACTCGCGGACATCGACCAGCAGTTCAAGCCGCCGAAATCGAAGCGCTCGCTCGAGATGCTGTGATGCCGCGTCGGATCAGGTTCACGTACACGCGTGATGCGCGTGCACCGACCCGAGCACGGCGACTTCCGCGGGTGTGCGCCGGAGATCCGCTTCGTTGACCTGTTTCGCGTCGGCGAGGAAGTCGTCGACGATCGACGACACCTTCGTGTCCGTCAGGCACAGCGACACGCGCTTGGTCTCGCCAACGGGCAGCGATGCGCGCTGCGACAGGAACAGCACGCCGTATTGATAGCCGCGCACGATGCCGCGCACCGCGCCCACGCATTGCCCTTGCGCGGTGTCGTCGGACTTGGCGGCGCATTGCTGCGCGAGCGAGTAGGCGGAGAAGGTCGGATCGGACGCGCCGGGCGCCGGAGGTTGCGGCGCGTTCTGCGCGTGGGCGGCCATGGCGACGCCGAACGTAAGTGCAAAGAGCGTGGCGGAAAGGGCGGGTTTCATCGATTGAATCCTCGTTGTTTTGAACGGTGAACCGATGAGAGACGCGCAAGGCCGCTTTGGTTCCGATGAATAACCCGCGCTCAGCTTTCCTGACGCTGCAAGGCGCGCAATTCGTCGACGGGAATGTGGCAGTGAATGGTGTGGCCGTCGCCGGCATTGCGGCAGGGCGGCGCTTCGGTCTCGCAAATAGCGCCGATCTTGCGCGGGCAGCGCGTATGAAAGACGCAGCCCGAAGGCGGATTGGCCGCGCTCGGCAATTCGCCCGACAGCCGGATGCGCTTCGCGAGCGTCCCGTCGATCGACGGCGCCGACGACAGCAACGCTTCGGTGTACGGATGTTGCGGGCCATCGAAGACGGCGGCGGCGCGTCCGATCTCCATGATGCGCCCGAGATACAGCACCGCGATGCGATCCGACAGATAGCGCACCACATGCAGATCGTGCGAGATGAACACGTAGCTCACGCGCCGTTCGCGCTGCAGATCGGCGAGCAGATTGAGGATCGCGGCCTGCACGGAGACGTCGAGCGCGGACGTGGGCTCGTCGCAGACGACGACGCGCGGATCGCCCGCGAACGCACGCGCGATCGCGACGCGCTGCTTGAGCCCGCCGGACAGTTGCCGCGTGCGCGCGCTCAGATAGCGCTCCGGCAGGCGCACGGCCTGAGTCAACGTATGCAGGCGTGCTTCCTTCGCCTCGCCGCGCAGCGCGCCCAGCTTCGACAGCGAACGCGCGATCAGTTGCCGCACCGAATGCGCGCGGTTCAGCGCGGAATCCGGATTCTGAAACACGATCTGCAGCGACTTGACCTGCTCGCCGCTGCGCTGGGTCACGCGTTCGGGCAGCGCCGCGCCGTCGAGTTCGAGCGACGCGCCCTTGTCCGGCGATACGAGGCCGAGCAGCAGCTTCGCGAGCGTGGTCTTGCCGCTGCCCGATTCGCCGACGAGCCCGAGCGTTTCGCCTTGCACGAGATCGAGCGAGACATCGTGGACGGCGCGCACGTCTTCATCACCGACACGGAAGGTCTTCGACAGATTGCGCGCCGACAAGGCAAGCGGCTGATTCTCGCCGTTCGCGATCGGCACGGGCGCTTCATCGGCCGAGCGCGGCAGCGTTTCCGCGCGTTCGTGATAGTGGCAGCGCGCCATCTGATCGCCATGCGCCGACGCGACGCGATAGGGCGGCGGCGCGTCCTTCAGGCAGCGCTCGTCGGCGAGCTTGCAGCGCGGCGCGAAGATGCAGCCCTGCGCGATCGATCCCGGCAGCGGCAGCGAGCCCGGAATCGTGTCGAGACGACCGGTTTCCTTCGAGCGTCCTTCGCGCGGCAGGCAGCGCAAGAGGCCGACCGTGTACGGATGACGCGGCTTCGCGAAGACATCGGCGGCGGCGCCTTCTTCCACGAGCTTGCCCGCATACAGCACGCCGACGCGGTCACACATGCGCCCGATCACCGCGAGGTTGTGACTGATGAACAGCACCGCCGTGCCGATCTCGTCACGCAACTGCGCGATCAGATCGAGCACTTCGGCTTCGACGGTGGCGTCGAGGCCGGTCGTCGGTTCGTCGAGAATCAGCAGTTCGGGATTGCACGCGAGCGCCATCGCGATGACGACGCGCTGCTGCATCCCGCCCGAGAGTTGATGCGGATAGCTTTCCATCACGCGTTCCGGCGACGCGATGCGCACGCGCCTCAGCATCTCGGCGGTGCGGGTGAGCGCTTCGTCGGCGGAGGCGCCCGTGACCTCGAACGCTTCGGAGACCTGCCGCGCGATCGTCAGCGACGGATTCAGCGCGCGCCCCGGGTCCTGATAGACCATCGACACGGCGTTGGCGCGCATGCCGCGCAGTGCGTCGGCGCCGAGCGTGGCGACGTCGCGCCCGGCGATCGAAATGCGGCCAGCCTTCACGCGGCCATTGCGCGGCAGGTAGCGCAGCACCGCCAGCGCGGCGGTCGACTTGCCGCAGCCCGATTCGCCGACGAGCCCGTACGTCTCGCCGCGCCTCACGCGCAAGGTGACGTCCTGCAGCACTTCACGCTCACGTCCGCGCGCCCGGTATGCGACCGTGAGCCCGACGACCGTCAGCGCGTCGGCCTGATCGCCTTTCGCGGCGCCAAAAGTGGGGAATGCCGATGGCGGCGGTCCGTTCATCGGTCGAGCACTCCTTGCACGGCATCGGCGACGAGATTCACGCCGACGACCAGCGACGCGATTGCGGCGGCGTCGAACACGACGGTCCACCACGCGCCGCCCGCCATCAACGTATAGCTTTCGGAGAGCGCGAGGCCCCAGTCGGCTGATGGCGGCTGGATGCCGAAGCCGAGGAACGACAGCGTCGCCACGGCGAAGATCGCATAGCCGAGCCGCACCGTCGCCTCGACGATGATCGGCGGCAGCACGTTCGGCAGGATCTCCGCGAACATGATGTAGAGCGCGTTCTCGCCGCGCAGTTGCGCCGCCAGCACGTAGTCGAGGTGACGTTCGCTCAGCACGGCGGCGCGCACGGTGCGCGCGGTGATCGGCGCGAACGTCAGGCCGATGACGATGATCACCGTCGTGTTGCTCGCGCCGACGGCGGCCAGCGCGAGCAGCGCGACGATCACGAGCGGCAGCGCCAGCAGCGCATCGATCGCGCGGCCGATGACGGCATCGACCCAGCCGTCGAAATAGCCGACGACGAGCCCGATCGCCGTGCCCGCCGCCGTGCCGAGCAAGGTGGCCAGCGGCGCGATGGTGAGAATGTCGCGCGAGCCTACGATCACGCGCGCGAACACGTCGCGGCCGAGTTGATCGGTACCGAACCAGTGATCGGCGGACGGCGGCGTGAGCGAGTTGAGCGGATCGGACGCATAGGGATCGTGCGGCGCGAGCCAGTGTCCGAAAAGCGCGCAGACGACCCAGAACAGCAGCATCAGCACGCCGATGTCGAAGGTGGCCGAGCGCATCAGCGCGCCGAGCGCTTCGAAGCGGCGCGGTTTCGACGCAGGAGCGGTCGCGGTGCTCATTGCGCGTCACCCGAGCGCAGGCGCGGATTGAGCACGACGTAGAGCGCATCGGCGATCAGATTCGCGGCCGTATAGATGACGCCGATCGTCAGCACGCCCGCTTCGAGCATCGGAAAGTCCTTCGCCTTCGCGGCGTTGTAGATCAGCGAGCCGATGCCCTGATAGTGGAACAGCGTCTCCACGACGACGAGACCGCCGATCATGTAGCCGAGCTGCGTCGCGGCAACGGTCACGGTCGGCAGGAGCGCGTTGCGCAAGACGTGCCGCAGAATCACGACACGTTGCGGCAGGCCCTTGAGAATCGCGGTGCGCGTATAGTCGGCGTCGAGCGCTTCGACGGTGCCCGCGCGCGCCATCCGGGCGATATAGCCAAAGAACACGAACACGAGCGGCAGAACCGGCAGGATCAGATGTTCGAGCTGCGTCAGGAAGCCCGAGCCGGCGGGCGCGGTCGCTTCGATCGGCAGCCATTGCAGCCACACGCCGAAGATCAGAATCAGCACGATCGACGACACGAACTCGGGAACCACCGTTGCCGTCAATCCGCCGATGCTGATCACGCGGTCGATCCAGCGTCCCGAGTGCAGCGCCGCAAACACGCCGCCCGCGATGCCGAGCGGCACCACGACGACGAACGCGAGCGCGCCGAGCTTCGCCGAATTCCACAGCGCATCGCCGATGAACGGCGCGACCGGTGCGCGAAACGCGTACGACTCGCCCATGTCGCCGCGCAGGAAGTGGCTGATCCAGCCCGTGTATTGCGTGAGAAGCGGCCGGTCGACACCGAGTTGATGGTTCAGCGCCGCGACCGCGCGCGCATCGGCGAGCGGCCCGAGAATCGCGCGGCCGACATCGCCGGGCAAAAGCTGGCCGCCTGCGAAGACGATCATCGACAGAAGCCACAGCGTGACGAGCGCGAGCAGCAGCCGCACGCCGATGAAGCGCGCGACGCGTTTCATTTTGGCGAAATCGGCGACGTGCGCCGTCGGCGTGGCCGTGCTCATGGTTATGCGCTCATTTATGCCGATACCGTCGCGCGGTCGAACCACATCTGCGAGATCGCGTTGAAGCGCACGCCGGACACGTTCGCGCGCGTGACGATCAACTGGTCGTAGAAGTAGGGGATCACGACCGGCGTTTCATCGAGCAGCAGGTGCTGGATCTGACCGGAAAGCTTCTTCTGCGACGCGACATCCAGCGCCGCGACGAACTGCGCGACGAGCTTGTCGTACTCCGGATTCTTGAAGTGCGCCGCGTTCCAGGTGCCGCCGCTCGTCAACGGCGCGTTGAGGAACACGTTCGGCACGCCGCGATGCCCGTAATCCGTGATGCCGAGCGGCGAATCGAGCCAGTCCGACTTGCCGAACGTGCCCGAGCCGTAATACAGGTCCTGACTTTCCACTTTCAGCGTGATGCGAATGCCGATCGCCTTCGCCGCGTTCTGGATGACGACCGCGAGATCGGGAATCTCCATGTACTTTTCGGTCGTCAGCGTGACGTCGAAGCCGTTCGCGACGCCCGCTTCGCTCATCAGCTTCCTGGCCTGCGCGACGTCGATCTTGCGTTGCGGCACGGACAGATCGCTCGATGGAAACACCGGCGCGAACGGACTGTCGTTGCCGACTTGCGCGCGTCCGCGGAACAGGCCCTTCACGATGACTTCGCGATCGATCGCGAGCGCGAGCGCCTGACGCACGCGCTTGTCCTTGAACGGCGCCATGTCGCAGCGCATGTGCATCTGGCGATGCGAACTCGATTTCGTGCCGAGCACCTTGAACTGCGGATTCGTCAGCATCGCGATGCCGCCTTGCACGGTGAAGTCGCCCATCACGTCGGCCTGGCGCCCTTGCATCGCGAGAAGTTGCGCCTGGTGGTCCGCATAGAAGGAAAACTGCACGCGATCCGGCAGCGCCTTCTCGCCCCAGTAGTCGGGATTACGCACGAACGACGCGCCGACCTTCGGCGTGTATTTCTCCAGCTTCAGCGCGCCCGTGCCCATGAAGGTCTTCTCGTAGGGTCCGGTGAAGTTCGCGGGAAGAATCACCGCGTTATACGTATTCGAGGAGACGTAATACGGGAAATTGCCGTTGGGCGCGTCGAGATGGAATTCGACAGTGTGGTCATCGGTGGCCTTCGCCGAATCTTTGGACAGCACGCCCTTGAGCACGGAAAGCGCCGCCGAGCCCGCGCCCGGATCGGACAGCCGGTTGAAGGTCGCGACGACGTCTTTCGCGGTCATCGGCTGGCCGTCGTGGAACTTCACGTTCGGGCGCAGCTTGAAGGTCCATACGTCGCCCTTGTCGTTCGACTTCCAGGATAATGCGAGCGCCGGCCGCAAGGCGAGATGCTCGCTGTCGTCGTCGATGAGGAATTCGCCCGTCTGATTGATGAGCGCGAGACCGGCCGCGTCCGTCACCGTGAGCGGATCGACGGCGCCCGCGGGCGTCAGATGCGCGACGCGGATCGTGCCGCCGGGTTTGCCCGCGCCCTGCGCGCGCGCCGCCGGCAGGCCGAAGAGACCGCCCGCGGCCAGCGCGAAGCCGAGCATGCTCGCATGGCGCAGCAGCTCGCGGCGCGTGAGGCGCCCAGCCATGAATTCGTCGATCGCGTGATTGCCCAGTTCGCCCGCGCCCGCGCGGGCCATGTCGAGAAGATGCGCGTCGGTCGAAGGTTTCTTCATCGGTGTTTTCCGTTGTAGTTGTTTGCTGGCCGTCGCCCACGCGCGAACGGCTCGACCGCGCCTTCATGCGGCGCATTCAGGCGCAATTAGCAAGGAACGCGCCGCATTGCCGTCGCGCGTCCTTCGCCCGCTTCAGTGATCGTGTGGATGCTTGTGAATCGGATCGACCCAATAGACTTCCTCGGGCTTCTCCACCGCATCTATGTTCAGATTCACGACGACCGCTTCGTTGTCGCTGCGCACGAGCACGCATTCGAGCGGATCGTCGGTGCTCGCGTTGATCTCCTGATGCGGCACGTAGGGCGGCACGAAGATGAAGTCGCCCGGACCGGCCTCCGCGACGAATTCGAGATGCTCGCCCCAGCGCATGCGCGCCTGCCCGCGCACGACATAGATCACGCTCTCGAGCGCGCCGTGATGGTGCGCGCCCGTCTTCGCATTCGGATGGATCGTGACCGTCCCCGCCCAGATCTTCTGCGCGCCGACGCGCGCCGCGTTGATCGCCGCCGCGCGGTTCATGCCGGGCGTCTGCGGAGTGTTGGTGTCGAGCTGATCGCCCTTGATGACCTTGACGCCGTGTTCGCGCCAATCGATGTGCTGATGTGCGTCGCTCATGTCGCTCATGCCGTTTTCATCTGCGGATATGAAAAGTCCGTTGCCGCCACCAACGAGCCGACAACGGACTTCCGATACTACACGCATCAAGCGCCGATTATTTCGCTTTCGAATTGATGATGGCCTCGGATACGTTCGTCGGCGTCTCCGCGTAATGCTTGAACTCCATCGTGTAGGTGGCGCGGCCCTGCGTCAGCGAACGCAGCGACGTGGAATAGCCGAACATCTCGGCGAGCGGCACTTCCGCGCGGACGAGCTTGCCGCCGCCGCCCGCGATGTCTTCCATGCCCTGCACGATGCCGCGCCGTCCCGACAGATCGCCCATCACGTTGCCCATGAATTCCTCGGGCGTCTCGACTTCGACGGCCATCATCGGTTCGAGCAGGACCGGCCTGGCCTTGCGCATCGCTTCCTTGAAGGCGATCGAGCCGGCCATGCGGAACGCGTTTTCGTTCGAGTCGACATCGTGGTACGAGCCGAAGGTCAGCCGCACTTTCACGTCGACGACCGGATAGCCCGCCAGCACGCCGGCCTTCAGCGTTTCCTGAATGCCCTTGTCGACGGCCGGAATGAATTCGCGCGGAATCACGCCGCCCTTGATCTGGTCGACGAACTCGTAACCCTTGCCCGGGTCCGGCTCCAGCGCGATCACCGCGTGACCGTACTGTCCGCGTCCGCCCGACTGCTTGACGAACTTGCCTTCGATGTCCTCGACCTTGTTGCGCACCGTCTCGCGATATGCGACCTGCGGCTTGCCGACCGTCGCCTCGACGTTGAACTCGCGCTTCATCCGGTCGACGAGAATTTCGAGGTGCAGCTCGCCCATGCCGGAGATGATCGTCTGGCCGGATTCCTCGTCGGTCGCGACGCGGAACGACGGGTCTTCCTGCGCGAGACGATTGAGAGCGATGCCCATCTTTTCCTGATCGGCCTTCGTCTTCGGCTCGACGGCCTGCGAAATCACCGGCTCCGGGAAGATCATCCGTTCGAGGATGATGACGTTCTGCGGATCGCACAGCGTGTCGCCCGTCGTCGCTTCCTTGAGACCGACGGCCGCGGCGATGTCGCCCGCGCGCACTTCCTTGATTTCCTTGCGCTCGTTCGCATGCATCTGCAGGATCCGCCCGAGCCGCTCCTTCTTGTCCTTCACGGGATTGAAGACCGTGTCGCCCGAATTGACGACGCCCGAATACACGCGGAAGAAGATGAGCTGGCCGACGAACGGGTCCGTCATGATCTTGAAGGCGAGCGCGGAGAACGGCTCGTCGTCGCTCGGATGGCGTTCGGCTTCCTTGTCGTCTTCCGTGTGACCGAGAATCGCGGGCACGTCGACGGGCGAGGGCAGGTAGTCGATCACCGCGTCGAGCATCGCCTGCACGCCCTTGTTCTTGAACGCGCTGCCGCAGAGCATCGGCACGATCTCGTTCGCGATGGTGCGCTTGCGCAGACCCGTCTTGATCTCGTCTTCCGTCAGGCTCTCGTGATCGGTCAGGTATTTCTCGAGCATCTCTTCGCTCGATTCCGCCGCGGCCTCGACCATCTTTTCGCGCCACTCGTGCGCGAGGTCCTTCAGGTTGTCGGGGATCTCTTCGTAAGTGAACTTGATGCCCTGGCTCTCGTCGTCCCAGAGGATCGCCTTCATCTTCACGAGGTCGACCACGCCCTGAAAATGGTCTTCCGCGCCGATGGGAATCTGAATCGGCACCGCGACGCCCTTCAGGCGCTCGCCGATCTGCCGCTGCACGCGAAAGAAGTCCGCACCGACGCGATCCATCTTGTTGACGAACGCGATGCGCGGCACCTTGTATTTGTTCGCCTGACGCCACACGGTTTCCGACTGCGGCTGCACGCCGCCGACGGAGTCGTACACCATGCACGCGCCGTCGAGCACGCGCATGGAGCGCTCGACCTCGATCGTGAAGTCGACGTGCCCCGGCGTGTCGATGATGTTGATGCGATGCTCCGGATAATTCCCGGCCATGCCCTTCCAGAAGGCGGTCGTCGCCGCCGACGTGATCGTGATGCCGCGCTCCTGCTCCTGCTCCATCCAGTCCATCGTGGCCGCACCGTCGTGAACCTCGCCGATCTTGTGCGTCACGCCGGTGTAGAAAAGGATGCGCTCGGTCGTAGTCGTTTTGCCGGCGTCGATGTGAGCGCTAATCCCGATGTTCCGATAGCGCTCGATGGGAGTCTTGCGGGGCACGTGAACCTCCTGTTGAAGATGTCAGCACGGCGTGCGTGAGAGCCGTGAAAGCGTCGCGCTGAATCTTTTTAGGATAGCGCGTCGGCAGGCTCTTTGCAGGAATCTTGCCAGCTCGCGGGAAGGCGCGCGGCGGCTTGCGGCAGGCGAAAAAAAACCGGCGAGGTTCGATTGAACCGCGCCGGCTTTTGGCATCGTGAGGTCACGCGACCGCGCTCACTGCGCGCGCGGCAAGCCCTTGATCTGCGTGCCGGGCTTGATGCCCTTCGCCGCGAACCAGCCCTTCGGCATTTCGAGCGCGTACACGCCGTTGTTGCGCGGGCAGTGGTTGTTCTCCGTCTCGGCCTGCATCTCGTCGATGTCGGTGATCGTGCCGTCCGCGCGGATGAACGCGATCGACAGCGGGATCAGCGTGTTCTTCATCCAGAAACAGTGCACGGCGTTTTCGCCGAACACGAAGAGCATGCCTTCGTTCGGTGCGAGCTTCGTGCGATACATGAGGCCTTGCTCGCGATCCGCATCGTTCGCGGCGACGGCGGCGTCGATCACGTACATGCCCGCGGTCAGCTTCGCGCGCGGAAAGTCGGACGGCTGCTTGGCGCCCGGCGGCAGAGATTGCGCCTGCACGAGCGGCAGTGCGGCGAACGGCAACGCGAGCGCGATTACGGCTGCGCGTGCGGCGCGCAAGAAGTGCTGCAGATTCACGACGAAGCTCCTTTGACGATCTATGCGCCGAAAACCAACGGCCCCGCGCATGTTACTCGATGGGCCAGGACAAAACAAAAGGGCAGAGGCCTCGCGGCCATCTGCCCTTCAACGCCGTACAGACGGCGGTAATGCTCGTTCTTGACTTCGCTATACCGCGTCTTACAACGAACTTACTGAGCTGCCGAAGCGGCTTCCGGAGCCGAAGCGGCTGCCTTCTTGTGCGACTTCTTCGACGACTTGTGCGACTTCTTGTGCGCCGACGACTTGTGAGCCGACGAAGCAGCTGCCGGAGCAGCAGCGGCCGGTGCCGAAGCTTCTTGTGCGAAAGCAGCGGTTGCGAACAGGCCAGCGACGAGAGCAGCGATCAGTTTGTTCATGTGTGAACCTTTAGCTTTGAGTTGATTAACCAAACGACCCGGTCAATGAGTCATGTCGGTAAACGAGCCACCTACCTTTCGGTTGACAGTCGCATCGATAAATCGGTGTCGATACTTCTGTGAACGCTTGAACCTTTCAAACACCCTGGAGCACACAGGTTGCTGTAATCAGTTATTCGCTCATGCCGGATAGCTTTGCGCGGCATCTGAGGCCCTTAACGCATCGCGCAAAGAGTCGGTTGACGCGATTTACAGAGAATTGCGCAGCAGACCAAAAATTTTTTTCGAAGCACGAAATGGACTAGCCGATCTTCATGACATGTGCGTTAAGCGCGATCAACGAATGGCGCAAGGCGGCTTAATTTCAGGATAGTTGAATGGGATTCACCCAACGCGTCGCCATGGCGCCTGCGGCGAAACCTCCACGGTCTCGCCGGGCGCGAGCCCCAGCGCGAAGAGATCGAGCGCGCCGATCGCGATACGCACGAGCCGCAACGTCGGATGACCGACGGCTGCCGTCATGCGCCGCACTTGCCGGTTCTTGCCCTCGGTGATGGCGAGTTCGATCCATGTGGTCGGGATGGCGGCGCGGTAGCGGACGGGCGGATTGCGCGGCCAGAGCGCGTCGCTGTCCCCGGACGCGACGAATGCGGTGCGGCACGGCCGCGTCACGCAGTCGCCGAGATCGACGCCTTTGGCCAGCCGCGCGAGCACGGCATCGTCGGGTGCGCCTTCGACTTGTGCCCAGTAGCGCTTCACCAGCTTGTGGCGCGGCTCCGCGATGCGCGCCTGCAACGCGCCGTCGTCGGTCAGGAGGAGCAGGCCTTCGCTGTCGGCATCGAGCCGGCCGGCCGGATACACGTTCGGCGTCTTCACCCAGTCGCCGAGCGACGCGCGCGTCTCATGCGCGGAAAACTGGCAGATGGTGCCGAAGGGCTTGTTCAGAGCGATGAGTGACATGCAGGGCGGCGCGCGGCGTGAATCGGATGCGGCAATCTTAAAGCATGCGATTGGACGCCCCAGGGCGCGCCGGGACAGGCCAGCATGGTTAGAATGGTGTTCTGGCCATACTCGCGCGCTATCGCCGCGCGTGCTGCATCCAGTTTGCTTCCATTCAAGCCCGGCCTTATTGGAGTCGACCATGCCGTATCAGCACATCCAGGTTCCGGCGGACGGTGACAAGATCACCGTCAACGCGGATTTCTCGCTCAACGTCTCGGATCAGCCGATCATCCCGTACATCGAGGGCGACGGCACGGGCGTCGACATCACGCCGGTGATGATCAAGGTCGTCGATGCGGCGGTGGAAAAGGCCTACGGCGGCAAGCGCAAGATTCAATGGATGGAAATATACGCGGGCGAGAAGGCGACGCGCGTCTACGGCCCGGACGTGTGGCTGCCGGACGAAACGCTCGATGTGGTGAAGGATTACATCGTGTCGATCAAGGGCCCGCTCACGACGCCGGTCGGCGGCGGCATCCGTTCGCTGAACGTGGCGCTTCGCCAGCAGCTCGACCTGTACGTGTGCTTGCGCCCGGTGCGCTACTTCAAGGGCGTGCCGTCGCCGGTGCGCGAGCCCGAGAAGATCGACATGGTGATCTTCCGCGAGAATTCGGAAGATATTTATGCGGGCGTCGAATGGCCCGCGGAGTCGCCCGAAGCGAAGAAGGTCATCAAGTTTCTGCGCGAAGAAATGGGCGTGACGAAGATCCGCTTCCCGGATTCGTCGGGACTCGGCATCAAGCCGGTGTCGCGCGAGGGCACGGAGCGTCTCGTGCGCAAGGCGATCCAGTACGCGATCGACAACGACCGCCGCTCGGTCACGCTGGTGCACAAGGGCAACATCATGAAGTTCACCGAAGGCGCGTTCCGCGACTACGGTTATGCGCTCGCGCAAAAGGAGTTCAACGCGGAGCTGATCGACGGCGGCCCGTGGATGAAGGTCAAAAATCCGCGGTCGGGCAATGATATCGTCGTGAAGGACGTGATCGCCGATGCGTTCCTCCAGCAGATCCTGCTGCGCCCCGCCGAATACGACGTCATCGCCACGCTCAACCTGAACGGCGACTACATCTCGGACGCGCTCGCGGCGCAGGTTGGCGGCATCGGCATTGCGCCGGGCGCGAACATGTCGGATTCCGTCGCGATGTTCGAAGCCACGCACGGCACAGCGCCGAAGTATGCGGGCAAGGATTATGTGAATCCGGGCTCGGAGATTCTCTCGGCCGAAATGATGCTGCGCCATCTCGGCTGGTTCGAGGCGGCGGACCGCATCATCGCGTCGATGGAGCGGTCCATTCTCTCGAAGCGCGTCACCTACGACTTCGCACGCCTGATGGAAGGCGCCACACAAGTGTCATGCTCGGGATTCGGACAGGTGATGATCGACAATATGTGAGGACTCACCTCGATTCGTGATGTTAAATAACGACCCCGGAAGGCCTACGCTTTCCGGGGTTTTTTATTTCGCGCGAATGCCTCATATATCTGTCTGTCGCAGGCGAAAAAAAACCCGGCGCCAAGGCCGGGTTTCACGAGGCAAAGTTTCGATCGAACGGTCAGAGAGCGTCCTGGATGTTCGAAGCCTGCTTGCCCTTCGGTCCCTGGACGATCTCGAAGCTGACCTTCTGGCCTTCTTTGAGCGTCTTGAAACCGTTCATTTGAATCGCCGAGAAATGTGCGAACAGATCCTCGCCGCCTTCATCGGGCGTGATGAATCCGTAGCCTTTCGCGTCGTTGAACCACTTGACCGTACCAGTAGACATTCGTACTTCCCCTCTAACTCTCGTCGCAACCAGAGCACGCTCGAAAAGCTCGACGGCCCACCCCACACGTGAACCGCCCCCTCCTCACAAGCTCACCTCGGCCTCTTTTTTTCCTCCGTGGTTGGCCCCCGGAAAAAAGTGCCAGTTTGATTGTTAAATCTCTTAAATCGAGTGTCAAGGAATTTTTGGGATAGCCGTTAAGCTCGTTGCATAGAGCGCATTTGTAGGGTAATTCCTGCTTTGCGTGTGCGCTGCCGTCCAAGCACGTCATCTTGAAAAGTCGCATAATCGACTCACTTGTGTGATACCCGGCGGCCCGCGGCGCCTGGTGCCCGGTTTGTTTTTTTTGAAGCTGTGCGATACTGATTTCGACGAGGTGCAAGCGGGCCGCGCCGAAATGTCGGGCAGCGGCAGGAATCGATGGGCAGTCACCGCGCAAGGGCAGTTTCAGCGTGTCATTCCGACCGGGCGGTCGGTGCTGGAGCGGCAATTGCGGAGCTGTCCGTGTTGTTTAGAATGGGTGTATGGCGATCAATCCCAACAAGCAGGATGGCACGGTACTGGAACGGCAGGAGCAGAAGCTCAAGAAGCCGGCCATGTACAAGGTGGTGCTGCTGAATGACGACTTCACGCCGATGGAATTCGTCGTGATGATCGTGCAGGAATACTTCAATAAAGATCGTGAGACTGCGACGCAGATCATGCTGAAGGTTCATCGCGAAGGCAGGGGAGTTTGTGGGGTCTACACGCGAGATATTGCGTCGACCAAAGTTGAGCAAGTCGTTAGCCATGCACGGCAAGCGGGGCATCCGCTGCAGTGCGTGATGGAGGAAGCATGATTGCCCAGGAACTGGAAGTCAGTCTGCACATGGCGTTTATGGAAGCACGTCAGGCGCGGCATGAGTTCATAACGGTCGAGCATCTGTTGCTCGCCCTGTTGGACAATCCGACCGCGGCTGAAGTGTTGCGCGCCTGCGCAGCCAACATTGAAGATTTGCGTCAGAACCTGCGCAATTTCATTCACGACAACACGCCGACCGTGCCGGGCACGGACGACGTCGATACTCAGCCGACGCTTGGTTTCCAGCGCGTGATCCAGCGCGCGATCATGCACGTGCAATCGACCTCGAACGGCAAGAAGGAAGTGACCGGCGCGAACGTGCTGGTGGCGATCTTCGGCGAGAAGGACTCGCACGCGGTGTATTACCTGCAGCAGCAGGGCGTCACGCGTCTCGAC
Source organism: Caballeronia catudaia (assembly GCF_001544755.2). Lineage (GTDB taxonomy): Bacteria > Pseudomonadota > Gammaproteobacteria > Burkholderiales > Burkholderiaceae > Caballeronia > Caballeronia catudaia. Next base: position 36,740 of record NZ_FCOF02000006.1, on the reverse strand, counting down.
GTCGTGAATTTCATTTCGCATGGCATCGCGAAGACGAACAGCGGCGAAGCTGCCAAGGCGAACAGCGAAGCGAACCCGGAATCGGAAGACGCCGCCGCGCAGAAGGAAACGCCGCTTGCCCAGTTCACGCAGAATCTCAATCAGCTCGCGAAGGACGGCAAGATCGATCCGCTGATCGGCCGCGAGCTGGAAGTCGAGCGCGTGGTGCAGGTGCTGTGCCGCCGCCGCAAGAACAATCCGCTGCTCGTCGGTGAAGCCGGCGTGGGCAAGACGGCGATCGCCGAAGGTCTCGCCTGGCGCATCACGCGCGGCGAAGTGCCGGACATCCTCGCCGACGCGCAGGTGTACTCGCTTGACATGGGCGCGCTGCTCGCGGGCACGAAGTATCGTGGCGATTTCGAACAGCGTCTGAAGACGGTGCTCAAGGAACTGAAAGAGCGTCCGCACGCCATTCTGTTCATCGACGAGATTCACACTTTGATCGGCGCGGGCGCGGCTTCGGGCGGCACGCTCGACGCATCGAACCTGCTGAAGCCGGCGTTGTCGTCGGGACAGCTGAAGTGCATCGGCGCCACGACGTTCACGGAATATCGCGGCATCTTCGAAAAGGACGCGGCGTTGTCGCGGCGCTTCCAGAAGGTCGATGTCACCGAACCGTCAGTCGAACAAACCATTGCGATACTGCGCGGTCTCAAGACGCGCTTCGAAGAGCATCACGGCGTGAAGTATTCGTCGGGCGCGCTCTCGGCGGCGGCTGAACTGTCGGCACGCTTCATCACGGACCGTCACTTGCCGGACAAGGCCATCGACGTTATCGACGAAGCGGGCGCGGCGCAACGCATCCTGCCGAAGTCGAAGCAGAAGAAGACCATCGGCAAGAGCGAGATCGAAGAGATCATCTCGAAGATCGCGCGCGTGCCGCCGCAAAGCGTGTCGCAGGACGACCGCAGCAAGCTCCAGACGCTGGATCGCGATCTGAAGGCCGTCGTGTTCGGCCAGGACCCGGCCATCGATGCGCTGTCGGCATCGATCAAGATGGCGCGTGCGGGTCTCGGCAAGCTCGACAAGCCGATCGGCGCGTTCCTGTTCTCCGGCCCCACGGGCGTCGGAAAGACCGAGGTCGCGAAGCAACTGGCGTTCACGCTCGGCATCGAACTGCTGCGCTTCGACATGTCGGAGTACATGGAGCGTCACGCGGTGAGCCGGTTGATCGGCGCGCCGCCGGGCTATGTCGGATTCGATCAGGGCGGCCTGCTCACCGAAGCCGTCACGAAGAAGCCGCATTGCGTGCTGCTGCTCGATGAAATCGAGAAAGCGCATCCGGATATCTACAACGTGCTGCTGCAGGTGATGGATCACGGCACGCTGACGGACAACAACGGACGCAAGGCGGACTTCCGCAACGTCATCATCATCATGACGACGAACGCGGGCGCCGAGGCGATGGGCAAGGCGGTGATCGGCTTCACATCGCGTCGCGAGTCGGGCGATGAAATGGCCGACATCAAGCGCATGTTCACGCCGGAGTTCCGCAATCGTCTGGACGCGATCATCAGCTTCCGCTCGCTGGACGAGGAAATCATCCTGCGCGTGGTCGACAAGTTCCTCATGCAGTTGGAAGATCAGTTGCACGAGAAGAAAGTCGACGCGGTCTTCACCGATGCGCTGCGCAAGCATCTCGCGAAGCACGGTTTCGATCCGCTGATGGGCGCGCGTCCGATGCAGCGTCTGATTCAGGACACGATTCGTCGCGCCCTGGCCGACGAGCTGCTGTTCGGCAAGCTGGTCAACGGCGGTCGAGTGACGGTGGATGTCGATGCGGACGACAAGGTGCAGTTGACGTTCGACGAGAACTCGACGCCGCCGCGCAATCCGAATCCGGAAGCGATCGAAGTCGACTGAAGCCGTCCGAAGGACAGCAACGCCAAAAGCGGCGCGAGCGTAAGCTCGCGCCGCTTTGTTTTACGGCTTGCCGCTGAATGGATTGCTCAGCGGCGCGAACGTGCCGGTGTGCCGAAAGGTAGCGGATTGTTCATGTAGGCGTTCAGCTTGTCGCGCGTCCACGGCTCGGAAATGTTTGGATACCAAAATGTTGAAGAAGCGAGAAATGCGCGCCGGCGGCGAAACAATGCCCGCCGGCATAATCGAAAACACGAAAGTCAATGCTTGCCCGTGCTGCCAAACCCGCCCGCGCCGCGCTCGCTCGCTGCGAAGTCATCGACGATATTGAACTCCGCCTGCACGACTGGCACGATCACCATTTGCGCGAGTCGTTCCATCGGATTCAGCGTGAACGCGGTGTCGCCACGATTCCATGTCGAAACCATCAGTTGACCTTGATAATCCGAATCGATCAGCCCGACCAGATTGCCGAGCACGATGCCGTGCTTGTGACCGAGGCCCGAGCGCGGCAGGATCAGCGCCGCATAGCCGGGATCTTCCAAATGGATCGCGAGGCCGGTCGGCACGAGCACCGTCTGATGCGGCTCGATGACGAGCGGCGCATCGAGACAGGCGCGCAGGTCGAGGCCCGCGCTGCCGGGCGTGGCGTAGGCGGGCAGGTAGTCGCGCATGCGCGCGTCGAGAATCTTGACGTCGAGTTTCATGTGTTCGGGATTCGGCGGCCGAGCTCGAAGGCATCGGCCAGAAGTTCATAGGAGCGCGTGCGCGCGGCGTAGCTGCCGGCGACCGTGATCACGATTAGTTCGTCGGCGTTGAAGCGTTGTTGCAGGGTGTGCATCTGCTCGGTCACGCGCTCCGGCGTGCCGATGATGCTGCGCGCCTTCTCTTGCGCGATCACCGCGAGCTCGCGCTCGCCGTACACCTGCGCGATGCCTTGCGCGATCGACGGAATCGGTTGATTGACGCCATACGCCATTTGCACGCGACGCAGATCGACGGCGCGTTCGAGCGCTTCGGCTTCGCGATCCGTATCGGCGCAGATGACGAAGACCGCCGCGGCGAGATACGGCTTCGCCTCATGTCCGGCGACGAAGCGCTCGCGATACGCCTCGGCCACGCGATGCCCATACTGCGCGTTGATGAAGTGCGCGAACGCGAAGCGGATGCCGAGTTGCGCCGCAAGCAGCCCGCCGAAGTCGCTGGAGCCGAGCATCCATAGTTCGGGACGCGTGGCGATCTGCGGTTGCAGCAGCACGCCTTTCGCCAGGGAATCGTCGGGAAGCTTGCCGTCGAAAAGGGCGATCAGTTCCGCGACCTGCTGCGGGAAGATATCGCCGCGATTATACGAACCCGCCGCGACCGCCTGCGCCGTGCGCATGTCGCCGCCGGGCGCGCGTCCCACACCCAGATCGACGCGATTCGGAAACAGCGCTTCGAGCATCAGGAATTGCTCGGCGACCTTGAACGGCGAGTAATACGGCAGCATGACGCCGCCCGAACCGATGCGAATGCGCTTCGTCAGACTGCCGATGCGCGCCAGCATCACTTCAGGGCACGGATTCGACACGCCGTACAAGCCGTGATGTTCCGCGCACCAATAGCGCGTGTAGCCGAGGTCGTCGGCGAGTTGCGCGAGATCGAGCGTCGCGGCGATGGCGTCGGCGACGGTGTGTCCGTGGATGACCGGCGTCTGGTCGAGTACTGAAAGTCTGGTCATGAGAGCAATGAACCGCCATTGCGAGGCGCACGTTTCGCGATCTCCGCGATCAGCGTGCGCGCGAGTTCCTGCTTGTCGGCGCGCGGCAGCGGCGTCGAACCGGATGCTTCGAAGAGCACGACTTCGTTGTCGTCGCGGCCGAAGGTCAGTTGCCCGATATTGCCGATGAGCAGCGGCACGTTCTTGCGCTTGCGCTTCTCTTCGCCATGCACTTCGAGATCGCCGCTTTCGGCCGCGAAGCCGACGCAATAAGGCGGATCCGGCAGCTTCGCCACCGAGGCGAGAATGTCCGGATTTTCGATGAAATTGAAGGTCGGCTGCGTCGCGCCCGGAAGCTTCTTGATCTTCTGCTCGCTCACATGATCGACGCGCCAGTCCGCGACCGCCGCCACCGCGATGAAAATATCGGTGTCGGGCGTGGCGGCCATCACGGCATCGTGCATCTGCTGCGCGGTCTGCACGTCTTCGCGATAGACGCCCCACGGCGTCGGCAACGAGACGGGGCCGGCGACGAGATGCACGTCCGCGCCCGCCTGCGCCGCCGCGCGCGCGAGCGCGAAACCCATCTTGCCCGACGAGCGATTCGTGATGCCGCGCACCGGATCGAGCGGCTCGAAGGTCGGACCCGCGGTAATGAGCACGCGCTGACCGCGCAGGAGCTTCGGCTGGAAGAATGCGCAGATCGCTTCGAAGGCGGCTTCGGGTTCGATCATGCGGCCATCGCCGACTTCACCGCACGCCTGCGATCCCGAATCCGGCCCGAGCACTTCGACGCCGTCCGCGCGAAGCTGCGCGACGTTGCGCTGCGTCGCCGGGTTCTGCCACATCTGCCGGTTCATCGCGGGCACGACGAGCAGCGGACAATCACGCGCGATGCACAGCGTCGAGAGCAGGTCGTCGCATAGGCCGTGCGCGAGCTTCGCGAGAAAGTCGGTGGAGGCGGGCGCGATGACGATCGCATCCGCTTCGCGCGAGAGGTCGATATGCGCCATGTTGTTCGGCATGCGCGCATCCCATTGCGACGTGTAGACGGGGCGGCCCGAGAGCGCCTGCATCGTGACGGGCGTGATGAACTGCGTGGCCGCCTCGGTCATCGCGATCTGCACCGTCGCGCCGGCCTTGATGAGCCGCCGCGTGAGTTCGGCGATCTTGTAGCAGGCGATGCCGCCGGTCAGCCCCAAAACGAGATGTTTACCCGCGAGTTCCAACTTGCCTCCATCGCAAAAAAAGCGCGGCTCCGAGGACGGAGCCGCGCCAGGGAACATCACTTTGAACCGCGTACGCGCCGCAGTTCGTCGAAGATCAGGAGCACCGCGCCGATGGTGATCGCGCTATCGGCGAGATTGAACGCGGGCCAGTGCCACGCGTTCACGTGAAAGTCCAGAAAGTCGATCACGTGCCCGTACGCGATCCGGTCGACCACGTTGCCGATCGCGCCGCCCATGATGAGCGAGAGCGCGAGGCAGAAGAGCCGCTGCGCCGCGTGCTTCTTCAGCAGATAGCAAATGACGATAGCCGCGACGACGCCCAGCGCCGTAAACGCCCAACGCTGCCAGCCGCCCGCCATCGCGAGGAAGCTGAACGCCGCGCCGCGGTTGTAGACGAGCAGCAGGTTGAAGAAGGGCGTGAGCGCATGCGGATCGCCGTAGGCGAACACGCGCTGCACGGCGATCTTCGTCAACTGATCGAACAAAATCACGATCAGCGCGACGCCGAGCCACGGCGCGAGCGATCCGCTTGCACTGCTGGAGGTTTGTTTCGCCATCGTTCGAGCCATTATGCTGCGCCTCGCGTTTCGCCGGCGCCGAAGAGGTTGGAGAAGCAGCGGCCGCACAGGCCCGGATGATCGGCGTGCGAGCCGACGTCCGCGCAATAGTGCCAGCAGCGCTCGCACTTCATGTAGCTCGACGCGGCGACATCGACGCCTTCTTCCGCTTCGCCCGCCACTTTCTCGACTTGCGCCGATGAGGTGATGAGCACGAAGCGCAGCGCATCGCCGAGGCTCGCCAACGCGTCGTAACGCGCGCCGCTCGCACGCACCACGACCTCGGCTTGCAGAGACGAACCGATCTGATTCGCCGTGCGCGCTTCTTCGAGCGCCTTGGTCACGTCGCTGCGCGCGCTGCGGATGAGTGTCCACTTGTCGAGCAGGTCGCCGCCGTGCGCGATGTCCGGATAGGTCGCGAAGACTTCCGTGAAGATCGTGTCCTGACCGGGCTTGAGCACCTTGTACGCTTCTTCCGCCGTGAACGACAGATACGGCGCGACGAGCCGCAGCAAACCGTGCGCGATATGGAACAGCGCGGTCTGCGCGCTGCGGCGCTCGCGTGAATCGGGCTTCGTCGTGTAGAGGCGGTCCTTCAGCACGTCGAGATAGAAGCCGCCGAGATCCTCCGAGCAGAACGTCGCGATCTTCGCCACGACCGGATGGAACTCGTATTTCTCGTAATGCGCGAGCGCGTCGTCCTGCAGATTGCGCGTGAGCGCGACGGCGTAGCGATCGATCTCGAGCCACTCGGCGACCGGCACCGCGTTCTTGCCGATATCGAAGTCCGACAGATTCGCGAGCAGGAAGCGCAGCGTGTTGCGAATGCGTCGATACGTCTCCGTCACGCGCTTCAGGATTTCTTCCGAGATCGCGAGCTCGCCCGAATAATCCGTCGACGCGATCCACAAACGGATGATTTCCGCGCCGAGCCGGTTCGACACCTCATGCGGATCGATACCGTTGCCGAGCGACTTCGACATCTTGCGGCCTTCGCCATCGACGGTGAAGCCGTGCGTGAGAAGGGCGTCGTAGGGCGGACGGCCGTCGAGCATCGATGCCGTCAGGAGCGACGAATGGAACCAGCCGCGATGCTGGTCCGAGCCTTCGAGATACAGATCGGCCGGGAACTGCAGCGAATCCTTGTGCGAGCCGCGCAGCACGTGCCAGTGCGTCGTGCCGGAATCGAACCACACGTCGAGCGTGTCGCGGTTCTTTTCGTACATGTTGGCGTCGTCGCCGATCAGCTCGCGCGGATCGAGCGATTGCCACGTCTCGATGCCGCCTTCCTCGACGCGCTTCGCCACTTCCTCCAGCAGTTCCAGCGTGCGCGGATGCAGCTCGCCGGTTTCCTTGTGGACGAAGAACGCCATCGGCACGCCCCATTGACGCTGACGCGAGAGCGTCCAGTCCGGGCGATTCGCGATCATGCTGTAAAGCCGCTGCTTGCCCCACGACGGATAGAACGCCGTGTTTTCGACGCCTTCCAGCGCGGTTTCGCGCAGCGTCTTGCCGCCGTGCTTCGGCTTCACATCCATGCCGGCGAACCATTGCGAGGTCGCGCGATAGATGATCGGCGTCTTGTGGCGCCAGCAGTGCATGTAGCTATGCGTGTACTTTTCGCTCTTCAGGAGCGAGCCGGCGCCGTCGAGCGCCTCGACGATCTGCGGATTCGCCTTCCAGATCGACAGCCCGCCGAAAAGCGGCAGCGATTCGATGTAGCGGCCATCGCCCATCACCGGATTGATGATGTCCGAATCCGCCATGCCGTGCGCCTTGCACGACACGAAGTCTTCCACGCCATACGCCGGCGACGAATGCACGATGCCCGTGCCGCTTTCCGTCGTCACGTAATCGCCGAGGTAGACGGGCGCAGTCCGCTTGTAGCCCGGATGCGCCGCCGCGAGCGGATGATGGAAGCGCAGGTTCGCGAGCTTTTCGCCGGTCGCCGTCGCGATGACGTCACCGCTGAGGCCGTAGTTCTGCAGGCACGCCTCGACGCGCTCCTGCGCGAGGATCAGCAATCCGCGCGGCGTATCGACGAGCGCGTAGACGATCTCCGGATGCACGTTCAACGCCTGGTTCGCGGGAATGGTCCAGGGCGTCGTCGTCCAGATGACGATGCCGCCTTCCTGCTTCGGCAACGCCTTCAGCCCGAACGCCTGCGCGGTCTTTTCCGGCTCGGCGAAGGCGAACATCACGTCGATGGTCGGATCGGTCTTGTCCTTGTACTCGACTTCCGCTTCGGCCAGCGCCGAGCCGCAGTCGAAACACCAGTTCACCGGCTTGAGGCCGCGGAACACGAAGCCCTTCTCCATGATCTTGCCGAGCGCGCGGATTTCGCCCGCTTCGTTGGCGAAGTTCATGGTCTTGTACGGATTGTCCCAGTCGCCGAGCACGCCCAGACGCCGGAAGCCGAGCTTCTGCTTTTCGATTTGCTCGCCGGCGTAGGCGCGCGCCTTCTGCATCACTTCGATGGCGGGCAGCGTCTTGCCGAACTGCTTTTCGATCTGGATTTCGATCGGCATGCCGTGACAGTCCCAGCCCGGCACATAGACCGCGTCGAAGCCCGCGAGATTGCGCGCCTTGACGATCATGTCCTTCAGGATCTTGTTGACCGCGTGGCCGAGGTGGATGTCACCGTTCGCATAAGGCGGGCCGTCGTGCAGGATGAACTTCTTGCGTCCCTTGCTGGCCGCGCGGATCTTCTCGTAGATCTGCTTGTCCTGCCATTCCTTGACCCACGCGGGCTCGCGCTTCGGCAAATCGCCGCGCATCGGGAAGGGCGTGTCGAGCAGGTTGACGGGGTACTTCGAGGAGGCTTTCTCTTTCTTGTCGCTCATGGGTGACTCAGTGAATTCGATGAGACGGCGCTTGTCGACGCGCGATGATTCGGAAGGCGGGGCAGCGGGCGGCGCGCTTTTCTCAAAGCGGCACCGCGCGCTCACCTAATTCGATCGGTGGCCGAAATGGCGAAGCCAGTGGCGCGGCTGCCCGCATTGCTCGCCGGCGGCAGGCCGAAGTACGCGCGCGCGTTGTCGACATCTTTCGCGATGGCCGCGCCGAGCGTTTCGAGGTCGACGTACTTTTCCTCGTCGCGCAGCTTCTTCAGGAATTCGACGCGCACGAGCTTGCCGTAGGCGTCGCCGTGCCAGTCGAGCACGAAGACTTCGAGCAGTACGCGGCCGGAATCGTCGACGGTCGGACGCAGGCCGAGACTGGCGACCGCGGGCAAAGGCTCATCCGCGAGACCGTGCACGCGTACCACGAAAATGCCCGCGAGCGCCGGCCGCTTGTGCGCGATCGGCAGATTCAAGGTGGGAAAGCCGAGATCGCGGCCGAGCTTCGCGCCGTGCACGACGTGCCCGCTGATGATGTACGGCCGCCCGAGCGCGACTTGCGCCGCGTCGAGATCGCCCGCGACGAGCGACGTCCGCACCGACGACGACGAAATGCGCGTGCCGTTCGGATGCGCGACGGTCGCCATCTGCTCGACCTCGAAGCCGTATTGCTCGCCCGCGCGTTTGAGCGAGGCGAAATCGCCTGCGCGCTTCGCGCCGTAGCAGAAGTCGTCGCCGACCATGACCCAGCGCGCGTGCAACCCGTCGACGATCACGTTCTTCACGAACGTATCCGGCGACTGGCTCGCGAACGTCTTGTTGAAATGCTCGACCACCACGCGATCGACGCCGTTGGTGCGCAGCGCTTCCAGCTTGTCGCGCAGCATCGCGATGCGCGGCGGCGCGCCTGCCGGATTGAAGAACTCGCGCGGATGCGGCTCGAAAGTCATCACGCAGACCGGCAGGCCGCGCGCGTCGGCGGCGGCCCGCACGTGCGCGAGCAGCGCCTGGTGACCGCGATGGACACCGTCGAAGTTGCCGATGGTCAGTGCGCAGGGCGCCCGGCTTTCGGCATTGGGGAGGCCGCGAAAGACTCTCACGATAGGCGTTGGTCGGTGGGAGGGGCTGATGCTGCAAAGCGTTAGATTATAGACGCTCGCACGCATCGACGGGCGCGCGCGGCCCGGCGCGTTCCTCGCGCGTTGCCTGTGGATTGCCGTTTGGCACGATTTTCGCACCCGTCGAATGATAAAATCCGCGGATGAAAAAAATCGTCATTCTGATCTCCGGACGCGGGAGCAACATGGAGGCCGTCGTGCGCGCATGTGCGCGCGAAGGCTGGCCGGCCCGCGTCTGCGCGATCATTTCCAACCGGCCCGATGCCGCCGGGTTAGGCTTCGCGGCCGCGAACGGCATCGAAACCAAAGTGGTGGATCATCGTCAGTTCGATGGGCGCGAATCGTTCGATGCCGCGCTCGCGCGTGAAATCGATCGCTTCGATCCCGATCTCGTCGTGCTGGCGGGGTTTATGCGCGTGCTGACCGATGCCTTCGTCGGGAAATACGCGGGGCGCATGCTCAATATTCATCCGTCGCTGTTGCCGTGCTTTCCGGGCCTGCGCACGCATCAGCAGGCGCTCGACGCCGGCGTGCGCGTGCACGGCGCGAGCGTGCATTTCGTGACGCCGACGCTGGATCACGGGCCGATCGTCGCGCAAGGCGCGATTCCGGTCGTCGCCGGCGACGACGCCGCCGCGCTCGCCGCGCGCGTGCTGAAGGTCGAGCATGTCATCTATCCGCGCGCGGTGCGATGGTTCATCGAAGGGCGACTTTGTATCGAGGGCGAACGTGTCGCCCTCACGCCGTCTGAGCCGCAATGGCTCTTTGCCGACATTGCCGGGGAGGGCGCATGAGGCTGCATGGATTTCTGATCGGACAAACCGAAACTCTGCTCGCGGACGTGCTCCGCTTTTCCGGCGCCGCCGATGCCGCGACGAGCCGCTTCTTCCGCGCGCATCCGAAGCTCGGCCACGGCGAGCGCGGCGTGATCGCGGAGGCCGTGTTCGCCGTGCTGCGCCGGAAGATGGAGTTCTCGCATCTCGCGGAAAGCGGCAGCGGCAACCAGGCGCGCCGTCTCGCGCTGCTCGGCCTGATGCAGACGGCGGGCCTCTCCGCGTTGAAGCCGTTCGTTTCCGCCGACGAGTATCAATGGCTCGCTCAAGTCTCGAAGATCGATCCGGCGAGCCTGCCGGTGCGCGTGCGCACGAACCTGCCGCAGTGGATCTACGACGCGATGGGCAAGCGTTTCGCGCCCGAGGAGCTCGCGCAGCTCGCCGCCGCGCTGAACTACCCCGCGCCGCTCGACCTGCGCTCGAACCCGATCAAGGCGGATCGCAAGGTCGTGCTGAAGGCGCTGACGGAGGCCGGCATCGACGCGGGCGAAATGCCGTTCGCGCCGTTCGGCATCCGCGTGGACGGCAAGCCGGCGCTGACACGTCTCGCGCCGTTCCAGGAAGGCTGGATCGAGGTTCAGGACGAAGGCAGCCAGTTGCTCTGTTCGCTGATGGCGCCGCGCCGCGGCGAGATGATCGTCGATTTCTGCGCGGGCGCGGGCGGCAAGACGCTGGCGCTCGGCGCGATGATGCGCTCCACGGGCCGTCTCTACGCGTTCGACGTGTCCGACCGCCGGCTCGCGAAACTGAAGCCGCGCCTCGCGCGCAGCGGCCTGTCGAACGTGAATCCGGTACTGATCGACAGCGAGCACGATGCGAAGATCAAGCGCCTCGCGGGCAAGATCGACCGCGTGCTTGTCGATGCGCCGTGCTCCGGCCTCGGCACCTTGCGCCGCAATCCGGACCTGAAATGGCGCCAGTCGCCCGCAACCGTCGCGGAGCTGACGCCGAAGCAGCTCTCGATTCTCACGAGCGCCGCGCGCCTCGTGAAAACCGGCGGCCGGCTCGTCTACGCAACGTGCTCGATGCTCGAAGCGGAGAACGAAGGGGTCGTCGCACAGTTCCTGGAGGCCCATCCGAACTTCCGCGTCGTGCCCGCGCGTGACGTGCTCGCGGAACAGCGCATCGATCTGGACACGGGCGAATATCTGTCGCTGTGGCCGCACAAGCACGGCACCGACGGTTTCTTCGCAGCGGTACTGGAGCGCGTGCCGGACGCCGCCAAAGCGCCGAAAGCAGCCGACGAAACCGCGTAAGCGATGCAGAACCGCCTCCTGACCGAACTCTCCGCGCGAATTTTCCGCGATTTCGGCGAGCCGGAAGTGATCTGGCAGGTGGCGGTTCTGGTCGGCCTGCTCGCGGTGGCCTGGTGGTGCGCGCGTCTGCTTCGCAAGAAGCTCGATGCGCGCCGTCAATCACGTTTCGAAGCCGTGCGCTTCGGCGCGGAAAGTCTCAATAAGGCGCTTTTTCCGCTGCTCGGCGCGGTTTTCGTGTCGATCGCGCAAATCGCGCTGGCGCCGTTCATCCATACGTCGTTTCTGCGCCTCGCGCTCGTGCCGCTGTGCGGCATCACCGTCATCTATACGATGCTCTATGTCGCGCGGCGCGTGTTCAGCCGCGGCCAGGCGGAGCACGAGGCCAACGCGCTGCTCTATCTCTTCGAGAAGCTCGTGACGGTGATCGTCTGGGCCGCGATGGCGTTCACCGTCATGGGCATCCAGGACGACGTCGTTCACTGGATGGCGAGCGTGCGGTTCAATTTCGCGAACGCGCACATGACGCTGCTCTCGCTCGCCTCCGGCGTGCTGTGGGTGTGCGTGACGCTGATCGTCGCGATGTGGGCGGGCGCGCTGCTCGACGACCGCCTGATGCGCGCCCGCTCGCTCGACGCGAATCTCAAGGTGGTGCTCGCGCGCTTCGGACGGGCGCTGATGATCCTCGCCGCCATTCTGGTGAGCCTGTCGATCGTCGGCATCGACATCACGGTGCTCGGCGTGTTCGGCGGCGCGTTGGGCGTCGGGCTCGGCTTCGGCTTGCAGAAGATCGCGAGCAACTATGTGTCGGGCTTCATCATCCTCCTGGATCGCTCGTTGCGGCTCGGCGACATGATCAACGTCGCGGGCAGTCAGGGCACGGTCACGCAGATCCGCACGCGCTACACGGTCGTGCGCGGGCTCGACGGCATCGAGACGCTGATTCCGAACGAGAAGCTCATCACCGACGTGGTGCAGAACCACTCGTCGTTTCTCACGCGCGGCAACGCGAAAATCGCGGTGCAGGTGAGCTACCGGTGCGACGTCGAGCGGGCGATGCAATTGCTCGCCGACGCGACACAGGGCATCGAGCGCGTGCTGCAGGACCCGGCGCCCGCGGCGCTGCTCGCGAGCTTCGGCGCGGACGGCATCAATCTGGAGCTGAGTTTCTGGATCGAGGATGCCGCAAAAGGCACGGGCGGCGTAAAGTCGCAGGTCAACCGGGCGGTTTGGCGGTTATTCTCGGAGAACGGCATCGAAATTCCGTACGCCCAGCGAGAGATCAGGATTGTCGATGGCGTCGTCCGGGCCGGCGGCGATTCGGTATTAACTGCCGGAAAACGAGAACCCGGCGCGGCGTCCGCGACCCAAGCATGACCGACTGCTTCCTATCTTTCGATCTGACCTGGGAATCAGCACCAATTCGAGGCGTGAGTTTTTCCTCGTTTTGCTACGATTCAAAAAATTTCACCTTTAGGACAACGACTTGGAACGCATGCAGTAGAATGCGATCGAACTTGCGCATAGACCTTTCATGCGCGCAACACGTCGTTCGAGGTCGGTCAGGCCGGCCATTTTTCCCGAATTTCACAGCTATACAGGTAAAACGCCTTGCTGAATTCTTCGCTCGAATTTCTCGCTAACGGATTGCTCGACCTTTCCTGGTGGCAGATTCTGCTGTTCACGCTCGCGATGACGCACGTCACCATCGCCGGCGTCACGATTTATCTTCACCGTTGCCAGGCGCATCGCGCGCTGGACCTGCATCCCGTCGCGGCTCATTTCTTCCGCTTCTGGCTGTGGATGACCACCGGCATGCTGACCGGCCAGTGGGCGGCCATCCATCGGAAGCATCACGCCAAGTGTGAAACCGAGGAAGATCCGCATAGCCCGCAGACGCGCGGCATCTGGAAGGTGCTGCTCGAAGGCGCGGAGCTTTATCGCACGGAAGCGAAAAACGAAGAAACGATGCGCAAGTTCAGTCACGGCACGCCGAACGACTGGATGGAACGCAACGTTTACACGCGTTATCCGATCCTTGGCATCAGCGTCATGATGGTCATCGACGTCGCGCTGTTCGGCATCGTCGGTCTGTCGGTGTGGGCCGTGCAGATGATCTGGATTCCGTTCTGGGCGGCGGGCGTCGTCAACGGTCTCGCGCACTGGTGGGGTTATCGCAACTTCAACTCGTCGGATGCCTCGACGAACATCTTCCCGCTCGGCATCCTGATCGGCGGCGAAGAGCTGCATAACAACCACCACACGTTCGCGACGTCCGCGAAACTTTCGAGCAAGTGGTACGAGTTCGACATCGGCTGGATGTACATCCGCCTGATGTCGATGGTCGGCCTCGCGAAGGTGAAGAAGGTTGCGCCGACGCCGAAGCTCGCCGCAAGCAAGGCGGTCGTGGATCAGGACACGCTGCAGGCCGTGCTGGCGAACCGCTACGAAGTCATGGCGCGTTACGGCAAGGCGCTCAAGCACGCCTACGCGCAGGAACTGTCAAAGCTGAAGGAAGCGGGCGCGCGCGAGAAGTACCAATTGATGCGCGGCGCGCGCAAGTGGTTCCACAAGGACGAAGACGGCCTGAACGAGCCGCAGCTCAAGCAACTGCCGGAACTCACTTCGGATAACCAGAAGCTGCGCACGTTCATCGAGCTGCGCAAGGACCTGTCGTCGATGTGGGATCGCTCCAACGCATCGCGCGAGCAACTGGTCACGCAATTGCAGGACTGGTGTCATCGCGCGGAAGCGAGCGGCATCAAAGCGTTGCAGGATTTCGCGCTGCGTCTGCGCCGCTACGCCTGACGCGCGTAATCCGTTAAAATTCAAGGACGTCACAAGACCCCGCTCTGGCGGGGTCTTTGTTTTTGGGCGACGGATTTTCGCATTTCGCATTTCGTTTTGCTTGAGCAGCAAGCAGGGGACAGGGACATGGAAGCGATCAGAAGCGTCGAGTACGACCGGCCGATAGGCCTGACGTGTGGAGTGGGCGAGGCGTGGGCGCGCGTGCCGCAGGCGCCATCGCCGGAAGAGCGGCGAGCGCTCAAAGAGCGCATTCGCGCGTTATTGCAGCGGGAAAAGGCGGTTCTGGTCGCTCACTATTATGTCGATGCCGAACTCCAGGAACTCGCCGACGAAACCGGCGGCTGCGTCGCCGATTCGCTCGAAATGGCGCGCTTCGGCCGCGATCACGCAGCGAGGACGCTGGTCGTCGCGGGTGTGCGCTTCATGGGCGAGACGGCGAAGATCCTGAGCCCGGACAAACGCGTGCTGATGCCCGATCTCGATGCGACCTGCTCGCTCGACCTGGGCTGCCCCGTCGACGAGTTCTCCGCGTTCTGCGATGCGCATCCAGACCGCACGGTCGTCGTGTACGCGAACACGAGCGCGGCGGTGAAGGCGCGTGCGGACTGGATGGTCACATCGTCGATCGGTCTCGAGATCGTCGCCGATCTTCACGCGCGCGGCGAGAAGATCCTGTGGGCGCCGGACCGTCACCTGGGCGGTTACATCCAGAAGAAGACCGGCGCGGACATGCTGCTGTGGCAGGGCTCGTGTCTCGTCCACGACGAATTCAAGGGCATCGAGCTCGATCTTCTGCGTAACGAGTACCCCGGCGCGAAAATTCTCGTGCATCCCGAATCGCCCGAAGGGGTCGTCGCGCTCGCGGATGTGGTCGGATCGACCACGCAACTCATCGACGCCGCTGTGAAGCTCGACGCGAAGCGCTTCATCGTCGCGACGGATCTCGGCATTCTGCACAAGATGCGGCTCGCCGCGCCGGGCAAGACGTTCATCGAAGCGCCGACCGCCGGCAACAGCGCGACTTGCAAAAGCTGCGCGCACTGCCCGTGGATGGCAATGAACGGCCTCGCCAATCTCGCCGACGCGCTCGAACGCGGGCACAACGAAATTCACGTCGATCCGGCCATCGGGCTGCGCGCGCGCGTGCCGATCGACCGCATGCTCGACTTCGCGGCGCGTCACAAGAAGCGCGTGCGGACGAGCGGCGATCTCGCGAAAGACGCGACGTTGTTCACGAACGTGGGGGCGGCGTGATGTCACTCTTCGAAGAAGTCCGCGCCCAGTACGGCGAAGCGTTCGATGCGGCGCTCGCGCGCAATGTCGAGGACGCACTGAACGAAGACGTCGGCAGCGGCGATGTCACTGGCCGTCTCGTGCCCGCCGATGCGCGGCGCACGGCGCGGATCATCGTGCGTGAGGAAGCCGTGCTGTGCGGCGTGCCGTGGTTCGACGAGGTCATGCGCCGCGTCGATCCGTCGATCAAGGTCGAATGGCAATATCGCGAAGGCGAGCGCGTGGCGGCGAACGCGCCGGTCGTGCTGCTGCACGGCCCGGCGCGCTCGCTGCTGACGGCCGAGCGCAACGGCCTCAATTTTCTGCAATTGCTGTCCGGTGTCGCGACCGCGACGCGCCGCTATGTCGACGCGATCGAAGGCACGCGCGCGCGCATCCTCGACACGCGCAAGACGTTGCCGGGCCTGCGGCTCGCGCAGAAGTACGCAGTGCGCGTGGGCGGCGGCGCGAACCAGCGGCTCGCGCTCTACGACGGCATTCTGATCAAGGAAAATCACATCGCGGCGGCGGGCGGCGTGGCCGCGGCGATGGGCGCGGCGCTCGCGCTGGATGCTGGCGTGCCGATACAGACCGAAGTGGAAACGCTGGAGCAGCTCGAAACGGCGCTCGGCTCGCGCGCGGAATCGATCCTGCTCGACAACTTCACGCTCGACATGATGCGCGACGCCGTGCGCATCACGGCTGGTCGCGCATTGCTGGAAGTTTCCGGCGGCGTGAATTTCGACACGGTGCGCGCCATTGCGGAAACCGGCGTGGACCGCATTTCCATCGGCGCGCTCACGAAGGACGTGCGCGCGACCGATTTCTCGATGCGTCTGCTTTAAACGGCGCGGCGGCGCGCGGCCGGTGGCATGAGCACCGTCGGCAGCGCCTTCGGCAAGGTTCCGGGCCAGTCGCGGCTGTAGTGCAGTCCGCGGCTCTCGCGCCGCGAGCACGCGCTCTCCACGATCAGCGACGCTACATCGACGAGATTGCGCAGTTCCAGCAGATCGCGGCTCACCTTGAAGTTTGCGTAGTACTCGTGGATCTCGTCGCGCAAAAGAGCGATGCGATGTTGCGCGCGCGCGAGGCGCTTGTCCGTACGGACGATGCCCACGTAATTCCACATCAGGCGCCGCAGTTCGTCCCAGTTGTGCGCGACGACCACTTCTTCGTCGGGATCGGACACGCGGCTTTCGTCCCAATCCGGCAGTTCGGCGTGACAGCCGTTCGAGAAACCGTCCGCTTCGATGGCCTGCGCCGCCGCGCGGCCGATCACGAGACATTCGAGCAGCGAGTTGCTCGCGAGCCGGTTCGCGCCGTGCAGTCCCGTGTACGACGTCTCGCCGACCGCGTACAGCCCCGGCCGATCCGTGCGCCCCGCGAGGTCCGTGACGACGCCGCCGCACGTGTAATGCGCGGCGGGGACGACCGGGATCGGCTCCTTCGCGATATCGATGCCGAATTCGCGGCAACGCGCGAGGATCGTCGGGAAGTGCTCTTCGAGGAAGGCGCGCGGCTGGTGGCTGATGTCGAGATAGACGCAATCGATGCCGCGCTTCTTGATCTCGAAGTCGATCGCGCGCGCGACGATATCGCGTGGTGCGAGCTCGGCCCGCTCGTCGTGCGCGGGCATGAAGCGCGTGCCGTCCGGCAGGCGCAGGATGCCGCCTTCGCCGCGCACGGCCTCGGAGATGAGGAACGACTTCGCGTACGGATGAAACAGGCATGTGGGATGAAACTGGATGAACTCCATGTTCGCGACGCGGCAGCCCGCGCGCCACGCCATCGCGATGCCGTCGCCGGTCGCGGTGTCGGGGTTCGTCGTATAGAGATAGACCTTGCCCGCGCCGCCTGTCGCGAGCACGGTATGCGGCGCCTGAATGGTCACGGTGCGGCCCGTGCCCAGGTCGAGCGCGTACAGCCCGTGACAGCGATGGCCGGGCAGCCCGAGGCGATCGGACGTGATCAGATCGATCGCGACGTGATCCTCGAGTACGGTGATGTTCGGATGGTTGCGCACGCGCTCGGCGAGCGTCGTGACGACCGCGTGGCCAGTGGCGTCCGCCGCGTGAATGATCCGGCGATGGCTATGGCCGCCTTCGCGCGTCAGGTGGAAGCCGAGTTCGGCGGAGACATCGCGCGTGAAGGGCACGCCTTCGTCGATGAGCCATTCGATCGCCGCGCGCCCGTTCTCGACGATGAAGCGCGTCGCCGCCTCGTCGCACAGGCCGCCGCCCGCGACGAGCGTGTCGTCGACGTGATTGTCGACGCTATCGGCCGAATCCAGCACGGCCGCGATGCCGCCTTGCGCCCAATCGCTCGCGCCGACGCTCGCCGCGCGCTTCGCGAGAATCGCGACACGCCGCGTCTGAGCCAGATTCAGCGCGACGCTCAGACCCGCGAGCCCGCTTCCCACGATCGCTACATCGAAATTCATGCTGCCGGTTCTCCGTCCGTATGCTTGTCGATAGCCGGCAAGCATACCCCGCATGAACATTCGGTGACAGTGAAAACCCCCGCACGGTCGTGTGCAAAGCGTGTGAAATAACGCTGCGGAAAAACAAAAGGCCCCGCGATTGCGGGGCCTTTTTGCTGTCTTCGCCTTTCGGCGGGTCTCAAAATCAAGTGGGCTTACTTGATCTTGGTTTCCTTGTAGTCAACATGCTTGCGGGCGACCGGATCAAATTTTTTGATCAGCATCTTTTCCGGCATGTTGCGCTTGTTCTTGGTCGTCGTGTAGAAGTGACCCGTGCCTGCGGTCGACTCCAGCTTGATCTTGTCGCGTGCGCCTTTGGCCATGTGCGTGCTCCTTAGATTTCACCGCGTGCGCGCAGGTCTGCGAGCACGGCGTCAATACCGTTCTTGTCGATCAGGCGCAGACCGGCGTTCGAGACGCGCAGACGGACCCAGCGATTTTCGCTTTCAACGAAGAAACGGCGGTTCTGCAGGTTCGGCAGGAAACGACGCTTGGTCTTGTTGTTTGCGTGGGAAACATTGTTGCCCGACATCGGGCCTTTCCCAGTTACTTGGCATACGCGTGCCATGAGGACACTCCTAATACACGTTAAGTCTGAGTCGAACGCTCGATTGAAGGCAACGCCTTCTTTCGATGCCTCGTTTCGCCCGACTTGCCCATCGGGGATTTGGCAGCACGGTTATGCCAATGAGGACTGCGCTCTGTTTCACCGGTTCGTTACTCCGGCACTCAGAACAGGCGGGTTGAAAAAAGCAAACGAGGAGTTTAGCAGAAAAAACGCTGCAATATCAAACCATTTATGGCCTTGCGTGTAGGTCAGAGCCAGCCCTGGCGCGCAAACGAGAACACCTCGTTGGCCGCCACGACGATGTGATCGAGCAGCCGCACGTCGATGAGCGTCAGAGCATCCTGCAGCGTCTTCGTCAGCTGCCGGTCGCTCGCGCTCGGCGCGACTCCGCCCGACGGGTGATTATGCGAGACGATGAGCCCAGCCGCGTTGAGCGTGAGCGCGCGCCGCACGATCTCGCGTGGATAGACCGCCACGCGCGTGAGCGAGCCGCGCGCGGACTCCTCGGCGTGCAGAAGCTGATGCCGCGCATCCAGATACAGGCACACGAACACCTCGTAGGGCCGCGTGCCGATCAGGAGCCGCAGATAATCCTCGACGGCGCCCGGCGCGTTCAGCAGTTCGCGATCGCGCGCTTTTTCGGCGAGCGCGCGACGGCACAGTTCGGACACCGCCAGCAGGGTTGCGGCGCGCGCCGGGCCGATGCCACGCTGCTCGCGCAATTCCATCGCCGACGCGTCCAGCACGCCGCGCAGCGACCCGAAGCGGCGCATGAGCTGGCGCGCGACATCGACGGCAGACGCGCCCGAAACGCCGGTGCGCAGGAACAAAGCGAAGAGTTCCGCGTCGGAGAGGGACGCCGGGCCCGTGTCCAGCAGCCGCTCGCGCGGCCGGTCGGCGCGCGCCCATTTGTGGATCGGCGTACGGGGCGCGCTCGCGGGAGTATCTGCGTCGGGCATGGCGGGCGCCTTGACGAGCCGGAGATCGGCGCTCATTGCGGACCTCCGGGACGTCCGGGACGTCTTGTCGCGCGGGCGAGCGCACGCAGGACACGGCCGCGAGACACGTCCCGACACAACTCTGTCTTACAATAGCGGTTTTGGCGTCCGGTTCGCACCGGCGCCGCGCGGTTCGCTGCCTCGCGCCGAAGAGCCGCCTCACGCGGGGTGTCCATCCCGCCTTCAAACGAACGGCCACATTCAATATTCATGAGCATCATCGATATCTCCGAGGTGAAACCCGGTTCGCACGTCACGCTTCATTACCGGCTCGCACTGGCCGATGGTGCTGACATCGTCAACACGTTCAGCGACAAGCCCGCGACGCTCCTGCTCGGCGCAGGCCAACTCGCGGAACCGTTGGAAGAGATTTTGCTGGGCCTGAAGGTCGGCCACCATTCGACCTTTCAGCTAACGCCCGATCAGGCTTTCGGGCCGCGCAATCCGGAGCTCGTTCAGTGGGTGTCGCTCGCGACGCTGCGCGAAAACAGCATGATCGGCGAGGATTTTTCTCCCGGCGATCTCGTCGAATTCAACGCGCCGGGCGGCGGCCGCTACGCGGGCGTGCTGAAGGAAGTCGGCGAGACCGCGGCGCTGTTCGATTTCAACCACCCGCTCGCGGGCCAGGCGCTCGTCTTCGAAGTGAAAATCATCGGAATTCTGTAACCATGATTGAAAGCCTCAACGAAGTTCAGACCGACGTCGAAATCCTGCTCGCGCAGCCGCGCGGGTTCTGTGCAGGCGTCGATCGCGCGATCGAAATCGTCGAGCGCGCGATCAAGCTGTTCGGCGCGCCCATCTACGTGCGCCACGAGATCGTCCATAACGCGTATGTCGTCGCGGACCTGCGCGAGAAGGGCGCGATTTTCATCGAAGAGCTGTCCGACGTGCCCGAAGGCGCGACGCTCATCTTCAGCGCGCACGGCGTCTCGAAGGCGGTGCGCGGCGAAGCCGAGGCGCGCGGCCTGCGCGTGTTCGATGCGACGTGCCCGCTCGTGACCAAGGTGCACATCGAAGTGGCGAAGATGCGTCAGGAAGGCTTCGACATCGTGATGATCGGCCACAAGGGTCACCCGGAGGTCGAAGGCACGATGGGCCAGTCGGGCGAGGGGATGCATCTCGTGGAAGATATCGAGGACGTGCTGAAACTCGATCTGCCCGACCCGCAGCGCATCGCGTACGTCACGCAGACCACGCTCTCGGTCGACGATGCCTCCGCGATCATCGACGCGCTCAAGACCAAGTATCCCGAGATCAAGGAGCCGAAGAAGCAGGACATCTGCTACGCGACGCAGAACCGCCAGGACGCAGTGAAGTTCCTCGCGCCGCAGTGCGATGTCGTGATCGTCGTCGGCAGCCCGAACAGCTCGAATTCGAGCCGCCTGCGCGAAGTGGCCGAGAAGCGCGGCATCCCTTCCTATATGGTGGATTCGCCGACGCAGATCGATCCGAAGTGGGTCGAGGGCAAGAAACGCATCGGCGTGACGGCGGGCGCATCGGCGCCGGAAGTGCTGGCGCAGGCGGTGATCGCACGGCTGCGCGAGCTCGGCGTGCGCAATGTGCGCTCGCTCGAAGGCATCGAGGAGACGATCTCGTTTCCGCTGCCGCGCGGGTTGTCGCTGCCGCAGTAAATTAGACAGATGCTTCGAAAAAGCGCCTCCGGGCGCTTTTTTTTCGACCGCGTGGGATAGCACACCCGCCCGGAGGCACCCTCGCGCGCAAGATGAAACCAATCGTGAGCACCGCTTTGGGGCGTGCGTCGCAGCCGGCATTTTCGTTAATGCGTTCAGGGTTTGCCCTTAATTCCGATACGCAAACGTAACCCTAAAGTTCAGCCGATTAAACCCGCGCCCGTTATGGTGCAACTACTGCACAAAACGGAAGCGCAACCTAGTTGCGCCTTTGCTGAAAAATCGCCGGAAAATCGAGGTTGCAATGCTGGAAAACCCCGCCACGCCGGAATATTGCCCGTCTCATATTTAGCGTTACAATGCGCGCGTCTTGAGGCCAGAAGGCTTCGCGACAACAGTTTTTAGAGCCGCAGGAGACCTATTTGATGCGATTCAAGTTTGCTGACGCCGTGTCCATCGCGGCTGCGGTTGCAATGACGACCGCATGCGGCAAGAAGGACGAAAGCGGGGCGAATACGGCAGCATCGGCAGCGAGTTCGGCTGCCGTGCCGGTCGCGTCCGCGCCGGCGCCGGCAAGCCAGGCAACTGTCGTGAAGATCGGTCATGTGGCGCCGCTGACGGGCCTGCAAGCTCACCTCGGCAAGGACAATGAAAACGGCGCGCGTCTCGCACTGGAAGAGATCAGCGCGCAGGGTCTGACGATCGACGGGCGTTCCATCCGCCTCGAGCTCGACAGTCAGGACGATGCGGCCGATCCGCGCGTCGGCACGGAAGCCGCGCAGAAGCTCGTCGACGACCACGTGATCGCGGTGATCGGCCACCTGAACTCGGGCGTGTCGATTCCGGCGTCGAAGATTTACAGCGATGCGGGCATCGCGGAGATTTCGCCGTCGACGACGAACCCGGAGTACACGAAGCAGGGTTACAAGACGACGTTTCGCGTCGTCGCGACCGACGCGCTGCAGGGCCCCGTGCTGGCCGGCTACGCGATGAAGACGCTGCATGCGAAGAAAGTCGTCGTGGTGGACGACGCATCGGCTTACGGCCGGGGACTGGCCGATGAATTCTCGAAGTCCGTTCAGACCGGCGGCGTGAAAATCGCCGCTCGCGAGCAGACTACCGAGAAAGCGCGCAATTTCAAGGCGATCCTGACCAAGATCAAGCGCATCCAGCCGGATGTCGTGATGTACGGCGGCATGGACGTGACGGGCGGCCCGTTCGCGAAGGAAGCGGCGGCGCTCGGCATCAAGGCGAAGATTCTCGCGGGCGACGGCGTTTGCACCGCGAAGCTGGCCGAGCTCGCGGGCGACGCGGTGCAGAACATCGTCTGCTCGGAAGCGGGACTCGCGCTTTCGAAGATGGACAAGGGCGCGGACTTCGAGAAGAAGTACGAAGCACGCTTTCATGCGCCGGTGCAGATTTATGCGCCGTTCACGTATGACGCGATGTACGTGATCGTCGACGCAATGAAGCGCGCCAATTCGATCGAACCGCCCAAGGTGCTCGCTGCGATCGCCACGACGGACTACAACGGTCTGACCGGGCACATCGCATTCGACGACAAGGGCGATTTGAAGGCGGGCACCATCACGCTTTACGACTTCAAGGACAAGAAGAAGGACGTGCTCGACGTCGTAAAGCAGTAAGTAGCAGCAGGCTGGCGGCGCTCAATCGACAGCGCCGTTTTCGTATCCGTCCGGGAAACGCCCGCAGCCTCATCCGGCAGCGAGCGGACGATCGGACGATTGACCCTTACCGGTTTTTCAAAAGTACGCGCAGTGCCGTTTCAGATTTCGCTTCACACCGGTTTATCGGCCGGTGATAAAGGCGTTATCCGAACGCACGGGGCTAAGGAGCTTTAGATGGATATTTTCATCCAACAGATCATCAACGGTCTGGTGCTTGGCAGCGTCTACGCCATCATCGCGTTGGGTTATACGATGGTGTACGGCATTCTCGGCATCATCAACTTTGCGCACGGCGACGTGCTGATGGTCGGCGCGATGGTCGCGTTGTCGGCCATCGGCGTCATGCAGAATCACGCGCCCGGCATACCCGGACCGATCATGCTGACGATCGCGCTCGTCATCGCCGCGATCGTCTGCGCGCTCGTCGGCTACACGATCGAAAAAGTCGCGTACCGGCCGCTGCGCAAGGCGCCGCGCCTCGCCCCGCTGATCACCGCGATCGGTGTGTCGATCCTGCTGCAGACCATCGCGATGATGATCTGGGGCCGTAACCCGCTCGCCTTCCCGCAGCTTCTGCCGACCGATCCGATCAACGTGATCGCCGCCGACGAAACCCGTCCGGGCGCCGTCATTTCGATGACCGAAATCGTGATCATCGTCGTTGCGTTCATCGTGATGGCCGGTCTGCTGCTGCTCGTGCACAAGACCAGGCTCGGCCGCGCGATGCGCGCCATCGCCGAGAACCCGGCCAACGCCTCGCTGATGGGCGTGAACCCGAACTTCGTGATTTCCGCGACCTTCATGATCGGCTCGGCGCTGGCGGCGCTCGCGGGCGTGATGATCGCGTCGGAATACGGCAACGCCCACTTCTACATGGGCTTCATTCCCGGCCTCAAGGCGTTCACGGCGGCGGTGCTCGGCGGCATCGGCAACCTGGGCGGCGCGATGGTCGGCGGCGTGTTGCTGGGTCTCATCGAACAGTTGGGCGCCGGCTATATCGGCAACCTGACGGGCGGCGTCTTCGGCAGTAACTATCAGGACGTGTTCGCCTTCATCGTGCTGATCATCGTGCTCGTGTTCCGTCCGTCGGGTCTGCTCGGCGAACGTGTCGCGGACCGCGCTTAAAGACTGTGTGAGGAGCTCATAAAAATGACTTCGATTCAACCGATTGAGCCGTCCACGACGCTCATCCCCGAGAAGAACATGACGAAAACGCTCGTCGTGGGCATTCTCACCGCCGTGTTCGTCATTGCCGCGCCGATGGTCATCGGCGCCGCGGGCGGCAACTACTGGGTCCGCGTGCTCGACTTCGCGATGCTGTACGTGATGCTCGCGCTGGGCCTGAACGTGGTGGTCGGCTTCGCCGGCCTGCTCGACCTGGGCTATATCGCGTTCTACGCGGTCGGCGCCTATACGGCGGCTTTGCTTTCGTCGCCGCAGCTTTCGACGCAATTCGAATGGATCGCGGCGCTCGCGCCGACCGGACTCCACTTCCCGTTCTTCATCATCGTGCCGATCGCGATGGCGCTCGCGGCGACCTTCGGCGTGCTGCTCGGCGCACCGACGCTGCGTCTGCGCGGCGACTATCTCGCGATCGTGACGCTGGGCTTCGGGGAAATCGTCCGGATCTTCATGAACAACCTCGATCGTCCGATCAACATCACGAACGGCCCGAAGGGCATCACGGGCATCTCTCCGGTGCACGTCGGCGACTTCAGCCTTGCGCAGACGCACGAGTTTCTCGGCTTCAAATTTCCGTCGGTGTACTTGTATTACTACCTGTTCGTGCTGTGCGCGTTGTTCGTGATCTGGGTGTGTACGCGTCTCCAGCACTCGCGCATCGGCCGCGCGTGGGCGGCGATCCGCGAAGACGAAATCGCCGCGAAGGCGATGGGCATCAACACCCGCAACGTGAAGCTGCTCGCGTTCGCGATGGGCGCGTCGTTCGGCGGTTTGTCCGGCGCGATGTTCGGCGCGTTCCAGGGCTTCGTGTCGCCGGAATCGTTCACGTTCTGGGAATCGATCGTCGTACTGGCGTGCGTGGTGCTGGGCGGCATGGGCCATATTCCGGGCGTGATTCTCGGCGCGGTGCTGCTCGCCGTGTTCCCCGAATTCCTGCGCACGACGATGGGTCCGCTGCAACACGCCATCTTCGGTCATCAGATCGTGGATACCGAAGTCATCCGCCAGTTGCTGTACGGCCTGGCGATGGTGCTGATCATGCTGTATCGCTCGGAAGGCCTGTGGCCCGCCGCGAAACACGAAGACAAGATCGCGAAGATCGCGAAGCGCGGCAATAAAAAGCCGGTGCGCGCATAAGCGGGGGATACAGAAAATGAGCCAAAAGCAAACGCGACTTTCCGTCAAGGGCGTCAACAAGCGCTTCGGCGGCTTGCAGGCATTGTCCGATGTCGGCCTCGAAATCGAGGAAGGCACGATTTACGGGCTGATCGGCCCGAACGGCGCAGGCAAGACCACGTTCTTCAACGTGATCACCGGCCTCTACACGCCGGATTCCGGCGAGTTCCGTCTAGACGGCACGGCCTACACGCCGACCGCCGTGTATCAGGTGGCGAAGGCGGGCATCGCGCGCACGTTTCAGAACATTCGCCTGTTCGGCGGCATGACGGCGCTCGAGAACGTGATGGTCGGCCGGCACGTCCGCACGAAGCACGGTCTGCTCGGCGCGGTGTTCCAGACGCCCGCTGAACGCCGTGAGGAGCGCGAGATCAAGGAACGCGCGCTGGAGCTGCTCGAGTACGTCGGCGTGCTGCAATACGCGGATTACACGTCGCGCAATCTGTCGTATGGCCATCAGCGCCGTCTGGAGATCGCCCGCGCACTGGCGACCGATCCGAAGCTGCTCGCGCTCGACGAACCCGCCGCCGGCATGAACGCGACGGAAAAGGTGGAACTCACGCGTCTGCTCGACAAGATCCGCTCCGACGGCAAGACGATTCTTCTGATCGAACACGACGTGAAACTCGTGATGGGATTGTGCAACCGCATGACGGTGCTCGATTACGGCAAGGTGATCGCCGAGGGTCTGCCGCAGGACGTGCAGAAGGACCCGAAGGTGATCGAGGCATATCTGGGTGCGGGGGTGCACTAAATGGCGACCATGAATGCGATGTTGAAAGTCAAAGGTCTGCAGGTGAATTACGGCGGCATCCAGGCGGTGAAGGGTGTCGATCTGGAAGTTGGACAAGGCGAACTCGTCACGCTGATCGGCGCGAACGGCGCGGGCAAGACCACGACGATGAAAGCCATCACGGGTCTGAAGCCGTACTCGGGCGGCGATATCGAGTACATGGGCCAGTCGATCAAGGGCGTGCCGACGCACGAACTCCTGAAGCGCGGTCTTGCGATGGTGCCGGAAGGCCGCGGCATCTTCGCGCGCATGTCGATTCTCGAGAACATGCAGATGGGCGCGTATCTGCGCAACGACACGGACGGCATCCAGAAGGACACCGAGCGCATGTTCGGTTTCTTCCCGCGTCTGAAGGAGCGCGCGTCGCAGTATGCGGGCACGCTGTCGGGCGGTGAGCAGCAGATGTTGGCGATGGCGCGTGCTCTCTTGTCGCGTCCGAAGCTGCTCTTGCTCGACGAACCGTCGATGGGTCTCTCGCCGATCATGGTCGAGAAGATCTTCGAAGTGGTGCGTGAAATCTCGAAGGAAGGGCTGACGGTGCTGCTCGTGGAGCAGAACGCGCGGCTTGCGTTGCAGGCGGCGAATCGCGGTTATGTGATGGATTCGGGCACGGTCACGATGTCCGGCGACGCGAAGATCATGCTGGATGATCCGAAGGTCAGGGCGGCGTATCTGGGCGAATAATCGCGCTTCTCGTCGATGAAAGGCCGGCTCTTGCAGCCGGCCTTTTCATTTAAATCAAAGCCGCTTCCCCAGACTCACGACCTCATCCATCCGATAGCCGAGCTTTTCATAAAACCCGCGCAAGTCCGTCTTGACGCTCAGGATTTGCAAGTTGACCTTCGGGCAACCGAGCTTCATCAATGCGACTTCCGCATGCCGCATCAACGCGCTGCCGTAGCCGCGTCCGCGCAACATCGAAGCGACGGCAAGCGAATACACCCATCCGCGATGCCCGTCGTACCCGGCCATCACCGTGCCGATGACTTCGCCGGCGAGCACGCCGACAAAGAACAGTTCCGGCTGCGTCTTCATCTTGTTGTCGATCGACAGCGCCGGATCGCGCTGCGGCCGCGATGCATCCGCGTATTCGGGAAACACATCGCGCCACAGGGCGATCACGGCGTCGCGATCGCCTGCATCGAAGGTGCGGATGATCACAGCGAATCGAGCACGGAGCGCAGCATCGCGAGCATCTGGTCGATCTCGTCTTTCGTGACGTTCAAGGCGGGCATGAAACGCAGCAGGTTCGGACGCGCCGCATTCAACAGCACGCCATCCGGCTGCATCAGACGCGCCTTCTCGACGATCTGCGAACCCTTGTCGCTATCGAGCAGCAATGCGCGCAGCAGGCCTTCGCCGCGCTCGCCCTTGAAGCCGCGCTCGTCCGACAGCTTCAGCAGTTCCTGCTTCAGATAGTCGCC
This sequence comes from Caballeronia catudaia, assembly GCF_001544755.2. GTDB lineage: Bacteria > Pseudomonadota > Gammaproteobacteria > Burkholderiales > Burkholderiaceae > Caballeronia > Caballeronia catudaia. The sequence goes on along the minus strand of NZ_FCOF02000006.1, from coordinate 9,293 downwards.
TTTCTCGCGCACGCTTTCGAGAAAACCCGGCGCGACGAGTTGCGAGATCACCGAATGACCGACTGCCGTCATCAGCGGATTGCCGTTGTAGGTGCCGCCCTGGTCGCCTGCCTCGAAGCACGCGACATCCGCCGTCGACAACAGCGCCGCCAACGGCACGCCGCCGCCAATGCCCTTGCCGAGTGTCATGATGTCCGGCTCGATCCCCGACAGCTCGTATGCGAACAAGGTGCCCGCGCGGCCGCAGCCGCTTTGCACTTCATCGACGATCAGAAGCAGGTTGTGCTTCTTCGTCAGCGCGCGCAGTTGCTGCATGAATTCGCGCGTGGCGGGAATCACGCCGCCTTCGCCCTGAATCGGCTCCAGCATCACACCGACGGTCTTCTCGTTGATGAGCTTCTCGACCGACGCAATGTCGTTCAGATCGGCCTTCGGGAAGCCCGGCACTTGCGGCGCATAGATGGTGTCCCAGCCGGTCTTGCCGCTTGCGGACATCGTCGCGAGCGTGCGGCCGTGGAAGCTGTGATCCATCGTGATGATTTCGTACGCGCCGTTCCTGAACTTCTTGCCCCACTTGCGCGCGAGCTTGATCGCGCCTTCGTTCGCTTCGGCGCCGCTGTTCGCGAAGAACACTTTGTCGAAACAGCTGTTCGCGGTGAGAAGGCCGGCGAGCTGCGCCATCGGACCGTTGTAGAACGCCGGCGACGGATTGATCAGCGTGCGCGCCTGCTTCTCCAGCGCTTCGATCATGCCTTCGTTGCAGTGGCCGAGCGAATTGACGGCCCAGCCCTGGATGAAGTCGAGATAGCGCTTGCCCGTGTTGTCGTAGAGCCAGGAACCCTTGCCGTGCGTGAACACGATCTCGGGACGGTTCGTGATGTACATCAGCGAATCAACGGGGTACTCATTGAAATTCATGACTGCGGGCTCCACGAGGCGAGTGCGGGAAGGAGGAAAGGGGCGGTGAAAAAAACAAAAGCCACGGATTTCCGTGGCTTCATTTCATGCGCGTCGATAAACCGAATCTTTGAGCGCAAGTGCGTGACGAGCCAGCGGCATCCCTAGGGAAGCGGCGAGCGGCGGCGTCGAAGTGCGTTCAGGATTCGGATCATCCGCGAAGGATACGTTATGACGTTCCTGCATGTAAACCGGGCACGCGGACTTTTTTCCGCGCGCACGGTGCATGCCGCGTCAGACCGGATGCGCGAGATCGGCCGCGCTCGTGAACGAATCGGCGTAGAACTCGTCTTCCGGCAGCCGATGATGTTGCGTGAAGTCGCGTTGCGCGGATTCGACCATCACGGGCGCGCCGCATGCGTACACCTGGTAGCCGCTCAAGTCTGGCAGATCCTCGATGACAGCCCGATGAACGAAGCCCGTGCGGCCCGTCCAGTTGTCGCTCGCATCGGGCTCGGACAGCACAGGCACGAACCTGAAGTTCGGGATGTCCTTCGCCCATTGAGCGGCGAGATCCATCATGTACAGGTCTTTCGCGCGGCGGCCGCCCCAATACAGCGTCATCGGGCGGTTCAGATTCTTGAAAACCGCATGCTCGATGATTGCCTTGATCGGCGCAAAGCCCGTGCCGGACGCGAGCAACACGATGGGCTTCTCCGATTCATCGCGCAGGAAGAACGTGCCGAGCGGGCCTTCGAAGCGCAGGATATCGCGCTCTTTCATCGCGCCGAATACGTGATCCGTGAACGTGCCGCCCGGCATGTGGCGGATATGCAGTTCGAGCGGGCCCTCGTGATGCGGCGGGCTCGCCATCGAATAGCTGCGGCGCTTGCCGTCCTTCAAAATGAACTCGATGTACTGCCCGGCGTAATACTGCAGGCGCTCGTTGGCGGGCAACTGCAGCTTCAGCTCAATGACGTCGTCGGCCTTGCGTTCGAGCGCGTTCACGCGGCACGGCAGTTTCTTGACCTGCACGTCGCCGACGCCCGCGACTTCGCGCACGTCGATTTCGAGGTCGGTCTGCGCGGTTGCGCAGCAGAAGAGGGCCAGGCCGCGCGTTTTTTCATCGTTCGAGAGCGCGGACGACGAATGCGGCGCCTGCTCGACTTCGCCGCTGACGACGGCGCCCTTGCAGGAGCCGCACGCGCCGTTCTTGCAGCCATACGGCAGGCCGATGCCCTGGCGCAGCGCGGCGGTCAGCACCGGTTCGTCGGGTTCCACTTGAAACTGCCGGCCGCTTTGCCGGAGCGTTACGTTAAAAGCCATAGATCGATGTCGTGCAATGGGGTGAATGTGTCTCTCGATGCGTCCGAGCGCGCTCGCCGAAGCGGCGGATACAATGACCGGCATGATCGCCACTCGAATCCTGCGCCGCGCGCGCGTGCTGATCGTCGGATGCGGCGATGTCGGCATGCGCGCGCTGCCGCTTCTCCAGGCGCGCGCCGCGGCGCCTCGCGTGATCGCGCTCACGCATCATCCGGAGCGCGCGAGCGCGTTGCGTGCGGCGGGCGCAACGCCCATTCCCGGCGATCTCGATGTTCGCGCCAGCTTGCGGCGTCTTGCCGGTGTTGCGCCGAGCGTGCTGCATCTCGCGCCACCGCCGCGCGACGGCGCAGCCGATAGCCGCACGCGTGCGCTGATCGCCACGTTGCGCGCCCGGCATCACTCGGCGGCCCGTCCGGCGCAAACGCCGGTCATGGCGCAGCGGCTGGCTCGCGGCTATATGCGTGCCGCGAATCTGCGCGCCCGCCACGCGCTGCGCGATGCCGTGCGTGCACCTGGCGCGCCTTTGAAACGGCACGGTCAACGCCCGAGTTCGTTTGCGAAAACGTCTTTCATTGTACCCGACGGCCCTTTCTCGGCCAGCATTCGCGCGGCCAGCTTTCGCCCCGGCCTGCGCTTCGTCTATGCGAGTACGACGGGCGTCTACGGCGATTGCGGCGGCGCGTGGATCGACGAGACGCGTCCCGCGCGGCCGGAGAACGAGCGCGCGCGGCGGCGTGTATCGGCGGAAAATCAGTTGCGCGCGGCGGGCGTCGCGAGCGGCTGGCGGGTGTCGATCGCGCGCATTCCGGGAATCTACGCGGCCAATCGGCTGCCGCTCGCGCGCATCGAGCGGGCGCTGCCGGCGCTCGTCGAATCCGACGATGTCTACACGAATCATATTCACGCCGACGATCTCGCCGCGATCCTCGTGCGGGCGCTCTGGCGCGGGCGTCCGCAGCGCACGATCAACGCATCGGACGACACCGACCTGCGCATGGCGGATTATTTCGATCGCGTGGCCGATGCGTACGGCTTGCCGCGCGTGCCGCGCATCACGCGGAAAGAGGCGCAAACGCGACTCGAGCCGATCACGCTCTCGTTCATGCGCGAATCGCGACGGCTTTCCAACGCGCGCCTGAAGCGCGAACTGGGCTACGTGCTGCGCCATCCGACGGTCGACGATTTCCTGCGCAGCGGCGCGCGGCGCTAGATCAGCGCCGGTATCGTTTCGAGCAGGACGAAGCACATCAGCGCGCCGATCAATGCGCCGATGAGGTTAGGCGAATACTTGTGGCGCACGTGCATGACGGCAGCCAGCACGCCGATGAGGACAGCGCTCAGCGCGACGAACGCAATCAGCGCAACGGTCGAGTGGGAGACCATGATGCCCTCCTGCTTTTTTGATAGTCATTTTTGGTATCCGTTAGACCAGTATATGAGGACGGCCGGCGGAACGCATGCTGCGCCGCAGCGCCCGGAATTAGGGGCTTTCACGGATTTGCATGTTCAATGACCGCCGCTACGGACGGCGGCGCGCGCGCGGCGCGTTACCGCGTCCTGTCGGACTCGCCGCGCAGAGCGGCGAGATCGGTTTCATCGAGCCACCGCCATGCCCCTTCGGCTAGTGTGTCGGGCAACGCGTAACCGCCGACCTGCTCGCGATGCAGCTTTTCGACACGATTGCCGGCGGCCGCGACCATGCGCTTCACTTGATGGTATTTGCCTTCGAGCACGGTGAGTTCGAGCAGACGTTCGTCGCGCTGCACGACGGCGAGTGCGGCGCTCGGCCTCGTTTCGCCGTGCAGCAGCACACCTTCGCGCAGTTTCGCGAGCTGTCCGTCGTCGAGCGGATGACGCACGGTCGCGAGATAAACCTTCGGCACCTTGCGCTTGGGCGATGTGAACGCGTGAACGAACGCGCCGTCGTCGGAGAGCAGCAGCAGGCCGGTCGTGTCCTGATCGAGCCGGCCTACGGCCTGCACGCCGCGCTCGGCCAATTGCGGCGGCAGCAGATGGAACACGCTCAGGTGATGCTGCGGATCGCGCGAGCATTCGTAGCCCGCCGGCTTGTTGAGCGCGATATACGCCTTCTCGCGATACGTCCAGAGATGATCGTCGACTTCGAATTCGAGGCCGGGCGCGACGGCGAAATCGGCGTGCGGATCGTCGCGCGCTTCGCCGTCGATGCGCACACGGCCTTCGGCGACGATCCCGCGGCACTGGCGGCGCGACCCGAAGCCTTGGGAGAAGAGGAGGGTTTCGAGGTCCATCGGATGAGCGGAGTTGAAGCGCGCATTCTAGCAAGCCGCGCTTTTGGCAGGCGCTCGCCAGCCCTTCGCTCGCCGGGGACAAAAAAGCGCCATCCATACAGCGGACGGCGCGCAGGCTGGCGATGCGCAGCCGGACAAGGAGGCGTCCAGGCCGGCGTCATCGCCCAGGGAAAAGCGACGCGTGCTTCACTACATGTCGATGCGGCCGTACACGCCGTCGGCCTCGTCGTTTGGTCCCGCGGCGAAGAAGAGCGTGTTGGAGGGCTGCGCGCTCAGGTTGTTGCCGAACGCGATGCCCCACAAGCCGCGCTGCACGAGCGGCGTGCCGTCCGTGTTCATCAACTGGCCGACGGACGCGCCGGTGTTCGGGTCGAACGCGTTGATCGTGCCGTCGCCGAAATTGCCGACGAGAATGAAGTTGCTGAAGGTGCCGAAGTTGGCCGGCGCCTGCGCGACGCCCCACGGCGCGTTCAACGGCCCGTTCGGCGCAAGGCGCAGCATGAGATTGCCGTCGAGATCGAACACGTCGACGAAACCCTGGCCCGCGCCGGGCACGTTGTCCTTGGCGTCGCTGTCCTGCTTCGCGTAGGTCACGTAGATCTTCGAGCCGATCGCCTGAATGCCGAAGGGCGCGAAGCCCGCGGGAATCTGCGCATCCGTGAAGCCGCCGGGCACGGCGATCTTCGTGAACGTCCCGTCGAACACATCGATCTTGTTGTTGTGGAAGTCGGCCGCATACAGGCGATGGCCGCCCGATGCGGTCGCCGCGATCGCGAGTCCCTTGTAGATCGCGCCCGAGGCGCTCGAATCGACGACGGTGAACGCATGCGTCCTGTCGACCGCCGGCGCCCACGCGGTGATCGAGCCGCCTTCGCCCGCGAAGAGGAATGCCGCCACGCCGGATTTGCCGTTGCGCGCGAGCGTGAGGTCCGGCCCATTGTTGAAGACGATGCCGGTCGGATTCGCGGGGCCCGCCGCGGACGGCGGAATCGACACGACGAGCGATTGCACGACGCCGTTGCCGTCATAGAGCGTGGCCGTCTGCGTGCCGTTGTTGGCGACCCAGACGAAGCCGGCCGGGTTGAACGCGATGCCCCAGCCGTTCTTCAGGTTCGGGTCCGTGTGCGGCGCGGGGATGGCGCCGTCCGATACGACGATCGACATCTTGAAGCGCGTCGGCGCGGGCATGTTGCCGTCCGAACCGCCGCCGCACGAGGCGAGGCCCGTCAAGCTCACGACCACGGCCGCGCAAGCGACGAGACGGCTCCACAATCCGGTTTGCATGATGGTGACTCCTCGGGTGCGGCGCGCCCTCAGTTTGTTCATCACCTTTAAACGGATAGGCCGCAGGGCTTATTCCGTTCGCAACCGGCAAGTTGTTTCGATGTGCTTCAGTGTGCGTCGCCGCGGCCTTTGGAGACGATCGGCACGCCCCAGCCGAAGAACGTGACGTTCGACGCGTCGTTGTTGCCGGACGCCGGACCGTGTCGCGTGCCGGCGCTCCAGCGGCCGTCGAAGGTCATCGCCGGGAGAGTCGGCTGCGGTATCGCGCTGGCCTGACGGAAGTACTCGCTGTTGGTCTCGTTTTGCACGGCGAGCGCGCGGCGCAGCGTCGACTGCGCCTGCGCGTTGCGCGGGTCGAGCGCCACCGCGCGGCGCGCATGACGCAATGCGCAGGCGGCGTCCTTGTTGGCGGCGCATGAGCGCGCGCTTGCCATCGCGCTGTCGCGCGCGCGTTCCTGACGCGACAAATCGGCCGCAAGCTGCTGGATTTCCGGACTGCGCGGCAGGCTCGCATAGAGGCCGCGCATGTGACGGCGCGCGGACGTGAGATCGCGGCCGGCGAGCGCTTGCTGGACTGCCGCGATACTGTGCGCGACGGCTGCGGGAAGGGGCTCGGCTATGGGCGCGGGCGCGGCGGGCTTTTCGAGCGAGGCGGTCGTCGGCTTGCCTTTGGCGCTTGTCTGCTGCGATGCGACGGCGGGTGCTGGCGTCATCGGCTTTGCAAGCGGTTCCGGCTTTTGTACCGATGCGACGGCAGGCGCCTGTGTCGCCGGTTGCCCTATGAGGGGAGAGGCCGTGACCAGCGTGGTGCTTTCGCGCGGTGTCGGATTTTGTGCGGATGCTTGTGTCACTGGTTTTGCCGTCGCCGGCGTTGCGCTTTCCTGCGGCGTTTGTGCCGTCATCGGCTTCGCTGCGACGGGAGGCGTCGTACTCTCGCGCGCTTCGGGCCTCTGTGCCGATGCCGCGATCGGCGCTGCCTGTTTGATCGATGGCGCGGCGGCAACGACGGAAGCGCCCGTCGTCGTGGCCGGCGCGGGCTTCGTCGCGACGATCGCTGCGGATGGCGCGATGTCGTGCGCAGGCACGTTCGCCGGGGCGGGCACAGCCGGCGCGGCGAACACCGTCGCCGCGACCTGAGCCTCGGCGCGCGACGGAGGCGGCGCGGCTTGAATCGTCGAGCGCGCTGCGATCGCAACTTCGCGCGCAGCGGACGCCTGTAGTTCGGGTGCGGGGCTCGCTTTAGGCACGTCGGTTGACGCGGGCGCGCCGGTATGTGCAGTCGTCGAGTCTGCTCTGGATCGGATCAATGCGGCATGCGGTGCTTGCTCAGCGCCGGACGCGCCGTCGTGGACCGAGCCCGCCGCACTGATGCCGGGCTCCGCGGTCGCCGGAGCGAGATTGCCGTCGAGTGTCGAATAGAAATAACCACCGGCCGCGATGCTCGCGACGACACTGCCCAGCAGCACCGCAATGCCTGTGCGCGCGGGCTTGCGCTGCTGCGCGTCCGGCAGATCGCCCGGCTCCACGAAGTTCGGATAAGTCGTCAGCATCTTGCGGCGCACGAGGCGCTGCAGCCAGCCACTGTCGCTCAGATCGAGGATGTCGAGCGGCGCGGGCATGGGCGCGGCCGCGGTTGCATCGGCGTTGCTCGTGAAAATCGCGCCCTGACGGTCGGCCCCGCACGACGGGCAGTGAGATTCCTCGATCGGAGAAACCGTGCTGCAGCGGCGGCAGATCACGGCGTCGAGCGACAGCGAGTATTCAGGTCGATTCATGTCGCCCCCTTCTTGGAGTTATGGCCCGATGTGTTGCGTGAGCGGCTCACGACATCGAAAGTCCCGAGCAACCCGGAATGCGGGCGCAGCGCGAACGAGCATCCCCGTGATGCTCCGCGCGCCGGGATTCCGAATGCCAATGGTGGCCGATTTTTGCCGGCGTGCCGAAGTGCGTCTACGCGATGGCGCACATTCGCGTGACGAAGGGAATTTGGCCATTCGGACGACTTCCGGCACGTGTCGTCATCGGCGACATTCAGTGGCGTCAGGAATCAAAGGATGATGGCGATGCAATCGAATGGCTTCGAGACGACCGCGCGGCAATTGATCGTCGGACTGCCGCTCTTCATGGGCGCGATCGAATATATCTTGCGCGTGGCGCGGAAACAGCCCGGACGGGACGACTTCTTTCCGATTTCGCTGGTGGCGTCCAGCGTCAGCCTCAATATCGCGCTGACCGTGCTGCCCGGCAAATTTTCATGGGCGTCGGGAAAACGAATCAGACGAGCGACGTTTATCGCGAATATGGGAATTTTCGCCTCTCTGATTGGCTTGCTTCTGTGGATATACTTGCTCGTCGCGTCGTTTAGTCAGGATGTCAGAGAGATTTTGCCTTTGCATCCGCTGCGTGACGCTTTGGTGTACTACGTTTTTTCAATCGGGTTGAATGAAAGCAAGGCGAGGACGGAAATATGCTGAATTTCGTGCTGGGATTCTTTAGAGAGTATTGGCCTGTCGTGCTGGCGTGCGCGATTGCCAAGTTCGTTATACCACCCGCCGTGGACTGGTTTTGGACGCGCGTTGAAGAGGCGTCGCCCGACGAAGCCGAACAGCGTCCGGGTGCCGAGTGAATGCGCGGCGCGCTGAGTTCTTAGTTAAGCGAGGCCTTGAACGACGCTACGAAGACACCCGCCAAACACAAAAAAGCCGCTCACGAGGAGCGGCTTCTTCGAAAAAACCTGGTGCCAGGGCCGGAATGAAACACTACCAGATAACGCCCGTCCAGTAAGGATTGTGCCTCGATCGTTTGAAAATGTGCCCCCAAATGTGCCCCCAGACGTGGGGCGCTGCCCCCCTGATGGCTCCCATCACGGAGTCCTGATTTCCCCGACTCCTGCGCGGCGAGAACCGAACTACAATTCTTCGCAATCGTTGCCGCGTAACGACAACGAGCAGCAACCCGCGCCTAGATCGGCCAATCGAAAACCGGGCACCCTTACCCGGCTGGCGCGGTTCCCCATAGGGCTGTGCGTGAGGGACGCATGACGATACCGACCCAACAGGCCTTTCAGGGCTATCTCGACCGGTTCGAGCAGTGCCATGTACGGCACCTTCAGGACTCGTTTTACGATGTTGATTTCTTATCGAACGATGAGACTCCGGCGCGGACATTGATTCAATCCGCTAGGCAGCAGCTTTCTGAAAAGATAACGGCACTGATACAAGACAACGAAATACTCGAGTGGCTTGGTAGTCAACCTGCATACGAGCGCGCGCGGCGAAAGTTGCAGCCATTTCTGCACGCGAAGCCGAACCCGAGAAACAAGGTTTGCTGCATCGGCGACGAACAGGATGTCGATCAGGTATATCGGCAACTGAGAAAATTAAGCGAACCGAAGGGCTTTGCCTTCAGATACAGCGTAGGACGCATTCTTGAAGCAAATTGAACCGCCCCGGAAATGTAGGAGACTTCGGATCTTGGCTGTAACGGGAGATTTGAAGCATGGAAAGCGAAGGCAAG
>NZ_FCOF02000089.1 GCF_001544755.2 Caballeronia catudaia | reverse complement strand
GCGGCGATGCGGCGCAGCGACATGCCGGACATGCACAGGGAGAGCACCAGCTGCTGCAATGCCCAGCCGTACCAGCGGCGCGGGCAGAAGCACAGCGGTAGGCGTGAACAGGTACGGCAGCACGCCGTGCAGCGAAAGCGCGGCACCAGAACGGGATTCAGCGCACCGGCTGCGCTGCGATCAGCCTTGCGGTCGTAAAAGCCATGCCCCCAAAGGCTGGCGACGCCGCAGTGCGGACAACGCGGCGGACGGTAGGATTCGAGCGTGAAGAGGATGGCGCGCTGGTGTTGCTCCAGCGCGCGATGGGCGTGTACGATACGATGCATAGGCCGGTCAGTTCTGGAAAACGTGCGGGGTCTGGACAACGTCGCACGATACCAGAGGTGCATCGGCCTTCTTTACGCCTGCAGCGTCGCGCGCTACGCGCGGAAAAGTTCAGAACATCGTTCTCGCCGTCCGCGCGACAAACATCCCCTGTTCCATCTCATATTGCGCGCGCCATAACACAATGAACGGCAAAGCCCTCTTTACTGGCACCTTGTTACTGGCTGGATTCGTCTGCCCCGCATCTCCTGCATTTTCGCAGTCATCTCCTCCAACGTCCGAAACGGCAAAACAAACCAAGGAGCTGGTCGACAAGGCCGCCGCGTTGATAGACAGCAAAGGCAAAGCCGCGTTTTCCGACTTCAGAATCAAGGGCAGCGAGTGGTTCCATGGCGACACCTATCTGTTTGCTTACGATCGGAACGCAAATGTCCTGTTGAATCCGGCCTTCCCTGCACGGGAAGGGACTAACGTCCACGGCCAGAAAGATACAACCGGCAAGCTGTTTCATGACGCCATGATCCAGACGGCTGAAACAACGGGATCGGGCTGGGTCGACTACATGTTCCCGAGACCGGGGCAGACTGAGCCATCGCATAAATGGACGTATGTGAAGGCGGTCAAGATTGACGGAGTTCCAGGCTTGGTGGGTTCGGGCTTCTATTCGGAGTAGGTTCGGGCAGGCGGCGTTCGAGTTGTCATCTCCTGCAACTTTCCCGCGAGCAGCCGTTTAGCCGCCTTACCGCGTGATCATCCTCGTGCGGGCTTGTCTTCGCCGATGCGGGTCACGTCGAAAGTTGCAGTCTGCTCTCGGTGCTCGAATCTCACACCTTGAAATTCCGCTCCAGGTCGGGTTCGTTTCCGTTCAGGGGTGAGAACAAGCCGAACGTGCCGAAAATGATGCACGGTCACGCCGCCAGAGCGATGAGGAGCGTTATAGGGATCGAGCCATGCGCTCGTAGCAGCGCCAGCGAGCGCCAAGTGAATACTTCATCAGCAGCAGAGAGTGCGCGCGCTTTCACCTCACGCTGCTCATTGACCGGCGGCGACATTGTGCGCAATGCCGCACGCGTCATTAACCTCGACCGCGTGCTGCCGAATACGAACCGGAGACGCAGGAACTCCGAGCGTTGCTCAAGCGTAATTACACCGCGCCAGTCGAAATCCTGGCTTCGGGCGACCCGTCCCTGCTGGCGAGACCGGGTAGCGGTGAGGCGGTTAGCCGTGCGGAGGACTTTCGCCGCACTCAAAGGGACGCTCAAAGTGTCGATTGCGCCGATGCGCGATGCGATCTCTCTCCTCGGTCGGTAGCACGATCCGCTACATTCAGAGACGGACTGAGTAGCGGCAGTCGCGCTGTCAGTTGCAACCGTGACTCTTCGCGGTCTTGTAGCAGGTGGTCCCGCCGGGACCATGAGCCACGCCTTTGCCGTTCATTGTCTTCGCCTCGCCGCCCCGGTTGGTCTGAGTCGTCCGCACACCGTTCTGGTTCGCTTGGGACGTCCAGGCTGTACCAGTGCTGCGGTTATATCCGCCGGCAGTCTGTCCATTGCCGCACACTGTTTCACCACGGGCGTTCGTCGCGCATTCTGCAAACGCGTTCGTGGAAAGCACTACACATGCCAGTATCACGAGAGTCTTCATGACCATCTCCTGGGGGCGGCGACGGCCGACGCACTGCCCGCGCTAATTGATTCTGAACCTAGTGGTAACCGGCCCGACGTGAGCCGGCTGTATAAGTCTAGTTCTTTCAGGATCGTTTTCCTCTCTCGGCGGTTCTTGGACGGGAATTTCGGCGCCGCACTCTTGAAATTTAGGAGCGCCACAGCAGTTCTTATGCATGCAACACCTTATACGAAACAGGTGTTGCACTTCAGATTGAGGCCGCCCACTTTATTTGGACGTATTTACATGCCGGATCTCGATGCCCTGACAAGTCCGATGAACGGTCTTCGAGCCGTCGACGCAAAGGTCCGAAGTTCAGGGGACCCGGCTGCCGGAATGGACGACATGGTGAAAGGGGAGCGGCGCATCCGGAACGTTGATCACTGCACCGTTCGATCGCCTCGCCGACTGATCGGGGCTTGTTCGGCGACCGACAGGCTGTCTTTTCTGCCCGCCTTCGAAACGGCTTGCAAGGTTTCACGCACGCGCCTCGCCGCGAGCAGCGGCACATAATCGAGGATCCGCGCGTCGATACAGAAGACCCGCACCGTCTCCGCGTACATCTGAGAGACGATCTCCTCGGGAGTGGCAGTTAGCACAGCTATTTCGCGAATTACTTCCTGCGCGTCCGGGGTGTTCATGGGCGCCTCACGCTGTGCTTCAAGTGAGGCTCCATTAGAGGAGAGGGCGTAAGCATCTGACCAATTGAAACGGTCAATCGCGAAGCCCGGGCTAGTTGAAGAACTATCTCGCGGTTCGAAGAGACGCAACGAAGTTAGGCAGGCGGGGCTTGACGCGGGTTTCGTTGATCTTTCGCTCGCCACTATCGTCAGTCACGGCAATTCGTCCAGCAGGGACGCGTGTCAGGCCTAGAAGCTGCTGCATTGCAGCAATTTTCTTCTGCAGCGTGCCCTTATGCGAGCAGCGAAATCCGTCATGGCGCGTGTCCACGTCGCCGAACGCGTAATCCGTGCAACGTTCACTCACTTGACCGGCCCGTTGCGGATCACTGAAGGGGCGCGCGTTTGGGCAAACGGTGCTCCCATCCGATTCTGGTTGGCGATTGCGTCCGTGAGTCGATCGAACGGCTGGGGCACACGCCACAGCGAAGCTGATCTAGCCGCCGTTCTGAAGGGTTACCTAGCTACCAAGCTTCCAGGGCGAGATTCTTAGTCAGACAGCGCCGCATTCTTCCGTCGTCAAAGATCCGCCGCCGACAGCTTTACCCGTTCCCCAGTGCGCCGTAAAACCTTGTGTTCGATCGCCTGTAAAAGCCGACGTTTGCCGAGCTTGAAAGCAAGCATCAATTGCTTTGGACTGCTGTTCCGAGCACCGAGTTTTGCGCGAATCGCTTAGGCCGGAAGCGCAAAGGCGCAGTATCCCCCAGCCGACGCCGTAGACCGAAAACCAAAGGGTTTAATCGACGGCAAGAAGGGGGGCGTAAGATTCGTAAAATGCTGGTCCATGGCTTTCTCCTTCTGGCCCATAGCGGAATCGTAAACCTCGCACGGCGAAATCATGATCCCTGGCCCGAGCACCCGTAGCCACCTCAATAGAAAAAAAACCGCCACTAGGGAAACGCTGATTAATAAAGCTCGGCGGTCATCGCTCACGTAGCTGCGGACGTTATAGAAGGCAGCTCACGAAACGGACGCACGAGGATGAAGAGGCAGATTGGCTTCGCGGAAGCGGAAATTGCAGGCAAGAAGCGTGACGAGGCGCCAACGCTTCTTGGCGGAGATGGAGACGATCGTGCCGTGGCAGCGTTTGATGTGTGCAATCGAACCGCATTACCCGAAGGGCACGCGAGGCCGTCCGCCGACGGCATCGATCTGGCAGTCGAGAACGTGCCGGATGCGACCACGCTGCTCAAATTCCGTCGCCTGCTGATCGAGCACGATCTGACAAGGAAGCTGTTCGACGAGATCGGTATCTCGCTGTGCGAGCGTGGACTGATGATGAAGGAAGGCACGCTGGTTGATGCCACGATCATCGAAGCGCCACCGTCGACCAAGAACGCCGGGAAGAGCCGTGACCCGGAGATGCATCAAACGAAGAAGGGAAACGAATGGCACTTTGGGATGAAAGCCCACGTTGGCGTGGACGCCGAATCGGGCTTGGTCCACAGCGTGGCTGGCACGGCGGCCAATGTGTCGGATGTGTCGCAAGCCCATTTGCTGCTGCACGGCCATGAAGAGGAAGCGTTCGCCGACGCGGGCTACATTGGTGTAGACAAGCGTGATGAAATGAAAGGCAAGGCAGTAAAGTGGCATGTCGCTGCCAAGCGCGGAAAGATCAAGGCGATGCAGGGGGGACCGCTGAAGGAGCTGGTGACTGCGCTTGAGGGAACCAAGGCGCAGATCCGTTCGCGCGTCGAGCATCCGTTTCATATCGTCAAGAACCTGTTTCACCATCGCAAGACCCGCTACAAGGGCTTGGCCAAGAACACGGCGCAACTGTTCAGCTTGTTCGCTCTGGCGAATCTGGTGATTGCGCGAAATCTGTTGCGATCGGTGCATGGGAGCACTCCGTCACGCGTATGAAAAATGCGAGCAGAGGGGCTCGTTTAGGAGCCGAATCCGTCTGTGAAGCCGTTGATACATTCCCGGCGGCCGGCACATCCCAAACGGTATAGCCGCCCGGTTCCGGGGGATCGGTCCAGCGACAATGAAGATTGCGCGAGGGGTCTATCAGTACAAGGCCATTGACGACTGCTCGCGCTTCCGCATACTGGCCGTCTATCCCCGCAGAAATGCCCGTAATACACTGCATTTCCTCGATCGCGTGATCGAGGAATGCCCCGTTTCCTATCCAGCGTATCCAGACTGATAGGGGCGGCGAGTTCTTCGCCGAATCAGTGCAGCGGCGTTTGATGACCGAGTGCATCAAATTTCGACCGATTCCGCCACGCTCGCCACACCTCAATGGCAAGGTCGAGCGCTCGCAGCTTACTGACCTGAACGAATTCTGGTCCCACCATACTCCAACCGAGGATGCGATTGATCGGCGAATTGAGGAGTGGAAGTTCGACTACAACTGGCGCCGCCCACACGGCTCACTCGGGGGCAAGACGCCGGTTGACCGAATCGCGGAAGTGAGCGAAATCACACCTCTCGCGGAGCAGGTGGGTAGCGCCTACGACGAGAGGAAAGAGCGAATCCGACATCGCGAATGGCGAGTCGACAAGATCGTTGCCCAGCATCATCGGCGCGCGCTTGATGTCGTGGCTCCGGTAGAAGACGTGAGGTCTAGAACGCCAAGAAAGCAGTCTTCAAGAAAGTGAAACGATGTCTGTGAATCGCCCGCATCATTTTAGGCGGCATCGAACTCATGCACATGATATCGAAAGGGCAGATGAAGAGTGACGATGGACGGCATCGTTCAGTCCCCGAGCAGTTCTACGATCTTGCGAAATAAGCATTCCTATTCGTCCCACCAGGACTTTTCCTGATTTCCTTACTGCGACCGAACCTACGGCGGCCTCAACGGTGATGCGCCCTCGCACTATGGGCTCACACGCTTCTTACCCCGCCCAGCACGCTGGTGGGTTCACGCCGATCATGCTTCGAGCGTTGGTGTCCGACGTTCGCGGACGACAATCACGTTCACCGTACGACAGCGTCGACACCGTTTTTGTCCCGGTTTCCTTTGCCTCACTTCTTGGCAGCTCCCATCCTTCTTTCCAACTGCCTGCGTTGTCGCCACCGTCACCCTCTTTTCGCGACGATCATCTGACGTTTCAAGCGATTTCAAGGCCGTTATCGGCACACCATTGCCTCAGCGCTCTTTCAACAGAGTCCGTCTCAAAGGAATACCAGCGCTCAAGCGCGCCTTCACGAGCCAGCAGATCTTTGAAACGCCCATACGCCCCTTGCCGTCGGAAAAATCCTTCGACCTGCTCGTAACACATGGGCAATTCGTGTACGACAAAGCGCAACGCGAGACTTCTTCCCAGATCGAGCTCATTCTTATGCGGTATCGCAAGATACCGATCCGAAGTTTCAAGGTCGTCAGGACGATCTTCGTCGAATGCGTCGTCGAAATCAGAGGTCCAATAGACCTTGCCCGTATCGAGCGAGACATACGCGTCATGCTCCATCGGAGACGCGTCGCTCACGAAATCGAAGGCCATCGAAAGATCGGCGTATCTGACCGCGGCCATGCCTCTGCTCCCAAAGGTTGTAGCGTTCGAACGCCGAATCCCTGGACTGGTGTACAGGCCGGTGTTGGCCCAGACCCTGTCAAAACGCACAGCCACTCGAATTGACGAAGCGCTGTCTCGGCGCAAGTCGCGTCTTTCGTTGCACATGCCGAATTCAAAGTCACCGGCGAACTTTATTGCCGAGGATTAGCAACTCCTGCGGCCATCACGCCCGTATCGCCTTCATAACAACTTCTGAACCAAGTATCTTAATCACTCGCTTGATGTTGTATGCAAGCACATGCAAGCTCATTGCCGTACTTACCCGCTCAATGGTTCGAGTCAGGAAATGAGTGGCTCCCATCCATGCCTTGATCGTGCCAGACGGGTGCTCGACGGTTTGTCGCCGGATCCGCATCATCTCAGGCGCATGATCGAGTCGCGTCTGCATATCCTCGAGAACAGCTTCGTGTTCCCAACGAGCCACGCGACGTTGAGGACTGGGAGTGCAACTCTCCTTCAACGGACATTGTTGGCACTTCGAACTCCAGTACTTACTGATCTTCAAGCCGCGCTCAATGGTCGAGAATCGCCAAATGAGTCTCTCCCCAGCCGGGCACCGATATTCGTTCGTCTTTGCGTTGTAAATGAAGTCATCCTTCCCGAAGCGGCCATCAGCAGTGGCCATCGAGGTCACCGTCTTCGGAACAAACACCGTTATTCCAGCCTCGTGGCATGCCAGTATCTCTTCACTCTTGCAATAGCCCCGATCCGCAACAGCAGTGATTTTGTCGACGCCCATTTCAGCACGAGCAAGCTTGGCCGTCGATGTCAACTGATCGCGATCAATGCCATCGTTAGTGAGGACGTGCGCGACGATTAGATGGTGCTTCGTGTCGACGGCCGTTTGTACGTTGTAGCCGACGACTCCCGTTCCTCGCGTCTTGATTGAACGCGCATCCGGATCGGTGAGCGATATCCGTCCATCGGGTGCCGCCTTGAGTTGGACCTCGATCTCCTTGAGACGTTGCATCTGCTCCTTCAACGCTGCAATCTTGTCCCGCAGTCGCTCTGTCCTGGCCTTCGCGATTGCAGGTTCCTGACGATCGGCTGTGTCCATCGCCTGAAGATACCGAGCAATACTTGATTCGATGTCGCGCATGCGCCGTTCGAGCTTGGCGCTCGTGAAGTTGCGATCGCGATGGTTCACCGCCTTGAACTTGCTGCCGTCGATCGCGACGATTGCATCAGCGAAAAGGTCCAGACGTTGGCATAGCATCACAAACTGACGGCAGACGTTGCGGATAGCTTTGCCCTTGTCTTTACGGAACCGAGCTATGGTTTTAAAGTCCGGTGCCAGCCGACCAGTGAGCCACATCAACTCGATGTTTCGCTGCGCTTCGCGTTCAAGACGACGACTGGACTGGATGCGATTAAGATAGCCGTAGATATAGATCTTAAGCATCACCTCAGGATGATAAGCCGGTCTTCCAGTCAAGGCAGGCTGTACTCCCTCGAACCCGAGATCATTAAGATCAAGTTCTTCTACAAAGACATCGATCACGCGGGCCGGATTTGTGTCCGTCACGTAATCATCAAGCGCTTCGGGAAGGAGAAAGCTCAGGTTACGATCGTCGCCTCGAACGAAACGCTTCATTTTGCGCATCCCCCACCGTTGGATAGCGAAATTCTAGCGCTCCAAAAATGCGTTTTGACACAATCTGGGCCGTACGCGGGCGCGTCGTCCTTCGGCGACGATACCCCCGCTCAGCCCCCGCTACTGAAGTTCGCCTCGCCGCTGTCATCTAGGCCCGCAAGTCCGTGGACGTCGCCCTCTCGACCAACCAGACGCAGCCATCTCCCCAGATTCTCGCTGCTTCCGTCAAGTAGCCGGTTAGTCAAGGTAGGATCGTTCGCCTTTCCCAGCATATTGTGAAGCCCGAGGTAGGCGACCAGAAGGTGGTACATGGCGCTGCGCAAATCATCGTCTCCGCCTTGGCCTCGTCGCGCGTGCCGATGCAAGTCTTCAATCGCGCGACCGAGTTTCTCGCCGACGTACGACAACGGCACGCCATGACGGTCCTGCCACGACGTGTATGCCGGGCCATTGGCGTTCAGTGGAAACTCGTCGGCTCCCTGTGACATGTCCTCTCTCCCTGGTTGTGTGCGTAGTCAATGCAGAGTCGGCCCGTTTGCGAGACAGCAATGCTCGTACTTACGGCCACGGTTCGTTGCGCCCGACCTTGGGCGCGTCCCGGCGCAGGGGAAGTTGACTCGGCATGGCCGCAAGCCCCCGCCGGATTTCTGATTATTACTTCGCAATCCTACTAACATTTGCCAACGTTACTTATGTTAAATGCATGTATAGATCGGCTCCGCGATGCCATCGCGCAGTGGGCTCCCAACTTCCGTAGACGGCCACGAAGGGACGTTCGCCGGCGAATGTGTTCGGTCACTCGGATGTCGGGTCGGACTGGCGGATTCAACCGGTCGATGCAACACAATAACGCCATGTAAGCGGCGGGAGTGTTGCGATGAAACAGAGACGC
>NZ_FCOF02000017.1 GCF_001544755.2 Caballeronia catudaia | reverse complement strand
CTTGATTACTTTTGCTATTGCTCCAGCCTCGAAAGACTGAAACCGCACTCGCCATCAAGCGCCCACACTTATCGGCTGTTAGTTTTTAAAGAGCACATCGCAAGACCGTCAAACCCGCCTACCGTCTTGCGTCGCTGCGTTGTCAGCAGCAGAGAAACGAGATTATGAAGAACGACCCGGTTACTGTCAACAAGAATTTCTCAACTTCTTGCCTCGCTGATCACGCCTGAAAGCTACTACAACAGACTCCAGGCACACCACCGATTCCTCTCTCCCGCTTCCTTCGCGTTCATCGAAGCGCGAAGGAACGGAATTCTAGTAAGTGATATCAAGAAGCGCAAGCGCTTTCCCAAATAAAAATCACCGATGCCTGAAGACCGGCTTACGCTTCTCGACGAAGGCGGCCATGCCTTCCTTCTGGTCCTCCGTGGCGAACAGAGAATGGAACAGCCGCCTCTCGAAATGCACGCCCTCCGCAAGCGTCGTCTCGTACGCGCGGTTGACTGCTTCCTTGGCCATCATCACGGCCGGCAACGAAAATCCAGCGATGATCGTCGCGGCTTCGATGGCCTCGTCGAGAACACGGTCCGCTCCCACCACACGCGACACCAACCCGGCCCGCTCAGCCTCGTTCGCATCCATCATTCGCGCGGTCAGACACATGTCCATTGCCTTGGCCTTCGAAACGGCGCGAGGCAGACGCTGCGTACCGCCCGCACCAGGGATAACGCCAAGCTTGATCTCCGGCTGGCCGAATTTCGCCGTGTCGGCAGCAATGATGATGTCGCACATCATGGCGAGCTCGCATCCACCGCCAAGCGCAAAGCCGGCCACTGCGGCAATGACGGGCTTGCGGATCGTCCGAATCGTCTCCCAGTTGCGCGTGATGTAGTCGCCCCGATAGACATCCATATAGGAATAGCTGGCCATCATGCCGATGTCCGCCCCCGCAGCGAACGCCTTTTCGCTGCCAGTCAACACGATTGCGCCGATGTTCTCGTCGGTGTCGAACGCCTTGAGCGCGGAGCCCAGTTCGTCCATGAGCGCGTCGTTAAGCGCATTGAGCGCCTTGGGGCGGTTAAGCGTGATGAGTCCAACCCGATCACGCGTTTCGACCAGCAGATTCTCGTAAGCCATTCACTCCTCCCTCTCTACCCTCAGGTAAGCCCTAATGAAAAGACGTCGTCACAGCATCTCGATAATGCTACCATCACCAACCAACCGGTCGGTTAATTATTAGGCCCAACATCTCTCTTCCTCGTACTCTTCTCGCGACCATGACACATCCGCTATTCACGAAGCACGAAGCGACGCTCGACAAAGCGCTCGCAGCCATCGAAACGCGCGGCTACTGGAGCCCGTTTGCCGAAACGCCGAGTCCCAAAGTGTACGGGGAAACGGCCAATGCCGACGGCGAAGCCGCGTTCAAGGCGCACTTCGGCAAGATATTCGAACTCGATCAGCCGTCCACGAGCGAGACTGTCGGCAAGGAACGCTCGCCATTCGGCATCGCACTCGACATCCGCTATCCGAAAGCCGAGCCCGACGCGCTCGTCCGGGCCGCCGCCGATGCGCAATCCGGCTGGCGCGCCGCCGGACCGCAGGCTTGGGTCGGCGTCAGCCTCGAAATCCTGTCGCGTCTGAATCGTGCCAGTTTCGAGATCGCCTACAGCGTCATGCACACGACCGGCCAGGCATTCATGATGGCTTTCCAGGCCGGCGGCCCGCACGCGCAGGACCGCGCGCTCGAAGCCGTCGTCTATGCATGGGACCAACTGCGCCGCATCCCCGCCGAAGCTCACTGGGAAAAGCCACAAGGCAAGAACCCGCCGCTCGCGATGCAAAAGCGCTTCTCCATCGTTCCGCGCGGTACCGGACTCGTGCTCGGTTGCTGCACTTTCCCGACATGGAACGGCTACCCGGGCATGTTCGCCGATCTTGCGACAGGCAACGCCGTCATCGTTAAACCGCATCCCGGTGCAATCCTGCCGCTCGCCGTTACCGTGCGCATCGCGCGCGAAGTCCTGCGTGAAGCGGGTTTCGATCCGAACGTCGTCACCCTGCTCGCCACCGAGCCTAACGACGGCGCACTCGTTCAAGATCTGGCCGTCCGTCCGGAGATCAAGCTGATCGACTTCACGGGCAGCACGCAAAACGGCACCTGGCTCGAACGCAATGCACATCAGGCGCAGGTGTACACCGAAAAGGCCGGCGTTAATCAGATCGTCATCGATTCCGTAGACGATATGAAGGCTGCCGCGCGCAACATCGCCTTCTCGCTCGCGCTCTACTCCGGGCAGATGTGCACCGCGCCGCAGAATATCTACGTGCCGCGCGATGGCATCCGCACAGCCGAAGGTCATCTCAGCTTCGACGATGTCGCGAAATCCATCGCGGGCGCCGTCCAGAAACTGGCATCCGATCCGGCGCGTGCCGTCGAACTCACGGGCGCGATTCAGAACGACGGCGTCGCAAATCGCGTCGACGAAGCCCGAACGCTCGGCGAGATTCTGCTCGACAGCCAATCGCTCGCGCACCCGGCGTTTCCTGACGCTCGCGTGCTTACTCCGCTCGTGCTCAAGCTTGACGCGCGAACCGACGAAGCCAAATTCACGAAGGAATGGTTCGGCCCGATTTCCTTCGTCGTGGCCACCGACTCGACCGCGCAATCGCTCGACCTCGCCGGCTCCATCGCTCGCACGCACGGCGCATTGACGCTATCGATCTACAGCACCGACGACAAGGTGATCGAAGCCGCGCACGAAGCGGCCATCGAGGGCGGCGTCGCGCTCTCGATCAACCTTACTGGCGGAGTGTTCGTCAATCAAACCGCAGCGTTCTCTGACTTCCACGGCACGGGCGCGAATCCGGCGGCGAACGCCGCACTGTCCGACGCCGCCTTTGTCGCGAACCGCTTTCGCGTGGTGCAGAGCCGTGTCCATGTTGCTCCGATGGCCGTGCCGGCGGTAGCTGGCCAAACGGCATAAGCCAAAACGACAACGAAGGATGCGAAGGCCGAAAAGCCGTGCAAACGGCTTATGCCATTCGGCCTAATGGAAAGCGGTGCGCCGCGCGGCTAGTATCGGAATGTGAGGGAACCGGTCAGCAATAGCCGGCGCGGCCGGTTCGGCGACAGAGGAGAAGCAATGACAGAGAAGTCCGTGTTGTTCCGCATCGATGGCGAAACGCGTGTCGCGACGCTGACGCTCAATCGCCCAGACAAGCTGAATAGCTTCACGCGCGAGATGCATCGCGAGTTGAACGAGGCGCTCACTGAAATCGAGGCGAGCAAGGCGCGCGCGCTGGTGATCACCGGCGCAGGCCGCGGATTCTGCGCGGGTCAAGACTTGGCGGATCTGGATTTCACGCCGGGCTCGAAGTCGGATCTCGGCGACCTTATCGACGAGTACTTCAATCCGCTGGTTCGCAGGCTGCAGGCCATGCGGCTGCCGGTCATCGCCGCCGTGAACGGCACGGCGGCCGGGGCCGGCGCGAACCTCGCAATGGCGTGCGACCTTGTTATCGCGGCGCGATCGGCGAGTTTCATACAGGCATTCGTGAAGATCGGCCTCGTGCCGGACTCCGGTGGAACGTGGCTCTTGCCGCGTCGCGTCGGTGAGGCGCGCGCGCTCGGCCTCGCGCTGACGGGCGAGAAACTCAGCGCGGAAAAAGCCGAAGTTTGGGGAATCGTGTGGCGTGTCGTCGAGGATGACGAACTGCAGCAAGCGGCAACGCAACTGGCCGCGCAACTCGCGCAGCAGCCGGCGCGCGCGGTCGTTGCGATCAAGCAGGCAATCCGCGCGAGCGCGAATAAGACGTTCGACCAGCAACTCGACCTCGAACGCGATCTGCAGCGCGAACTGGGTGCGTCGCCCGACTACATCGAAGGCGTTGCAGCATTCAAGGAAAAGCGCGCGCCGCGCTTCGAAGGTCTGTGAAAGCCCAATCAATCCGGAGACACCCGTGACGCCACAACAACTGGCGGAAGCCACGGCCAAGGCCATGTATGAAGCCGACGCATGCTCGCGCGCGCTGGGCATCGAACTGATCGAAGTGCGGCCGGGCTACGCGCGCCTGCAAATGGACGTGCGCCCCGACTTTCTCAACGGTCATGCGATTTGCCACGGCGGCCTGATGTTCACGCTGGCGGACTCCGCGTTCGCCTTCGCATGCAACTCACACAACATCAGCGCGGTCGCGGCGGGCTGCTCGATCGAATTTCTGCGCCCAGTGCAAGGTGGCGATCGTCTGACCGCGGAGGCGATCGAGCAGACGTTGAGCGGCCGCACCGGCATCTACGATATCCGCGTGACGAATCGCGACGGCGAAGCGGTGGCGATGTTCCGCGGCAAGTCCGCTCAAATCCGGGGCACCGTGATCCCCGCGTGACGGGAATAGTTCATCAAGCGGACGCGGCATCCAAAGGCCGCGCCGCATAGTCAGCATCAAGGAGACAGCAATGACCACACCGCTGCCGCTCGAGCCTATCGAAAAGGCGAGCCGCGACGAACTCGCGGCGCTGCAGTTCGAGCGCCTCAAATGGACGCTCAAACACGCCTACGAGAATTCTCCCGTATATCGGCGCAAGTTCGACGAAGCGGGCGTCCATCCAGATGACGCCACGTCGCTTTCGGACCTCGCGCGCTTTCCATTCACGACGAAGAAGGACTTGCGCGACAACTATCCGTTCGGCATGTTCGCGGTGCCGCAGGAGCGCGTCTCGCGCATTCACGCGTCGTCGGGAACGACAGGAAAGCCGACGGTCGTCGGCTACACAGCGCAGGATCTCGACAACTGGGCGAACCTCGTTGCGCGCTCGATCCGGGCGGCCGGCGCGCGCCGTGGCGACAAGGTTCACGTGAGCTATGGCTACGGACTTTTCACCGGCGGTCTCGGCGCGCATTACGGCGCGGAGCGTGCGGGGCTCACGGTCATACCTTTCGGCGGCGGCCAGACCGAGAAGCAGGTGCAACTGATTCAGGACTTCCGCCCCGACATCATCATGGTGACGCCGAGCTACATGCTGTCGATCGCCGACGAACTCGAGCGCCAAGGCCTCGATCCGGCGGCCTGCTCGCTGCGTATCGGCATTTTTGGCGCGGAGCCGTGGACAAACGACATGCGCCGCGCGATCGAAACGCGCATGGGCATCGACGCGGTCGACATCTACGGACTCTCGGAAGTGATGGGGCCGGGCGTGGCGTCGGAATGCGCGGAAACCAAGGACGGCCCGACAATCTGGGAAGACCACTTCTATCCGGAGATCATCGATCCCGAGACCGGCGAGGTGTTGCCCGACGGCGAATTCGGCGAGCTCGTCTTCACGTCGCTCACGAAGGAAGCGCTGCCGATCATCCGCTATCGCACGCGCGATCTGACGCGCCTTCTGCCCGGCACCGCGCGCACGATGCGTCGCATGGAGAAGATCACCGGCCGCTCCGACGACATGATGATTGTTCGCGGCGTCAACGTCTTCCCGACGCAGATCGAAGAGTTGCTGCTCAAGCGCCCCGTGCTCGCGCCGCACTATCAGATCGTGCTCACCAAGGAGGGCCCGCTCGACGTAATGACGCTGAACGTCGAGCCTTGCCCGGAGTCGGCGCCCGACCGCACCGCGCTCGAAAGCGCGAAGGCCGCGCTCGCCTACGACATCAAGGCGCTGATCGGTGTGAGCGCCGTGGTGAACGTGCTCGCGGTGAATGGCATCGAACGTTCGGTCGGCAAGGCGCGGCGCGTGATCGACCGGCGCAACAAGCCGTCCTGACGTAAAAAAGCTCGCGGGCCTTGCGGGCCGCGAGCTTTTTCAAAGACTAACCGAGTCGAATCAGGAATTCGGCATCAGCAGCCACATCCTGCCGCCCTGCTTCATGCGTCCCGCGAGATCGCCGGCGTCGTCGCCGAGACCCCAGAAGTAATCCGCGCGCACGCCGCCCTTGATCGCCGAGCCCGTGTCCTGCGCAAACACAAGACGGTTCATCGGCTGATTGCTGAGCGGACGGGTCGTCTGCAAGAACACGGGCGTGCCGAGCGGTATCGCCGAAGGATCGACCGCGATCGAACGTTCTGGCGTCAACGGCACGCCGAGCGCGCCCACCGGACCATCGCCCTGACTCGCGGTCACCGTGTCGTTCGCGGGCATCTCGCGGAAAAACACGAAACGCGGATTTACGTCGAGCAGCGCGTCGACGCGCGCCGGATTCGCCTTCGCCCATGCCTTGATGCCTTGCATCGTTGCCTGCGCGGGTGTCAACTCCCCGCGATCGAGCAGTTCCTTGCCGATCGACCGATACGGCTGATTGTTCGTGCCACCGAAGCCGACGCGCATCACGCTGCCGTCTTCCATCGTGACGCGTCCCGAACCTTGCACCTGCAGAAAGAATGCCTCGATCGGATCGTCCACCCACACCAGCTCGTTGCCGGTTAACGCGCCCGAACGTTCGAGCTGCGCTCGCGCGGGCAATGCCGAGCCAGGCTTGTACCGATACGGCCAGCGATAAAGCGCGTACTGATATACGCCATGGCGCGTGCGCGAGCCTCGCAGAAGCGGTTCGTAATAGCCGGTCACGAGGCCGTCGAGCGTGCCGTCGGTATTGGCGAGCTGAAACGGCGTGAAGTAGGTTTCGAAGAAGCTGCGCGCCGCCGACATGTCGAGGTCGTCCAGTCGCAGCGCCGCCGCGCACGCCTTCTGCCACGTGGCCTGACGCGCGAGCCGGTTGCAGTTCTGACGCAGCGCGGCTGTAGCGCCGATCAGCGAATCGTCCTGCCAGCCCGGCACCTGCTGCCAGCTCACCGCCGTCAGGCGCGACGCGGCGCGCTGTCCGGTGATGACCGGCGTGCTGGTCGCCGTGGCGGGGCCCGGCTTCACGTAACTGCCGCCTCCGCACGAGGCGAGCAGGACAGCCGTTGCAATCGATGCGGCCCAAGCCGCCAGCCGCGCGGTGGGCCGCGCGAAACGCATACAATGCTCGTTCTTGATGGGAACCGCCATGTCTGATCTGTTCGACGAATATCCAATGCTTATTTTTGCGCTCGAGTCGCTCGTGGCGCTCGCCTTGCTGATCTTCATCGTCGTGTGGACGGCATCGGGCAAGAAGAAGAACCAGAATCGCTCGAACGATCCAGCCAAGCGGCACTGAGTCGCGCCGCGTGCCGCGGGGTTCTGCTCAGTGGAGCGTGCGCGGCATGTGCAACGCGAATTCCGCTATGGGCGCCTCGAAGCGCTCGCCATCTTCCGCCACGCAGAAATACTCGCCGCGCATCGTACCGACCGGCGTTGCGATCACGGCCCAGCTCGTGTATTCGAACTGCTCGCCTGGAGGCAAGAGCGGCTGATGCCCGACGACGCCGAGCCCCTTCACTTCCTGCACGTGACTGTTGCTATCGGTGATGATCCAATGCCGCGAAATCAACTGCGCCGCGACCTGGCCGGTGTTGCGAATCGTCAGCGTATAGGCAAACGCGTACTGGCGACTATCGGGGTCGGACTGTTCCGGCAAATACCGCGTCTCCACGGAAACGCTGAATTCGTACTGGCTCATCGTTATTCCAATTCCCATTCGATCGGTCGCTGCGCCGCCAGACACAAGCGCGCGGGCGCGCGGGCGCGCCGCTATTCGTCTGGCATTCTGCTTGATGCAGGCCGCGCCCGCAACACGATTGCCGCCTCGACGTCACATCCGCGCGTCATTCACTGGCCGTTCGGACGACGGACCCGATGCAAAAACGCGGGTTAAAATCACGGCTTTAGGCCGCTACCCGCATACGTCCATGACGCAATTCCACATCGCTCCCAGCATCCTGTCCGCGGACTTCTCCCGCCTCGGCGAGGAAGTTCGCAACGTCGTCGCCGCTGGCGCCGACTGGATCCACTTCGACGTCATGGACAACCACTACGTTCCGAATCTGACGATCGGCCCGTTGGTGTGCGAAGCCATCCGCCCGCACGTGGACGTCCCCATCGACGTGCATCTGATGGTGCGCCCGGTCGACCGCATCGTGCCCGATTTCGCAAAAGCGGGCGCCAATGTAATCAGTTTTCATCCTGAAGGTTCGGATCACATCGACCGTACGCTGTCGCTGATCCGCGATCACGGCTGCAAGGCAGGCCTCGTGTTCAATCCCGCGACGCCGCTCAATTACCTCGACCACGTGATGGACAAGATCGACCTCGTGCTGATCATGTCGGTCAATCCGGGGTTCGGCGGGCAGTCGTTCATTCCCGAAGCGCTCAACAAGCTGCGCGAGGCGCGTGCGCGCATCAATGCCTATCGCGATCGCACGGGACGCGAGATTCACCTCGAAGTCGACGGCGGCGTGAAGGTGGACAACATCGCGGCGATCGCGGCGGCCGGCGCCGACTCGTTCGTCGCGGGCTCGGCCATTTTCGGCAAGCCCGACTACAAGCAGGTCATCGACGCGATGCGCGCGGAACTGGCGAAGGCCGAATCGGGAGCGAAAGCATGAGCGAAATCGTGGCGGCGCAGTCGCCTTTCGTGAACCGCCCGATCCGCGCGGCGATCATCGATCTCGACGGCACCATGGTCGATACCGCGGACGATTTCGTGGCCGCGCTGAACGCGATGCTCGCGCGTGTCGGCATCGAACAACCGGTCACACGTGAGGAAGTCACGGACTATGTCGGCAAGGGATCGGAGAATCTGATTCGCAGCGTGCTGGCGGTGCGCCTCTCGCCGTCGCAGGCGTCTGCGCAATTCGACGACGCGCTCGCGATTTATCAAAGCGAATACGCGAAGGTCAACGGCAAGCATTCGGCGCTCTTTCCCGAAGTGAAGGAAGGCCTCGTCGCGATGCGCGAAAGCGGCATCGCGCTCGCGTGCGTAACCAACAAGCCGCATCGGTTCGCGGTGGAGCTGCTCGCGCACTTCGGCATCGCGGATTTCTTCAAGGTGATTCTCGGCGGCGATTCCCTGCCCGCGAAGAAGCCCGATCCGCTGCCGATGCTCACCGCATGCGAACGACTGGACGTATTGCCGCGCGAAACCGTGGCGGTCGGCGATTCAGAGAACGATGCGCTCGCGGGCCGCGCGGCGGGCCTTGCAACCTTGACGGTTCCGTACGGTTACAACCACGGCAAACCTGTGCAATCGGTGAAATCGGATGGTATAGTTTCCTCGCTGCGCACCGCAGCGCTGGCGATTGCCGCCACATTGGCGCCGCCGGATACCACACTGACCGAATAAGTCCATCCATTCATGTTTCTCAACAGAAAACGGAGTCTGAGCAGCATCGACCGGGGAGCCTGGCCCTGGCGTCGCTGGTCGCGCTAACCTCGCCCGAGGTGCGCTGAAGCCATCCTCCCGATCGCGCTTCAGCATCCGTTTTTTGTTTCGCTGCGCATTCCTGCGCCGTTTCCGTCGAATCGCATTACATCGAATTCTGCTCGCGCGCGCGTCGCATGAGCGATTCGCGCAGCCTCATCCGCTTTGCTCACACGAAGCGGCGAGGCCGTCGTATGCGATGATCACGGGATACGACCGCCCGCAGCGTCCCAGCTCTCCCCGATGCCGCGCCGCCCAAGAACGCGCGTGTCGATAAAGGATCGCAACATGACCGAACTCGAATTCCAATCCCTGGCGAACGAAGGCTACAACCGCATTCCGCTGATCGCCGAAGCGCTCGCCGACCTCGAAACGCCGCTCTCGCTCTATCTCAAGCTCGCGCAGACCGAGCGCAACGGCGCAAACTCGTTCCTGCTCGAATCCGTCGTGGGCGGCGAGCGCTTCGGGCGCTACTCGTTCATCGGCTTGCCGGCGCGCACGGTCGTCAGCGTGCAGAACGGCAAGTCGCAAGTTCTCACCGATGGCAATGTCGTTGAAACCGATGAAGGCGATCCGCTGGCATTTATCGAGACCTATCAGAAGCGCTTCAAGGTCGCGACGCGGCCCGGGTTGCCGCGTTTCTGCGGCGGTCTCGCCGGTTACTTCGGCTACGACGCGGTGCGCTATATCGAGAAAAAACTCGCACACACCGCGCCGCCCGACGACCTCAATCTTCCCGACATCCAGTTGCTGCTGACGGAAGAAGTCGCGGTCATCGACAACCTTGCGGGCAAGCTCTATCTCATCGTCTACGCCGATCCGACGAGGCCCGAAGCGTATGCAAAGGCGAAACATCGTCTGCGCGAACTGCGCGCGCGTCTGCGCGTGACGGTGCAGCCGCCCGTGACATCGTCGAGCGTGCGGACCGAGACGTTCCGCGAATTCAGGAAAGACGACTATCTGAACGCCGTGCGCAAGGCGAAGGAATACATCGCTGCGGGCGAGCTCATGCAGGTGCAGGTCGGCCAGCGTCTCATCAAGCCGTTCCGCGACAATCCGCTTTCGCTGTATCGCGCGCTGCGCTCGCTGAATCCGTCGCCGTACATGTACTACTACAACTTCGGCGGCGACGTTCACGTCGTCGGCGCGTCGCCGGAAATTCTCGTGCGTCAGGAAAAGCGCGCCGAGGATCGCATCGTGACGATTCGCCCGCTCGCAGGCACCCGTCCGCGCGGCAATACGCCGGAGCGCGACGCCGAGCTCGCCACCGAACTGCTGAACGATCCGAAGGAAGTCGCCGAGCACGTGATGCTGATCGACCTCGCGCGCAACGACGTCGGCCGCATCGCGCAGACGGGTTCGGTCGCAGTGACTGACAAGCTGATCATCGAAAAGTACTCGCACGTTCAGCACATCGTGAGTTCGGTCGAAGGCAAGCTCAAGGAAGGCATGAACAACTTCGACGTGCTGCGCGCGACGTTCCCGGCCGGCACGCTGTCCGGCGCGCCGAAGGTCCGCGCGATGGAACTCATCGACGAGCTCGAACCGGTCAAGCGCGGCTTGTACGGCGGCGCAGTCGGCTATCTCTCGTTCAGCGGCGAGATGGATCTTGCGATCGCGATCCGCACCGGCCTCATCCACAAGGGCAATCTCTACGTTCAGGCAGCGGCGGGCGTCGTCGCGGATTCGGTGCCGGAATCCGAATGGCAGGAAACGGAGAACAAGGCGCGCGCCGTGCTGCGCGCCGCCGAGCAAGTGCAAGACGGCCTCGACAGCGACTTCTGAGGAGACAAGACCATGCTGCTGATGATCGACAACTACGATTCCTTCACCTACAACCTGGTCCAGTACTTCGGCGAGCTCGGCTGTGAAGTGCGCACGTATCGCAACGACGAAATCACGCTCGATGAAATCGCGAGGCTCGACCCCGAGCGCATCTGTCTCTCGCCGGGACCGAGCAATCCGCAGCACGCGGGCATCACGCTCGACGTGCTGCGCGAGTTCTCCGGCAAGCTGCCGATTCTCGGCGTGTGCCTCGGCCATCAGGCGATCGGCGAGGCGTTCGGCGGACGCGTCGTCCGCGCGCAGACCATCATGCACGGCAAGGTGAGCCAGATCGAAACCGACTGTAAAGGCGTGTTCTCCGATCTGCCGAAACACTTCAACGTGACGCGCTATCACTCGCTCGCGATCGAGCGCGAGTCTTTGCCCGACTGTCTCGAAGTGTCCGCGTGGACGCCGGACGGCGAAATCATGGGTGTTCGTCACCGTGAATTGGAAGTGGAAGGCGTGCAGTTCCATCCGGAATCGATTCTTTCCGAGCATGGCCACGCGCTGCTCGAAAACTTCGTCAAGAACACTACGACCGGAAAGCGAGCGTAAAACATGATCACCGCACAGGAAGCGCTGCAGCGCACGATCGAGCATCGCGAAATCTTCCACGACGAAATGCTGCATCTGATGCGCCAGATCATGCGCGGCGAGATGTCGCCCGTGATGGCCGCCGCGATCATCACCGGCTTGCGCGTGAAGAAGGAAACCATCGGTGAAATCGCCGCGGCCGCGACCGTGATGCGCGAGTTCGCGAATCACGTCGAAGTCGAGGACAACTCGAATTTCGTCGATATCGTCGGCACCGGCGGCGACGGTTCGCATACCTTCAACATCTCCACCGCTTCGATGTTCGTCGCGGCGGCGGCGGGCGCGAAGGTCGCGAAGCACGGCAATCGCGGCGTGTCGAGCAAATCCGGCAGCGCGGACGTGCTCGAAGCGCTTGGCGTCAACATCGATCTGACACCGGAGCAAGTGGCCGCGTCGATTCATGAGACCGGCATGGGCTTTATGTTCGCGCCGAATCATCATCCGGCGATGAAGAACATCGCGCCCGTGCGCCGCGAACTCGGCGTGCGCACCATCTTCAATATTCTCGGGCCGCTGACGAACCCGGCTGGCGCGCCGAATCAGCTTCAGGGCGTGTTCCACGAAGATCTCGTCGGCATTCAGGTGCGCGTGATGCAGCGTCTCGGCGCGAAGCACGTGCTCGTCGTATACGGCAAGGACGGCATGGACGAAGTTTCGCTCGGCGCCGCGACGAAAGTCGGCGAATTGAAGCATGGCGAAGTCACCGAGTACGAGATACATCCCGAGGATTTCGGCCTGCAAATGGTGTCGAACCGCACGCTGAAAGTGCAGGACGCGCAGGAATCGAAGGCGATGCTGCTCGGCGCGCTGAACAACAAGGCGGGCGTCGCGCGCGAGATCGTCACATTGAATGCGGGCACGGCGCTTTATGCCGCCGATGTCGTCGATACGATCGAAACCGGCATGGCCGCCGCGCGCGAGGCGATCGAAAGCGGCGCGGCACGCGAGAAGATCGACGTGCTCGCGAAGTTCACGCAGCAATTCGCGAAGAAATAACGGAAGCCGATATGAGTGACATTCTGGATCGCATCATCGCGGTCAAGCGCGAGGAAATCCGCGCCGCCGAACAAAGCGCCCCGCTCGAAGAGCTGAAGCTCGAAGCCAGCGCGCGCGACCTGCGCGATTTCGTCGGCGCGTTGCGCGCGAAACATGCGGCGAATCAGGCCGCCGTGATCGCGGAAGTGAAGAAAGCGAGTCCGTCGAAAGGCGTGCTGCGCGAGAACTTCGTGCCCGCCGACATCGCGCGCTCGTACGAAAAGGGCGGCGCCGCGTGCCTTTCCGTGCTCACCGACGTCCAGTTCTTCAAGGGCAGCGTTGCGTATCTGGAGGAAGCGCGCGCGGCGTGCAGCCTGCCGGTTCTGCGCAAGGACTTCATCATCGACCCGTATCAGATCATGGAAGCGCGCGCGATGGGCGCGGACTGCATCCTGCTGATCGCCGCCGCGCTCGAACTCTCGCAGATGCAGGATCTCGAAGCGTACGCGCATTCGCTCGGGCTCGCGGTGCTGGTCGAAGTGCACGATGCCGACGAACTGCGCGATTCACTCACGCTGAAGACGCCGCTCATCGGCATCAACAACCGCAATCTGCGCACGTTCGAAACGACGATCGAGACGACCATCGGCATGCTTGAGCAAGTGCCGGACGACCGCATCGTCGTGACGGAATCGGGCATCCTGTCGCGTGTCGATGTCGAGCGGCTGCGCGCGATGCGCGTGCATACCTTCCTCGTGGGCGAAGCATTCATGCGCGCCGACGATCCGGGCACGGAGCTCGCGCGCATGTTCTTCTGAATTCATCGAAAGGACCGTACCTTGGGCATCGAACAGGAACTCAAGCTCGCGCTGGCGCCGTCGCAACACGACGACGTCGCGCGCTTCTTCGACGAACGCACCGGCGCGGGCAAGCCGATCGAGCTCGCCAACGTCTATTTCGATACGCCGGAGTGCGCGCTCGCGAAGGCGAAATCCGCGCTGCGCCTGCGCCGTACGCCGGATGAATGGCTGCAGACGTACAAGACGCTCGGCAAGACGGTCGGCGGCCTGAGCAACCGGCACGAGTGGGAATTGCCGGTCGCGGGCGAAGCGCTCGAGATCGACGCGCTCCTCGCCGCCTGCGAAAACGACGCCGCACGCGATGCGCTGAAACGCGCCGCGCCCGAACTCATCGCGCTTTTCAAGACGGACGTGAGGCGCATCGTGTGGGATATCGAGCGCGAGGGCTCGCAGATCGAAGTGGCGCTGGATCTCGGCGAGATCACCGCGGAAGTCGACGGCAAGACGCGTCGCGCGGAAATCAGCGAACTCGAACTGGAACTGAAATCGGGCGAAGAAAACGCGCTTTCGATGCTCGCGGCCGAACTGCGCGGCGCGTTTCCCGAGCTCGTTCCCGAAGATCTCAGCAAGGCCCAGCGCGGCTATCTTCTGCGCGAGCAACCCGCAAGCAACACCCGCGACGCCTGAGCATGAGCCGACAGCCTTCCCTCTTCACGGATAGCGAAGCCGCGAACACGCCGTCGAACGTGACGACGCTCGAAAGCCAGTTCGATGCCCTGCCCTCCGACTGGCGCAAACATCTGAAGCCATTCATCGACAGCAAGCATTACGCGGCGCTGTGCGCGTTCGTCGATGCCGAGCGCGCCGCCGGCAAGACGGTCTATCCCGCCGATGTCTTCCGCGCGCTGCGCCTCACGAGCCCCGCCGACGTCAAAGTCGTGATTCTCGGGCAGGACCCGTATCACGGCGAAGACAAAGGCGCGCCGCAAGCGCACGGACTCGCGTTTTCGGTGCCCGCGCCGGTGCGCCCGCCGCCTTCGCTGCGCAATATCTTCAAGGAGATTCACGCGAGCCTCGGTTTTCCGGCGCCCGCGCACGGCTGCCTCGATTCGTGGGCGAAGCAAGGCGTGTTGTTGCTCAACACGTCGCTGACCGTCGAGCGCGATAAAGCGGGAAGCCACGCGAAGCGCGGCTGGGAGCAATGCACGGATACGCTGATCCACGAAATGGCGCAGCGCCACGACGGTCTCGTGTTCATGCTGTGGGGTGCGCACGCACAGGCGAAGCGCGCGCTGATCGAAGGCACGGGAAAGTCGCACTGCGTGCTCGAATCCGCGCATCCTTCGCCGTTGTCGGCGTATCGCGGATTCTTCGGCTGCGGACATTTCGCGCGCGCGAACGACTATCTGACGGAGCACGGCCGCGAGCCGATCGACTGGCGTTTGCCCGCCGAGCCGGAATTGCTGGCCTGAAACGCGAAAAACCCCGCCGAATCAGCGGGGTTTTTTCCTTGACGGCGTCCGGAAGACTCAAACCGCCGCGATCGCCTCACGCGCCGACGCCAGCGCCGCGCCTGCCGCATCGGGCCCCATGTTCAGGCCTTCGGCGTAGATGAAGCTCACGTCGGTCATGCCGAGGAAGCCGAGGAACGTCGTGAGGAACGGCGTCTGCGAATCGTTCGGCGTGCCTGCGTACTTGCCGCCGCGCGCCGACACGACATACACCTTCTTGCCCGTCACCAGACCTTCCGCGCCGTTCGCGCCATAGCGGAACGTGATGCCGGCACGCGCGATCCAGTCGAAATACGTCTTCAATTGCGACGAGATGCCGAAGTTGTACAGCGGCGCCGCGATCACGACGATGTCCGCAGCCTGCAGTTCGGCGATCAGCGCTTCGCTCTTCGCGTTGATCGCGACTTGTTCCGCGCTGCGCTGATCGGCGGGCGTGAAGAAGGCGCCGAGCGTGGCGTCGTCCAGATGCGGGAGGGCGTCGCCCAGCAGATTGCGCACGACCACTTTCGCGCCCGGATTGCTTTGTTGCAGTTTCGCGGTCAGTTCGTCGGCGAGCAGCGTCGATTGAGCGCCTTGCGAACGGGCGGCGGAGTTGATTTGCAGAATCGTCGTCATGATGGCTTCCTATCTCTGTCAGGTTTCGGGCGCTATCGGCGTCCGGCTTAGGAAGCATTCTTCTCATTTCGACCCTCGGGAAAAAGCCATCCGATTGTGACGGATCGTTGCACTGATGGAACAATCCGCCACGCTTTCCCGCCATCAGCCTCTCATTTAGCCCCGCAGCCAGCGCTCGCGCCACTGTTTCGACGGCCCCCGCCCGTCGATGGCCGTCAGCACATAGCGCGCGACTTCCGGTCCGTCGAGCTTCAGTTCGGTGCGGCGCAGTTCGTCGCGGCGGAACGCGTGCACTTCGACCTTCGCGCCCGGCGAATAGCGCGACAGCAACGCATCGAGATTCGAGCCGGTGACGCGCAGACCGTCGATCGCGACGAGCACATCGCCCGCCGACAACCCCGCCTTCTGCGCCGCGCTGCCTTCGTGGACGACGGCAAGCGTGCAATCCGCGCCGCCGCGCACGCGCACGCCGAGCGTGGGTTTCAGCGACGCGCCGTTGCCCGGCAGATCCGGCGCGAGCGCGATGCCGAACGGCTCGAAGAGCGCGTCGAGCGGCAGGTCGCGCGTGCCGCGCACGCCATCGCGGAAAAGCGACCGCAGATCCGCGCCGGTCGCTTCGGCGAAAAGCGGCTCGACGTCTTCTTCCCGCAAGCCGCGCGGCTTGCCGTTGTAGAAGTCGCGGCCGTAGCGCTGCCACAGAAGGCGCATCACGTCGTCGAGCGATTTACGGTTGTCCGTTTGCGCGCGAATCGAGAGATCGAACGCCAGCGCGATCAGCGAGCCTTTCTGGTAGTAGCTGACGATCGCGTTCGGCGCGTTTTCGTCGGCGCGGTAGTACTTCACCCATGCGTCGAACGAGCTTTGCGCGACGGATTGCTTGAGCCGCCCGCTGCCGCGCAGCACGCCGCCGATCGTCTTGCCGACCAGACTGAAGTAATCGCCCGTCGAGATGAGACCGCTGCGCACGAGCATCAGATCGTCGTAATAAGACGTGAAGCCTTCGAAGAGCCACAGCAGCGACGTGTAATTCTCCTGCGACAAATCGTACGGCGCGAAGGCCGCCGGCTTGATGCGCTTTACGTTCCACGTATGGAAATACTCGTGACTGCACAGGCCAAGATACGTCCGATAACCATCGGTCGTTTCCGGCCGGCCCTGCACCGGAAGGTCGGTGCGATTGCAGATCAGCGCCGTCGATGCGCGATGTTCGAGCCCGCCGTAACCATCGCTGACGGCGACGGTCATGAACACATAGCGGTCCATCGGCGCTTTCTTCGTGCGCGGCTCGAACAGCGCGATCTGCGCTTCGCAGACGCGCTTGAGATCGGCCGCGAGCCGGTTCATGTCGAGATTGACGACGCGCCCTGCGATCACGATGTCATGCTTCACGCCGTGCGCGGTGAAGCCGCCGAGCGCGAATTCACCGAGCGTGACGGGATGGTCGGCGAGTTCGTCATAGTTCGCCGCTTCATAGGCGCCGAAGCCGTAGCGTTTCGTGCCGCGCGCCTCGGCGAGCGCCGTCGCGACGCGCCAGTTGCGGTACGCGCCGCCCTGCGGCGGCTGGATATCGACGATGCACGGCGCGCCCGACTGCCCTTCCACGGCGAGAAACGTGCTCGTGGCGTTGAAGAAGCCGACGGTATCGTCGAGATGCGCGGCGCGCACCGACATGTCCCACGCGTAGACCTCGTAGCGCAGCGTGATCGGACCTTCGATCGGTGCGGCCTGCCACGCGTGCTTGTCGATCTTCTCGATCGCGATCTTGCGGCCCGCCGCGTTGAATGCCTGGAGCGTCACGATATTGCGCGCGAACTCGCGGATCATGTAGCTGCCCGGAATCCAGACCGGCAGCATGAAGCGCTGGCCGGCGGGATGGGGCTCGGCGACCGTCAGCGTCACTTCGAAGAGATGCGCGGCGGGATTTTTCGGAACGATGCTGTAGCGCACGGGCTGCGCGGCTTGCATGAGCGGTGTCATCTCGATGTCCTTGTTCTTGTTCTGGGCGCTCCGTGCGAACAAGCGCGCCCGGCGCCTTGCTTCATTACGCTGCGCTTTCGCAAAGCAAGGCCGTAAAACACAGGAGGCGCATGAAGCGCCTCCCTTCCTCGTTCCGCGCCGCGCTCAGCGCACGGCGGACAGTTCTTTTTCGAGCCGGTCGGCGGGCACGGCGCCCGGCAGACGCCGGCCATCGGCGAGGAACACGGTCGGCGTGCCGGTGACGTTCATCGAGCGGCCGAGCTTCAGGTTCTTGTCGATCGCGGTCGTGTCGCACGACGCGGCCGTGCCCGGCGCCTTGTGATCGAGCATCCAGCTTTCCCACGTCACGCCGCGATCCTTCGAGCACCAGATCGACTTCGACTTGGCCGTCGAATCGGGCGAAAGCACCGGATACAGGAAGGTGTAGACGGTCACGTTGTCGATCGACTTCAGCGTCGATTCGAGCTGCTTGCAATACGGGCAGTTCGGATCGGAGAACACGGCGATCTTGCGGCTGCCGTTGCCCTTCACGACCTTCACTGCGTTTTCGAGCGGCAGTTTCGCGAAATCGATCTTGTTGGTTTCGGCGAGCCGCGCTTCGGTCAGATTCTTGCTGCTGCGCGTATCGACGAGATCGCCGATCAGCACGTAGTTTCCGGTTGCATCGCTATAGACGATCTGCGAGCCGAGATTCACTTCGTAGAGGCCGGGAATGTCGGTCTTCTGGATGCTCTTGATGGTCGCGTCGCCCATGCGCGATTCGAGCGTCGATTTGAGCTTGTCGGTAGTTTGATCGGCCTGGGCCGAGCAGCCCATGCCGAGCGTCACGGCCAGCGCCGCAGCCGTCCAGATGGCAAAGCGAAAAGTGGTTTTCATGCGGATTTCCTGTGAGTCGCCTGAGCGTAACGCGTGCGTCGCGCCTGTGGAATATCAACGGACTGTTTCAGCCGAGCGCCGCCGACACCAGCCAGCGCTTGACGAGCGGCTGCGCGCCGACGAACGCCATGCCGGTGTTGCGGATCGCGCGCGCGAGCGTGCCCGGCACGGCGAAGAGCCGCTGCAGGCCATCGGTTGCGAACATGAGCTTCTGAATGTCTTCGCGGCGCGCGCGTTCGTAGCGGCGCAGCAAAATGGGATCGCCGAGATCGCGGAACGACTCCTTGTTCGCGATGACATCCGCGAGCGCGGCGACGTCGCGCAGGCCGAGGTTCATGCCCTGCCCCGCGAGCGGATGAATCAGATGCGCGGCATCGCCGACGAGCGCGACCCGCGGCGCGATCAGCTTGTCGACGGTCTGCAGCCCGAGCGGAAAACCCTGCGCGGGCGTCACGCAGTCGAGCGTGCCGAGCATGTTTTGCGTCGCGTGCT
Source organism: Caballeronia catudaia (assembly GCF_001544755.2). Classification (GTDB taxonomy): domain Bacteria; phylum Pseudomonadota; class Gammaproteobacteria; order Burkholderiales; family Burkholderiaceae; genus Caballeronia; species Caballeronia catudaia. Next base: position 114,832 of record NZ_FCOF02000017.1, on the reverse strand, counting down.
CGACTTGGGCGGCGAGCTGCGCCGGATCGAGCGCGAGGAGTTCGTCCGCATGCTCCGTGCGAGCCGACCAGACGAGCGACACGTGATCGCCCGGCAACGGCAGCAGCGCGATGATTTCGCTGTCGCGGAACCATTGATACGCCGTCTCGCCGTGCGGCTTTTCGGTCTTGAAATTGGCGACGACGCCCGTTTGCCGGTAATCGCGCCGATTCATCTTCGCGCCCATTTGGGCGCGCACCCAGGAATGCGCGCCATCGGCGCCGACGATCAGATCGGTTTCGAGCATTTCACCGCTCGCGAGCGCGATGTGCGCGGCGTCGGGTTCGACCGTCATGCCCTGCGCGCGCGATTCGAACCACGAGAGGCTCGGCTGAAAGCGCAGCGCGGTATCGAGCGATTGTTCGATCAGCGACGATTCCACGATCCACGCGAGTTGAGGAACCGACGCCTGGAACGCCGAGAAATGCAGTTCCGCGTGGGCATCGCCGAAGACGCGCATGTCGAAGACGGGGCCGAGACGCGAGCGATCGAGCGCCTGCCAGACGCGCAGTCGTTCCAGCAGCGTCTGCGAGCTCGACGACAGCGCGTAGATGCGCGAATCGAACGCAGCGCCTGGCGGCAGCCCCGCGGCCCGCGACGCGACGAGCGCCGTGCGCAGCCCGGATTGCGCGAGCGCGAGGGCGGCCGTCTTGCCGACGAGCCCGCCGCCGACGACGACAGCGTGAAATTTGAGGGGATGCGGAGTCATCCGGGCATTATAGCCGTGGGGTACGAACGGGTTTGTCCGCCGCGCGCACGCGGAGTTAGGGCGCCGGGACCGGCGTTACAATAGCGGTTTGCCCGGCCGCCCGATGCGGCCACAGCCGGGGCGAGCCTGAGCGTTTGCGGCCCGCCCATCGCGCACCATTTTTGACGAAACCCGCGCGGCGAAGCGCCGTCTCACCAGTTCGAAGGATTCCATGAGCCTCCAATGCGGCATCGTCGGCTTGCCTAACGTCGGCAAGTCCACGCTTTTCAATGCTTTGACCAAGGCGGGCATCGCCGCCGAAAACTATCCGTTTTGCACGATCGAGCCGAATGTCGGCGTGGTCGAAGTGCCCGACGCGCGCCTCACGGCGCTCGCCGAAATCGTGAAGCCCGAGCGCATCCTGCCGGCGGTGGTCGAATTCGTCGACATCGCGGGACTCGTGGCGGGCGCGTCGAAGGGTGAAGGACTCGGCAACCAGTTCCTCGCGAACATCCGCGAGACGGATGCGATCACGCACGTCGTGCGCTGCTTCGAGGACGAGAACGTCATTCACGTCGCGGGCAAGATCGATCCGATCGCGGATATCGAAGTCATCAACACCGAACTCGCGCTCGCGGATCTCGCGACCGTCGAGAAGGCGTACACCCGTTACTCGAAGGCCGCGAAGTCGGGCAACGACAAGGAAGCCGCGAAGCTCGTCGCCGTGCTCGAAAAAGTGCGCGCGCAGCTCGATCAGGCGAAGCCGGTGCGAGGTCTTTCGCTCTCCGACGAAGAGCAGTTGACGATCAAGCCGCTCTGCCTGATCACGTCGAAGCCGACGATGTACGTCGCCAACGTGAAGGACGACGGCTTCGAGAACAATCCGTATCTCGACGCAGTGCGCAAGCACGCGGAAGCGGAGAACGCGCCGGTGGTCGCGGTGTGCGCGGCGATCGAAGCGGAAATCGCCGATCTCGACGATGCCGACAAGCTCGAATTTCTCGCCGACATGGGCATGGACGAGCCGGGTCTGAATCGCGTGATTCGCGCGGGTTTCAAGTTGCTTGGATTGCAGACGTATTTCACGGCGGGCGTGAAGGAAGTGCGCGCGTGGACGATTCATATCGGCGATACGGCACCTCAGGCGGCCGGCGCGATTCATACGGATTTCGAGCGCGGGTTCATTCGCGCGCAGACCATCTCGTTCGATGACTACATCGCGTTCAAGGGCGAGCAAGGGGCTAAGGAAGCCGGGAAGATGCGGGCCGAGGGGAAGGAATATGTTGTGCATGACGGGGATGTCATGAACTTCTTGTTCACCCGCACATAAGGGGGCATGGACACCCACCCCAGAACTTGGGGCCTATGGACATCTACCGTGGGGCACCACACCTAATCTCTCAGGTCCCTCCGGCCTGCGCGCATTGCGGCGAGCCTCGCATCAGAGATAGGTTCACCCGCGTTGTGAGTCCTCCCGCCGCTAACTGTGACGTCGAACCGGTCGGCCGTCGACGTCTTGCTCCTCATAAATAAAATCGTGGCAAGCCGGCAATGCCGGCGCGTCAGCCTCAAGTGTGTGCAACTTCGGCACCGCCGTCAGGCGGCTGTCCACACCCTCGTGGTGTGGGCAGCGAAGTTGTGCACACGGGGAAGCGGCAGGCATCCGGGCCGTCCCGAGGGGGTTCTTCCGTAACGTTTTTCGTGCTGACTTTTGCGCTGATTTGCGGACTGTCTTTGGAGCGATATGGCCCCGAAAAGCATCTCGTTGGCTCGATGTGAGCGCAACGGGCCCGAGTCGGAGTAGTTGCCAAACTATCAGTGTCGCGGATGTTGCGTCCGCCCCGGCTCGCTTCGAGCGCTGCGGAGGCAAAGTTGTGTGGGTATATCCCGACGACAGCAGTCGGGGCGAGCGTCAGCCAATGGCATTCTGAGGGAGCTTTCAGGTCATTTTTTGCGTGAATGGCGCGGCTTGCCGAGGTGCTCGCACATTTCCCAGAGCCACTTCCGGACGAAGTTCTGGTCGTCAAGCGAGAGTCGCTCGAGCAACGACGTCATTTCTAGTGCAACGTCTCCTGACCGAGACGAGCCGCTTTGTAAAAGGTCAACCACTGGCACTGCCAGCACCTCAGCCAGCTGATACAAACGAGGCAAAGTCGGAAGGACAATCCCTCGCTCGAATCGTCCGATGGTCTCAATCGTTACATCCAGCCGCTCGGCGAGAAATTCTTGTGTGTATCCCCGCTCCGCACGAAGGCGAGCGAGCGTAGAGCCAATTTGGTTGGCCAGCCTTTTTTCCTTTATTTGCGTCACTACTCAACATTATGTGTCGTTGGCCGACAGATATGGTCGTCTCAACTGGCATTTATGGTAACGGCATGGTATGTTGGTATACGACATAAAATGTCGTGTAGTCAGCAAAGTAGGTCAAACGTTGCTCATTTCGTTGGTTACTTGGATGCTATTCACTGACAGCAGTTGGGAAGAGCCACATCCCATAAAGAAGAGGCTCATGCAGCCATTTCTTCCGTGGCGCTGCGTTGGATGGTCGGACGCCACGCCGAACTTCTTCGTCGTTGCCTCCTCTCGCGGTGCGGACTGGAGCCCGGACGGTTGGGTGGTGGACGGTGCCGAGGCGCTGATTCAATTGGTACTGCAACTTGGCGATGTCAGCTTCTCCGTTCACCTGTTGGCTCGCAATGAAGCTGACGCTTCCGTCACGCTCTGCCGAGTAACCGGGTTGTGGCAGGAGGCGGAGGGCAATGATAAGGGCGTCATGCACTACTGGTATTCGACCACCGACGGGGAGACAAGACGGTGTTGGCCTGCCAAATCCGGTAGGCATGTTAAGAGACCACGGTTGGTCAAAGTATTGAGCTTCGATAACGGATGAGTACGTGCGTGATTCGAAATCTGCGGCGGGCGGCAGAACGCGCTTATCCGTGAGTATCGCAAGAACGACACCGCTCTCTGACCAGCTCCAACCGCGATGAATCGAATCACGACCAAAAGAGTTGCAACGCCGCGGCCGTCTCATCAAAGGCGAGACGCACCTTCGCCCGAAGAAGCGCGGCTTGCGCGGATAGACCATGCGATTCATCGTGCGGTCGTCGTTGCCGTCCTGGTTGACCCCATAGGCGCCATGGCACTTCTCGACATCCCCGACGAGGAGCTAGGCCGGCTAATCAAGAATCGTGTGTGGGAAATCGTAGGCGTGGCAACCATTCTAAATCTCGACATACAGTCGATGCGCGACGAAGAAGAGAGGCTACGCAAGCGAGCTAACCGTATATCGAAACTGCGAACATCGCACGACGATTTGACACAAAGCGCATTGGAAGGCTCGGGGCATAGCTCCCTTGTGCGCGAAGGAAAATTGCTACGCACACAAGACTATTGCAAGGCCACAGGTATCACGGAGAAGAAGCTGAACAAGTATCTCGAGTCAGCGCGAATCTTCAGCGTTGAAATGGCGCAAGAGACGTACATCCCGGCGTTCTTTCTTTCATCGCTGATTCACCGAGATGACTTCGAGAAGGTCATACGTCGGTTGGGCGTTGCTACATCGGGTCTGGAAAAATGGCATTTCTTCACCACACCGGTCGCGGACCTTGGAGGCTCCACGCCACTCCAACTCCTAGCGATTAAAGATGTCACCGCAGTAGCGAAGGCCGCCGGTGGTTTCGCGAAGCAGAAAGCCTCGAGGCCACCAAAGTTGTGAAGGATTTTCTAGGCGTTGCTCTTCAAAACGCGTGGTTGTTGCTCATACCAGCAGCCGGATTCGTACTGAGCCTGTTCGTTTTACGCATCAAAAGGCGATACGTGAAGGAGAGTGTCTTGTCTAGGCGGTTTGCCTACCGCCGCGCGCACCAACTGTCCCTCAAAGTCGGTGGGAGAAGTGATGAACCCGCATAGCCATCTCGACCTCGACATTGCTCTTCGCAAGTTCCACGAACTAGGTCTGGAGGGCGTGGACTTAGGATATGCGTACTGGTATGGAGTTGGACAGCTACTCAAACGAGCGGTCGGGATGCAAGCGCAAATAGATTCGCTCAGTAAGGAGTTGGAACGATGCCGCGCGAGGCTCAAGAAAGCGGATTGACATGAAAGCGCCCGGCGCGAGGAGGCCTCCATGAAGGAAGGGATTAGTGTGGAAGAGAGATTGTTCCGAAAATCGGACAAGCCTTCTGAGGACTTGAGTTGCAACTGGCACTACAAGAAATCCGCGGACTACAGCGACTTTGTCTCGACAGATTTATCTGGGAAATGGTGCATCTTTGCGAGCCCCACTGAGGTGGACGGGACGTGGAGCAAAATCAGCGGCGCTATCGAGAACAACCAGCTGATGTGTGCCAAGGTGTCCACCGCTCTGCGCAGCATCGGTCACAATGGGCACGTCATCTGTGTCTACACGCATGACTGGGCCGACAGGAGCGACATCATGCGTGCCCGCGACGTGCTTCGGTCGCTGGGCTTCGTGAAGGAGCTCGGCTACAAGCGTGACATTGATACACGGAATAGGATTTACGGCGCTGGCGAGTGGTACCTACGTGCATAGTCTGAGCCGCGCAATCTAACTGGAGAGCCACAATGGCGACAAGCGTGAAAATTTCACCGCCGCCTGACGCCGACGATTTCATGTCCACCGCCGAAGCCGCGAAGCTCCTATTCGTTTCCCGTCCACATGTCGTGAAGCTGCTTGAGCAAGGAAAACTGAAGCTACACCACACAACTCGGAACAACCGGTTCCTGACGACGGCATCAGTGCTAGCTTATCAGGCGCACCTGGATGCTGCGGCAAAAGCCTACCAAGCTTCAACAACCGACGAAGAGTAATGGGGCACTACGGTATTCCCAGCGAAGCACAGACGGTGGCATGCGGAACCGGGGCAACGTTGAACTAAATTTTCTGCCTCATGCTGTCATAACAAAACTATTCGGGGCAACCAGTTGGCTAAGGATTCAAAGCTTGGCTTCGCTGCAAGTTCGGGACATTCCGGCGGAAGTATAGTCACATGAACACGAACTCCGATTCACGCGTTGCGGCCGGCCACGCCGCGGTTAGCAGACTTCTCTCGAAGATTTTGCGCCATGAGCCCGAGATGGTCGGCATACGCCTCGACCGTCAGGGCTGGGCGTCTGTCGATGAACTGATACGCGCGATAGAACGTACTGCGCGCAATGCGAACGCATCGAAGCGACTGAGGACATTGCCGACAGTGACCAGAGAACTCATCCTCGCGGTCGTGGCCACAAACGATAAGCAGCGGTTTTCGTTATCTCAGGATGGCCTGCGGATACGAGCGGCACAGGGTCACTCGATAGGCGTGGACCTCGGATATGCCGATATGGAGCCGCCGGCTGTCCTTTATCATGGCACCGCGTGGAGCAACTGGGAGAGTATCGCGGCTGACGGATTGACGCCTCGGACCCGGCACGCTGTCCATCTGAGCACGGACGTCAACACAGCGACGCGCGTAGGAGCTCGCCACGGCCAACCACTGGTATTGGTGGTGGACGCAGCGCGGATGCACGCTGACGGGTACTCTTTCGCGCGGTCGGATAACGGAGTTTGGCTTACTCCTGCTGTGCCGACGGCATACCTGTCAAAGTGGACGTCCGACGAACGGGGGCCAAGCTCATGAAGGCGCGTTGTCGCCAGTTCGTGCTGAAGTGCGCGTTTTGGGACGACCAGCAACATCAAACCACGTCGAAGCTGTACGCCAACCGGCGGCGATGCATTCAAATCATCGCGAGCGCGACCTATCTGAATATCGCCTGAATGCACTAGCGCGTGTCAGAGTAGCACTCACGGAGATTGCTTTTGCCGGTAGGCTACCCGAACATCGAAGGGGAAGTTACATGGCTGAATCGCGGCTTACAACCAGAGGCAGTACCACGGTGCCTGCCGAGGTCAGGAAAGCGTTAGGCATGAAGCCGGGCACGCGGCGGGTGTGGCATGTCATGCCCGATGGCAACGTCCTGGTACGAGCAAAATCGAAGTCGATTCTGGAGTTGGCAGGAGCCGTGGAATTCCCGGTCGAAGGGGTGACCATCGAGGACATGAAAGCGTGGCGACGACACCGCGCGTAATCAGCGAGGCCAAATTTCGTCGGCGGTTTCGACGATGAGGACGATTGCAAGGCAAGCTGCCGCACACGTCGCTTCCGCGGCGCGTTAGATTGATGCATCTGCGTTTCAGCCCATCGGTAGTCGTCGCATTGTAATGGGAGCATAGAAGTGCTTGATTCGCACGACGAAAAGCGGGAGAAAGCTGTCGCCTGGCTGCGAGAAGCCGACGGTCTGCTCATCACAGCTGGCGCTGGTATGGGCGTCGACTCGGGCCTTCCTGATTTCCGCGGTCAGGAAGGTTTCTGGCGAGCGTACCCCGCGCTTCAGCATCAAGACCTTTCGTTCGAGGACATGGCGAACCCCGTTCGGTTTGCGGAGCAACCGAAGCTTGCGTGGGGCTTTTACGGACACCGCCTAAAGTTGTACCGCGAGACTGTTCCACACGACGGCTTTGCGATACTGCGCCGATGGGCTGACCGCATGAGTCATGGCGCGTTCGTGTTCACGAGCAACGTCGATGGACAGTTCCAAAAGGCCGGATTCCCAGAACACCGTGTGCACGAATGCCATGGGTCGATTCACGCACTCCAATGTCTGGTGACCTGTACGCACGATACTTGGTCGGCGACAGATTTTCATCCGCTCGTAAATGAAACAACCTCCGAGTTGGAGAGCCCGATGCCCCGTTGCCCTCGTTGTGGCGCTCTCGCGCGTCCGAATATCCTAATGTTTGGCGACTGGGGGTGGGTCGGCCTTCCCTATGAGAAACAGCAGCAGCGACTTGCAGCCTGGATTTCTTCCGTGTCAAAGCTTGTTGTCGTCGAAGTTGGTGCCGGGAAAGCCTTGCCGACGGTACGACGTTTCAGCGAACGATTCTCGGCACAGAGGCTCATTCGAATCAACCTTCGTGAGTCGAACACGAATCCGTCGCATGGAGTCGGCTTAGGAGGCTCCGCCGCTGCGACGCTCAAAATGCTTGACGCCCACTTGTGACTTTTGCAAATCACATCCAACCCCATAGTGCGGGTACACCTCGGCAGCAATGTGTTCGCGCTCCGCAGAGCGAATTCACGCGCGGGGCAATAACATGCGAGGCCTGTCCGATGGTCACACCGAATCGGCAGTCGCCACAGCTATCGAGGACGAAATGACGGACCGACAAGTTCCCGCCGATTTTCCGAGAGAGCCCGACCCAGGTGGGGTAACCGGGGTTCAACCAAAGCTCTTGGTTCGCGAAGTCGACGGTCGCTATCTAAGCGCTCTAACCGACGAGGAACTGTGGGTGCGCTACGACGCCTGCGAAGACTTGGCGGCTCAGCTATCCGAATACGCATTGCGGAAGATTGCGACGTCTGGATTGACGCGTGACGTCGCGCTGAACCGGGCCGAAAAGGGAATGAGGTTGAAGGTCGACGCCGGGGAATGGGATTTTTCGCAGCTTGAGGTGGCTTGGGTCATCAAGCGCACGCGGCAACTGCTGCTGCCTGAGGGCGACGAATAGCGGTTGGCTAATGCATGAGAGCGCACCGCATGACCTGATGCCTGGAAGCGCTCAACACATAGCCAGAGCAACGCCGTGCCGGCCGACACGCTCTTGTGTGTCAAGCTGTCACGGCTCAGCGTAGCAAAGGATGTGATGGTCACGTTCTTTGCACGCGCGAGACTGGAGAGCAGACGCACATGCGGTGTGGCTGGTTCTAGGAAGCCTGTTTGTCGCCGCGCAGCATTTTCGTCGCCTTCTACAGTTCAGTTCAGTCCGCCTTGTTCGCCGAGTGCCACTAAAGTGTCGACCACGTGTCGCACCTTAGGTCGTAGATGAGCAACCTTCGGCCAGACAGCGTGCACGCCTATCAATTCAGTCGATATGTCATCGAGAACTGACAACAACATGCCCGACTCTAGGTGAGGCCGCAGGAGTGACATCGGCATCTGGCAAAGCCCCAAACCGGCGAGAGCCGCTTCGACAATCGAGTCGCCGTCGCTGACTTGATGGGTTGCTGGGGGCGAAATCCGAGTGGACACGCCATTGACGTTTACTCGCCACGAGAGCGGCTGGCCACGGCGGTAGCCGAGAATGCAAGATTGCTTCTTCAAATCTCCGAGTGTGCTCGGAGTGCCGCGCTGGGCAAGATACGCGGGCGATGCCGCAATCACCATCCGTTGGCTAGTCAGACGACGGGCAACCAGACCACTCGAGCTTTCGAGCTCCCCGAATCGGATAACAAGGTCGACGCCTTCCTCAATCGGGTCGATGAGATGGTCGGAAAACGTCATCGTGAACTGCAGGTCGGGATTTTCCCGCGCGATGTCCAGCAAGATGGGAACGAGTATGCGGCGCCCAAATGCTGCTGGCATGTCGATGCGCAGGCGGCCGACAGGACGATGAAGCTCCGGTCCGAGCGCAGTTTCTGCCGCGGAAATTTCGTCGAGCGCAGAGGCGCACGCGGCGAAGTAGGCCTCGCCATCGGCTGTGAGGGAGATGCTGCGCGTTGTGCGATGGAAGAGCTGAGCGCCCAGGCGCTCCTCCAGCTTCGCAATCGCTTTTCCAACAGCGGACTTTGTCAGCCCAAGTTGTTCGGCAGCGTCCGTGAAACTGCGCGAGCGTGCCGCCGTGACGAAGATAACAATGCCGCTGAAACTGTCGACCTGCGCCATGACGAGCCCCACTGAGGAGTTTTATTCCTCATATAGGGGAGTAAGCCGCTTATTGTCAACCCGGAGTGTCCCAGAGACCATACAAGGCGGTCGGATTGTCAGATTTTGACCGTGCACCCTGAATTGACTGCCTCGATGGCCGCGTTCGCAATACGCAGCGCGCGGATACCGTCCCTGGGTGTTGCCGGCATCGGTGCGTTCCGTTCGAGTGCCGTCAGAAAGCGGTCGAGTTCGACCTTATACGAGTCCGCATGTCGCTCAAGGAAGAAGTTCAAGAGCGGCTCACGCGCCTCCGTCCTTTCGCTCGTCCACCGGCGAAGGCTTGACGGCCGATGGTTTTCGTTCAACAGCATCCCCTTTGAACCGAAGACTTCGACACGTTGGTCGAAGCCATACACAGCCTGACGCGAACCGTTGATATGGCACTGCTTGCCAGAAGCCGTCCGAAGCAACACCATCACACTGTCGTAGTCCGGAAGCTCTTCAAGGCCCGGGTCGACCAGACGGCTACCCATTGCCATCACCTCGACCGGGTCCTCGCCGAGCAGCCAACGAGCTGTATCGAAATCGTGGATAGTCATGTCACGGAAAATGCCGCCCGAATGACAGAGGTACTCGCGTGGAGCAAGCCCGGGGTCGCGGCTGGTGATAATCACCTGGCGAACGTCACCGACTTCCCCTTCATCTATTGCCTGCTTTAGCCGCATTGCGTCCGGGTCAAATCGACGATTGAATGCAAGCATCACGCGGCCATTGAGGCGCTCGATTTCCTCCACGGCCGCCAGTGCGCGGTCAATATCAAGGTCGATGGGCTTCTCGCAGAACACGGGCTTGCCGAGGCGGACCGCTTGCAGTGTCAGGTCGATATGAGTGTCCGTCGGCGTTCCGACAATAACCGCATCGACGTCCTCGCGGTCCACGACTGACTTGCAATCAAGGGAAGCATCGCAACCGAGGTCGGCGGCGAGCGCCTCGACGGCCTCCTTGTACGGGTCTGCAACGGCGACGAGTTTCACTCGACGGTCGGCAGCAACATTAGCGGCGTGGATTTTTCCGATGCGTCCAGCACCGAGAACGGCAATTCGCAACATTCGAGTCTCCAATTATTCGTCGACGCATCAACGTGCGCCGACTGTTCAAACTTGCTTTCAGAAGTCTAGGACGTCCGTCGTCGACTTGTATTTCCCCGTTTCTTCACCGGTGCCTGTGCTTCCAACCAACTCTCGCGTGGGTCAGTACCGGCGCCATCAGCGAGTTGTCGGCTTAGACGCAAGATGTCGTCGAGTCCGAAGTCCTGAACATCGGGAATCGGGTCGCCGCGCGCTGCGGCCACAGCTGTCGCAATGCGTAGCGCATTCGAGCGCTCGCGCATCAATAACTCCAATGCTTCAACGAGAAAGGCTCGCTCTTTGGACGATACGTTAGAAGCAAGGAAGCGGTCATGAGCAGACATGCGCTGGTCCTTTGGGCGGTTCATCCGTGGATGCCGTTCGGCAACCGGCCTAGTTAAATGAGGCTGCGGATACTGCCGCCGTCTACTCCCCATACCGCAGAAGTGACGAACGACGCGAGGTCCGAGGCCATGAACACAATGACGTTGGCCACTTCGTCCGGCTGCCCGAGACGGTTGAGTGGCAAGTGACGCAAGGACAGTTCATGCTCGACCGCATCCTTGGGCGCCATACCGTGGAACTTGCCCATGGTGTCAGCGAAGCCGCCTTCCTTCGTCCAAAATGGCGTCCAGACCGGTCCCGGTGCGACAGCGTTCACGCGAATCTTCGGCGCTTCGGCGCGGGCAAGACCTTTCGTTAGGGCAAGCACCGCAGCCTTGGACGCGGAATAATCAATCGGTACAGGTTCGGGCTGCCGTGCAAGGTCCGACGCGTTGTTGATGATGACCGCCTTCTCACGGTTTCGCAGCACGGGCAGCAAGTAGCGACAGGTCCGCACGTAGCTCATGAAGTTGAGATTCATCGTGAAATCCCATTCCTCATCCGAAAGTTCGTCGAACGTGCGGACCTTACCGGCGCCGACGTTGTTCACGAGAATGTCCACCTGACCGTTGTAGGACGCCAGAGCTGTATCGATACCACCTTTGACTCCTTCTGCTGTCGACAGGTCCGCCTGTGCAATCGTCACATTCGTGCCAAGCGCTCGGAGCTCGGACTCGGCTTCTTTCACCGCGTTGCCGTCGATGTCGATGAGGCAAAGCCGTGCGCCTTCGCGCGCAAATCCAAGTGCTGTAGCTCGTCCGATGCCCTGCGCAGCGCCCGTGATGAGCACAATCTTCCCGTCAAGTCCGGTCTGCATGATGTCTCCGTTCTAATGTTGTATGTCGGCGCCCACGCTTACTGAATCGGAGAGGTTAGTCACCCGACAGCCTTTGCATAAAGGCGAGCGTTTCCCGCTCCTCGAAGATTGCGAGGAGCATCTTTCACCAGCAATGAAGCAATGGCCCTAGCGGTTGTCTACCCGCTTGATGAAAGGCCTGATGTCGACCGTCGCCCAGATTCCCGCTTTATTGAACGGGTCTGAGTCGACAAACTTTTGGATTTCTTCGATGCCATCGGCTTCGTAGAGAAAGAAGCTGCCAATCATGGTTTGACCATCCGACCTCGTCAGCGGGCCAGAGATGAGCGTCTTCACCGGCGCTGTCTGCAGATAGGCCTTGTGGGCATCGTAATTTTCGAGGCGACGTTCGACCATATTCGGATGGTCGAGGCAATAGACGGTGAAATTCATTGTTGTCTCCTTGCTCCGGTTCTTGGCTCAGGCCGATGCCGCACTCGGTGCAACGCCGTCAAACGCATTCTGCAAGAGCTCGAGAAGCGCGTCGCGCTCAATCGGACGCGGATTCCAATACGGGTTTGAGCTGGCAATGTCTGCGGCCTTCGACACGTCATCAGCTGCCATGCCTACATCTTTGAGCGCGAGCGGTGCGCCGCAGCGTTTCGCGAGTTCGTAGACACCGGTCGCGGCGTCATCCGAACCCAGCGCGCGTGCGATGCGTTGCATCGCTTCCGGTGCAGCGTGTCGGTTGTACGCGAGCGCGTGTGGCAGGACGATAGTGTGCGTCGGTGCGTGAGGAAGATTGAAGCTGCCGCCGAGCGTGTGACACAACTTGTGATGAAGGGCCATGCCAACGCTGCCCAATACTGTTCCGCAGAGCCAGGCACCATATTGCGCGTCGGCGCGAGCCTCAACGTTTTGCGAGTCGGCCACGATTGCTGGCAACGCATGGGCAAGAGCGGCGATGCCTTCTTCTGCCATCAAGCTGGTCACGGGATTTGCCTCGCGGGAATACAACGCTTCCGCTGCATGTGCGATTGCGTTGATTCCACTGGTGACCGACAGCGCGACTGGGAGTGACATCGTCAGGTCGGCATCGTAAATCACGGTCTTCGGTAAAACCCGCAGGTCAGTACCGGTTTTCTTCAAGCCGGCGTCAGTGATGCCATAGATGGGCGTCATCTCACTGCCGGCGTAAGTTGTCGGCACCGCAAGGATTGGGAGGTCCGACTCTAGCGCGATTGCCTTACCCAGCCCAATAGTCGAGCCGCCACCAACAGCGATTGCACAATCTGCCTTCAGTTCACGAGCCAGCGCACGAGCTTCCTTCGCCAACTCCAGCGGCACGTGCATGACCGCCTGGTCGAATACTCCTGCGGCCCGTGCGCCGAGGCGAGCCGCCACGGCTTCGCCGGTTCCCTTCTGTTCCGGGCTGCACAGAATGAGAGCCCTCTCCGACTTCAACTCGAGCACTTCTCGCTCAAGGTGCTGCAGGCTGCCAGGGCCAAACACGACCCGTCCGGCCCGCGCTTGATATACGAACTCACGCTTTTGCATGAAGAACCTCCGCTTTGCGCTCGGTGCCGGCACCAGCGTTTGCCTGATAATCAACCTGGAATCGCGCGGTGCGCAGGTCACCGAGTTCGTTGCGCACGCGCAGGTGCTCAGGATGTGACGCGTACGCCTCCAAGGCTTCCTGTGAGTCGAATTCGGTAACGAGAACCGCGTCGCACGAATAGTCGACCCGGCTGTGGTCGAGCCCGACTTCGAGATGACTCATTCCTGGAATCCGACCTCGCAATCCTTCGAAGCTTGTTTTCACACGGTTCGAAGCGGCCAGGCGCTCGGTCGGTGTGTCACCTCGAACTCGCCACATGACGATATGCCGAATCATGCATGCACCTCCGACGGATTGAGCACGAAGTCATATTCGAGCGAATACCACGGGACGGGAATTTCTCGGCCATCGGGGGCGATGCCCGGCTCGTGTCGCTTCCATTCTGAGATAAGCGATGAGCGCACACCGAATACAACGTCCGAATCGAGGTACTGGTCACCGTCCCGGAACACGTGAGTGATGAGCGTCTCGTAGCCGGGCGCTTCAATCATGAAATGCAGATGCGCGGGGCGCCAAGGATGGCGGCCAACGGCCGACAGCATGCGGCCGACGGGCCCATCATGAGGAATGGGATACGCCTCAGCCAGAATCGAACGAAAGTTGAAGAAACCTTCCGCGTTCGTTCTCAATCTGCCTCGCGCGCTATGGACGACATTGCCAGCTTCATCTTGGTTCTGCACGTCATAGAAGCCGTCTTCGTCCGATTGCCAAACATCGAGAAGCGCGTTTCCGATGGCTTCACCACCCGCGCCACGCACCTGGCCGCTAACATAGCAGGGCGCGCCTTTCGCTCCGTTCGAGATGTCGTCGCCGTTACTGTAGAGCGGAGCGCCCTCGACGAAGAAAGGCCCGAAGACGGTCGCTTCCGTGCAGTTCGCAGGCTTGCGATTGTTTTGGGACATGACAAGCATCGAGAGTCCCAACGTATCGGACAAGAGGATGAACTCCTGTCGCTTGTCGTCAGTGATATGACCGACCTCCGTCATAAACTTGATTGCCTTGAACCACTCGTCCTCGGTGAGATGAACGTCGCGGGCAAAAGCATGGAGGTGTTGAACCAGGCTCGTCATCACAGTCCTCAGTCTCGCGTTCTCGCAATTCACGAATGAGGCAATAACGGCTTGTGTGATGGTGTCTTCGTTGATGTTGCGCATCGTGCGTGTCTCCGTTGTGCGCTCAGGCGTCTAAGAACGAAAGGTAAAGGGTCGCCCGAGTAAAAAAAATGCCCGGAAGTGAAATGACATTTCCTCTCGAAGGAAAAGTAGGCTCGCATGCGTGTGAGCTTGAACTATCGAAGCCCGCCATTCGTTGGTTTCGACTCCAATTGTAGAAATCGCCTCTACAAATCGACGAATTTCAGTCGGTTTATCTATCCCGTCGTCTTCGGCATATTTGGCCTGAACGAGCTGGAAGAATCGCACTTGATTCTTCCAGTGGAACCGGATGAGGGAGACGATGGACCGCTGGACGCAACTGCAACTCTTTGTGCTTACCGCAGACTTGGGCAGCCTGTCGAAGGCCGCAGAACAACTCGACATGTCCAATGCCGCTGCAAGCCGCACGCTTAGCTCTCTCGAGGAGCGTCTCGGTGCGAGGCTCATCGAGCGGACGACACGGCGCATGTGGCTGACTGACGCTGGCCGCGAGTACCACCGAAGATGCACAGCCGTGATTTCGGAGTTGGCCGAAGCTGACTCGATTGCTTCTGAAGAAGCGGTCAGTCCCAAAGGCGTGCTCCGGGTGACCGGTTCCGTCTCATTCGCAATGATGCATATCGCTCCCGCGCTTCCTGAGTTCGTCCGGCGCTATCCCAATCTGTCAGTTCAAATTGTCGCGGCGAATCAATACCAAAACTTCATCGAGGCTGGGATAGACATCGCCATACGTACAAAAGAGCATGAAGAAGATTCGGGCATCACGATTCGACGCTTGGCCGAAACGAGACGAGTCATGGCAGCATCGCCTGCCTACCTCGCGACACACGGGCGCCCTCAGACTCCCGAGGACCTTGAACAGCACAACATGCTCGTCTACAACCTCGCCGTCGACCCCTATCTTCTCCACCTGCGTAGAGGCAAGGAAGAATCCAATATCTCGATTAAGAGCGCCCTAGACTCAAACGAAGGTCAGGTCATCGTCGCGGCAGGGCGAGCAGGTCTGGGCATTGTCGTTCAACCTCTCTACATCATTCACGATGACATCGTGTCCGGGCGTCTTATCCCGGTGCTCGAGGACTGGCAGTTGCCACGGCTAACCATCAATCTGGCGTACCAAAGCCGGCGGTATCAACCCGCGAAAATTCGAGTGTTCACCGAGTTCCTGATTGAGCGCGTGCAGAGCCTCAAACT
This sequence comes from Caballeronia catudaia, assembly GCF_001544755.2. Classification (GTDB taxonomy): domain Bacteria; phylum Pseudomonadota; class Gammaproteobacteria; order Burkholderiales; family Burkholderiaceae; genus Caballeronia; species Caballeronia catudaia. The sequence goes on along the minus strand of NZ_FCOF02000017.1, from coordinate 99,126 downwards.
TGAGGAGCGCTGGATGACTTTCGCGACTTAGCTCATTCGAGCTCTCGAGAACAGGCATCATCGAGACTCTCGAATTGAGCCTCGTCGCGCAGCGACGGTCCGTACGGTCGTGGTACACCGGCCGCAGAACGACGAAATGCCGACGCGCTCTTCAAAAGCACGTCGGATTGCGTCAATGCCCTCAGAACTCAAACGGGCGCGGGTGCCTTTCTGCGAGCGAACCGTTCGAGCGGTGACGCCAAAACCGCACCCAGGCGCCCGTCGAGCAGAACCACGATGAGGAGCAACAGCCCGTTCACGAGAAGAATTTGAGTGGACGTCGCATTCAACAAGCCTAGCCCGTTGTTCAGGATGGTGAGAATCAGGACGCCCATTGCGACACCGAGTGGTGAACCGATACCGCCGCCCAGCGCCACTCCACCGACGATAGCTGCCGAGGCCGCTTGGAGCAGGATGTTGCTACCCATCGTCGCGGAGGCGGTCGCGAGGCTCAGCGAGAGCAAGCCTCCGCCCAGAGCCGACAGTCCACCGGATATGACAAAGCCAACCGTCAGAGCCTTCCCAACCCGTGCACCGCTCTGAATCGCCGCCTTTCGATGACCGCCGGATGCGTAAATGTCCCGACCGAGCGTGGTAAAGCGGAGGAACAGCGAAACCACGACAAAACAGGCGATTGTGATGAGGCTTCGCGGCGAGAAGATTCCTGCGACGCTTTGGTCAAGAAAGTCGCTGACGTCGAGATTGCCGTAGCTCAAGACGCGACCGCCTGCGAGCCAGTACCCGACGCCGGTCAGGAACATCATCGAGCCGACAGTCGTGACCAACGACGAGACGCCTAGCCATGGCAACAAGGCTGCATTCGCAACGCCGACGACCACCCCGAAGATAACCGCGTACAGGATGCCGAGCAAAGCACTATCGCCGCCGAACTTCACGGTGATGAGCCCGGCCACCGTCGAAATTGCCGCTACGCTAAGGTCGAATTCGCCAGCGACCATCGTGACCGAAAGACCGAGGGCGATGATGCCAAGGAACGCGAATGCCTGAAAAATCGCGTACAAGTTGGCCTGCGAAAAGTAATGATTGACGCTAAGGCCGAAGAGAACCGGCATGCCGACGAGCAGGACGAGCCGAATCGCGAGATTGAGAAGTCGTTGAGATTGGTCCATTTCCGAGTCTCCTGTTATTTCCATCCCGGGCCGAGCCGGGCGAGCAACGCGCCGAACACCACCGCTGCGAGAACCACGATGCCTTTTACGACCAGTTGGTACTCGTAGCTCACGCCGCTGACCAACAGAATGTTGCTGATGACCGCGAGAAAGATGGCGCCAGTGACTGCATCCGAAATCTGTCCACGACCACCTCGAATCGAAACGCCACCGACTAGCACGGCGGCAATCGCGTTGAAGTCGAGGTCGATGCCATACGTCAAATTGCCTTGAGCCGACGACGAGGCAATCAAGGAGCCGGCGAGTGCAGCTGCTGCGCCAGCGAATGCGTAACAAACGAGCGTCGCGGCCATCGTCCGAAGTCCGGCAATCCGCGCAACTTCGGCTCGCATTCCGAGCAAGCGGATTTCACGTCCAATGCGCGATTTCTGGAGAATGAAACTCGCGACTGCAGCAAAAATAGCCAGCACCAGGATTTGAGTCGGCAGCCAGCCAAACAGCTTGCCTTGACCAAGCCAGGTGGCGTCGCCCTTACCGATGACCGTCAGGCCGCCGGTGTAGATGACACCTGCGCCGATAATGATTGACGAGGTGGCAATCGTCGTGATGATGGGGTTCGCTTTCCCTAGAGCGATGACTCCGCCCTGAACGGCACCCATCAGCAGGCCGCTCAACACGACGAGCAGCAGCGTCGCTCCCAAGCCCAAGTGAATGAGCGCGGCGAACATGACGGTCGAGACCGCCGCCGTCGCACCCATCGACAGCATGAACAGATTGCCGCTGAGGGTGACGAGCGCCATACCGATAGCGCCGATACCAACTGCCGCTACCGAATACATCAGCGACTGCAGGTTTCCGAACTCCGTAAAGTGCGGCACGATGGCGGCTGCGACGACGATGAGGACGAGCGTCGCGATTCGAATCGACGCGGCATGAATGCTCGTCGTTCCAAAGAGTGCCGATGCCCACCGTCGCAACGCAGTTGGCGACACTTGTGGAGTGGGCTCCAGAGCGGTCTTATGCATTACCCACCTCCGCAGGTTGGTTTCGGAAAGAGACATGTCCGTGAGACGCGTCGCTGTCACCAGCGACGATGTCGTGGAGCAGCGTGTCACCATCGATTTCGAATCGGGGTTTATGGCGGACCATCCGACCACGGAAGACCGTGAGAACGGTATCAGCGAGTTCCAGAATTTCTTCGAGGTCAGTCGAGTAGAAGACAATCGCCAAGCCGTCGTCTGCCATCTTGCGAAGCGTCGAATAGATTTCCGCGCGGGCGCCGATGTCAACGCCTCGGGTAGGCTCGTTCAACAGCAACAGGCGAGGCGCGAGCGCGACGGCTTTCGCGAGCGACACCTTCTGCTGGTTGCCGCCGCTGAGCGTCGACACTTCATGAGGAAGCCGCTTCGGGTCGATGGCGAACATTGACGCAAGACGTCGAGCCTCCTCTTGCTCACCGGCACGCCGCATGATTCCGGCCTTGCTGAACTTCGCCATGACGGAGGCCGTGATGTTGATAGCAATCGGCGCGTCAAGAAACACACCCTTATCAGCCCGGTCTTCGGCAACGTACGCGATGCCTGCATTCAGGGAACCGCGGATGCTGTCGAGCGTGATGGGCTGTCCGTCGACCTTGACTGAGTTGGAGATGTTACCGCGGAGGCCGGCGAGTGCCTCGATAAGGACTTCGGCTCCAGAACCAAGCTGACCGACGACCGCGAGGATTTCACCAGGTGCTACATCGACCGACAGGTCTTTGACCTTATCTGAAACCGTCAGGTTGGACACCGACAGTCGCGGCGCGACATCAGCGCGACTCTCGGGCGGCTTGACCTTGCGATGCACAAGTTCGCGCCCAATCATCGCCTTGACCACTTCAGCGGTCGTCATGTCGGAGGTACGTTGCGTCAGGACGTGCTGGCCATTGCGGAAAACTGTCACCCGGTCCGTCAGCGCAAAGACCTCATCGAGCCGGTGGCTCACAAATATCATTGCGGTGCCTTGGTCGCGCAACTTGCGCGCGACGTCAAAGACTCGAACAATCTCCGCGTCCGATAACGTAGCAGTCGGCTCATCGAGCAGAAGCACCTTCGCCTGCCGTGACATGCCTCGTGCGATTTCTACGAGCTGGCATTCGGCAAGGCTTAGTCGGGACGCCGGGGCGTCGAGCCTGACGTGTGACAACCCTACCGAGTCGAGATGCTCGCGGACGGAGTCGCGATACTGACTGCGTCGGTAGATTTCACTCTGGCCGGCGCCACCGAGAAGAATGTTGTCGAGCACCGAGAGCGTCGGGACAATTGCGAGCTCTTGGTGGACGATGGAAATAAGTCGGGGGTCGGTGCGACTCCCAAGTTTCAGATTGTGGCCATCGACGGTGATTTCGCCGTCGTCAGGCTGCACGAGGCCACCGAGAATCTTGATGAACGTGCTTTTTCCTGCCCCGTTCTCTCCGCACAGCGCATGAATCTCACCAGGTGCCAATTCGAGGCTGACGCCTGTCAGTGCCTTGACGCCACCATAATGTTTTGTGAGATTGCGAGCGCAGAGCAGACTCTGAGCAGCTGCCGGCTCGGCGCCGGAATTCGCGTCTTGCAGCATTGTCTTCCTCCAAACGCGGACACTCTTCCGTCATCCGCTGTCACGGGCTGATGCCTGTCACTGTCGCCCACCTCCTGCGCATAGCTGACCGCGTGTGGGTGACGGCATTCATCTTTAATAACGATGTCCTGCGTCGATGCTGGGCAGCTGTGCTTGCCAAGGCTCAGAACGAGCCAGGAGGCGCTGCGGTATCAGCGACGCTGCTGTCGGTGGTCTTTGAGGAGAGGAATTCGCAGAGAATCGCTGCGTGCGCAGGAATGCATGTCGTCTCCAGCAGAAACTCGCGTCAGCGGCTTCGTTATTGTTGAGACACAGATTATTAGTTCGCCTGGAAAAGAAAAATGCGCTGCAGCGAAATGATATTTTCGGTGGAAGGAAATATCTGTGCTGTCCATAGCCACCAAAAAAGCACGCGCGGAAGTCGGCGCGTGATGCCCGACTAACGCGCGTGGCATGAGGCTGCGGCCATCCTTAGAGAGTGATTCGTTGCCCCTGCGCCGACGAGCGAATCGCCGCGTCGACGATGCGTTGGATTTCCCAAGCCTCGCGGAAATCCGGGAACGTCGGCGCGCCGTGCTCGATAGCTGCGATGAACTCCGCCATCTCAATGGTCTTCAAATCATTGAAGCCAAGCTGGTGGCCGCCGGCCACGGTGAAGTTTTCGTACGGAGGATGTGCCGGGCCCGCTTCGATACGAGTGAACCCCGACGTCCGCGGGTCGCCCCCGGCCCTGAAATACTGGAGCTCATTGAAGCGCGCTTGTGAAAAACACAGGGCGCCTTTCGTTCCGTAGACCTCGAACTCGAGCTGCATCTTGCGGCCCGTCGCCGCCCAATTTGCTTCGATAGACCCTGAGCATCCCCGCTCAAACGTCACCATCAATCGCGCGATGTCGTCGACTTTGACTTCGCGCCGCTCGGACGACCCCGGCGCTACCGGTCGTGTTTTGTTGACGGTCTCAAGCTGCGCGTTGACCTGGGTGACGGACCCGAGAAGGAATCGAGACATGCCGACGATATGGTTACCGATTTCAGCCAGCGCGCCGGCTCCGTTCTGAGGGTCGACTCGCCATCCATATGTAATATCCGGGTCGGCCATGTAGTCTTCAGCGTGAACGCCTCGAAAGCTCGTGATTTCACCCAGTTCACCTGATGCAATCATTTCCCGCGCCAACTTGAGCACAGGGTTTTTGATGTAGTTGTAGCCAACCTGTGTAACGACCTTCGAAGCCTCAGCAGCGTTCATCATCTCGAAGGCGTCGGCGGCAGACGGAGCAATTGGCTTTTCGCAATGTACGTGCTTGCCGGCGGAGATGGCCGCGAGCGCCATTTCCCGATGTAGGCTACATGGCGTCGTGATTGAGACAACCTGAACGCTCGGGTCGTCCAGCAACGTGCGCCAGTCGGTCGTGGCTCGCTCGAATCCGAAGTGCTTTGCCGCTTGCTGAGCATCTACCTCGCTGACATCGGCCACTACCACCATTCGCGGCCTCAGCGAGTTCGGAAAGGCGTTTGGCACGGCTTGGTATGCCAGTGCGTGCGCCTTCCCCATGAAGCCAGTGCCAATTACAGCTACGCCAATCTCTCGTCTCATCGTTGTCTCCGTTCGTCAAACGAAAGCGACCCCGAAGGGTCGCGAAAAACGTCCCGGCGCGTGTGCGACGGTCAACCCTGCAGCGTGCGTTACTTTTTCTGCGAGTAGCAGACGTTGAGCGTCGCCTTGGTCGCAGCAGGATTCGGCAAATACTGGATGGCTTGCGGCGCCTTGCCCGCCGCGAGGTCTTTGGCCGCCCGCGCAGCGTAAGCACCGTCGTCGAACGGGGACTGCTCGACCGTGGCGTATGCCTTTCCAGCAGCGATGGCTTCCACCGCACCGGAGTCGCAGCCGTGGCCGACAATTACAAGCTTCGACGGGTCGAGTCCAAGGCGCTGTGCGGCAGTCACAACGCCGCGAAGTTGCGAATCGTTTTCCGTGTAGACGCCTTTCACGTCCTTGAATTGAGTGAAGAGCGCCGACGCTGCGGCCTCTGCTTTCACAGCGTCCCAGTCCGCCGGTTGCGAGCCGACGACTTCGATTCCAGGCGCATTCTTCTTAAGGCCGTCCACGAAGCCTTGATAGCGCTGAACTTGAGGCGGTGTACCCATAGGTCCGTTGATGACGATGACCTTGCCTTTGTCGCCATAGCCCTTTTCCTTGAAGCCCTGAATCATGGTCTTCGCGGCGACTTCGCCATTGCTGATGTCGTTGGGGCCCGTGAAGACCTTCCAGTACCTGGAATACTTCTGGTCGGGCATCGAGTTCGAGACGACCAACGGAATCTTGGCTTGGTCAATCTTGCGAATCGACGGGACCATGGCGCTCGAGTCCACAGGGATGAGAACGATGACATCGGGCTTCTGGGCAAGCGTCTGGTCGACCACAGTGGCTTGTTCGTTTGCGTCGTAGTTGCTTACCTTCACGTCGAGTTTGAGGCCCTGAGCAGCCGCCTCCTTTTCGAAGCCCTTCGCATAAAGCGCCCAGTATTCAACGCTCTGCGTCGGCATGAGCAACGCAACACGGGGCTGGTCGGCCGCATGGGCGCTGGTACCAAGCGCGCTTGCGATGGCAGCGAGAGCGAAACAGGAGATGATGGATTTGCGGAAGTTCATGCTGTGTCTCCAAAAGGCCCATGTGGTGGAGCCGGGTTTTCATGTTTTGGTGGAGGCACAGTAAGGCTTGGTATCCGAAAGAGAAATGCAACAGAACGAAAAGTTATTTCCTCTCACTGGAAAAATGGTGACGGCATCGGGGTGATGTCCGACGCGGCGGTCCCCGAGGCGGGAACTGCGCTGGAAATTTGCGACTGTGTACTTTAACTCTACGGAAAGACGATTCCAGGGATGTTTATCTGCTGCGACTTCTACGTGATAGTTCAGGGCATCGATTCCCTACGACCGCCATCACACCGCTGTCGTCACTTTCAAGAGGTCTCACATGTCCAAGTCCAAAGTCGAACTCGTCGCCGCCTATTTCACGCTCTCAGGCGATGTCTATCCGTTCGGTCCGACCGAAATCAGCCCCTTCAGCTTTAAAGACCGAGTCGAAGCTGCGGCAAAGGCCGGTTGGGACGGCATCGGCCTGATTCACTCGGACATCTATGCCACCGCCGACAAGATTGGCTTTCCGGAAATGCGCCGCATCCTCGAAGCCAACGGAATGAAGCATGTCGAGTTCGAGTTCCTGGTGGACTGGTATCAAACGGGCGAGCGTCGCCGCACTTCCGATAGCCAGCGCTACTACTACCTGAAAGCCGCCGAGGAACTCCGCGCGCGTATCGTGAAGGTTGGTCCCGGCATCGGCGATGACACCGCGGACGTCCCGCTCATGGTTGAAGAATTTGGCAAGTTGGCAGAAGACGCCGAGAAGCGCGGCACGCAGGTCATGCTCGAAATCATGCCGTTCAGCAACGTCCGCACGATTGAAACGGGCAAGGCCATCGTCGAAGGGGCGAACAAGGCCAACGCTGGTCTGTTGCTCGACATCTGGCATCTGAGCCGCGGGAACATCGACTTTAAAGAAATCGCCACCATAAAGCCTGAGTTCATCAAAGGCATTGAGCTTGATGACGCCGACCGCTACGCCATCGAACCCCTTTGGATGGATACCTGCCACAAGCGTCGCCTGCCTGGCGAAGGCGTCCTCGACGTCAAGGGCTTCATCAAAGCGATTCAAGCCACCGGCTGGAACGGCCCGTGGGGCGTTGAAATCCTGTCCGAAGTCGAGCGTAAGCTCCCGCTCGAAGAGATGGCCACACGCGCGTATAACGCGACGATTCAGCAGTTCGAGAATTGAGAACGAGGTTTGGAAAAAGCAGCCAAGCGGCCGCGGATAAATGCTTGCGGTCGCTCGCTTTTGAGACTTCGACGCGCGGGTCACCCGTAAGACACTCCTCACTGGAGATGCGCGGTCGTCTGATAATCTGCCGAAACAGCAATACTAGGACAGTCCCATGCTATCTCTCTACGTGCGCTTCAGGCTGTTCCCTGCAACTAAGGCGCTGTTCGTACCGCGTCTTGCTGAACTCATGAAGACGATGGCGGAGGAGCCGACTTTCGTGAGCGCCGTGCTCAGCGAAGACGCCGCGGACGCAGACGGATTGGTCTTATTCGAGGTGTGGAACGGCACCCAAGAAGAGTGGCTCAGCGAGCAGCCTCAGAAACCATACCGAGCCATCTACGACGATGAAACGAAAAACTTTATCGCTGGAAAGGAAGTTCGTTTTCTGGCGCCCATCGTGGTGCAAAACTAGCTCTTCAGTTTTCACGGTAAAACGTCGCGCCGCAGCCCCGCCCTCCTCATAGGCCCCTGGTTTCATCTTCCTAGGTTGCGCATTCTCTCCAGCGTACATCTCTTGGTTTTGTGAATGCCCCTTGGTGAAGTTGAGCCCCGCCTTATCCTGAGCGAGGCCTTCAGACACGTTCCAAAGCATCATGAGATGCCCCTCGGAGCCAGCGTCGCCCGTCAGCCGTTCGCCTCAGGGCGCTAACTTCGCCACCCTGTCCAGTGTCTCAAGGCTATCCCACAGTACCGGTTGTCCCGCGACCGCTGCCGTTGATGTCCGACCAGTCGCGCGGCTGCGCCGTGGAGCGTGCAGCACTATGTATACCGCGCAGCAGGGATGATGATTTCGCATTGGAAGTGCGCACGCGGAAAACTGACCACGGGCTCGGGAGGTTTGCCTGCAAAAAAAGTTTCAGCAGACCGCCGATGAACGGCGCGAAGATGAGCGTCGACACGGGAAATGACAGACCGACGTGTGCTCGATGATTTTCCGAAAGAGCCGAACCTGGGTTGTGTAACAGGGGCTTCGCGAAAGTCGAAATGGTGTCGGTCTTCGCTTTCGGCTACAAACAGACGTCCCCGAACGGTTGCCCGCTCCCTTTCATATCCCTTGGACTCCCGCGCTCGAGCGGCTGGCCGACATGCGGGTTTGACGGCGAACATACATCTGAATAGACTGCGCGTTCGCGAATCGCCATGCAGTCCTATGATTACCAATCCCGAACCGCCCGCTTCAGAAAACTCGGCATTGGATGTTCCTGTCCCGCCGCGCGATTTCGGCTCGACTCGACGCATGCTCATCGCGGCATTCGTTGCCTCCGTCGTAACGCCGGTGCTGTTTCTGGCCGCGTATGGCTACTTCGGCTATCAGACGCGCGTTTCTGATTCGTCTGAGGGAATTGACCGCTTGGCAAGGGTCGCCGAGGAGCATGCGGTAAAGGTCCTGGACGTCACGCAGGAGATGTCGCTACGAGTGTTGGCGCTTCTCGGCGAAGACGACGACACGCAAATCCGCGCTCGACAGTTGGCCATTCACAACTTTTTGGTGGACACTGCGGGGCGATTGCCCTCTGTTGCGTCCATCGCGATTTTCGGGCGCAAAGGGAATTTGCTGGCTAGCAGCAGCGTGTTCCCCGTCGGACTTCAATCGATTGGCGACCGCGCTGTACTGTCGCTTAAACGGCGCGACGGTGACACCCCCCAACCCATTTCCCGGCCCGAACAAATCTCCGACCCGGCAGCCGACGTTTTCAATGTAACCCTCCCCAGGTTCGACGGGAGTGGACACATGCTGGGCGTCATCATCGTCTCGCTTCGGCGCGACTATTTCGAGTCGTTCTACTGGGGCCTCACTACGCACGACAGGGCTTTGACAATCGGGCTTTTTCGAAGCAACGGCACCACGCTCGTTCGAACTCCCGCCCCAAGGGCGCGAAGAGCACCAGGGAGCAGTCAACCCCTCCTGGAAGCCGTGCGAGTCAACCGGGAGGGCGGACGGCTCAAGGTGTTCTCGGCGCTCGACGGCGTCGAGAAACTCTTGGTCTACCGGCAGGTCGGTTCATATCCACTTTACGTGACCGCTGGCATCCCCGTCTCTACGGTGACTTACCGGTGGCTGAGGCACGACGGTTTCATCGCCATTGCAACGTTGGTACCATGCGTCGGCATTTGGATTCTGGTCCTGTTCAGCTTGAACCGTCTTAAACGTGAACGAACGGCGTGGGAGCGTTGGAAAGCTGAGTTTGGAATGCGTGTATCGGCAGAAACCACCAGTCGACAGATGAGGCGCATGGGCGCGCTTGGCAATCTGGTCGCGAATGTAGCGCATGACTTCAATAATCTGCTCATGGTCGTCAAAGCCAATATGGAGTTGGCACGCCGAAAGAACTTTAATGGGTTGGAGAAGGAAGTCGTCGCCGTCGAGCGAGCATCCGCGACGGCGGAGGTTTTGGCAAGGCGGCTACTCAGTGTCGCTCGCAAGCAGCCGCTGCACGAGGAATTGATTGATGTCCGCGACTGGTTGGAGCAAGAAGCATCCCTCATTCAGATGTCGCTCAGCGAGCGCGTCCGCTTGCGCATCACGTCGCCGGCCGAAGTCTGGCCGACGTACGTCGACCCGACCGAACTGCAGTCAGCATTGATAAATCTCGCCGTCAATGCCAAGGATGCGATGCCCAACGGTGGTGAGTTTTCGATTCGCTGTGAGAACATCATTTTCGAATCGGCAAAGGGAAGTTTGACGCCAGGCGAGTACGTCGTTGTGGCTTGCTCCGACACTGGTGTCGGCATGCCGCACTCCGTCGCGCAACGTGCATTCGAGCCGCTATTCACAACGAAAGCTGCTAATGCAGGTACCGGTCTTGGGCTTGCACAGGTCATGGCAATGTGTGAGCAAGCGGGCGGAACCGCCCGCGTCGAAACCGTGGAAGGTGAAGGCACCACTGTTTCTCTTTTCCTTCCGCGCGGATTGGGCGAGCCCGACGTTATGACGACAGCGGCGCCCGCGCAAACGCCAGCCTCCACGGAATCAATGCAGGGCTCCGTGTTGCTGGTCGAGGACAACGAGGAGGTGGCCGCTGGGCTATCGGCCGTACTGGAGGTGTTTGGCTGGCAATCTCGGCACGAGCTGACGGGTGATGCAGCCCTGGGTGTTTTGGACGACGGCGAAACGTTCGACCTCATCCTCTCTGACATACAAATGCCTGGCATCAACAACGGAATCGATGTCGCGGAAAAGGTGCGGCGCAGGTGGCCGATGCAAGCAATTGCGCTGATGACTGGCTACGCAGACGAGTTCGAACGAGCGAAGAACGCTGGCGTAACGATTCTATCCAAGCCCTTCAATATCGATGACCTTCAGGCACTATTGCACAGTGTGAGTTCCGCAACCAGATAACCATGTCGGCGGCCACTCGAACGGGGAAGAATCATGCGCGGCTGTCCTTCGTTGGTCGAGTGTAGCATTCCAATGCTTGGCCCGGCTGAATTGCCGATTAAGCAGCTGTTCAGAGAAAAGCGCCGCTTGGACATGTGGCTTCAGCAGCGCTGCGCCCCTTGGTAACCGCGGACTACACGGTCAGCATGCGACCGAAGTCGTGCTCTCCAACGAGTAGGAGCAGCCTCGATAGCGCGCTTCATATGCACTCCTACGTATGCTAGCGGGCTTATGAATACGGCCCCTCAGTTCCATGGAAGCAAAGGTAGTCCAACCGTCGCGACCTGCAACCGCTGTCAAAGCACTCCCAAAACAGCAACACTGGGCACGCAATCTGTCATTTGAAAATCGTTCTTGCTATCGCCGAGATGCACTCTCGCCTCTTTCGTTGGTGTTCTTCAGCTTACAGCATGCCAACTGGCACGCCTGTTGCGGTTTTGTCCAAGCGAAATACTGGCGGAGTCGATGATGAAACATGACAACTACTTGAGTTCCCCCACGGACGAACTCAGCACGGTACCGGATACATCAAGTCCGGCATATGCTAGCCGGCACCCTTTGACGCGCGCATTCGACAAATTCGCCAGCCTCGTCACGCGATGGGCGGGGTCGCCCGCCGCTTTTTGTATCGCCGTCTTGACGGTGGTCGGATGGGTGGTGACTGGGCCAATGTTTCATTATTCAGATGGCTGGCAACTTGTCATCAACACCGGCACCACAGTCGTTACCTTTTTGATGGTCTTTCTGATTCAACAGAGCCAGAACAAAGACAGTGTGGCGCTTCATTTGAAACTGAATGAGTTGCTGTCTTCTCACCGTGCGGCAAGTAATCAGCTCATCGGGATAGAAGTTGCGTCCGAAGAGGAACTTCGTCGACTCGCAGCAGCGTACCTCCGATTGTCCACAAGACAGACCGAAGATGCGCCGGCCGCAACGTCAAAAGAAAGTTCCCCCGCCGAACTGCAGACGGGGAATATGTGAGTCCGCTCCAGGACAAAAAGCGAATAGCCCGCTCATTTGACTTCAGTGTTTTCAAAACGCCGGCCAGACTTTAACGAGGGGTCAACCGATTGAACCACGAGCACTTCGCGGTTCATCGGACGGTGAGCCACCGCCTGAGCAAAGGCTGAACCGGTTTCGAGCCGACGGGGACCCGCGCTCGCTGCGGAGTTCTGGGTTTGGCGAACCCGGTACGGTCGTTGCGACGAGGTAACAGTATCTTGCGCTCTCTGAATCACTGAAATGCGCTCCGTTCTTCTCGTCGACGACGACGTTGACTCTTTGCTGGCTCTGCGGTTCGTGTTCGAGGTCCACGACTACCAGGTCTTCGTGGCTCAGAACGGGAATACAGCGCTCGATGAGTTATCGAAGCATTTACCGGACTTAATCGTCACGGATATGGAGATGCCTCAGCTTGATGGCGTCGAGCTTTGCAGGCGATTGAAGTGTTACCCGGCATTCGCGTGCGTTCCGATAATCCTAATTTCGGGCGGCCAACCGCCGGCCATCACGCCGCCCGTTTGGGATGCGTTCTTAACAAAGCCAGTCGATTTTTACCAGCTCATTGCAGTTACGGAGCAGTTGCCGACTTTTCGGCTTGGACCCAAATAGTTACGTTACCCGCCACGCGGCGCATGCTCGCGGACTGTCCGTGACGTAGCGCCGACGGGCCGAGATACCGCACCGTAAGAAACGCGCTTGCCTCCAGTTTCTGAGTTCAATCCACATCTCTGAACGACTATAGGCCCGCGCTTCTGTCCGCGCGTTCGTTGCGTAATGTCGGCAAAGCCGCCTCGAGCGCTTGATTCGAGCGCGACGTCCTCGCCGCCGGCCAGCCTTGCAGAAATTCTGCCGTCTCATGTGCAGCATCGAGCGTATGGGACCACGGGAACGACAACGACTCAATCACAAAAACCAAGGCACCCTTAGTTTTGACCCCGCTCGACCAGAATAACGGCTGACTCTTCGACCTCGGAGACATCGGCTCCTCCGAGCCCTGAGCAGACGCGCGTATCAGTGTTTTTCAGGCGCGGAACGCCAATCGCCATAGTGAACATGAAACAATTGCTCAGGCTGCTACGAAATGGTAGAAACACGCCGGCTAGCGCTCTGGTGTACGGAGGTCGACTTGCACGATTTCGAGACCGCGCACCCCGTTCCCGACTTCATTGGACCCTTGCAAACCCGGGAGCGATTCATGTTGGTCCTTCCAATTCGGCCAGCGACGTCGGGACGACCGTCGCTTCGCCGAAATCTCAGTTAGGCAGGTTTGATGTTCGAGGCTTGCTTGCCCTTCGGACCTTCCTTGACGTCGAAGGTCACCTTCTGGTTGTCCTGCAGAGACTTGAAGCCCTCGCCTCTGATTTCCGAAAAGTGAGCGAACAAGTCTTCGCCACCGTCATCTGGACTGATAAAGCCGAATCCCTTCGCGTCGTTGAACCACTTCACTGTACCGGTTGCCATTTGTATCCTCGTCAATGTCGAAAGCCGAATTGCGATTCCGGTGAACGTCTCTCCTACGGTGATAAATCGATTCGAGGTCGCCGCGAATTATCGCGGCACTCTTCTGCCAGCAAATAACATGCGAGCACAGGGTGGGTACGAAGTGCAAAGTCGCAATATGCGCACCGGCGCGCGTCTTCACCCGACACATAGGGGCTACTTGATTCTTAGCGCGGACGAAACGCTTCTGACGTTCCATCGGGGGGGCTAGCCGCCGTTCGCTGCAGACACGTCGACGACGGGTTCTTCGGAAACGCGATGAACGCCACGGATGCGACCACGCCTTTCCCGAGCGAAATGGACTCCTTTCTCTTGGTCGACGTGCACCTTGGCTCTCTGTTGGCTCTTCCAATCGTCGTTACAGGCGAAAGCTGTACGGCCTCCCTCTGCTCCGAACGGAATCTCCGCGGGGAGTTAGCAAAGCGTTTACCGGACTAATTCGCCGCCGACATGGACAGTAGAGCGTCCGGCCCCGAAGCGATGCCGAGGCGGATGCGTATTCTCTGGGTCGGTCGGGAAACACCGAATCTCGTGTATGCCGCGTAACACAGGATGCAAGATTGGCACGGGGGCATCAGTAACAAACTCTCTGTCGCACGTGTTCAACCGCGAAGCCGTTAAGACTGAGGCGCTGCATGCCAAGAAGAGGTAACGACTCCTTCATCTATGTTCGTATTTCCAGTGCAACCATTCTCCGAGTGATGTGCAATTTCTGGAGGCCGTGCTTTTCAACGCGCCGATTTTTACTTTCCTAAACGGCACAGTGTTTTCGAAGAGTCAGGCGTCGGATTGGCTCATCGTACAGGGTGACGTCGCTCAGACGCGCGGCATCTACGGAATGCAGCACCTGCTCAGCCGCATCGTCGGAATGGATACGCTTCTCTCCCGGCTTGCCTCCAATTCGCTGGCGGAGAAGTTCATATTCATTGAGTCGACGTACGACGCAAAGAAAGACTTTCGAAATGGCAATTCGATGCACCCGGCCGGTGACGTCCGAAAAGGCGAAGCTTTAGTGAAGCAGGTTTATGACGCTATCAGCGCATCAAACGTTTGGTCTAGCAGCGTGCTATTGCTCGTCTTTGACGAACACGGCGGCTTCTTCGACCAGGTGACACCTCCTACTGCCGTGCCGCCAGGCTCAGACGAGAACGCCCGTCTGAAGACGCATAACTTTTCTTTCGACAGGCTGGGAGTACGGGTGCCTGCTATCGTGGTCTCGCCCTTCGTTCCGGCTGGTACTATCGACCATTCGCTATACGACCATACATCCGTTCTAAAGACAACGGACAAGCTGCTTGGGCTCAATGGATTTCTCGGCCTGACAGCACGCGTGCGCGCAGCCGATGACTTTACAAAGAAGTTGAGTCTTTCGAACCCTCGCACTGAAGTTCCGGTCTGCCCAACGCCTATCACAACCGCCGGCGCTACGAGACCGACGAGCGGGGGCGCTCCGCGCTCGAAGGACCCTTTCTTGCCACTGTATGCGCACCACTGACGCTGCCGATTGATGCGACCGTCGAGCCATCTTCGTTGAGAACATCGAGCGTTCGGAGGGCACGCCGTCGACCTTCCGACCGTCTTCTGGCGTCATCAAGGAGAACAGCCGCGGACACTGTTGGACGCGACTGCAGGTTGCCGTCTCCTTATGGCGGCCCTCATTCATTGAAGTTCATGACAGACACACAATCCGCGTAGGAATTTTAGGAGGCGGTCGGGCGACGCGCCCTTTCTGAAATATGCGTCGAAGAGAACCCCTTCGCGGTTTCGCGCGACGAAATCTCCGTCTTTCGATGTGTATGCGCAGATGAACGTCGCGGCCGAATGCGGATTGCTGCGAATGGCACGCGCAGTCGCAAAGCCATCCCTCTGTGGCATCATTAAGTCGAGCAACACCACGTCGGGCGACCAGTGTCGAATAATTTCCAACGCTTCGCTGCAACCTCCTGCGACTCTTGTTTGAAGCCCCTCTAACGATAGGCATTCGGCCGTAGCGACGGCCGCCCCTCGGTAATCGTCGACAATGAGCACCCGTTCGAGAAGCTCAACTCGACGTTGCGTCCAGTTCGCTAGTTCGGTCACCATCGCGCTCTCCCTTTGCCGCCTGTTCAATCGTGCATTATGCAAGGCGGTCGTCCCACTCGAATGGCGCCAAGCGCACACTAATGAATATCATTAAACGCTCGTTCAAGGGCCAGGGTCTCGAGCGCGGGTCCGATTCTCTGCTGGATTCGGTGCATTCGATGAGGACAGACGGGTGTACCGCGATTCGACCTATGGCTCGCAAGTAGCTAGCGAGGGGCAAACGTTGCAGGCCGTTATCGCCTCCCTCTCAGCAGGAGCTTAAAGCGGCGAGAATCAACACAGTTCGCGTGCATTTCTCACGAATTGTCGGGCGCGGGCTGTCTCCGATGGCCAAGCTCGACTGGGACCGAACCGCTTTGAAAACCCTTCCGGGGGCGGTGCCCTAAACAGGCGTTCGACATGCGCGATTCGGTCTTTAGACTATCACCAGCTCAAGCGTGCGGCTTCACGGTGTGATGGTGATGATGCTTCTTGTGGTGGTGCGTCTTCGCAGTTGCTGCGACGGGGACTGCAAATGCAGTGATAAGAAGCAAAGCAAGAGTAGTCTTGAACACGTTTTTCATAGCGGCTTTCTTCGAAGGGACGGTAAGTTTCGATTTGCCCGGATGGGCAGTCTCATTGTAACCGGACCGCCCACTAGCAAACCTGCAACGCCAACGATGTGGCGCCCGCCCTACAAGCGTTTCTCCTACTGGCGCCGACGGCAAGGCACTCGCTTCGCCGCCGCGCGCCCTCCCACTAATCTGCCGACACTTGAATCCTTCGTGGCTTCGCTTCTTCCCGACGCGGGATAGTGAGTGTCAACACGCCGTCCTTTAGTGACGCCTCGACCTTCGATGTGTCAAAGTCCTCGCTGACGTAAAAGGTTCGGCCGAAGTACGGTGCCCGGACTTCGGTATGTGCGAGCTGCAGGTTTGCCGGCACGGGAACCACCGATTCGGCCTCGATGGTCAGGCTGCCGTCATTTACTTTCACATCGAGCTTATCCCTCGAAACACCGGGCAGGTCCGCCCAAAGCGTGACTTTGTGAAGGTCCTCAACGATGTCCACGCTGGGCGCCAACGTTTGTCGGCGACGCGCCTCCGTTGCTTCTTGACGCGTTACCGCACCCTGGTTGCTTTCTGCGATTTGGGTATTCGTGTTGTCGCTCATGGTGTCACCTCACTGTACAGTAATCGAGCGCGGCTTGGAGTTCTCGCGCTTGCCAACTGAAATCAGAAGACAGCCATCGATATACTTGGCTTGGACCTTGTCGGGGTCTGCCTGCTGCGGGAGTTCGATAACCCGGCGGAACGACCCATTGAAGCGCTCCTGCGCATACTGTCGGGCGCCCTCGGGCAAATTCTGATAGCCCGTAGCTCTTTCGCCAGCGATAGTGAGCAATCCTTTGTCGACGGACACGTCTATCTTGGTCACATCCAGGCCTGGCGCGAATGCGACGATTTCGACTGAATCTTCAGTCGACCCGACGTTGATTTGCGGGAACGTTCCGACACGCGTCGAACGAAGACTGGTAGGGAATCCGCCGAACAGGCTAGACATCTGGCGCTGCAGACGGTCCAGTTCGCTGAAGACGTCGGGTGTGGTGAATGCATCACTCATTTGCGCTCTCCTCTTGCGGCGGGCGGGGAGCTGCTTACGCGAATCAGCCCAGCTGCCCCGATGCCGCGGACAATTAAGTTGAAACACGCAGCGCGCGCGATTGCGAGCGACTGCCTTGCATCGCCAACAATAGTAACGGCATATAGGTTTTCAAGAGCTTCACCGAAAAATTTTGGAGCTTGAAAACACACACTTCGCCCATATCCTCCCGCCGCCGTATTGACTAGGAGGACACTATGGAATTCGATACAGACTGGCGCACGCTGGGTAAGCACCGCATTCGACTGCGGTCGGCGCAGGGCTTCCCAACCGAGGTTATGCACCAATTAGCCGAGGTAACGCGGCTCGCGGTCGACAACAATATGAGCGCCCGGGCGCGCTTCGTGGACATCGTTCTACGAGAAGAAAAAAGCTACGACATCACGGTCGGTTCAACCTTGCCGGAGGACCGCATCTGCGCGCCGCAACTCGAAGCAGCCGTAGCAACAGTGATGGGGCTACCATCCGAGAAGGTGAACATATTCGTGCAGACCGTACCTCAGGAGGAGGTTGACTTGCACTTCGGTGTCTACGAGAGAATGTTGGCGGAGAAGTTTGGCGCGGCGCCGCCCATACGGTGACATACAAGTTCATTTATGGACGCGGGCGCCGATTATTCCAGAATGCTTATTGACGCATGCTTCCGTCGTTACTAAATTTTGGTTCGTCAAGGTCACTCATATAGCGACGGTTGCCTGTGCGACTCCGCTGTTGCACGTCGCACAAAAGACGGTGCTGTCGCAACCAAGTCATTACAAGAATGCGATGACTCAGTCCGTGAAGAACCATTCGTTGAAATTTCGGCGTGTAGTTATCCAAGCGAATTCGAAGCTCGCAGATGCGAGGAAACGTTGGAAAAACTCGTGGGAGGTAAGTCTATCGAAATTGAACAGGAAATTTGGTCGTCAAGCGCATGACAGTACCGACAAGTCAGTCGGATAACTGCCTTCATACTTGGAGCAACGCTCGCCCATCTGGGCAAAAATCCCGGTGTAGCGGGACAAGTTGTTTTAGTATCCGCGCGAGCCGCCGCTCAAAGAGCCGCGGCTCGCACTCGTTGGATTTACAACGGGTGACCCTGCTTAGATGCGGTCTTCCAAACGTCTTCTTGCGCGAGTCACTTTTGAGACGCATTGATGCGCGCAATGAGCAGAGCACGTGCCCGCATGACGAACGGACAAGCTGTGCGCGCGGCTTTGTATTCGGCCGTACGTTGGTGTTCCTACGTACTCTCGCAGCGGCCTTAGAATCACTCCGGTGCTCGCGTCGGAACGCCTTTTCGCATCCTATCGTCCGCCAGTACGAGGACCGACTCTAGCTCGGCTAAGCCAACCGGTTTCGTCAAATGCGCATCAAAGCCTGCAGCTTGGGTTCTTTGCCGGTCCTCTGCCTGGCCAAACCCGGTCACTGCTGCAACGACAAGCGCGTCGTTGCGTGCGACATCTCGCAGGCGACCTATAGCCTCGTAGCCCGTCACCAAGGGCATCGATAGGTCAAGAAGAACCAGCTCTGGACGAAATGAAGCTGCTATGTCTATTGCCTCCGCGCCGCTATATGCTTTCAAGGCGTTGTGACCGAGAGCTTCTAGTAGCATTTCCATGCTGTCCGCCGAGTCGTGATTGTCGTCTACTACTAGAACCTTTATCTGCGGTGTGCGGGGCCCTAGCGGTCGTGTCTCTCGACTTGCAAATTGCGGATTCTCTTTGTAAGCGGGTAGCCAAACGGTGAATTTAGTGCCGCGGCCGGCGCCCGGGCTCTGGACCTCGATGCGACCGCCATGCAGTTCAACAAGTGAGCGCGCCAAAGTCAGACCGATACCTAGGCCACCTTCTTCCGTGGACGCGTCAGGGTCCTTCTCTTGCGCAAATAGGTCGAATACGACGTCGAGTGACTCGGGCGCAATCCCACGACCGTTATCCTCGATGGAAATCGAAATCATCCAGTCGACGTGCAGCGCCTGGAGCCGAATAAGGCCGCCCGCGTGTGTATATTTGGAGGCGTTGTCTAGGAGGTTGTGAATCACCTGAATGAGGCGCGTCATGTCGCCGTTGACGATAACGGGCTCATTGGGCAGACCGACATCAAGCGTTTGGTCCTTCGCTTCGACCTTGGGCCGAACAGCTTCCATCGCGCGGTCAATGACCTCTTGGATGGAAACGGGTGCTGGCGTCACTCGAACTTTCCCCGTCGTAATCCGCCCGGCATCAAGAAGGTCGTCGACGAGGCGGGTCATGTGCGCGAGTTGCCGGTCAACGATGTCCCGGGTGCGGCGGAGAATGTCGGCAGTGGGGAGAGACTGCTGTTGTAGAAGCCCGACTGCGTTGCGTATTGGCGCCAGCGGGTTCCTCAGCTCGTGTCCCAACATTGCCAAGAATTCATTCATCCGACGGCTGGAAGCCTCAAGTTCCTCCAGCCTTCGTCGTTCGGTCATATCGCGGACGACCTTGGCGAAGCCGAGCAGTCTGCCGTCACCGTCACGAATAACGGAGACGACGATGCTGGCCCAAAAAAGAGAGCCGTCCTTGCGTACGCGCCAGCCTTCTTCCGAATACTGTCCGGTACTGAGCGCGCGACGCAGCACCTCCTCGGGCCGACCGTTCGCACGTTGGTCGGGCGTGTAGAAAACCGAGAAGTGCCGCCCGATGATTTCGTCGGCGGCGTAGCCCTTGACGCGCTGAGCTCCAGGGTTCCATGTGGAAACGATTCCAGTTTCGCTCAGCCGAAAGATGGCGTACTCGCGGACTGAATCAACGAGCAGCCTGAACGTCGCATCATCGGTGCGCGTCCCGTTGTTCTCAACCCCCGGATGCCAGTTCGACGGGCTGTCGATGTCGGTCATTACCTTGGCCTTTTTTATAAGTTTGAAATTCGAGTTCGCAGCAAGCGAACCGTCGTAAGTCGCAGGCGACAGCACCATGCAGCGGACCGGGGCAGGAACGCGAACGGGAGGAGCGGCCACGAATAACGACTCGTAGCAATCAAAATGCCTTAGGCTCGATAGAGAGAGGCGTTTCTGCGCTTGGGTGTTCTGCGAGCACCTTCATCGATGAAACGCCCAAACCCTTACCAGGTATCACGCAGCGCGGGAGACTATCACCTTAATGCACTTTCTCCAGTGTCCATAAAGGGCGACTTCGCTACACAGTCAGCCTCGCAGAACGAAGGTAGAACGCCTACAATTAATGCACGCTCACTGCCTTCAGCCTGAAATCAGAGCTAACATGCAGGAGTCGTCGGAAATGTCTATCGTCGAGCGAGTCCAACGCACGGGTTCAATCGTCACTTCCCGACTGGATTCTCGTCCCCAACGCTTGCCCGACTACGCTGCGGAAAATGCGGCTCTGCACGCTCTGGCCAAGGCGCTTACTACGTCGAAGAGGGCGATGCTGCAGACGTTGGTCGACACCGCTCTTGCCCTGTGTCGCGCTGGAAGCGCGGGAATCAGCCTTCACGAACAGCAGCCAGGCCAGCCGGATACCTTCCGTTGGTTTGCGGCGTCGGGTCAGTGCGCTCGGCTCGCCGGCCACGTCATCCCGACGGACGAGAGCCCCGGCGGGCTGGCATTCTGCTTAGGCGCACCTCAACTCATATCTTCTCCGAAGCTGGTATTCCCGTGCCTTTCGGTGATTGAACCCCACATCACCGAAGAGCTCGTTGTACCGGTCCCGGGCGCAGACGGTCCGCGGGGAGCGCTTTGGGTCCTATCCCATGATAGCGAGATACAGTTCGACGCCGAGCATTGTCGCATTCTGTCGAGCTTGGCCGACTTCGCGTTCGCGGCCTTGAATGTTGCGGACGCAAAGGCCGACGCTGAAGCGCGCGCGGAGGAGGCCGAAGCGGCCAAGAAATCGCTGCTGCGGGCCGAGGCGAATAAAGACAACTTCATCGCCACACTGGCCCATGAACTGCGTGGCCCCCTTGCGCCCATAGACGCGGCGTTGGAGGCAGCACAGAAACTCTCAGCGGGAAATCCCGCAGTGCTTTCGGCCCTCGCCCTAGCGCACCGTCAGGTTCAGCAGATTAAACGCCTCGTGAGTGATTTGCTCGATGCATCGCGCGTCCGGCACGGCAAGCTCTGCGTCAACCTCGGGTACTGTCTGATTGGTGACATTGTCAAGGACGCCATGGCCGCCGTCGGCGAATATGCGAGAAAGCGCAGACAACATTTGTGCGCATCCTTGCCGCCATACCCCGTGACGGTGTTTGCCGATTCGGCTCGGCTGACGCAGGTTATCTGCAACGTACTGTCGAATGCGGTGAAATATACGCCCCCCGGCGGCGAGATTAGGTTGGTCGTTGAGGCGCCCGACCCGGACGCGATGGCCGGAAACGAGCAATCGAGATGGAACGCCGTCATCTCGGTGACCGACACTGGTATCGGAATCGCGCCAGACCTGCTACCGCGGGTTTTTGAGTTGTACGAGCAGTCGCCCTACCTAGGTACGCGTGCTGACGGGGGCTTGGGCTTAGGTCTTTCCGTCGTGAAATATCTCGTCCAAGCGCATCATGGCACTGCGACAATCGCGAGCGACGGTGTAGGCAAAGGAACCTGCGTGACAATTCGGCTGCCCATCGTATGCAAGAGCGGCGTCGGGCATTCTGCTCCGACCACGCATGGCATTCCGCCTGCTCGAATCTTGTTGGTTGACGATAGCTGCGATGCGACAGAGGCGCTCTCGATGTTGCTGGCGCTAGATGGGCATGACGTGCGGCGCGCGCAAAGCGGCTCCGAGGCGCTGGCTATCGTTGATTCATTCATACCGGACTTCGCATTGATTGACGTACACATGCCGGGCATGGACGGTCCGACGCTCGCCAGTTTGCTCAAGCAGTATCCCCAATGTTCGATGACTCGACTCGTGGCCCTCACTGGAGACGCTGCACCGACCGAGCGCCAAGACGGAGTCTTCGATTGCTACCTCGTGAAACCGCCGGCGCTTGAGGACCTGAAACAGGTGTTGCAAGTCGAGCGGCCGCCGCGACCACTGGCTGACAGTAGTTGACGGCGTTCTGCCTTCGACCACGCATCGGGAAAGGATGAGGGCGGTCGATAACGAACGAGCCGCAGTACACGCGAGCCGTCTTCGAAAGGAAGGCATTCGACTTCCATCCCGTCGCACGCGTCGTCCGCGTGGGAGAGCAGGCCGCGAAGCAGGGGAATCCTGGTCCTCGCTCGGGCAGAAGTTCAAAGGTCGATTCGGGCGCCTCTGACTCGCCAGATTTCAGCAGCCACCGGTTTAATAATGTCGCCCCTACTTCAGCGTCGTGACCATCTTTTTTCCTCTTTTTCATCCGCACAGAGAAGTCAAAGCTTTCAGACTTTTGCTTGGCAGCAAAATTGTGCGCCGCAGCATGTCGACCGTAGCGCGGCTCCTGCTGACCTCCAGCACGGCGAACGCGTCGTCTTCTCGCCAGTCCCATCAGCCGCGGCATTCCCGTCCTTCGCCATTGGTTCAGACTTAGCTAGCGGGCGCAACGGGCTTGCGCGCTGATGCGTCAAGCACGGGCGCGAGACTTGCGTCGAGTTGTCGCGGCATGGCAGTACCGCCAAGCACGCGATTGGAGCACCACATGAAAATGATAAAAATCGACACGCTGCCACCGATTCAGCTTACCCATGGCGTGCGCGAAGTCCGCAAAAAGCTGAGACGTATAGGAAGCTCCAAGGGCACGACCGAGAGATGGCTATAACTGAAAAGCCCGTTCCCATCGCGCAACTACTTTGCCGCCAACAAATACGTCTCACAACGGCGGTAGATTTCGCGGGTCGTTGCAGACGAGAAGTCGAGCCGCAGATTGCTGTCGAAAATAGCAGCTAAGGCACTGCCGCTCAGCGTGAGACCGGTCTCAGCTTCAATGACCTTCGCAATCAATAGCGCTCGACTTGTTAGCATGACCCTGGCCACGAGGTCTTCATCACGTTGCAATGCCTTTGACCAGTAAGTCGATGACTCCACGGTATTCTCTGTCGACATCCACTCACTGGTCGCGAATTTAGTCGCAAGGTGCGAGATGACGAGGAAGGTCAGCAGTTCTGTCTGCGCGCGCAAATCTCCGCTAACGGAAGATGTCATATCGGTAGAGCAGCAAGGCGTGGTCATGATGACATGCATTTTAGGACGCGTCAGCCTGAGTTCAAGGCTTTGCCAAAGCTTAAATATGCACCGCGCCGAAGTTCGTCGGCATTAGCGCGACATCACGAATGGTCAATCCTCGTTGTCGTGTCAGCATGAACTTGATGGCGTCTGCAACTTCGCTAGGCTCGATGAGGCTGCCCGCCTCCTTCGCCTCTTTCCTTCTCCTCGGGCCAGTCCGCGAGAAGGGCACTAATCACCGGTCCGGGCGAAACGGACCCGGCTCGAATGCCGTGCCTGAAGACCTGCCGACGCACCGTTTGCACAAAGCAGTTGATTGCCCATTTGGATGAGGCGTATACCGGCTCCCATGGTGTCGGGAAATGAGCCGCCAGGGAACTCGTCACGATGATGTCGACGGTCTTCCGCGCCATCATGTGCGGCAGGACATCATGCACATTTTTCATGACGACATTGACGTTTAGATTCAGCATCCTGTCGATTGCCGCTGAATCTGCGTCTACCAGTTCGCCGCCGACGTAGGTGCCCGTGTTCGCGTGAAGGATGTCAATTTGACCCGCTGCATCGAGCGCTCGGGGCACCAACGCAGCGCATGCAATCGCGTCAAGAAGGTCAACTGACAGGGGAATCGCCGCAGAGCCCAACTGCTTGCAAACGGATGCGAGTGCTGCATCATCGCGGTCCGCCGACACCACACGCGCTCCAGCGGCGCCAAGCATCTGAGAACTCGCAAGGCCTATTTACGATGCTGCTCCCGTCACCAACGCTACTTTGACTTGCATCTGCGTACCCATGGAAGCTCCCCGTTCATTGGTTTTCGACGTCGCCAGTCCATCAGCTGCTCAGTCTTCGGTAGGCGTTGAGGTGCCTGATTAGCCCCCGTCGGTCACCGCGCTTTTCCAGCAACATTGCGAGATTGTGATGGGCATCGGCGTAGTCGGGGTTCAGGGTGAGGCACCGCTCGTAGCTCGCCCGAGCCTCTTCGAGGCGCCCCATCGTGTCGAGCGCCACCGCTCGATTGAAGTGCAGAATTGCGTCGTCTGGAAAGTGCCGTAGCGCTTCGTCAAATACCTCGAGCGCCTTGCCACATTGATGCTCCTGCTCGCATAGCAATGCGCCTAAATCGACGAACGCCGCATAGAACGGTTCTGGCGCCAGTTCGATGGCGCGCCGATAGTGGCGCTGAGCGGCATCCGCGTCGGTCTTTACCAATTGCTCGGCTAGCTCGTAGCGCTCCTGGGCTTGAGCTGCCGCAACGCTTTTTCGCTCGGGTGATGCATCTAACAGGACGACATCGCCTTTAACCTCCGCCACTTCAAAGTCCAGCAGCATTTGCCCCGTGATTGCATCCCAGCGTGAGGGACCTGTCTTGACGACAATCGCGTCGCCCTCGGCGGCGACGCGAATCCCGGACAACGGGAGTTCATTCGGGAGCTCGCGCTTGAGTCGCGCAAGTGCTTCTCGCAGTTTCCGTGGAGTTGTCTTGGCCGTACGGAGTTGCAGTGCTGTGCGCAACAAGACGACGTCCTGGAAAGTAAAGCGCAGCGCGTTACGCGGTCCGCGGGTGGGCGTGACCAGCCCGAGGTCAACGAGCCCGCCAACAACGCGCCGCGAAACGCCAAGCATCGATTGAAGCTTGGCGAGCGAGACGTGATGTGATACGTCGCGCTTGCTCACTTGCGGGCACGCACCTTTGCTGGAGCCTCGGTGGCGACTTTCGGCGCTCGTGCGGCAGGTTTGCGCGTCTTCGGAACCACCGGCTCTTCAACCGCCTTCACTCCAGGTTTGCGCTTTTCAGAGGGTTTGGCTTTGTCGCCGCTCTTTGCGAGGCTTGCACGCAACGCCTCCATCAGGTCGATGACCTCGCCAGTCGGTGCAGCTTCGCCGCCCGCAGGCGCGACAATCTGTTTGCCTTCAATCTTTTGGTCGATTGCTGCGAGAATGCGCTTCTTCTCTTCGTCCTCATATGCGGATGCGTCGTAATTGTCTTCGGCGCCCTGTTCGATGATTTGGACCGCAAGCTTCAACTCGGCGTCAGAGACCGCCACGTGCTCGATGTCCAGGTCCTTCAACGAGCGGACTTCATCTGCGAAGAGCAACTGCTGGAACACCATGCCATCGTCGGTCGGGCGTATCTGGACAATTCGAGTCTTCCCTTTGTAGGACCATTTCGCCAGCGCGCATCGGCCAGTCTCAGCAAGCGCCCGCTGTAACAGGCTGTATGGCTTTCCGCCTCGCTTGTCCGGTGCAATAAAGTAAGCTTTGTCGTAGAACAAAGGGTCCACCGCCTTCTCCGGAACGAAGGAGACAATTTCGACAACGTGACTTGCGCCTTCTTCCAGTGCTTTCAGCTCCTCGCCGGTGAAGACAACATATCGGTCTTTTTCAAACTGGTAGCCCTTTTGCATCGAGGCTCGTTCGACAACCTTTCCCGTTGACTCGGAGACATACTGCTGCTTCACGCGCGAGCCATCCGGCGCCAGCATGTTGAACCGGACCTCGGACGAGCTTTCAGTCGCTGAGTAGAGTCGGACGGGAATGGAGACCAATCCGAAAGATAGAGAGAGCGACGCGATTGAGCGAGCTGCCATGGGCTTCTCCTAGCCGGCAGTTGGGATTTGCCGGATGAAAAGGACGCAATCGTCGCCCACGGCCGCCGGGGCGCCGTAGACAGAATAGCACCGCCCGTGCCGAGGCATCCGCGGCGCGGCCACAGCCGCTCAGCTAGGGCGCCGACACAGATGTCGGCATATCGCTTGCTTTCCCAGTCGTGCAAGATACGGAGGAAACATGGCTACGAAGACGAAAGAGCAGCACCCCAACAGCGAGAAGTCCGAGGACCTTATTGATGAATCGGTCGAGGAGACTTTTCCGGCAAGCGACCCGCCCGCCACCGGCGGCATTACACGCATCGAGACAGACGACGACAAGGAGGCCGGCGACGGCTCCGAGCGTAACGATGCTGCGTGAGCGATGGCTCCCGAGCGCGGGTTCCGACGCTATCGCGAAAGGCGTGCGACCGGCTCGCACGTCGCCTTGCTGACCACCCAACATGGCTTCGCCTCATGACACGAAGTCCCCGCCGCTTTCACGCTACCGAAAGAAGCGCGACTTCAGTATCACTCCCGAGCCGTCCGCATCGCCAGCTCAAACGGCCGGCGATGCAGGCAGCCTGAGTTTTGTCATCCAAAAACACTGGGCGAGCCGTCTGCACTACGACTTCCGACTCGAACTGGGTGGCGTACTGCTATCGTGGGCCGTTCCCAAAGGTCCTTGCTACGACCCCAGCAGAAAGCAGATGGCTGTGCACGTCGAAGACCATCCTATCGACTACGCAGGGTTCGAAGGCGCGATTCCGCCAAAGCAGTACGGCGCCGGTACGGTGATTGTGTGGGACCGGGGAACATGGGAACCGGTAGGCGACGCGGTCAAGGGCATGGGAGTCGGCAAGCTCGTGTTCCGCCTGCATGGCGAAAAGCTCGCCGGCTTATGGGAGTTAGTGCGCATCTCAAAGCCCGACGACAAACAAGACCAATGGATGCTCTTCAAGAAGCGGGACGAATGGGCGCGCCCGCTCGACGAATACGACGTCATTAAAGCACTTCCTGACAGCGTCATCACAAATCCGCTCGGGCTCGTCGAAGAACGTGAGCCGAGAGCAGCGAGACGTTCACGGGCGACAGAGCAAGACGCTGACTTCTCCGCTGCGGAAGACGCACCGTTACCTGCGAAGCTTGAGCCGCAGCTCGCAACGCTTGCCAACACTCTTCCCACGACCGGCGATTGGGTGACCGAGACAAAGCTGGACGGCTATCGGCTGCTGGCTCGTATAGACGGAAAGCGAGTCAAGCTGTTCACTCGAAATAGTCACGACTGGACGGCGAAGTTTCCAACGCTCAAAGTGGAAATACAAAAGCTCGCTGTCTCGAGCGCCTGGCTCGACGGCGAGATTGTCGTCTTGAAGGACGGCATTCCCAGCTTTTCGGCACTCCAAGATGCAATCGGCGGAGCGACCAATGCAGACATCGTCTACTTTCTCTTTGACCTGATGTATCTGGAAGGACAAGACTTGAGAAAGGTGCCATTGTGGGCGAGGCGCGCCCGGCTAGCGTCTCTTCTCGACGGCAGCAGCGAGCACCTCATCTTCAGCCAAGACTTCGACGCTCCGCCCGTTCGGGTGTTCGAGGCAGCAGCCGGCCTCGGTCTTGAGGGCCTAGTGCTGAAGCGCAGAGACGCGCCGTATCAATCAGGTCGCACGGAAACGTGGCTGAAAGCGAAAGCGCGGTTGCGCCAGGAATTCGTCGTCTGCGGCATGACCGGTCGTGGCGGCAACGCAGGCGAGGTTGGCAGCCTCCTTCTCGGCTACTACTCGGGAAAGAAGCTTCATGACGCAGGAAGCGTCGGGACCGGTTGGAGTTCCAAGACTGCGCGAGAACTATGGCAGCAACTAGCGCCGCTTCAAGTGGATGGAGCGCCGTTCGACACGCCCGTGAAAAAGCCCGGACGATGGTCAAGACGTGCGGCCGGAAGTGAGCTGTGGGTGAAGCCGACCAAGGTCGCCGAAGTTGAGTTTGCAGAATGGACCGCGGAAGGTGTTATTCGACAGGCTTCGTTTCGAGGGTTACGACTCGATAAGCCTGCCAGCAGCGTCGTACGCGAAGGCGGGAAGACTGAGCTTCCTACGCCACCTCCCGAGCTCAAAATCACGCACCCCGAGCGAGTGATTGACGCATCATCGGGAGTCACTAAAGGTGACCTTGTCAGATACTACGCAAGCGTCGTCGAGTGGATGCTGCCTCACTTGAAGGACCGCCCGGTTGCACTGGTCCGTGCGCCGGAGGGTGTGTCCGGTCAGCTCTTCTTTCAAAAGCATGCCGAGCGAACCGCGATGCCAGGCTTAGCGGCTCACGACCGCGAACTGTGGCCGGGTCACCCGCCATTGTTGACCGTCGACACGGCGGACGCACTATTAGCCGCTGCACAGATGAACACCATCGAGTTTCACACGTGGAACTCCGTCGTCTGTCGGTTGGACAAACCTGACCGCGTCATCTTCGACCTCGACCCCGGTGAAGGCGTGAAGTGGCCTCACGTGCAAGAAGCTGCTCAACTCGTTCGAGCGTTGCTTTCGGAACTGGACCTGAAGGCTTGGCTGAAGACGAGTGGCGGAAAGGGTCTGCATGTCGTCGTTCCACTTGCTCCCCGGCTGGGCTACGCGACGGTCAAAACTTTCTCTCAGTCATTCGTCCGCCACCTCGCGAAGACAATTCCAGAGCGCTTCTCTGCAGTATCCGGTCCGTCGAATAGAGTCGGCAAGATTTACGTTGATTATCTGCGCAATGGAAAAGCACAGACCACTGCCGCAGCATTCTCTGCTCGAGCTCGACCCGGGATGGGGGTATCGATGCCAGTCGCCTGGGAGCAGCTTTCTGAAATTAAGAGCGGAGCACAATGGAACGTTCAAACAGCACGCGAATATCTGAGCTTTCAATCGAGCGACCCTTGGTCAGAATTCTGGGCTTCCGGTCACTCCCTATCAGCGGCAATCAAGCGTCTGCCATAGGCGACGCTGCAGTCCAGCAATGACGTGGGATTCGGCGAACGTGCTCACACCTCTAAGTTCCGTGTCAGCAACCCGTCCAGCGCTTCACGCGCTGTTTGTAACTCATTTACAGCAGCGGTCAGACGAGCCAAATGGAGGGCCCGCGAGCTTTCATCGACCGACGTCTTGACAAACTCCTCCAGCGACTCGGAGGCTGACAATACCTCGCGAGCCGCGTCTGCAATACGCGCGATGGCTCGTGCCTCGTCACTTTCGCCGTTCATTTCGCTTTACTCTTCACGCGGTCGCTTAGTCTTCGACACGAAAACCGACCTTGAGCGTCACCTGCCAGTGAAGGATGTCGACGTCGTCGGTGTGCCCGCGAACCTCCGTAACCTCAAACCATTCAAGGTTCCGTACGCTGACAGAGGCCTTCTGGAGCGCTATCTGCACCGCATTATCGGATGAAATCGGCGAAGAGCCGGTGACTTCAAGGAGTTCGTACACGTGTTCGGACATGAAAGCTCCAGACTAAATACAAGCTGCTCGGGCTTGCGGTGGCAATCGCGTACGGGCAACAGTCGAGAGCCACCTGGAAGACAGGCGCAGCTGACCTTCCACAGCGTCCGCTGCGCCATGGGGACACTACGACGTCAGTTGCGCGCCTCTGCGCCCTTCAAGGCGTCATGCTTGTGCGAATGCGTCGCAGCGTACTTCAGTTCGAAATGCGCTCCCTTGCCGCTTCGAGTCGGCGGGAAGTGCTCGCCTTCTACGCACGTCACCTCAAACGTGTCTTTGCCGTCGTCATGAACGACCGAGTAGATGCCTGAAACCTTCACGATTTCGCCCGGCTTGTATGCAGTGTCGCCAGCCATAGTTGCCTCCAAGTTGTGGTTAATGAAGCGAGAGCAATCGCCGTTCCGCCGCTCGCGCGCCACGACTTCAACGCCCCGCGTCCTTGGGCCGCTGCTGGGATTCAGCAGAAGTTACGGCTCACTGTGTTCAAGCCGCCGAGCAAATGGGACATGTCGACAAGCCGCTGCGCAACGAGGTGTCGGACTTCACCTTCACACTGCCAGGTGCCGTACACACCCAGCAATGCAGCACCAAGTGCTTCTCGCCGCTGACGCTCTAGCAGCGACGGCCAGATGATGAGGTTGACATTCCCCGTCTCGTCTTCAATCGTTACG
Source organism: Caballeronia catudaia (assembly GCF_001544755.2). GTDB lineage: Bacteria > Pseudomonadota > Gammaproteobacteria > Burkholderiales > Burkholderiaceae > Caballeronia > Caballeronia catudaia. The sequence continues at coordinate 69,049 of NZ_FCOF02000017.1, read as the reverse complement.
AACATGACGCCTTTCGCCGTACCGGGCCTTTGACGTACAGTAACCAGGCCGCAGCCACGAGCAAGCCGACCGTTCCGGTAGGTCATCAAGGTTGAGGCCGGCATTAACCGCTGCTCGAGCAATGTCGAGCGGAGCAACGACAGCGGGTGACGCCCGAGGGTAAGACCGGTCGAGTTGTAATCAGCGACGATGTTCTCGGCCTCTGACGGCGAACCGAGCATCGGGGTTTCATCGTCGATGCGCGCTTCCGCAAGAATGTCGCGGTCCGGGACCGCGGCGACTGACTGCCAGAGTGCCTCGCGCCGGTTCCCGGAGAGCGACGCAAGTGCATTGGCCGCAGCGAGCACTTGCAAGTCGCGACGGTCTAGTTGCGCACGTCTTACGAGGTCGCTCACGCTCGAGAATTGCTTCACGGCTCGCGCTGCCTCGATATGCTCTGCAGCACCATCTTTCATGCCCTTGAGTAGCGAGAGTCCGAGGCGCACTGCGACGGAGCCGTCAGCTTGCTTTTCGAGAACAGAATCCCACCCGCTAATGGTCACATCAACAGGAACGACCTTCACGCCGTGACGAGTGGCGTCTTGCAACAGTTGCGACGGAGAATAGAAACCCATCGGTTGACTATTGAGCATCGCAGCGAGGAAGGCGGCGGGTTCGTGACATTTCAACCAGCTGCTCGCATAAACGAGAAGCGCAAAACTGGCCGCGTGGCTCTCTGGGAAGCCGTATTCGCCGAAGCCGTGAATCTGCTGAAAGATGGACTCAGCGAATTCGTTGTCATAGCCTCGTTGGAGCATGCCGCCAACGATACGGTCATAGTATTTGTCCAAGCCGCCCTTGCGCTTCCACGCTGCCATCGCCCGGCGAAGTTGGTCTGCTTCGCCAGGTGTGAAGCCGGCTGCCAGGATGGCGACTTGCATGACCTGCTCTTGGAAGATGGGCACGCCGAGCGTCCGCCCAAGCGCCGTCTTCAAAGCCTCGCTTGGATAGCTTACTGGCTCGAGGCCTTGCCTACGTCGAAGATAAGGATGAACGGCGCCGCCTTGAATAGGACCTGGACGCACAATGGCCACCTCAATGACCAGGTCATAGAACTCGCGCGGCTTCATGCGAGGCAGCATGCTCATCTGAGCGCGCGACTCAATCTGGAAGACGCCGACCGTGTCAGCGCGCGAAATCATCTCGTACGTCGCTTCGTCTTCGGCCGGGATGTCCTGCATCTCGAAGCGCTCACCGCGTTGCTCGGACACAATGTCGAGCGTGCGACGGATTGCAGACAGCATGCCGAGCGCGAGCACGTCAATCTTCAACAGGCCAAGCGCCTCCAGGTCGTCCTTGTCCCATTGAATCGCGCTCCGGTCCTGCATGGCGGCGTTTTCAACGGGGACCAGCCGCGTAAGTTTGCCGCGACTGATGACAAACCCACCAGAGTGCTGCGACAAATGGCGCGGGAAGTTCAGTATCTGCGCGGCGAGCGTCGCCCACATCGCAATGAGTGGATTCGAAGGGTCGAGGCCGGATTCCTCGAACCGCCGGAGCAGGTCCCGAGAATGGTCGAACCACTGATGCGCCTTCGCGACCTTGTCGACGATTTGTGGGTCGATGCCGAGCGCCTTCCCTGTTTCGCGCAGCGCCCCGCGAGGACGATAAGTCGAAACAGCAGCGGCAATCGCGGCGCGGTCGCGACCGTACTTGCGATAGATGTACTGGATGACTTCTTCGCGACGCTGATGCTCGAAGTCGACGTCAATGTCTGGCGGCTCGCCTCGCTCTTTCGAGATGAAGCGTTCGAATAGCATGTTGCCGCGCGAAGGGTCAACCTCGGTCACGCCGAGGCAGTAGCACACGGCGCTGTTAGCAGCAGAACCGCGGCCCTGACATAGGATGTGTTGACTACGCGCAAAGCGGACGATGTCATAGACGGTGAGGAAATACGCCTCGTACCGCAGTTCACGGATGAGCTGCAATTCGTGCTCAATCTGCTCCTGCACCGCGTGCGGGATGCCGGACGGGAACCGGCGATGTGCGCCGATGTACGTCTCTTGGCGCAGGTAGGCCTCGTGAGTGAACCCCTCGGGGACGAGTTCGTCGGGGTATTCGTATCGAAGCTCGTCCAACGAGAAATTGCATCGCTCCAGAATGTTGAGCGTTTCGGACAGCGTATGCGGTGGATAGAGATTTGCCAGGCGCAACCGCGAGCGCAGATGCCCCTCTGCGTTCGGCGCCAGGTCATAACCACATTCGGCAACGGGCTTCCCAATACGGATTGCCGTCATCGTGTCTTGCAGCGGCTTTCTCGACCGCACATGCATGACGACGTTCCCCGTCGCAACGACGGGAATGCGATATTGGTCGGCGATGTACTCGACGACACCGCGGTGGATGTCGTCCATCGCGCGCTGTTGCAGAGTGAGACCGACCCACGCCCGCTCGGCGAAGACATCGTTCATCCACTCAAGTTGAGCGGCAAGCGCGTCTTCTTTCGCAGGAAAGTCCGGAACAAGAATAGCGAGGCAGTCGGGCATCCCGCGCAGATGTGCGTAGTCCTTCTCTGGCTTGGAAATGTCATGCGGCGTGAGCAGGTAGGTCCCTTTCACCGCGCGCATACGTCCGAGTGTGACGAGTTCGGACAGATTGCCGTAACCATTGCGATTTTGAGCTAACAATATGAGGCCGAACGCCGGGCTCTTGTCTGCATGCACGAGGCGAAAATACGAGCCGATGATTAGCGGTAGCTTCTCCTCTTTCGCTTGAACGTGCGCTCGCACTACTCCGGCAAGCGAACACTCGTCGGTGATTGCGAGGCCAGAGTAGCCAAGCTGTGAGGCGCGCAGCACCAACTCTTCTCCATGCGAAGCGCCGTGAAGGAAAGAGAAGTTCGTGAAGGCGAAAAGCTCCGCGTAAGCGGGAAGCATCGACGATAGCAAGTCCACGACCGCACCCTCTTATCCAAAGAGGCCGTGGAGAAACCAGCGGACCTCTTCCGTCGTTGCGCTTGGACGCTCGCGGTAAATCCAGTAGCAACTTTTGTCATCCGCCTCGGCCACGTAATAGTCGCGGGTGACCAACTCGCCGTCGTACCAACCGGCCTCGATGCGCTCGCCAGTTGAGACGAGTTTCAGAGGTGAGCCATAGAACGGGCGATGATTCTTGACCATCAAGCGCAAAGGAGCGTCCAGCAACCACGTCGGTCGTGGCAACGCCTGCGGCAACGCGGTCGTCTTCACGTCTTCTTGAATCGGCGCCCATCGATTAGCGACCTCAGGTCGATGGTCGGACGTTGGTGCCGGGCGCAGCACGTTCTCGGCACCTAGTCTGGCCACGAGCAGTTCGATGAGACGATTGTGGTCTTCGGCCGAACCGCCCGGGTCTGGGAAGAGCGAGTCGCTGGGCGGCTCGGCCGCCTCAACCTTTGATGCAGTGAGACGAACAGCGATTACAGCTGCCTCGAGTTCGATGCGACCAAGCCGTTCCTTCAGCAAGCGGACGAGATGCTCTTCATGCCAAGTCGGCTCCGCCAGTGCAATTTCGATGACGGTGGGTTCAATAGCTTGACGTCCTCGCTCATGCTCGAGCGATACGGTCGCGTGAGTAAGCGCAAGTTGTTGCCCACTCAACCAGCCGCAGAGCTGAACGATGAGCCGGCGCGCCGAGAAGAGAACGGCTTCGGCGTGCTCCACCCTATCCGGCAGTTCCGTTCGCGCGCTGAACGTTGGAGGAACGTCCAGCCATTCATATAGCTCAGGTGATAGACCGTAGGCCCGGTCGAGCGAATCCAGCAAGTCCACGCCGCACCTCTTCTTCAATCCGGCACGTGGCAGGCGCCGTATATCACTCAACACTCGACAACCGAGGCCATGGAACCAATCGGCGAACGCACGAACTTCTTGCACAACCATGAACGGCAATGCATCGAGATTTCGCTCGAGCGACCGCATCTTGAGCACGCGGCATCGGCCACGCTTTGCAAGCAGCCATGCACCTTGTCCTGTTGGTGCAACGCTCATGCGAGCCGTCACGCCTATCGACTTGACGACGTTTCGCAGCTGCGAACAGATACTGCGGATGCCGCCAAACAGACGCAGGCTCGCCGTCACGTCGACTACGATGGTTTCTTCGTCGCAAACGGCAACCTGCGGCGAGAAGCGCAATAAGCCGAAAGCGACTTCGCGCTGCATCTCCCGCTCGCGTTCTACACTTCTGTCGTAGACCGCCGCGTCAGGCGAAAGCGTTATCACTCCGCCTCGCTTCATTCCTGGGAGCACCCCAGCTTCTCGCGCTACTGAGTCCATCACAATCACCTTGTCGCGCTCCAGCACGACGCACCCGTGCTCAGTCGGCGGTGACCACCGCGGACGGAACACCTCCAGCGAAAGCCGGGGCAGGAAGATGGCGACGAACACGGCCATAAGGACTGAGAAGAATCGGTGACGGTTGCAGAGCGACGGACAATGTTTCGGTTCGTGTCGGGCCTCGTCGCTTTACAACATCGACGACGAGGCCGCCGTCAGCCGGTCTGACTCCCAATCGGAGCGTCGCCGGCGATGCGTCTTGAGCGCTGGCCAGCGGCCTGATTAGCACCAGCAAGGTTTCCGTCGCCTGCGCTGCGAGGTGAAGCCGTCGCAGTGCCTCGGCCCGGATGTGCTGTTGCCAGAACACGAGGGCGCCGCAGGTTTTTGCCTGAAGCACGCGCTCGGCGCACCAGAGCGCGTCCGCCGTCCTCGGCGCTCGCAGTCTCATCAGCTTGTTCATCGGCAGCCCGAGAAACGGAAACGCCAACGCGTTGGGAATGTGCGGTGGCTGCAAAAGCACCACCGGTCGGGCACTCAATTCGGAGAGTGCGGGCCTCAACAACCGCATCTCGCCTATTCCGGGTTGCTGGACGAGCAACTCCACCAACGCTCCCAGTGGCCAGCCGCCGCCGGGCAGCTCGGCGCTCAGGGCCGCATACCCCGTATCGACTGCCTTGCAGTACGCACGGGCGAGCTGAGACCCGCGCCAGAGGCTCGTATGAATCGACTCGATGTGTTGGGGCAAGGCAGCCATTTCTCGAAAGCACTGTATATTTATACAGTATCGTAACTCAAAATCCGAAGCAGTGAATTGCCCCTTTTAGGTCGTCACTGGACGCGCCAAGGGTTATGCTGACCGTCAATGCCAGTGCTTATCCCTCGGAGATGCAAGGAGCGGTGTATGGCTGAATCCACAATTTCATCCAGGGGGCGAACAACCGTCCCCGCTCAAGTCAGAAAGGTGCTCAACGCCAAGTCATGTACGCGCTTACACTGGCACGTCACGCCCGAGGGTGATGTGCTCGTCAGAGCGAAAACCCTGTCGATTCGGGAATTAGCCGGGTCGCTGAATGTCCGTAAGAGCGTTGATATTGACGACATGGACCCCTAGCGCAGTTGACAGCGAAAATGGACAGACTCGACATTGACGAACTTCCGGGCGCGCGCGCCGACCTGTTGTGTTTCCTGGTCGCAACCCTCGCTGCGTCGCGAACGCTGACGTATGAGTGGCGAATCGACCATCTTGTCGAGAGCTGCCGAATCTGGCTCGCGCGCAACGCCGTGGCAATGCACTGGCTCGACCGAGTGCTCCTCGGGCAGCTTGCGCTGAAGATTGCGAAGAACGAGCTGCAGGACTCCGGCATCGCTGTTCGGCAGAGCGACGTGCCGGCACTGTTCACCGGCGAAATGACGCTCAACCGCGCGAGCACGGTGGTCCAGAAGATGATGAAGCTGTGCAAGGAATCGCTTTGAGCTGGCCCGCTATCAAATCGACCAATAGAAACCACCCATGTGCTATTCGGCCCAAATCCAGGCGGACTATCGCAAGTACGTGAAGACTTTCGGTGCACACATGGACATCGAGGAATTTGCGCGCCTCTACTTCGAACGAGCTGAAGGTAGCAAGGCGAAGATTCCGAAGGCGGTCGACGACAGCTTTCGCGACCCGCAAACAGATGAAGAGCGACAAATAAAAGCGTCTATCGACCGGTTCAACGCCGAACAGACGACGAAGCTCGAGCAGGAACTCTTCAAGCAGCGAACCCGCCTCGCAGATGCCGAGCGGACGTTGCAGTCGAAGATAACGAAGGCCGCCACCGAGAGTAAGCGCATCGCGACAGACAAAATCGACGCGTCGCTGCGCCGCCTCGAGGACGTCAACCGAACCGAGGCGAAGCCGCGCGACTCACGGATTTTTCCTGGAACCTATGCACCCGTGCTTGTCATGGAGAACGACAAGTACGTGGTCAAGCCGATGCGTTACCAGTGCCGAATTGCTGGCAAACCAGCGAACTACGACGTGAAGTATCCAGGCACCTACAACGCACGACGCGACAATCTTGAAGGATTCTGGAAGCCGTGTTTCGGCTATACGCACGGCCTGATACTCGTCGATGTCTTCTACGAGAACGTCAGCAAAGCCAAAATGGAAGGCACGCTGCTGGAGACACATGAGAAAGACGAGAAGGTCGTCCTCGAGTTCCGTCCGAACAACGGCCAGTTGATGCACGTCGCATGCCTCTGGTCGAAATGGACCGGGCCAGGGCAGCCCGACTTGCTGTCATTCGCTGCCATTACGGATGAGCCGCCGCCGGAAGTCGAGGCTGCAGGCCACGACCGGTGCATTGTGCCCATCAGAGCTGAGAATATTGGGGCGTGGCTCAATCCGAATCCGTCAGCTTTGAAGGCGATGTACGCCATCCTCGATGACAGAGACCGGCCATATTATGAGCATCGACTTGCAGCGTAACGATGCACTCGGCGAACGAGGGCGTTGGGAGCGGAGCTAGCGCATCAAGGTCGTACCATTGGCTGCCGCGACACCGTGATTCGCCGCCTCAACTTGGCGATGCTCCCTGACGCACCGGTCGAGCGGTTTCTGATGGCAAGCCGCATATCGACCATAGGTCGCGGTACACCGCTAGTGCGCTAGACTGGCTTAGATATTCGACAGGAGGCTCGGGTGATACGCAAGACGCTTAATGCTTCGCGGCTTCAGCAAGAGGTCGACCGTCGAATTCATCGACTGCAAGAAGTCGTCGAGGATGGAGTGAAGATTCGTGTGCCGCGGCCCCAGCTGCAAGAGCCGGACAAAACCGGTTGCAACTGGAACATGACCAACTTCGGGAACGCAGTCGGGTTCGAGCGCGACATTGAGGGCGTGCTTAAGGCTGTGCGCGCCGAGTACAACCTTAGTACCGAAACGAAAGACACTAGCAACCCGTTCGAGGTCTAACCATGAAGGCCATCGGTTCCTGAATTTGCTTCATGTCTTCGGCGTGCAACTTCGAGTGCAAGCGCCGCGTGACGAAAGCGGTGCAGATGCTACGCCACGCGGGACGCAAGTCGTCGAAGCAACAACGCTTGCACTTTATTAAGGGCCGGTAATTACAGCTTCATCGACACGTGGCCGGGAGCCGGGTCGGGCGTGTTCTCCAAAGTGTTTATCGAATTTATAACGCCGTAGAGTTCGACGAGCGCTTTCTCTTTTTCCACGTCATGCCCACCGACGACGCGTGCCATCTCAATACGAGACAGCTCTTCTTCGTGATGCAGGTCAACAATAGTGAGTGTGCTCATTTCGATTCACCTTAAAAGTAGTTGGCGCAAGGGACGGGATGTGAATGAGCGGTTCGAATCTACGCTCGCTTAGCTCCATCCACGTTCTGTGCCAAGCGCGCTCTGTCACGACAAACAGACCTAACTTACTGTTTACAAACACCAATTCTGAAGCCATCGCCTCTAGGCCGCCGGGCCGCGGCAGCGACGTGTGTGATTCATTGCGACACCCGACAAAGCTTCTGTTGGTAACTCGGAAACATTCCGTTCTTGTTTTCCGGAGGGAAGCGACCACGCTCCCAACCGCCGGACATGGTTCCCACGCTTAAGTGCGGGGTACACGCGAAGAAACTGAAAATGCCTCATCGGGCTCGCCGTGCGCAGTTGGTACCATTAGGTCCTCGAATATGATTACAACCGACAAGGGCGGACAGGCGGGAAATGGATATTTTTTACTATTGGCAGAAGTTCGAACAGGACTTGAAGAACGGCCAGGTGGGGTACTTTGGCTCCAACAGCGCGAAGATTTCTGAACTCAAGGAGCGGTTGCCGAAGCGCCTGTGGGTGTTCAAAACGCCGAAGGGGATGAAGGGCTCTGTCCAGCTGCTCGGCTCATTGCTAGTCACCGACGAGCCGAAGGTTGCGGTGAACACCGAGTATCAGAACTTGATTTACTACGACCCGTTCTCACCTGAGTCGGTTCTGTTCGCTGACGTGAATGCGCCCCGACGAGTCGAGGGCGTGACCCGCCTTCTTCAGCACCGCCTCCTCCACGCATTCAAATCGAACTTTCAAGGCGACGTGGGATTGCAGGCGCTGGAATCAAACGTCGTGCGGGAACTGGAAGCAATGTCGGCCGATTGGGACACGGTGCAGTTGCTCGAGCGAGTAAAAGACCGGAATAAGGTGCAGCCAATCAATCCTTTCGCACGCTCACGCTGAGCACTATGTTTGCGGACGGTGCATAAAGGCTTGAGCCGAACAACGAGTGATATGAGCGCAAGCGTCGAATGAGCGCAGGTCAAACACCTCGCACTTGGCAATGCTCATGCAGTAGCGCAGCGGGAGGGAGTAGATGATGGCAAGAGCAGAGCTAACAGACATCGCGGCCAGCGAGTTGGTCGACCTTCTTGATTCGTCGTCTGGAATCTGAATCACGGCGGGCGGGCAGACGTCTTAGGATGGCGGCAAGAGCTGTTAGCGCGAGGAGACGCAACAACGCCCGATGTATCACGCGCTATCGCCGTTTGCGATGAATATCTGGCACCTGAAGGCTCCACGGAGGCACAAGCTGCGAGCGCTAAGGCATGGCCCAACTTGTAACGCCCCGCGTCGCGCCAGGTATAAGCGCATCCGCTTTACTGCGGATGAACAACACACTCAACTCCGCGAGCTCAAGCAGTCCGCCTGCCTTCCCCTCGTCGCCCCGGCTGTTGCAGTTGCTCGACTTCCTCTCGTCGGACGCTGCAACGGACGTTGCGGTCGTCGCACGAGAACTCGGACTTCGCGACGAGATGGTCGCACGGCTACGCTGTGCACTCGACCGAGTCACTTGCGCTCAGGAGATTCTGGAGGCAATAGTCGAAGACGTGCCCGGGAGCGAGAAACCTGGACGCCTCGCAGGAGCGGGGCATCCGCTCGGTTGCCACGATTCGAATGTCGCTGGGCGCCGTCAAGAGCAGACAAAAGCGCGCGTCCGACGCGCTCGCGAATGGCTCACGAATCGTTGGCCGCAGAACTACCCCGACGAGGCCGTCGGTTGGCTTATCTTCGAAAGCTGAGCACGCTTCCGTTGTAAATTCGCCCATAGCTCGCGAAAATGCCTTATTTCAAGGGGTTTTCTTATTGCTAAACCCCTGAACCGTTGCTAGGCTAGCCCACAGCTTACGACGACGCATGTGCCAGGCGACCGTGCTCTGGGGTGCTTCGTCTTAAGCATCTCTCAATCTACGATGAAGAGGATGCAAATGGCAACGAAGACCGCAAAACCTGCAGCCAAGAAGGCTGTGACCAAAGTGCCAGCGAAGAAAGCAGCAGCTCCGGCGAAGAAGGCAGCCGCCACCGGCACAACGTTCAAGCCGGTGAAGGACCAGTTCACCAAAGCGTCGCTCGTCACTCACGTTGCGACACAGGCGGGTCTTGAACCAAAACAGGTGAAAGCAGTGCTTGCCGCTCTTGAAGACACGATTCTGGGTTCTGTGCACAAAAAAGGACTGGGCGAATTTACGCTGTCCGGCCTGCTGAAAATCAACGTTCAAAAGGTGGAAGCAAAGAAGCGGCGCTTCGGCAAGGACCCGTTCACGGGGCAGGACAGGTGGTTTGATGCCAAGCCGGCGACGGTGCGCCTGAAGGTTCGTGCTCTCAAAAAGCTGAAGGACGCAGCCGCCTAAACGCCCACTTTTCGTGTTGTCCGGAAGCCCGCTTCGTGCGGGCTTCTTCGCATTGGTTGTGACATCGAGTGTTTCCGCCACGAAACTCGTTCTGCGCGGACCTCGGCGCGAGCATGAAGAAGTAATGTCGGAACCTGCGCACATACGTGGAGAGGCCGAGCTGTCAAGCGGATGTTCAACGGCTTCATCAGCGACAACGGCGACCATCTCCGCTATCCCAGCAGCATCATCTCGGATGCTAAAGCTCCCCGCCCCTTCGCCGGCCAGACGTCGTACGCGAAGATGTTATCCAGCGTACCCAAGAGGCAGCCCGAAAGGTTGGGTACATGCCAAACAGCACCGCCAAGGAAACACGCTTACCTAGCTAACTTCCGAGCCAGCGTCGCCCGTCAGCCGTTCGCCTCTGGGCGCTAACTTCGCCACCCTGTCCGGTGTCTCAAGGCTATCCCACAGCACCGGCTATCCCGCGACCGCTGCCGTTGATGTCCGACCAGTCGCGCGGCTGCTCCGCGGAACGGGCAGCGTTATGTATACCGCGCAACAGGAGTGATGATTTCTTGTTTGGAGTCCGCGCTTAAAAGTCTCGCCGTCTGCTGGGGGGAATTTCCAGAAAAATATTTTGGGCGGACCGGCAGTGCGCGTGTGCGACCCTCGACGCACAGTTCGTCAACGACTTCCGCGAGGCGCGGCGTTGCCACGCCGTCCGCCCGACGGATTTCCAGTCGTGCTCGGCCAGTTACCGCCTGAAGAGCCACCTCCCGACCGGCCGCCACTCCCGGCTGATTTGGCTCCGCCGGACGAACCCTTCGATGCGCCTCCCGAGTTGCCGCGCGGGCCACCTTGGCTGCCGCCTGTTCCTTTGCTCATCACTGCCTCCATCGAAAATGTGGGGTGCCGCCAGCCGCGTCCGATGAGTCGAATGGCGCATCGGGACGCGATAGCATCAGATAACAATACTCCTGTTCGATACGAGTTTCTCGCGGCCATCCAGTCACTGCGTGACAAGGCAGTGAACTTCCAAATCCACCGGACCTACTCGGAGAGGTCTGAATCGCTTCTACGCCTCTCGTCTTCCAGTATGGCGGCCGACATCACTTGTTCGAATCGTTCAACAAGTTCTGCTTGCCCCAATTTCTTCAGTCCCATAAGCATTCTGACAGGACGGGTGCGAGCATATCGAACGACGTCAGGCGGATAAGCGAATTGCTCTGTTTCCGGATTTAAAAGAAGGGAAAGATATAAATCGAAATATTCGCTGTACACGCCTGGCATGCTTAATTCATAGACTGCTTGCCATGCGCACCATTTCTCCATCGACAGCGCTTTGGCCAGCTCCGCAGGAGACTTCAAGTCTGATGCGAATACGTCGATGTCCGAGAGTTCCACATAAGGAAGTGCGAGCGTCTTACCGATTAAGGAGCTCATATAGTGATGCTCTTCAATCATCTTTACTGCAGTAGAGAAATCGTTCGCGGACAGTCCAAATTTCTTCCGCAACCCTGCTTTCACTTCGTCAAAACTGCCTTGGGGGTCTGCCCACGTTTTGCGGGCCGGCAGCGATTTCGCGGCCTCGACCAAATCAGAGCGTGACAGCTTGCTGGTGAATGTATTCTGCCGGTACTCGTAATCGATGACCTCCATTTCACTATCAAAGTCGTCCGCAGCATTGTTGAAGCTGGAAACCGCGGCACCTAAGACTTGTAGATTGATGTGCGAAACATTCTCGAGGTGAGGGGTTCCCTCGTTTGACTTGCTGTAGCGAAATACTTGACCTGTCGGGTCCATTTTGTTGAATTCAGTGATAGTCGCTTCAAGCGCTTTTAACTTAGCGGGAAGACGTCGGTCTGCGTTGCACGCAATCCTCAGTGCATCAAGCAATTCACCCAATTCGTGTATCTGAGGGACCTCAACTGATTTGCTGCGAAGACGAGATACCGTCTCCAACTGACGCTTGAGGAACAGTTCGATATGGTGTCGCATGCAAAAGCAAATTGGATAGATGAGCGCGTCCATGTAGACGGCTTGCATTTCTCCTGTTTCTGGGACCACGAAATGTTGCTGCTTCGCCGCGGCAAGAAGAACTTCCGCTGCTTGTGCGAACCCCGTCATGTAAGCATGGCCGTTATCACCGTCCATGTGGTCTCCCACACAGGCGTTAAGATGCGGGTGCGGCCCGCTTGCGAATACCTTACTCACAGCAACTCCATTTGGCTAAAGGTTGTCAGGTACGAAATTCTTGTCTGATTGTGACACGCAGCAGTTATTGGTTAATGGCGTGTTTGTCCTGACCCGACTCAATGTCTGACTGAAAAAAGATACTATGGCTTGCGCTCCCGAGTCTGTCATCCACGCAAGTACCCGTGCTAATCCTTGGCCGCCACTCAACAAAAGTTGCGACCGACGGCCGTAAGTCCACCGAGCAGGTGCGATAGGTCCACGAGCCGTTGAGCAACCAGGTGGCGGACATCGCCTTCGCATTGCCAGCTTCCGTAAACCGCAAGCAGTGAAGCGCCCAGTGCTTCCTGCCGAAACCTCTCTTGCAGCGAAGGCCATATGATGACGTTCACGTTGCCCGTCTTATCCTCGATGGTAAAGAACATCACGCCCATTGCGGTCCCAGGTCGCTGACGTACCGTCACCAATCCACAACCACGCGCGAGCCGGCCATTGCGATAGGTCATGAGCGTTTCCGCTGGCATAAGCCGTTGTTCGAGCAAAGCCGGCCGCAGCAGGGACAGCGGATGCCGGCCGAGCGTCAGTCTCATCGAGTTGTAGTCGGCGACGATGTCTTCGCCTTCGGACGGCGCGCCCAGCACCGGCGTCTCGTCGTCGACGCGCGCGTCGGCGAGGATGTCGCGGTCGGGGACCGCGGCCACGGACACCCAAAGTGCTTCGCGCCGGTTACCGGCGAGCGAAGACAGCGAGTTCGCGGCCGCGAGCACCTGAAGGTCTTTTCGGTCAAGTTGCGCGCGTCTCGCGAGGCCACCGACGCTGGAAAACTGTCTTACGGCTCTCGCGGCTTCAATGCGTTCGGCGGCGCCGTCCTTCATGCCGTTCAGCAGCGACAGGCCAAGGCGTACTGCTGACCTCGATTGAGAGCCGAGAAGCTCAAGGACCGAATCCCAGTTGCTGATGGTGACGTCAGCCGGAAGAACCCTCACACTGTGCCGCTGCGCGTCCTGAATGAGCTGCGACGCAGAGTAGAAGCCAAGCGGCATGCTGTTCAGCATCGCGGCGAGAAACGCTTCGGGCTCATGGCACTTCAGCCAGCTGCTCGCGTACACGAGCAGCGCGAAGCTTGCCGCGTGACTTTCCGGGAAGCCGTATTCGCCGAAGCCATGAATCTGCTGGAAGATGGATTCGGCGAAGTCCTTTGTGTAACCGCGCTCTGTCATGCCGTTGACAATGCGGTCGTAGTATTTGTCGAGGCCGCCCTTGCGCTTCCAGGCGGCCATCGCGCGGCGCAGCTGGTCCGCTTCGCCTGGTGTAAAGCCCGCAGCCAGGATGGCGACCTGCATCACCTGCTCCTGGAAGATGGGCACGCCCAACGTTCGCCCGAGCGCAACCTTCAGTGCATCGCTTGGATACGTCACCGGCTCCAGCCCCTGCCGGCGCCGCAGGTACGGATGCACGGCAACATCGGCTTGCAGCCTGAGAGAAAGACTTGAGCATTTCGTACCGTACGAGCGATTTTTCACGAATTCAGCTTCACAGTACCGCTCTGATATTCACTTCCTAGGTGTGGTGGCTGAAGCAACACGTTTGGCGACCGAGTACAGCCGAGTCGCTACATGGGTCGCAGCCACATATTGCTTCGTGTTGGCCGCCCCTTTCGAAGTATCAGCAGGCCTCGAAAACTGGACAAAGATTCCCAAATTTGCAAGCTTAGGCGCGAAGGGCCCGACGTCAGAAAAAAGATTTACCGGTACGCCGACATTTGTGAATGTGTTCCTAGTTGCTTTCGCAGTAACATGCTCAACAGCTACAGCGCCCGGAAACGTAGGTAATTGCAGCGTCGGGTGCGTGGGTTTGTGCGTCTTTGCATGCGCGCGCTCGAACCATTCAATGAACTCGACAAAATCTCGGTCATTCAGGGTCTCAGCAGCCATGAACATCTGTTCCTCGTCATCGTTCGCCTTGGAGTCTCGTCGCAGTATGACAGCCGTAAGCACGCCAATGACCATCGGACCGATGTCCTTGCTCGCGCACAAAGCAACTCGCCGATAAGCATCAAAGAGCAGCGACGTCTCGGCGTCGCCATCGGCTAACTTTTCAAGCAAATCGTTTAGATTCGCAGACTCAAACTTCTCATCACCCTGCTTTCTAACCTCGTCGAGCAGCTGAGCCAGGAATACCTCTGCTCGATGTTTGCTCCAGCGACCTACAACTTGCGCCTTAAACTTATCAATTAGCAGGTCAATACCAATATCCTTGGCTTTATCGACCAGCATTTTTCCTGCTGCAGAAGCAATTGCAACCGATACTATGTCCATGATTTTTTCTTGCTTCCCATCTATGATGTTGAACTACCGATTCAAACCGCATACCGGCAAAGCAAGGCGAAGAGCCATCGTGAATTCGTTGGTTACCTCGGCCGTCCTCTCAACCAGTATCTACCGGTCGCTATGTCCTGCGACAGTCTCTCATGAACCGCTCATCGACGAGATTGCTACGCACATTTTTGCAATGATGCCGCAAACCGTCATGATAGTTTGATGCTGACAATCATGCTTTACCAAACGTTCGTCGACCATGGCTGCCCACGTTAAAAGCACTGCTATTCCCGCTGCAGGATACGTTTATCAAACGATGCAGGGGGTCAATCTACTTTGCGATTGGCTCGATGCCCCCACCCGCTATACGCGAGTTCGCTTCGAGTGCGACGCAGAGGAGGTTGCTCCTCAAGGCCTCGATGACCTTGTCGCGGAGCGCCCTGACGGGAAGGTTGACTTGTGGCAGGTCAAGTTCACCCCGGCAGACGAAAAGCATTTGTTGGATTGGAACTGGTTGCTAGAACGGCCAGGAAAGAAGGGAGGGAAATCCCGGTCAAACCTGAGGAAGTGGTTCGATGCGCTTAAACAAATCGAGAGCAACCGCGTTGGGCATGTTCGCCTCCTAACAAACCGGATACCCGATTCCAGCCTCGAAGCATGCCTCGCCGGGGGCAGCCGCATTGATTATACGAAGGCACCTGCGGAAATCCAGCATCAAGTGATTGAGGAGCTGGGCGGCTCATCCAATGCAAAGGAGCTTTTTGATGCGCTGGACGTCCGTCACAGCGACAAGGGTTTCGCAAGTATCGAGAGCCACGTCACGGCGAGGCTCAGACGCCATTCAACACCTCAGGGTGTTGAGGTGCTCAAGAACCGGGCCATCCATTGGTCCATTCAAAAAAATCAGCCCGCCCCGGACGGCTGGATTACGCTCGAACTGCTTCGCGCGACCCTGCTTGTCGAGGCTCCCGAACCGCTACCCGAAAACTTTGCCATCCCACCTGGATACCGCGTACCTGACACTGCGTTTTTTCTTTCGTTCATTAACGCTATTGAAGCTATTCCGACTGAACCGATTGTGCTGACTGGACCGCCCGGTCGCGGCAAGAGTACCTTCCTCAGCAAAGCATGCGAGCTATTGCAAAAGAAGGGCATACCGTTAGTGCGGCATCACTACTATCTCTCGTCAACGGACCGGTCGCACGACCGCCATACGAGCTTTGTCGTTGAAGAGTCTCTACTAGCTCAAATCCAGCATTTTCATCCCGACGTCCATGTGCCCGACCGAGCTTTAGGCTCCGCCCTCGCCGCATGCGCGGCTCACTACAAGAAACGCAATAAGCCATTCGTTCTCGTTCTTGATGGTCTCGACCATGTCTGGCGCAACCAAGGCCAAGATAAGCGCCCGCTAGATGAAATCTTCAATCAAGTGCTGCCGGCATTCGACAATTTGGTCGTTGTGGTAGGAACCCAGCCCGTCGAAGACGCACAGCTGCCGAGTCGGTTGCTTGCCGGCACGCCTCGCAGTACCTGGAGAGAGCTCCCGGTCATGTCGGCGGACGCGGTCCTTCAATACGTACGGAAACAGGTCGAACAAGGTCGACTACAGATTGAACACAAGCGCCCGTACGCTGAAGAGGAAATCCAGTCAGCTGCGGCTGAAGTACGTGCGCGTACGAATGGTCACCCGCTGCACGTAATATATGCGATAGAAGAACTCATCCGCTCAGCCCGCCCACTCTCGAAATGGAGTGTTGAACAACTCCTTGGAGATATGAGCAAGGATGTAAAAACATACTATGCCTCACTATGGAATCTTCTTCCAGCTAGCCAGAAGGACGTGTTGAGGCTCGTCTGCGAATTCCCGTTTTTCTGGCCAACATCTGGTTTTGCTCAGATAGCTCGGATTGTCGGTGCGCCGCTACCCGAGGTTTCCGCAGTAATGCATTTGCTCTACAGTTCTCCAGCGGGGCTCAAACCATTTCACGAAAGCTTGGTCGTCTTTATCAAGCAGACCGATGACTATGCGCCTCGAGTCAAAGCGTTGATACCGTCGGTGGAGCGCTGGCTTAGCCATGAGGCGCCAAATAGCTTGCGCGTCAACTGGTTGTGGTCTGTAAAAGCGAAACAAGGCCAGCCCGAAGACCTCATTGAAGGTCTACAAAGGGACTGGATAATCGACCGACTATGCGAAGGATACCCTACTGAGCTATTCGAGAGTCTTATGGCAGACGCAGAGGAACACGCTGTTTGCCGTGCGCGCTATGCAGATGCCTATCGCCTCCGTCATCTAAAAACGAGGTCGCTGAACAGCCTGTCCTACCAGCTTACTGGAATCGATGCGGTGCGCCTCAAAGCTTGCACATGGACGCTTGCGCGAGACTCTAGCGTTATGGAGGAAGCCGTTGCATCACGGCACGAAACATCTACCCTCGACGTGGCAGCACTAAGCCGCGCCCTTATGACGCGCGGTGACTACGGTACCGCGCGAAAGAGCGCCACGGAAGCCCTGCATCGATTCAGAGGTGAAAGTCGTTTCGTAGGCCGACGTTGGGGCTACGAGTCGCGGGCGGAGGAACTTTACCTCGCGAGCACCTTCGTTGGCCTCGGAGTGGCTGGAAGTACGCCCGAACGAGCTGCAGAAATCGTCATGTCGAGCTCCCTTGAAATCGGGGAAAAAGTCGTCGGGGCTTACGTCGACGCTGACAATGTCAGCGGACTTGTTCAGATAGCGAGCCTACTTCCGCGGGGCGAGCAGAAAGCCATGGTATGCGATGCCGCGGTTCGAGCCGCGGCTTTAGCTGATGCCGAGCTCGTCTCGTGGAGTAATTTTCAAGACTTGTCTTGTGGCCTGTTGGCTGCGTGCATGGGTGCAATGAAGGGAAAAGACATTCTGGTCTTCCCCGGTGGCTCTGAGGTCGATTGGTCGCAAGCGCAGTACGACGATAGACAAGAAGCGTTGACGCAACTTGCGCGCTTTTGGTTCTTCGGCGCAGTACACCTGCACATGACAGTTGCTGGGGAAGATTTTTGCTTTATCAAGACACCGACGTTCAAGGACCGTGAGAATGTATCTGACTACCTCGAGAACCTCACGGCTGTTGCGGCGGACGTAGCAAGGCGCTGGTCAGCCGGGGAATCGGTCTCGTTCCTCTATGTCCATCGGTCGTTCGAATCTATCCCGGTGCCGGATTACAGCAACTATCAGCGCGGGGAAGGCGCGGCGACTTTTCGCCGAGCTCTAAATGCGCTTGCGGTTGACCTTCATCTGCTAGATTCGCGGATAAGCGGCAACACCTTGGTCACCTCCAAAGAGGTAGATGAAGCATTGCGGCTTTCGTGGTTTGACGCCGACCATTTTCGTTCAGTCTATGTATCGGAACTCGTCAAGGTGCTCACCGACGACGCAGCAGAATTCTTTATTCTCCGGCAACGAGACGACCGCAATGCCGTGGTCGAAGAGGAAACTGGAGCCCGGATGCGCGCGTTCTTGGACCTCTGTGAGATGTCACTCCGGCACGGCCTCGCAAACCTGGCGGGAGAACTCTGCCGGGTTACGTGGGAACTGGTGCTTGGCTACGGGCAACGAAAAGACCCCGCCCTCCCAGATGTGATGGATGCCATCAGCTACCTGACGTCCGTTGCTCCCGACGACGCTCGTCGACTGCTCTACGAGATTTCGCCTCAGATTGAAAACGTCTCCGTTTATACGGACGGCAAGGGAACCAGGCATGTCGTTGCTGAGGCCAATGAGCTTCTAGCAAGGTTAAATCGAGAAGCACTGGCTGAAAAACACAGACAACACGTCGAGCTTGGACAATGGGATGAAGCAGAAAAAAGTCTTGCGACCTATATGACAACCGCAGAAGCCATATCCCGCACGCTCGCCGCAGTAGCCAGAACGGGTATGCAAGATGAAGCTGTCCGCGATTTGGAGGACGCCGCCAAGTTGGGGAACAATAACGCGTCGCAGCTTCGTGACTTGGCTAACGAGCATATGGGTTGGGACATCGGCACGATAGCGAAGCCAGAATCAGGCGGCACATCAACTGAGTTTCCTCCGTTTGAAGGCGACGTAAGCACATACGCCGTCAACGAACTGAAAAGACTTCAGACAGACCTTGCTGAACACTATGGTGTTCGCCGTGAAGTTTTGAAGCAATGGTACGCTCATTGGGAATCGCAGGGTCTAGGCTCGGACCTTATCCAAAACTTAGAGCCTATGTTGCTGTCTGCTGACTGCCGCGATAACGACCTTGCGGGGCTTCTTGACGCTGCGTTTGCGACAAAGCTCACGCTTGAAGGGCCAAGAGCGGCTTTCCCCTATATCGTCCAAGCGCAGCGCATGAACGGTGGGTGGCTGGGGCCGATGTATTTTGAAAGCAGGAAAGAAACCGAGAGTCGACTTCGCATCGCGGCAACGAAGTATCGGAGTCGTGGCGATGAATTCTTCCTTAAGTCTGCGTTCGGTCTTTTCGGGCCAAAACCTGACCGAGTTATTCCAACCGACATCATGGTATTTTTCCTAGGACAACTAGGCCGCACCGGCGAAGCAGTAGCGTTCGCAGAGGCAATGGTTCGCAGCGTTCAGGAGGATACGAGAACTCTCCGACTCGAAAGACCTGCGTGGGCCGGGAAATTGATGAACGGAGCTTCAGCTTGAACTCTGACCTTGCGATGCTCATCGCGCGCTTAAGATGGCCAGTCGCATCAACTCGATGGTGGGCAATGCAAGAGCTTGCCACCCTCCTACTCGCACCTGAGATGCGTGAGGAGGTGACAACTTCCTTGCTTCAGGAGTTGAAGGGCTGCAAAGTGGAGGCGGAGACTGTCGAGCTCGTATGTATATTCTGGATGGCGACGAAGAGAGGTTTTATCCCGCCGCCAGAACTGGGTTCAAGTCTCGAACGGCCTTCCACACTATCCTCTCTCTTAATCCGCGATTGTGGCCTTCCCTCGGAAGACGACTGCGAGCATCATTTGCAGGTTGCTCCTCCGGATTTTCAAGAATCGCCAAAGTTCTTCGAGATGCAAGGCGCTGACGTGCCGCGGTTTTTCCTGACCGCGATGCAGCGACTGGAGCAACGTTCGAACTTACCGTTTGTTCGGCAGTGCAACTACGAATGGACATCGTCCGCAGACTCTTTTCCAGGCGCCCCTTACCAAGGCGACGTAGGACATTTTGTTCGTCCCATTGGGCCTAACACTACCGGCGCTTTCGCCAATCGAAATTTCCTTCGTATGGCGTCCGCCTATCAACGGACGCTTGCGGTCGCACGAAAGTTTTGGCGTATGCCCGCCGACTTGGTGAACCGCCTGGCACTGGATGTCCTTCCTCTTGACCCGACACTTGCGTTCATGCGACCGTCTCGTCCGTCGTGGCTTCCGGCGTTCGATGGCCATATCACCCACGACTCCGCTTCGGTTGAGATGTATATTCAAAGCCTCGCCCGGTCGTTGCGGTCCGTAGCACAAGGACGCGTGTTACTTTCGCTATCGACCCCCGTACATGTTGACCCGCTCAGCGTTACCGAGCTATCCATAGTTCGTTGGCGACACCTCGGTGAGAGTTTGGTAGACGCGCAAGGTCTACTTGAGCGATTCTCTAAAATCCAACGAGGCGGGGGCTATGGAGGATGCCAGACGTCAGGTTTGCAATGCGTTACTTCCGTACCAGTTTTGACACTCACGGACGTCTTGGATAGCAAGTCTAACGCTGCCCCGCTCGCTTCGACGTATGGCTTCAGTCGCCTCGGCTACCTTCAACGCGATTTGTATCCTTCGCGGCTCCACTATCCGGTCGTCACCGATACAGAAGGTCCCATTTCCATTCATCCGAACGACGGTTGCCTTAGCATCTCGAGCACGAGCGGACCAATCGCAACACTAAGCTACTGGAATGCTGGATGGAACCCCGTTCACCCGACCGATATGAGCGGACTGTGCGGAACTGCGCTTGTTACCGAACCAGACATGGAAACATTCGCCCCTCGCCAAAAGTCACATCGAGACTTCTACCTTTGGTGGGTGACTCGCAAACGCCGCGCTACGTCCTACGAGGCATTTGCATCTGAGAAAAGATTCTGCGGCATAATTTTCACTGAATGAAGAGCCGTCCAGCGTATCCAGCGGGACGGCATTTTCGAAGGCGATGCAACGAACGACGCGGCTTGAAAATGCCGACGGCCAACACGAAACATGCATTCAGAAAAATTTAACGAAGTTGAACACGAAACCATCGTACTTTTGGCGGCTTGGGAAATGCTTGGAGGCATGGTTAACTATGCATTTTTCAACAAACTCAAGCGAACCAACGACGTCCTTTTGATGTTCGACAACTCCAACGATAAAAGATTGTTCAATATCTTATTAGGTGATTTTCTATCTCAGCCTAACGAACGCGGTTCAAACGACAGCTTTCTTAATTTGAAGAAGCCACCCAAGTCAGGTCGCCCCACCGACTACACGTTCCTTTTTTACTTGCGACAAATATGCGCAGCGCCGAAGCTTGCGAGGAATAGCGACTGCATACAGAAGCCGCTTGACTCGCTATCGACGTGGCTCGAAGCCGACTGCCTCGTTCCTGACGTCTGGTTCGGCGAGATAGATGTCCAAGCGGACGTTCGCATAGAAAGGATTCGCTACATCAAGATTTGTGGGGATATTGCCAAGCACAACTTTTCGCGCCTGCAGTCGAACGTCGAGAAAATCGTCCAGACACTTAAGCGAAGTGGTGTTGAGATTAGTGCAGAAGAGGGATTTAAAGCGTTACCAGGTTTCTACGAATGGTTCCATGAGAACATATTTACATATCACTCAAGCTATATAGCCGAAATGCTGAACGACTTGCTTTGGGGAATCAACGACTATCTGGCCGAT
Source organism: Caballeronia catudaia (assembly GCF_001544755.2). GTDB lineage: Bacteria > Pseudomonadota > Gammaproteobacteria > Burkholderiales > Burkholderiaceae > Caballeronia > Caballeronia catudaia. The sequence goes on along the minus strand of NZ_FCOF02000017.1, from coordinate 47,716 downwards.
GAATTCTCGCAATCGTACACACAAGAACCTGAGGAGGACCATCGGTACCGTTATGAGTATCCGGAGGATTGCAATCATTCATTCGCTCGGTCTGCGTACTGGAGCCTAATGAACCATGTACGTCATGGACCATATCTGCCGCGGTTCAAGGTGTCCCCGTCGCTTACCACCGAGTATTGAGTAGAGGCCGACTATTGCGAGGTAACGGTGTTGTATGACACCACCTCCCGTGAAGTCTTCCGGGGTCAACACTTGTTCAGAAGCGATGGTTCAAATGACGGATACTTCAGTCGTAGCGCATTGGCTACTTCGACGGCCGTACTACAAAAGAAATGCGAAGGAACACATGACGTACGCGAGCGCAATCCGTCCAATCCGCAACCGGCTCCGCAAGTTTTCCTACGCTAGCGTTTTGGCCCAACTGTCTCAGTTCATCGGGACCGAGTCAACGGCAGATGACGGAAAGCCACGTGCCCCATGGCTTGCGGAGCGCGTCGCTGTCTGGGTATTGCGCGATGAACCGCGGATGTACGGTTCCGAGGCAATCACACGGCAAGAACTACGGCAGTGTATTGACTTGGCATGGAAGGTCGCTGACCTGGCCTTCACCGGATTCGGGCCGGGCCGCTCATTTCACCTCGCGCTAAGGTCGTGGATTCTCCCGCAAATTCCGCATCAACGAGAGCAAGAGCTGGGACCCTTCGCGCGTCAGATTGACCTCATAAACCAACTGCAACCGAACTCGCATCTCTACCGTCTTTTCCAAGAGAGCTTGGGCATGCCGCCCATGGACTTTCTCGGCCTTGCGACCCTCTTCCGCAAACACTCACTCGAAGATATTTCGACCGTCATGGCTCCGAGATATAGAGTGGCTTTGCAGGGAATTTTTGGGCGAGCACCCGTCGAAAAATTTTATCAAACGATGCTTATCCCCCGACCGGTGACTGCGGAGCAATTCGAAGAGGTCAGTTCCGACGAGTGGTTCCAGCCGAACCTGCTGTATAGGTCACCTTTCACACGTTTGGAAAACGACACTTGGTATTTCTGGGGGCGCTGCTGCCTCGACCGCAACCTCGGATACGCGTTGAGTGACATCGTTGGCCGCAGCGAGAGCCCCGGGATTCGACAGAGCTTCGAAAAACTGTTCGAAGAGTATGTCGGGCGTAGCCTCAGTCTGACTGGCCTTGAGATTCTGAACGAAGAGCAAGTTCGGACCCGCTTTTCGGTCGGCGGCAAGTGCTGCGATTTCGCAGTATTAGATGGGGCTGATGTGGTGTTGCTCGAGGTCAAGAACAAGGCCCTGACTCACACACTACCCGCGACAGGAACAGCACGTGATTACGCATCGAAGCTCAGTGCAACCGTGAAGAAGGCGGATGAACAACTGAGAAACGTCGAGGCTTTCGTACAGAGGACCTATCCCAACGCGGCCGTGCACAAGGTCGTTATCACCTACGGTGACCTTTTTGCGGCTGAGACGGACCAGCTATTCACGGCAAGTGCAGACCACTTCGCATCGGGAAACCCGGTCTACATTCTCAGCGTCGACCATGTCGACAGGCTTATCGAGGCTGTCCGGCTGAAAAAGTGCGGATTCGCGATGTTTTTTGAAGACTACACGCGACGTCGAAGCATCCCGGAAAAGCGTCTCTTACTGCTGTCCGACCTACTGAACGAGGCCCCCTACCGGAGCCCAGAGCTGCCGCCTCATCTGTTCGATGTCTACGCTCCGTTCTACGAGAAGTTGATGGAGAGAGCGAAGCCGAATCAAATGGCGACAGCTTCCTGAGACTGGCACCGCCGATACACCCGATGTTAGTGACAATACGCGCAGGCAACTACACCAATTTGACGCTATCGCCGGCAAGTCGGATACACCGCTCTGCCCTGCTCGTGTTCGGGCATACTTCTTCGATTGCCACGATTGGACTCGCGAAGAACGGCGGCCTGCGGCGCAGGCGGAAAAATGACGCCGGCATGATTACCGAACGCGCAGGGACCATATGCAACGTATGAAGACGCCGAATATCCGAACCGTCGACATGAAGCTCGTCGATGACCTGTTCGAAATGAATGGCGGGTATGTGCTCAATTTCTCCGACCGAACCATGGGCATCTTCTTTCTGGAAGAGCTCAATGTCGACATTGACGACCCCGTCTACCATGATAACGGCACATCCAAAGCAAAGCGGCTCCGGTGCTTTCTGAACAAGGTCGACTTGGTCACCGCCGTTACGACGCTCAAGGCCCTGTGGAAATATCGCGAAGCCGTTAGGCAATCGCAGGGACGGGATGAATGGGTCTCCAACGCGGAAGGGCAGTTCCTCTCCCTGATTAACCGTCTCGAAGGCAAACCCGAGGGGACCGCTAGTCCGAATCCGCCGCCCAAGCCGGCGCTCGATACTCGCCGGATTCTGGCGCTCAAGACCAAGCTTATTGAGCTATCGTCCTTGCCTCCGCATCCCCGGGGATACGCGTTTGAAGCATGGCTGAAGGAGGCGTTCGACTGCTTCGGTCTCGAAGCGAGGGAACCGTTTCGCCATCGCGGCGAGCAGATAGACGGCAGCTTCGTGCTGCAAGGCGAAACCTATCTCGTCGAGGCGAAGTGGCAGTCCGCCCAGACTCCCGCAGCCGATTTGCATGCTTTTCACGGGAAGCTGGAGCAGAAAGCCACATGGGCCCGCGGTCTATTCGTGAGCAACAGCGGCTTCACTCCGGACGGGTTGGCCGCCTTCGGTCGCGCTAAGCGCGTCATCTGTATGGATGGACTAGACCTGTTCGACGCCCTCGACAGGCAGATTCCCTTGAATCACCTGCTCGAGCGGAAGGTTCGACGTGCCGCAGAATCGGGGCTCCCCTTCGAACGCGTGCGCGACCTCTTTGCCTGACCGCAACCAAGACGGAACGGGCCCGCCGGGCCCGCCCTTTTCCAAGCTATACGCCAGCGTGACTGAGTGCCTCACTCGGCAACTATCGAACCGTGCCCCGGACAATGGCGCGAGGACCCGTTCATCGCCATGGCTAGTGAGAAATCGACCCCGACAGGAATTCGTCTGCCATAAATCGTTCGTTATGCATACTATTTGACGACATCCAATTGGCGACTTCGTCGCGTAGAACGCTGCTGTCAGTATGAGAGTAGCGCATTTGACGCTATACATGCCAGTACGCGATTAACCATGCTTTTCTCTTAAACCGTATATCTCAGAATATCTCGTTTTACTACTCATCTTTTTAGGTTGCAAATCGAGAAGGCCTGCTCGCTACTTACGAAGCCCTTGAACACCAAATCTTCGCCTCGATGTCGACTTGATTGATGGCCATAGTTACGCTAAAGTGGGTTCGGGTGCAACGCCCATAGACTGAAATCGCAATCAACGTAGCCGGCCAGCAACTGCCGGAAATCCTCCTTTTATGAGAGGGTACGTTAGCGAGGTTGCGATGCGGTACGGATTTGAACTGATTGGTTGGTCGGGAGTTAGCTCAGGCAAATTGCAGATGCCGTGCGACCCCGGAAATAGGGCTCCATGCGATGCAAGGCGTCGTTGGAGCACATTTGGAGCGGGTCGCTCCCGCGGCTTATGGGCCTCCCTCGTCGTCCATCCGAAGCTGCCCACCAGATTCGAATCGCAGCCCGCGCCCCTCCTTTCCTGTCACGCGCTAAGTGGATTCGACAGACCGCCTATTACGGCCTGCGGAGACCATCGCGCTTCCCCTCACCTGAACGTTGTCGCGTTGCCCGAATTGGTTCGGCACGCACGGCACACAGCTTATTGTCGACCAGTTCCTTCTGTCATTCGGGGCCGGGGCTGACTATGGCGCGGCTAGACTACATTCAATACCAATATTATGAAGCCTCATTAGATGACGCTGGTGAGCTGGTCTGGATAAGACTTTCAGATAAGCCGCCCATCGCACGCTTACCGCAACTCTATTGGGAGAACCACAGCGGATGGGATGAAGCGAATGCTTGGAGTCTGGAAAGGGCTGAAGCAGTCGACGATGAGACAGTGAAGCGCACGATGAAACACATGTGCGTGTACGCAAACTTCCTCGAGTCCACAAACACGGACTGGCGACACTTCCCTGTACGTCGGGACCAGCAGGTGCTTCGCAGATTCCGCAAGCACCTCATTGACCAGCGCGATGAAGGGACTCTTGCCAGCAGTACGGCGTCGAATTGCATGAGCACGGTCATCCAGTTCTATCGGTTTGCCGATTTGCACAACCTAATCGGCAATAGCGCTCCAATGTGGAAGGACCGTCTCGCGGTTATACCGTATCACGATACGGCAGGCTTCAAGCGGACCGCGGTCCGGCTGAGTAGTGACCTCTCCATCCCAAATCGAAATTCTATCGGCTTGACGCTGGAAGACGGACTACTTCCTCTTCATGCCGACCATATGAATCGACTTGTCGCACACACGGCTAAGCATGAGACCGAGGAACTGCACCTCATGCTCTCCACCGGATTCTTCACAGGCGGGCGCGTAGGCACCGTAACGACCCTGACCGTAACCAGCCTCCTGACAGCGCGAGAGGACCCACATACGCCTGGCATTTTCTTGCTCCCCGTGGGTCCCGGGACCGGTATCGCTACAAAGGGCTCGGTGAAAGGCGACATGATGGTGCCTAAGGCAGTCTTGGATGACCTGAAACGATATTCATTGTCGACGAAACGTCTGCTGCGAGAGGCAAAAGCGGGTCCGAAGCACAAAAACCTACTGTTCTTAACTCGTACAGGCCGACCTTACTCCGTAGCGACTGTCGACAGGCTCATTCAAGAGATGCGACGGCGGGCAGTGAACTCTGGCATGCGGTTTATGGTGAACTTCAAGTTCCATCAGTCCCGCGCGACGTTCGGTACGTGGTTATTGGATGTCTTACTCTCGAGTGGAGCCAGCCCAGCCGAGGCAATAGGAATCGTTCGAGACGCCATGCTTCACAAAAACGAATCCACGACTTATCGCTATATCAAGTTCAGGAAGGCGACTCGCGCCAAGCAAAACGCCGCAATAGCGTTCAATGAGGCGTTCACGGGCTTCCGAAACCGCGACTGGGACAGCGAAGATGCTTGACCGACTTCGACTACCCGACCTGACGTTTCCAGATGTCATGTATGGTGCGGACGAAACGCCTTGGGACCTCGCCGTCTTGCTCTATCGCCGTGGAGCTTCCGCTCGAGCGGACCATGTCAAAAATCTAATTGCAAGTGGGGCACTAGGTCCCCCAGAGTTTGACCGGTTAGAACTGGTATCTGCCTTGCATGAGGAAATCAACACAGCGCTCGCCGGTGGCAACTCGCGTGAAACTGCCGCCGACCGGATAAGAATCTTGCGGATGTTGTTCAGCTTTGCAGAGCGCGAGTCTCTCCCACTCACGATGTCGACTATTGAAGCGACGTATTGCGCATGGGGTGACTTTCTCTTGCACCGCACGCGGTTGAGAAGAAAGCCTGCGGAGAAAGCACGCGGCGGTCAACACCCTCTAGCCATGAGGTCGGCTTTCAACTACGCAGCGGTCGTTGGAACACTTTTGGACCGCGCCCTCCAACGACACACTGGGATAATTGAGCTGACCCGCCTTAGATGGAAGAGCTGCCGCAAATCAGCGGTCGGCATCCAATCTGAAAAACAGAATCTTAGCAATACATTTGAGCTGGGACACATGCTGCAGGATGTATGCGACAGCCTTCCCAAAAGCGCCATCCTTGGCGCAGAACTGCCCTTTGAAATTAAATTGCGAAGCGGCAAGTGGTTCAGTGCAGGCAGCAACGGACGCTCCACAACAGACAGTGATGTGGTTCCGGGTATCGGCGCCCGGCAATTTCTCGCGAACCTAAGGATTGAAGCCGAACTGATGATGTTCATCGGACAGACAGCTATGAACGCGACGGAAGCTAGCCGCCTAACATTGCGGCGCTTTTCCTACGTGAGCCATAACGACAGCTACGAGGTCAGCGAATATAAGCGCCGGGGAAGCCGCACAGTGTTGTTCGAGATATTCAAGGAATACAAATCTCACCTCGAGCGCTACCTTGAATGGCGTAAAGCCCTGTTCCCCAAGTCAAATCTGATGTTTCCTTTCATTCGATATGGAAGCCGGCCAGGCTCCCGTTGCGACATGGCAAGAATCCGCACGATTTGTGCTGAGTTGAATCTCACCTTCATCGGCCCTCGTCTGTTGCGAAACACGAGAGTGAATTGGATGTTACGCAGAACTGGCGACCCAGCTTTTACAGCTCAAACGAGTCAGCATACCGAGAGGACTTTGCTCCGTGTCTATCATCGGCCAAGCCACCAGCGCGCGATGGCCGAATCCACCAGATTCTGGGCAGTCCTAGACTCGCATCTGGCCAAGAAGGAGGCCGTTGCTCCGGGAGAATGCACCGGCGCTCCGAAAGAAGAAACGTCGATTGCGAAGCAAGCCCCAAAGCCAAACTGCGCGAGAAAATCCGGGTGCTTATGGTGCGTAGACCATCGCGACATCGACTCCTTTGACTACGTTTGGGCTCTGGCGTCCTTTTCTCAACTCAAGCTCTACGAACTCACCAAGGTCGATATGCGGAAGCTAGCTGAGGATGCACCACCGGCAAAACTGGCAATCGACCGAATTCAGGAGAAGTTGAGTTGGTTCGAAGAATCGAGCGCGGAGCACCGGGAATGGGTTACAGAAGCGCGAGCGCGTATTGCCGAAGGTTGGTATCACCCTGACTTCGAAGTGGAGCTTGCAGAACTGGAGGGAGCACTATGACAGTGGTTGTCTCTGAATTCGGCCTCAACGTGGTTGAGTGTCCAATCGCACCAACGCATTTTTGTTATCGGCCACCAAGTTGGCCTCCGCCGGCGGACTGGGTGGTCAGCTTAGACGAGAGCGGCAACCCCAAGTCGAAATGGGGTGACCCATATTGGGATTTCTCTGCATGGGTTGGCAGAAGGTTTCGATTCGACTTTGCCGGAGGGCACCACGGCCGAAGCGCGCCCAAGCTTAGCCCTGAGAATCAAAATGTCATGAGAATCCTGGCCACTTGGATTCTGTGGGGTCCCATGGGTGCTCGGAGTTGGTCGTACCTAAAAAAGCATTTTGACCTTCTGCGTCGGATTGTTGCGCTTTGCGATGCTGAGGGGGTTATTGCATGCAACCTTGTTCGCTATCCGATTTTGGTCGGAAAGCTCACGGCTCTGTACCCGAACGGCAAAGATTCCAGAACTGTTCTGCAGGTTTTAGACCGAGTTCTTCGTTCTGACGTCAAAATTGGATTTACTTTACTGGATGAAGCGGGCCTGTTCGATTTTGCCGACGCGATGAAGAAACAGCAATCGCGCAAAACAAATGAACATGACGAAGAAGTCACTGGAGAGCAAACCGCCTATATCCCTCCGAGAATTTGGGTGTACCAAGTCCGCCGGCTTAGAGAGTGTCTCGATGATTTTCTTGGGCACCAGAAACAAATTGAAAGTTGTTTCAAGTTTTGTGTCGACGCATACGCTCACAACTTCGGCGACCTGAAGACTGCGTTTCTTCATGAAGGAGACCGCGATTCATTCCTTCCGTTTGCAAAGCAGCGGGAAAACAGTGGCGCCAGGTCAGGGCGGCAGTTTTACGGTCCATTCGAACTCGTCGCGAAGGAGTTTGGAATCTTCGATATTCTGGCGAAGTGGGTACTGCCACCTCGGCGAGGGACTATTGACATAACTTCGCTGTCGTCCTATCTGACGCTTGTACAAACCGTGGGATTGACCTACGTAGCAAACTTTACGCTCCAGCGGAAGGAGGAAGTCGCGACGTTGAGGGCCAATTGTCTTCAATGGGAGCAAGACTCAGTGCTTGGTCGCGTTCCGATTATCTGCGGCGAGACGACCAAGACTGACCCAGACAGCGACGCTCGATGGCCGACAAGCCCCAACGTCGAAGTCGCGGTAGATGCGATGACTGCCATCGCTAGGCTGCGGATGAGCTGTGCCGTCCAAAATCCCGCCGTTGGCTGCAGCGAGTATGACCGGGAAAATCCTTGTCTCTTTCACTATTGCTTTGAGCCATGGGCTGCAGTTCCGGGGAAATGGAAAGCCTACATAACGAGGCCTAAGCTTCAATCCTACCGTTACCTCGCGCAAAGGTTCCCACGTCTATTTGACCTAGAAGTGCTAAAAATAACTGAGGAGGATTTGGCAATCGCTCGAAAGTTCACGCCTAATCTGGACAAGAATGGAGACTTTGCAGTAGGCAAGACATGGCCATTGGCTTATCACGAGCTCCGACGCACGGGTGCCATCAACATGTTCGCCAGTGGGCTTCTGAGCGAAAGTTCGATTCAAGTCATCTTGAAGCACGTTACGTTGCTTCAAACCCGATACTACGGTCGTAACTTCAGTCGTCTTCGCTTCAGTGCAGACTTCGAGAATCAAGTCGTTTCTGCTCGATACGAAGTCATGGGAAAGCAGATACAAGCCCTTGTCGGCGAGCACTACGTTTCACCGCTCGGCGACGAACGGAAGGACGAAATCGTCGTCAACTTGGTTGGTACCAAAGCCTTGAAGGCACTCATTAAAGCGGCCAGGAATGGAGAAATCCCGTTCCGGGAAACGAGGTTGGGCGGATGCGCGAAGCGAGGGCACTGTGACTACGGTGGCATTGAATCAGTAGCGCGTTGCTCGGGGGGCGATGGGGATAAGCCGTGCCGAGAAGCGGTGTACGACTCCAGGAAACGACCCGCAGTGAAACGTCAACTTGAAGATGCCAACGTCCAGCTTAGCAAAGCGTCAATGGACAGCCCTCGTGCTCAAGCGCTGAAGGCCGAAATCATCGGCATGGAAAACTACCTCAAAGTCACGAAGCAGAATAAGCGCGGTTCGTAGAAAGACGACTCTGTGCGAGTCGTGACCGCTTAGCTGCACTCAGGCTCTTCGCGCATGTCTGAGGAACCTGCACGGGACGGTCGACAGGAGATTGTTTCAGCGAAGCAGCGGCCGCGTTTGCAACCGACAAGGCACGCTGTTGGGCGAACCACATTCATAGGTGGACAGTATGAACGAAGCAGTGCCGACAAAGACCGAGCCTGAAACCGCAGAGCAGCGATTTCGAAGCGCATTCGAGCGCCTAAGGGAGGACCGTCCCCTGATACTGCCGCGCGGAACCCCTGTCAGCCAAAACAATGTTGCCAAGGAGGCGGGCACAGACCCGACTGCACTCAAAAAGAAGCGGTTCCCAGCGCTAGTTCGCGAGATTCAGGCCTGGATAGAAATGCATGACGCACAACAGAAGTTGCAACAGGCCCGTCGCGAGCGGAAAACGCGTATACGCGAGGACCTGAAATCGCAACTTACGCGGCTGACGAAGCAACGCGACGATTCACAGTCTCAACTCGCGAGTGCTCACCGCTTGGTGCTCGAAGTCCTGCAGAAAAATGCTTTCCTTCAGGCTAGGCTCGATGAACTTTCCCCTCCTCCAATCCCGCTGAGAGAGAAGCTGGTCGCTATGGACAAAGGGACGCCGAAATGAGCGATTTCGCGCTAGAAGGCATGGACATCGCCAACGCATCACGTTTCATAGAAAAAACAACAACATACAGGACAGTCCATAGCGACTGAACTCGGGGGTGCAAGCTCAACGTGTAAGCGTCAAGAAAACCGTCAAAGCTGCTTGCCTCGCAAAGCGGAGTACCCGATAAAGGGACTCCGCTTTTTTGTTGAGCGGACGAGGCGCAGGACTGCGCGATCAAGAAGAACAACGAGAGAACAAGCAATGCAGAGACTCACGCCGATGCGCACGCTACGCGCGTTCGCCGTCGCCGCGCTGGTCGTGGCCAGTGCCGCGTGGACGCCCGACGCGTTCGCGTATCGCGGCACTCCTTACCAGTACCAACCCCAACCCGACGAATCCGACCTCGACAACCACGGCCACTACGTCAATCGCGACGGCAACACGGTCCACTCACCCGCGCACTCCCGCTCGGGCACCGTTCCCACCGGCGCGACCGCCCAGTGCCGCGACGGCACCTACAGCTTCAGCCAGCACCACAGCGGCACGTGCTCACGCCACGGCGGAGTGGCGCAATGGCAGTGAATACGCGGCATTTTGCAACGAGTTTCGGCCGGTCACACATTTCAGGCGCGCGAGCCGACCGGAAGGACTGGCAGAGCCGGCGCGTCAACCTACATCGGGAGTTGCACTTGGCCGAACGCGCCCCTCCGCTGCTCCGCCCATCAACGCAAAGACGCCAATCAGTGCCATGAAGAAAAACGCTGCCAGCGGCACCCAAGGTCCAAATTCCCAGCTTCGCGCGTAGAGCAGCGCGAAGATCGCCAGGGCTGGAAAACCGTATGCATTGCATGACGCAACGATCTGCCCCACCCGTCGCGCAGGATGCGTCGCGATGAGTTGCTTTCTCAGGCTGACGCGCAACATGCCGAAGCCGATGCCACAAAGAAAGAACGCTGCGCAAAGCACGGGAAGCGCATATGAAATCGTCAGCAACGCCAGAAACGGCAACGGCATGAAGGCCGCTGCCGTGACGGTGATATATCTTTGCCATCGGGCGGAGAGGCAAATCAGTCTCTCATAAAGAACGCCGATACACGCCATACCGAGTCCAATGAAGGCGTCTAGCAACGCAGCATGCTCAACAGTGCCATGGCCTTGAGTGTTAGCGGTCAGTGGCACGGCCATATTGACGAGCGTGAGACACGGCCAGACAAGCGCAAGCGTGGCGATGGTCGTCCAAGCGGGCGTGTTCGACGGTTCGCCGCGTGCCGCACACAATTGCGAGGCGCCTTCGAGCGCGTTGTCTCGTGTCTCGTCTGCGTCGCGGCGAAGCGAAGGATGCGCGAAGAGCAGCAGAGTGAATACATAAAGCACTGCTGCGGCAAGAAAAGGGGCATCGCTTCCGCCATGCCGAATAAGCAAACCAACGGGCAAACCTCCGAGCATGAGTCCGGCTTGCGTAGCGGCACTCTGTCGTGAATTGAGCGTGTCGCCCTGCTTTAGTGGCAAACCGTTCGCGGTGGCAGCCAGCAGGGCGTCCCATGCGCCTTCAAGCAAAAAGAAGATTGATAGCACGAGGAAATTCATAGCCAGAACAGCCAGAGGTAAGTGAAGAATCGGGACAAACGCTGCTGCGCTGGCGCAGAGCCCGGCAATTCCCCAGAGCGTGATCTTGCGCGAATCCACCCTCTCGAGCAGTCGACGAGCAAATGGCGCCGCTACAACCGCCGGAAGAAATCCACCAATGGCTGACAAAGCCAGCGACATCGCTCCGCCGCTGCCCGAGCGCACACGATTCCACGCCACGGCTAGGAAGAGCAGACCGTTGGCAAAGCGATAGACAAAAGTCGCGAGAAGAAACATATTCACGAGCCCTCCGCTGCGACGCACGACAAGATTTCGGTTTTACACGAGACGGACGCGAACAAACGATCGATCCATTCGCGGGTTTTCTCTGCACCGGTGGTGGCAATGACCCCGGCGAGCGGCACTTCGTGCGCTTGATAAGTGACATGCGACGGCAGTGATGCGCCGGTTTTCAGTTCGTGCCAGTGAATGACGGAAGGACTTGTCCGGAAGAACTCCACTCCATCGAGTCCGCGATGTGTTCTATCCTTTTGATGATGCCCCGGGTACACGAACCATCCGTGCCACAGCCCGGTCGACGACGTCCGACAGGACAGGTCTGCATATTCACCAATCAGGATTCGCAATTCCTGAGATGGAAGATGTACGCCCGTAGCCAATTCGAAGGTTCTGACGACGTCCGCGCCGCCCACCCGGTTGGCCACTTCAAGAAACACCATGTCGAACCCGTGTCGGATAGCCTCAAGATGAAAGCTTCCGTTTCGGATGCCTGTCGCTTCAAGTGCGCGTTGCACCCAAGCGCGCTCCTCATTGCAGAGGGGATAGTGATAGGAACCGAGTGGCGCCCCGTTTGCGAATGCAAGGCAGTTGCCCACATATTCACTGGCGGTAATCGTCAGCACCGTCCCTTCGTGGACTAACCCATCGAAATGCAGAATCGGGCCACTGATGAACTCCTCCACTTCATATTCGCTTAGATTGCTCTGTCCGCTATCCAGACGGGCAGCGCCCGTACACCTCGACACGATCGCGCTAAGCGCGGTCTTCGGATTCGCAAGGACAACGACGTCTTCGCTGGATGCGCCGCTATGAGGTTTGAGCACGGTGTCTGCACTCCACGAAACACGTCCGCCCGACGCGACGAACTCCGGCAGGGAAAGGAAGCGCGGCACACGAATGCCCGCTCGCGATACAGCTTCCTTCATCAGGATCTTGTCACGGGCCAGCCTGACTTGGTCGACGGTGGCACCCGCGACCGCGAGCCATCCGCGAAGGTTCGCGGCGTCGAGCAACTCGTATTCCGACAGTGAGATGATGCGATCGAAGTGGCGAGGGTTTTCGCTCAGCCATTGCCTCGCTTCTTCGAATGCCGACGCGATTCCCGGCCGTTCGACTGCCTTGCAGCGAAGTGCACCCGGCAGCGTGGCAAGTGAACCCTTCACGCCGAAATACGTTACTTCGTGGCGCTCGTGATCAATGCCCCGGTGATAGTCGATTTTCGGGTAGGGTATCCGATGCAGAATAAGGATATTCATCGGCCTCTCCATTCAGGCTAACGTACGAGCACGGTCTTCGGCGTCGCGTGCTACTGCATCTGCAGGCATGCCGGATTCCAGTTCATCAGCCCAGTATTCGCGCACGCTAGCCACGATATCGCCAATGTTTACACTCGAATCGTAAAGAGACACGCACGCGCAGCCTACGAAATCGCTGTTGTCGCGCGCCACCGACGGCACAAACCTGTGCTCTGGGCCTATCCACGAAAAGTCGATCGAACGCAGCGAGCCTTCCGGCAGACCAAAACGCTTTGCGGTCCGACTGAGCGTGGTCAGGAACATCGTTTTGCCCCTCGTCACGTCAGGCGCTTCGAACCAACGGTCTTGCTTTACGCCCAGCATGACCGTCGCCGCTTGACAACTCGCCATCAGAGTCGAAGGGATGGATCCCTCTCCTAACACGGAATCGATCCAGAGGTGATAGAAGTCGACGCCGTAGACGGTTGCAGCAAGCGTCCAGATTTTCATTCCTGCAGGGCGCCGATTCGGTTCGACCACAGCGGCATACCTGCCGTCGTCGCTCAGTTTGATTTCGTTGTGAAATGGTCCGTCACGCTGACCGACTAGCCAATTGGCACACTCGCCCGCGCGCCGTATCGTTTCCTGCTCCGAATGCACTAGCGGAGCGGGAAGAACTTGAGCGACTTCAACGGGATATCGCCCGGAGACACTCACTTTCTCGGTGATGAACGACAGTCCACCTAGTCCGTCAAACGAGTATTCCCGTTGGTACGGGATGACTTGCTCGCAAATCACGCCCGCCGCCAGATAAGGACTGAGTTCCTCCAGCGCCGCCTCCAGACTGTCCCCGGGTCGCATCATCACGACCCCGCGGTTATTGCCTTCACAGGACGGCTTGATGACGAATCCCTCGGGATGCGTGCTCGCAAACTGCCTAAGGTCCGTCATAGATCGAATCAATGTGCAGTCGGGCGTCATCACGCGCTGGGACTTGAGCAGGTCCCGACAACGCGCCTCCGCGTGTCTGTATTCGAACTTGCTGAATGCGCCGAGAGCCAATGACGAGGAATCAACCTTCAATCCGATTCGTTCGAGTAAGGCAGCACCGCTTTGAACCGCGTTGTCGGAAAACACGATGCCGCCACGAATGTGGTCGCGCCAGTTAGCCAGTGCATCATAAGCTTGGGCAACGAAGCTGGGCGATAGAGGGTCGACCCCAACGAGGTGATCGCACAAACGCTCATCTTTCGCGCCAGGGTTGCCGCGCACCAGCACGGTCCCAACGTTGAAGCGACGACGAGCATAGTCACGCATATGCGCCACCTCCTCGACACGCGACAAGTTGTAGTCGATGATCAACAGTTTTTCGCCACAGTCGTTCATAGCATGCTCTCGAGAACATCATTGGTTGAGGTGGCTGCCAATCGAGCGTCTACGGCGTAGCGCACTTCGACGGCTTCAGCAGAAATACGCATGAGATCAGGCAATTGGCTCTCGCATTGTTGGCGGGGGACACGCCATAAAAGTTGACCGAGAAACACCTCCCTGGAAGCCTGTTCAATGTCGTCTCCTTTCTTCAGAAACAGCTGACTCACGATCGGAGCTGGTTCGACGCTTCGGAGACCAATGAAATCTATATGGCCGGGTCTCGCGAAATAAGCACGAAAGAAAGTTCCGAAGCCGGACGACGGAACCCCGTTGCCGCGATAGGAAACGGTCTCAATTTTTCGATCGAACTCTGCGACTCTCGGGGATACTTTGTCTGCGGCCGCCATCAAGAGATCAAGCCACATCTCCAGCATGCTGGCCACACCAGTGAGCGCTTTCACGCTCGGTGAGATGAGGCATCCGCCTACGCGTGGGTTAATCTCGATGAGATCCCATTGCGAACCGTCATATCGGGCTTCGAGATGGAAGCAACTCCACCGGAGTTCCAACTCATCGAACAACTGAGATACCCACCTCATTCCCGCCGCGCATACATCGCTGTTGATGGAGATTGGCGGACTCACGCAGCAGTCCTCGAGGACGGTTCCGGCTGTTTCCGTCATTTCGCATTTTTCGTGGATCGCGACGGTATGCAATCGTGCGTCGACGGCGAGTAATTCGAAGCTGAACTCGCGCCCGGGCACATAATCTTCGGCCATGAAGGACAAATTTTTTCCGAATGCGGAGCGATACGTTTCGTCTCGTCGCGCTTCATCTGAAATCCGCTCGATATCGCTCCACTCGGACTCGCTCCGCAATGAGAAGGCTCCATATGAAGCGATCCCACACACCGGCTTCACGAAATAGTGTCTTCCGTCGGACTTCAGCGCATCAAAGTTCTCGCGAGTCAGTTCCACCGCGCGCGCTCTCGATAGGCCTGCGTTTGCGAGTCTGTTTCGCAATCCGAGTTTGTCTCGCAACGCGAGTACCTCGATGGGAGCCAGGTCGGCAACGCCGAGTTCCGCGTTCGCTTGCCCCATCAGATCGCGATAGCCTTCCCAGACCGAGATGCAAGCCAGCACTCGTTCACCTTTTTCGTGTAACTCATCCAGCGCCGCGCTTACGTCTTGTGAAGTCAACTCAGGTGACTCGGTCGCGATGAGTCGCGTAGTCATGCGAGACAACTGGTCGAGCCGCCTTTCCCGATGCACGGACAGCGGCGATGACGACAGCACGAAACTACGCAGACCGCGCGCATTGAGCGCGGCAACGAGATCCTCTATGAAGGAATAACCGCAATGGCTGAGGAGCAACACACCATCATTTTTCATCGCCGCGCCATCCATCAGGCCGCCTTCATCTTCTGGTTCGTAATCTTGTCGTCGTGGAGTTCCTTGAAATACATCGCCAGCACTGCTTGATGTTCGGCGAGGTAACGCTTCAGGTTCTGAATATCGTCGTCGCCACGAATCAGATGGCGAAGTGCCTGCCATACTTCGCCCGGGTGGTCATCGTTGATATCGGTATGAGAATGTGAGATCTGCCCCGCGATGTTGCCCTCGCCCACGGAGTCTTTCAACGCATGAAGCTTTCTCGGCTCAAGCTTGACGTTCACGTATTCGACGAGATAGGAATAGGCGACGACGCCAAGCGGTCCTTCGTGATCGAGAAGATAAGAAAAGAACCCGGTCAGCAGTTTGGTCGACAGATACGGCTCAGTGGCGAGAAATTGTTCCCGAGAGACACCCGCGCGAGCGAGATCCTGAATGAACAGCTCGTCGTGCAGCATTTCCTCACGTTCGTAGTTAGCCCAGATCTGTGCTGCCTCAGGGCTACGCTTCGCGATTTCTGCGAGTGCTTTTGATTCCGAGACGCGCAAGAGGCGGATTCGCCATGCGGTCTCGATCAGATGCCGCCGGTAATACTCTGAGTCAACGGTCTTTCCCTCGAGGTGCGAAGCGTAAGGCACCGTCTCGTACCAGTGATCGATCTGGCGATCGATGAGCAAATCGATCTCTGCGCGCAATCTCTCCGATGCCCCTGCATTCAAAAACGGCACTCTATGTTCCAACCCGACATGCTTAACGCGATTTACCACTTCCACCTCCTAGAAGATCAATGAAAAGCCGGTCGAAGCGCCGAGCTTTATCCATCGACATGAATCAACCTCTTGTTTCAATTCTTTTTCGCTCTCTTATTAGGGCGTGGCGATCGCCGTCACAACAGCGTCACCCATGAGCCTGCACTGACAGGCGAGACGAAATTGCCCCCCATCGAATCCAAGGCTCGCGAGAAAATCCCTCTCGGACGGAGCGCGAGCGCCAAGTGCCTCTGCACCGCTCACGACCTCTATAATGCAAGCACCACACGCGCCTGAGCGGCAACCGAACGGAATCGATTCTTGACCATGTAGTTCGAATTCAAGCTCGGTCAATGGACTATTGGCGGGAAGGAGAACCTCAAGGCTTTGGGGCATCAGCGTCAGCTTGAACATTAAAAATCGCCTCTACAATGAATCCCGGAATCTGCTGCAGCTCGGTGACCGCTTCTGTTAGCGAAGCAATTGTCCTCAGGATTGCTAATTAGGATTAGCAAGCTTCGGCGGATTTCGATATCGTCACACGCTCATAGATCGAACGACACGAGTACGCCGACGTGCGACGGCCCAAAAGGCATCCACACCTTGATCACAAAGGGCCGAACCGCCTCGTGCCTTGCATGAATTTGCGCGGCACGCCTTTCGTCAGATAGCAGCTCAGCGCTTCACAACTGCGCATTGGCACACTCGCGGCCAAAAGGACGCGCATCGGTTGCAATGACTCGGGACGAGATGTATGCCCATGAATGCCTCGCGCTGAAGAGAACAACAATCCTAACGAAGCGCTACATACGTCGACAAATCAAATGTTTGAATCCAACGCATCAATTTTGCTCATCGATGCCATCGCCAAGCGAGGCGAGTACGTGAGCAGCGCCTGCCCTCCGAATCCAATCGACGAATCGTCCCGCGCTCTGGTCAATCGGTCCGTCGGGCGCGACAAGCCAATAGCCGATTGAGCCTTCGTAGGCAAAGTTGGGAACGGCCTCCACAAGTGTCTTCTCGATCAACCGCCTCTCGATCAATCGATGTCTCCCCATTGCGATACCTTGTCCCGCTGCGGCCGCTTCGAGGACAATGTTGTAGTCGTGCAACATGATCTTCGGGATTCGCGACAAATCGCATCGATGGCGGGTGCTCCACGCCTCCCATTCAAAATGCCGATGTGCATATGACATAAGAAGCGGTCCATCGCACAAATCTGTTGCGCTTTCGAAAGGACCGTGCTTCGCCAGATACCCCGAACTGCACACAGGCGACAACCGCTCACGCATCAAGAGCGAAGACTTAACATTAGCCCACTCGCCTTCTCCATAGCGAATGGCGAGATGGGCGGCGCCCGCGCCGACACTGGTCAATTCGATCGATGGCATCAACTGTAGTTCAACATCGGGATTCGCAAGGCTGAATTCTGCAAGACGCGGTGCCAGCCAGTGTGTTGCGAACGACGACAACAGGCTTACCTTTAAAGGCGTGTTTCTCGACTTGCTGTAGCGTATTTCACGTGTTCCCTCGGCGATACACTCGAGCGCTCGGCGCACTTTCACGTAGTACGCACCGCCTTCCGGCGTCAGGTCGATGCTGCGAGTGCGACGCACGAACAGCGGTACCCCGAGATGATGCTCGAGCTTCTGGATCTGATGGCTGACCGCGCTTTGTGTAACGGCAAGTTCGTCGGCTGCCCGAATAAAGCTCAAATGGCGCGCGACTGCTTCGAAAACGCGTAGTGTTAGGAGCGGCGGCAGATCGTGAGTCAAGGGTTCGTCGAGGCGAGGCATAGAAGGCGGCTACAAAAGCGATGACAGTCGTTTCGGCGACGGCGCGGGCGGCGCGGCCGATATAATGCTTTATCGCCATCCGCATGGAAACCACCCAGTTCGCATATCGAATCGTCACGGTGGCTGGCGCGGACTGAACGGCTGAGAGAAGTACAATGGCGAATCTGCTCTCGCCCTCGCTGATTTTTCGTGGCATCGGGAGCGCGTCAAACGCTCCCGCGCCCGCCGGAGCCAAGTGCGCCGCTTCTATCCTCCACGCAACGTATCCATTCGAATTCCATGGCCCAATACGTCTTCACCATGAACCGCGTCGGCAAGATCGTCCCGCCGAAGCGTCAGATCCTGAAAGACATCTCCCTCTCCTTCTTCCCCGGCGCGAAGATCGGCCTGCTCGGCCTGAACGGTTCCGGCAAATCGACGCTCATCCGAATCATGGCCGGCGTCGACAAGGACATCGAAGGCGATGCCACGCCGATGCCCAACCTGAACATCGGCTACTTGCCGCAGGAACCGCAGCTCGATCCGCAGCAGACCGTGCGTGAAGCCGTCGAAGAAGGTCTCGGCGATGTCTTCCTCGCGCAAAAGAAACTCGACGAAATCTACGCCGCCTACGCCGAACCCGACGCCGACTTCGACAAGCTCGCCGCCGAGCAGGCGAAGTACGAAGCCATCCTCGCGACGAGCGACGGCGGCAGCCCCGAGCAACAGCTCGAAGTCGCCGCGGACGCGCTGCGCCTGCCCGCGTGGGACGCGAAAATCGAACATCTGTCGGGCGGCGAAAAACGCCGCGTCGCGCTCTGCAAGCTGCTGCTGCAAAAGCCCGACATGCTGCTGCTCGACGAGCCGACCAATCACCTCGACGCCGAATCCGTCGAATGGCTCGAACAGTTCCTGACGCGCTATCCGGGCACCGTCGTCGCGGTGACGCACGATCGCTACTTCCTCGACAACGCCGCCGAATGGATTCTCGAACTCGACCGCGGCCACGGCATCCCGTGGAAGGGCAACTATTCGAGCTGGCTCGACCAGAAGGAAGACCGCCTGAAGCAGGAAGAAGCGAGCGAATCCGCGCGGCAGAAAGCCATCAAGAAAGAACTCGAATGGGTGCGCCAGAATCCGAAGGGCCGTCAGGCGAAATCGAAGGCGCGTATCGCGCGATTCGAAGAGCTCAACAGCCAGGAATACCAGAAGCGCAACGAAACGCAGGAAATCTTCATTCCGGTCGGCGACCGGCTCGGCAATGAAGTCATCGAGTTCAAGAACGTCAGCAAGGCATATGGCGATCGTCTGCTCATCGACAATCTGAACATGAAGATTCCGGCGGGCGCGATCGTCGGCATCATCGGGCCGAACGGCGCGGGCAAGTCCACGCTGTTCCGCATGCTGACCGGCAAGGAGCAGCCGGATTCGGGCGAAATCATCAAGGGGCCGACGGTCAAGCTCGCGTACGTCGATCAGAGCCGCGATGCGCTCGCCGCCGAAAAAACCGTCTTCGAGGAAATCTCCGGCGGCGCCGATGTGCTCACGGTCGGTAAATACGAAACGCCGTCGCGCGCGTATATCGGCCGATTCAACTTCAAGGGCAGCGATCAGCAAAAGCTCGTCGGTAATCTGTCGGGCGGCGAGCGCGGCCGTCTGCATCTGGCGAAGACGCTCATCGCGGGCGGCAATATGTTGCTGCTCGACGAGCCGTCGAACGATCTCGACGTCGAAACGCTGCGTGCGCTCGAAGACGCGCTGCTCGAATTCGCCGGCTCGGTCATGGTGATCTCGCACGATCGCTGGTTCCTCGACCGCATCGCGACGCATATTCTCGCGTTCGAAGGCGATTCGCACGTCGAGTTCTTCGACGGCAACTATCAGGAATACGAGGCCGACAAGCGCAAGCGTCTCGGCGAAGAAGCCGCGAAGCCCAAGCGTCTGCGCTACAAGCCGATCACGCGCTAACCTCTGAAGTAAAAGCCTATGCGGGCGCGCGCACCGACATCAGGCAGAAAAGTGGCGACCGTGTACGACGCAGTCGCCACTTTTTTTTCGAGCGGACTTCGATAAGGAGACACACGCAGATGGCGGGATCGAGCGCGCGGCGGGGAGCGCTTTGGGCAATCGGGATCGTCGTGGCGCTCGTCGTCGTGGCGACGGGCGGCTGGCTCTTCTTCGTGCATCAGATGAAAGAGCGCATCATCGAGACGCTCGGACCGAACGGATCGGTCGAGGAAATCGATGTCGGCTTCGGTCATGTGACGCTCTCGCGCGTGCGGCTGCGCGGGCCGAAAGACTGGCCCGCCGCCGATGCGATGCGCGCCGAGCGCATCGTGCTCGATGTCGACATGCATTCGCTCATCGCGAAGCCGATTCATCTGCGCAGCGTGAGCGTCGACAACTACTATCTGTCGATCGTCCGCTCGACCGATGGCCGCGTGCGCATCCTGCCGGGACTCAAGGAAACCGCGCGCGAAGTCGACGCCAAAACCGACAGCAAGGAGCGCACCGAGCGAGAAGCGCACGCGAGAGAGGAAAAGCTGATCGATCGCGTGTCGTTCGAACGCGGCTCGATGGAGTTCTACGACAGCACCGTGCAGGACCCGCCGTATCGCGTGCTGATCGGCGATGCGCGCGCCACTGTCGAACACATTCACCTGCCCGCCCTCACCGATCGCACCGAACTCGCGATGACCGGCTCGATCAAAGGGCCGTCGCATACGGGCACTGTCACGTGGGGCGGCTGGATGATCATCGCGAACAAGGATTCGCAGACGCGGGCTACGCTGCGCAATGTCGATGTCGCGACACTCGATCCGTATCTGCTGAAGAAAGCCGGCGCGAAGGCGGCGGTGACGGGCGGCACCATCGACATGGTCGTCGACGCTACAGTGAAGGGCTATCGCATCCACGCGCCGGGCACGCTCACGCTGAATCACCTGCAGATCAGCGACACCGGCAATCCGCTCGACACGTTCCTCTCGATTCCGACCAAGGCGGCGATCGCCGCGCTCAGCAACCGCAAGGAGCAGATCAAGCTCGATTTCGTGCTCGACGGCGATCTGCGCGATCCGAAGTTTTCGCTCAACGAAAGCCTTTCGAAGAAGCTCGCGGCGGGCTTCGCGAAGGCGCTCGGCGTCAGCGCGGAAGGCATCGCCCGCGGCGCGGGTGACACCGTGCGGGGAATCGGCAACGCGCTGAAAAGCCTGCTCGGGCAGTAGCGCTGCTCTAAATCGGCAGCGCCAGTGCCCGCAGCTTAGCTTCGGTTTCCAGCGCGCCGGTGTAGTGAACGCCGTGCCAGCCGAGCGCGGTCGCGGCCTGCGCGTTCTTCAGGTTGTCGTCGATAAAGATGAGTTCGTCCGGCCGAATGCCCGGCAGATGCCGTTCGATTTCCGTGCGCATCAGCCCGAAAATCTGCGGATCGGGCTTCACGAGACCGACGCGCCCCGACACGACGATCTCCCTGAACTTGCGCAACACGTCGAAGCGTTCCCACGCATACGGAAACGTCTCCGCCGACCAGTTCGTCAGGCCGAAGAGCGGCACGCCCACGGCCTCCAGCCGATCGACGAGCGCAACGCCCTCTTCCAGCACGCCCGACACCATCTCCGGCCAGCGCGCATAGAACGCGCGAATCAGCGCTTCGTGCTCGGGATGAAGCGCGATCAGTTCGGCGGTGCCTTCCTCGATGGTCTGCCCGCCGTCCTGCTGCACGACCCATTCCATCTTGCAGACGTTATCGAGAAACCAGCGGCGCTCGGTCTCCTCCGGAATCAACTGCTTGTAAAGATATTCGCGATTCCAGTCGATCAGCACGCCGCCAAAATCGAACACGACTGCCTTGATGGTCATTGCCCGCCGCTCCTTTGCATCCTTGTGTCAGATCGCCTTCGTCCGTTCTTCGAGCCACGCGAGCGCCTTGCCCGACACATGCGGCGACACGCGCGAGCGCACCGTCGCGTGATACGCGTTGAGCCACGCGCGGTCGTCCTCGCGCAACAACGTCAAGTCGATGCAGCGCGTATCGATCGGGCACAGCGTCAGCGTCTCGAAATCGAGAAAATCGCCGAACTCGGTCTTGCCGGCCGCCTGGTTCATCACGAGATTCTCGATGCGGATGCCCCACTTGCCCGGCCGATAGATGCCCGGCTCGATCGACGTGATCATGCCCTCTTCCATCGCCGTCCAGGGTTCGGCGGGCGCGTAGTGCGAAATCACCTGCGGCCCTTCGTGCACGTTCAAGAAGTAGCCGACGCCGTGTCCGGTGCCGTGACCGTAGTCCGCACCCGCTTCCCAGATCGGCGCGCGGGCGATCGAATCGAGCATCGGCGAACGGATGCCGCGCGGAAAGCGCGCACGCGACAGCGCGATCGTGCCTTTCAAAACCGTCGTGAAATCGCGCTTGTGCTCGGCCGTGATCGTGCCGATGGGCACGACCCGCGTGATGTCCGTCGTGCCGCTCAGATATTGACCACCGGAATCGATCAGCAGCAAACCATTGCCTTCGATCACCGCATGCGACGCCTCGGTCGCGCGGTAATGCGGCATCGCGCCGTTGGCGTTGAAACCGGCGATCGTGCCGAAGCTCAGCGTGACGAAGCCCGGCCGGCGCGCGCGTGCGGCGGTGAGCTTTTCGTCGATCGTGAGCTCGGTGATGCGCTCGCGGCCGAGCGCCTCTTCGAACCACGCGAAGAATTCGGCGAGCGCGGCGCCGTCCTGCTCCATCGTCGCGCGAATGTGCTCCGCTTCCGCCGCCGTCTTGCGCGATTTCGCGAACGTCGACGGATTCACCGCCTCGACAATCGCAACCGTCGCCGGCACTCTCTCCAGCAGGCCGTGCGTGATGCGGCGCGGGTCGACCAGAAGCGTGGCGCCCGCGGGCAGCGACGCGAGCGCGTCGGGCGCGCCGGCGTAAGCGGCCACGCGCACGCCGTCGCGCGCGAGCGATTCGACGAGCGCAGCGGGAACCTTGCCATCGGCGACGAATACGGTCGCGTCATTGATCCCGATGAGCGCATGCGCGACGAACACCGGGTTGTAGCTCACGTCGCCGCCGCGCAGGTTGAAGATCCATGCGAGATCGTCGAGCGTGGACACGAAGTGCCATTGCGCGCCTTTTGCGCGCATCGCCTCGCGCACTGTCGCGAGCTTCGCCGTGCGTGCGACGCTCGCGTGCGGCGCGGCATGTTCGTAGACGGGCGCTTCCGGCAAGCCGGGGCGTGCTTGCCACACGGAATCGAGCAAATCGAGATCGGTGCGCAACACGATGCCGCGCGCCGTCAGCGCATCGGACAATGCGCGCGCCGCCGCGACGCCGAGCACGGCGCCATCGACCGCGACGGTCGCACCCGCCGGGACGTTCTCCGCGAGCCATTCGACATGCGGCGCGGTCTGCTGGCCGCCCATCATCTTCATCAATTCGATGCCGGTGCCCGCGAGTTGCGTCTCGGCCTGCGTCCAGTAGCGGCTGTCGACCCAGACGCCCGCGAAATCCGCCGTCACCACGAGTGTGCCGACCGAGCCGGTGAAGCCCGAAAGCCATTGGCGTCCTTGCCAGCGCTCGGGCAGATATTCGGAAAGATGCGGGTCCGCGGACGGAATGAGCACTGCGGCGAGCTTTTCGAGCGCCATCTGGCCGCGCAGCGACTCGACTCGTCCCGCGAACATGGCGGGCTCCGGAATGGCTGAATCTGCGATGCGATCGTTCATGAAATCACCTGCGTGAAAGCCCGCGTGGGGCGCGAAGAGCACGGCGGGCGGCGAGGATTGCTCATCGCCCGTCAGATAAAAAGATCAGCGGCGCGCCGCCAGGCTGACCGTCGTCGTCACGACCAGAAATGCGAAGACCGAGCATGCCAGCCATTCGAGCGTATCGCCGTCGTGATAAACATCGACGATATTGCCCAGCATGCGCGCGACGACCGTCGCCAGTATGCCAGCGGCGACGGCCGTCCAGATGCGGCCCGCCGGACCGCGTGCGACACGGCCCGCGCGCCGCAGCGGATGCAGCCACCAGCCCGCCGCGCCGATGACCGCGCCGAGGAAGATCAGCCCGATCCAGCCCATCAGCGGCCACGCCCTATCGGATCGAGTTTTTTGCGACGTGGAGGATTTCGGGTGACGGGCATGGCTTCGGCAATTCCGGATGGTTGCAGGCGCGCGCTTAGCGTAGCGGATGAGTTTAGGGGCCGGATATGGGGAAGGCAAGACTCGTTCTTTTCGTGCCGCTCACGCGCACTGCCTTCGGCAAGGAGCCGTTTAAGATCGATCTGCGATTCTTCCGATTTGTGTGAATCGATTCGGCTGTTAGGATTTTTCCCGTAATGGCGCGCTCATTTATTTCGAATCTTCAATGAATGCGGCGTAAATAAACTTGGGCCTCGAATTCGGGTTCAACATGTCAATCGCGTTACTTATGAAAGCGGACTAGCGTTTTCGAGGCATACATTTTCCATATGACAGAAACCAACCTGATTTCGCTGCGCGGCCTCGAGTTGATCATTACGTATCGCGGTAGCAGTGAGGAGAGGCGAGACAATCTGCGCGGCGTCCTGCGACACCTGCATCGCACCTATTCGGATTACCAAGTCTGGCTGATAGAGGCTGACGCCGCGCCTACTTTCATTTGGAACGAATTCGGCGATCCGAAGATCAGGCATGTGTTCCTGCACGAGACCGGCCCATTTCCGAAAGCGCGGCTCGTCAATCTCGGCGCACTCATGACGAAGAGTCCGATTATCTGCATGCACGACGCCGATATGATCGCGAATCCAGTCTACTTCCGCGGCGCGCTCAATGCGCTCATGGACGAAGATAAAAGCGACGTGCTCTGTCCATTCACGCGCGTCCTGAATGTTTCAGGCGATCCGCGTAAGTCGTTCATCGAATCGGGCGATTTCGATCGACTGGCGCCGGTACTCGATGGCGAGCTGCCCGCCGATATCAATTTGCTGTACGACAACACCCCGGGCGCGATCAATCTTTTCAGGCGCGCGGAATTTATCCGCGTCGGCGGACTCGACCCAGCTTTCATCGGGTGGGGAGGCGAAGACGACGATCTGCTAATTCGCGCCGGACGGCTCGGTGTTCGCTGGCATTCCTTTACCGGCGCGCATGCGGCTCTCTTCCATCTGAATCACGACTCCGCTTCTCGCAACCAATCCCTCGACGAAGAAGACATTGCGAAGAACCGGCAACGAGCCTTTCGCACAAACGAGATCCCGATCGACGAACTCGAAGCGCGCGCGGCCGAACTGTCGAAATATTTTGGCTGAGCGCGCCGCGGCCTTCTGTCACACGGCACACGTCATGGTCCGTCGCACCGCTTCGACGACCGCGCGCACCGGCTTCTGGCCTCGATACGGGACGTTCGCACCCCAAATGCCACCTATAAATGAAGAAATACGCAAAAGGCTATAATATTGGGCTATCTGAAAGGCCATCGGCTTAGGCCCAAAGCATCAATCCAAACAATGCAGCTCCTCACGATCGGAATCAATCACCACACTGCGCCTGTCGCCCTGCGCGAACGCGTGGCGTTTCCGCTCGAGCAGATCAAGCCCGCCCTGGGCGCGCTGAAGGACATCTGGCTGGGGCCGCTTGCGAAGGGTTCGCCCGAGGCGGCGATCCTTTCGACCTGCAATCGCACCGAACTCTATTGCGCCACTGACGACTCCGCCGCCCGCGAAGCCGCAATCCAGTGGCTTTCGAAGTATCACCACATTCCTGTTCCCGAGCTCGCGCCGCACGTCTACGCGTTGCCGCAGTCGGAAGCCGTGCGCCATGCGTTCCGCGTCGCGTCGGGACTGGATTCGATGGTGCTCGGCGAGACGCAAATCGTCGGACAAATGAAGGATGCCGTGCGCACGGCCTCCGAAGCCGGCGCGCTCGGCACGTATCTCAACCAGTTGTTCCAGCGCACGTTCGCCGTCGCCAAGGAAGTGCGCACGACGACCGAAATCGGCGCGCAATCCGTGTCGATGGCCGCTGCCGCCGTGCGGCTAGCGCAGCGCATCTTCGAAGACGTCGCGAGCCAGCGCGTGCTGTTCATCGGCGCGGGCGAAATGATCGAGCTCTGCGCGACGCACTTCGCCGCGCAGAATCCGCGTGAACTGGTTGTCGCGAACCGCACCGCAGAGCGTGGCGAGAAGCTCGCCGGGCGCTTCAATGGCCGCGCGATTCCGCTCTCGGAACTGCCCGCGCGCATGCATGAGTTCGACATCATCGTGTCCTGCACCGCGTCGACCCTGCCGATCATCGGCCTCGGCGCGGTGGAGCGTGCTGTGCGCGCGCGCCGGCATCGGCCGATTTTCATGGTCGATCTCGCCGTGCCGCGCGACATCGAGCCTGAAGTCGGCGATCTGAAAGACGTGTTCCTCTATACCGTCGACGACCTCGGCGCGATCGTGCGCGAAGGCAATGCGTCGCGTCAGGCGGCGGTCGCGCAGGCCGAGGCGATCATCGAGACGCGCGTCGCGAATTTCATGCAGTGGCTCGACTCGCGCAGCATCGTGCCCGTGATTCGCCATATGCACACGCAAGCGGACGCGCTGCGCCGCGCCGAAGTCGAGCGCGCGCGCAAGCTGCTCGCGCGCGGCGACGATCCCGCAGCCGTCCTGGAAGCGCTGTCGCAATCGCTCACCAACAAGCTGATTCACGGCCCGACCCACGCGCTCAACCGCGCGACGCGCGAAGAGCGCGGCCAACTCATCGACCTGATGAGCGGGTTCTACCGCCACGGCACGCCGTCCGATTCGTCGGAACGTTAGCGGCCTTCTCTTTGCTATTCTCCAATGCCACGCGCCGCTAGCGCGGCGGCGTCCCCGAATTCGCAGTTTCTCAGGAGCACCGAGCTCCATCTCCGCCCGATGAAAACGAGCATGCAAAGCAAGCTCGACCAGCTTGCAAAACGGCAGGTCGATCTCAACGATTTGTTGAGCCGCGAAGACGTGACATCCGATATGGATCAATATCGGAAGCTCACGCGCGAACACGCGGAAATCAGCCCGATCGTCGATCAATACGTGCTCTGGCGTCAGGCGCTCACCGATGAAGCGACCGCGCAGGAACTGCTCGCCGATCCGTCGATGCGCGATTTCGCCGAAGAGGAAATCGGCGAAGCGCGCGAGCGCATGGCGAAGATCGAAGCCGACTTGCAGACGATGCTGCTGCCGAAAGATCCGAACGACGAGCGCAACATCTTCATCGAAATTCGCGCGGGCACGGGCGGCGACGAATCGGCGCTGTTCGCGGGCGATCTGTTGCGCATGTACCTGCGTTACGCGGAACGCAATCGCTGGACGGCCGAAACGATGTCGGAAAGCGTCTCCGACCTCGGCGGCTACAAGGAAGTGATCGTCCGCATCGCGGGGCAAGGCGCGTTCTCGCGGCTCAAGTTCGAATCGGGCGGGCATCGCGTGCAGCGCGTCCCGGCGACGGAAACGCAGGGGCGCATCCACACGTCCGCGTGCACGGTCGCCGTCATGCCGGAAGCCGATGAAATCAGCGAAGTCGTGATCAATCCGGCGGATTTGCGCATCGACACGTTCCGGGCGTCGGGCGCGGGCGGGCAGCACATCAACAAGACGGATTCCGCCGTGCGCGTCACACACTTGCCGACGGGCATCGTCGTCGAATGTCAGGACGATCGCTCGCAGCACAAGAACAAGGACCGCGCGCTGAAGGTGCTCGCCGCGCGCATCAAGGACAAGCAGTACCACGAGCAGCACGCGAAGGAAGCCGCGACGCGCAAGAGTCTGATCGGCTCGGGCGACCGCTCGGAGCGCATCCGCACATACAACTTCCCGCAAGGGCGCATGACGGATCACCGCATCAATCTGACGCTGTACAAGCTCGAATACATTATGGACGGCGATATCGACGAACTCATCGGCGCGCTCGTGTCCGAGCATCAGGCAGAGCAGCTCGCGGCGCTCGGGGAAGCGGAGTGACGGTTTCAGAGTTATTGCGGACTTCTTTTTTACCGCAGCTCGAAGCGCGCATTCTGTTGATGCACGTGCTCGGCTGGCGGCGCACGGAACTCATCACGCGCGATCTTCTGCCGCTTGCGGAAGACGCTGTCGCGCGGTTCGAAGCGTTGTCGGCGCGGCGTCTGGCAGGCGAGCCGATCGCGCAACTGACCGGCAAGCGCGAATTCTTCGGCCTCGATTTCGACGTGACGCCGGACGTGCTGATTCCGCGCCCCGAAACCGAATTGCTGGTGGAACTCGCGCTCGAAGCCATCGCCGATACGCCGAACGCGCGCGTGCTCGATCTCGGCACGGGAACGGGCGCAATCGCGGTGTCGATTGCGCATGCGCGGCCCGACGCGCGCGTGTGGGCTGTGGATCGCTCAGACGCTGCCCTGCAAGTCGCGCGAGGAAACGCCACGCGCCTTCTGGATGAAAACGCAGTCACGTTCATCCGGAGCGACTGGACCACGAATATCGAGCCGTCACTGCGCTTCGAGGCGATCGTCAGCAATCCGCCGTACATCGCGAGCGACGATCCGCATCTCGAACAGGGCGATTTGCGCTTCGAGCCGCGCGGCGCGCTCACCGATGATGCCGACGGTCTATCGGCGATTCGCATGATCATCGAGACTGCGCCGCTTCTGCTCGCGAGCAACGGCGCGTTGTGGCTGGAGCACGGTTACGATCAGGCCCGGGCCGTGCGCGGCCTGCTCGAGGCGCGCGGCTTCACCGATGTCCGTTCGGTGCGCGATCTCGCCGGCATCGAACGCTGTTCGGGCGGTCTTTTCACCGCGTGAGGCGCCCCCGCCCGCGTATTCGAAATCCGCTATCATTTCAAGAACTCTCACCGAAATCTCAAGCGCAGGAAAGACATGGATACGCAAGAACGCATCAAGCAGATCGTCGATCAGAACCCGGTCGTCCTCTTCATGAAGGGCACGGCGCAATTCCCGATGTGCGGCTTCTCCGGCCGTGCGATTCAAGTGCTCAAGGCGTGCGGCGCCGATCAGATCATGACCGTGAACGTCCTCGAAGACGACGCGATCCGCCAGGGCATCAAGGAATTCTCCAACTGGCCGACCATTCCGCAGCTTTACGTGAAGGGCGAGTTCATCGGCGGCTCGGACATCATGATGGAGATGTATCAGTCGGGCGAACTGCAACAGCTCTTCGCCGCAGCCTGAGTTTGATCCGCAAGTGAGCGCGCCCGCTGCCGCAAAACGACAGCTCATCGTCGCGATTACCGGTGCAACGGGCGCCATCTACGGCGTGCGTCTGCTCGAGACGCTGCGCCGGCTGGGCGGCGTGGAGACGCATCTGCTCGTCTCCAGCGCCGGCTGGCTCAATATCCAGCACGAACTCGACCTCGACAAAGCCACCGTCCACGCGCTGGCCGATGTCGTCCATAGCGTGCGCGATGTCGGGGCGAGCATCGCATCGGGCTCTTTCGCGACCGACGGCATGGTCATCGCGCCCTGCTCCATGCGCACGCTCGCGAGCATCGCGCACGGCCTTTCCGACAATCTCATCACCCGCGCCGCGGACGTCGTGCTGAAAGAGCGCCGCCGTCTCGTGCTGCTGGTGCGCGAAACGCCGCTCAATCTCGCACATCTGCGCAACATGACGGCCGTCACCGAAATGGGCGGCGTGATCTTTCCGCCGCTGCCGGCGTTCTATCAGAAGCCCGCAAGCATCGACCAGATGGTCGATCACACCGTTGCGCGCGTCATCGACCTGTTTGGTCTTGCTCAGCCCGTCGCTCTGCCGTGGCGGGGACTGCGCAGCGAAGATTCGGATTAACAACGCCCGCGACACAATTCGTTGCCGCGTCGGCCGTTTATCAACACTCCTCGCGGCCCTACATTGGATGGCAGAGATACCCACAGGAATTTGCCGCCATGAGCCGACTGCCCACCGTTTTCATTTCCCACGGCGCGCCGACGCTGCCAATCGACCCGTCGATGCCCTCCGCTGAATTCGCGTCGCTGGGACAGAGCCTGCCGCGTCCGCGCGCCATTCTGATGCTGTCCGCGCACTGGGGCACGGCGCAGCCGGTCGCGAGCACGGCCGAACGACCGGAAACGATTCACGATTTCCACGGCTTCCCGCGCGCGCTCTACGAATTGCGCTACCCGGCTCCCGGCGCGCCCGATCTCGCGACGCGCGCCGCCGCGCTGCTCGGCGCTCACGGCATTCCCGCCGCGACGGCCGATCACGGGCTCGACCACGGCGCGTGGGTGCCGATGCTGCTGATGTTCCCCGACGCGGACATTCCGGTTGCGCAGCTTTCGATTCAGCCACGTCTCGACGCCGCGCATCATTTCCGCATTGGCCGGGCGCTGCGTGATTTGCGCGATGACGGCGTGATGATCGTCGGCTCGGGCCAGATCACGCACAACTTGCGCATGGCCGATTTCAGCGCGCGCCCGGAAGACGCCGATCCGCGCGTAAACGAGTTCACCGGCTGGTTCGAGCGACGCATGGCCGAACGCGACATCGACGCGCTGCTCGACTATCGCGCCCGCGCGCCACATGCCGCGCTGATGCATCCCACCGACGAGCATTTGTTGCCGGTCTTCAGCGCGCTCGGCGCGGCGGCGGATGATTACCGGCTTGCGATCCAGTCGCTCGGCACGTTCCAGCGCGCGCTCGCGATGACGAACTACGTGTTCGCGGACGACTAAACAAAAAAAACCGCCTGATCGCTCAGGCGGTTTTCACTCGCGGAACACGAAACGCTCAGGCGCCGATTTCGTGAAGGATGTCGTCGCGGCTTTCGCGTTCGTCGAGATACGTCGTGCGATAGCCCGTATGCACACCCCAGTAGTAGAAGATCAGCGCGAGCACGGCGACCGCGGCCATATCCCAGCCGTACGGCAGAATTCCGTTGCCGCCGAATTCGTGACTGCCGATCAACGACAGCACTGCCATCGACGGCAAGTACGCGATGAGCCACCACGCCGCCTTCAGATCCTTCCCCCAACCCGCGAAACCGGTCTTGCCCTGAAAGTAGAAGTACACCGGCAACGCGACGACCATCAGCAGAATGATTTCGCCGGTCAGCGGCCACTTCGCCCAATAGAGCACGAGCGATGCGCATACGAACGCGAACGGTGCGACCAGGCCCATCAGCGGGATACTGACCGGACGATCGAGATCCGGCGCGGCGCGGCGCAACGCCATCAGGCTGACCGGGCCGGTCAGATAAGAGATGACCGTCGCCACCGAAATGACCGCCGCGAGTGTGCCCCAACCGCGGAAGAAGAACAGGAAGATGAACGAAACCATCAGGTTGAACCACATCGCCTGACGCGGCACGCCGTAGAACGGATGCACGTTGCCGAAGATCCTGGGCATCGTGTTGTTGCGCTCCATCGCGTAGATCATGCGCGTGGTCGTCGCCATGTAAGTCGTGCCGGTGCCGCTCGGGCTGACGAACGCGTCGATGTAGAGCAGGATCGCGAGCCAATTCAGATTGAGTGCGATCGCGAGCTCCGCGAACGGCGACGCGAAATTGAAATGCTGCCAGCCCTTCGTGACGTCCGCCGGATTCACCGCGCCGATGTACGCGACCTGAAGCAGCACATAGATCACGAGCGCGATCAGGATCGAGCCGATCACGGCGAACGGAATGCTCGTCGACGGATGACGCGCCTCGCCCGCCAGGTTCACCGGGCTCTGGAAACCGTTGAAGCTGAACACGATGCCGCTCGTCGCCACGGCGGTGAGCACTGCGGACCATCCGAACGGCGCGAAGCTGGACGTCGTGCCGAAGTTCTCCGTATGGAAGCCGGAAAAAACGAGGCCGGCGATCGTCAGGCCCGGAATCAGGAACTTGAAGATCGTGATGATCGAGTTCGCGCGGGCGAACAACTTCACGCCCCAATAATTCAGCAGGAAATAGACGATGACGAGCAAGGCCGACAACAGGAGGCCCGAGGTCGTCAGCGTATGACCGACGAACAACTCGTGCGCCCATTGGTATGGCCACGTGCTCATGTACTGGATGGACGCTTCCGCTTCGATCGGAATGACGGAGACGATCGCGATCCAGTTCGCCCACGCGCTGATGAATCCGACCAGCGCGCCGTGCGAGTAGCGCGCGTAGCGCACCATGCCGCCCGATTCAGGGAATGTCGCGCCGAGTTCCGCATAGGTCAGCGCGATGGCCAGGATGACCACGGCGCCGATGATCCACGCGCAAATTGCGGCGGGCCCGGCAATCTGGGACGCCTTCCACGCCCCGAACAGCCATCCCGATCCGATGATGGACCCGAGGCCCGTCAGCATCAGCGCCAACGGACCGATGCTTCGTTGAATCGACTTCTCTGTCACATTTTCCTCCAAATGTCTCGCATCGCCGGAACGGAAGCCCCAGCGCCGCCGCTCGGGCGAGCGAGCAAAAACCTGTCTGGCGATCCGGCGTTGCCGGTGCAACCCTTGAGTTGGCGCGTAGTGTAACGGTTGCACCTTTCGAATGCAGCGCTTAAGAGGAAGAAAATGATCCTGAAAGGCACTTTTTTGAGGCAAATCCAAACGCAGATCGCGAGATATGTAATCTTTGCTTACGCATCTCAAAAAAATCCCCTCAGAGTTGTCGGAAATTAATTGACCGGGGTACTGTTTCGCCGTATAAACCTTCTTGCAGGATTTCAAGTGGCGAGTGAATTGGTTCTTTCGAGTTCGCCATCACGGTACTCCGGTTGGTCCCATTGCCCCTTCCTTGATTTTCCGCACCCCTGGGCTTCGGCCTTATTCATCATTTTTTTGGAACAAGTAACATGGAAACCGGTACCGTCAAGTGGTTCAATGACGCAAAGGGCTTTGGCTTCATCACTCCGGATGGCGGCGGCGAAGATCTGTTCGCGCACTTCTCGGAAATCCGCATCGAAGGCTTCAAGACGCTTCAGGAAAACCAAAAGGTTTCCTACGAAGTGAAGACGGGCCCCAAGGGCAAGCAAGCAGCGAACATCAAGCCGGTCTAAGTTTCAGCGCACCGCTAGAATTCGTATGAGAAAACCCCGCCTCGGCGGGGTTTTTGTTTTCGGGCCGCGGGGGACGCGCGGCGTCAGGCAAATACGCGTTGCGCGTAGATACCGAGCCCCTTCGCCACGCTGGCGAGACGGTCGCCGAACACCGGCTGCGCATCGGAAAACGCTGTCGCCAGCGCTTCCGACAGGAACCGCAGCCCTGTCGTGCCGCCGGTGAAATAGACGGCGCTCACGTCGGTGGGCGCAACGCCAGCGCGCTTGAGCGTTTCCTGCGCCGCCTCGACGATTCGCCGCGTTTCATCCGCGCCCGCCACGATCAATTGCGTCTCGTCGAACGCCACGCGCAGTGCCTCCTCCACCTCTTCCATGTCGATTTCCGTCGTGCCGCCCGCCGCGACATCGATCTTCGCTTCTTCCGCGTGCGCCGTCAGCGCGTGACCGAGCCGGCGGTCCACGACGCGCATCAGCCGGTCGTGATGACGCGTGTCCGTGTAGAGATGGCGCATCAATTGCAATTCGCTCACGCGCTTCGGCGTGTAGACGGTATTGATCAAATGCCAGGTCGCGAGATCGAAGTAAACCGGACTGGGCAGTTCACGCCCTTTCGGATCGAGCGACTGGTAGCCGAGCTCGCGCAGCACGGTCACGAGTTCGACGCGACGATCGAAGTCGGTGCCCGCGACATGCACGCCGTGATGCGCGAGCACGTCGTCCTTGCGCTCCAGATGACGCGCGCGTTCCGGTCCGACGCGCACGAGCGAAAAGTCCGACGTGCCGCCGCCGATATCCGCGACCAGCACGAGACCTTCTTTCGTCAGGCCCGCTTCGTAGTCGAAAGCCGCAGCAATCGGCTCGTACTGGAAATGGATTTCGCGCAGGCCGACCGCGTGCGCGCAGGCTTCGAGCTGCTTCTGCGCCAAGTGGTCGGCGCGCGGATCGTCGTCGACGAAAAAAACCGGGCGGCCGAGCACCGCGCGCGTGAGCGGCTCGGCGGCGATCGCCTGCGCTTTCTGCTTCAAATGCTGCAGAAAGAGCGTGATCACATCGGTGTATTTGATGGCCGAGCCGTCGCCGAGATCGGTGCTGTTGTCCGCGAGCGGCGAGCCGAGGATGCTCTTCATCGAGCGCATCAGGCGGCCGTCGAAGCCATCGATGTACGCCTCGAGCGCCGCGCGGCCGTAGGACTGGTTATTCTCGTCGGTGTTGAAGAAGACCGCCGTGGGCAGCGTGGTCGCGTCGCCTTCCACGGGCGCCAGCCGGACCGACAAACCATCCGGCAGCGCAACGGCGGAATTCGACGTGCCGAAATCGATCGCGCAATAAGTCATGGGCATCGGCGGCGTCGTTCAAGGACACCGCATTCAAACGTGGACGGCGTTTTTAACATGTTCCGGCAAGCGTATCAACCGCGTTTCAGATATTTTTAAACCATTGAGTTTATTCATCAAAAGCGGAATGCAGTTTGCTCGACCCGCGCGGCAATCTCTTTACTTTTTCGCGCGCTTAGTCGCAGTAAAGCACGCTTCAGACCATGAGCGAAACCGATGCGCAACAGGAGAACCGTTTGAGCGATAAAGCCAGCGCGCGCCCAGGCATTATCGAAACCGATCTGCCGGGGCGTCTCGATCGTCTGCCGTGGGGGCGCTTTCACACGCTGATCGTGCTCGCGCTCGGCATCACCTGGTTGCTCGACGGGCTAGAAGTCACGCTTGCTGGCGCGGTCGCGAGCGCACTCAAGTCCAGCCCTGCGCTGCAGTTTTCCAATGCCGATGTCGGCATTGCGGGCAGCGCGTATATCGCGGGCGCGGTGCTGGGCGCGCTGGGCTTCGGCTGGCTCACCGACCGGCTCGGACGCCGCAAGCTGTTCTTCATCACGCTCTTTCTCTACGTTGCGGCCACCGCCGCCAGCGCGTTCTCGTGGAATCTTGCGACGTTCGTGCTGTTCCGCTTTCTGACGGGCGCGGGAATCGGCGGCGAATACACCGCCATCAATTCGACGATTCAGGAGTTCACGCCCGCACGGTTGCGCGGCTGGACCGACCTCGCGATCAACGGGACGTTCTGGGTCGGCGCGGGCATCGGCGCGGCGGGCTCGATCGTGCTGCTCCATCCCGGCCTGCTTCCGCCCGATTGGGGATGGCGCGCGTGTTTTCTCATCGGCGCATTGCTCGGCCTGACGATTCTCCTCATGCGGATGTGGGTGCCGGAAAGCCCGCGCTGGCTCATCACGCACAATCGCGCGGAAGAAGCGCGGCAGATCGTCGAGGAAATCGAGGCGCATTTTCGGGAGCACGGCGTGCAGATTCCGGATACGCCGGTCAAGCCGCTGCGCCTGCACGCGCGCGAAGCAACGCCGCTGCGCGAGGTCTTTCATACGCTTTTCAGGGCGCATCGCAGCCGCTCGCTCGTCGGGCTCACGCTGATGACCGCGCAGGCGTTCTTCTACAACGCGATTTTCTTCACCTACGCCCTCGTGCTGACGGACTTCTATCACGTGCCCGGCGATCACATCGGCTGGTACGTGCTGCCGTTCGCCGCGGGCAATTTCCTCGGTCCCCTGCTGCTCGGCCGACTCTTCGATGTGCTCGGCCGGCGCAGGATGATTGCCTTCACGTACGCGATGTCCGGCGTGCTGCTGACGATCAGCGGCTGGATGTTCATGCACGGCATGCTCAGCGTGACGACGCAGACCATCGCGTGGATGGTGATTTTCTTCTTCGCGTCGGCGGCGGCGAGTTCCGCCTATCTGACGGTGAGCGAAACCTTCCCGCTGGAGATTCGCGCGCTCGCGATCGCAGTGTTCTACGCGTTCGGCACGGCGCTCGGCGGCATCATCGGGCCGACGCTGTTCGGGCAACT
Source organism: Caballeronia catudaia (assembly GCF_001544755.2). Classification (GTDB taxonomy): domain Bacteria; phylum Pseudomonadota; class Gammaproteobacteria; order Burkholderiales; family Burkholderiaceae; genus Caballeronia; species Caballeronia catudaia. The sequence goes on along the minus strand of NZ_FCOF02000017.1, from coordinate 12,025 downwards.
GATCGATACGCATCAGCGCGGGCCTGTGTTCGCGGGCTACCTGCTCGGCTCGTTCCTGATGATCGCGGCCGCAGTCGTCGCCGGAATCTGGGGCGTCGCGGCCGAGCGCAAGTCGCTCGAAGATGTCGCTCGTCCGCTCTCGGCGGCGGACGAGCTTTGAAACCTCTTATTCGAAGCCTTTGTTCCAGGCGCCTTCGAAGACCGTTTCGCCCAGCGTCCGGCGCGCGCGCGGCGCCGCTTCCCGCTCGCGCAATGTTTCATCGAGCTGGCTGGCGTCGCCGTGATGACCGATCGCCATCATCGCGATGAGTTCGACGTCCGCGGGAATCGAAAACGCCTGGCGGAACGCGTCGCGATCGAAGCCGCCCATCTGATGCGTCGCCAGTCCCAGCGCATGCGCCTGGAGCACGAGCGCCATCGCGGCCGCGCCCGTGTCGTAACTGGCGGTGCGGTTCGTGTCGCCCTTCGGCGTGAGCGTCGACGCCGTCACGCAGATGAGCAGCGGCACGGTCACGTTCCACTTCTGATTGCCCGGCATGAGCGTGTCGAATGCGCGTCTGAACGCGGCTTCGTCGCGCTGACGGTCGAATACGATGAAGCGCCACGGCTGCTGATTATTCGACGACGGCGCCCAGCGCGCCGCTTCCAGCAGCCGGTGCAGTTGCGCGCGCTCGATCGGCGCGTTGGAGAAGGCGCGCGGGCTCCATCGGCCGGCGATCAGTTCGTGGATGTCGACATCGGTCGGAGCGGGCTTCGCGGACATGGCATGTTTCCTTGTTCGATGGATAAACGAACGACAAGGATAAACAAGCGCGCGCCCGCGTGCAGATCGGGGCTGATCGGGTCAGGTCGCGGCGACGCCCACCGACCGCCCCGCGCGATTGATGCGCAGCACGGTCACGGCCGCGACGAGGCACAGGCCGCCCGAGATCATCGTCGCAACGGTGTAACTGCCGAGGCTCGAGCGCAGCATTCCGCCGCCGAGCGCCGCGAACGCCGCGCCGAGCTGATGGCCCGCGACGACCCAGCCAAACACGATCGGCGCCGATTCCTTGCCGTAGACATCGGTGGCGAGGCGCACGGTCGGCGGCACGGTGGCGATCCAGTCGAGCCCGTAGAACACGGCGAAGAGCGGCAGACCGAAGAAATCGATGCCGAACGCGTATGGCAGATAAATCAACGACAGCCCGCGCAGGCCGTAATACCAGAACAGCAGCACGCGCGCATTGAAGCGGTCCGACAGCCAGCCGGACAACGTCGTGCCGAAAAGATCGAAGATGCCCATCGCGGCGAGCAGCGTCGCGCCCTGCACTTGCGTCATGCCGTAGTCGGAGCACATCGCGATCAGATGCGTGCCGACGTAACCGTTCGTGCTCGCGCCGCAAACGAAGAAGCTGAAGAACAGCAGCCAGAAATCGCGCGTCCTGCTGGCCGACGCGAGCGTGCTGAACGCCAGCTTGATCGGATTCTTCGGCGTCGGAATCGCGCCGGGCGGCAGATCGGCCTTTTCGCCGATAGGACGCAGCGAAAGATCCGCTGGACGCTCGGGCAGCAGCCACGCGACGAGCGGCAGCACGATCGCCGCCGCCGCCGCGACGAGGAGCACGACCGGCCGCCAGCCGAAGCGCTCGGAAATCGACGCCAGAAACGGCAGGAACACGAGCTGGCCGGTCGCGGAACTGGCCGTGAGAATGCCCATCGCGAGACCGCGATGCGTGGTGAACCAGCGGTTCACGATCGTCGCGGACAGCGTGAGCGCCGCAACGCCCGTCGCGCTGCCGACCATCACGCCCCAGACCAGCACCATTTGCCACGGCTCGGTCATCATCGACGAAATGCCGACGCCCGCCGCCAGCGTCGCAAGCGCGGCGAGCACAGTCGGACGGACGCCGAAGCGCTGCATCGCCGCCGCGGCGAACGGACCGGCGAGACCGTACAGCGCGAGATTGATCGAGATCGCCAGGGAAATCGTACCGCGCGACCAGCCGAACTGTTTTTCGAGCGGCAGCATCATGACGCTCGGCGTCGCGCGCGTGCCGGCGGCGGCGAGCAACACGAAAAAAACGACGCCTACCGCGATCCAGCCGTAATGCATCCGGCCGTTCAGCCGTCTCGCTACCCAATTCATCGCTGCTCCGCTCCGTTGATTTTTGTCCCGCGACGTTACCGCTCTGTCACATCAGAGTTGCGAGCTTAGTTACCGATCGGTAACATGTCAAGCATGCAGCAAAATTTCGAGGAACCGACTTTGGCACGATCAACGAGCGACCAGCCGAAACCCCACGCCCGCCGCAGTGTCCGCACCGACGGCGCGACGGCGCAGGAACAATTGCTCGACGCCGCGCAGGAGCTGTTCTATCGCGACGGCATCCGCGCGATCGGCGTCGATGCCGTCGTGGAGCGCGCGGGCGTCAACAAGATGAGCTTGTATCGGCGTTTCGCGTCGAAGGACGAGCTCGTCGTCGCGTATCTGGATCGCATGGACGAAGGGTTTCGGCAGCGTTTCGAGGCGAGCGTCGCGAAGCATCCGGACGAGCCGGCGAAGCAGATCGTCCAGGCGCTGGAAGATCTGGTGAAACGGGCGTCGGCGCCGGATTATCGTGGCTGCCCGTTCGTGAACATCGCGTGCGAATTCGGCGATCCGGCGCATCCCGCGCGGCAATCGGTCGATCGCAACAAAAGTTATCTGATGACGCGCCTCGTCGAGATTTCGACGGCGGCGAAAGCGGATAATCCCGCCGAGCTGGCTGAATCGCTCGCGCTGCTGGTCGACGGCATTTACGCGACGAGTCAGACTTACGGCCCCGGCTCCGGCCCGCTGCTCGCGGCGCCGCGCATCGCACGAGCTCTGATCGCGTCGGCTTGCTCCGCACATCGCAAACAGGAAGATTCATGAGTGACAGCAGCACCCGCGACGACGTGATCGCGGCGACCGAACACTGGCTCACCCGCGCGGTGATCGGCCTGAACCTGTGCCCGTTCGCGAAGAGCGTGCATGTCAAAAAGCAGATTCGCTATGTGGTGAGCGAGGCGCGCGGCGTCGACGACCTGGTCGTGGAACTGACCGACGAACTTCGCCTGCTGCGCGACACGGACCCGGAAGTCATCGACACGACGCTCTTCATCACGCCGCACGCGTTCGCGGACTTCGCGGACTACAACGACGCCCTCTCCTTCGCCGAGCGCCTGCTCCACCAGTCGGGGCTCGCGGGCGAATTGCAGATCGCGAGCTTTCATCCGGACTATCGGTTCGAAGGCAGCGCGCCGGACGATATCGACAACTACACGAACCGCGCGCCGTATCCGACGTTCCATCTGATTCGCGAAGCGAGCATCGATCGCGCCGTCGCCGCGTTTCCCGATGCATCCGACATCTACGAACGCAATATCGAAACGCTGCGCCGCCTCGGGCTCGACGGCTTCAAGGCGTGGATGGACAAACGTTGATCAATGCGCGGGCGTGAAGAAGCGCTCGCGCAATTCGTCGAGTCCCAGCGTTTCGAGCACATCGGAAAGTCTTTGCGCAGGCCGTCCGCGCGGCAGATCCTTGAACTGCGCGACGATCAACTCGTTCTTCATCGAGTGCTCCCAGCCGACGAGTTCCGTCACGCTCACCTGATAGCCGTGCGATTCGAGTTGCAGGCAGCGCAGCACGTTCGTGATCTGGCTCCCGAACTCACGCGTGTGCAATGGATGCCGCCACATCTCAGTCAGCACGTTTTTCGAGAGCGAATGCCCCTTGTTCTTGCGCAGCACCGAAGCGACTTCCGCCTGACAGCAGGGCACCACGACGATGTACTTCGCATTCTTTTGCAGAGCGAAGTGGATGGCGTCGTCGGTTGCGGTGTTGCACGCGTGCAGCGCCGTGACGATATCGATCGATTCCGGCAAACGATCCGAACCGATTGATTCGGCCACCGACAGATTCAGAAACGACATCCCGGTAAACCCGAGGCGTTCCGCCAATTCTTCGGACTTTTTTACGAGCTCTTCACGCGTCTCGATTCCAAAGATGTGTGACCGATCGCGCAGAGTCTTGAAGAAGAGATCGTAGAGAATAAACCCAAGATAGGACTTCCCCGCTCCATGATCCACGAGTGATACGGCCCCCTGGCGCGCATGCACTTCGGAGAGAAGCGGTTCGATGAACTGATAGAGGTGATAGACCTGTTTCAGTTTGCGGCGGCTGTCCTGGTTCATCTTGCCGTCGCGCGTGAGGATGTGAAGTTCCTTCAGCAGTTCGATCGACTGGCCTGGACGGATGTCGTGTTTGGTGGAGGGGTCGGGTGTGCCCGGAGCCGACGCGGAGGAATTCCTGATCATCGTGAACGTGTGTCGAATAAAAAAGCGGAGCATGTTCGCGCCGAATGTGCGCTAACCGCTGGTTCTGCCGTCTCAAAAGAGGAAGTTTACCCAAAAGCGCAAAGACGCTCTTTGTCCCCATGACCGGCTCATCGGCGAATGCGTGAATGGAACGCATGGAACGGTTTGTGCATCGTCCCGACAATAGGCCATTGGAAAAGACGACACGACGTGGCTTCGGGCTACGTACCGATGCGGCAAGCAGGAGCAACAAGCTGGTAACGATCCCGCGCCTCGACACGTAAAGCGTCGTCACCCGCGCCCGGTATTTGTTACGTAACACCTAACGCACAGCGCGGCGAATGCGACTCGCCGGCGCCATGAACATGAGAGGACGGCGATGGATGCGATCCCGGACAAGAAAGCAGAGAAACAATTCCAGGAGATGCTCGCGGCACTGACCGCGATGCCCGCGTGGAGTGAAAAGCAGCAACTCGAACTCGAAATGGCCCGAGAGATTTCCGTGGAGATGCTGCGCCTCGCCGAATCGATGCGCGACGGCTCCACCGACATCGAAACGTGTCTGACGATGCTGAAGTACGCCAAAGTGATGGACTTCGTCCTGACGACGCTCGCCTCGCGCCGGGATATCGCGCCGCAAACGCTGCGCGTGATCTTCAAGCTGGCGGGTCTGAAGGTCGATGAAGCCTATCCGGGCTGACGCGGTCATCCTTTCGACGCCGGCGCGCGTTCTGCGCGCGCGCCGTGCTCAGCCTTTGCGTTTCGTCATCAGCCGCGCCGCGGACTGACGCATGTGCCGCTGCATGGCAGCCTGCGCCCAGACTGCGTCGCGCGCTTCCAGCGCTTCCAGAATCTCGCGATGCTCGCCGAGCGCGGCCGCCCACGTTTCCTCCCCTTCGAAGTGTCCGCGCAGCGTCGACGACAGCGGGCTGTGCCGTTCGTCGTACAGGCTGCCGACCGTGCGCACCAGCACGTCGTTGCCCGTCATCTGCGCGATCGCGATGTGAAACGCGCGATCGGCGGCCATCGGCACCTGGCCGTGTTCGACTTCGCGCGCCATCGTCTCGTACACGGCCCGTAGCGCTTTCAGCTCCTTTGGCCTCGCGAACGGCGCGACGCTCGCCGCGATCGCGCCTTCGATCACGCTGCGCGCGTTCATGATCTCGATTGGGCTTTCGCCCAGTTCCGCCTCGGCCGCCGCTGGCTTGGACGCGGGCGCGGCGACGATATAGACGCCCGAACCCATGCGGATTTCGACGCGCCCTTCCAGCTCCAGCGCGACGAGCGCCTCGCGCACCGACGGCCGCGACACGCCGAGCGTCTGCGCCAGTTCGCGCTCCGATGGCAGGCGGCCATTCGGCGCGAAATCCTGCTGCTCGATCAGCCCGCGCAACTTGTCGGCGATCTGTAGATAGAGGCGGCGCGTCTCGGCTGGTTTCACGCTCACGTGCTGGCTCCTGCTTTTTGTCTCGGGGAAAACGTGGATTGTAATCAGCAGGAGGGCTGACGCTCCGGGCGGCGCGGATTTGCCCCTCCTGAACCGATTACAAGTGGCTTGACCAATTCTATTTCAAGACACTAGTATGCAATCCGGTAAGGCCAGGTGGCCAATTTTTTACGGCGATCTGGAACCGTTCCCACTCGAATCTTCCCCACAGCGCGCCCGACGATGAGCAATCCGATTCTCCAATTCGGCACGAGCCGTTTCCTGCAGGCGCACGTCGATTTCTTCGTGGCCGTTGCGGCGCGCCGCGATCCGGCGTCGGCGCTCGGCAAGATCACTGTCGTGCAGACTACGTCCAGCGCGGATAGCCGCGCGCGCATCGACGCATTGCGCTCCGCCGGACGCTATCCGGTGCGCATTCGCGGACGCCGCTGGGACGAGACCATCGATACGACCGTCGAGTGCGATTCGATCACCGAGGCGCTACACGCGAACGAGGACTGGCCATTGCTGATCGAGCGTGCGAAGCGCGACGTGAAGGTGATCGTCTCGAATACGGCCGATGCGGGCTACGCCCTCTTCGACGAAGACACGGCCGAACTGCTCGCCGGGCAGCGCACGCCGCGCGGTTTCGCGGCGAAGCTCGCGGTGCTGCTGCACGCGCGTTTCCAGGCGGGCGCGGCGCCGATCACGCTCCTGCCCTGCGAGCTGGTTTCGCGTAACGGCGACACGCTGCGTGATCTGGTCGTCGGCGTTGCGCGTGGATGGCACGCCGACGATGCGTTCATCGCCTATCTGAGGAAAGACTGCGTGTGGGTGAATTCGCTCGTCGACCGCATCGTTTCGGAGCCGATCCAGCCGGTCGGCGCGATCGCCGAACCGTATGCGTTGTGGGCGATCGAGCGGCAGGCGGGCATGGTGCTGCCGTGCGAGCACGAAGACATCGTCGTCACGGACGATCTCGAGCACTACGAACGTCTCAAGCTTCTGCTGCTGAATCTCGGCCACACGATGCTCGCGCAAATCTGGCGCACGCGCGACGGCTCGCCCGACATGACCGTGCTCGACGCCATGCGCGATCCGGCGTATCGCGATCCGCTCGAAGCGACGTGGCGCGACGAAGTGCTACCGGTTTTCGCGGCGCTCGGCAAGGCCGACGTCGCGACAGAATACGTCGCGAGCGTGCGCGACCGCTTCGAGAACCCGCTTCTCGTGCATCGGCTCGCGGATATCGCGCGCAATCACGACGAGAAGAAGGTTCGCCGCTTCCGGCCTGTTATCGATCTCGCGCGGGAACTGAAGCTCGACATCGAACAGAAGCGGTTGCGCGACGCACTCGAATCCGCCTGAAGCACGAAATCACGATTTTTTAATCACGGCTCGCCGCGCCGGCATCGCGGATTCGAGCCGGAATGAAACGAAGTGCCGCCCCATTGAGGAGACAAACGATGCGCAAAATGCGTTGGGTAGTGATATTTCTGGCCTTTCTGGCTATCGCGATCAATTACATCGATCGTGCAAACCTCGCGGTCGCCGCACCGCAGATCGAGAAGGCGCTCAACATCGGCCCGGCCGAGATGGGCTTCATCCTGAGCGGCTTCTTCTGGAGCTACGCGCTCATGCAAATGCCGTTCGGCTGGTTCGTCGATCGCGTCGGCGCGCGCATCGCGCTGCCGCTCGCGGTGGGCTGGTGGTCGGTGTTCACGGCGCTGACCGCGGCCGCGTCGAGCGTCATGGGTATGTTCGGCTGCCGTCTGATGCTCGGCATCGGTGAGGCGGGCGCGTATCCGTCGTGCGCGAAACTCGTGTCGCAATGGTTCACGAAATCGCAACGCGCGTTCGCCACCAGCATCTTCGATTCCGGCTCTCGCGTGGGCTCCGCGCTGTCGATTCCGGTCGTCGCGCTGATCATCAGTTCGTTCGGCTGGGAAGCGTCGTTCGTCATCACCGGTGTGATCGGCTTCGTGTGGATTCTCGGCTGGTTCCTGATCTACCGTAACAAGTCGAAGGGCGATCTGACGGGCGAAACCGATGTCGCGCCGGTCCCGGTCGCGCCGAAGAACAAGGTGTCGTGGGCGTCGCTGTTCAAGTACCGCACGCTGTGGGGCATGATGCTCGGCTTCTTCTGCCTGAACTTCGTGATCTACTTCTTCATCACCTGGTTCCCGAGCTATCTCGTGCAGGCACACGGCTTCTCGCTCAAGTCGCTCGGCACGCTCGGCACCATTCCCGCACTGATGTCGATTCCCGGCGGCTGGCTCGGCGGCGTCGTATCGGACTCGCTCTTCAAGCGCGGTTGGAGCCTGACTGCAGCGCGCAAGACCTGCATGGTCGGCGGCATGCTGCTGTCGTCGGTCATCACGCTCTGCGCCTTCGTGACCAACATCTATCTGATGCTCGCGTTCTTCGGCATCGCTTACGCCAGCCTTGCGTTCGCCGCCGCCAGCATCTGGTCGCTGCCGAGCGACGTCGCGCCGACGCCGGATCACGTCGCGTCGATCGGCGGCATTCAGAACTTCGCGTCGAATCTTGCCGGTATCGTAATCACGACCTTCACCGGCGTGATGCTTGCGATCACCAAGGGCTCGTTCGTGATTCCGCTGTGCGTCGCGGGTGGCTTCTGCTTCCTCGGTGCGTTCAGCTATCTTGTGATTGTCGGCAAGATCGAACCGCTCAATCGCGCCGATGAAGAGCAAGCCCGGCGCGACGACGGCCGCGCACCTTCAACGGTCTGAGAATAAAACCATGTCCACCACATCCACCGACCATGCGGTCATCCGGCTGCATCCCAACGACGACGTCGTCATTGCGACGCGTCAGTTGCTCTCCGGCGCGCGGATCGCGTCGGAGGATCTCGTCGTCGCCGGCCTGATTCCGCCGGGCCACAAGATCGCGACGCGCGACATCGCCGCGGGCCAGCCCGTCAAGCGCTACAACCAGATCATCGGCGTGGCGCGCGAGGCGATTTCGCGCGGGCAGCACGTACACACGCACAATCTGTCGATGGCCGATTTTGCGCGCGAGCACGAATTCGGCGTCGATCTGCACCCGACGCCGTTCGTCGATAAACCCGCGACGTTCATGGGCATCCGCCGCGACGACGGCCGCGTGGCGACGCGCAATTTCGTCGGCGTGCTGACGAGCGTGAACTGCTCGGCGACGGTCGCGCGCGCGATCGCCGATCACTTCCGGCGCGACGTGCATCCGGAAGCGCTCGCGGATTATCCGAACGTCGATGGCGTGATCGCGCTGACGCATGGTCTCGGATGCGGAATCGACATGCAGGGTGAAGGTCTCGGCATTTTGCGCCGCACGCTCGCGGGTTACGCGGTGCATCCGAACTTTCACGCGGTGCTGTTCGTCGGTCTGGGATGCGAGACGAACCAGATTTCGGGCGTGCTCGAATCGAGCGGGCTGAAGGACGGCGCGAAGTTGCGCAGCTTCACGATTCAGGACAGTGGCGGCACGCGAAAGACGATCGAGCACGGCATCGCGCTCGTGAAGGAAATGCTCGCCGATGCGAATCGCGTGCAGCGCGAGCCGGTGCCTGCGTCGCATCTGATCGTCGGATTGCAGTGCGGCGGATCGGATGGCTATTCGGGCATTTCCGCGAATCCGGCGCTCGGCGCGGCCGTCGACAAGCTCGTCGCGCATGGCGGCACGGCGATTCTGTCGGAGACGCCGGAAGTTTATGGCGCCGAGCATTTGCTGACGCGACGCGCAGTGAGCCGTGAAGTCGGCGAAAAACTGCTGACGCGCATCAAGTGGTGGGAAGAATACTGCGCGCGCAACGGTGCGGCGATGGACAACAATCCGTCGGCGGGCAACAAGGTCGGCGGATTGACGACGATTCTCGAAAAATCCCTCGGTGCGGTTGCGAAGGGCGGCACGACGAATCTCGTCGAGGTGTATGAATACGCGCAGCGCATCGATGCGAAGGGCTTCGTCTTCATGGATTCGCCCGGCTACGATCCGATGTCCGCGACCGGCCAGGTTGCGTCGGGCGCGAATCTCATCTGCTTCACGACGGGCCGCGGATCGGCTTATGGATGCGCGCCCTCGCCTTCGCTCAAGCTCGCGACGAACACGGCGCTGTGGGAGCGGCAGGAAGAGGATATGGACATCAACTGCGGCGGCGTGGTCGACGGATCAGCGACCATCGAGCAGCTCGGCGACAAAATCTTCCAGATGATGCTCGACTGCGCGTCGGGCGTGGCATCGAAGAGTGAACTGCACGGGTATGGGCAGAGTGAGTTCGTGCCCTGGCAGGTGGGTGTGGTGACTTGACGCGGCTGCGGTTTGGGCTTTGAAGGGCGCATCGTGTCTGGCGATGCGCCCTTTTCGTTTTAGTCGGCTGGTTTGTCTGATATATCAGATGACCTTCGCGCGGAAGACGTGCCGAATATCAGGCCGCCGCGGCGTGCTCGCTCATCATCTTCAGGGCGACCGCTTCCGCGACTTCGATGCCATCGATCGCCGCCGAGTAGATACCGCCCGCATAACCTGCGCCCTCGCCCGCCGGATACAGGCCTTCGACGTTGACGCTCTGATAATCGTCCTTCCGACGCACGCGCAACGGCGACGACGTGCGCGTCTCGACACCCGTCAAGACGGCGTCATGCATCGCGAACCCCTTGATCTTCTTGTCGAGCTCGGGCAAGGCTTCGCGAATCGCTTCGATCACGTAATCGGGAAGCGCGGTGCTCAAGTCGGTCGGCTTCACACCCGGCTTATAGGAAGGCGTGACCGAACCGAGCGACGTGGATGCGCGTCCCGCGATGAAATCCCCGACCAGTTGCCCCGGCGCGGAGTAATCGCCGCCGCCTAGCTCGAACGCACGCTCTTCCCATTTGCGCTGAAAGGCGATGCCGGCAAGCGGGCCGCCAGGATAGTCGTCCGGCGTAATGCCGACGACGATACCCGCGTTCGCATTGCGTTCAGCACGCGAATACTGACTCATGCCATTGGTCACGACGCGCCCGGATTCCGACGTCGCCGCGACCACCGTGCCGCCCGGACACATGCAGAAACTATAGACGGCGCGTCCGTTGCTGCAGTGATGGACCAATTTGTAGTCGGCGGCGCCGAGCCGCTCGTGACCGGCGAATTTTCCGAAGCGGCTTCGATCGATCACGCCTTGCGGATGTTCGATACGAAAACCCAGCGAGAACGGCTTGGCTTCCATGTACACGCCGCGATCGTGCAACATCTCGAACGTATCGCGCGCGCTATGGCCGATGGCCAGCACGACATGATCGCAGCGCAAAGTTTCCCCCGTCGACAGACGCAGGCCGCGCATCTTGCCGTTGTCGATATCGATATCTTCGACGCGCTGCTGGAATCGTACTTCGCCGCCGAGCTGATGAATCTGCGCACGCATCTTCTCGACCATGCTGACGAGCCTGAACGTACCAATGTGCGGGCGGCTCAGGTACAGAATGTCTTCGGGCGCACCGGCTTTGACGAATTCATCGAGAACCTTGCGACCGTAGTGCTTCGGATCCTTGATCTGGCTGTAGAGCTTGCCGTCCGAGAACGTGCCGGCGCCGCCTTCTCCGAACTGAACATTCGACTCCGGATTGAGTTCGTTGCGTCGCCAGAGGCCCCACGTATCTTTCGTCCGCTCCCGTACGGCTTTACCGCGCTCGAGGATGATCGGTCGAAAGCCCATCTGCGCGAGGATCAATCCGGCAAAAAGCCCGCACGGCCCCATGCCAATGACGACTGGGCGAGGCTGCGTCGATCGCGCGGGCGCTGTCGCGACGAAGCGATACGTCATGTCCGGCGTGACGCCGCAGTGCGGCTGCGGCCGCGCCTCGAGTCGCTTCAATACCGATGCTTCGTCTTTCAGCTCCACATCGATGATGTAGTTGAGCTTGATATCGGCGCGCTTGCGGGCGTCGTGCGCGCGGCGAAATACATGGAAGCTCACAAGTTGCTCGGCATCGACGCCGATCTCCGCAAGACGCGCGAGGACCGCAGGTTCGATAGCCGATTCGGGATGATCGAGCGGGAGCTTGATTTCGCTTAGACGTAGCATGGGACTCGACGGCTTAAGCCGCGCTTGGGAGATACGTACAGGATTTTAGCGCTTGAACAGGGGTAAGCCTTGAGGCTCCGCTGCCGTTTCAGAATTGCAGCGCCCCAACGCAAAAACCCCACCTTTGCGGGGTGGGGTTTTGGCGTTAGGGCATGAGGAGCCTGACGATTACCTACTTTCACACGGGTATCCGCACTATCATCGGCGTGGAGTCGTTT